>NZ_JBQXPN010000001.1:275000-842500 GCF_052656125.1 Bacillus sp. WC2507 | reverse complement strand
TGTTGTAAAACAAATGCACGTTTTACAACCGAACCTTGATATCGTTTTAATTGATGAAACACTTTCTTTACTTCCAAAACCATTTCATCATTTAGAATTTATAAAGGGTTGCCCCCATCATGATCAAACTTTATTAAAAGCTAACATTACAACGGCTCACACTATATTAATAACAGCTGATAAAGAAAAAAATGAAAGCTTAGCAGATACACAATCCATTTTAAATATTTTAACTGCAAAAGGGCTCAATCCAAACATTCACTGTATCGCTGAACTTCTTACTTCTGAACAAATACAAAATGCAACGAGAGCTGGTGTATCAGAAATTATAGAAGGAAATAAATTAACGAGCTATGTATTTACCGCTTCTCTTTTATTCCCTTCCATTTCAGGCGTACTATTTTCACTTTACGATGAAATCTCTGATAACAAATTACAACTGATGGAGCTTTTTCCGTCCTGCACCGGACAAACTTTTGCAAATTGCAGCTATACTCTTTTAAAGCAAAACATCCTCTTACTAGGTATAAAGCGTGACGAACAATATATAATTAATCCAGTCCATTCCTTTCTTCTCATTGAAAGCGACATACTCATTGTTATTCACCATTAAGAAAATGTTTTTCTAGTTCCTGTATGAGCACTTTTCCAATATTGATATATTTTCTTTTCACATCTCCATCTGGATCTTTCGGTTCAGCAAATTGATCCATACCACTTGTTCCAGCAGTTAAAGTATTCACATGATCATCTAGTTCGTTTTGATATACGTGCGAAAGAATATAAGGCGTTTCAAGACGGACTATTACGCCCGACACATCTAGTTCTCCATTCACCGCTGTAAATGGCACTCGTAAAAATTGATAGCCATCTTCTTCATCGATTTTGTAATCAAAGCATCCTTTATCATAATCCCAATTGCCACCAATACTATATCCAAGTGGCTTCATTATCTCTTCTAACTTATATAACGCATAGGTACGTCCTTCTAAATTTGATTGAATCGGAATCAAGCCCATCCCTCCTAGACTTTTTCTTTAGCATACCCACTCTAGTTTGAATATACTGATGGATTTTTCGTTGAAATAATAAAAAGCGACCGGATTCCGGTCGCTTTTTATTATTTTAAACGCTCTTCTAATTCTGCTTTTAACTCTTCAAATCCTGGTTTACCAAGTAAAGCAAACATGTTTTTCTTGTATGCTTCTACTCCTGGTTGGTCAAATGGATTTACGCCTAATAAGTAGCCGCTCATCGCACATGCTTTTTCGAAGAAGTATACAAGGTAACCGAATGTGTACTCATTTAATTCAGGGATATTTACGATTAAGTTTGGTACTCCACCATCGCTATGTGCAAGTAATGTACCTTCGTATGCTTTTGTGTTTACGAAGTCTACAGTTTCACCAGCAAGGTAGTTTAATCCATCTAAATCGTTGTCTTCTAATTCGATTTTTAGTTCATGTGTAGATTTACCTACTTTTAGAACTGTTTCAAATAAGTCACGACGACCTTCTTGAACGTATTGACCTAATGAGTGTAAGTCAGTTGAGAAGTTTGCTGAAGATGGGAAAATACCTTTTTGATCTTTTCCTTCACTTTCACCAAATAACTGTTTCCACCACTCAGCGAAGTATTGAAGTGCTGGCTCATAGTTAACAAGCATTTCAATTGTTTTTCCTTTATTGTATAAAGCGTTACGAACTACTGCATATTGGTAAGCTGGGTTTTCTTCTAGCTCTGATGTTCCGAAGTCATCATGACCAGCAGCTGCACCTTTCATCATCTCTTCAATATTTAAGCCGCTTACTGCGATTGGTAATAAACCAACTGGCGTTAATACAGAGAAACGTCCTCCAACATCATCCGGAATAACGAATGTTTCGTAACCTTCGTTATCAGCTAATGTTTTTAATGCACCACGCGCTTTATCTGTAGTTGCATAAATACGTTTGCGAGCTTCTTCTTTTCCATACTTTTCTTCTAATAACTTACGGAAAATACGGAATGCTAGTGCCGGCTCTGTTGTTGTACCTGATTTGGAAATAACGTTAATAGAGAAGTCTTTACCTTCTAATACGTCCATTAAATCTTTCATGTAAGTGGAGCTAATGTTTTGTCCAACAAATAGCACTTGTGGAGTTTTACGTTGTTCTTTAGAAAGCGTGTTGTAGAAAGAATGGTTTAACATTTCGATTGCTGCACGTGCTCCTAGATAAGAACCACCGATACCTACAACAAGTAAAATGTCAGAGTCATTTTTAATTTTTTCTGCGCATTTTTGAATGCGAGTAAATTCTTCTTTGTCATATTGAAGCGGAAGGTCTACCCACCCAAGGAAATCGTTCCCAGCTCCAGTTTTTTCGTGGATTGCGTGATGTGTTACTTTCACTGCATCACGTAAATAAGTGATTTCATGTTCACTGATGAAGGATAACGCTTTGGAATAGTCGAACGTTACATGTGTACTCATCTTTTTCCCTCCAATTATGGATATGTATTTCTGTATTCACTTTAGCGAAACTGAAGTTGTAAATCAAGCGATTCAACCATTGTAAACGTAACCAAAATATATTTTTTAGAAAAAGTTCATTTTTTGCATAAAAATTCGCATTTTTCGGTATAGATGTATATACATCTCCTTTCAAACATTTTTTATGTATAAAAACAACATAACTGCACCATTCTATAAAAGAGTTAATTAACTCATCGCTTGCTTACGCTTCACAATTAAGGGGGGCTTTTTCATGAGTACTCTGCAACGTATCGCATTAGTCTTTACTGTAATTGGCGCTGTGAACTGGGGACTAATCGGGTTCTTCCAGTTTGACTTAGTGGCAGCCATTTTCGGTGGACAAAACTCAGCTCTTGCACGCATTATTTACGGCATCGTTGGTATTTCTGGGCTTATCAATCTCGGTTTACTCTTTAAACCATCAGAAAATCTTGGCACTCACCCAGAAACGAACGAAATTCGCTAGTCAGTATGTCTTTACTTCACCTCCGACATACGAATATGATTGCATGCAATCATATTTGCAAATATATATCATAAGATAAAGTAAAAGAGGAACGCTCATATGCGCTCCTCTTTTACTTTGTTAACTCGGACTCTTCAATCCATTCTGTTAGCTTTTCTCGCAGCGTATTAAATCCGTTCTCAGATGGATTCGGTATAAGAATCCGTCCTTGTTTTCTTTTCGCCGCTTTTAACGATAAACTCATTTTTCTGTGTTCTTCATCAATTGAAAGTACCTTTACTTCTACTGTATCGCCGACTTTTAAAAAGTCATGAATATCCTTTACATATCCATTTGTAATTTCAGATATATGCACAAGTCCTTGTGTTTCTGCATCTAACGCTACAAATGCACCGTAATCTTGAATCCCAGTCACTTTCCCTGTTACAACCACTCCTGTTGTATATTGTTCTGACATATGAAACACTCCCATACGTTTACCATTTTCTCTACAATTGTAGATAGCAAAGCAGATGATTTATTGTTAAATATCCGATTGGTTAGTACGTATCCTAAGTAAAGCTACTCAGGATACGCATACCTTATATTAGTAAATTATACCACTATGACAGAACTCATTCAAAATTAACGAAAAATTTCCTGTAGTATGTATAATTCTCCAATATTGGGATAGAATACTAACACATGGCTTTCTAGTATTCCCCCCCTTTTATGGACAAAACGTATTGTGTTTTGTCCTTTTTTTATTTTCTACGAACCGTTCCATTCTCTTCATTGCTTCCATCAGTTGTTCAAGCGATGTTGCATACGAGCAACGAATAAATCCTTCACCACTTTCGCCAAATACACTTCCAGGTACAACAGCCACTTTTTCTTCTAACAATAACTGTTCTGCAAATTCTACCGAAGATAGTCCAGTTGAAGAAATAGAAGGAAAGACATAAAATGCTCCGCCCGGAACATGACATGTTAATCCTATTTCATTGAAAGATGTCGCCATAAAATTACGGCGTTTCTTATAGCTATCTCTCATCCGAATTACTTCATCATTCCCCGCGCGTAACGCTTCAAGTGCTGCGAACTGAGACATCGTCGGTGCACACATCATGGAATATTGATGGATTTTGAGCATTAATTCTGAAAAATGAACAGGAGCTGCAATCATACCGAGGCGCCATCCTGTCATCGCAAATCCTTTTGAAAATCCTGAAATTAAAATCGTATGCTCGCGCATATTTTTAATACTCGCGAAACTTGTATATATTTCGTCGTATACAAGCTCTGCGTAAATTTCATCAGATAATACAATTAAATTGTACTTCTCAACAATCACTGCTATCTCTTCAAGTTCGGATTTATTTAACATTGCACCTGTTGGGTTATTTGGTGAACAAAGCAAAATTGCCTTTGTTTTTGCTGTAATAGCTGCTTCAATTTGTTCTGATTGTACTTTAAACTCGTTTTCTAAAGTAGTTGCCACAGGAACTGGAACTCCTCCAGCCAATGTCACAAGTGGTGCATACGAAACGAAACTTGGTTCAATAATGAGTACTTCATCATCAGGATTTATAATGGCGCGCATCGCTACATCTAACGCCTGACTCGCTCCAACTGTAACAATGATTTCTTCATTTGGATCATAAGATACTGCAAATTGTTTTTTTAGATACTTTGCTATTTCTTGACGGAGCTCCAATAATCCTGCATTTGCTGTATATGACGTATATCCTTGTTCTAAAGAACGGATACATGCTTGCCTTACATTCCAAGGTGTAACAAAGTCAGGCTCTCCTACTCCAAGAGAAATAACACCTTTCATATTCGCTGCTAAATCGAAAAACTTTCGAATACCAGATGGTTGTAAAGATTCTGCCGCTCTAGATAGTTCAAATTGCTTCATGGTGTCACCACAATTCGCTTATCATCATCGTTTTTTTCATAAATAATTCCCTCATGTTTATACTTCTTCAAAATGAAATGCGTTGTTGTAGAAACGACAGATTCAATTGTTGCTAATTTCTCTGAAACAAACATCGCTACTTCGCCCATCGTCTTTCCTTCTAATGTAATAGAAAGATCATATGTCCCTGACATTAAATACACAGATTTCACTTCTGAATAACGATAAATTTGCTCAGCAACCGCATCGAATCCAACGCCGTGCTTTGGCGTAACTTTCACATCGATCATCGCCGTTAAACCTGTATGTTCTTTCACCTTCGTCCAATCGATATGTGTTACATAATCCACAATAATCTTTTCCGCTTCTAATTTTCCAACCATTTTCTTTACTTCTTCTACTTCTATATTTAACAGCTTCGCTAATGTATCTACAGATAATCGACTACTTTTTTCAAGACAAGCTAATAATTCTAATTCTTTTTCTGTCACCATATAAATCATCCTTCCTTTTCGTTTGTGTCTAAATTATACAAATACCCTTTCCAGTTTGAAAAGAAGATTTTTTTAGTGAATTATGTCAAAATAAAGTGAAACTTTAATCAGCGGAATGCTTCACCCCGCTGATTATTAGCCCGCACCAATCGGGCTTTTACGGACAGTTGCTTTCCCACCTAAGCTGCTTTTTGAGCTGGGAGGCTTACTGTCCGTTAAAGCGGGGTAAAGTGAAACTTTAATCAGTGGAAAAATGCGTGATAAAGCGAAAGGGGATGGAACCGTGAAACCAAAAGTTTATATTGCTGAACCAGTTCCAACATTTGTAGAAAACTATTTATCAGAACACTGTGATTATGAAAAATGGGAGCAAAATGAGAAGGTACCTCGTGATGTTCTATTGGAAAAAATACAAGATAAAGATGGTTTATTAAATTTTGGATCTGCTATTAATGAAGAATTATTGAAGGCGGCTCCTAACTTAAAAATAGTGAGCAACATTTCTGTCGGTTACGATAATTTTGATTTACAAGTGATGGAAAAGCGAAATGTAATCGGAACGAATACACCATACGTACTAGATGATACAGTAGCTGACCTTGTTTTCGCTCTTATGCTATCTGCTGGTCGCCGTGTTTGCGAACTCGACTCCTACGTAAAAAATGGTGAATGGAATGCCGAAATTGGAAAAGAGCACTTCGGACTGGATGTACACCATAGTACAATCGGTATTATCGGAATGGGACGAATTGGTGAAGCTGTCGCAAAACGAGCGAAATTCGGATTTGATATGAATGTTCTGTATTATAACCGTCGCCGTAAAGAAGAAGCTGAACAAAAATTCGATGCTACATATTGTGATTTACAGACGCTACTCAAACAGTCTGACTTTATTGTTCTTCTTACTCCATTAACAGATGAAACGTATCATCTTATCGGAAAAAAGGAATTTTCATTAATGAAAGAAACAGCAATCTTTATTAATGCTTCTCGCGGGAAAACAGTAGATGAAGAAGCGTTAATCCATGCGTTAACCGAAAAGAAAATCTTTGCAGCAGGCATCGATACGTTTACACAAGAGCCGGTTCAAAAGGATAATCCGCTCTTATCACTACAAAATGTCGTGACTTTACCACACATCGGATCTGCAACATTAAAAACTAGGCAGCAAATGGCTATGACAGCTGCTGAAAATTTAGTTGCAGGGTTACAAGGAAAAACACCGCCTAATATTGTTCGCGGGTAATGATTAATAAGCGAAAGGCAAGATGACATCGTCATCTTGCCTTTTTTTGTTAACATATTTTTTTCTTACCTGGAAATGATATGAACAAAAATCAATGGAGTGACAAAAAATGAATCACGAATATACTTGTCCTTATTTCACTTTTTCCACTCGCGGCACTACTATTCATTATGAATTGTATGAACATGACAACAAAACGGAACGTCCTACTTTCGTACTCGTTCACGGCTTTTTATCTTCCTCATTCAGTTACCGCCGCCTCATTCCTTTACTATCGAAAGCAGGTACAGTAATTGCTCTTGATTTACCGCCCTTCGGAAAAAGTGATAAGTCTCATCTTTTTAAGTATTCTTATCACAATTTAGCAACGGTTATTATCGATTTAATTGAACATTTATCTCTCTCAAATATTGTGTTAGTTGGGCATTCTATGGGTGGACAAATTTCTCTCTATGTAAACCGTATACGCCCTGAATTAATCTCAAAGACGATTTTACTATGCAGCTCTAGCTATTTAGCACGTGCAACTTTGCCTTTACTGTACTCTTCTTATTTACCGTTCTTTCATTTATACGTAAAGAACTGGATTATCCGGCGCGGCATTGTTCATAACTTAATGAATGTCGTTCATGATCACTCATTAATTGACGATGAAATGAAGGAAGGTTACTCCGCTCCTTTTTATGACAACCGTATATTCCCCGCTTTAACTCGGATGATACGAGACCGTGAAGGTGACTTGCCTTCAACTGAATTACAAAAAATCGAAACACCTACGCTACTCATTTGGGGCGAAAAAGATCGCGTCGTCCCTGTACATGTAGGTCACCGTCTACACAAAGATTTACCGAATTCGAAGTTTATTTCTTACGAAAACACAGGACATTTACTACCTGAAGAAAAGCCTGAACATGTTTATGAAGAAATTATCGCTTTTTCTGCGCAATAATATATAAAAAAAGGCTGTCGGACATTCCGACAGCCTATAATGAACAACTTCCGCCTTCTTTTATTACAAGTAATTCCACAGCCAACTTCTCACATTTTTCAAGCGCAGGTACTTCCTCAAAAGACATAAAGTATATATGTTGAATCTTCTTTGCGATGTATTTTGAATCATCAAACACACTTACGACGTTCACAACATCGCTCGCTTCTGTTTCATAAAATTCCGGTCCCATTTGAAACGGATCCCAATTCTTCACAACCTCTATCATCTTTTCATATGTACCCATTCGCTTCCCGCCTTTTCACTTTTTAATACTTTTCTTTATCCTATCACATCAGCTATTCTATAAGAAGAGAGAGAACTTTCATAACTTAACGGTTTTACAGAAGAAGGGGGCAAACTTATGCAACTATTTCATAAAACAGTCAATCGACGTGGAACTCATAGTACAAAATGGGATACATATAAAAACGAAGAGCTTCTCCATGCCTGGATTGCTGATATGGATTTTGAAGTACCACAACCAATTCAAACTGCTTTAAAGAAACGTATCGAGCATCCTATTTTTGGCTATACACTTCCTCCCGAAAATATTGGTGATATTATTTGTAACTGGACAAAAAAACAGTACAACTGGGATATGCAAAAAGAATGGATTGTCTTTAGCCCGGGGATCGTTCCAGCTCTTAGTACGAGCATACAGGCCTTCACAAAAGAAAACGAATCCGTTCTCGTACAACCACCTATTTATCCCCCATTTTTCGAAATGGTCACAACCAACAATAGACAATTATGCGTAAGTCCATTACAGAAACAAAATGATACATATGCGATAGACTTTGAGCATTTAGAAAAGCAATTTCAACAAGGTGTCAAACTCATGCTTCTTTGTAGTCCGCACAATCCAATCGGACGTGTTTGGTCAAAAGAGGAACTCACACAACTTGGCGCGCTATGTACAACATATAATGTAATCGTTGTCGCAGATGAAATTCATTCCGATATTATTTATGCAGATCATACACATACACCGTTCGCTTCCTTATCAGATGAATTAGCAGAGCGCACAATTACTTGCATGGCTCCGAGTAAAACATTTAATATCGCTGGATTACAAGCATCGATTATTATCATTCCAAATGAAAAACTCCGTCAAGCCTTTACAGCTATCCAATATAGACAAGGCTTCCACGGATTAAATATATTCGCCTATACAGCGATGCAAAGTGCCTATACAGAATGTAACGATTGGCTAAATGAAATTCGATTATATATAGAAGATAACGCTCAATTCGCTTGTAAATATATTAAAGATCACATACCTACTCTTTCCGTAACGAAGCCAGAAGGTAGTTTTTTATTATGGATTGATTGCTCTCACCTACAGCTTTCTCAAAATGAGCGCACCACATTACTTGAGGAAAAAGGGAAAATCATCGTTGAGCCCGGTGAAAAATACGGATTAGGCGGCGAAGATCATATTCGAATTAACATCGGCTGTCCAAGATCTGTTTTAGAAGAAATTTTAAACAGACTGCGCCATACGTTTTCATGATAAGAAAGGAGGCTGCATCGCGGACAGCCTCCTTTCTCAATTCTTGTTGGTAAATTGATATATCCCAATAACCGCTGATATATTTTCAATTACGTTTCACAAAAAAAGCTACCATGCACGGTAGCTTTTACTTTTTCTTCATATCCGACGCTTTTTTTACCATGACACCACAAGCAATTCGATCGCCGGATTTACCTGTCGGTTGTGTCATGCCATCATCAGCATTTTCTGTAATAATAATAGACGCTCCATCTTTTCTATGAATCGTCGTTTTTCCTTCTCCCAGCGTTATATGTGGTGCATTGATTTCCGCTTTAATCTTTCCAGAACCGTCTGCAATTACGTTCGGTAAATCACCGTTTTCTGCACCCTTCGGATTAAGAAGTCCATGCTTTTTATCATCAGGATTAAAATGATTACCAGATGATTCAAAACGTGGTGCTTTACACTCACCAATTTCGTGTACATGTATGCCGTGCGGGCCAGGTGCGAACCCTTCCCCTTTAATCGTGATTTTCACTCCGCTTGTTTGCTGCACTACTTTCGCAGTCCCCACTTCATCGCCTGAAGCATTATGTAATTTCACGTCAATTTCTTTCGGCTTTCCTTGGTCACAACCTGCCATCAGAAATAATAAACAACAACTGAAAAAAAGCCGTTTTTTCATTCTATTCCCTCCAAAATATATTCTGCCCTTAGATTGTCCGAGCATGGAGGGAAACATACAAAAATGAGTTACTGTTTCTTTTCCGCTAAAAGTTTTTCTTCAACTTTCTGTAACCGCTCCGCTTCTCGTTTGGATACACGAATGAACATACGCCACGTAGCAACGGCACCAATAATAAATAGAACGCAAACAATCCCTGGAATAATATATTCTGTTTTATCTTCCGGAAAATATAAAGGCATCATATAAATAGAACACTCCTTATTAGAGGATTTATAAAACATCAGAATTTTCTGTTATATAATATGAAATTATAGTGGAACCTAGCCATATTCTCAAGGGGGCATTCCGAAAGCGAATGATTTCTTTGACTCCTTCGCGCACTTTCCTTACTATAAACTTGAGGTGAAAAATATGAGAGAAACATTTGAAATTGGTGAAATCGTTACTGGTATTTATAAAACTGGCAAATATATCGGCGAAGTTACAAATAGCCGTCCTGGCAGTTACGTCGTAAAAGTATTAGCTGTTTTAAAACATCCGGTACAAGGTGACTTACATAACGTAAAACAAGCTGACGTACCATTTTTCCATGAAAGACGTGCTTTAGCTTTCCGGGAACAGACGAATATTCCAGAGCAAATGGTGAAGAAATATGAAGGAGAAATTCCAGATTATACAGAGTCACTCAAATTAGCATTAGAAACTCAAATGAATTCATTTTCTGAAGATGATTCACCTTTTGCGGTTCGTAGTCTAGAAACATTAGAGCAGTTAAAAAAAGACTACAAACTTTAAAAAAACAAAACGACCAAATTACATACTGTGCAATTTGGTCGTTACTGTGTACTCACTTTCTTTAACACTTTTGAAAAATCAACGAGTTCCCCTAATGTTGGAGGTGCTGGTTTCACTAAATACTCTTTATCTTTTTCTACTAATTTAAAAATATTATACGTCGTCATCGCATCATCTAGCGCACAATGATGCTTTCCTGTTCCTGCTTTTCCATACGCCTCAATTGCTTTCCACAATCCTGTTTGATTTCTCTCCCCAAAAAACTTCTTATACTCAAGTGATAAGTCACGACACTGTCCTAAGAATGGAAAGTCTACTCCCGCCATTTCACAATTATGCTTCAACACTTTCATATCCATATTTCCCCACGTAACAATGGTCGGTTTACATCTCTTTTCATATTCTGCAAGCTTTTCAACGAGTTCTGGAAACGAAATTCCTTTATCTACGACTTCTTGTTTAATTCCTAAAAATTTCTTACATCGATCCGTTAAAGAAGGAAAAGTTTTCGGCCTAACATGAGCAGAATACGTGTCTTCTACCTTACAGCCAACAACCGAAACGAGTCCTACCTCAATAATTTCCGGGAAAAATCCTTTTGGTTTTTTTCTGTGTTGGGGCATCGTAAACTCAAAATCCAAAAATAAAAATTGTTGTTCATCCATACGATCCCTTCCTTATCATCTTTGTCATTCCTTTCTATTTGACACTCCTACACGAACAAGCTCGAATGCTAATTCCATTTTAAATATTCAGATTGGATGTATCTTATATATATGTCAAATGCCCACAAATATTTTTAAAAATAAGAAAAAATGACCGATGCAGAAAATATGACAAAATAAGTCCTTTCATTTACATCCCCCTTTTTTCTACTTTATAATGACGTTATGTGTGTTTCATCCAGTTAATTTTTTGACACACTAAGAAAAGTGAATGAAAGGAGATGAGATTTTTGCACGAAACAACGCAAGAGCTCGCAAACTGGCAGTATTATTTTGCTATCGCAGTCTTTTTAATTACATATGCCATTATTATTTCAGAAAAAATTAATCGCGCTGTCATCGCACTTCTTGGTGCAGCACTCATGGTAATTATGGGAGTCGTTGATTTACACAACGCCTTTACGAAACATATTGAATGGGGGACGATTACGCTACTCATCGGTATGATGATTTTGGTGAACATTACGAGTAAATCGGGTGTCTTCCAATACGTTGCCATTAAAGCAGCAAAAGGGGCGCAAGGAAATCCAATTAAAATTTTAATTTCGCTTTCCTTACTTACTGCGCTTGGTTCCGCATTTTTAGATAACGTTACAACTGTACTTCTTGTTGTTCCAGTTACTTTATCTATTACGCGCATACTGCAAGTAAATCCTGTTCCTTATTTACTTTCTGAAATTATTTTTTCAAACATCGGAGGAACAGCTACATTAATTGGTGATCCGCCAAATATTATGATTGGTTCTGCAAATAAGCATTTAGACTTCAATGCATTCTTGCTAAACTTAGCGCCAATCGTAATTATTATTATTGGTGTTACAGCAGTAATACTTTACTTCATGTACCGCAAACAATTAATTGCTGATCCTGTACAAGTTAAGAAATTAATGAGTTTAGATGAAAAGCAATACATTAAAGACCCTGTATTAATGAAAAAATCTTTAACAGTACTTGGACTTACAATCGTAGGTTTCATGACTCACTCCATCTTCCATGTTGATGCAGCTATCATTGCCTTAACTGGTGCAACTGTACTTATGCTAATTGGTGTGAAAGAACATGAAATTGAAGAGGTATTCGCAAGTGTAGAGTGGGTAACAATCTTCTTCTTCGCAGGACTATTCGTACTCGTTGGAGGACTTATTGATATCGGGCTTATCAAAACGTTAGCTCAAAAAGTAATTGGAATAACAGGCGGAGATATTTCTCAAGCATCTATCCTTATTCTATGGGTATCTGGTATCGCCTCTGCAACAATTGATAACATTCCATTCGTTGCAACAATGATTCCACTTATTAACGATATGGCAGTTGGGCTAGGTTTATCACCTTCTGACGCACAAATCGACGTATTATGGTGGGCATTAGCATTAGGTGCTTGTCTAGGCGGAAACGGAACATTAATCGGAGCTTCAGCTAACGTAATTGTTGCAGGTATTGCAAGCCGCGAAGGACATAAGTTTAGCTACATGGACTTCTTAAAAGTCGGTTTCCCAATTATGATCGTTTCATTAATCATTTCTCATATTTATATTTATTTACGCTACCTTATGTAGTAGAAAAGGGCTGTCCTATGTGGCAGCCCTTTTTTCTTGGTCAACGAATTTATATCAACGATTCTACACGAAATATCAATTTACCGACAAAAAGCTGTTCCAAAATATCTTCGAAACAGCTCCCCGCATATATCTACTCGTTATACCTTACCGGCTCATTCCGAATAATGAACAAGTGAATCGGTAAGAAAACCGAAAATGTGATGGTATGAATAATCGTAAATAATATAGAGTTCGTTCCGTACCTGTCTAAAATAGCGTAGATAAGATAAATAGACAGCACAATCGATACAGCTGTTGCTAGTAAACTTATTATTGGTACGAAGTTAAAGATGAAACACGCGACATATATGCCGAATACTTTCCATCCTGCTTCTTCTTTCAAGAAATCTGGCAATTTGTCTTTTGCTAAATCCCCCCATGTCTTACTATTTATAAAAGGAATAAAAGCAAGAACACCATCCGTTGCACCATCATTTTTCGCCATCGTATACAGTGCAAAAGCCGTTAACAAATACGAAATAATTGCCCAAATCAATATAACAAGAATAAACGCAAAACTAAGAGCAAAGAAACCTGCTAGTACGCCTTGATCTTCCATCTTATCCTCTCCTCTCTACTCTCAACATATTTCATTACTCTGCAAGTTATGTTTTAAAATTTAACCAAACTCTCTGTATAATAATAGGAGTAAGTTAGTTAGAGAGGAGAACGGATTTATGCATCCATTTGTAAAAGCGTTACAAGAGCATTTCATAGCTCATAAAAACCTTGAAAAAGCAGAACCGATGGCACGTTATATGAAAAATCATTTTCCATTTCTCGGTATTCAAACACCTGAAAGAAGACAGTTATTAAAAGACGTTATTCAAATACATACTCTCCCAGATCAAAAGGATTTCCAAGTTATCGTACGTGAACTTTGGGATTTACCAGAACGTGAATTTCAAGCGGCCGCACTCGATATTATGCAAAAATATAAAAAGTATATAAACGAAACGCATATCCCGTTTTTAGAAGAACTGATTGTAACAAAATCTTGGTGGGATTCTGTTGATAGCATCGTCCCTACATTTTTAGGTGGTATCTTTTTAAAACATCCAGAATTAATTTCTGCCTATATTCCAAAATGGATTGCATCAGATAACATATGGTTACAACGCGCCGCTATTTTATTCCAGCTAAAATATAAACAAAAGATGGATGAAGAACTTCTTTTCTGGATTATTGGACAACTACATTCTTCAAAAGAATTTTTCATTCAAAAAGCGATTGGCTGGGTCCTTCGCGAATATGCAAAAACAAAGCCCGATGTCGTTTGGGAATACGTACAAAATAACGAACTTGCCTCGCTTAGTAAACGTGAAGCAATTAAACACATTAAACACAATTACGGAATAAATAACGAAAAAATAGGCGAGACTCTATCATAGATAGACGTGTTCCTCTATTGAGATTTAAAAAAGAACGTGTTAGAATATGTTCATTATTATTAATATAAGTAGCGATGACGGACTTATAAGTACTTGCACAAAAAGCGATTCAGGGATAGTGAAAGCCTGAAACCGCAAGGAAACGGCAGTCTCGAGCAATACGTGATAAAGTGGATGCACCTGTTGTGTATCAACTAGGGTGGAACCGCGGGCAAACGCTCGTCCCTAGGCAATTAAGCCTTGGGATGAGCGTTTTTTTATGTTTTCAAAGCATATACCGCTCGTTTCACTAGTATCTGAGCACGTCATCGCCAATACGTTAACTTTCAAAAGGAGGATTTTATTATGTATTCAATGGAACAAGTTGTAAACTTAGCAAAACATCGCGGTTTTGTTTTCCCTGGTTCTGAAATTTACGGTGGTCTTGCAAACACTTGGGATTACGGTCCACTTGGAATCGAATTAAAAAATAACGTTAAAAAAGCTTGGTGGAAAAAATTCATTCAAGAATCTCCATACAACGTTGGTTTAGACGCAGCTATTTTAATGAACCCAAAAACTTGGATCGCTTCTGGTCACGTTGGTAACTTCAACGATCCAATGATCGACTGTAAAAAATGTAAAGCGCGTCACCGTGCTGACAAATTAATTGAAGATGCATTAGATGCAAAAGGCATCGAAATGGTTGTTGATGGTCTTACTTTCGACCAAATGGCTGACTTAATGAAAGAGCATGAAGTAAAATGTCCTGATTGTGGTAGTGAAGAGTTCACTGAAATCCGTCAGTTCAACTTAATGTTCAAAACATTCCAAGGTGTTACAGAGTCTAGCACGAACGAAATCTTCCTTCGTCCTGAAACAGCACAAGGTATTTTCGTAAACTTCAAAAACGTACAACGCTCTATGCGTAAAAAACTTCCATTTGGTATTGGCCAAATCGGTAAGAGCTTCCGTAACGAAATCACGCCTGGTAACTTCACATTCCGTACACGTGAATTCGAACAAATGGAACTTGAATTCTTCTGTAAGCCTGGTGAAGATTTAGAGTGGTTCGCATTCTGGCGTGAAACTTGTAAGAACTGGTTACTTTCACTTGGTATGACTGAAGAAAGCATGCGTCTTCGTGACCACGGTGAAGAGGAATTATCTCACTACAGTAACGCAACAACTGATATTGAATTCCGATTCCCATTCGGTTGGGGCGAACTATGGGGCGTAGCATCTCGTACAGACTTCGATTTAAAACGTCACATGGAACACTCTAATGAAGACTTTAACTATATCGATCCACAAACGAATGAGCGTTACGTACCGTACTGCATCGAGCCATCTTTAGGTGCTGACCGCGTAACATTAGCATTCTTATGTGATGCATATGAAGAAGAGCAATTAGAAAACGATTCTCGTACAGTTCTTCGTTTCCACCCTGCTTTAGCACCATACAAAGCAGCTATCTTACCATTATCTAAAAAGCTATCTGAAGGTGCTACTGAAGTATTCGCAGAACTAGCTCAAGACTTCATGGTAGACTTTGACGAAACTGGTTCTATCGGTAAACGTTACCGTCGTCAAGACGAAATCGGTACACCATTCTGTATCACTTATGACTTTGACTCTGTTGAAGACAAAGCTGTTACAGTACGTGACCGTGACACAATGGAACAAGTTCGTATGCCAATCAGCGAACTAAAAGGTTTCTTAGAGAAGAAAATCCAGTTCTAATTATAAGAAAAAGAGGTTGCTCCTTAGAGCAACCTCTTTTCTATTTTTCACGTTTTTCTTTAATTGCTACTGTACATCTTGATATGCATAGTAATTCATCATTCTCATCAATGATGCGAATATCCCAAACCATCGTTGAATGTCCTCTATGTATCGGTGTCCCGATTGCTGTTACAATTCCATCTTTCTTTGAGCGAATATGATTTGCATTAATTTCTAGACCGAAACAGATGCATTTCTCTTGATCAATTAAATTGTATGAACCGACACTTGCTACTGTTTCTGCTAACGCAACAGAAGCACCACCGTGTAAAAATCCAAATGGCTGATGCGTACGCCCATCAACAGGCATCGTAGCAACCACCTTATCTTCTGTCATCTCTAACAACTCAATTCCAAGTGAATCCATTAAAGTTTTTGCCATATCGCTTCCCCCTTCTCTAACTTTAATTAAAATGTATAATTTTACCTATTTAATTTCAAACTACCTATAACACTTATATAAGGAGGTTTCACCTAAATGAAACAGAAATTTTGTATATTACTGCTTATGTTCTCCTTGCTGACTATTGTACCAAATTGTGCACTAGCAGCCAAAACATCTAACCTGACAATCGATGTGAAGACTGTAACGCAAAAAGGTAAGAAACCTTATATAGAATATCAAATTAGCAGACCTTCGTTTCACAATTTTTCCGATTCTAAATTTCAAAATAAGCTCAATTTCTATTACAAAAAATCTACTGACAAATTTAAAACCAAATTAGAAAAAGACGCAAAAAAATATTATACAGAAACAGAAGGATCTAGTACACCATTTCACCCGTACGTGGCGAATGTTGATTATAAAGTCTCCTTAAATAAACCACCTTTTCTTAGCCTATATGTGAATTACTATCAATATACAGGCGGGGCACATGGTCTTTATACGTGGAAGGCAAACACATTTGATTTAAACGAAAAAAAGTTACTACACTTAGACGATTTATTTCAAAAAGAAGATACATATAAAGAAGTAATCCGTGCTGAGATTGTAAGACAAATTAAACAAAATGAAAGCATTTATTTTCCTGATGCAACTGAAAAGGTCATGAGCACGAAAAAGTTCCACTTCTTTTTAGAACCGGACAATCTTGTCATTTATTTCTCTTTATATGAGATTGCTCCTTATTCAAGTGGAATTCCGCAATTTCGCATTCCGTATACGTTGCTAAGAGACTATTTGAAGCCTTCTTATCAAAATATTTTGATTGACAACAAGTAAACATTTTCGCTACGATAATGTTAACCTAATAACAACAGGAGGTTAACATTATGAGAAGATTTCATGTTTTAGATTTAGCATTAGCTGCCATGTTCGTTGCTCTTATGGCTATTGGTGCAAATATTGTATCTTGGGCCCCATTCCTACAAGTGGCGGGCATCCCATTATCTATGCAACCATTTTTCGCAATTTTAGCAGGGCTTCTTCTTGGAAGTAGACTTGGTGCATTATCAATGACTGTATATATGCTTGTTGGAGTAGCAGGTGCGCCAATCTTCGCTAACTTCAAAGCTGGATTTGGAGCACTTTTAGATCCTACTGGTGGTTTTATTATCGCATTTATTATCGTTGCTTACGTATCAGGAAAACTCGTAGAACAAAAGGAAAAACCAACATTTATTACTTTTACAATTGCCTCTTTCACAGGAATTATTTTAACTTATATTATCGGTACTACTTATATGTACGGGGCAGTCAATCTCTTCATGGGTGGTAATATGAGCTATAAAGCTGCTTGGATGATTATGATGTGGTTCGCAGTAAAAGATATTGTATTTACAATTATCGGTGCTATTATCGCACCTCGTATATACTATGCTGTACGTCGTTCCGCTTATCAGCATTCTCATTCGACGATTTCATAATAAAAAGAGTTATCTTACTATGTTAAGATAACTCTTTTTTTATTTTTCGACAATATACGACACATATTGAAAATGATTTTTGTTATGCTAATTCAGCAAATCTTATATTTTGCACATCTAATTAGAACAATGTTTTGGAGGAAAATCAGTGAATCTATCAAAAAATACACTTATTAAAGTAAGTGTCGGAGTACTATCTTTATTTTTCATACTAGGCATGAGCATCAGTTACAAATTATATGGAAATAGCGAGTTAGGAATGCCATATACCATCGGAAACGGCCTAGCATTTTTCTTTTTAATTCTTACTATAGTTAGTTTATGCGCAGCTTTAATCTTTATTGTTATTGGATTAATTAAGAAAGTACGAAAATTACCAGCCAAAAAATCTTTAATAACATCTATAATACTATTTCTTACATCAGTTATATCCGTCATCGTTCTTCTCTTTACGATAACAAAAGTAACAAATATAGAAGAGGAGTATCAAGCTCTTCAAGCACAAAAGAAAAAAGAAGATAATTACTTAATTGCCGCAGCATCTTTTTATAATAATATAAACACCTTTAAATATGCAGCATCTTACGTATTATCCGAGTATTCAACTACATGGTCAAATGCAATAGATAAAAGACATGACTTCAATCATGCACTAAGTTCTAAGAGAACAGAAATTGACGGAATGATTACAACCGTTGATACGTTTTATAGCAATATGGGAAATGATTTAAAGTTAGTCTCTGAAGCTGCAAAAGAACAGCCTAATAAATATAAAGAAACCTATGAAGAATATAAAAAAATATACGGGATTATTACTGCTCTTAACGAACAAGCCCAATCTCCAAGTGGCAGCTTAATTTCATTTAACCAAAACGTTAATTCATTAATTCAGGAATACAAAAAAGCAGCTGGAAATATTAATATCGCTATTACTGATGAAATTAAATCCAAAGCTGATGAGCTAAAGCCTACTGATCAAAATTAAAGACACTCTCTCCTGAGTGTCTTTTTTTCCCAAAAAAAACCCCTTTAGATTAAGCAATACATACGTTTCTTTATCGCTCATCCAACAGGGGATTATATCACTATATTAAGAATCTTGATTCGTGTATTCTTCTAAAATTCTCTGCATCATCGGAACCATGTCATCACGTAATTCTGGGTGTTGCAGGGCCATTTCGATTGTCGTTTGAACGAATCCTAACTTTTCACCTACGTCGTAGCGCTTTCCTTCGAAATCGTAAGCGAATACACGTTGAATTTCATTTAAGTTTTGGATTGCATCTGTTAACTGAATTTCACCACCAGCACCAACATGTTGCTGTTCTAAGAACATGAAGATTTCAGGTGTTAAGACGTAACGTCCCATAATTGCTAAGTTTGAAGGTGCTGTACCTGCTGCTGGTTTCTCAACGAAATTACGAACTTGGTAACGGCGTCCTTCTTGCTCTAACGGATCAATAATTCCGTAGCGGTGTGTTTCATCTTCTGGAACCGTTTGTACACCAATAACAGAAGAAAGCGTTTTATCATATTCTTCAATTAATTGACGTAAACATGGTTTTTCAGCTTGAACGATATCATCACCTAATAAAACAGCAAATGGCTCATCACCGATGAATTTACGTGCACACCAAACTGCATGCCCTAATCCTTTTGGTTCTTTTTGACGGATATAGTGAATATCTACCATTTTTGAAGAAGCCTGTACTTTTTCAAGTAACTCATACTTTTTCTTTTCTAATAAGTTTTGCTCTAACTCAAATGCATTATCAAAATGATCTTCAATAGAGCGCTTTGTTTTACCAGTAACGATAATAATATCTTCGATTCCTGATTTTATTGCTTCTTCTACAATGTATTGGATAGTTGGTTTATCTACTATCGGTAACATTTCTTTTGGCATTGCTTTTGTTGCTGGTAAAAAACGTGTTCCTAATCCAGCTGCTGGGATTATGGCTTTTCTTACTTTTTTCATCACAAAATACCCTCTCTTCTGTCAGAATCAATAACGATTATTTCCTTACATAGAACAAAAGGGAGGTTTCGCTCCCTTTTGTTCCCTACTACTTAAAATTACTTTATATTATAAACGATTCATAATATCTTCTTTAATAGTAAGTAACTTTTGTTCACTATTTTGTAAAGAATTATCTTGAACACCGAAGTAGAACTTGATCTTCGGTTCAGTTCCAGATGGACGTAGGCAGAACCAAGAACCATCTTCTAATTGATATTTTAACACATTTGATTTCGGTAAGTGAATCTCTTCTTTATGTCCATCTTGTAAAGATGTAACGATGCTCGCTTTATAGTCTTCAACTGCTACAACTGTTAAGCCCGCTACTTCTTTCGGAGGATTCTCACGGAATGTTGCCATCATCTCTTGGATTTGTTCCGCTCCATCTTTTCCTTTTAGCGTTAACGATACAAGATCTTCACGGAAGAACCCGTACTTCTCAAATACTTCTAATAGACCGTCGTATAACGTTTTACCTTGTGATTTGTAGTATGCAGCTACTTCACATGCAAATAGAACAGATTGTACTGCATCTTTATCGCGGCAGAATGGACGGATTAAATAACCATAGCTTTCCTCATAACCGAATTGGAATTCGTATTGTCCGCTTTCTTCATACTGTTTAATTTTCTCACCAATAAATTTAAATCCAGTTAACGTATCAACTGTATCTAAACCGTATGCTTTCGCGATTGTACGGCCAATTTCAGACGTTACGATTGTTTTTAATACAACACCATTCTCTGGAAGCGTTCCGTTTTCTTTCTTTTGAGATAATAAGTAATCAAGCATTAGTGCACCTGTTTGGTTACCAGTTAATACTTGGAACTCACCCTCATGATTACGAACTGCTACACCTAGGCGGTCCGCGTCAGGATCTGTTGCGATTAACACATCTGCGCCTACCTTCTCACCGTCACGAATTGCATACTCAAACGCTGCATGCTCTTCTGGGTTCGGTGATTTCACTGTAGAGAAGTTTGGATCTGGTAACTCTTGCTCTTTTACAACTGTTACATCTGTAAATCCAACTTCCTCTAAACCACGGCGTACAGAAATATTTGATGTTCCGTGTAGTGGTGTAAAGACGATTTTTAAATCTTTCCCAACCTTTTGTACCATTTCTTTATTAATGATAACATTGTTCAATTCTGCAGCATATGCATCATCTACTTCTTGTCCAATAATATGTAATAAACCGTCAGCTTTTAATTGCTCCACATCAGCAACCTCAACTGTTAATTCATCTTCTACTGCGTTTACGTAGCTAATTAACTCATCAGCTTCTTTTGGAGGCAACTGCCCACCATCTTCACCGTATACTTTATAACCGTTATATTCAGGCGGATTATGGCTTGCCGTAAGAACGATTCCACTTACTGTATGTAAATGACGAACTGCGAAAGAAAGTACTGGCGTTGGACGTAAGCTTTCAAACACATATGTTGTAATGCCGTGCGCACCAAGTGTAGCAGCTACTTCCATAGCAAATTCAGGTGATTTATGACGAGAATCGTACGCAACAACAACACCGCGCTTCTTCGCTTCTTCACCTAATTTTTCAATAAACTTTGCTAATCCTTGTGTTGCTTTACGAACTGTATATACATTTAAACGGTTCGTACCAGCACCAAGTTCACCACGCATACCACCTGTGCCAAACTCTAGATTTTTATAAAAACTGTCCTCGATTTTCTTCTCATCTTGCTTCATGTTTTCTAGCTGTTCTTTTAGTTCTGCGTCTAACTCTGCATATGAAAGCCAGCGACTAAATTCTTGTTTCCAGTTCATACTTTTATCTCCTCTCGCTTGTCATATCTTTATTATATGAAAAAAACAACCTGTATCTCAATATTTTTTACAATCTAACAGGATTTTACTAGGAATATTTGTATACACTATGGTTAAATACTCCACTAAAGGGAATGAGGATTATGCAAGAATGGGGCTTGTCAGAAGAGCTCAAAATACAAACAAAGCAAATGATTGAAATTGCTGAAAAAGAATTATCAATTATGAGGCAAGCAATCGATAAAGAAGATGAATGTATTTTGTGCAAAATGGAAGATATTCATCATATGTTAGCAAATGTACAAACATTGGCAGCTACATACTATATTCAAGCGTATTTATCACCTTATACGGAAAGCTCGCAGTTCATCACAACAGCTATCCAGCATTTAAGCGCCCGAAAACATGGTGCTCTTATTGTTGTGGAACGAAACGAGACACTCCATCCTTTCATTCAAACCGGAACAACTTTAAATGCCCATTTAACCGCACCATTGCTCGAATCCATTTTTTATCCAGGTAACCCTCTTCATGACGGAGCCGTTCTCGTTAAAAATAATCATATTGTCTCAGCAGCTAATATTCTTCCATTAACGAAAAGTACCGAAGTTGATTCTGAGCTAGGAACACGTCACAGAGCTGCAATTGGCTTATCAGAACAAAGCGATGCACTTATATTAGTTGTCTCTGAAGAAACGGGGCGCACTTCATTCGCTTTAAATGGGACGTTATATACGATTTCTTTATGAAAACCTTCCTCTTTGACATATCTGTAAAAATAGATATAATAACAAACATGGAACCTTTATTAATATATAAATCATTATCCAATGAAACTCGTCGGCAAATCTTGTCATGGTTAAAAGATCCTAAGAAACATTTTGAAGTACAATGTCATCTACCTGAAAATGACGATTTTAAAACTGGTGTTTGTGTAGGTTCAATTCAAAAAAAAGCTGGCATGGCACAATCCGTAATTTCTAGTTACTTGGTGAACATGCAAAAAGCTGGATTGTTACAATCCGAGAGAGTAGGACAGTGGACATATTATCAACGAAATGAAGAAACCATTCGCCAATTTACTGAATATGTCCAAAATGAACTTTAAAGTCACTATTTAATCAGTGGAGATAGTCTTCACTGATTAAATTAACCATAAGTTAATCTAAAATAATAGATATATAGAAATCTAATTACATATACGTTAAAGGAGCTTTTCAACTATGAACGCAAAATACGATCTACTTTTCCAGCCATTTACTTTCCAAAATGGAGCAACAATTAAAAATAGAATTTCTATGGCTCCAATGACAACAATATCCGCAACAGAAGATGGAAGAGTATCTGCAGAAGAACTCTCGTATTATGCCCATCGCGCTAATGGTATTGGTATGGTCATAACGGGTTGTGCCCATATTAAAGCTGATGGACAAGCCTGGGAAAGAGGATTTGCAGCAGATTCAGATGCAACTATTCATGATTTAACGCAGCTTGCTACTGCAATAAAAAAGCAAGGTGCAAAAGCTATTTTACAAATTTTTCATGCTGGTCATAAAAGCTTACATGCTAGCTCACATTCAGATTACATTCAAAAATTAACCGAAAATGAGATCATGCAGCTCATTTATGCTTTCAGCCAAGCAACTCTCCGCGCGATTAAAGCAGGGTTTGATGGTGTTGAAATTCATGGTGCCAATGGATTTTTAATCCACCAGTTTTTCTCCCAGCAAACAAATAACCGTAAAGATCAATTCGGTGGTTCTTTTACAAATCGTACTACATTCCCATTAGCTGTCGTAGAAACTGTTTTAGAAACGGCAAGACAATATGCAAATAAATCTTTTATTGTCGGATATCGAATTTCTCCCGAAGAAGCTGGTGAACAAGGATTTACAATGGCTGATTCGTTACAATTAATGGACCAACTTGCAAATACAGAA
Organism: Bacillus sp. WC2507; assembly: GCF_052656125.1. Taxonomy (NCBI): domain Bacteria; kingdom Bacillati; phylum Bacillota; class Bacilli; order Caryophanales; family Bacillaceae; genus Bacillus; species Bacillus sp. WC2507. Next base: position 818,815 of record NZ_JBQXPN010000001.1, on the reverse strand, counting down.
TTAAGTTATCTCCACATATCAAATGGTGATTTTTGGTCACTTCCGAGAAGAGGTGTGGAAAAACATCATACCCGTATGGAATGGATTATGAAAAAAGTTGGAGAACGTATTCCATTAATTGGCGTTGGTGCTATTCAAACAGCTGATGATGCACTGAAAGCATTACAATCGGACATTCCACTCCTTGCACTTGGGAAAGAACTTCTTATAGAACCAGAGTGGATGAAGAAAATCGAACGTGATGAAGAACAGAATATTGCACTAAGAATATCACCTGAAGACCAGAATCGATTAGTTATTCCAGATCCTATGTGGAAAAAATTATGGGAATCTTGGTTATAAAAAAGCAGTTCCGAAATGGATGTCTTCCATTTCGGAACTGCTTTTTTTCTTTTATTCTTCTCCGAAACGTTCAACAAGTGTTGCAAGTGTACGTACCATTGCACCTGTTGCTCCAGCTGGCCCTAAATCATGCGCTCCTGATGATTCAGATGTTCCAGCGATGTCTAAGTGTACCCAAGGTGTATCTTCAGCAAATTCACCTAAGAATGTACCTGCCATAACCGCATGTCCTTCGCGGCCTGGTGAGTTATTTAAATCAGCAAATTTACTGTTTCTCACGCGTTCCTTATCACGATCAAAAATCGGTAATTGCCAAATTGATTCATCTGTTTCCATAGATGCCTCTAGCACTTGCTCAAACAACTCTTCATTGTTTGTCATTGCGCCTGTCGTATGATTTCCAAGTGCAACAATTACACCACCTGTTAATGTCGCAACATCAATCAGATAGTTTGCACCTAATTTTTTCGCATACGTAATACCGTCAGCTAATGCTAAGCGACCTTCTGCATCTGTATTTAATACTTCAATTGTTTTTCCGCTCATAGACGTAATCACATCGTCCGGCTTAAATGCTGTACCACTTACAACGTTATCCGTTGACGGAATAACAGCGATCACATTTTGCTCTGGGCGAAGTTCTCCGATAATTTCCATTGCGCCTAAAACAGAAGCTGCGCCGCCCATATCACCCTTCATACCAACCATGCCTTCACGCGGTTTTAAAGAATAACCACCTGTATCGTATGTAATTCCTTTTCCAACGAATCCAATTACATCTGTCCACTCTTCTTTTCCTTTATAAATAAGAGCAATCATTTTCGGTGGCTCAGTAGAACCTTGGTTTACTGCAAGTAATGCACCCATACCAAGATCTTCCATCTCTTCTTTCTCAAGAACTTTATAATCCATATCATACTTTTCCGCTAATTCAACAGCATACTCAGCAAGCTTCGTCGCTGTTAATACGTTTGGCGGCATATTTACAAGTGTACGAGCTGAATTTGTTGCACGTCCATGTACGTAACCAACTGTTAATGCAGCTTCAATTTCTTGTGCATCTTCCGCTGTAATAGCCGTGAATTTCTCTAGCTCCACACGATCCTTTTTATCTGATTTATACGTTTGTAACTCATATGTACCAAGACCTTGTACTTCTGCTGCAATGTGAGCTACATCAATCGCATCTAATTTCTCTGTTACGAAAGAATCAAGTAAGATTGCTGCATCTTGTACTTTTGCTGCCTGTAACGTTTTAAACGTCTTACCAAGAGCCGCACGTAATGTTTCCGTCGTATAAGATTCTTTCTTACCTAAACCAACGAAATAATAACGTTTCACATTTGTTTTTCCTAAACTATGTACTTTTGAAATAGCTTTCTTCTTAGTAGAAAGTTCTTTTTCTTCTAATAAAACTTGTAATTGTCCTTCAAAAGCTTTGTCCAGTTCTTGTACAAAACTACTCGTTTTCTCTTCTTCAAATAAGGCAACAATCACCGCTTCATGGCTTGCTAATTCTTTTTGTACTTGAAACATGTTCAGACCCCCTAAATTTCTCTACTCTACCTTTATTATAACTTTATTTTCGATAAAATGCGACAATTCTAACTTCTATTACATCCTATATAATCCATATTTCTTCTATTATAAAATAAAAAAGTCTAGCGTAATTCCCACTAGACTATCTTTGTTTTAAATATTGACCACGAAACACTTGCATCGTTTCGTCTTCATTTAACATCGTTAACTCTTCTTCTGTAAACTTACCATTTCCTATTTTCACTACGTATACATTTACTTTTTTCTTACCCCATTGGCTATAAACATCTTTCACCGTATCATAATATAGATCAAGACGGTTTCCTTTTATAGCACCACCCTTATCAGCAACAACCCCGTACCCGTAATCTGGCACGAATAGAATCGTTCCGATCGGGAATACGCGTAAATCCGCAGCGATTGTGGAATATAAATCCCTTTTCACTTTAACACCTGAATATGTAATACCATACTCTGGATGTCCTGGCCTCTTACCAGTTGACTCAATTCCCGACGTATAACCTGTTGCAGTCATTTCAATTGAACGATATTTAGACCAGTCGTTTGCCTGCTCTAAAGCATTTATCACTTCTTTACTCGGAGCAAAGTTTCTCTTAACTTCTGCTGCATGTACTTCTTTTGCACTCGTTCCCTCATATGTCTTTACAATCTCTAATAAAGAAACTCCTGTGAAAGCCTTCCATGTTACGCATAATGCGATTGCAAGTAAACAAGTCATCATAATGCGAATACAATATCGTTTTAACATTTTTATATTCCACACTCCTTCATCGTTAATCATTCCCTATACGATGAAGGAATATGCAAAAAAATAATCTCCAAATGAATTGGAGATTAAAACATTTGATATCCGCTTTTCCGAAGCTTCTTAATTACAATTCCGGCTAAAGCAGCGCCTACTAATCCAGTAGATAGAATAAACACATCTGCTTGTCCTAAATGCGATACACTTGTCCCAAATGAAGAGAATGTTTCTTTCGGCTTTGAAAAATAATCCCACACACTCGCCTTATTAATAATAAGTATACAAACAATCGGATACACAATAACCATTACCCATGTCGCTCGCAATATCATGTTGAGTAAAAATCCAATTCCAAAAAACAAAATAAAAAATAACATCATTGAAATAAGTAGTACCGGTATACTCACTCTTTCTCCCCCTCCTTTGTCTGCGCCGTAAATACGTGATAGGCTGTATAACCAAATTGCTCTCCTGGATCTAATGTTTTATTCATCTCAAGATGCAGCTCTGATCTTCCTTCTAGCAAATATTTAATAAGCAGCGACGTATTAGGATCGTCCGCAATCGTCTCTGGATGTAAAAATGCTACTTCAGACAATTCCTTCTCCTGTACAATAATGTTTTCTCCTTCAGGCTCCAAAAGGAAAATAATCATGTTATCACTAATCTCATTGCGAATCACGCCCGATCGAACACCAATGATCCCCTTCACATGAGCGACAATACCTGTCTCTTCTAACACTTCACGTTTCACAGCTTCATCAACCGTCTCACCTTCATTTACAAAACCAGCCGGTAAAGACCATTTCCCCTTTAATCCACTGTATTTTTTCTTAACGAACAGCCACCTGCCATCTTTTGTAGCTACTAGGCCACTGACAGCTAACCACACTTTCCCTCGCTTCTCCATGATGTAATACCCTCCTCTACCAGAACGAACAGAATATTCTTTCTTTTTATATATTATACTATATTTTTCACATGAAAAAAGCAGAAACAGCTCTTAGCCGTTTCTGCTTCTTCTACTATATATTAAAAGAACTTTAATTTACCTTTTTTAAGAACTAATAAAGGTCCACCTAATAAGAATAGGTAACGGTTATCGATAACTTTCTTCATGAAGGAAGCTTTCCAACCTGTTAACTTTTTGCCCATAACAACGCCCATTGCATCGTCATGACCTAAAGAACATACAGACCCTTTATTGTCGAATGCGAATGTTTTCATTTCACCTTTGCCACGAACTAACACAGTTAAGTTATGTGCAATGTTGTAACCTTGTTGAATTGCGATTTGTGCTGTTGGTGGGTATGGACGGTTAATTTCTTCGTTAATGATTAACGCTGCGTCACCAACCATGAATACATCTTCGTATCCTGGAGCGTGCATGTACTCATCAACTTTTACACGTCCGCGCATTGCTTCAAAGCCAGACTCTTCCACAATACCGTTACCACGAACACCTGCAGCCCAAACTACTGTTTCAGACTTAATTAATTCAGTATCATCGCCATTTGCAACGATAATACCTTCTTCAGTTGCTTCTTTAATCGCTGTACCGATGCGGAATTCTACGCCTTTTTTCTCAAGTTGTTTCACAGCGTATTCTACTAATGCAGGATCGAAACCTGGAAGTGCTGTTGGAGCAGCTTCTACACAGATGATACGTGCTTTTTCACGTGGTACATTGTACTGTTTGCAAAGTTCAGGAACACGGTTCGCAAGCTCACCTACGTACTCGATACCAGTAAATCCAGCACCACCAACAACGATTGTTACTAACTCATCGCGTTGTTCAGTTGCATATTTAGCGAAACTAGCTTCCATATGCTCACGAATTTGACGAGTTGCATTAATGTTAGCGATTGAGAATGCATGCTCTTTTAATCCTGTAATTCCGAATGTTTCTGATTCGAAACCAAGACCGATTACTAAGTAGTCATACTCTAACTCGCCGTCTTTTAAGATAATGCGTTTTTCAGCAGCTTTAATTTCTACTACTGTATCTTGTACAAAGTTCACTTTATTTGTATCAATAACGTCTTGAATATCTAGACAGATTTTTTCATCTTGTAATGTACCAGCTGCGCTCTCGTGTAACCAAGTCGCTTGGTAGTGATAGCTGTTGTTGTTTACTAACGTAATTTCAGCTTCATTTACAGATAATGCTTTTTGCAGACGAACAGTCGTAATCATCCCGCCATAACCTGCACCTAAAACTACGATTTTTGGAGTCTTCACCAAATCACAACCCTTTTCTTTATATAATAGTAATGAAAAATAATACCAAGTACTAAAAACTCTATTTGTCAAGAATGTGGAATTTATCACATTCTATATCATAACAAAACGCAGTCAAAAAATCGTACGAATTTTGTCATAGAAATTTAACATAATACTTCCCTATATTAGTCGGTTTTATTACAGAATTCAAGCGTCTGGAGAATTATCAATATTTTAAAATAACATAGCGTTTTCAAGGGTTTTTCAGCCTTTTTTTCATGTATTTTCCTTTCCCCATATTTTATACAATTTAAAAAGCATCTATGCGAAAACTTACACACAATTCAGTCGTTTTCAGAAGTATTATGAACTCAAATATGCTATCATTTATTTGAAAGTGTCATCATTTGCAGGATTTTCGTGTACATATGAACAATATATGAAATCAATATCAAAATTCCATCTATAGGGGGAATGAAAGTGGCAGAAAATCAAAAAGTTTACGACATAACAATTATTGGTGGTGGTCCAACAGGACTATTCACAGCATTTTATGGCGGTATGAGACAAGCAAGTGTAAAAATCATTGAAAGCTTACCTCAGCTTGGAGGACAATTATCCGCACTCTACCCTGAAAAATACATTTATGATGTAGCTGGATTTCCAAAAGTGCGCGCACAAGAATTAGTTGATAACTTAAAAGAGCAAATGAAGAAATTTGATCCAACGGTTTGTTTAGAAGAAGCTGTTGATACGCTTGAGAAACAAGCTGACGGTATATTTAAACTTGTTACGAACAAGCAAACTCACTATTCTAAATCAGTTATTATTACTGCCGGCAATGGTGCTTTCCAACCACGCCGTTTAGAATTAGAAGGTACAGCAAAGTATGAAAAGAAAAACTTACATTATTTCGTTGATGATATGAATAAATTTGCTGGTAAGCGCGTCGTAGTATTTGGCGGCGGCGACTCAGCGGTTGATTGGACAATGATGTTAGAGCCAATCGCTGACAAAGTTACAATCGTTCATCGCCGTGATAAATTCCGTGCGCATGAACATAGCGTAGAAAGCTTAATGAATTCTCGTGCAGAAGTAAGCACACCGTACGTTCCAGTAGAACTCATTGGTGATGACAACATTGAACAAGTCGTTCTTCAGCATGTAAAAACGGAAGAAAAAATTATCATCGATGTTGATGATGTAATCGTAAACTACGGCTTCGTTTCTTCCCTTGGCCCAATTAAAAACTGGGGCTTAGATATACAAAAAAACAGCATTCTCGTGAATTCGAAAATGGAAACAAATATTCCTGGCATTTACGCTGCTGGTGACATTTGTACATATGAAGGAAAAGTAAAACTCATCGCTTGCGGCTTCGGTGAAGCACCGACAGCAGTAAACAATGCAAAAGCTTACTTCGATCCAAACGCAAAACTTCAACCGATGCATAGCTCGAGTATGTTTTAATATAGAAATGAAAAGAACTCCTTTTACGTGAAGGAGTTCTTTTATTATTGTGCTACCGTATCCTTCCAAAATATGTTACAATAAATAAGAACAAACGTTCTATATGATAAGGGGGATATTTTAAAATGAAAGAACCTAAGATCGTAAAAAAAGAAGCTTTCCAAGCAATCGGCGTTTCGATCACGACGACAAATGAAAAAGAGGCATCTACTGAAGGAAAAATCCCACAACTTTGGAACCGCTACTTCCAAGAACAAATCATGCATCACATCCCAAATCAACAAACGAAAGAAACATTCGCTTTCTACTCTAATTACGAATCAGATGAAACTGGTACATATCAATTTACAATCGGTATGCCCGTTTCTTCATTAGAAGACGTACCTGAAAATATGACAACTTTAACAATACCTGCCGCTACGTATGCGGTATTTACAACGAGAAAGGGACCCGTCGCTGAAGTCGTTTGTGAGGCTTGGGAATATATTTGGCAATGGTCAAAAGAAAACAAACGTGCTTTTACAACAGACTTTGAGCTTTATGATGAAAGAGCGTTAGATCCAACCAACGTACAACTGGATATTTATATTGCTTTAGTCTGAACGACAAAAAAGAAGATACCATTTGGTATCTTCTTTTTTGTCGTTAAATAGCCACTGTGCAAATTCATTATTATTGTCTACAATGAGAAAGTGCAGTATAGAAATATTAGAAACTGTATAAAGTGAAACTATACTCAGTGGGGGTTTTGTCCATCCCCCACTGAGTATTAGCCCTCACCAATCGGACGTTAACGGGCAGTTGGTCTCCCACCTAACTTCTTTGCTCGAGCCGAATTTTGAGGTGGGAGTTTTACTGCCCGTTAACGCGGGACAAAACGATTGTTAACAGGTTTTTTAGTTTAAATTTGTCACATAGAAAGGAAGCAATATGGAGGAACTACAACAAAATAAATCTGCTTTAGAGGGACGCGGAAAACCGTTATTAAAAAATACGAATTTCCTTTTTCTTTGGGCAGCTACTCTCTTTTCAAGCTTTGCTTTAGCCTTTTTTACTTTTTCACAAACGTGGTACATAGCAAAAACATTAAACCTTGAAGCTTCACTCGGTGTTGTTTTCGTAGCTCTTAGTGTTCCAAGGCTTATTTTTATGATTATCGGCGGTGCTGTAGCTGATAAATTCCCGAAAAAAAACATTATGTTTTATTCTAATATTATTCGTGCTATTCTTGTCGCAACCATCCTTACATGGTTCATCGTAGGTGATGTAACACTATATACATTTGCTTTATTCGCTTTATTCTTCGGACTTGCTGATGCTTTTTTCTGGTCAGCTGACGGATCTATCTTACCTGAACTTGTAGAAAAAAGCCGTTTAACACAAGCAAACTCACTTACACAAATGACAAACCAAGCATCGGTTATCTTAGGTCCTGTACTTGGCGGCATTCTTATCAAATTTACGAACTATGAAACGATCTTTTCAATCACGATTTTATTACTAATCGTCGCAGCCATACTCGTTCAAAAAATACAATTTACGATGCCAGAACAGCAAAATACAGACAAAGGCATGTTCACTTCTATTAAAGAAGGAATTTTATACGTAAAGGAATCACCATTCCTTTCGACTTTCCTTCTTTGTAGCGCCTTTTTAAACCTATTTTTAATTGGTCCGATGCAAGTCGGCTTCCCGCTTTTCATTAAAAATGTTCTGCACGGTGACTCGCTCCAGTTCAGTTACTTAGAAGCATCTGTCGGCGGCGGAATGGCAATAGGCGCTGTCATTGTCGGTTTAAAAAATATTAATCGTAGACGCGGTCTATTTTGCATTATCATGATGCTACTGTCTGGTGTATTCTTCTTATCCATCAACTTTAGCACCGTACTTTGGCAAGCATTATTAGCCGGCATGTTTTACGGTATTACAATCGCAATGGCGATCGTTCCGCTTATGGCGATGATTCAATCAACAGTAAAAGAAGAAATGATGGGACGCGTAATGAGTTTACTTATGCTATCATCAATGGGCTTTATCCCGCTTTCTTATGCATTCACATCAATCGCGCTTGCAATAGGAATTCCAATCGTAACCGTTATGAAAAGCGGTGCAATCGCCGTTATCGTCTTCGTACTATTTGTAGCGATTCGTGTTCCAGTTGTAAGAAAGTTCGATTAGCTAATTAGAGTCATGTGTTATACGCATGGCTCTTTTTTAAACGGATCAAATAACGGTACTCCCTTACTTCTTCTCACAGCTGCTCCCCATTCTAATCCAACCTCTAAAAATAGATCCCGCACTGTACTGTATAAAAGAGCCTTAACATTTTTACGGATTTCCCCGTATTTATACGCTCTCACAACACTCTTCACTCGCCAAATGAAATTTCCATACACTTCTTCATCAGCTAATATTTGCTCCAGTAACACACCTTGCTCTAGTAATCCGCTCTTTTTATACGCAAGTTCCACCTTACTCCAAAATATATTAATCTTCTTCGGATTACTCGTCATCGGCACAAGTGCGTATATAAAAGGCTTCGGTATATCATGACGACAATACGTCTCATCAAGCTCATACGTTCCTTTTCTATTCTCTTTTATTTGTGGAATGTTTTTAAAAAGAATTGTTTCCCCTGCGCTTTTTTGCTCATTTTTACTACAGCTAGCTGCATTATCCTCACTTTTACAAGCGGACATTTTCATACGGTCATCCATGCGGTCAATCGCAGATGTAAGAAATACATATAAGTTCGCACTATACCCGCCGCGTCTATGTCTTTCTTTTGTTGCAACACGCTTTATAATTCCTAGTTCCTCTAACTTTGCAATGGAGCGGCGTACTGTACGAATACTTTTTCCAACATTCGTTGCAATCGTCTCCATTAACGGACAAGCAACTCCTACTGTTTTTTGTTTCTCATTCACCGCATACTTTCCTAAAAAATGAATAATGATAGCATCCGTTTTATTTAATTGGAATCGGTAGCACTTCAAAACTTGTTTTTGATATGTATTAAACTCTTCTTTACTTCGAAATTCACTATATGGTTTCATTAAATTATATAAGCTTCCCATTTATATCACCTCATTTATAGGTAAGAGTCAGGAAGCTAAATTGGCGTGATATTTCAAATTTTTTTGGAGGTGACAATATGATCGTAGTAAGTGCTTGTTTAGGTGGTATCGCTTGTCGGTATGATGGAAATGACAATCTCGTTTCAAAAATAGAGGAGCTGCTGCAACAAGAAGATACAGTCCTCATTTGTCCTGAAGTACTAGGAGGATTGCCAACGCCTCGTCCCTCAGCTGAAATTATTGGCGGGAATGGCGATGATGTTTTGGATGGAAAAGCGAAAGTGATGACAAAAGATGGTGAAGATGTCACAGAATCTTTCGTGAGTGGTGCTTATAAAGCTCTAGAACAAATTAAGAATTTACATCCAGAATATATTATTTTAAAAGAACGCAGTCCATCTTGTGGTAGTTCTACGATTTACACTGGAGAATTTAACGGAAATAAACAAACTGGTTACGGAGTAACAGCTGCTTTATTCAAAAGACATGGATTGAAAGTCATTTCAGAAGAGGATTTTGAGAATATAAAAAGGAATTGACCTTGTTCGTCAATTCCTTTTTTATTCTTATTTTGCACCTAGCTTTTCTTTCACTTTCGCAGGAAGCTCATCTTTCTTTACTTCTTCCCAAGCCGATACACCTTTTTTATCTGAATGATATACACGTAAGAATGCATCTTTACGTAAGTTTTTTTGAGCTGTGAATTCTAATTCTTTTTCTTTTCCCTCTTTATCAAAACCAGTTAACTTATATTCGTAATTTTTATACGGCTCACCATTATCAGACTTACCATTATACTCTTTTCCATCTACTGTGATTTGAACGTAATACTCATCTTTCCCCATACGGTTAATATCACAACCAACTAACAAACTTGCGAATACAACTAAAATACTAAACAGTGCAATATATCTTTTCATTTCCTTCACCTCATGTTTTTTTCTTATATTGTTATCTTAAATCTCAGAGCTTAAAGAAGAAATTCAAAAACATGACATGAACATTACACTTTTGTAAGATAATAGTTATTTCTTCACTTTAGAAACCATCATTCCGTCACCAATTGGAATGAGTACAGATTTTAAATTTAGATGAGTTGCTACCACTTCATTAAACTTCTTCATACACATAAACCAACTTCTAATTATGCAAAAGAAAAAAATCAAAAAAATAATCATTCCTTATTCAACTAACCGTTTCATTTTCAATATGTAAAAAGGGATTTCTAAATGATGAATTGAATATGTATTTATTATTTTCTAGCTTTTGAGCGAAAGTTTTTTACATAAGTTTCACTCTGTCCTAATTTAAAGGTTTCGAGAGGAGAAATAATATGAATCCTATTTTATTAGATGTTCCGTTACAAATAGAAACAGACAGACTCATTCTTCGAGCCCCCCTTCAAGCAGGTGAAGGGAATGTAGTACATGAAGCTATTAAAGATTCAATCAGTGAATTAAAGCAGTGGTTGTCTTTATTCCAGTCCATTCCTACTGTTGAAGAAACGGACATTCTCCTGAGAAATGCGCATATAGATTTTTTGAAAAGAGAAAGCTTTCGCTATCTTATCTATCATAAAGAGACGAATGATTTTATTGGAACCGCTAGCCTTCACGGCATTGATTGGAAGGTTTCTAAATGTGAAATTGGATATTGGATTAACACGCAATTTAGTGGCAATGGATATATGACAGAAGTAGTAAATGCGTTAATAAACCTTGGATTTCAGTTATTCAAATTTAGAAGGATTGAAATACGATGTGAACGTAATAACACGAAAAGTCGTGCGATTCCTGAAAAATTAGGTTTTGAGCTTGAAGGGATATTACGTAATGAAGATCTTTCAGCTGACGGCAAACAACTAACTGATACTTGCATCTATGCAAAGATAAAGTGAAATTTTAATCAGCCCTCGCCAATTAGGCTTTTATGGCAAAAGAAAAGACCTCCTTAACGATTTTATTTCATCGCTAAAAAGGTCTTTCTCTATTTCTGCTAAAAACTTAGCACTCTTCTGGCTTACCAGCATTCGTCGCTGTACGGAAAGATGATCCACATCCACATGATGCGATTGCGTTTGGATTGTCGATTGTGAATCCACCGCCAAGCATAGATTGTTTATAATCAATTTTTACTCCTTTAACAATTGGAGCACTTTCTGTATCGATAACAAATTCAACACCGAAAAACTCAAGAACTGTGTCGTCTTCTTTTGGTTCTACTTCAAATCCTAAGCCGTAAGAAAGGCCCGTACATCCGCCGCCATGTACAGCAAGGCGCACGTACTTCTCTCCATCTTCAGCATCTTTTAACATATCTTTAATTTGAAAAGCTGCTTGTTCTGTTACTTCAATCATGAAATACACATCCTTTCTGTTCTCATTCTATTATACATCTTTACGCTTCTATCTTGTACTCATACACTCCGCGGCAAATTACTTCCGCTGGTCCTTTCATTAACACATTGCCTTCTTCTGTCCATGCAATCATTAAATCGCCACCAGCTAAATGAACTGTAATTTCCTTACCACGTTCCATCTTTCCATTTAAAATAGAGGCTACAACCGCAGCACACGCCCCTGTTCCGCAAGCCTGTGTTACGCCAGATCCACGTTCCCAAACGCGGAAGTTCATCTCTTCTTCATTCAAAATCTCGATGAATTCAACATTTACTCGCTCTGGGAACATTTCATGTGTCTCAAGAACTGGTCCAAGTGTTGTAAGAGGTGCTTGTTCTACATCATCAACAAAAATAACTGCATGCGGATTCCCCATTGAAACAGCTGTAAATGCATAACGATGATTATTGTATAAGAAGTTTTCACGAATAAATGGCGTTTCACCTTCACCAAGCATCGGTATTTCTGCACGTGTTAAACGAGGCGCTCCCATATCGATTTTCGCTAATGTAACTTTCCCTTCTACTACCGTTACTTCCGCCGTTACAATGCCAGCTAACGTTTCAATTGCGAAAACTGTATCTTCTACTAGTTTATGCTCATACGCATATTTCGCTACGCAGCGTAAACCGTTACCACAGCTCTTTCCTTCTGAACCATCATTATTAAACATGCGCATTTTCACCGGAGCTACGTCAGATGGACAAATTAAAATCATTCCATCTGCTCCAATACCAGTATTAATATTTGAAACCTTTTCCGCCACAAGAGCTAAATCTTCTTCGGGAATTTGTTCTTCAAACATATTTACATATATATAACTATTGCCAAGACCATGCATTTTTGTAAAAGAAAATTGGCTCATTTGTATTCACTCCAAAAATAATTTGTTATTTTAAGTATAAAATGCATGCTTTTAGAACACAATATGAATGTCCCCCGTTTCTCATATTTGACAACATTTGGCGATGAGCCATTCTTGCGCAAATTGTGTAAGAAAAAAGCCCTTCTAAAAGGGCCTTTTTTATTTATATACAATATTATCCTCCCCTGCGAAATAGGATTTTATCTAATAGAAAAAGAAAAAGGTGCTGCCGATTGCAACACCTTAAAACATTGGATTTTCATCCAAATACTCATATACATTATTGACAAGTTCTTCTACTGTAGAACCTTGTACTACTTCACCATTTACAAGTGCAAATGGTCCTTCAAAACAAATACCACAATATCCTAAACAACCATACTCCATTACATCTAAATTCGGATCTTTTTCTAATTTCTCTAAAGCTGCTTGTGAGCCACTCGCAAGGTTACCCACACAAAATTCAATTAACGGTTTAATCAAAATTCTCCCCCCTGTACTACAAAACAAATTACTTTCTGACCTTATCTATAAGAATAAAACTAAGTTTTCTCTTGTTGTTTTCGTTATACATTCTAAACTATTTAGTTACTTCACTATTTCACTTCAAAGTAGATGGTTTTATTTTATATAACATGCTATTCATAATGAAATAGTAACTAAAAAATGAAAACAGTTTACTTTACTTTTCTTCTTATTGTACAACAGAGTATTCATTCATGCATTGTTATTTGTTCACAAATTCGATATAATTTGATTGAGTAAAGTCGAAATATTTTATTAATATAAAATTGTGTGATTAGGGGATATTTCAACAGAAAAGGGGTAATCCATCATGAAACACCTCGTAATACTAGGTGGCGGCTACGGTGGAATGAGAATTCTGCAACGGCTACTTCCAAACAACCAACTTCCGGATGATGTACAAGTGACATTAATCGACAAAGTACCATACCATTGTTTCAAAACTGAATATTATGCATTAGTAGCGGGTACAATTTCAGAAACGCATATTCGCATACCGTTTCCTGAGCACCCACGCCTTAATATTCAATACGGCACAATAACAAATATTGATCTCGAAGAAAAAGCTGTTCATCTTGATGGCGGCGAAGCAATCCAATATGATGATTTAATTATCGGACTTGGCTGTGAAGATAAATATCATAACGTTCCTGGAGCAAAGGAATATACGCACAGTCTACAATCGATTGAACAAACACGTAAGACATATGAACAATTAAATAGTCTAGAACCGAATGCAACAGTTGCTGTTGTTGGTGCGGGCTTAAGTGGCGTTGAAGTAGCAAGTGAACTTCGCGAAAGCCGTTCTGATTTAAAAATCTATTTATTTGATCGAAAAGATAGAATTTTATTCCCATATCCAGAGAAATTAAGTAGATATGTAGAAGAATGGTTTGTAAAGCATAAAGTTAACATTATACGAAACTCTAACATTACAAAAGTAGAACCAAATATTGTGTACAACCACGATGAGCCACTTGAATGTGATGCAATCGTCTGGACAGCTGGTATTCAAGCAAATGAAGTTGTTCGAAACCTTCCAGTTGAACAAGATGGTAGCGGACGGGTTGTTTTAACAAAATATCACAATATTCCAAATAACGAGCGCGTTTACGTTGTAGGAGATTGTGCAGCACTTCCACATGCACCATCTGCTCAACTTGCTGAAGGTCAAGGAGAACAAATTGTCCAAATATTATTAAAACGTTGGAATAATGAGCCACTTCCTGATGAACTACCTGTTATAAAATTAAAAGGTGTTCTCGGTTCTCTTGGTAAGAAGCACGGCTTCGGTTTACTAGCAAACCAACCATTAATGGGGCGTGTACCGAGATTGTTAAAATCAGGTCTTCTTTGGATGTACAAATATCATAAGGGTTAATACTTTACAGGCTGTCTACTATGTAGACAGCCTCTTTTATTAGTTACAATATAATTATCAGACACATCTTTCTCAACATGGATAATGATTTATTTTTCATTTTTATATTAAAAACTAGTGATAAACAGTGTATGCTATTTATAAGTTGTTTATTATTTCCTTTAAGACCGAAGTCATTCGGTCTTATTTTTTATGTTGTAAATACTTTTACAGGAGGCATTTCATTTCACTTATGAACTTAACGAAACTAAACGATCGAATAGAAGCGAAGAAGAAAGAATTGATCTATCTCGTTGAAAAGTACGGATTCACTCATGATAAAGTAATTTCTTTCAGCCAAGAATTAGATCGTTTACTTAACTTATTAATAAAACTCAAGACGAAGAAAAAACGTTGCTCTTTATAACCGTTATCTTCTCTTTTTTGATACGATATAAAGTGAAACTTTAATCAGCCCTCACCAATCGGGCTTTTACGGGCAGCCCGCCCCCCACCTAACTTCTTTGCTTTCGCTGAATTTTGAGGTGGGGGCTTACTGCCCGCAAATAGCGGGATAACTAGAATCTGAAAGGAGCAATTTATGTTTATATTAAAAGACGTTACCTATAAAGATATACTACACATTCCTTATTTACAGATTCAAAAAGAAAAAATCACATGTATTATCGGTGAGAGCGGGAGTGGAAAAAGCACCTTGCTCCGCATGTTAAATGATCTACAATCTCCAACATCTGGCACAATTGAATATAACGGAAAACTAATTTCTGATTATCCCCCTATTCAATTACGACGTGACGTAGTTATGCTTGGGCAAACGCCACCTATTTTCGATGGAACCATTAAAGACAATCTATTAATGGGACTTCGTCTTTCTGAAAAACCATTTCCAAATGATGATGCCCTGCGAAGCGCATTAGCGACTGTTAGCTTAGAAAAAAATTTAGAAGACAACGCTGATTCATTATCAGGCGGGGAAAAACAACGACTTGCTTTTGCACGTATCGTACTTATGGATCCACCTGTCTATTTATTAGATGAACCAACCTCGGCGCTAGATAGTGATACAGAACGCCGCGTTATGAAACAATTCACTATACTGGCAAGAGAAAAGAAAAAAACAGTTATCTTCATCACACACTCGCAACAACTTCCAGAAGAAATTGCAGACGACATTATTGAAATTAGTAAAGCAAACGGTGCAACTAGAAAGGAAGTGCTCTCAGTTGAAGGGCGTTATTGAACTCCAAATTTGGCAACTTGCCGCTGCATATATTTTCATTCTTATTTTAATTGGACTTGTAAAATTAAAAGGTATTCCGCGTGAAAAACAAATTGCGCTCGCAACATTCCGTATGACGATTCAGCTCGTACTTGTTGCCTATGTCCTTACATACGTATTTGAAAATAGTAATCCATTTTATACAATTGCTCTTATTACTTCTATTACTACCTTTGCAATTTTTAATATTTATAAACGAGTTAACATTCCAATGTCTAAAGAATTAAAACGAGTAGCCGCCCTTTCTATGGTTGCTGGATCAATTGGACCATTACTACTATTTATCTTTGTTATTATCGGACATGATCCTTGGTATGCGCCGCAATATATCGTTCCGATTACAGGAATGTTAGTTGGGAATGCAATGACAGGTGTTTCTCTCGGTGCAAATACATTCTTAAACAACATGAAATCGCAAAGAGGTCAAATTGAAGGAGCACTTATGCTCGGTGCAACATCGAAAGAAGCAACTGCTCCACTCATACGCGACGCTTTTGACTCTGCTATTTTGCCAACAATCAATTCTATGGTCGGAATGGGGATTATAAGCTTACCGGGCATGATGACCGGTCAAATATTAGCTGGTGTTTCACCATTTACAGCCATTCAATATCAAATCGCCATCATACTCGGTATTTCAGGAAGTACCGCTTTCGCTGTTATTATCTTCTTACAGCTTGGATATAAGACCTTCTTTAATAAGCGGTGTCAGTTGAAAGAAGTTGACTATGGTGCGCGGTGAGTCGTACTACTTGCTCGGTAAATGGTGCACTGTTCGCGCTGAATGAAATTATACCGAAAAAAAAATGACAATAAAAAAGAGGAGGCTACCCGCCTCCTCTTTTTACTTACGCCTTCTTAACGAATTGTGATTTTAACTTCATCGCTCCGAAACCGTCGATTTTGCAATCAATATCGTGATCGCCATCAACTAGACGGATACTCTTTACTTTCGTACCGATCTTCACAACTGAAGAAGTTCCTTTTACTTTTAAATCTTTAATGACAGTAACAGCATCGCCGTCTTGAAGAACATTTCCGTTCGCATCTTTTACAACTTTTGCACCATCATTATTTTCAGCTTCTGCTTCTTGGCCCCACTCATGAGCACATTCTGGACATACGAAAAGAACGCCATCCTCATACGTATATTCTGAATTACATTTTGGACAATTTGGTAAAGTAGCCATAAATTCATTTCCTCCGTTCATTATTTATACGTAAAAATCAAAATTGATGTTTACATCTCGATAAATAAAATTTGTATAGCATTTCTTTATAGTGCCATAGTCTCACGTTATTGACAAGCCTACCTGGAATTCTCATTTTTTATTGTATTTTACAAAATTTCAATTCGTATGGTGTTTCCAATAAAAAAGAAGAACCTTCACAAGATTCTCATTTTCAAAATGAACGAATTCTCACTAGAGCCCCCATCCATTTTCCTCAATATAAAATTGATACTCTTCTAGCTCATCTTCACTTAACTTCTTATTATTCTCATATACTTCTTGCCATTCAAAATAGTCTTCACTAAAATAAACAGCAAATTTAATTTTCACGTTTTTCTTCTCTGTATAATCATAACCAGTAAATTCTACTACATCATAATCTTGTTCTTTCTTCACAAACTTCCAAGTTGGATTATCCGTCATAATCTCTAAAGTAACACCTTCACTACTTGAACGAACAACATTTTTAATATTCGGCTCAGTTTGTAAAAGGGAGAGTCCGAACATAGCTCCACCAAACACGATTCCAACTATAACCTGGACACCAACCATACCAGCAAAACTAGCGCTCCCCTTTGATTGTAGGTAATACGCCTTCTCATGATCTGGCATATTTTCTCCCTTATGTAAAACACGAACAGCATGCTTATAATATAAACGGTTTCCTTGCCATCCAGTAAATATCATCGTTCCTAACTGAAGAACTAAACTACATGTTAAATAAACCCCATCTGGAATATCTATAAAAGGAGTTACAACGATACTAGGTATCGCCAATAACGTAAGTATAATAAACAACTTATACATTTTACGATAAGCTAACCAAAACGTTGGGAAGAAAAAGGCTACCCAATTCCACGTATTCCCTTGCGCTGGATTTTCTACTTTGCCCCACTTAAAGTCATAATAAGCTGTATTCTTTTGAACAACTTTATGTAATTCTTGCGGAGAAATTGTTTCTTGTAAAACAGTGTCATTCACGTACATCATCCTTTTCTTCTTTCTACATACATGTATTTTATAGAAAGAAAAAGAAGGAATCTAACAAAAAGGACATATATTTCATAAAAATGAACAGAAATCGAATATATTCCGACAATTCCCCGTTTCTTATTCCATTTTTCTTTTTAATATATTAAAATACTTATGAATGATACGTTTAATACACTAAGTTAAGCATTTTACATAGGCATAAAAAAAGATGTTCCAAAATCATTTTGAAACATCCTCTTAATTTTCCACTATTTTAAACTACCTTTAACTTTTTCAATAACATCCTCTATACGTTCCGCTATGCATTCAGGCTCCCATTCATCTTTATTCATTTTAAAATCCTTTTGGAGATATATAAGAAACTCCAACAAATCTTCTTTAGAATTCACATGATCAAGGTATTCGAATACATCCATATTTTATCCCTCTTTCTATTGCTCGTTATTCAAACTAACTATAATATATGACATAAGATTCTTAAAACTATTATTTGAGGTGATCCAATATGAAGACTACCATTTGGGCAGAAAATGATTATTTAAAACTAGCACCCATAAACGAAGAACTAATAAAAAAAGCCGAAGAAGTACTAAACGTAAAGCTTCCGGAATCATACATAAACCTTCTAAAAGAACAAAATGGAGGAACACTTCGCCTTGATGCTCACCCTACTTCAGAGCCAAATTCTTGGGCAGACGATCACGTTAATGTGTCTGGCCTATATGGCATTTCTTTTGATGAAAATGAATCTAGTATTTTAGAGAGCCGTTATTTAATTCAAGAATGGGAAATGCCTGAGAATCTCGTACTTTTATCGGGGGACGGGCATACATGGATTGCATTAGACTATTGAAATGTAGCTGAAAATCCTCCAGTTATATTTATCGATAATGAGGTGGAGCAAATAATTGAATTAGCACCTAACTTTGAAAGCTTCTTACAAAACTTAACTACGTACGATTATGACGAAGAGTAATTCTCTCTAAAGGAGTACGCAATAGTGCAAGATTTCATTATTAATTTACACGCTACTTTAAAACCGCTTGGATTTAAGAAAAAAAGACATACATTTTTTCAAAGCTGATAATGGATTTTATAAGCTTATCAATATACAAAAAAGCCAGTTTGGAGATAACTTCTATATACATATAGGAGTTCATCCAATTGGTCTCCCGCAGCTTATAACGGACCAATTACAAATAAAAGAAAACATTTCAATATTCGATTGCATTCTGCGAACGAGAATAGAGCTTATACATATGAAACAGAACCAGTTATTGCATAATGTTTCACATGAAACTATCGACATTCCGAATTACCTTTCTACTATTTTCGACTGGTTTCAAACGTGGGCATCTTATGAAAATTTAACAAAAATAAATACCGAGGAAAAAGAGCCCGTATTCTTTCATGAAGTGGATATGTATATGAAAAAACTAGTAGAAAGCGCAATGTAATTTCACATTGTGCTTTCTACTAGTGCTTTATATTCCTCTTGTAATTTTTTAAATTGTTCTTCATATTTTTGCATCTTTACGATATCCGTCTTCGAATTAAGGAGTGGTCTTCTTCTCCCAGTCACCATTATATTTTTCCCCTCTATTGCATCGTTCATATGTACATAAGGTTTAAAAAACTCACATTCCGTATATGGCAATGCTACAGATATTTTTGCATACTCTTCTACCTTAAATTGATTAGATATGCTTAACTCTTTTAAAGTTTCCAATTGCATTAACGGTTCTAATGAATCATCTTTAACCTTTAAATTCATCAAAGTAAGCTTTTGCAACTGCTGTAATTCAGCGAGTGGTTTTAAAGTTTGTACTTTCATCGCTGCATTTATCCCACCACCCATATAGAAGGTATTGAGTTGTGTGCACTTACTTAAAGCACTTAAATCTTCTAACTTAGAAAAATCATCAATTAGTAAGGATTTGAGTTTTTTATTATAATCAATATCCCATAACGTCTTCGCTTTTGTATTCCAGCACATATGTAACTGTTGTAAATTAGACAATTTCTGAAGGCTACTTAAATCCTCGACCCTCATTTCGTAAACATATAATATATCGGGACAAACATACGTAAGAATATGATCAAACTGCTTTTGATTTACTGCGAACACCCATAACTTTTTAACTTGCAAAGATGCTAGTCGTTCTATATTTTTTGTTTTCCCCTCAATCGCTACTTCTTCTAAATCACCAGCTATACTTGCTAAGTCTTTCGTAATCTTCGGCTGATCACCAATCGGAAACATTTTATCCTCCCCTACAACTCCCAAATAATATTCATCTCTTCAAACGACGCTTTACTAACTTCTAACCCTTCACTATCATCCGTTCCAATCATCGCTACTTCTTCTTTAGATAACTTAATTTCCTCATTTGGATTTTTGATTTTTCTCTCATACACGAGTTGTAAAAGCTCTATTTGTTCCTCTGTTAGCTCATACGCTTCTTCCAATCTTTCTATTGCAGATCCCCTATCCAGTAATGGAATTTCTAATAAAAATCCACCGTTCTCTTCCATTTCTTCAAATGAATCGATTGAATACGCACCGCTATCCTCAATCCAAAAAGCTGTTGTAATGAAAGGAACTGTTTCGCCTTCTACTTCTTCTAATACGTATTGAAGTGCTTCTTCTTTCGCAATTTCTATCACTTCAGAAGGTGCTCCTTCAAAATAATTTGCTGCATCAATCCACTCATCAATTCGCTCACTATTCACGTCTTGAAGACATACAATCGTGTAATTCGGATAAAACGTAATTGTCCCTTGTCCGCCTTGAGTATCTTGCATACTATAGTTACATCCATCCCATGAACTTTCATGTGAGAAATCAGGAGCATGCGCTGCAAAAATTGCGCCTGCAATCGACTTTAAAATGCATCCTTTCCATAATTGTTCTTTATTTATATGTAATTTATATTTACTCATCATCTTCCTCCATGCACATATTTTGTCTATTATCTTTCGATTTCTCATTTCTTGTAAAGTGATTTTTCATTATTTCAAAATAATAAAGCACCCTTTGCATAAAGGATGCTTTTACATTCATCTACCATTTCTCTCTACACGTCTCAATTAAGTGCAGCAAATACCTCTTCGTCATATCTGCCCTTCTCCACCTTGAGAGCATTCGCTTTTCTTTTGGGTTTTTCCGTATTCTCGCTACTTCTTTTAATAAAAGCTCCCATTCTTCCGCTGAATGTTCTAATAAGTATTGTAACCCTCTATCTTTTGAAACAATTGTTTTATGATCTAGTGTATATAAAATACGCCCCATCGTAACGACCGCTGATTCTACCCATTCTTCTATAAAGAATAAATATGGCTGCTTGGCCTTTCCACTCCAGTACTGCTCTACGTTGTATTTCATCGTATTGACTACATCATCCCACCCTATTTGAAACGAAAGGTCTCCCGCTTCTTTCCCGGTAACTGTAATGCCTTGATTTTTCAATGTCCACCATGTGACCGCATTAATGTCCCAATGTCCTATATCCGCCTTGCCATCTGCACAATACACGTACTCATTCATTTCATCATTGTATTTCCCTAAATCAGCAAGCGGAATATACATACCATCCATTCTTTTACCTAACGTACTACTACTAAGTTTCTTATGTAGTTCTACAAGTTGTTGTTTTTCAGCCTCATTCACGGAATCACTTATTACCGTAACAAAATCAACATCGCTCGTTTCCACATGAAATGCACCGAGCGCGATAGATCCGTAAATATATACGCCGACTATTTTTTCGTCTAAGAAAATTTCTTTTAACCCTACTATGTACTGCTCCATCAACTGCTCTACTTCTTTTGGTAACACATGCTTTACTACATTCTCCACATCTATCCCTCCAATGAAAAAAGCCTTTGCAAATTCGCAAAGACTTCCTACTTTATAAATATTTCTCGATTTCTTCGTAAACATCCTTCAAACGAGGATTTCCTTCTCCAACAATTTCTCCATTTACAAGAACGACCGGATAAAATAAATCTTCCTCCACTACACGTTCTGCAAATGCTTTTTTATCTTCATCTTCTTGTTCTTCTTGAAAATCAATATACTCGAAATTAAATTTATTTTCTTGTCCTTCATATTTACGACCAATCGCCGCTTGTATCCACTCAAACGTTTCTGTTGAAGATGGCATTCCAACGCAGCTCGCACAAATTACTTTCGTCCCATACACTTGCACATTAACCATTTCTTCTCCCCCACTTCTTGTTTCAACAGCATATTCAGATGTCTTATTACATAAGCACATCATTTTACAAACTTATTCCATACCCCTATACTGAAAAAACACGAAAAAATATTTCGACAATAAAACAAGAAGAGAAAAAATAGATTTTCCCCTCTATCTTGATTATAATAAAACTGATGAAAGGAGTCGATAAAAATGGAAAACCCACATATGCAAGAACAAGTACTAGAAGTATTAGATAAATTACGTCCATTCTTACTTCGCGATGGCGGAGACGTTGAATTAGTAGACATTGAAGAAGGTATCGTAAAATTACGCCTTATGGGTGCATGCGGAAGCTGCCCAAGTTCTACAATCACACTAAAAGCTGGTATCGAACGCGCGTTACTTGAAGAAGTACCAGGCGTTATCGAAGTAGAACAAGTATTTTAATCTAAAAGCAGAAGCGGCTCGTTCAGAATCGCTTGCTAGAAAGAGACCCATTTGGGTCTCTTTTTTTATTCAAGTATCACTTATGCGTTAACATCATAAAACAAAATTGGAAATCCTTCTCAAAAAATGCGATAATTGATACTATATAGTGAATCGTTCACACATATAAAGTAAAAAACATAGGGGGACGACACATGCCAAAAATGGGGAACACTTTTTTAACAATTCAAGAACTAGAAAAGAAAAAAGAGTATTTATTAGACCTTTCATCCGTTATACCGACATGGAATGTGAGCTATCAATTTTTATTTAAAGAAATCCAGCAAGAATTATTGAGTAAAGTAAATGAAAAACTCGAAAAGCATCAATTCGTTTTAAATATATGTGCAGATCAACAGGTAGGGGCATAATGTATTACATACAATTGTAGTATAAAAAAAGAGACCTCAATCGGTCTCTTTTTTTATTTTAAGACAGCCAATCTAATTTCCTAATTCCTAACTTATCGACCGGTAAACGAAGTGAGCCATAAAAATGCTTCATAAATTGCTCAGAACGGTTCACATCGTGTAAAATGGCTTCTAAGCGATCTCTATATATGCTTTTTTGTTCTTCGTTTCCAGTTTGATAATATCGTTCGACTGTTTCAAAATAGTGAAGCGGGAACAGGAGCCTTGCAAATAATAGGCGCCAACCAAATGAGGATAGCGAATAATTTCGTTCGTAATCTGTAACAAATTGAACGATTGTTTTCTCCCAGTCTTTCTTTTTTTCTATCATCATATAACGGATTAATTCTGCCATATCTCGAGTTGGGTGATCATACACCCAATCAAAAGGAAGTTTGAGACGCTTCGTTTGATGCCATAATAAGGGTGTAAATCGTTCTTGGCAAATTGTTGCTGCATCAGTCATTTGCGGCGTATCATCCATCTCTGTATCGACAACATACTGAATTGCATTTTCTGCAACTCCTAAGTAATACGGGAAGGATTCAATAAACAATTGATCGAATACGTCTGTAGGGTGGTTCATCACTTGTGATTGCCAAAACTTTTCTAATTGATCGAGCCTTTTTTCCCATAATGCTTTCCATTCACCAATGCGGCTTAATTGCTCGATTTCTTCTGGAAAGAATGCACCTCGTTTATGGAATATAGAAAGCTCACTTCCTAATGATGTAGCATGTCGTTCTAACGCACGCATACCTTTTAATAAGCAGTAATTTTGTTCTTCTATCTCACTTACATAGTAGCCGTGTATAGTCGGAACGAAAGTCGCTACAGTTAGATCCCCTTGCTGGTTCATGTAATCACTGAGCTTTTTCATCTCTACAAGTACTTCTTCCGCCATTTCTCCAATTGGAATAAGTACATAAATCTTGTTGCGAATCCAAAAGCTTTTATAGGGGCCAAGGGGGATTAATTCTTTAACATGCATATGATAATGCTCATAAATATGATGAATCATCGCAGTCGCCACCTATGGTTTTTCTTTATATATATGAGCTTGTGCTCGCCTTTCATTCCTATGCACATGATAAAGCAACGAAACGTATACAAATACTAAAAAGAAAAAAAGGTGATAAACATGAAAGAATCAAATCAACTACAAGAAAGAGCATTACAACTATTACAAGAGCGCGGTGTAACAATTGACGATATTGCTGAGCTTGTTCATTTTCTCCAAAAAAAATATCATCCAAATTTAGAGATGTCAGAATGCCGTTATAACGTTGAGCGTGTATTATCAAAACGTGAAGTACAAAACGCACTGATTACTGGTATCGAACTCGATGTTCTTGCTGAAAAAGGAATGTTAAGTGAGCCGTTACAAGATATCGTAAAACGTGATGAAGGCTTATACGGAATTGATGAAGTGATCGCACTTTCTATCGTTAATGTGTACGGCTCTATCGGTTTCACGAACTTTGGATATATCGATAAATTAAAACCTGGTATTTTAGAATTCTTAAATGATAAATCATCTGGAAAGGTGCATACATTCCTTGATGATATCGTTGGCGGAATTGCTGCCGCTGCTTCAAGCCGTTTAGCGCATAGAGCTGAGCATTCGGAATGAAATATGAAAGACCGTCAGTTTCATACTGACGGTCTTTTGTATTCCATGAGCATAAATTCTCTTCCGCGGCTCAAAAAAATAGGACCTTGTTGAAAACCTATTTTTTTATATAGCGTAATCGCCCTTGTATTAAATGTCGCTACACTAAGTCGAAATGTTTTCGGCTTACATTCTTTAACAGCAAACGCTATCCCAGCTTGAAAAAACATTTTTCCAAGCCCTTTCCCTGTTAACGCTGGCTTCATGCCAAGTCCGATATCAATTACATCTTCTCCACCATATAAATGAGCATCTCTTCCCCCCGGCACTTGTGCATTTTCCCCAAAACAAAAATAGCCGATAAACTCTCCCTTATCGTCACAACAGCCGTAATACGTCCCATCTAATAATTCTTCTATTACTTCTTCCTCACCTGAAAAACTATACAATTTATAAGGTTCTTCATACGTCCATGTATTTATCTCATTTGCTTCTTCTACCGTTAACTTATGTATATCCATCCTTCTCTCTCCTAATCAAGTATTCTATATATACTCATTCATTTTTCGTGCCTCATTTCCCTTCAATCGAATTATGCATAATTACATACGCGCGCCTATGAAACAAATGGTACAATTTAATTGAATCGCTGTTGCTACACTTCTTGATCAAAGAAAAGGCGTTAAAACGGATATTAGCGCCTTATCAAACTCAAGCAATTGGCACATTTTGTCATCATGAAAGACACTCAAAAGAGTGTCTTTTTTTTATATCTCACAAGGACTTACTCATTTCAAAATATAAACACATAAAATAATGTAACTCTTTACACACATGAACCCCTTTCTAAAAGTTGTGAAGTAGATTCAAAATAAAAAGCACTCTTGATTAGAGTGCTTTTTACATTCAAATAAGGAGGTTACATATATGGATAGTACTCTCGTATTTAACTTTGGTATTGGTATTGTTATTATTTTATTTGTTTTCTTTGTTCTTTGTATGAGCGGGGTATAGAAAGACGATTTTAGCCGTCTTTTTATACATACATATGTATTATTTGACTTCCACAAAAGAAGTAACCATAATAGTTACATAAACAAAAAAACTATTCACATATCCACAAATAGGAGGAAGAACAATGAAACATGTAATCGTTTATGCACACCCAAATACAGAAAGCTTCAACCATGCAATTTTAGAAACAGTAAAAAGTGAATTAGAAGAAAAAGGTCATGAAGTACGCGTTCGCGATCTATACGAATTAAACTTCAATCCAGTATTAGGCGCTTCCGATTTCATTTCATTTTCTCAAGGAAACACACCAGAAGATATTAAAGAAGAGCAAGAGCATATCTCTTGGGCTGATAGCATTACATTCATTTACCCAGTTTGGTGGGCGGGACTTCCTGCTATTTTAAAAGGATACGTTGACCGTGTATTTAGCCACGGCTTCGCTTATGCTTACGGTGAAAATGGTATCGAGAAGTTATTAAGCGATAAAAAAGGCTTATTATTATCTACAATGGGAAATACAAAAGAAGCATACACAGCAGGCGGTATGTTTGACGCAATGAAGAAAACAGCTGATGTTGGTATTTTTGAATTTACAGGAATTGAAACAATTGAGCATACATTCTATACAAGTGTCCCTTCTGTGGATGATAATGTGCGTAAACAATATCTTGAAGAGGTTAAAGATGTTGTGAATCGTGCATTTTAATAAAAAAACTCCGGTTGTTAAAACCGGAGTTTTTTTATTTCATCATTAATTTCGGAATATATCTTTGAAGAATGCTTTCTAATTCATTCATATCTTCCTGTCTAATAAGTAAATTCACATTGTCATTCATTTTTTCTCGCCCGCGATATAAAAATATATTTTCTTTTGGATTTTCCCATGTTGATGTTTTATAGCCTTTCAATTCTTCATATGAATAAAAGTTTAATCCGTCTACTACACCTTTTTCATATATTTGTACACTTTTAATAAGATGGATGGCTATTAAAGTCATAAAACAACTTGCTACAGCATGAATACCTAGCTGAATGAGAAACTGTTCAACTGTATCAATATCACCACTTACGTACCGAGCATATATATACATACATTGTCCAATGAAATATGCTGGTCCAAGTAATGCAATCCAACGTCTTTTCACCCGAGGATACATTGCAATGAGTTTTCCTGCGCTTTTTTTCATTTCATTTATTTTATATATCTTCCGTAGAACAAAAAACAAAACACATAATGTAAAAACAAACATAATACATGACATCCAGTACATTCTTATTCTCCCCCTTACATCATTACATTTAAATTTTACATTTTATATACTTATAGTACATATGCAATTATGCATAAAAAAACAGGTAACCTCTTCCGGTTACCTGCATTTCATTACATCTTCTCAATCCACTCCGTCAAGTTATGCACAACTTGCGTTGGTTGAACTTCGTATTCTGTTAACTTCTCCACAGTTGTGACTCCAGTGTGGACAAGAAGCGTATGCATACCAGCATTTATTCCTGCTAAAATGTCTGTATCGTAGTTATCCCCAACCATTAATGCTTCATTCTTTTCTATGCCAAGCACTTTCAAAGCTTGTTCCATAATGATTGATTCTGGTTTTCCGATAAAGATTGGATCCACACCTGTTGATACTGCTACAACTGATGTTAATGAACCGTTACCTGGTAATAATCCGCGCTCAGTCGGAATGGCAATGTCTCCATTTGTGGAAATAAACGTTGCGCCGTTACGCACAGCAAGACAAGCTTTTGCTAATTTTTCATATGTGATATCACGATCTAAACCAACAACAACGAAATCAGGATTTTCATCCACAAGTTCAAATCCTTTTTCCACAAGTGCCTCATGTAACCCTTCTTCACCAATCATATATACAGTTGCGTCTTGTTTACGTTCATAAATGAAGTTCGCTGTTGCCATACTCGTTGTGAATACTTGCTCTGCTTCCGCTGGAATATCGAAACGAACAAGTTTTTCTGCCACCTGTTCTGGTTTACGTGTTGAATTATTCGTAACGAATAAATAAGGAATACCGCGCTCTCCTAATGCTTTTACGAAGTCACTCGCTTCTTCAATTTGTTCTTCTCCGCGATACATCGTACCGTCTAAGTCAATTAAGTAACCTTTATACATCGATTATGTCTCTCCTTCTATGCTAACGTTCTCATCTATCATACCACTCTTATATTACCCGCTTTTTCCAAAGAAAAAAACGCTTTACCTTAAAGCGCCCCATAACGTTCATTTTTTCTCTTTTACTTGGTAAGAACAACTACAATCGCCCTCGCACATGTTTGCTAACGCTTTCACATCTGCACCTGCAAATAAACGCTCATACATCTCTTTTTCATCTTCACATACTTGCGAGAATCTCTCTGCAATTTCCTTTAACGGACAGTTTTGTTTTTCAATTACGAAAGAATTCTCTCCATCTCTCTTGATTTGAACCATATAACCATTTTTCTCTTGCATAGCCGCTATCTCTTGCACTTTATATGCTAAATTCTTTTGATTACTCACTCGCTTTTGCAACTGTTCTTCCATTCGCTTCGTTCTCTCTTTTAAAACGTGACGAAGTATTTTTTCATCGCCCATTCGAGCTAAATCTTCTAGCATATCAATCGCGAATTGCTTATACTCCTTCGGGAATGTATCTTCTCCCTTTTCGCTTAATCCATACAAATAAGTAGGTCTTCCGACATGTTGCCTTACCATCTTGGAATAAATGAAACCATCTTTCTCAAGATTACTTAAATGTCTTCGGATCGCCATTTCTGTAATCTCTAAAACGTCAGCTAGTTCTGCTACCGTGTGCTCTCCCTTTACTTTCAACAATTGCACAATTTCATCTTTCGTCGTACGTGCTTCCCCCATGCTTCACCCTTCTCCCTTTTCTTTCTCACATACAATATAAGACCCCCAAAAAGTAGTCCTGGGGATCTTATAAGCATAATTATTCTGGTACAAATGCAGATACAGGTCCTAATTCCTTCTCTAAATAACTGCGAATATTTGCTGGGTATTTTTCTACCACTGCAATATATTTTTGAATCGTCTTATATAATTCATCATGATTCATTTGAATATAATCTTGCGTAAGCATTTTTCGAAGAAGGATAATTTCTTTCATCCCTTGTCCATCTTCTGCACTTATCACTCGCTCGTCCATTAAAATATCAATAATATCTTCATAGCTTCCCGGATCGCGCATAATAAATCCATCAATCATCGCATTCCCTACATCTAATACACAATCAATAATTAGATGAGCTATACGTTCTAATGCGTAAAATTCAAACTCGGTTTCATATATCTTTTTCTCTTGAAATGTACTTGTTGCTCGTTCTAAACATACTAGCATTTGTTCTATTTTCTTTCTGTCTACAAAATACATGAATGTCACCTACCTGGAAATTAAAGCATTTACATTTTAATTGTAACGCTTTCTTCTGAAAAAATCGACAATTTTTCGAATTCACCTTTTCTCCGTTATTTGTTATAGTTATATTTGTATGATTTTTGAAATTGGAGGAATGGAATCTTGGAACGTGAACTCGCACTAGAAATTGTCCGTGTAACAGAAGCAGCAGCATTAGCATCCGCACAGTGGATGGGCCGCGGAAAGAAAAACGAAGCAGATGATGCAGCAACTACAGCAATGCGTGATATGTTCGATTCAGTAAACATGGCAGGTACAGTTGTAATTGGTGAAGGAGAACTTGATGAAGCACCGATGTTATATATTGGTGAAGAACTAGGAACAGGTAACGGTCCAGAAGTAGATATCGCCGTTGATCCATTAGAAGGTACAAACATCGTTGCAAAAGGTCTTGCAAATGCAATGGCAGTTATCGCAATCGCAGATAAAGGAAACCTTCTTCATGCTCCTGATATGTACATGGAAAAAATCGCGGTTGGTCCAAAAGCAGCTGGCAAAATTAGCTTAGATGATCCAATTGAAAAAACAATCGAAATTGTAGCAGAAGCTAACAATAAAAAGATTCGCGATCTAACAGTTATCATTCAAGAACGTGAACGTCATCAAGATATTATTGACCGTGTTCGTGCAAAAGGTGCACGCGTAAAATTATTTGGTGATGGTGATGTTGGTGCGTCAATTGCAACAGCACTACCTGGAACAGGTATCGACTTATTCGTAGGTATTGGCGGAGCTCCAGAAGGTGTTATTTCTGCAGCAGCATTAAAGTGCCTTGAAGGTGAAATGCAAGCTCGCTTAGTTCCAATGAACGAAGAAGAAGAAGCTCGTTGTCGTGAAATGGGATTAGAAGACCCTCGTCAACTTCTTATGTTAGATGACTTAGTATCTGGGGATGATGCAATCTTCTCAGCAACTGGTGTATCTGCTGGTGAGTTATTAGACGGTGTTAAATTCCTTGGCGGAGATTTAGCTGAAACATACTCTATCGTAATGCGTTACAAAACAAGAACGGTACGATTCATTAAAACGCATCACCATTTAGATCATAAACCACACTTAAACTTAGATATTTAATAAAGGAGCCATGTGTATGGAAGAACGTTTCTTTCTGTACGACGATACAGTCGCTACAAAAACTCGTTTCGTTAGCTTTATGGGAGAAAATGAGCGTCATGATTTAGCGCTACTATACTCCGATCGTCATTACGGTAAAACAATTGTACTTGATATGCAAAGTAATAAATTTGCAATCATCGGTCCTGACGATTTAAACGAACCAGGCTACTTAGAGCACGCATTTTCTATGACTGAAGAAATTGCAGAAGAATTACGCTCATTTTTATTTGAACTTATATAATTTATCGTAGGCACCAGCTATTTTAGCTGGTGTTTTTTCATCACAAAAGTTTTGAATTTTCAATCTTCTGTGTTATAATTAAGAATAAATCTATTTGGATAGAAAGGACGTTATCTACGTATGCCAACATTTACTTTGTAATGGACCAGCAATTGGATAGCATTACTCTCAAAAAAGCACCACGCTTTTTCAAGGGAGTAGTCTGCCCATTCCCATTACAAAGGAACGTAATGCATCTGTAGTATGATGTTTACGGAGGTTCCTCTTTGGGGAACCTCCTTTTATTTTTGTCTTTTTCTCATGTCTTCATACTACAAGACATCCAAATAGCTGTATTACGTTCCTTTACCACTACTATAAGAGGTGAAGGAACATGCAGAAAGTACAACTTTCTTGGAGTTTATATGAAAACGAGCAAAACACAATCGAAAAGTATTGTAAAAATTGCAGACGCACTACCCTATTTACTGATACGAATATTCGTAGGCATAACGCCAATGGAAAAAATATATACCGCTTTGCCATTTATAAATGCCCCAAAGATCATACTTGGAACCAAAAACTTCGTATTTATAAAGCTTTTACCGATCATGTAGAGACAGTCGATATAAAGCAGCAAGATCAAATAGAAACAACTACTACCATTTCCATTACAAAGCATAAAGAAAGTGGCATAGCGGAAATCACTGTTGTATTAGACATTGTCTTCGGTTCCCACCGAATGGATAAAGCCTTATCCACATATATTTCCGAATGGAGCCGTACACTCATTGTGGATAAAATTAAAAATGGGGATATTCAATTAAACGGACAACAAATGAAGCCAAATACCATACTTTCTGAAGGCGATTCTATTTCGATTTGTTTATGAGGGGGAATCTCATGTTAAATGTGAGAAAAGGAACGATTGATTTATTAGACGAATTAGATGCAATGTATACGGAATGTAAAAAAGTACTCTTACAAAATCAGATTTATCAATGGGACGATTCTTACCCTACGCGAGAGCATATTTCCTATCACTTAGTGCAAGATGAACTTTACTGCCTATTTGAGCATGATTCACTCGTTGGCGCTGTTGTATTAAATGAATGGCAATCTCCTGAATACGCACTTATTGACTGGTCAGAAACAGACGGTCGCTTTCTTATCGTCCATTCTTTCGTCATCCATCCACTTACACAAGGAAAAGGATATAGCAAATTACTTTTATCCTTTTGGGAAAAT
Organism: Bacillus sp. WC2507; assembly: GCF_052656125.1. NCBI lineage: Bacteria > Bacillati > Bacillota > Bacilli > Caryophanales > Bacillaceae > Bacillus > Bacillus sp. WC2507. The sequence continues at coordinate 786,958 of NZ_JBQXPN010000001.1, read as the reverse complement.
GAAGCAAGACGGATTGGCTACAAAGGAATACGCCTAGATTGCTTTACAGGAAATCCGATTTCATTAAACCTATACGAAAAGAACAATTATATTTGCCGAGGTGCTGTTTATTTTTCCAGTAAACAGCCTCCTCATAATTGGTATAACTGCTATGAAAAAATCCTCTTACAATCGTAAGAGGATTTTTTTATTTCTTCACTTTTCGTAATACGAAGTGTGCACAACCGAAGTTACAGTACTCGTATAAATACTCCGTTAACGTACTAATTTTCGTATCATATGTCGCACGCTGGTTACTATCATCAAAGAATCCGCGCAATCTAAGTTGCTCATAACCCCAGTCTCCAACGATGTAATCATATTTATTTAAAATTTCTGCATAGCGCTCTTTAAATGCTTCTTCACTAAAACCGTCACGAAAGTTTTTAATTACTTCGTACTGAACATTATTAATGCTCACCGTAGCATGAATCTCTTGCTTTTGCTCCATCATTAACTTCCTCTCTAAGCATTCTTCTTTTTATCGTATCACAAAGCATACCAACCAACAATTTCAAATACAAAAAATTGAAAATTAGTGCATGCTATGGAGAAGGAGGTGATACATCGTGAAAAAACAAATTATACTCTCTCTTCTCACTCTTTCCTTATTTGCAGGCTGTCAAACAAATAATAAAGCCGAAATGGAACGTGAAGAAGGAAGCCGTGTTCTTGTTTCCAATAAAAACGACATGTATCATACGGAAAATACAAATACACGGCTTACAAGGGTCGGCTATTCATCTAAACAAAAGCATGAAGTATCTAACAAACAAGTAGGAGCCATTAACCGTGAGAAAGTCGCTGAAATGATTACAAGCATGGCAGTCAAACTTCCTGACGTTACAAACGCTGCTACGCTCGTTACCGATGATGAAGTATTTGTTGTATACCGTGCAAACACAACGGATCCGAAACTTGTAGCGGATCAAGTATATAAAACTGCTTTGTCCATCGTCCCTCGCTATTATAAAGCATATGTATCAACAGACCAAAAGTTGATTTCTCAAATTCAAGGCCTTCAATCTGGTGCATTAAATGATACAGAATATACGCAAAGCCTCGATATGTTAAAGCGTGAAATGAGTAAAAACCCTCATTTGAACAATACAGGGGATCAGACTTTGAATGATATGATAAAAAAATAAAGAAGGTGGAGAAAACCTCCACCTTCTTTATTTTTTTACTATTTCTTACGATCTGCATAAACCTCCATCGCATCACACATAAACTGCGCTAACCCTTCGCCAAACTTATCGATATTTTTTGTAAAGCGCCCATCAGCGACGTACATTTGGCCGAGGCCCTTAAAAGCATCTAATGAATATTCACCGAAGTTTTGCAAGTAATCGTACCATACTCCAATTGCTTCCTGCGCCTCTTTAGAATCAGGTGCGCCGTGTCTAAGCGCCGCTAAATTTCTGTAAATCGTATTAAACTCTTCTTGATTATCTTTTGACATACCTTTTGCATATTCGTTCGCTTTATCTACAGCTACATCTCCCCATTTTTCACGTGCCTCTTCTTCATATGGGTTATGGCTGAAATCGAATCCTTCAAATTTCTCTTTATTCGTCATTTCAATCTCTCCTTTTGTATGCTGAATTGTTTTATCAATCGTCGCAATCACTTTATCTAACCTTACACGCTTTTCAAGAAGCATTTTCTTATGAAGCTGTAGTGCTTCTTCTCGATCAAATGACGGACTCATGATAATTTCTTTAATTTTCTTCAAAGGGAAGCCTAGCTCTTTAAAAAATAAAATTTGCTGCAATGTCTCTAAATTTTCATTGGAATACAGACGATATCCAGACTCTGTCGTCTCGTCTGGGGTTAACAACCCGATTTCATCATAATGATGCAGTGTGCGCACACTAATTCCAACTAAATTAGCTACTTCTTTTACCTTCATTGTCATGTGTATCTCCCCCTTAGTACATACGATAAAGTATGACGCAACGTTAGAGTCAATAAGTAAATTCATTTTCTTTATAAAATATTTCATGCATAATAGATATGTACATATATTAGAAAGCGGTGAAAATATGGTTTCAAATACTGTAATTGCCAGCATCATCTTTCAACTCATTGTCTCGATTCTGGTCCCAATTATTGTACTCGTTTATTTCCGTAAAAAATATAATATTAATTGGAAAGTGGTCGGTGTTGGTGTTCTTATCTTTATCGGATTTACCCAAATTCTCGAAACACCATTCCACCTATTTATGCGCGGTAATCCAGCAATCGCTCCAATTTTAGAAAATCCATTTGTCTTCGCACTGTATGGTGGACTAACTGCTGGTATTTTTGAAGAATTAGGACGCTTCGTTGCCTTCTTTTTCCTACTAAAAAAATATCAAGAATATAAAGATGGTTTTGCTTATGGAATTGGTCACGGCGGGATAGAATCCATTTTAGTTGGCGGATTCTCTGCATTCCAAGCACTTATATTTGCGAATTCAATTAACAGCGGTAGCTTCGCTCAAATGGTTGAAAAAATGCCAGAGCTAAGCCGCCTACAGGACATGTTAATTCAGCAACCTGCCTACTTATACTTCCTTGGTAGCTTCGAAAGAATTATGGCACTCGTGCTGCAAATCGCCTTTACAATGCTTGTCTTATACGCAGTAAAACAGAAGAAATATATCTTCCTTGTGTACGCTGTATTATTCCACGCATTTGTAGACTTTTTTGCGGCACTTTATCAAACAAAAACAATCAACATCTTTGTTGCAGAAGGAATTACCCTTCTCTTCACAATCGGTGCTGTCATTCTTATTCGTAAAATGAAAGCGAAATTAATGAGTGTGCCGGAGTAAAAAATAAACCACCAAAATTGGTGGTTTATTTTTTACCTGTTATTACGGACAGTAAGACTAATAATCAGTGGACAAACCTCACTGATTACGGTTTTACTCTATATGGATTATCATAATGACGATAGCTTTTTCCCGCTTGTAACTCCCTCTTTGTTTCTGCATCTATAACAATGTACTTATGAAACTCTTCTACTTCATTTTGAGAAAAGGAAGCGAAAAAATAAACTTGGCGATCAGGGTGAACAAAAGAATCTTGAAGCACCACTTCACTCCGACAACCCACGGCTGTTTTTTGCCTAAAAGAAGATTCTTCATCGGGCACTTCTTTAAATAAGACTTTTTTTCGAACACTGTATGCTGCATTTTCATATTCTTTATAAATTTTCTTATCTAATTGTTCGTAAAACACATCCTCACTAACAAATGGCTTATTTCGATTACTTGGATAATCTAACTTTTGATTGGATTGTGCATATGTTGTGGACAATTGCGTAAGAAAACAAATCATGAATACGATACATATCATTTTTTTCATCATTGTACCTCGATTTTCTATTATCCACATTACTTTTCCACCTATTCAAATCAATATGCCGTTTCCAATAAAAAGGAATTATTTCCACTTTTGTCGAAGTATATAGCGTCAACTTGAAAGATGGGGATGAATTATGAAGAAAATAATTGTAATACGACATTGTTCAGCCGCTGGACAAGAACGTGATGCCGAGTTAACAATTGCAGGAAAAAATCAAGCAAACACCCTTGCTACATTCCTCTTAGAAGACCAACCACAAATAGATCATATTATTTCAAGCCCATTTGTGCGAGCTATCGATTCTATACGGCCCTATGCGCTCCAAGCTAACTTGTCTATTCAAGAAGATGAAAGATTAGCTGAACGCATATTAAGCGACGTTCCAATGGATGATTGGATGCAGAAACTAGAGTCTACTTTTACAAATATAGATATTGCCTTTTCAGGCGGAGAGTCAACAAAACAAGCAACGGACCGTGCTATATCGCTTATCCAAGACGTTTTAAAATTAAACCATACTACAACGCTACTTGTTACACATGGAAACTTACTTACGCTCATTTTAAGGCACTTTGATCAGACGATTGGCTTTAATAAATGGCGAGCTCTAACGAATCCTGATATTTACGAAATTACAATCGATGAACAATGTGTCCTAAAACGATTATGGGAAGCACCGTCCAAGTAATATCTCTTTCCAACATATTCAGTTGACGCCACGAGAAGAAACTGTACTAACAATAGAAAGGGGTATCACTCCATATGTACGAAGATGTACTTGCTTTACTACATAAAACAAATGCTTCTTACGAAAAGTTTGAACACGAACCAGTACTCGATTATGAAACAGATCGTATCGTACGTGAAAGGCTTGGCTTACAAGGCACTCCAAGTAAAAGCTTATTTTTAAAATCAAAGTCTGGAGATTATTACGTATTTTTCACGTTAGAGGGCACAAGGCTAAACCGGGGAGAGATGAAAGAAATAACTGGAGAAAGCTTATCTCTCTGTTCTCCTGATGAACTGCGAGACAAAACTGGTTGCGCACCAGGATGTGTAGCTCCTTTCGGTTATTCACAAAGTGTAACAATTATTGTGGATAGTGCTATTTATACGTACGATAAAATTTTAATTACACCTGGTGTACCTGAATTTACAATTGAATTATCCACAGAGGAATTAAAAAAGATTTTATTCACGTGCACAAATACTGTTTTAGAGTTCAAACAAAAAGAGAGCTAATAATTAGCTCTCTTTTTTCATTATTTTGCTTCTGCTGTTTTTTCTTTCGCAGAACGAACTTGCTCGTCCGCATGGTAAGAAGAACGCACAAGTGGACCAGCTTCACAGTGGCTAAAGCCTTTGCTAAGTGCAATTTCTTTAAGCTCTGCAAATTCTGCTGGTGGGTAATATTTAAGAACTGGTAAATGCTTCTTAGATGGTTGTAGGTATTGTCCAAGAGTTAAAATATCCACATTGTTTGCACGTAAGTCATCCATTGCTTCAATTAAATCTTCTCTCGTTTCACCTAAGCCCACCATAATGCTCGATTTAGTTGGAATATCAGGCTGCATTTCTTTCGCTCGACGTAAAAACTCTAATGAACGGTCATATTTTGCTCTAGCGCGAACTCGGTTAGATAATCGACGTACTGTTTCAATGTTATGGTTTAAAATATCTGGTTTTGCATCCATTAACATTTTTAAGTTTTCTTCTACTCCACCCATATCAGATGGTAATACTTCTATTGACGTAAATGGATTTTTACGACGAACAGCGCGTACTGTTTCAGCAAAAACAGCTGCTCCGCCGTCTTTTAAATCATCACGTGCAACCGCTGTTATAACAACGTGCTTTAAGCCCATTTGTACTACAGAATCTGCTACGCGTTCTGGCTCTTGTAAATCAAGCTCAGTTGGTAAGCCTGTTTTAACCGCACAAAAACGACAAGCACGTGTACAAACCGCACCTAAAATCATAAATGTTGCTGTTTTTCTTACAGCCCAGCATTCATGAATATTCGGACATTTCGCCTCTTCACAAACTGTATGAAGATTCTTAGAACGCATCATTTTCTTTAAGCCTGTATAGTTTTCATTCGTGTTTAACTTAATTTTCAACCATTCGGGCTTGCGCTTATATTCTGTTTGTTTTGTCATGGTTATCAACTCCGCACAATATGAAATAGTTTACCGTGTTCGCTTCTTTCAATGTAACATATCTATTCTAACGTATGAAAGCGATTTGCTCAAATGAAGATTCTAAGATTTTTTCCAATCGTTCCCTATAATGAAATACTCCGTATATCCCACACTAAAAAGAGTGATGTTGTGAAAGGAGTCTATTTCATGCTTCGAAAAATTTCTCTTTTGCTTTCGATTTGCTTTCTTCTTCACCAAAACATCGCTTACGGTGAAGATAATCAGCAAAGCATATACGAAAAGCGCATGGCACTATATAAAGAAACCGAGCAATCTTCAGGCATTCCGTGGTATTACTTAGCTGCAATGGATCAATATGAAAGAAATATACGGAGCGTAAGAAAAGATATTCCAAAAAAACCAGATGCCATCATTTCCCTTTATTTCAAACCAGAAATATGGGCTGGACCCGTTAATGGTAACGACACTCTCCCCCATACAATTTCTCTATTTGGCGGGATGGGTTTAGATGGTGACAAAGATGGATTTGCAAATGCAAATAACGACCGTGACCTTCTGCATACAGCAGCAACGATTTTAAAGAAACAAGGAACGTCCGAAGACCGCATTCACATTATGCTTTGGGAATATTATAGACGTGCGAAAACAGTTGATTTAATTACCGAATACGCCCGTATTTATAAACATTATGGACGTATTAATTTAGAAGGAAATGCTTTTCCTCTTCCTATTCGCAGTGACCATAGCTACCGTAGTACTTTCGGCGCTGGAAGAAGTTTTGGGGGAAGACGAATTCATGAAGGAACCGATATTTTTGCAGGCTATGGCGTACCAGTAAGATCTACTTGCTATGGCATTATTGAAACAAAAGGCTGGAACCGTCTTGGCGGATGGCGCATCGGGATTCGCGACCTTCATAATAATTATCATTATTACGCTCATTTAGGCGGATTCTCAAAAGAAATACAGCTTGGACAAATTGTCGAGCCTGGAAAAGTAATCGGATTTGTTGGTAGCACCGGTTACGGCCCTCCTGGCACAGCTGGAAAATTCCCGCCCCACCTACATTTTGGTATGTATAAAGACAATGGTTATACAGAATGGGCTTTCGATCCATACATGCATTTAAGTCTTTGGGAGCGAAAAGAACGCGCGAATACAAAACGATAACCGTAGCATATTGCTACGGTTATTTTTTATATACATCTAACTATCCGTTTTCTTTTTATCAGGTACAACAACACTCCCACTCCCATAATAAGTAGGCACTTCCCCTTGAACAATGCGCGTCGCAATCGGAACATCTTGTTTTACTGTTATTTCTTTCGTATGAAATGGAATAATGACTTGCAACGTGACTTCCATCTCCATAATAATTTGAATCGCTGTCGTATTGATTCCGTGCGGTTCAATTTTTTGTTTAATATCCGTATTCACATGACCAATCGTCGTGAAATCAATTGGAATATCGGGTCCTATATTTCCAAGAAGCGCATTATCCGTCACACGACCAAAAGGAACTACCATCGTTGCCCCATTTTTTTCAGAAATACCTAGCCCCTTCAAATTACCTTGTTCTACTTGCTGTAAATATTTTTCTATGTATGTGGTCGTTGACGTTACGATTTCATTTACTTGCTTCGTATTTAAATTAATTGTGGATACTTTCCCGTTTTTATCATTTTGTACTTTCATTAATGAATCGACATCGAACCCTTCATCAATTCTGTCTTTTACCGCCTTCGTCATAACTGCTGTCGCCATTTTTTGCGTCTCTACTTCCCCATATTTAATTAATGTCGGCTGAATGCTGCTATTCACAATCCATAATCCTTGTACTAGTAATATGATAAAAAGAATAAACGACATAAGCAGTATGTACCGAAAGGAAATGGGCCCCCTTCGAAACCGCGATTTTTTCGAACGAAATATACTCATAAAAAACCCTCCTTCTTATATTATTTCTATGCAAGAAGGAGGGACGATATATGCTTATCTCATTTTTAATAGTGCTTCTTTTCCGATTGTGCCGGCCGTAATACCTAAAGCTTCAGCTTCAATCGTTACTGATTCTAGCGGTGCTTCAAGAAGTTGTTCAATCGTTCTTACACCAACCGCACGGCCAGCAATAATTCCTCGATCACCTAACTTCTCATTTAAAAGACCTACATCTAATGCACCGCACATAATATATCCTTTATCGCTCATTACAGCTAGCAAATTTGTCTTTGGAAGTTTAACACTAACCGCAATAAACGTATAATTATCGATTATAATTGGCTCCACATTAACCATAGTTCACACTCCTCTCTTTCTTATCTGTATGACAAGAGAAAAATGAGTGTTACAAGTTAACTAGCCTATAGTTTGACGGAAGATGTATGAGTTATCAACATGTCTGTTAACACATCTCTAAGTAGTTCTGGCATATAATATTGTTTGTCAGAAAGTGTGGATAGCTCTGGGTATAAGTATCCAAATGTAAACATATCAATCGTTCCTACCGTATATATGCGATCTAATTCCAGCGATTCCCCATTAATCAATACATCTTCCAGTAAAATTTTGTTCCCAGGAATCGTATCTGGAATGACTTCTACACCAGCGTAAATCATTTTCCCCATCACTTTTCCCCGAAATCCGAATCCTTTTACCTCAAGGTTCTCCATATTCGGACGACGTGCTTTCAAAATAACTTCTCTTAACGTTTTCCCAGGTACTTTTAATAGACATGGATTAATTGGATGTGGACAAATTCTGTGAATATCTCCGCGCGTCACAACACCTTCTTCTAATCCTTCAAGAAGTACACCAGCGTTCACCATTCCAATCTCAGCACTGCACCACGTTTTCAGTGCATTTGCTAACATGTGCGAAAATGAAGTCTCATGAAACCAATCGATCGGTAATGATTCCTTTAAATGAACGACAGGCTCTTCCATAATATGTTTACTTTCTTCCTGCAGCACTTCAATTGTGGATAACGTTTTGCTATAAGCACCTAAACGTTCTGTCTTAATCGCTCTACCGTCCTTTTTCAACAGCTTCTTCGTCTCTTTATCCACAGTAAGCTGAACGTGCCCAACGTAACGTCCCCACTTTTCACAACAACAAAGTAACGTATTATTCATAAGAACACCTCGCTCAAATAAATGATGCGTATGTGCCCCTAAAATAACATCTATATCATAATGCTCCGCCATATACTCATCCATACTTTTTCCAAGGTGAGAAAGGACAACCGTAATATGAGCCTCATCTCGCACTTCTTCTAAAATAGACTCTAAATGGATAAGCGGATCTTCAATATGCCAATCAAGCATATGATAAAACTCTGGATACGCAACCGTTAACCCGATAAAGGCAATCGTAATCCCATCTGTCGTTGTATGTAATTTATAAGGCTTTGCCCAATCTGGACGCACACCTTCTTTTTCAAATAAATTCGCGACGAGCACCTCAAACCCAGCATCATCATATAGACGATTCAAATGCTCCTTCGCTAACGTAATTCCTTCATTATTTCCGATTGTTACATAATCATATAACGCCTCATTTAAAAGCTTCGTATTGCCAAGCCCATTTGTTGCTTCCGAAATACTATGAAAACGATCCACATGATCGCCGATATCAACCGTCAAAACGGTCTCTCCCGCTTCCTGTCTACGCTTTTTCTCTCCTTGTACAAACCGAGAAATTTGCGGCCAATTTTCAAAATGACTATGTATATCGTTTGTATGATAAAGGTGGATGATTGTTTCTTTATTTATATTCAGAGAAAAAACCTCCTCTCAGTTCCTTACTGCCATTTACGCTACACGTACGCAATAATCCTGTAAATACTTTTCGTCTTTTCTTGCTATTTTACATTGTACTCGCATTATGAGAAAAAGCAAAAGATTGTCCTTTTAATGTGAGAAATCTTATATTACTTTTTCTAATCTGTTGATTAGTTTGAGGGAGATTTTTCAGGGAGTTTGTTGGGAGATTCTTCTGTGGATTCTTCTGTGGATTTGTCAGTATCTTTGCCTTGCTTCTAGTCATATAGGTGCTCCTCTCCTATTTTCGCATGTTGAGGGGTATATGAGGTGTTTCTTTTGTCGTAATTTGTTGGTAAATCGATATCCCTTGTCGAAGCGTTGATATATTGAAATAATCGTTGATATATTCCCGTTTATGATCGATATATTTGAAAAATCGTTGATATATTTAGCTGAACACCCACCTGGGTATCCGCCCTCCCGATCCAATCCGAACCCACACAACATAAAAAAAGCGCCCTGCATAGCAGGACGCTTCCTCATTTCTATTTAACCAATAGAACCTTCCATCTCAAACTTGATTAGGCGGTTCATTTCAACTGCGTATTCCATTGGAAGTTCGCGAGTGAATGGCTCGATGAAGCCCATTACGATCATTTCTGTAGCTTCTTGCTCAGAAATACCGCGGCTCATTAGGTAGAATAATTGTTCTTCTGATACTTTCGATACTTTCGCTTCATGCTCAAGTGAAACGTAATCGTTTTTGATTTCGTTATAAGGAATTGTATCAGATGTAGATTGGTTATCCATGATTAACGTGTCGCACTCGATGTTAGAGCGAGAGTTTTTCGCTTTTGGTCCGAAGTGTACGATACCACGGTAAGTTACTTTACCACCATGCTTCGCAATCGATTTAGAAACGATTGTTGAAGACGTGTTTGGTGCTAAGTGAATCATTTTCGCACCAGCATCTTGGTGTTGGCCTTTACCAGCAATCGCGATAGATAATGTTAAACCACGAGCGCCTTCGCCTTTTAAGATAACTGCTGGGTATTTCATCGTTAATTTAGATCCGATGTTACCGTCAATCCATTCCATCGTTGCGTTTTCTTCACAAACCGCACGTTTTGTAACTAGGTTGTATACGTTGTTCGCCCAGTTTTGGATTGTAGTGTAACGGCAATAAGCATCTTTCTTAATGATGATTTCTACTACCGCACTATGAAGTGAGTTAGTTGTGTAAACAGGTGCTGTACAACCTTCTACGTAGTGTACGTGTGCGCCTTCGTCTACGATGATAAGCGTACGCTCGAATTGTCCCATATTTTCAGAGTTAATACGGAAATACGCTTGAAGTGGTGTATCCACTTTAATACCTTTTGGAACGTAGATGAATGATCCACCAGACCAAACTGCAGAGTTTAATGCAGAGAATTTGTTGTCTGTTGGTGGGATTACTTTTCCGAAATGCTCACGGAAAATATCTTCGTTCTCTTTTAATGCGCTATCTGTATCTTTGAAGACGATTCCTAGAGCTTCTAGGTCTTCTTTCATGTTGTGGTATACAACTTCAGATTCGTACTGTGCAGATACACCAGCTAAATATTTTTGCTCAGCTTCTGGAATACCTAATTTATCAAATGTCGCTTTAATTTCATCAGGTACTTCATCCCAAGACTTCTCAGATTTCTCAGATGGTTTTACGTAGTACGTAATTTCATCGAAATCTAAGTCGTTTAAGTCGCCGCCCCATTGTGGCATTGGCATTTCATAGAACTTATCCAGTGATTTTAAACGGAAGTCTAACATCCACTGTGGTTCTTCTTTCATACGTGAAATCTCTTCAACGATCTCTTTTGTTAAACCGCGTCCAGCACGGAAAATCGAAACGTCTTTGTCTTTGAAACCATATTTATAATCGCCGATATCTGGCAGTTGCTTCGCCATGTTGGTGTGTCCCTCCTTAGATAACCTCGTTTTTAGGAACCTTTAACATTACTTATCTTCGTTTAAGCCCTTTTCTAACGCTTTCCACGCTAATGTTGCACATTTAATACGTGCAGGGAACTTGCATACGCCTTGTAATGCTTCAATATCTCCTAAATCGATGCTGTCATCGTACTCTTTTCCTAGCATCATGTCAGAGAAAATTTTCGAAAGCTGAAGTGCTTCTTCAATTTTCTTTCCTTTTACTGCTTGTGTCATCATTGAAGCTGAAGACATTGAGATAGAACATCCTTCGCCTTCAAACTTCGCCTCTTGTACAATCCCCTCTTCTACTTTCATCGTAAGTTGAATACGATCGCCGCAAGTTGGATTGTTCAAGTTAACGGTAACACTATCTTCTAACACGCCATGGTTACGAGGATTCTTATAATGATCCATAATAACTTGACGGTATAACGTATCTAAATTATTAAATGACATTTGTGAAATACTCCTTTGTCTTGATTAGCGATTCAACAAATGTATCAATTTCTTCTTTTGTATTATATAAATAGAAGCTCGCACGTGCTGTTGAAGAAGCTTTTAGCCACTTCATAAGCGGTTGTGCACAGTGGTGTCCTGCGCGAACTGCAATGCCTTCTACATCTAATACAGTTGCTACATCGTGAGGATGTACGTCTTCAATATTAAATGTAACAAGACCAGCGCGATGCTTTGGACCATAAATTGTAACGCCATCTACTTCTGATAGTCTTTCTAAAGCGTATTGCGCTAATTCATGCTCATGCTTTTCAATATTATGAAGACCGATTTCTTCTAGGAAATCAATTGCCGCACCAAGTCCGATTGCATTACCGATAATCGGTGTACCCGCTTCAAACTTCCACGGAAGCTCTTTCCACGTAGATTCTTGTAAATCTACGAAATCGATCATTTCACCACCAAATTCAATTGGCTCCATATTGTTTAGCAATTCTTTCTTGCCATATAATACGCCGATACCTGTAGGTCCGCACATCTTATGAGCAGATAATGCGTAGAAATCACAGTTTAAATCTTGTACATCTACTTTCATATGAGGTGTACTTTGTGCACCGTCAACGACCATAATTGCACCGTTTTCGTGTGCGATTGCTCCGATTTCTTTTACAGGGTTAATCGTTCCAAGTACGTTTGATACTTGCATAATAGAAACGATTTTTGTATTCGGTGTAACTGTTTGACGAACATCTTCTAAAGAAATTGTACCGTCTGGTTGAAGCGGAAGGTATTTTAAAGTTGCACCCGTTTTCTTCGCAACTTGCTGCCACGGAATGATGTTACTATGGTGCTCCATGTAAGAAATAACGATTTCATCGCCTTCTTTTACATTTTCAAGACCATAGCTAGCCGCTACTGTATTTAATGCAGTTGTCGTTCCGCGCGTGAAAATAATCTCTTCCATTGATTTCGCGTTAATAAACTTGCGAACTTTCTCACGTGCACCTTCATACGCGTCGGTAGCTTTCGTACCGAGCGTATGAACACCGCGATGCACGTTAGAATTATATTCTTTATAGTAACGTTCTAACGTTTCAATGACTTGAATTGGTTTTTGAGAAGTTGCTGCACTATCGAAATAAACAAGTTGTTTGCCGTTCACTTTTTGATCAAGAATTGGAAACTGTTTGCGTATTTCATGAATATTCATTAGCGAACTTTCCTTTCAATTACCTCAACAAGCTGTGCTTTTACTCCTTCAATTGGAAGCTCATTTACTACAGGTGCTAAGAATCCATGGATGACTAAACGTTCTGCTTCGCGTTTTGGAATACCACGGCTCATCAAGTAGTATAATTGGTACGGATCTACGCGGCCTACTGAAGCTGCGTGACCTGCCATTACATCATCTTCATCAATTAGAAGAATTGGGTTTGCGTCACCGCGAGCTTTCTCGTCTAACATAAGAACGCGAGAAGATTGTTGTGCATTTGATTTAGATGCACCGTGTTCAATCTTACCAATTCCGTTAAAGATAGATGTTGCACTATCTTTTTGTACACCGTGCTTTAAGATCCAACCTTCAGAGTGTTTACCGAAGTGAACAACTTTAGTTGTAAAGTTTTGTGTTTGGTTACCACGGCCAATTGTTACTGTTTTCGTATCAGCATATGATCCGTCGCCCATTAAGTTCGTAACGTTCTCTGAAATTGTGTTTCCGTCATTCATAAGACCTAGAGCCCAATCAATGCGGCCGTCGCGTCCAACAACACCGCGGCGGTTAACGTAAGTTGTTACGTCTTTTGCTAATAGATCAACCGCACCGAATTTCACTTGTGCGCCTTGTTCCACGATTACTTCTGCTACGATATTTGCAATACCTTTAGCATTTTCATTTGCAACGTAGTTTTCTACATAAGTTGCAGTACTGTTCGCATCAGCTACGAATAATACGTGGTTATATACGTTAGCTTCTTCGCCGTCTACTAAGAATACAGCTTGAAGTGGAGTTTCAAGAACAACGTTTTTCGGAACATATACAAATGCACCGCCGTTGATTAATGCAGCATGAAGTGCAGTTAAACGATGCTCGTCTACCTTCACGCCGTCTTTCATTAAATACTTTTGTAATAGTTCAGCATGCTCTGTTGCAGCTGTTACGATGTCTGTAAAAATAACACCTTTTTCTTTTGCTTCGTCTGCTAAAGAAACGAATGCAGTTGTACCAGTGCGTTGTACTAATACGCTGTTATTTTCATCGATTAAGTTTTTCACTGCTTCTGGAAGCTCTGTTAAAGAACTTACAGGCTCTTGCTTAGCAGCGTCGCCTTTTCCGATAAAGTCCCATTTTTCAATTTTCGTTTTATCAGGCGTTGGCATTGGAAGTTCAGTTGCTTGTGCAAGAGCTTGTAAGCGGAACTCAGTCAACCAAGCAGCTTCGTTTACTTCGCTTGCGCGTTGACGGATTGTTTCTTGATCGAAAGGTAATGTACCGATTGTCATGTTTATGCTCCTCTCTTACGCTTCTTGCTCTGTTGTTTCGTCTTCAATACCTAATTCTTTTTTAATCCAGTCGTAACCTTCAGCTTCTAGACGTTGTGCAAGCTCAGGACCACCAGATTTAACGATACGACCGTTCATCATAACGTGAACGAAGTCTGGAGTGATGTAGTTTAATAAGCGTTGGTAATGCGTAATCATTAGGCAACCGAACTCTTCGCCGCGCATTTGGTTAATACCTTTAGATACAACTTTTAATGCATCGATATCAAGACCAGAGTCGATTTCGTCTAAGATTGCGATTTTTGGCTCAATCATCATTAATTGAAGAATTTCGTTACGTTTTTTCTCACCGCCAGAGAAACCTTCGTTTAAGTAACGTTGTGCCATTTCTGGATCCATTTCTAGGAATTCCATGTTTTTATCTAATGTACGGATAAATTTCATAAGAGAAATTTCATCGCCTTCTTCACGACGTGCGTTAATTGCAGAACGTAAGAAGTCAGCGTTTGTTACTCCGCTAATTTCACTTGGATATTGCATTGCTAGGAATAGACCGGCTTGTGCGCGCTCATCTACTTCCATTTCTAATACATCTTCACCGTCGATGATGATGCTACCTTCTGTTACTTCATACTTTGGGTGACCCATAATCGCAGAAGATAAAGTTGATTTACCTGTTCCGTTAGGTCCCATAATTGCGTGGATTTCTCCACCCTTTACTTCAAGGTTTACACCTTTTAAAATTTCTTTGCCATCAATTGATACGTGTAAGTCTTTAACCGTTAATGTAGAACCAGCCATCTCAATACCTCCATTAATCCTATATATACATTTTAAAAATTACTAAAACGTTCATATTCTCATTTTATTCTCATTCTAATCTTATATCAAATAAAATGATATCGCAAACGATGAAAAAATGTAACAATTTTTTCACAAATGTATATAAGTATTTCCCTTGCATCCTTATATGATACACCTTTCTTCTTATTTATATAAAGAAAAAAGGACTGGGAATTTTCCAGTCCTTTCCTTATACTTATTCACTTACCGGAAGTACAGCACCTTTATATTCTTTAGTAATAAAATCTTGAATTTCTTTTGAATGCAGTACTTCTACTAGCTCTTTAATTTCTTTTTTCTTCTCGTCACCTTTACGAACTGCAATAATATTTGCATACGGAGAATCTGATCCTTCAATCGCAATTGCATCTTTTGTTGGATTTAATTTCGCGTCAATTGCGTAGTTTGAATTAATAAATAGAGCATCACCTTCATTATTTTCATACAGCTTTGGTGACAATCCAGGCTCTACATCTGTTTTAAATTTTAAGTTTTTCGGATTTTCTACAACATCTTTTACTGTTGCTTTAACAACATCTACACCGTCTTTTAATTTAATCACGCCGCCTTTTTGTAACAGTGCTAACATACGGCCACGCTCCGCTACGTTATTACTCATAATAACTGTCCCGCCATCTGGCAAGTCTTTTAAGCTTTTATATTTCTTAGAATAGATACCCATTGGCTCTAAATGGATTTTTCCTGCGTTTACAATTTTATATCCTTTTTCTTGAATTTCTTTATTTAAATACGGAATGTGCTGAAAATAGTTCGCATCAATTTCTTTATCCGCTAACGCTTTATTCGGTAACACATAGTCTTGGAATTTTTTAATTTCTAATTTAATACCCTTTTTCTCTAATATTGGCTGTGCTTTTTCTAAAATAACAGCGTGCGGCACGTTAGAAGCTCCAACAACAAGCTTATTCTCATCTTTCCCCCCGCAAGCAGCTAATGTAAATACAGATAGCGCTGTAACAACTGACAGTAGAATCTTTTTCATATGATGTCCCCTTCTCCCCAATAGTTATGTAGTTAGAAAAAAGGGCCGGCATACACCAGCCCTTTTCAGCAATTATTCTTTTACAGGAACAACCGCTCCTTTATATTCTTTAGTAATAAAGTCTTCGATTTCTTTAGAATGCAATACTTCTACAAGTTCTTTAATCGCTTTTTTATCTTTATCACCTTTACGAACTACTAATACGTTTGCGTATGGAGAATCATCACCTTCAATTGCAATCGCATCTTTTTCTGGGTTTAATTTCGCATCAATTGCATAGTTCGAGTTAATTAAAACAGCGTCTCCTTCTTTATTGTTATACACTTGTGGTAACAAACCAGGCTCAATATCCGTTTTGAACTTTAAGTTTTTCGGATTATCTGCAATATCTTTTGGAGTTGCACTAACTGGATCTACTCCGTCTTTAATTTTTAAAATGCCTTCTTTTTGTAAAATTGCTAAACCACGTCCATGGTCAGTAACGGAATTACTCATAATAATTGTCGCCCCGTCTGGAAGTTCTTTTAAGCTCTTATATTTTTGAGAATATACACCAATTGGCTCTAAATGAATTTTCCCTGCTATTTCAAAATCATATTTTTTATCCTTAATTTCTTTTTCCAAATACGGAATGTGCTGGAAGTAGTTTGCATCTAAATCCTTATCCGCTAACGATTTATTTGGTAATACGTAGTCTTGGAATTTTTTAATTTCTAACTCAATTCCTTTTTTCTCTAATAAAGGTTTAGCCTTTTCTAAAATAACCGCATGCGGCACATTAGAAGCCCCCACAACTAGTTTCTTTTCATCTTTATCTTTCCCGCCACAAGCAGCTAACCCAAAAATTGAAGTTGAAATAAGTGCTGTAAGTAATAATTTTTTCATTTGAAACATCCTCCCGTTTTTTATTATCGTTTATCTATTCGAGTCGTTACACGATCACCAATCCACTGAATGAAAAATACAACTAGTAATACACAAATTGTCGCAACGATTGTTACATCGTTATTTCCTCGTTGGAATCCTTCTAAATAAGCAAGTGTTCCAAGACCACCAGCACCAACAACTCCCGCCATTGCTGTATAGCCTACTAACGCAATTGTCGTAACCGTAATACCAGATACTAACGCTGGTAACGATTCTGGAATTAACACTTTCAAAATAATTGTGCTTGTTTTTGCTCCCATCGCTTTCGAAGCTTCAATTACACCTTTATCAATTTCACGAAGTGCGATTTCAACCATTCTCGCGTAAAATGGTGCCGCTCCAATAATTAAAGCTGGAAGTGCTGCACTCGCTCCAAGAATTGTTCCAAGCAGAATCTTTGTGAATGGGATTAATAAAATGATTAAAATAATGAACGGTATCGAGCGGAAAATGTTTACGAACGCTCCAATTGCCGTGTTAACCGCTTTGTTTTCCCATATATTATCTTTCGCTGTCATAAAGAGTAACAATCCTAAAATTAGTCCTAAAACAAATGTTGCAAGAGCGGCGATTGCCGTCATATATAACGTTTCACCAGTTGCTTCTAACATTTGATTCCAATCAACATTTGTGAGTAACTTATCCATGTGCAATCACCTCCAGCTCTACTTGATCTTGATGTATTCCCTCTATTGCTTGCTGAATCGCTGTTTCCTCACCATTTAAATGAACAACTAAACTACCGTAAGAACCATTATTCGTTTGTGCGATATTCCCTTGCAAAATGCTAACTTCTATATCACTGCGTTGCATCAATCTTTGAAGTACTGGTCTTTCTACAGCCTCACCGATAAACTGCAAACGAATTACTTTACCATCTGGATACTTTTCAATTAAACTTTCAATCGTTTCATTTGTATCTTCAGAATCCGTTAACTGCTGTACAAATCGTTTTGTAATATCTTTCTGTGGATTACGGAATACATCAAGTACTGGACCTGTTTCTACAATCTTTCCTTTCTCCATTACCGCAACACGATTACAAATCTTTCGAATCACGTGCATCTCGTGTGTAATGAGTACAATTGTTAAACCGAGACGCTTATTAATATCTAATAATAAATCTAAAATTTGATCTGTCGTTTCTGGATCAAGAGCTGACGTTGCTTCATCACATAAAAGTACTTGTGGGTTATTAGCTAACGCTCTTGCAATCCCAACGCGTTGCTTTTGTCCTCCGCTTAGCTGGGATGGATACGCGTCTCCTCTTCCTTCTAATCCAACAAGGTGAATTAACTCGTCAACACGTTTTCTTCTCACCGCCTTATCGACTCCTGCAATTTCAAGTGGGAACTCGATATTTTCACGTACGGTTCGTGACCAAAGTAAGTTGAAGTGCTGAAAAATCATTCCGATCTCTTGCCTTGCCTTACGAAGTTCGCTTCCTGTAATGGCTGAAATGACACGATTTGCAATTGTAATTTGTCCTGAAGTTGGTTTCTCTAGCTGATTGAATAATCTGATTAACGAACTTTTCCCAGCACCACTATATCCGATAACACCAAATATTTCGCCTTTCTCTATTTTTAAATTGGCGTTATCTACAGCAGTGACATCACCGCTTTTTGCTTTATATATTTTCTTTACATTCTCTAATAGAATCATGGTGTATCACCCCTTTTTTATTTGGATCGACTCCGCAATTTTTTATGTTTAATGCGTGTAGTCCACCGTTATCATTACTTTTATTATTTGAATGTCCTCCACATTCAAACAACAAAAAAACCTTTCCGCTTTAGAGAAGCAGAAAGGTTTATATGCGTATATAACAACATTATCCCTCTCTCTCATCTCTCAAAGCATTTGCTTTGCAGGAATTGGCACCATTTCAACATAAGTTGACGGTTGCCGGGCTTCACAGGGCACAGTCCCTCCACCTCTCTTGATAAGAGAAATCAGATTACATTTTCGTCTGATTTGTAATTTATGAAATTGTCTATATTTTATGAATTGAATTGTATCAATATCCATACACCATGTCAACAGAAATTTTCGCAAAAAATGAAACTTCAGAATTTTAAGCACCTACTGACATCGGTTTACATATATGAAACATCGATTCAACTAATAGCATCGTTCGATACGTTCCCGAATATTGTACACGTCCATCGTTCATTAACATTTGCAATCGTACATTGCCGTTCACCAATTGTTTTACATCTTCTTCATCAACACAAACGATTTGCTCCGTTCCTCTTTCCTCATGTAGCAGCTCTATATAATCTCTTGAAATTTGTAACGAACAACTTTCATCTCCAAAGCGAAAATTAACAGTTTTTTCTCCTTGTCTTAAAAGCGGCTCTAAATGATATTGACCATTAGCGTAATTTACAAATGATTGCAGCAAAGAATATAATTTCACCCTAAATCACATCCTTCATATCACTTTCTATTACACATACCATTCCCTCTCACTAAAGAGCAATCCTGTTACTTTCGCTCGACAAATACTGTAACCACCCTGCATCTCGACATATTTCCCAAGAAATATGTCGAGGCGGCAAAAACTTTGCCGCCTACTTTAATTCCGTATATAAATATTCAACCGAATGAAATGCATATATCTTCTTCATGAGTGTCCCATTTTCAAAAACAAGTAAACACGGTACACTTTCGATTCCATACTCTTTCGCTAAATGCGGAGCATAATTTAAATCTAACATTCCAATTTTCAAGTCTTCAATTGTCATCTCAACGACTGTTAACATCTTTTTTGCTAATTGGCATGTTCCACACATTGGAGTATATACATATAACACTGTTTTTTCTTCATTCTCTATTAGGGCTGTTGCTTCGGCTCCTGTCCAGTCAATCACTTCTATCATTCCTTACCGTAAATATTCTGTATAAACGTCAATGTCAGCTCCCCATAATACATTTGCTAAGTGTGAAGATGGCGCGGTTGCCACTTCCCGGTACGAGCGATCAATATAAATATGCTCTGCTTGCGGAAATTCTTTTCGAAATTGTTTCCTTAACTTTTCTCCAGCATCATCAGCATCCACTAGCACATATACTTCCTTATCAAAAAGCTGATCAATGAGCTCATCCATTTTCGACAAACCAATTGTACCATTTGTACAAACAATTTCCACCGGTTCACGAATAATAGATTCAATCTTTCTCCTATCTGATTTACCTTCTACAATAATGACTTTTTCCACATAAATCATATGTCATCACCCGATCACCATATACTATACAACCTTTAACTTAGTATATAGTATATTCGTTATTTTCATGTTGTTTCCTGTTTATTTTTGCAAAAGAAAAGCGGAGCCGACTGTTCAGCCCTGTTGGCTAAGGTTCTTTCGTACAGAAGACGCTTTTTGTCTTCTCGTGCGGGAGGTTCTTAGACATGAAGGGCTAGGAGGTGGAGCTAGACAAAGAAAAGCACAAGCGGCTCGTTCAGATTGTGAGGGGGATGGAGCTTCTGACGTAAAGGCGCTTTTTGCCTTGCAGGAAGAAGTGAAGCCACCAAACAATCTAGCCGCTGGAGCTGGATCATAATGAAAAGCACAAGCGAAAAAGTTTTTTCAGAAAACGTTCTCCTACACAATAATTAGTATATGATTCTACATTCATTATTTAACCCAAAATAAAAAAGGACAGCACAAAGGCTGTCCTTTAGTCGACTATAATTAGTCTTGGTTTGTCATTTCTGCATATTTTTCTGCAGTTAATAACTTCTCAACTTGGCTTGCATCAGAAAGTTCAACTTTAACCATCCATGCACCCTCGTATGGAGATTCGTTAACAAGTTCTGGTTGGTCACTTAATTCTTCGTTTACTGCTACAACTTTACCGCTTACAGGAGCGTATAACTCAGAAACTGTTTTAACAGATTCTACGCTTCCGAATGGCTCGTCAGCTTCGATTGTTGCACCTACTTCAGGAAGTTCAACGAATACGATATCGCCTAGCTCACCTTGTGCAAAGTGAGTAATACCGATAACAACTTCATTACCTTCAGTTTTTACCCATTCGTGTTCTTCAGAGTAACGTAAATTATTTGGAATGCTCATGACTGTACCTCCAGTGAATGTATTAATTATGTAAAAATACCTTATTGGTACTTTTTCCACACACTTTCAAACTGCTCTTCGTTAAAACCAAGTGTTACATTCGTTCCATCTGTTACAATTGGACGCTTAATCAACATGCCATCAGATGCTAAAAGCTCATACATTTCGTCTTCGCTCGCATCTTTTAACTTATCTTTCAGACCAAGTTCACGGTAACGCATTCCACTTGTATTAAAGAATTTTTTCAATGGTAATTCACTTTTTTCATGTAAATTACGTAAATCTTCTTTTGATGGTGGATTTTCAACAATATGAATCATCTCATATGCTACATCGTTTGCCTCAAACCATTTCTTTGCTTTTTGACATGTGCCACACTTTGGATATGAATAAAATGTTACTGTCATAAATTCACCTACTTTTTTACTAACCTTTACCTTTATCATATAGAAAACGTTTTATTATTTCAAACGATTATTCGCTAAACTTTTACTTATTTCGTGATAATTTTTAATAATCCTGCAAATTTTTCTTATTTTTCCGCCATTTGTTAAGAAAAAAATAAATATATAATTTTTTTAGATTCTTCCCTCATCCTTCGCCGAACATATATCTTAAACTAACGTTTGATTAACTCCTTATATTTCTTTGTTAGCCCTTGAGCTGTATCAGTTTCTTCCTACCGAACATACATCTTAAACAAACGTTTGATTAATTCCCATTTTTCTTTGTTAGCCCTTGAGCTGCATTGCTTTCTTCCTACCGAACATACATCTTAAACAAACGTTTGATTAATTCTCATTTTTTCTTTGTTAACCCTTGTGCTACATCGATTTCTTCCTACCGAACATACATCTTAAACAAACGTTTATTTAAAAAATAAGAAGCCTCGTTTACAGGCTCCTTCATCATCTATTCAAATAATCTGCAATTGTTTGAAATACTACGGTATACATATTATGAATACTTTCTTCAGTATTTCCACCATTGGACAAACCAACTGCCCATTGTTGCCCCTCACCACTTCCAATGTTTGCAAACCCTTGCGTATACATAGCATTTACATCTTTTCTTGCACTGTTATACTCTATCCCTTTTGTAGTAAAAATTGAATATGATTTATCTTGTAAACCGATAAAAAACACTGGTTTCTTTAGCGATGAAAATACATTTTTATACTGATCTGTTGAGGCTTCTTGAAAGTGATCTTTCATTATTAGAAAACCATCCACTTCCTTAGATTCCTTTTCCAGTTCCTCTAACTTCATTTCCTCAAACTTTATATTCCTAAACGTATCTTTCGGCTTTTCTCCAATAACTCCAATTACGAGTGCTCTTCCGTTATATTCTAATTTCTCTCCTTCTTTATCCTTTGCACACCCAGCACCTACTAGGCATATCAATATAAAAAATAAGAAATACGATAAACGCTTCATTTAGCACCCTCCCCTTCTTTTCAGTCAAGTGACAAAAACGTAAGGCGAATTCAAGAAAATGTAAGTAAAATCGATAGCTCAAATTACGTTTCTATATTATAATCAATTGAATTTACTTACATTACTAAACATAGGAGATTATCATGAAGAAATTTAAACTTTCATCTTTTCTTCCGTTAAGTTATATACTTCTACTCGTACTCGTAAGTCCCCTTTACGATGTATTAAATAAATCGACTGTACACGCAGTAGATGTCACAACTGTAGTAGATGATTGGATTCCATTTGTGAAAGCATTTATTATTCCTTATTTACTTTGGTTTCCTTACTTATACGGCGCACTTATTTATTACTGCTTTGCGAATCGAAAACAATATTATGTCACTTTAAGTAGTATCATTCTTGGAAAACTTGCTTGTTTTTCTATTTATTATTTTTGGCAGACAACTGTACCACGTCCAACAGTCGTTGGATCAGACGTATTTTCCGAACTAGTTCGCTATATTTATAGTATCGATCAACCAGTAAACTGTTTCCCTAGCATTCATGTTCTTACTACTTTTGTCATTATGCTAGCTGCCTTTAAACGTAGAGAACAACATGCTTTTGAATATTATATCCTTACGTTCTTCGGTACGCTTATTATTTTATCAACGCTATTTACGAAGCAACACGCATTTGTAGACGCCATTTCTGGAATGACGCTTGCAAGCATACTTTACTTCGGCGTTCAGCTTTTATTAGCAAAAGAAACCGTACGTGTTCCAGTAAAACAAAATCAAAAAATGTAAAAAGCAGACTGTGGCTTCCAGTCTGCTTTTCTCTATATAAAAGGAGATTTTCAATTTAAGATTGCGGTACAGTCATATCACCAGAGTGAATACGACCTGCTTTTTTAAGAGCAATGTAAAGTATATAAGAAACAGCTACTGGAATGATGATATAAGTGATTACCATCGCTGGGACAACTTCCCATCCTTCGCTGGAAATTAAATTAATTGGTGCGATAAGAGAACTTAATCCAAGACCTGCAATTTCTTTTCCTGCTTCCAGTTGGAAAATTAATGCTGATACAGGACCAACTATAGCACTGGCGACGACTGTTGGGACGAGAATCATTGGATTTTTAGTGATATTTGGCAACTGTACTTTCGGAGTACAAAGAGCTTGAGCTAATATACCACCTAAATTATTTTCTTTCGCTGAGATGACAGAGAATCCGATAAACTGAGCTACACATCCAGCAAGAGCAGCACCGCCTGCAACACCGTCTAAGCTAAGTGCGATCGCTAACGCAGCTGATGAAGCTGGAGAGATGAGTAATAGTCCCCAAACGACTGCAATGACGATAGAAGCGATAAACGGGCTACCAGCTGAACTATCTTTAATAAACGCTCCAACTGTGTTTAACACAGGAGTAATATTATGAGACAACCAAATACCGACTAAACCAGAACCTAATATGGCCGCAAATGGAACGAGCATCATATCTAACGCAGTTTTTCCACTTAAACGTTTACCAATATATACAGCTAAAGTCGCTGTTAATAATGCACCGATTGGCTCACCTGTTTTAATGATTAGGCCTGCTTCAGTAATTGAAATGGATCCGGCACCAATTGCTCCAGCTACCATAGCCGAGAAGATTACAAGACCGTTTGCACCGAGCATAAAAGCAATTCCGGCACCAATGGCTGGTGCCATAAGTGATTTTGCAACAACTCCGATTGTAATAAGCAATGGAATATCAACAATTCTTCCTATATTTTCGATTAGTAAACCAATTCCAAGGGATACGAAAATACCTTGTGCGATTCCAGCTGATGCTTTAAATACACGAGACATTATATATTCCTTCATTTGTTTCACCTTCTCCTATAAGTTAGTAACCAATTGTTTTCATATAATCACGTAACATATCGTTTGATTTTGCGAATCGAGATTCTTCATCCTCTGTTAAATTTAGTTCTACAATTTCTTTCATACCATCTCTAGTAATAATAGCTGGTACTCCTGTACAAATATCATATTCACCGTACTCACCATCTAAAATGGCTGATACAGCAATTACACGGTGATCATCATTAAAGATTGAGCTCGCAATATACGCTAGAGAATTTCCGATTCCGTAATAAGTAGTACCTTTTCGTTTATAAATTTCCCATCCAGCTTTTGCAGTCTTCTCAACAATTTCATCTAAATCTATTTCACCAAATTGGTCTTTTTTCTCCTCTAAAATTTGTAGAATCGGCTTTCCACCAACAGTTACGTGAGACCAAGCAACCATTTGAGAATCACCATGTTCTCCTAGAGAATACCCATGAATACTACGAGGATCTACATGTAACATTTCAGATAAAATTGTTCGTAAGCGAGAAGAATCTAGTGATGTACCAGTACCGATCACACGATTTCTAGGTAATCCAGATAATTTCCACACTTGATATGTAATAATATCAACTGGGTTCGATGCAAGTAAGAAAATACCATCAAATCCACTTTCCATTACGCCGCCAACAATACTTTCCATAATCTTAGCGCTCGCTCCTAAAGTATCTAAGCGACTTTGTCCAGGTTTTGGTGCTGGTCCTGCTGTAATAATAACGATATCCATATCTTTGCAGTCTTCATAGCTTCCTGCATATACTTTTGTTCTTGTATTTGTAAAGTTAATGCAGTGTGATAAATCCATTGCTTCCCCAACTGCACGTTCATGATTTATATCAATTAATAATAGTTCTTCGCAAATGCCTTGATTTACAATGGAATATGCACAACTTGATCCAACTAATCCAGTACCGATAATTGCAATTTTTCTTGTATTTCTTTTCATAGCAATCTCTCCTAATTGATCATATAATCTATTTCTTTTGTTCTTTACACTCCTAATTATAGAGATTCCCACGATAGAAACCATGGATACTTTGTGAAATGTTGAGCAAACTTTTGTCCTTTTTGTGAATTGTTATATTCCATTTTCGTCATATTTGTTACAACTGGAAAAATATTTATTATATATTTATTGACATGCCCAAAACAAAAAAACGAGCGACTTCATTCGCTCGTTTTTTTATCCCCTTATTCCGCACTTAATTGACCTTTTAATTGCTGTACAATCATTGGGTTAGCAGGTGCAGCTGGCTTATAATAACTCTTTTGCTTTGCGTACTCATACATATTACGTTGACGCATCTCATCTTGATTACGAATTTGGATTAACGTTTGATGTAACTGTTCATTATCAGACTGAGAAATATAATTTGCATAACTTGTTAAACTTGCATTTAACCCTGCTAAATAATCATTTACCATATCTTTTTCATTCATGTTCTGCTTCCTCCTATCCTAGAAAAGTCATTAATTGCTGTTTCGTATTTCGTGCATCTTGCGCATCCTTTTGTAGCATTTGTTTCAGTTGTGGATCTGTACACGTCTGTGCATACTGCTCCAACTTGTTAATAATTGTTGCGTGTCCACCAATTAAATGACGTAAGTTTTCTACTTCAAGCTCTGTTAAGTTTTGCATAGAATACTCCTACCTTTCTTTATTCGTTCACTGTTAGTATTTAGCTCTTTTTTGATTGTATACATGAATTAGCTTTTTCACGTGCATACAAAATAAAAGATGAATAGCTAAGCCATTCATCTTTTATACTGGTTATGTATTTATTTTTATAGAGACACAATCATACTTATACTCACAAGTAAGTTCCATACAATGTGTAAAATAATACTAGGTATAATAGATTGCGTCTTTTTGTATAACATTGCAAATACCATTCCCATAATCGTTGCCGTAATTAGAAGACCTCCATGAAGAATTCCAAAAATGAAGGAAGAAATAATGATACCAACTAAAAAATTATATTTCTTTTCTAAAAATCGATATAAAATACCTCGAAATAGAATTTCTTCTTTAACCGGTGTAATTATAGCAACACTTAACACATATATAATACTTTGTATGCTATTTTGAATCCCGAAGCTCCCTAATTGTTCCTTCTGTTCTGCTGCACTTTCAAAACTAAACACATGTAACGTTAAATATTGTGATAACGCAATGACTATAAAACCAATTAATAGATATAAATATGTCTTCCCATTCTTCAAAACGGATACATCCCAAATAGATTTAATAAAATGAAGAACTGGTTTATAAGCTAATAAAACGATAGCAACAACAGCTGCATCAAATAAGAGTAAATAATATCCTTCTAAATTAGTACTTAATACTTCTTCTCCATAAATCTCAAAGGCTAAACCAAGGAATAATCCTCCTAGGAGTGAACTCCCTATAATCATTGCTATCGTTACAAATAGATTTTTATATGTTATATTCTCTATTTTTCTTTCCACACTATACGCTTCTAACACTGTTTTACTCACAGTATCCCTCCAGTTATTCTCATTTATCTTAATAAAACCCTTTAATTGAAATATAAAGATAATATAACAAAATTTCCAAAAAGAATAATATGCAATTTTACATATTATGAAAACTTTATATTTTATAGTTTTAGGAATAGGATTGCTATGCAATAATTATTATATGAAATTTCAAAAAACACTTCCTATCCACCATAACCCTCGCATCATATAAAACTTATTAGTTAAAGGAGCAATGAACATGAAAACACATGACTTCCTTACAGAAATCCAGAAAGGTTCTGAGCCTAGTCCATATCAAGATCCTATCGCATTTATTTTCGTTTGCCTTTCCTTAGCCATATACACATTTTTCAAACCAGCTAAATAATATCATTTAACAAGAAAGAGCCTCTAAACCATTAGAGACTCTTTTCCAGTTAATATCTTCTTTTTAAAACTACGATAGTTAAAGCATAAGAACAAAGTACCCCTGCTAATAAAAATGCATTTGCTAATTTATACTGTTCACCTGTCAATGAATATAGATTCCCAATTAAAAAGATAACTAAATATAGAAATAAAAATACAAACAATGAAATTTTAGCTGCATTCCCTGTAATATGCTCGCCTCTTTCATCTTCCCCTTCATTCTTCTGAAAACGTGTTGAATATAAAACACCTATTAGCCCTGCTACTGAGATTATTATCCCTATTACAATACTCATTCCGTTTCCCCCTCTATCTTATATTGAAAAACTTCATGAAACTCCTTACCTAAAATATGTGCAATTTCAAAAGCTAAAATTAAAGATGGATTATAACGATTCGCTTCAATTGAGGCGATTGTTTGTCTACTTACCCCAGCTTTGTTCGCTAAATCTGTTTGTGACCAGCGCTTTTCTGCTCTGAGTACAACGAGATTATTTTGTAAATTCCCACTTTGTTTCATAACCTCTCCTTGTTTTACATTATTTTCTATATTTTGATTGTAATTTATTTTTAACATCATGTAAACTATTTTTAACATAAATAAAGTGAAACTTTAATCCTCCCACCTACCATTCTTTTGGAATCATATGCACTAAAAAAACCTTAGAATCGCTTCTAAGGTTTTTAGTTGCCTCGCTTCTTATTTAATTTCTCATTCCATGTAATCCTTTAATAAACGTTTCCAATAATACATGTAAACTTGTATCTAAATCTAGCGGCAAACCAAATCCACCCTGCTGTTCAATCGACGCAAATCCATGACAAATACTTCTGAATCCACGTGTCGCATGAAGTGCATTCTCTCCTTCTAAGCCGTATTGTTGTAAAACATGAAGACAAAGCTTCACAATTCCGTCTCCTGCTTTTCTTACTTCTTCATCTCGTAAAAAGGTTGCTTCATACAGTCCAGGATGTTTGCGTACGAATGCTACATACGCTTCTCCTAATGCATGAATTGCTTCATCCATACGTTTATTCTCGGTCGCTTCTTCCAGCTTGTTATGCAGCTGTTGTATTCCGTAAATACCAAGATGTTTCCGTACATCTTGTAACCCTTTCACATGATTATATAGTGAGGGAGAACGTATCCCTAACGTTTGCGCTAATGAAGCTAACGTTACTTCTTGTATTCCATTTGCATCTGCTATTTCTGCAGCTGTTTCTATAATTTTCTGTAATGTAAGTCCGATTCTCGGTGACATAAATTAACCCTCTTTCTTACTTTCTATATTCCGCTTCGCTTCCTTAATAGCAAGCTCTATGACAACCCCTGGATCCTTTATCATTTTTCCGTGCCCTGCCGCAAGCAAGGAAGGCTCATATTCTCTTAACTTCTCTGCACTTTGTAATGATATGTCTTTGCTCCACGTTGCCATCGCCGGAAACGGAAACCAAAATTTCATTTGTCCTGAAACAGCCATACCTCCTCTTGTTTGGAATGCATCCCCGACAATCAGAGCTTTATTTCTTACATCAAGAAACGACATGGAGCCTGGTGTATGTCCCGGTGTTATAATCGCAAGAAGCGATCCAACTCGGTCGCCATCTTCTAATAAAACATCAGGTACCGTTTTTATCTTTTTAGGTACACCGCCTTTTATTGGCGTATTTGGTTCATCCTTTTGTAACGTCGTATCTCCTTCTAACAGCTTTGCGTCCCTCTTAGAAATATAGACTGGAACATGAGGAATTACTTCCTTTAATGCGTCTAATGCACCGATGTGATCATCATGCGCATGTGTTAATACAATCTTAGTAATTGGTTTCCCTATTTTCTCAGCCGCCTGCAAGATCCCTTTTGCGCTATATGGCAAAGCAGCATCAATTAAAGTTAAACCATCTTCTTCCTCCAAAAAGTAACAATTTACAGGAAACACTCTTGGCAAAAATGACAATTGATATACCGTTTTTTCATGTATCATTCTCATATTTCCATCTCCCTTTTCACGAAAACTAATACCATTAGTTTTATTATACTAATGTCATTAGTTTTATGTCACTAAAAATTTCTTTTTTTCAAAAAAAATAACAGTAGTCGTTTATACGACTACTGTTATTTAAAGGTATTAAACTGTGTAACGCTCATCTTCTAAAATTTTCGCAGCGATCTCACGTTTCTTCGGAATTACGTTAAGTGGTGTGTGGCGAGTTAATTTACGTAATGATGATAACATCATGCGCAGCATGTCGCCGTTTTCAACTGCGATAAGTGTTTCTTTCGCATCTGCTTCGATTTCGTTGAATGCTTCTTGGCAGAATACTTCAGTGTATAACACTTTTTGTTTATTCTTTTCAAGGCCAGTTGTTTTAATTGCTTTTTCTGTACGAAGAACAGCAGACTCCATTGCGTATAGGTTGCTTACGATGTCAGCGATATTCACAAGAATTTCTTGCTCTTTATCTAGTGCTTTACCGTATTTTTGAGCTGCTAATCCAGCTACCATTAAGCCGATTTTTTTCGCGTTAGTTACTAAATATTTTTGAAGTGCTAATGGCTCATCGCCTACTTCTTCTGGCATCATCATCATTAACTCTTCTTGTAATTTTTGTGCTTTTTGAAGAAGCGGTAATTCACCTTTCATCGCTTTACGTAAGAACGTACCTGGTACGATTAGGCGGTTAATTTCGTTCGTTCCTTCGAAAATACGGTTAATACGAGAGTCACGGTACATTCTTTCAATCTCGTACTCTGCCATAAATCCGTAACCACCATGAATTTGAACACCTTCATCTACTGTATAATCTAGTACTTCAGAACCGAATACTTTATTTAAAGAACACTCGATTGCATATTCAGCGATAGAAGCTGCTACTGCTTTACCGTCTTTTACTTCTTCTTCAGATAATGTGCTCATGCGGCTTTCGAATAGACCTACTGTACGATATACAGAGCTTTCAGCTGCATATGTTTTCGCTGCCATATTCGCAAGTTTCTCTTGAATTAATGGGAATCGAGCGATTGGTTGTTTGAACTGTTGACGTTGGTTTGCATATTGTGCTGAAATTTCTACTGCACGTTTCGCAGATCCAACTGTACCAACACCTAATTTATAACGGCCGATATTTAAAATGTTGAACGCGATAATATGACCTTTACCGATTTCACCAAGTAAGTTTTCTTTCGGTACTAATGCATCTTCTAAAATTAAAGTACGAGTTGATGAACATTTAATACCCATTTTCTTTTCTTCTGGGCTTGTAGATACGCCAGCATACTCTTTCTCTACGATAAATGCTGAGAAGTGCTCTCCATCAATTTTTGCGTATACGATAAATACATCAGCAAATGCAGAGTTTGTAATCCATTGTTTTTCACCGTTTAATACGTAATGTGTACCTTCTGCATTTAAACGTGCAGTTGTTTTTGCGCCTAATGCGTCAGATCCTGAACCTGGCTCTGTTAATGCGTATGCAGCTAATTTTTCACCAGTTGCAAGTAATGGTAAATACTTTTTCTTTTGCTCTTCGTTACCGAATAACACGATTGGTAAAGATCCGATACCTACGTGAGCACCGTGAGTAATTGCAAAGCCACCAGCGCGAGAGAATTTCTCTGCGATTAACGCTGAGCTTACTTTATCAAGACCAATTCCGCCGTACTCTTCTGGTACGTCAGCGCCTAATAAACCAAGTTCCCCAGCTTCTTTTAAAAGACGAACAGAACGATCAAACTCGTGTTGCTCTAAATATTCAAGCTCTGGAAGAACTTCATTCACAATAAAGTCCTCTGTCGTTTTTGCAATCATTTTATGCTCAGATGAAAAATCCTCTGGCGTAAACACTTGATCAATCGTAATCTCATCAACTAAAAAGCTACCGCCTTTAACCGCATTTCCTACTGTTTTTTCCATGAAAATTTCCTCCTTCATATTTTCATAAGCCGCTTCTCTCATTTTGAAAGAAGCTGGCTCTCAATTTTATTTTTTATAAACCTTTGTCGCTTCCATTCTTTTCTTTAGCGTCGTCTCGTTCTGAGCGAGCCACCTGCACTTTTTTTCAATCCAGTTCCGGTGGCTAGAACAGTCGATCGTTTCACCCCTTCCTGTGAGGCAAAAAGCGCCTCTTCGTCAGGGCTTCCAACGCCCTCTTGTTCTGAGCAAGCCACCTGCACTTTTTTCAATCCAGTTCCAGCGGCTAGAATGTTCGGTGGCTTCGCTTCTTCCTGCGAGGCAAAGAGCGCCTCTACGTCTGAAGCTCCATCCCCCTCACATTCTGAGCGAGCCGCTTCCACTTTTTTTATAGTAATTCAAACACTCCCGCTGCTCCCATTCCGCCGCCGATACACATTGTTACGATACCGAATTGTTGGTTGCGGCGTTTCATTTCGTGAATAAGAGATAGTGTTAGTTTGGCTCCTGTACAGCCAAGTGGATGTCCAAGTGCGATTGCACCGCCGTTTACGTTTACTTTTTCTTCATCTAAACCAAGTTCACGAATAACTTGGATTGATTGAGAAGCGAATGCTTCATTTAGTTCGAATAGGCCAATATCAGATAGCTCTAAACCAGCTAATTTTAACGCCTTTGGAATTGCAGCGATTGGACCGATTCCCATTACTTCTGGTGGTACGCCAGCTACTGCAAATGAACGGAATTTCGCAAGTGGCTTCATACCATCACTCACTGCTTTTTCACGATCCATTAATAGTACAGATGCTGCACCGTCACTCATTTGTGAAGAGTTACCAGCTGTTACAGAACCGCGAACGTTAAATGCTGGACGTAATTTACCTAAAATGTCTAGCGACGTTTCTGCTCTTACACCTTCGTCTTGTGCGAAAATGATTGTTTCTTCTTGCAGCTTGTTATTTGATCCAACAGTACGTAACGTTACATCTACAGATACTGTTTCATCAGCAAAGTTCCCTGCAGCTAATGCTTTCGCAGCACGTTGATGACTTCTTACTGCAAATGCATCTTGCTCTTCACGAGAAATCCCATATTTCACAGCAACTTGCTCTGCTGTATGTCCCATACCCATATAATATTCTGGAGCTGCTTCTACAAGGCGACTATTCGGACGAACAACGTGTCCCATCATCGGAACTAAACTCATTGATTCCGCTCCGCCTGATAATACAGCTTCCGAGTGACCAAGCATAATGCGCTCTGCTCCGTAAGCGATACTTTGTAAACCTGAAGAACAGTAACGGTTAATCGTAATAGCTGGAACATCGTAAGAAAGTCCTGCTAGTCCGCCGATATTACGAGCCATGTTCAAGCCTTGCTCTGCTTCTGGCATCGCACAACCGAAAATTAAATCGTCGATTGGTCCTTCATAATTCGCACGCTTTAACGTTTCCTTTACTACTAATGCCCCTAGATCGTCAGGACGAACTGTTTTTAATGAACCCCTCTTTGCTTTTCCAATTGGTGTTCTTGCTCCCGCAACAATGACAGCTTCTCTCATGAACGATATCTCCCCTCGTTATTAGTTACGTAATGGCTTTCCTTTTACAAGCATGTGCTGCATTCTTGCTTGTGATTTCATCTCACTTACTAAGCTAATAAATGCTTCACGTTCTACATCTAATAAATACTGCTCATCAACTTCTGTTCCGTACGGCACTTTTCCGCCCGCAATGACATATGCAAGTTTCTTCGCAATGTGAAGATCATGTTCAGAAATGTAACCTGATAAATGCATTGCTTCTGCACCAAGTACAAGAGTTGCATATCCTGTTTCACCAACAACTGGTATCTTTTTACGGATCGGTGCTTTATAGCCAGCTTCATATAAAGCAAGTGCTTTTTGTTTCGCATCATATAGTAAATGATCACCATTCACACTAATACCGTCTTTATCGCCTAAGAAGTTGTTCGATACAGCTTCTTGTGCTGATGTAGAAACTTTCGCCATCGCTACAGATTCGAATACTTTATTCGCAACTTTTTGCAGATCAAACTCTACACCGTTTGGCATTTTATTTAAGTGTTTAATGTATAGCTCTTTATTACCGCCTCCGCCAGGGATTAAGCCAACCCCAACTTCTACTAAGCCCATATACGTTTCGCTAGAAGCTTGAATGCTAGCTGCTGGTAAGCAAACTTCTGTACCTCCGCCAAGCGTCATACCGTATGGTGCTGCTACAACTGGCTTAGAAGAGTACTTAATTTTCGTCATCGCATCTTGGAAGTTTTTAACAACTAACTCGATTTCAAAGTAGTTGTCATCTTGTGCTTCCATTAAGATCATCGCTAGGTTCGCACCAACGCAGAAGTTCTTCGATTGGTTACCGATAACAAGACCTTTATAATTCTTCTCTACTTCATCAACAGCGTAGTTAATCATTTGCGTAATATCCATACCGATTGCATTGCTCTTCGAATGGAATTCTAAGCAAAGGATGCCGTCACCTAAATCGATTAAGCTCGCTCCGCTATTTTTCTTTAATACGCCATTTTTCGCTTTTAATTGTTTAAGGGAAATTGCCTTTTTATTACGTTCGATTCGCTTATATTCGCCATTATCGTAATAGTAGCTATCTCCGTTATCATGTTTGTAGAAAGTAGTGAAACCTTTCTCTAACATTTCTTTCACCCAAGTCGGAACAACTACGCCGTTTTCTTCCATCTTTTGAACGGACTTTTCAACGCCAATTGCATCCCAAACTTCAAATGGTCCTTGCTCCCAGCCGAAGCCCCACTTCATCGCTTGGTCAATTGCAACGATATCGTCAGCAATTTCTTTATGAAGTTTTGCAGAGTATAAAAGAGTCGGTGTGATGATGTTCCATAACAACTCTCCTGCGCGGTCTTTCGCGTATACAAGCGCTTTCAATTTATTCGATAAACCTTTTTCTTGTTTACTTAACTCGATAGATGCAGCTTTTAATTTTTTGCGAGCTTCGTATTCCATCGTTTCAGGATTCAATTCTAAAATTTCTTTTCCTTGTTTTAAGAAGAAGCCTTGACCTGTTTTACTTCCAAGCCATTTTTTATCAAGCATGTCATGCATGAAAGCTGGTACTTTAAATACATCACGCTCTTCTTCTTGTACGTTTTCATATACGTTATTTGCAACGTGTACGAATGTATCTAAACCGACAACATCTAATGTACGGAACGTTGCGCTCTTCGGACGGCCAATAAGTGGGCCTGTTACAGAATCAACTTCCCCAATGCTATAGCCGCGTTTTATCATCTCTTGAAGAGTTACTAATAAACCGTACGTACCGATGCGGTTTCCAATAAAGTTTGGTGTGTCTTTTGCGATAACAACGCCTTTTCCAAGAACGTCTTCGCCAAATAGTTTCATGAAGCTTAATACTTGTGGATCTGTTTCTTTCGTCGGTATTACCTCTAGAAGTTTTAAATATCGTGGTGGGTTAAAAAAGTGTGTGCCTAAGAAGTGCTTCTGGAAGTCGTCTGAACGACCTTCTGCCATTTTTTCTACTGAAATGCCTGACGTATTCGAGCTTACAATAGAACCCGGTTTACGAACAGCATCTACTTTTTCAAATAGTTTCTTTTTAATATCTAAGTTTTCAACTACTACTTCAATAATCCAATCTACATCAGCTAGACGCTCAAGATCATCTTCTAAGTTACCTGCTTCAATCAGTGCTAGATTTCCTTTCACTGTCAGAGGAGCTGGTTTTTGCTTTAATAGTTTTTGCACAGCCGTATTACTAAAACGATTTCTCACACTTTTATGTTCTAATGTAAGTCCCTTCGCTTCCTCTTCTTTTGTTAGCGCAGGTGGTACAATATCAAGCAATAATGTCGGAATACCAATATTAGCTAAGTGTGCCGCAATCCCTGAACCCATTACGCCTGAACCTAGAACAGCAGCCTTTTTAATTTGGAACATCCAATTCTCCCCCTATTCTTGAATGAATGCTCATTCAATTTTTCGACATAAGTCGCAATCAATGAGTGAGCCTCTACTAATAAATATATGATACAGTTTGAATTTTCGCAATATATTTATTGATAAAATTTTCAGAAATAAATATTTTTCTTTTATTTGCCCATGCTATATATATGTATTTTCTTCACTTAAATACACTTTTCCTTTTTATAATCTGACGAAACTGGAGGAATATATATGGCAAAACTTAAGAAGAACCCTTCAAAAGCTGGAATTAGCGCAGCAAGCGTAACTGGAAATGCAGGTCCTCATAATCACGGTGTGGAAAAAGGACGCCAAGGTAATAACCAACAGTATAAGAAGCATAATATGGGCGAAAAATAACGGTATATTTTTGGGCAGAAAACGTGGCATAATGGGTAATGGCTGCTTTTTCTGCCCAATTTATTTGTACATATGGAAAACAAAAGAGGGAACGATGATGAAACGAACAATAGTTATGATTGTAATGATTGCCACACTATTTACAGGGATGATTTTTTTCTCTTACGCACAAAGACAACAAGCTGTAAGAGCCGATCAACCTAGCATTACTGGGCAATACGGAATTACAATCGATGCAGACACAGGTGAAATTTTGTATGGGAAACGTGAAGACGAGCGGTCTTATCCGGCTAGTATAGCCAAAATGATGACAACCCTTCTCTTACTAGAGAACGTAAAAGAAGATGAAGAAATTACTATTACAGAGAACGCAATTAAAACAGAGAGTCAAAGTAAAAAAATTAAACTTCGTGCTGGGGAAAAGTTAAAACGAGATGAGGCATTAAAACTGATGCTTATCATTAGTGCAGATCCAATAGCTGAATCCATCGCAGAACATATCGCAGGATCAAAAAATGAATTTGTAAAAATGATGAATGCTAGAGCGAAGGAACTTGGTACAAAGCATGCGACTTTCAAAAATGCAAGTGGTGCTGATGCACTCGGAAATAAAGTATCACCTTATGACATTGCTATGATTACGAAAGAAGCATTAAAGTACCCTGTTGTTCTAGAATATATGAATTCAACACGTACAACTCTACATACTTCAGAACGCTCTCCAAAAATCGCAAACTATGGACGAGAAGAACTATATGACGATCCATATGCAATTGGAAGTAAAAGTGGTCTATCAGCACTCGGAAAATATACGGTCGTAACAGTGGATGAAAAAGACGGTAAACGCGTCATTAATGTTGTATTATCTTCTACTCGCGCGCAACTATATCCTGATACGAAGAAAATGGCACATTACGCCTTTCAGCAATTAAAATAACCAAGGAGTATTTTCTCCTTGGTTATTTTTTAACCATACCTTTTAATACGAACGCAACGTTTGCTGGACGCTCTGCTAGACGACGCATGAAGTAGCCATACCAGTCGTTTCCATAAGGTACATAAACACGCATTTTGTAACCTTCTTTTACTAGCTCAAGTTGACGCTCATTACGAATACCATATAACATTTGGAATTCAAATTGGTCTCTTGGAATGTTGTGTTCTTCGGCAAGTTTTTTCGTATATTCAATAATCGCTTCGTCATGTGAAGCAATTGCAGTATAATTTCCATTTAATAAGTGCATTTTAATAATTTTTTTATAATTGTCATCTACATCTTTCTTGTCCGGGAACGCCACTTCTTCGGGTTCTTTATAAGCACCTTTTACAAGACGTAAATTAGGATTGTAAGCATTTAAGTCCTCAATATCTTTTTCTGTACGATATAGGTAAGCTTGAATAACAGTACCAATATTATCGTATTCAGATTTTAACTGTTTAAAGATATCAATTGTTTTTCCACAGCGTGTATAGTCTTCCATATCAATTGTAACAAACACACCATTTTCTTTTGCAGCTTCTAAAATGCGGCGCATATTGTTCATTACGATTTCATCAGAGATGTCTAATCCCATAGAAGTCATTTTTAAAGAAAGCTGCGAATCAAGACCTTCTCTTCCAATTGCACGGATTGCTTCAATCGATTGGGTAGCCATTTCATTTGCTTCCGCTTCATTATCAACGAATTCCCCTAAATAATCGATTGTTACACAAAGACCTTGCTTGTTTAATGCCTGAATAGCTGCTGTCGCTAATTCAATCGTCTCCCCTGCGACGAAGCGACCTGCACCAAAGCGTAAACCGTACTTTTTAGCCAGTTTTGTTAGCGCTTTATTTTTAGATAAGAAAAGAAACGAATTTCGCATTAATTGTTCCATGTAATTCACCCCTATGACTTGATTTATCTGTTTTTTACCCCTCTTCAAAATTATATCATTGTTTAAAATTATTGGATACAAATAATTATTTAGATAATTTATAAAATACTATAAAAACATTTAAAACCCTATATTCTCGCTTATAAATATGCAGGAAATATTTTTCGACATTTAGAAAAAACGAGTTTACTAGGCACAAAATAAGCATGTCGAAAATATTCGACATGCTTATAAAACCCTTTATATTCCATGTAAATTATATGAGGATATTAATAAAGAAAACTTGATGTAACATTCACCTCAAGTTTTCTCACTGCTCATTTCTCTTCTCTTCATTCATTTTTTTAATGTCCGTAATTAGCTTCACCATCTCTTCTTTCGCATCTGGATACGTCTCATTCCAATGCTTCACTAAAGCTGGCATCGTCTTGGCAATATAAGAATAAAGTGCCCACTTCTGCACCTGTTCTTTTCTCTCTTCATTGCTCTCTCCCAGTAATAGTTCCGTGTATTTCTCTAACAACCCGTCAAATTGTTCGTTAAACTTTTCATTCATCTTATTTACCTCCTATATGAAAAAAGCAGCGGAAATCGCTGCTTTTTCTTATAATTTTGATCGAACAGAGTTTAATTTTTTCTCCATTGTGCTTACTTTATCACGACGATCATCGATACGAATTGTTGTTGCAACGCGCTGTGCACCTTTCGTATATGGAACTTCATGCATTTGTTGAATTACTTCTAGAATGACAGGAAGATCTCCTTCAATAACTGTATTCATTGGTGTTAATTGATACTTCACGCGATCTGCATTTTTCTCTAGCACCTTTTGTACTTCTGCTACATATTCACTAACACTTGGATTACCCGTTCCTACTGGAATAATCGATACGTCAACAATTGCCATAGTAGTCTTCCTCCTATACTTGCTTCTTATATATCCATTCTCTATTTTACCGAAATACTCGTCATTTTACTAATTTGTTATTCCTCTATTTTAAACTGCTCAACTAATCTTTCTAAGTCTCTCATATGCTCCGTCAAACTTTCCATCGTATGAGCTACCTTTTCTAGATGATCCACTTGAGATTCAGTTGCAGCATTTACTTCTTCAGAAACAGCTGCGCTTTCTTGACTCGTACTAGCAATTGTATGCATTACCGTTGTAATTTCTCCTTGCTCGTGACCAATATTATGTACCTCTTCGACAATTTGTTCCACTGAAGTACTAATCGTATTTACAACTGACATAATTGTGCGGAATTCCGCCTCTGCCTCTGTCGTAACGTTATTTTGCACATCCGCAATATCTTTTAATTTACTTACAACTTCTACAACTCGTTTTACCTCTACTTGTACATCACCAATCATTGTTGCGATTTCTCCTGTCGCCTCTTTCGATTGTTCTGCTAACTTTCGAACTTCTTCAGCAACAACAGCAAACCCTTTACCTTGTTCACCTGCACGCGCCGCTTCAATCGAAGCATTTAAAGCAAGTAAATTCGTTTGATCCGAAATACCCTTTATAAGCTCTACAACATTTTGAATCGATCCAACTCTTTGCTCTAACTTTCCGGATGCTTCCTCTGTATGAACAACAATCGAAGATGATTGGCCCCTTGTACGAACTAAATTCCGCATCGTATTTAATCCTTGCTTAGATGCCTCTTCAGCTTTGCCAGCCACTCCTTTTATTTCACCAACAGAGTTATTCATTTGTTCCACTGACTGCGCCATATTCTCGAGCTGCTCTGAAACTTCATCTACACTATTAGCAAGCGTAGAAGCTCCTCCGCTCACATCATCCATTGCACCTGATACTTCTCTACTAGCTGCTACAGTTTCATTCGTTAAATAATGTAGATTGCTCGTTGATTGTTGCACTGTTGATACACTATTTTTAATTTTACTTACCATCTCATTCATTTGCTCAACCATATGATTAAAATGGTTCGTCAGTTCTCCAACTTCGTCCTTACTTGTCACTTTCATTCGTAACGTTAAATCACCTTCTGCTACTTTTTGAACGTGATTCGTTAATAGTTGCAGTGGTCTTGCTAATCTTCTTGAGAACAAGTATGAAGCTACGATCCCAACTAATAAGCTAATACATGCCATTATAATGACTGTATTTCTCGTACTATTTAATAGCTCATCAATCGTTTCTTTCGGATAAAAAATTCCTATCTTCCATTTCATCAAATCAAATGACTGACTATAAACAACTACATCTTCACCTTTTAATGTAGTGACAGCATATTTTGTTACCTCTTTATTTAAACTCTTCACAAGTGGCTCTTTCGAAACATCTTTCCCGATTTTCTCTGGGTAAACAAGAGCCATATTTTTATCATTTATAATAAACATTTCTCCGCCGTTATTGTATTGAATATTATGAAGTAACTTCTGAATTGTTCCAAGTGATACATCCATCGCTACAACACCTAATACAGATCCATCTTGAGCTGTAATTGCTTTAGACACTCCCACACTTAGCTTACCTGTAGCAATTTCATACATAGGTTGTCCCCAGTGAACCTTTTTCACATCAGCTTCTGAGTCTTTATACCAAGGTCTTGTCGTTGGGTCATATCCTTCTGGCACTTGTCCACCTTCAGCAAGATTGGCACTTAATGTTTTTTTATCTTTCGTACCAATATATAAGTCTAAAATGCCAGGATGATTCTTTTTATACTCCGAAAACTCTTTCGTCAAAAATGCTTCCTCTTCTGGAGTGACTCCATCTTGAAGCATATTACGAATCATCTCACTGCTCGCATAATACCCCATATCTTCATCCGTTCTTTGAACAAATGTCGTAAGTTGCTCTGTCACAAGATCCATCGTATTTTGAGAATACTGGTCTAAGGAGCGCACTTCCTTCTCTTTCTGTAATTGATACATAGCTGTACCTAATATTACAAACATCATAGAAATAAGAACCGAAAATACTACCGCAATTTTTAAACGTAAACTTCTCAACATCTTCCCCCAAGCATCCCCTTCATGTTGTATTGTAATCGTATTAATCACTATATTAAGTATAATGGATAAAATTAAAAAATTGAAATTAATTCTCCTCCCAATCTGAGTAGAAAACTTACAACCACTTGTGTAAAAACAAATAGTTCATTATCCTTAAGCTATACAATCTCATTCGTTCGGAGGGAACTATGTTACAAAAATTCGGTTTCTCACAATATGAAAGCCAAGCTTACGAAGTTGTCGTATCGAGCAACGAACCATTAGATGCTACAACGATTGTGAAGCATTCTGGTGTTCCAAAAGCCAAAATATATGAAGTGCTTGCACGCCTAATCGATAAAGGAATGGTAATGGATTCTGTTTCAGAAAAGAAAAAGCTGTATACAGCATTACCACTCAAGCTAGCAATTGAAAAATTAACGACAGAGTTTCAATCAAATATTGAAGAATTGGAAACGAATATATCAAAAAAATCATTTACAGATGACCGTGTGTGGAGCTTAAAAATGCAATCTTCTATTCGAGTTCAAAGTAAAGAACTCATCGAAAGTGCAAAAGAATCAATTCGCATTTCAGCTTGGAATGATACCCTTTTAGAATATCTTCCTTTATTAGAAGAAAAGGCAAAACAAGGCGTCAAAACCGAGTCCCTTATCGTTGGAAAAGTAGAAACAGACTTAGAAAACATGCATTTTCTAATCCCAGCCGAAGAGCCTAACGCGCTAGAGCGATACTTACTGCTCATCGTTGACGACCGTGAAATTTTATTTGCTGGTGTAGAGCAAGAGTCATGGCAAGCAATGAAAACAATGTCACAACCTTTCGTGAAGTTCTTTACAGAATTTTTCTATCATGACGTTGCACTTGCAAAGATTACCCAGAAACACCATGATCTATTTATGGAAGATGAGGAAATTAAGAGTTTGTTGATGAAGTTGAGATACTAAAAAAACGCCCTTATTACAAGGCGTTTTTTTTCTACATTTCTTTTCTATTTTTCATCCTTAACACATAAGTACCAGCAATAATAAAACCAATTCCTAAAACGAATAAAGCCGTAAATTCATTGCCGACGCCGCCAGTAGCTGGCAAACTCACTTCATTATGAATATTAGCTTGTTGTACCGGCTTCACATCAGCAGAAGGTTTCACTTCCCCATTCGGTGTTGGCTTATTTGGCTTAGAAGGAAGCGATGCCTTTTCTTCTTTCTTATTTTTCACAATATGTTTAATAATTTCTCCGTCCTCTTTTATTTCAAATGCGAACGTCTCTTCATTTATTACATATCCATTTGGCGCGATTGTTTCTTTATACGTGTACTTTCCGTATGGTAGTTTAAATTTCGCTACACCTTTTTCATCCGTTTTCCCTTTTACTACTTCTTTCCCTTGTTCGTTGTAGATTGTAAATTCTGCATTCGGTAACTTCGTATTTCCATCCGCTACATCTACTTTCGTTATTTCTAACTCGCCTTCTACCTTCTTATCTTGAACGATATGTTTAATAATTTCTCCATTCTCTTTTATTTCAAATACGAATGTCTCTTCATTTATTACATATCCATTTGGCGCGATTGTTTCTTTATACGTGTACTTTCCGTATGGTAATTTAAATTTCGCTACACCTTTTTCATCCGTTTTCCCTTTTACTACTTCTTTCCCTTGTTCGTTGTAGATTGTAAATTCTGTATTCGGTAACTTCGTATTTCCATCCGCTACATCTACTT
This sequence comes from Bacillus sp. WC2507, assembly GCF_052656125.1. Classification (NCBI taxonomy): domain Bacteria; kingdom Bacillati; phylum Bacillota; class Bacilli; order Caryophanales; family Bacillaceae; genus Bacillus; species Bacillus sp. WC2507. The sequence continues at coordinate 744,777 of NZ_JBQXPN010000001.1, read as the reverse complement.
TCGTTATTTCTAACTCGCCTTCTACCTTCTTATCTTGAACGATATGTTTAATAATTTCTCCATTCTCTTTTATTTCAAATACGAATGTCTCTTCATTTATTACATATCCATTTGGCGCGATTGTTTCTTTATACGTGTACTTTCCATATGGTAATTTAAATTTCGCTACACCTTTTTCATCCGTTTTCCCTTTTACTACTTCTTTCCCTTGTTCGTTGTAGATTGTAAATTCTGTATTCGGTAACTTCGTATTTCCATCCGCTACATCTACTTTCGTTATTTCTAATTCACCTTTTACATTTTCATTTTTCAGCTCTAATACAGCTGTTTCACCAGTTTTCACTTCAATTTTTTTAACACTTCCGTCTAACACATATCCAGCTGGCGCTTGAATTTCTTTGACACTATATATACCGATTGGAAGATTACCTAACTCCGCAATCCCCTTATCATTAGTGGTAACATTTTGTTTAAAGTTTTCATTAGAAACTTCAAACACCGCTCCTTTTAATAATTCCTTTTTTTCTCCTAATTTCATAATCTTTAAAGAGCCTACTGATTCCCAATTTACAACTAAATCTGTACTGATTTTCTCACTATTTCTTTGTAACAATACCGTTGTATTTTGAACTTTTTCTGACCCTTTAAAAGCTATCGCTTGTAAATTTGTTAACGTAGACTTCACTTTCATTTTAAAATTACCACTACTCGTATCTTTCGGGATTAAGATTTTGAATTTTTCGTTAATTGATAATATGCTTTTCTCTTCTCCATTTTCATTTACAATTCGAAGCCCTTTAGGAGCATTTTCAGGAAGAATTGTATAAGAGCCAGATACCGCATTTGTTTGTACTGCATAAAATCCTGTTTCTAAATAATCTCCTTTTTGTGTAGCAGTTTGTGGATCTACAAGATTAACTTTAAAGAATACATCTTGTGATCCAGTTTCTTTTTTTGAAGCCTCTACTAAACGCTTCATAAGATTATGTACACGTTCATTTTTTGCAACTAAATCTTCTTCCGTTAATTCATTTGCTGCAATCCATACTGCTAATTGTGTAGCATAATGCGCTTCTTCCGTTGTCGCTACACCTAATTCAGATGGGCTTTTTTGAGGATATCCATTTAATAAAATACGATATACGGCATCAGATGTTTTCCCCATCTCAGGCAAATCGTCCCCATTGGGTGAACGTAAATCAGGCGTTAAACAATACGCAATACTACCCGAAGCCGTTTTAATTATTTCTGTCTTTATTTCACGCTGTTTCGAATTACTATAGCTCCAATCCATTTTATATGTTTCTCTGTTCATTACTTCTGCCTTTACTTGTGGCATTGCAATTCCTAACAAAATAATAAGAGCACTTAAAAAACTAAACCATTTTCCTACCATCTTTCGTTTCATTCTCTCCACCACCATATATAAATTTCTACATGAAGCAATCTTACTGTTTCATTGTACTTATAGTAAAAAAAAGAGAATAGGTGGTTTTTTTGTAGTATCTTGTCGAATTGTTGAGAAAGTTTCACAGTAATAAGCAACTTTAAAATTGTTTGCTCTCCTGCTACTATTGACAAATAAATATTACATGTTTTCAATTTTCAAACATAATAAAAAAGACACTTTATAAGTGCCTTTTTAACTTACGAGAAACAAATTTCAAACGAATACATATTACTTATCTTTTTCCTTTATCTCCATCAACAGCTCAATGATTTTCTCATTTTGCTCCACTTGCTTCTCAGAGTTTTGATAGATGCAACGAATCCATCCTAATACAAAAACAACTACAACTATCGGTAATAGTGCAAGTATTACACCGAATATCGAGAAGTTAAACATCATTTCTCCATCACCTCGCTACATACAACTTTCTCCATATACCCACTAAAACCTGCAAAATTTTACAAATAAAAAAAGAACCTATCAAACGATAGATTCTTCTTTCGCGAACTGAGTAGAACGTCCTCTCGTAATCGAGAAAATCGCACAAAGCAGCGCTAGTATAATAAAGCCGCCTCCTACCCAAGCATTATATATAACAGATGATTTTTCAATAACAACTCCGCCTACTGTTGAACCGAGCGCAATTCCTAAGTGAAGGGCAGAATTATTTAAACTTTGCTGAATACCAGCCGATTCTGGTGCAATTTCAATTAAATAATTTTGTTGTGCTGGCGAAATAGCCCAGCTCAGCATACTCCAAAGTCCCATCATAATAATGAACAGTGGGAATGAGAATGTCATCATTGGCAATAGGAAGATCGCAAACGCAAATATGATAATAATTGAGATAATGCTTTTCTTTGATCCCCATTTATCCGCAAGCCAGCCTCCGAAGCCGCCTCCAATTACTGCTGCGATTCCGAAAATGAAGTAAAATACACTAATCCAATTCGCTTCAACATGCATGATATCTTTTAAGAAAGGTGTTAAATATGCATATAGTGTTAAATGACCCGTTAAAAATAAAAATGACGTTAACTGTGCACTGACGATTTTTTTATCTTTTAACGTAGCGATTTGCTCTCTTATCGATAACACTGATGTCGGTGGTACTTTCGTTAAAAATAATGAAATACAAGCAATTGCCATAACTGTTAATACCGAAATTAATACAAATGGTGCACGCCATCCATATGCATTTCCAAGTACAAGACCAAGTGGTACCCCAAGTACAAGTGACCCACTAATCCCCATGAAAATGATTCCAATTGCACGCGCACGAAAATGTGGTTCTACAACGCTAGAAGCAAGTGTTACTGACAGTGCAATAATAAGCGAGCCACTCGCTGCACAAATAACCCTTGAGAACATTAACATCCCGTAATTCACACTACATGCTGAAATGATATTTCCGATTAAGAAAATCGATAATGCCCCAATATACAATTTCTTTCTTTCAAACTTCCCGGTTAAAGCTAATAAAACCGGACCCGATAAAGCAAATACTACTGAAAATATTGTTATCAGCTGACCAGCTGCACTAATAGATACGCCTAAATCATTGGCAACTAAATCGAGCGTTCCTCCTATAATTAGCTCAACCGTTCCGACTACGAAAGCCGCGATAGCTAAAATATACACACGAAAATTCAAGTCTTTCCCCACGCTTTCTATTTTGGTTACTACTATTATAGTAACCAAAATAGAAAGTGGATGCAAGTACAATTTTTTTACAGTAAAAAAGGTAGGCGTATTATACGCCTACCCTTCAATCATGACACTTCCGTTTTGTTCTTCTTATTTAAATACCAATACACCGGAAGTCCAGTAAAGACAATTCCAATTGATAAGAAACAACTTACCGGATCATTAATAATCGCACTACCGATTACAAAGAACGAACCTAAAATCGCAACGATTGGTACGATTGGAAATAACGGTACACTGTATGCACGCTCTTTATTCTTATTACGCTTTCTTAAAATGAAGACACCAATAAACGTCATTACATAGAAAATATAAATAATGAATACGGAAATCTCAGATAGCTTATTCGGATCACTAATAATCATTAAAATAATTCCTAAAATGATTTCAACAGTTATTGCATTTGCGGGTGTTTTAAATCTTGGACTTTCCTTTGCGATAAACTTAGAAAATGGCAGTTGTCCACGTTCTGCCATCGACATCGGGATACGTGGGAACGTTAAAATCTTTCCATTTAAACAACCGAAAATAGAAACGATAATACCGATACTAATAATTTTTCCGCCATATTCTCCAAGTAACATGCCCGCAGCTGTCGCTGTAGCATTTTCTCCAAGGTCTACAATTTGTGTTGCTGGTAATACATTTAGTAACGCTAAGTTAATTGATACGTAAGCAGCCGTTACAATTAAAATACCAACCGTCATCGCTTTCGGTAATAACTTTGTTGGATTTTTCATCTCTCCACCAATCGAAGCAAGTAGAATCCAGCCGTCATAAGCAAATAACGTTGCTAAAATTGCCATACCGATACTTTGATTTTCTGATATCGGCACAACTACGTTAAAGATATCACTATTCCCTTTCCAAAAACCTAACACAACAATTAAAACGATTGGAATCATCTTCCCAATTGTCGTAACCGTTTGGACGATACCTCCATATTTTGTTCCCATACTATTTACAACGCCAAGGAACACAACTGTTCCAATTGCGATTGGTAAATTCCATACTTTATCTAAATAGAAAAAATTAATCATTAAAGAACTAAAGTACAAGCCTAATGTTCCAATAATAGCTGGTCCATAAACAATCGTTTGCATCCAGCCTGATAAATATCCCCAAAAACTTCCGTAGATCTCCTCTAAATACGTATACAACCCACCATTTTTCGGGATTTGCGCTCCAATTTCAGCTACTGTTAAACCACTCGCTAGCGTCAACAGACCACCAATTACCCAAGCAAGAATAGCCATATTAGAACTCCCCGAGTAATCTAATACGCTCCCTGGTTTCATAAACACACCAGATCCTATAATCGTTCCTACTACGATAGAAAGTGCTACTGTTAAACCAATTTTATTCTTCTCATCATGATGCATGCTGCGTATCCTCCTTCCAATTCTAGTGTGATGCAAAAATGAAATAAAAAAACACTCCTCCCTAAAAAAGGGACGAGTGTTGTATTCGTGGTTCCACCCTTGTTTCAATTCGTAAAGTAACACACTTCACCAATTTCTCAAGTCTAAATAACGGTTTTTGCCGGCAAGCAATTACTAGGTATCCGTTCACTGCTGCAGTTCAGAGGTGGTAATCCATTTTTCCGTATTAGGAAGCTCACAGCCAAGGGCTTCCCTCTCTGAGAATCGTAAAAAATCGATCGTGTCCTCATCATCACTTCTTGATGTCGAATTTTGTAGTTATTGTTCATTATATTGAATTGTTAGAAAAAATCAATATATTTTTTTATATAACATAAGAAATATTTCTCTTCTTATATTATAACAGAAGATACGACACTTCTCTAATTCCCTAAAAATGGTATGATCCATCTAGGAGGTGCACGAATAATGATTGCTGTTTTTTGTATCATCGCTACATTTCTTTCTGTTCTATTCGCTATCATGTACAGGCACAAGTATCCTAGTTATAGCATTTTAACGGTAGCTATTATACCAGCTGTTTCCTTCTACGTGTTAGGTAAGTATCAATACACAGAGGTGTTTATCGGTTTTGCAATCTTCTACTGTGTCTTTGGATACATACTAACAATGAAAAAAATTTCAACGAATCATTAAAAGGGACCGATTTCTGCTGACAGAAATCGGTCCTCGCACGTACCTTTCGGTTGCCCACACGAAAGATACGACATAGTTCAATTATTTATCTTCATTTTTCATAAAAAATTTACCCCTCATTAACGGGCAGTAAAACTTCCACCTTAAAATCCAGCGAATACAAGGATGAAGTTGGAATATTAACTGCCCGTAAAAGCCCGATTGGTGAGGGCTAATAATCAGTGGAAATGCATCACTGATTAAAGTTTCACTTTATGATGCGGAAGATCCACATTCAATGCCTCTAATTGTTTCTTTTCATTCTCTAAAATTGATTTCGCTTTTTCTTTCGTTTCCTCATCTAATCCCGCAAAAATGTCTTCATGTTTCTCTTTCTCTGGAAGTTTCACACCTAGCTTCGTTAATTCTTCTTTTGCTTGCTCATGAGTTAATTTCCCGGATTTTTCTTGTTCAAAAATAGACTTTGCTTTTTCTTTTGTTGCTTCATCTAAGTCAGCAAGCATGTCTTTACGCTTACCTTTCTCAGGGAATTTCACACCTAGCTTTGCTAATTCTTCTTTTGCTTGTTCACGAGTTAATTTCCCGGATTTTTCTTGTTCAAAAATAGACTTTGCCTTTTCTTTTGTTGTTTCATCTAAGTCAGCAAGCATGTCTTTACGCTTACCTTTCTCAGGGAATTTCACACCTAGTTTTGTTAATTCTTCTTTTGCTTGTTCACGTGTTAGTTTCCCAGATTTCTCTTGCTCTAAAATTGATTTCGCTTTTTCTTTTGTTGCCTCATCCAAGTTAGCAAACATATCACCATGCTTACCCTTCTCTGGCATTTTCACGCCTAACTTCGTTAATTCTTCTTTTGCTTGTTCACGTGTTAATTTACCAGATTTCTCTTGCTCTAAAATTGACTTCGCTTTTTCTTTCGTTTGCTCATCTAATCCTGCGAACATGTCTTTACGTTTCTCTTTCTCCGGAAGCTTTACACCTAGTTCCTCTAACTGTTTCTTTGTATCGTCCATAATCGTTTTTACTTTTTGTTTTGTGGCGTCATCTAAATCTTTTTTCGCCGTTTTTGTAGACTGCTCAGCTGCTGGAGTATTCGTTGCCGCAAATGCCGGAATACCGACTCCTCCAATAATTCCGAATGATAAAGCACCTGCAATCGCTAAATACCCAACTGTTTTCTTCTTCATAGGAAATTTCCTCCTTCATAGTTCTAAAGCATGTACACTTTCGTATACAATGCCTATAGTAATGTTGGTTTCTTAACATTTCCTTAACGACTTAACAAAAAAAAACGCCGCTCATCCCGAGCGGCGTTTTTCTAAGCTTTTTGTAATTGTAATTCTTCACGTTCCATTATTCTTCTTAATACAATTGTTTGTGTCATTGTAAATAAATTACCCGTTATCCAGTACAACACAAGTCCTGATGGCGCCGCAAATCCCATAAATAGAATCATTGCCGGCATCATAATTTGCTGCATTTTCAGCATCTGTACTTGTTCTCCAGGTGTAATATTAGATTGGAAAACTTTCATCTGAATAAATGTCGTTAGCGCTGCAAGAATTGGTAATATGTGATACGGATCTGCATGTCCTAAGTTCACCCATAAAAATGAAGATGTGCGAATCTCTTCTGTTCGGCTAATCGCATAATACAAAGCAGAGAAAATCGGCATTTGTATTAATAGTGGCCAGCAACCAGCAAGTGGATTCCAACCCCCTGATTTCATTAGTTCTGACATTTCTTTTTGATACTGCTTTTGTTTTTCAAGATCTTTGCCTACATCACCGTATTTTTTCTTGAGCTTCTGCAATTCAGGTTGCATTTTTTTCATTTTCGCTTGGCTACGATATTGCGAAATAGCTAATGGAATCATTGCTGAACGAATAACGAGCGTCATAATAATGATAGCAATCCCGAAGCTAGCTCCTGGTATATGATGAGCAACAAATTGAATCATAAACGAGATTGGATACACGAAATAATGATCCCAAATTCCCGCACTATGTGCATCAATTGGGGCTGCATTACTGCAACCAGATAAAACAAAAACAAGTAATAATGATAAACTAACGAGCACAGCTCGGTATGATTTTAACATGTTCATTCCTCCAATGTTTCGTAATTATTTAGCGAAACATTGGTGTATACGGACCTACCTCGTCATTCTCTTCACTTGATTCTTGTCTGCGCACAGATCGAATCATTCCATATTTATAAAAAATAGAGAAAAGCGGTACATTACCAGTACCCTCTTCACACGTATTAACTAGTTTAAAAGCTCTTTGTCTACCGCTTGATGCTTGCTGACGCACAAAACGAGAAACGTTAGCAAGGAAGAAAACTTCTAACAAACAAAGCGCCGTCGTTACAAACGATATATATAGAATTGCATCCTGCAATAAAAATTCCATCGCTTCACATCCTTAATAAGATCATTTTAGCACATTCAACAAACATTCTCTATTTCCTTTTATTTTCAAAAAAAGTATTTTGCATATTTTCTCAAGAAAACAATAATTAAGAAACATTGTATTCGCTTTCTTTAGTATATTCACACACATCAATGAATAGGCTTGATTTATTAGAAATTTATAAAATTTTTGCATTATAATAAAACTATTGCCAGTTTTTGAAAAAACCTTTATTCTCTTCTTGTAATCAAAAATGAATATGGAGATGAAACATACTATGGGTCAACTAGGAGACGCCGATTACGTTCCCGACACCGCCTTTTTATCCTTCCCAGCAGCTAAAACATTTCACTTAGAATTTATCATACAGTTGGTTGTTATTTTCGTAGCCTCTATTTTGTATGCAATTTCTATGAATATGTTCTTTATCCCGCATAACATGATTAGCGGTGGATTCGCTGGTGTAGGGATGATTATCGGTTATTTAATGCATTACAATATCGGTGCACTTATCTTTTTACTAAACATTCCTCTTCTTATTTTAAGTCACTTTTACTTAGGCAAGAAGACAACCTTTTTAACAGCGTACTTTGTAGCTGTATCATCGTTAGCGATGAACATTATCCCTGTACACCAAGTTTCAGACGATATTTTACTATCTTCTGTATTCGGCGGTGTAATCTGCGGAGCAGCTTCCGGAATCATATTTCGATTTGCTTCTTCAACAGGTGGTTTTGATGTTGTTGGATTGATTGTAGCGAAACATCGAGATATTTCGATTGGAGCAATCATCTTTGGATTCAACTTAATCTTACTTGTTGCAGCAGGATTTATTTTCGGATGGGATATTACGCTTTATACGTTAATTAGCCGGTTTGTAGTCAGTAAAGTAATTGATGCCGTGCATACGAAACATATTAAATTAACGATAATGACAGTTACAGAAAAAGGCGAGGAAATAAAAAGCGCCCTACTACATCACGGCATACGCGGAGTGACAATGGTAGATGCTGTCGGCGGCTATACAAACCATAAGAAAAAAATGATTTACACCGTCGTGACTCGCTATGAGTTAGGCGAAATGAAACGTATTATCCGTCAAGTGGATAACAGAGCATTTATGAACATTACTGAAACAGTTGAAATTGTCGGCCGTTTCAAACGCATATAAAAAGGCGCAAGGAATGGCAGTTCCTTGCGCTTTTTATTTTTTACACTTATTACAAAATCAGATAATTCTATTATTGTGACCCTAAATGTGTTATAATGAAAGCAGACTCACAAAAAAAGAGTATATAGACTTGGAAGTTTCTCTTATTTTACAAGCAAAAAGAAACGAGCAGTCAGGTATATTTCAGACACCATACACGTAACGGTTTACACAACCGATCACTCTTCAATGATCTTTTTATAAAAAGATACGTACAACTAAAACTCACTTCAATATACTATACCTACCTTTTTGACTTCCAAATCATCTTATTACATAGGGAGATGAACATATGAATCAATATATAAGATACACAATAGCTGTCCTGTTTGCTATTATCGGCGGAACGATCTGCTTCTGGACAAACACTCAGCTTGGAGAGAATATCATTTTTAATGGAATCGAAACACTTGTAAGCGCTTCAATTTTAGGCGGGTACATTTTCTTCCTCTTCAATCCAGAAGAAAATGCGCAAAAAACAATGTTATTAACAATGATCGGAATCGTTGGCGGATGTATTTCCTATTCAATGACTAACTATACATTACCACTTCAATTAAGCTCAGCTTTCTTCCACGGTCTATGGACTTGGTTCATTGCATTCTGCCTAGCAGACGTATTCAACTTATTACAAGACAATGAAGAAGAAAACGGTCGCCAAATTGAAAGTAACTCGTAAGCTGGAAGATATTCTTCCAGCTTTTTTTATGTTGTTTTGCATACCCCGTCACCACAATAAAAAGAAGTTACCCCGCGGCAACTTCTTTTCCACATACCCCACTCAGTATTCGCCGAAATATATCAACGATTTTTCAAATATATCGATCATTTCTCCACTTATATCAACGATTTTTTCATTATATCAACGATTCGATATAGGATATCGATTTACCGACATCCTTCGACATTCAAAACGTACAACATACCCTATCCCCCAAGCAACTTACTGCCGAACTCTACGATTAAAAAGATAACTAATAAGAACGCGAGTATTTTTAATGCTACATACGCTACTTTAAAAACAGCATAAATGAGCAAGACGATTAAAATAATCGTTAAAATTTCCATCTAGAATTCCTCCAAGCTTTGCTCTTCTGCTCTTATTTTACTCGCCTCAGACTTTTTATGGAACGGCATAAGATGACATAGAAAAAAGAGGATATCTCACCCATCGTAAGATACCCTCTCTTTCAGCTGCTCAAACCATTCTCTTTCTAATTGTAAATATCCCATTTCACTATTCTCAGCGCTCTTCAATTCTTTATCCGCTTTCCTTATATAAACGTTGGAAGCTTCCATATCGCCCTCTAAATATTTAATAATTCCTTGTGTACGATAATACCCATGTAAGTCTATTTTCGTAATGGCCTTCCCACGTTGCTTCGCTTCTTGCAGAGAAAGATTATCCATCTGATAAAGAATTTTATATAAAAGATACCAACTATGAAAACTACTAACGAAAAACTTATTTTCTTTCGTTACAGGTAGTTGAACAATTGGTTCTATATATGGTATCGCTCTTCCCATTCCTTCTTGATCGGCTCTGGCATAAAAAACGAGCATAAGTCCGCTCATTATATCTCTTATACTTTTATCCTCTTTTAATTTTTCCTCACTAAGTTCTATTAATCTCTTATCCCAATCTTTCGGCCTCTTATAACTAAATAACTCACTCGATACTTGAATGTTATCTAAGTGCTGCTTCGCTTTCTCATCATCTTTAATTAAAATGAGAAATTGCATACCATCACTCAATAACGTTCCTTTTATCGGTACGATTGTAGCTGCAAAAATCACAAAGTGTAAAACAGAAAAATATAAAAGATATTGATAATAACTCACCATGTATATGTAACCGAAAGTAATACCAAATAATAAACTCGTAATCGGTCCACCTAAAGTGAGCCACGCCCATTTTTTCGAAAGGTTCGGTGTCTCTATAGAAGAAGGCACTAACATCGCCACGCCTCCGAAGTACGCCCATAATTTATTTTCTCGAATGCGTACTTTCCCCTTCTCTTTTTGAAAAGTAATCGGCCCTACTGTCATAAATTTAAAATTTAAACCACCTATTAAACCAAATACTACATGTCCTAGCTCATGAATAGCTATGACTAATAAAAAAATTCCAAATAATGCCCATATATCCAACATTACTTCTAATTTCCCAGTTCGGATTACTCCGTATAAAATGGACAAAACTAACGCCGCCGTCATAGAACCAGCTGGCCTTCTTAAAATATCCACCTTTTTCTCCCCTTAATAAATCATTTTTCTTTGCATTTCGTACATGAATTTCCCAAGATGCAATATCCAAATAAATGAGATTAAGCCAATTAATACAAAATCGATATCGCTAGCTGCTGTATATATAACGGCTGCCCACCATACATATGCCAATATTGTATTCGTAAATTCATATGCTTTATATCCAGCCTCATACACAATATGTTTTAATCCTTCATCTGCGTTTTTCGTCCACATTTTCATAGATTCCATATACGTTACACCTTGTTCAGGATATAGCTTATTATAACGATTTTTTGTTATGAGCCCGATAATCACTACGATAGTTAAACAGACGATAGAAGCTACTAAATTCCACACTGCAAATGAAACATTTGTATCTTGTAACAGTGCACGTCTACATGTAATAACTGCATATACAAACCATGCCTGTGTAACTATATCACCTACACGTAAATATATACTTATAATGCCTAATTTTCTGCCTTGTACGCTCTCTTCCTCATCGCGTGCCTCCGCTAACATACGTGTATTCTTCCAAGTGTAATACATCATTAAGATTCCAAAAATAGTACATACACCTATAAATGTATTAGATGATAATTTTCTCGGTTCATCCGAGAGTAAATTTAAAGCTACATACGTTGTTAAAAAGCCACCCATCATGCTTAATGATATTTTCCCCACAAAATCAAATTGTTTTTTTCGTTTACTCTTCATCGTCCTCTTCCCCCTCCACTAACATAAATATTTCCTCCACCGGTACATTGAAAATGTGTGCGATTTTTAACGACAATACAATAGATGGTGCATAATCGCCGCGCTCAATTAAACTAATCGTTTGCCGTGATGATCCAATCGCTTTTCCTAAATCCCCTTGTGATAAACGATGCTTTGCTCGCAATTCTCTCACTCGATTTTGAAGCTTCATGTCTTCCCTCTTTTTCATTTATTTAATTAAAATTGTAAATAATATCCTTACCATTGTCAATTATAATTGTCATTTTGACGTTAATAATTGACAGAACAACCTATGAAGTTTTAAATAGGATGAACAAAAACGTATTAAAATAGATTAGAACATAAAATAAAAAGGCAGTGCTTTTGCACTGCCTTCTAAATTCTGACATAGAATGGATTCCATATTAACTTGCGTTTTGTAAAAATGCTTGTTTTAACTGTTTGCGGAAACGAACGCCTAACGTAACTGCCACAATCACAATCACTCCAAAAATAATTTTACCGATATGACCTTCTAGCACTCCAAAGATGTCATGTAAATTTCCACCTAACCAATAACCACCGATTAAGAAGAATGATACCCAAAATAGAGCACCTGAGTAAATTGTAATCGCAAAACGACGGAATGGTAAGTTAATAATTCCTGCAAAGTATCCTGTAAAATGACGTACACCAGGAATAAAGAAACCGATAAAAATCAGGAAGTACCCATACTTATCAAACCACATTCTTGTTAAATCGATTTTTCTTTGTGTTAAAAATACGTATTTCCCATACTTTTGAATAAAGGGCATACCTAATTTATTTCCTAAAAAGTATTGAATTGTCATTCCTACACTTGTCCCAATAAAAGATAGGATAATTAAAATCGGTAAGCTTAAATCGCCCTTCTGTGCTAAAAATCCCGCATATGCTAATGTTGGCTCTCCCGGAAACGGAAGTGCAATATATTCTAACAGCAAACCAACAAGTACAACATAGTACCCGTACTGCTGAAATAATTCATGAACCCATTCCATGTCATCGCTCCTTTCAATCACGTACAACTTCTTACTATTATTGTATAAAAAAATTGTCGAAATAACTATCACAATAGCTTACATTTTTATTACATTTTTGTAAGGCTCACACTAAGGTTTTCTGTTCTTTATTTACTTCTATGTACGTTAATTTAAAAACAACTTAACAAATATATACCGTGAGAAACCTGGCCTTAATATACATTTTCCATCCAGTTTTTAACACTTAAAAATCACCTTATTTCGTTCTCAATAAAAAACCACTACAAACTCATACTAACTTCATATTAGCTTCATATACGTATTGTAAGATTATAGCGGAATTTGTTGAAAAATTTAACTAATATATTACTAAGCATTAAATTGAATAAATATAAGTCGCTTTTCGAAATTGAAAAAAGGGTGAATAAGAAATGGAAGCTTATAAAATGCACGATTTTATTAATACAAATGTTGAATCTCATCAAAATGAAACCGTTTTTAATTTACACATATGTGAAACAAGTGAATTTGACGTAAGTTTAACAAAATCTACTACACTATCTTTTATCGTTTCAAAAAAGAACATTAAGATTGTCACGAAAAAATGGATTAATTCAAATCAAGAAAGCATGATTGGCAAAAGTTACATCATTCCAACGAAAGCTTTTCACTATTTCTTACCAATCATTTCTGAAAATGAAGATGAACTAAAGATTCAAGTTCAAAGCTTTGGACTACATGGTGAGCTTTTACTAAATGAAAGATTACTTATTGATAAAAACAACAAACACAATCCAAAGATTACTACCTTCTTTGAAACATTAGATGAAAATGTAAATAAAGCATTAAGAGGATTACAAATTCATTGTATGTAAGACTATTACAATAGTAAAAGGAGAATATAATGAAAAAACTATTATTAAGTGCCCTATTATCATTAGGATTTTTAACTATTCCATTCGCAAATGCGGAGGCAGCTACAACGAAAGACCAGCTTATCGTAGACACGCAGTTAAATAAAATGGATTATTATCAAAATGGAACATTCATCAAGAGTTTTACTGTCGCTACTGGCAAAGCAACTACACCTACGCCTAAAGGTACTTTTCAAATCGTTAATAAAATTAAAAACCGCCCTTATTATACAGGCAAAATTAAAGGCGGCGACCCACGTAATCCACTTGGTGATCGTTGGCTCGGATTAAACATGGCAGGAACTTACGGAACAACTTATGCGATTCACGGGACTAACAATAATCAGGCAATTGGCAAATGGACAACACTAGGTTGTATTCGTATGTATAACAATGATATACACTGGTTATTTGAGCGTATTCCCCAGCAAGCTACTGTCACTGTAAAATAACCTAAGAACACGATTTACGTGTAGCCAAGAATTTTATGTCTTGGCTTATTTTATTTATTCATTTACAGTAGCAAAACAACTGTATTTACATATATAATGGGAATAGATTGTGTTAAATGAAATTAAAACATTGATAAACATGGATATTAAAATTATACAGTTATAATATTTTATAAATTTTACAATACATACTATAATAGAATTACTGTAATTCTTAAATATTCAGTTTCGCTAAACAACTCCCCTTGCTACTTTCATGATTATTTTATGGCGGGGGCTTATTATATGTATAAACAATCTGAGTCATCCGAAAAATGATGAATTCGAATATTGCAGTAAAAAGCGTTATTTAGGAGGTGTTACTATGACGCATATACTGGTGATTGAAGACAACCCAGATATACAAGAACTTATTCGTGAATTTCTAATGGCACAAAATTTTACCGTTGATGTTGTTGGCGCTGGAACAGAAGGTATACTTCTTTTCCAAAAAAATTCATACGATCTTGTCCTCCTTGATGTGATGTTACCAGATATAGATGGCTATAGTATTTGTAAAATTATGCGAGGACAATCTGACGTACCAATCATTATGTTAACAGGCTTACATAATGAAGAAAGTGAAATTAAAGGATTTGAATTAGGTATTGATGACTATATTACGAAACCGTTCCATTACACCGTATTTATTAAACGTGTAGAAGCTGTATTAAGAAGGGCAGCAACGAAGGAAGCAGAGACTGCAACTATACTACAATTCCATGAATTGATGTTAAATTCTACAGCATATGCCGCTTATGTTCATGGTAATCAAATTGAATTGACAACAAAGGAATTTGAAATTATTTATACTTTACTGCAAAATCGAGGAAAAGTATTATCAAGAAGTGATTTGCTGAATAAGGTATGGGGCTATGAACATTATGGTGATGTAAGAGTTATAGATACACATATTAAAAACTTACGAAAAAAATTAGGAATTACTTATATTAAAACGGTGAAAGGCATTGGCTACAAAATCGAATCGTAGCAAAGACAACATCACCAAAAATATTTTCATCAAAACCTTATTATTTTGTATTCTTTTATCACTTTGTCTTTATCAAATCATTTACTTCTTAGCTTCAAACTACGATAAAGAACGTTTTGCGAAAGAAAATGGAACGCATACTACAGAACAAGCGGATTCAGATAAACGAAACGACCAAAGTAAAACGAATCAAAATAAAGCTGTATCACAGGGAGACATTTTTAATTTCCAATCTTCTATTATAGATTATAAATCTCTCTCTACAGCTATCACTCACCTTTTGCAGCCTAGCCAAACTGCAAAAGCAAAAGAACATGCTCAAAATATTTCGGGGAAAAATAGCGCTTCTGCTCCACTTACAGAAACGGAAAAGCAAGTCGCTACTAATGATGCCTTACATAAACAAAATGCAGCCAGTAAAACAAATAATGCACAGGATGATCCAAAATTAACAGATGCACTACAGCAGTTAGCTCCACATATTGGCGCAACAATGCTTGCACTATCTCTGCTCGGATCTTTAATTTATGCAAAACTAATTGCCAAACCTTTTCAATATATGAGTGATGCTTTAAAAGATATTATAAATCTTGATTTCTCAGATAAAAAGCTACTTAACAAAAATACGGATCAAACAGATTTTAATTTGCAAGTAGCTGCTTCACAGGTCCCAAGTATAGTGAAGAATCTACATGCAAGCAATCAAGATTTAAGAAATGAACTCAAAAAGGAGCAACAATTAGAACAATCTCGTAAAGAATTTATGTCTATGGTTTCCCATGAATTAAAAACACCAATCGCAGCTGTTATGGGACAACTAGATGGCATGATTCACGGAATTGGAGCTTATAAAGATAGAGATAAATATTTAAAACGTTCTTATGAAATGATGCAAGACATTAACATATTAACGGAAAAAATGTCGGAATTATCCAAAATACAAAACCCTCAATTTAAACCTGATTTAAAAGTTATCTCATTAACCAATATTATTGAGGATGTTATGAAGAAAGTAGATTATTTCGTATCTGTAAAGCAATTAAATGTTCAATCTAACATTAAACAAGATGTAAAGGTTTTAGCAGATCCTAAATTTATTCAAACTGCTATTTTTAACATTATTTCAAATGCAATTCATTATACAATTGACCATCAGCATGTATATATAAAGCTTTATGAAAAGCCTAACGGTTACGCATTAGAAGTATTAAATACAGGTTCACAAATAGATGAAGATAAACTTGCCCATTTATTTGAGCCATTCTATCGCGCGAACCCTGACAAACATGGCTTAGTACAAGGTAGTGGTCTTGGGTTATACATTGTAAAACAAATACTAGATAAACATCAGTTTCCTTATGGGATACAAAACACACCTCAAGGTGTAAAATGTTCTATTGTATTCCCAAAAGCAATGTAAAAACCTACTACAATTTCATACCCCAAATTCATACTTCGTATGAGTGGCGGAATTTTGTAGAGTATCTTACTCTGTTTCGTTCGCCCGTTATCCTTATTTGGATAGCGGGCGTTTTTTATTATTTAAAAGGAGAATTTTCATGGAAAAATTTAAGTATTCATTACTCGTTTTATTCGGAGCTTGTAGCTACGGCGTACTTTCAACTATTTTCAAACTCGGATTCATTGATGGATTTTCAGCACATGAACTATTAGGAGGACAATATGTCTTCGGATGGATTGGGCTTCTTCTGCTCGTTCTTTTCGTTTCACGTCATAAAGTAACAAAAAAGCAATTCTTTTCATTATTAACAGTCGGCACAACGATGAGTATGACTGGTATTTTCTACGCTATTTCTGTAGAAGAACTACCGGCATCTATCGCTGTTGTCCTACTTTTCCAGTTCACATGGATTGGTGTAGTCATTGAAGCAATTGCAAATCGAACATTCCCAAGCCGTGAGAAGGTTATATCTATCATTATTTTATTTACTGGTACATTGTTTGCAGGCGGTGTCTTTGAAGGTCTCGGACAAAGCTTTTCTACGAAGGGTATTATCTTTGGTCTATTAGCCGCTGTCTCTTTTTCATTCTATGTTTTTGCAAGTGGGCGCGTTGCTACAGAAGTTCCACCTTATACGAAAAGCTTTCTTATGACGACAAGCGCTACTCTTATCGTATGCCTATTCTTCCCGCCAACCTTTTTAACGGATGGTGCCCTGCAAGCCGGTCTTTGGAAATACGCTTTCTTCCTCGGATTGTTCGGTGTTGTCGTACCTGTCATTTGTTTTTCAATTGGCGTACCGAAAGTAGGAACAGGACTTAGTACAATACTAGGAGCAGCTGAATTACCAACGGCCATTATCGCTTCTATTACACTTGTACATGAAGTCGTAACATTCATGCAGTGGATTGGGATACTCTTTATATTGCTTGGGATTTTTATTCCTCAGATGCTTACGGCTAGGAGAGGAAAAAAACCTAATCATGTGCATAGTGCATAACAAAAGACCTTTCATTTATTTGAAAGGTCTTTTTCCCTATCTCACTTTACCGCTCCATACAGCTTCTCTACCTCATGCTCAATTTGTTTTACATCAATTCGTTCAAATAGTGGCTGTACACTATCAATTCTATTCGGCAACGTATTTTGAGGTTCCCAATTTCGGTTCACAATCGATAATGTGTTTCTAACGCTTTCACTTGAAAATGGTAAAAACGGTTCAAGGAGATTTGCAAAATTAGCGATAAGATACACACAGTTATAAATCGTTTCTTCGCATGAAACTGGATCATCTTCTCGTTGTTTCCAAGGTTGTCTCTCATCAAAATATTTATTTGCAAAACGTACTGCATCAAATATTGTTTCTAGCGCCACCTTAAATGTAGTTTGCTCAATCGCCTCTCCTACATTTTTATATAATCCTTCTACTTTATCTTTCAGCTCTACATCAATACTTCCCTTCGGCAGGATACCACCATAATATTTTTCAATAAACTTTAATGTCCGGTTCACAAAGTTCCCGTATGCACCTAACAATTCACTATTATGACTGTAAATGAATTCACGCCATGAAAAGTCAGTGTCACGATTTTCTGGTGCATTGACTGTTAAAAAGTAACGAATAGAATCTGGATTATATCTTTCCAACATATCAGGTACCCATACTGCCCAGTTTTTACTTGTCGATAATTTTCTTTTTTCCACTGTTAAATATTCATTCGAAACGATATGACGAGGAATTGCTCCTTCTCCTATTCCAAGCAATACCGCTGGCCAAATGATGGAATGAAACGGAATATTATCCTTTCCGTGCACATAATATGTTTTCGCTTCTCTATCCCAGAACTCTTGATCATCTTTCCCTGTTTCTTCAGCCCAATGTTTACTCGCTGAATAATAGCCTGTCACTGCTTCAATCCATACGTAAATTTTCTTATCTTCATACCCTTCTACTGGAATTGTTACCCCAATTGATAAATCACGTGATACGGCCCTATCTAGTAACCCTTCCTTTACATATCTCTCTGTTAGTTGAATCGCATTGTCGCGCCATGTCCCTGTTTGTTTGGCGATTTCTACCGCCCTTTTAATTTGCTCCTGAAATGTATGCAATGCGAAATAAAAATGCTCTGTTTCCTGTACAGATGGCGTACTACCACATAACTTACATTTCTTTTCTAACAAATCGAGTGGATCTAAGATTGCTGAACAAGCATCACATTGATCTCCTCTTGCTGCTTCATGACAGTGCGGGCAAATTCCTTCTACATAACGATCTGGTAAAAACTGCGTACATGTTTCACAATATGCTTGTTCCACTGTTTTTTTATAAATATGGCCTTCTTCTAATAAACGTAAAAAAACTTTTTGAACCATTTCATGATGGTGCTCACTATCTGTACGTGTATAGCAATCATAAGTAAAACCAAGGCTACGAAAACATCGCTCAAACTCTTCATGATACTTATCAGCAATTTTCTTCGCCGTCACACCTTCTTGTTTTGCCCTAATTGCAATCGGTGTTCCATTACAATCACTTCCCGAAACATACAACACATTCTCACCTTTTGCCCGGTAATAACGTGCTAAAATATCTCCAGGTAACAAACTCGCAATATGTCCAAGATGTAACGAACCATTTGCATACGGCCAAGCGCCTCCAATAAAAATACTCATCTTACATTCCTCCTTTTAAATATAAAAAAGCCCCGCCCTTATCTTAAAAAAGATAAGGGCGGGGCTGTATAAACAGTCGCGGTACCACCTTATTTCGCCAATTACTCACATAATTAGCCTTAACAAGTACGAAGCTATATGCTCTTATACTGTGGTTTTGATAACGAGTACCAACTCTCGTCGCCGCCTACTATTATCATTTGATAAGTTCAGGACGAAGCTCAAAGGCCATTGTTCAAATGAATATTCTTGCTTCTTCTCAGCTACCGAAGCTCTCTGGAAAGAATGTGTTCATCCTACTTTTCCTTTTCAACGCTTTTACGTATAACAAGTATTGTACGACTTAATAACAGAAAAATCAAACTTTTATTCAGAAAGAAAAGGAAATCCCATCCTCTTGCCGAATAACTATACGTTCACAAAAGGAGTGATACGATTGAATCAAAAACAACTAAGCACACGTAATAAAAAAAGCTGGAATGCAGCTGCTTATGAAGCTTGGACGAATCGCCACGGGGCACCAGCCGATTACGCGAAAAAACTCATAAAAGATCCTATGCGCGAGGTAAATCACTATTTACCTTACATACAATCTCCAACAGGAAAACGCATTATTAATTTACTCGGGTCAAAAGGAAATAAAGCCGTTGCTCTCGCTCTTTTAGGAGCTGATGTAACAGTTGTTGATATTTCAGCAAGTAATGCAAAATATGCAAATGAACTTGCGGAAGCAGCAGGTGTCTCTATCCAGTATGTCGTTTCTGATGTATTACATGTCCAGCTATCCGAATCATTCGATATCGTATTGCTAGAACTTGGTGTACTCCATTACTTTCTAGATTTAAAACCGCTCTTTCAAAAAATTGCTACCTTACTTAAGCGAGATGGAATGCTTATTCTTCGTGACTATCATCCTGTTTACACGAAATTATTAGGAGTAGACCACCCATCATTTCGGGCCAATGGAAATTATTTCGATGAAGAATTGATTGAAGATGACGTTGCTTATAGCATCCTTCTTACAGAAGCACAGAAAGAATCGTTACCGAAAACAACCATCCGTCGCTGGACATTAGGAGAAATTATTACAGCACTCGCCGAAGAACATTTTAAAATCGAAAAACTAATTGAAGAACAGGGACCTCATCAAAAGTGGGTCTTCCCTTCTACTGCCCCAGAAGGAATTGAAGAAAGAATACCCGGTCTATATACATTAATTGCGACGAAATGCAAAAAAGGATCCCTTCACGGATAGGATCCTTTTTGCATGCTTACGCATATAAGTTGAGGTTGGAGATTACCATAATTCTGTAGAATAGGACACAAGATATTTCAACATTTCGTCTCTGACTTACGTCGTCAAAAAGGGGTATGACCAACATAACGAAGAGTAATGTTACAGTTGATACTGATAATCGTTATCAACTAATTAGAAGTATACATGATGTTATTTCAAATTACAATAGCCTTTCTCATTTTTATTTATGAATTTTTTGATATACAAATGTATACATTTTAAGAACATTTACTCATATCAATCTGCCATCTTCCATTATCTGCTATACTTTTCATTGAACAGATTAATAACTTCATAATAATGTTTTTTATTAATTTCGTTCTTAATATTAATAAATCATAATAAACAGTTTTTAAAGGTAGGGGTAACTATGAAGTATGTTAGTATTCGAAAAAAACTACTGTTCACACTCTTAAGTATTTGTTCCTTATTTAGCATTGCTCTTATTGTTATTCTTTCATTCGCCATGAACCAAGCAAATGAAGTCGAAACATTAAAAAATGATGTATCAAAAAGAGCCACCATTTTAAAAGAACGTGGCGATTGGTTCCAAGCACAAGTTGCTGGTTTACAAGAATATTTACTGTCACATGATCAAAAAGGATTGGATAAGTTCAACCGAGAAGGAAAAAAACTAGCTGATACTAGAGAGAAAGTAACAAGTGATAAAAAACTCCCAGAAGGAATGAAAGAAGCCATTTTAATGGGAGGGAAGTGGCGAAGCGTCATAGATAATGAAGTCCTCCCTCTCGCTCGTGAAGGAAAATGGGACGAAGCATCCAAAATCGCTTTAGCTCAAACCGATTATGTAAATGATCTTTTAGGTCGTTTTACTAAATATACAAATGAAGAAAATGATAAACGTGATGCATTAATTGCTGACGTAGAGTCTTCCTCATCTCTTATTCAATATATTATTTTCTTCTCACTCATTACATGTACAGTAACGTCTATTTTATTAGCATGGTGGTTCTCTGGTAAACTCGTTAAACCGATACGACAAATTGATGAGAAATTAAAAGAATTAGCTTCTCAAGATGGCGATTTAACTGCTAGATTGCACGTAACGAGTAAAGATGAGATTGGTGATATCGCCAATTCCTTTAATCAAATGCTCACTAACTTACAACGTATCATAAAACAAGTTCAACAAACATCAACAGATGTAAAAGAAGCGTCTGAAAATGTGTTTATCGAAACAACTGCTTCTATGGAAAATAGTGCAAAAACCCAAGAAACTATGAATGTTCTCGAGCATAATATTCGTTCACAAGTTTCCAGCATCGAAGAAAGTTCAACTGCAATGGATGATATGACAACGAGTGTTCAGCGTATTGCAGAATCTGCCTCTTCTGTTGCTAGCCTAGCTGTTACAACTTCAGAAAAAGCAGATGATGGGAATAAAGTCATTGAGAAATCTATTACGCAAATGCATACCATTAACGAAGCTGTTAACGCTACATCACAAGTAGTAGAGCGACTCATTACACATACAAATCATATTGATACTGCACTTCAATCCATTTCTAATATCGCGGAACAAACGAATTTACTTGCTTTAAATGCTTCCATTGAAGCAGCCCGTGCTGGGGAACATGGAAAAGGCTTCGCTGTTGTTGCCGATGAAGTACGAAAACTTGCTGAACAATCTCAGCTAGCAGCAACTGACATTAACCATTTACTTCATCAAATTCAAGCAGATACAAAAATAGCAAATGAAATGATGGCGCAAGGTCAGTCAGAGGCTTCTGAAGGAATTACAGTCATTCGTACCGCTGGATCTTCATTCTCAGAAATTGTTAACCACATTAACAAAGTCTCTACACAAATGCAAGAAATGTCTGCAACTGCTGAAGAAATGGCCGCAAGTTCCGAAGAAATGAATGCAGCTTTAAATAACATCGCTTCTATTTCAAATGAGGTTGCCGCCGAAACATCACAAACAGCAACTTCATCTGGTGACCAAGTAAACAAAATGGGTGTCGTTGCTAAAAAAGCGTCTGAAATGAAAACGACTGTACAAGAACTTGAAGTTCTCGTTTCTCATTTCAAAACACACGCTTAAAGTGAAAAAAGAGAGATTTACAGTCTCTCTTTTTTCACTTTAAAATATCTCTTTCTATCTCTCATTCCGTCTGCTATAATTCCTAAAGGAAAGAAGAAAGCTTTGTTCCAGATGGAGTAAAGCTTTCTTTCAATTTTTTAAATTTATTAATTCTAATACTAAGATTTCACAAAGGAGGCTTTTTATCATATGAATTTTATTAGCATTCGAAAAAAACTTATGTTCATGATGGGAACGATTTGCGCTTTATTTGGAATCGCCTTAGCTTTTATTTTATTTTTTGCTATTGACCAATCTCGTAAAGCTGAAGCTTTACAAAAAGAAATTTCCCCCCTTGCAACAGAATTGAAAGAACGTGGAGACGCTTATCAAGTACAACTTTCTGCTTTAAGAGGTTATTTATTACAGCATGATCAAGTCGAATTAGACAAGTTTAATGAGATGAGTAAACGTCTGGAGGATTCAAAAGATAAACTTCTTTCTAATCCAAATATTTCTCAATCTGTGAAAAATACAATGGAATCAGGATCAACTTGGAGAAAATTTATTGAAGAAAAAGTTTTCACTCTTGCCAAAGAACAAAAGTGGGAAGAGGCTTTACAAGTAGCTTATGCAGAAAATGGTACTGTTTATAAAGTAATTGGTGACTTCACAAATTACAGTAATGAACAAGCTAAGTTACGTGATCAATCTATCGAAAAAATTGATCAATCTTCACTACAAATTGAATATGTTATCTTCTTATCACTTGTTATTTGTATTATCGTAGCTATCATTCTTGCATGGTGGTTCTCTGGTAAACTTGTAAAACCAATTCAACAAATTGATAGTAAACTAAAAGAATTATCATCTCAAGAAGGTGACTTAACAGCCCGCCTACAAGTAAATAGTAATGATGAAATTGGTACGATTGCAACATCATTTAATAAAATGTTAGAAAACCTACAACATATCATCAATCGTGTTCAAAAAACATCTGTGGAAGTACAAGATGCTTCTGAAAATATGCTAGAAAAGACGAATATATCACGCGAGGCAACAATAAAAGTTCAAAGCTCGATGTCCAACTTAAATGCAAGTATTCAATCGCAAGCCTCTAGTATGGAAGAAAGCTCAACTGCAATGGACGATATGACAGTAAGTGTTCAGCGTATTGCTGAATCTGCTTCATCTGTAACTGAACTTGCTGTAGCTACATCTGAACAAGCTAACGATGGAAGTACTGTTATTCAAAAATCTGTTTTACAAATGACAACGATACACGACGCTGTAAATGCTACGTCAGAAGTGGTCGAACGTCTAATCACACATACAAAATATATTGATACAGCTGTACAATCTATTTCTAATATCGCAGAACAAACCAACTTACTTGCTTTAAATGCATCTATCGAAGCAGCCCGTGCTGGCGAGCAAGGAAAAGGTTTTGCTGTCGTAGCTGACGAAGTTCGAAAACTTGCTGAACAATCTAAAACAGCGGCAACAGATATTAACCAATTACTACATCAAATTCAACAAGATACTGAAACTGCGAATTCCATGATGTCCCAAGGCCGTTCTGAAGCATTTGAAGGCATTACTGTCATTCGTGAAGCTGGCAATTCCTTCACAACGATTGTCGAACAAGTAAATAAAGTATCTACTCAAATGCAAGACATCTCAGCAACTGCTGAAGAAATGGCTGCAAGCGCTGAAGAAATGAACGCTTCGCTTAATAACATCGCTTCTATTTCAACTGAAGTATCTAGCGAAACAGCAGCTACAGCACAATCTGCTGAGAAGAAAGTCACTACTATGAATGAAATGACCGTAACTGCAAGACAAATGAAACAAACAGTTGCAGAATTAGATCAACTCGTATCTCATTTCAAAACTGAATAGCTTTCAAAAAATATCCCTTTCCCAAAAGGGATATTTTTTTGAGCTCATTTCCTGCACATTATACACATTTCCGTTATAATGAGAATCGATATCATTAATGTGTAGGAGGTGCTACTTATGTCACAAGAAGCATTTGAAAATAAATTATATGCCAATTTAGAAGCTGTTATCGATCCTGAGCTAGGTGTTGATATTGTTAATCTCGGATTAGTTTACGATGTTACAGCAGATGAAAATAACAATGCTGTCATTACGATGACGATGACTTCTATCGGCTGTCCAATGGCTGGGCAAATTGTATCAGACGTTAAAAAAGTATTATCAACGAACGTACCTGAAGTCAATGAAATAGAAGTAAATGTCGTTTGGAATCCACCCTGGTCTAAAGAACGCATGTCACGTATGGCGAAAATCGCATTAGGTATTCGTGACTAAATAAAGTGAAACTTTAATCAGTGGGGGTCTTCATCCCCCACTGATTATTAGTTGAACCAATCGGACTTTTATGGGCAGTTGATCCACCACCTAACTTCTTTGCTTTCGCTGAATTTTGAGGTGGGGGTCTTACTGCCCATTAAAGCGGGATAAAGAAAGACCTGACATCCTAGTCAGGTCTTTTTCTTTTATTATTTTATGCCTACTGCATCATAAGCTTTCGTTACAGCTTGTACAGCTTTAGAGTTTTTACCATATAAATCTTCAGCTGACTGAAGAGCTGCTTGACGCATCATCTTAAAGTCAGAGTTTGCAGTTAAATATTTCGTAAGAGCACGGTAATAAATTTTTTCTGTCGCTTCACGGCCTACTCCAGCTACTTTCACGCCGTAATGCTCTCCGCCATCAGATACTAAATATGCAGCTTTATTATTAATACTACTGTTAATATGAACGCCACCATTATCAGCTGCTCCAGTGTAGCGTTTATTGTAATGATCTGGGTAACCTTCACCTGGTTTTAATGGGTTTGGAATAGATGCTGGATCTTTCAGAGAACGAAGTGCATCACCAGGTTTTCCAGGTGTATAAATGTCAGCACCTAAATCCCAACTCTTCTTCTCAACCATGACACCCATAATATCAGATAACGATTCATTTAACGCGCCTGACTCATTTTTATAAACAAGATTTGCTGTATGCTCAGTTACAGCATGCGTTAATTCGTGACCGATAACATCTAGGCCAGCAGATAATGGAATAAATGTCTTGCCATCTCCATCACCGTACATCATCTGAATACCGTTCCAAGCTGCGTTATTCCAGCTCTCCCCTACGTGAACAGAAGAAATAAGCTTCGCACCTTTATCATCGAAAGAGTTACGGTTAAATGTCTTTTTGTAGTAATCGTATACTTTTCCTGCATTTACATGCGCATCAACCGCTGCTTTGTCATCAAAAAACTTATTTTTACTTTCTACTTCGACACCTGTATATCCAAACCATTGTGAGAACATATTAAACCAGTTTTCATCCATATTCTCTGCATCAAATGTATGAACACCTTGTCCACGCTTACCATCAAATAAATGGAATGCTCCTGTCTTCTCATTTTGAGCAATTTCAAATGATTGTCTATTTCCTAATACTCCGTAACCAAATCCTGTAATGTTATCTACAGCATTATATTTCTCAATCACATTTCCATTTGTTGCATCAACAAAGTAATGCCAATAGCCTGGAGCTGGTTTTGAAATCGATGCCTTAACTAAGTATGCAAGATAGTAGTTTCCATCTTTTTCATACACAAATAAATCTTTTTTCACACCGTCATAATTCTTTACTTCTCCAATTTCTTTCTGAATATCTGCCTTTGCAATCGTTTCTGCTTGTTCTGCACTAATGCTTGCAAATGCAGGAATATTTTTATTCTCTAAATTCGGAATAACTTGTCCGAAGAATGCTTTTACATTATTCTCTTTATCTAGTGTAACAGTTTGGTCTGAACCGTACACAGGAATGTTATTATGTTTCTCAACTAACTTCACATGTGTCGTACCAGATTCAGCATCTTTTTCTTCCCCAACGACATTGAAGTGCTTATCAATGTTTCCTGCTAATTTAAACATATCTTTCTTACTCTCTAAGTATTGAAAGACCGTCTCTTTTTTATCTAGTCCTTCCGGTGCTTTCCATTCTTCACCTATGTATGCAGGTGTTTTAAATTCTTGATGATATTGAATTTTTTGTTCTTCCGCTTTCGTTGTCGTTGCTCCAAACGTTCCAAATCCCCCGGCGATAACAGTTAACGCTAATGCTGATGAAATGACTTGCTTTTTCACTATAACATTCCCCATTCCCATAAAGATTTTTGACACTTTTATAAAATTCTGAATCTTTAACCAAATACCTCTTTCGAAAAATTGAGAAACATTTTTCAGATAATTCCATTCAAAAAGAGGACACCCTATCAGGTGTCCTCTTTTTATAAACATTTTGTTATTTTTTTAACTCAATTGCTAAATAGTGTGATTGCTCTTTCGCTTCAATATGAATATCTTCTTCAATCGCTTCTGCCGCATCGCGCATAACAAGTGTCTCACCATTTATTACACTACTTCCTTCAATTTGAACAAGGTATAATTGACGACCTTCTTTCACTGGAAAATGAATTTCTTTTCCAGCTTCTAACGATAAAGAATATAAATTCGCATCTTGGTGAATTTGAATTGGTGCCTCTCCTTCTAATGGAGATACCATATGGAACCACTCATTTTCACGCTTTCTCCAATCAAATTTAAACTCACCATAGTTTGGCTTATGATCCGCACGATCCGGTAAAATCCAAATTTGTAATAAACGCAATGTCTCATTTCCTAAATTATGCTCACTATGAAATACACCTGTACCAGCACTCATATATTGAACATGACCACGCTCAATTGTTCCGCGATTCCCCATGCTATCTTCATGTGTTAAAGCACCCTCTACAACGTACGAAATGATTTCCATATCGCGGTGCGGATGCATATCAAAACCAGTTTGTGCCGCTACTAGGTCATCATTAATAACACGTAATGCTCCAAAGCTCATGTTATTTGGATTATAGTAATTAGCAAAGGAAAAATGAAAATGTGTATTTAACCAACCGTGATTTGCTCTGCCCATATTTTTATGATCAACTTTTCTAAACATATCCTTCACCTCATATTATCTCGAATTCAAGATTTATTTTAAAATTTTTTCTTACTGTAATTTTTTTAGTAATTGTAATAATTGCTGTTGTTCTTCTATATTTAATTTATGAAACTGCTCCGCTTGGAACGTTTCCTGGGGCGGGACGATCTCCTCATATAAAGCTCTTCCCTTTTCTGTTAACGAAATATATTTCGTAGTACCTTCTTGTTCACGACCAATCCACTCCAGCTGCTCCATTTTATTTAAAAGCTGCGTGACATTTCCTTTCGTAACAAATAGCTTATTTCCAAGCTCTTGCTGCGTTAAACGATTATGTCCTCCAACTTGAGCTAGTACATCAAACTGAGCGGCAGATACATTCCACTTTTTCAAATGCTGATTCGTCTCACGAATACTCTTGTTATAAAAACGTGATAAACGAAACCATAATAGTAATCCGAGTCTATCTTCTGTTTTCATTTCATCACCTCGCTCGTTTCATACCATTAGTTTAGAACTAAACTTTATAAAAGTCAATCGCTTATTTTTAGTAAGTAACAAAGAAAGCACAGCGCCATTTCTCCACTATGCTTTACATCAACTTTCTATTTTTATATTCATCTAATTTCCTCTCCGCGAACTTCCTCGCATCTTTCTCAATCCATCTATCTTCGTACAATTCACTTCCAACATACAATACTTCTCTCTTATGCTGCATCGCATGGCGAAATTCATGCAGTAGAGTTTTGAGCACTTGCTCGTACTCTTCCCACATACAAACAAAAATTAATTGTTTGTCTTTATGATAAAAACCACCTATTGGGAATAGAAACTCTTCCTCTTCTTCTCCTAATGATAGAAGTACATGATTTGCATCGCACGTATCACAAAAAATAACTGGCGTTTTACATACTTCAATAAGTGAAAACAAATCATCCCTAAGTCTTTTGACATCCCAAGGAAGCTCCGAATCCAACACATACCAATTCTCCACCTGTTGATATACATTTTGAAACTGGAGTTCCATTTCTCTTTATTCCCCTTTCCAAACTCCCTTTTCCTATATGTATGCCACAATATGTAAAATATTAAACCTACTCTTTCCCCTTTCGAAAAATGACAATAAAAAAGAATCTATATCAGCATAGATTCCTTTTACATAATCACCTTTTTTTCATCACTTTTTTTAATACAAAGTAACCAATTGCACAAACAATTGCAGCAAGTGCAAAGTATTTCACATATGGCCCCGCTACTTTATTAATACTTTCCCACTCTGTTCCTAATTTAAAACCTAAATATACAAATACAATTGACCATGGAATAACAGCTAATGTAGTTAGCGTAATAAACTTAGCATGTGACATTTTTGCAATACCCGCTGGTATCGAAATAGCATGACGCACAACAGGAATAAAACGCGCTGTAAAAATAACACCAGTTCCGTAACGATTAAACCACGCTTCAGCATAATCAATATGTTTCTTCTGAATCAAAATATATTTTCCATATCGCTCAAGAACAGGTCTTCCTCCGTATCGACCGATCCAATAAATGAATAGCTGTGCGATTACACCACCAATTGTACCGAACGCGACAGCGCCCCAAAATGTAATACTTCCGGTTGATACTAAATAGCCTGCATAAGATAATACGATTTCACTCGGAATAACCTCTAGCATTAATCCAAGCATAATTCCCCAATAACCAAGTCCTTCTAGAAAAACTAAAACGGAATGAATCAACTCTCCTAACATCATGTACCTCTCTTTACTGTTTTCATTGCAAAAAATAAAAGTACAAGCAGGAAATATCTTGTACTTTTATTTTCAAAAAATTTAGCTAGTCTTCGTATCCCACTTAAAGATTTTATTTAATAATTTATATACATTCTTTGACTCTTTCGTCAGAAGTGGACCTAAGATGGATAGTATAAGCACGTATAGTGCTGAGAATGGTTTCAGTACTGACATTAAACCACCGGCGATACCGATATTGGCCATAATGATGGAAAATTCTCCTCTTGAAACGATTGTTAATCCAATATTTGTTGACGCTTTATGAGATAATCCAGCTTGTCGCCCTGCAATCATCCCTGCAACAAAGTTTCCGATGATTGTGAGAAGGACAGCACCTAACGTTAACCATATCGCCCCGCCTAATGAAAACGGATCAATACTTAATCCGAAACTGAAGAAGAAAATAGCTCCGAAAAAGTCTCTAAATGGAACAACGAGATGTTCAATTCTGTCACTATGCTCTGTCTCAGAGAAAACTAATCCTAAAAGAAGTGCTCCAATTGCTTCGGCAACGTGAATTGTTTCTGAGAAACCTGCAATAAAGAATAACGAAGCGAATACTACAATAATGAAAATTTCATCTGAACTAATATTGAGCAGTCTATTTAATAACGGCGTAGCCTTTCTAGCCACAATAAAGAATAGAAGCATGTACCCTAAAGCAATTCCAATTGAAGTAAGGGCACCTAAGAAGGAAGCATGATCCCCTAAAACTAAACCAGAAACAACCGATAAATATACAGCAAGGAATATATCTTCAAACATAATGATTCCTAAAATTAATTCGGTCTCATTATTACCAGTTCTTCTTAAATCTACTAACACTTTAGCAACGATAGCACTAGAAGAAATCGTAATAATACCCGCAATAATTAAGATTTCTAGTAAAGGGAATCCCATTATAAATCCGTATAATAATCCAAGTGAAAAGTTAATTAAAATATAGATTGTTCCGCCAATCGCAATAGAACGTCCCGATTTAATTAGTTTTTTCATCGAAAATTCTAGTCCTAGATAGAACAGAAGGAACAGAACCCCAATCCGTCCAAGGAAGGAAATTACACTTGCACTTTCAATAAACTT
This sequence comes from Bacillus sp. WC2507, assembly GCF_052656125.1. NCBI lineage: Bacteria > Bacillati > Bacillota > Bacilli > Caryophanales > Bacillaceae > Bacillus > Bacillus sp. WC2507. Next base: position 714,159 of record NZ_JBQXPN010000001.1, on the reverse strand, counting down.
GAGATTGATAACACCTATTGTCGGCGCATGTGGCCCCACTAACATCCCAAGAACAATTAGAAACGGAATTACTGAGAATTTAAACTTTCCAGCAATTACTGCCGCAATTGCAACTAATACTAACGCTGTACCAACTTCAAAAATTAACGTATCCATCTAGTCAGTCCCCCTATTCGAAAGTAACTCATTAATAATTTTTTTAATTTCTTCTCTCTCACCAGAAACTACAAGCATATCGCCTTCTTCAATTACCGTTTCTGGTCCTGGATTAAATAGCTTTTTCATATTCTTTTTCATAACTGCAATGATTGTTACGCTATATGTTTTTCTTATTTCAAGATCACCGATTGTTTTTCCGATTGCTGGAGCTGCATTCTCTACTTTAAACCACTCAATCGCTAAACCTTCAAAGACCATTTCAACATTTTCTAATGCTCTAGGCTTATACACCATTCCACCTAATATTGCTGCAATTTGTCTTGCCTCTGAGTCGCGTAATGAAATACTTGAGATACTTTCTTCATGGTCTGAATCAAAATGATACATTTCTCTACGCCCGTCATCATGAATGACAATTACCATCTTTTCGTTACCTTTCGTAACGATTTGAAATTTGTAACCAATACCCGGAAGTTCACTTTCTCTAATATTCATATTTAGCTCCTCCACAACATTTTATATTTGAATTTTCTGTTTTTCTGTCTTTTGTTCATCCAATTAACTTTAGAAATTCTAACCATTCAGGATACCTGTGATTTGGAAATCTTTTATTGTAATAATAAGTGGCTCCCAAAAAGATACTTAAAGATGTAATGATAAAAAATATATTACTTCTCATTTTCAAACTCTTAAGGCTTACTTTCAATAAAGATTCTTCTTTCAAATTATCCCCTCTTTCTCGTTTTACATTTAGTTTTTTAAAATGTAAATAATTCTAAAAATATTACGATGTAACATAATCATAACACAAAATGCATTTAAGTAACATAATTTTTTAGAAAAATTGATTCTCGTATATTTTTTGCATATAATTTTCTTATTACAGAAAAAAGGAAGTGTATTATATGGTTGATATCTTTAGCAGATTCCTTGAGGTAACGAATAATATTTTATGGTCATATATTCTTATTGCAATGCTAATCGGCTTCGGTCTTTATTTCTCTTTTAAATTGAAGTTTGTCCAAATTACTCATTTCGGTGAGATGGTCGGTTTAATTAGTAAAGGGTTTAATCGAAAAGAAAAAAAGAAAGATAGCATCTCTCCATTCCAAGCATTTTGCCTAAGTGCAGCAGCACGTATCGGTATCGGGAACTTAGCTGGTGTAGCACTAGCCATTTCAATGGGTGGACCTGGCGCAATATTTTGGATGTGGTTTATCGCTATTCTCGGAGCAGCTACTAGTTTCGTAGAATGTACGCTCGCACAAATTTATAAAGTAAAAGATGGAAGCAGATTCCGTGGTGGTCCAGCATATTACATGGAAAAAGGATTAAATAAACGCTGGATGGGTGTTTGGTTTTCACTTCTTATTACAGTTGCGTACGGATTAATTTTCAATTCTGTACAAGCAAACACAGTAACAATAGCATTTGAAAATGCTTTTGGACTAGAGCGAACGATCGTAGGAGCTCTATTAGCTTTATTAGTTGCAGTTATTATTTTCGGTGGTATCAAGAGCATTTCACGTATTACAGAAATGATTGTTCCTCCAATGGCAATTATTTATATTGGTGTGGCAATTTTTGTTGTTATTAACAACTTCACTATGTTACCAAGCATTTTCACGGAAATATTTAACAGCGCATTCGGTTTAGAGCAAGCCGTCGCTGGTGGTATTGGAGCGGCAATCAAGTTCGGAATTCAGCGCGGTTTATTCGCGACAGAAGCAGGTATGGGTAGCTCTCCTAACGCAGCAGCAACATCAGATGTATCTCACCCTGTAAAACAAGGACTTGTTCAAGCATTAGGTGTTTTCGTAGATACATTCTTAGTATGTACATCAACAGCGTTTATCGTATTATGCTCTGGACTTTACAAAGGATCGAATTTAGAAGGTATTGAACTAACACAACAAGCATTAAGTTCACAAATTGGACCGTGGGCAAGCACTTTCTTAGCGATTATTATTTTCCTATTCGCTTTTAGCTCTTTACTAGGAAACTACTATTATGGTGAAACGAATATCGCATTCATTAAAGAAAGCAAAACATGGTTAATGATTTATCGCATTGCAGTTGTCGGAATGGTATTCTTCGGATCAATCGCTGCCCTTAAAACAGTTTGGAGTTTAGCTGATTTATTCATGGGACTAATGGTATTCACAAACTTAATTGCCATCTCATTCCTAAGCAAATTCGCCTACGCAGCATTAGTAGACTATATTAAGCAAAAGAAACAAGGAAAAGATCCTGTTTTCGTTGCAAGTTCTATCCCTGGCTTACAGAATACAGAGTGCTGGGATGGACAGGATGTAGAAGAGAATAAAAAAGCGGTATAACAATTAAAAGCGAAAGCGGCTCGTTTAGAATCGCAGGACATTGGAGCTCTCGATTTTGAAGCGCTTGTTGCTTCGAGCGAGAGAGCGAAATGACCGGTGATTCTAGCCGCTGGAGCTATATATCAATAAAAATCCCTATTACTCCACAGTAATAGGGATTTTTATATACAACAGTTCATAATTTGTTCAAATTAATTCCAGCAAAAGGGTTGATTTATACGAATTACTAGATTATAATGATTATAAATTAGTAATTGATATAACATAACAACTCAAAAGGAGATTGATCATAATGAACAAACAAGTAATCGAAGTATTAAACAAACAAGTAGCAGACTGGAGCGTTTTATTCACAAAACTACACAACTTCCATTGGTACGTAAAAGGACCTCAATTCTTCACATTACACGAGAAATTCGAAGAACTTTACACAGAATCAGCTACTCACATCGACGAAATTGCAGAACGTATTTTAGCAATTGGCGGTAAACCAGTAGCAACAATGAAAGAATACCTAGAAATATCTTCTATTCAAGAAGCAGCTTACGGAGAAACTGCAGAAGGGATGGTCGAAGCAATCATGAAAGACTACCAAATGATGCTAGTCGAACTGAAAAAAGGCATGGAAATCGCTCAAGACTCTGACGACGAAATGACATCTGACCTACTACTAGGCATCTACACAGAACTAGAAAAACACGCTTGGATGCTACGCGCGTTCTTGAATCAATAATAGATTTAAAAGCGAAAGCGGCTCGTTCAGAACAGGAGGGTGTTGGAACTCCTGATTACGAGGCGCTTTTTGCCTCGAATGAAGGAGTGAAACAACCGACTGTTCTAGCCGCTGGAGCTGGATATCATTAAAAGCGGAAGCGGCTCGTTTAGAATGTGAGGGGGATGGAGCTTTTGACGTAGAGGCGCTCTTTGCCTCGCAGGAAAAAGCGAAGCCACCGAACATTCTAGCCGCTGGAGCTGGATATTACTTAAAAGCGGAAGCGGCTCGTTCAGAGTCGCTTTTTTCTATTGGGTGTTCCCGTATGATGGTACATGAAATTATATCAACGATTTTTCAAATATATCGATCATAACTTGCAATATATCAACGATTTTTTCATTATATCGATCACAACTCACAATATATCAACGATTCGACAAAGAATATCGATTTACCAACAAATAACGACAATAATAGCACTCACCTCCTCTACTTTCATCAATATATTACAATCTCTTTTATGTTAAAATATAGGAAACACCTTTTAGTAATTAGATCCAAAAAGCTTTTCCAAATTCATCATTTACTAATTAAATGGCGGGAGTGGTTCAGTTGAAAGACTACTTAATTAGAGCATTTTTTGCGTTAATAACAGTTGGGATTGTCTTACTTATAGCTACTATTTTCAATATACGTGTCGAGGTGAAAGACTATGCTTTCCTCGTTGTTGTAGCAATTGGTGGCGGCTGGGGTGGCTGGTACCTGTATAAAAAACAAAGTAATCAAAATGATAAAGGCATTCCAAAGTAATACGGAATGCCTTCTTTTTATTGCCGTCTATAATAAATAATGAAATTCAAACCGCTAATACAGCCAATCGCAATAAACATGTTAAAACTCTGCACATCTCCACCTAAATTATACTCATCAACGATAAACCCAGACATAAACAATGTTATCGCAGAAACACCAATACACAATATCGAAATAAACCAAAGCGAAAACTCATTAATTAGCTCTTTCTTCTGCGTTGAAACAATTAGCATAACAAGAGTAGATGCTGCTAATATACTTTTAAAAACAGGACGTAAATACACAAACTCCTCCATCTATTTCTCCTTTTCCCAAAACATCATATCTCAACATTAACATATTTAACCAAATTAAAAACACATGCCTTTTCAAGATAAAATGACATGTGTTTCCAAAAATCTCTATACAATTGTATTATGATAGTTGCTTCCACTTCGTCCCTAAAACAGGACGTTCGTAATTTTGTATTTCATGAATTAACTTATCTGCCGTCTCAGCTGAAACAATCAACTCTTTATTTGATGGATTCATAAACCCTTCTTCTGCTGCGCGTTCAACCATTTGCAGAATTGGTCCATAAAAATTTTTAATGTTTAATAAACCAACCGGCTTATTATGTATACCAATTTGTGACCAACATACAACTTCAAATAGTTCTTCAAACGTTCCGTATCCGCCTGGCAGTGCAATAAAAGCATCCGCAAGCTCTGCCATTTTTGCTTTACGCTCATGCATCGTTTCTACTTCAATTAATTCTGTTAATCCTGTATGTACGATTTCTCCTCGGAATAGACCACGTGGCATAACACCTGTTACACGCCCGCCCAAACGAAGAACTTCATTCGCCACTTCTCCCATTAATCCAACGCAAGAACCGCCATATACAAGCTCATAATCGTTCTTAACAAACATTTTCCCTAGCTCTATCGCCTGCTCTTTAAATTCTGGTCTCTCCCCTAAATTGGAACCTGCAAACACACAAATCTTTCTCATTTCTACACCCCAAAACTATATATTGTCATGATACAATGAGTATTGTACAACATATTGAAGGGATGAGGAAGAAATGGATATCGTCGCATTTCAAAGATGGGTGGAGGAATTTTACGAAAAACGAAGCTGGTCACAGTATAATTCCTTTATTCGCTTAAATTTCTTAACAGAGGAAGTTGGGGAAGTTTCACGCGTTGTTCGCGCCATTGAAATTGGCCGTGATCGTCCTGATGAAGACGCGAAAACAGAAGAAGAGCTAAAACAAGAACTAAAAGAAGAACTTGGTGATGTACTGTCTAACCTTATTATTCTTTCACAAAAATATGATTTAGATTTACAAGACATTATGGAAGCACACGTCACAAAGCTTTCGAAAAGGTTTGAAACATCTAAATGAGAATATTATCAATTATGATATAATATTCTTGTCACAATACTAAGGGGGATTTTATGTTATCTAAAAAATTGCACGACGCACTAAACGATCAAATGAACTTTGAGTTTTACTCTGCCCACGCTTATATGGCAATGGCTGCTTACTGTACAGCCGAAAGCTATGATGGATTTGCTAACTTTTTCCTTGTACAAGCTGAAGAAGAGCGTTTCCACGCAATGAAGCTTTACAACTACATTAATGACCGCGGTGAGCGCGCTATTATTACTGGATTTGATAATCCGAATAACGAATACGAATCTGTATTAAATGCTTTTGAAGTCGCACTTGAACACGAGCGTGAAGTAACAAAACGTATTTATCACTTATCTGATATTGCTTGGGATGAGCGTGAACACGCAACAATCACCTTCTTAAAATGGTTCGTTGATGAGCAAGTAGAAGAAGAAGCTTCATTCGATAGCATCATCCAAAAATTAAAACGTATTACAAGCGATTCAAATGCACTATTTATGCTAGATGCTGAATTGGAGAAACGTACATTTACAGCTCCAGCTGAGTAATATTTCAATCACCTTAATGAATGTATTAAGGTGATTTTTTATTTTCTCTCTAGCTTAAAATCACCTTAAAATTCCTCGTATTTGACATAGCACCAGTAAAAAAATGGTATTATTTTCAATATAAAACAATATGCGAGGAGAGAAAAAATGAACCAACGTGTAGAATTTGTTGACGCCATTCGTGGTTTCGCTTTATTTGGCATTTTACTTGTTAATATGACATTAATTCAATTTGGGTTTTTCACCAGTGAAAAACCCAATTATATTTTTGGAAAGCTTGATGAAGGCGCTAATTGGTTTATTCAATTTTTCGGTACCCATAATTTTATGTCCCTATTCTCTTTTTTATTTGGTCTTAGCATTATTTTGTTACAAAAAAGTATCATTGAAAAAGGAAAAAAATTCTTCCCCACATACATAAGACGTATTCTCATTCTTTTACTACTCGGCTACATTCACGGCACTTTTGTTTGGGAGGGAGATATTTTATTTGCATACGGGGTTATCGGGATTTTTTTAATGATATTCATCAATCGAAAACCGAAAACTTTGCTCATTTGGGCACTTATTTTACTAGCACTCATTATGTTCGCATCTTACCAATCAGAATCAACATCCAATCCTTATGATGATTTCGCACCTTATACTGAAAAAGAACATAAGATTCATAAAACTGGAAACTATATAGATCATGTCAACTTTAGATTAACTGAGAGTCCTTTTGATTATATGGGGATTGACGGTGTATTCGGATTAGTTTTCGTATCCATTTTTGCAATAATTTTTATGTCTCCACTTTTCTTGCTCGGAATGTATGTAGGGAAAAAAGGCTGGCTATTTGAGGTTGATAATCATATACCTGCTGTCAAAAAAATATGGTTTGTCACCGGTCTCTTCTCTTTTACAATTAAAACCTTAGCTATGTTCTTAAAGCACCCGCTTTTAATTATGTTACAAGATGGCCTTACACCAGTAACCATGACCTTCTTTTACGGAAGCACAATTATTTTATTATTCCATTACAAAAAAGCATCGCGCTTACTAACATACATGGCAAACATGGGAAAAATGTCAGTTAGTAATTACTTAGCTCAATCTATTATCGCAACAACTATTTTTTACGCATATGGATTTGGCTTATACGGTAAAATCGGTTATTTCTTCGGTATTCTGTTAACAATTGGAATTTATACGATTCAACTATTTATTAGCACTTACTGGCTACAGAAATACCGAATGGGCCCTGTTGAATATGTGTGGAGGCTGGGAACTTATTTGGAAAAACCACAATTTAAAAGAGACTTGGATAGAGCAAGTTAAAAAAGCAATGAGCTCGGGCTCATTGCTTTTTTATTTCTTCCCTAAGCTTAATAACCTTCGCCAAATCCCTCTTATAAAGCCCTGAAACCTTTTCAACAAAGTCACTATGAGTAAAAGTCCCATCTCCTTCTTCTACTATGCTCAAGTATCCGTGTATCAATTTCAAAAATGCTCTAGCATCTTCACCAGTTAATTGGTCAATGTTCTCTATACTCTCATCAAACTCCCTTAAACTATCCCGTTCTTTCAACTTAATCCCCCTCTCTGTATTACTTATCATACCAAAATAAAAAAGTCGTTCATCCCTCTAGGCGAGAGATAAACGACTTCTATACCGTTTTATTAAAGCATAACCCCAACGATAATCGCTGATAATATACTTACTAGCGTTGCACCGTATACAAGTTTTAGTCCGAATGATGATACAACGTTTGCTTGTTTGCCATCGATACTCTTCGTTGCACCTGCGATAATTCCGATAGATGAGAAGTTCGCAAATGATACAAGGAAGATAGATAAGATACCTACTGTACGAGTTGATAACTCACCAGCTACTTTGCCTAAATCAAGCATCGCAACAAACTCGTTCGTTACTAATTTCGTTGCCATAATTTGTCCTGCTGTTAGCATCTCTGATGTTGGAATACCCATTACGAATGCTAATGGTGAGAAGACATATCCTAAAATGCTTTGGAATGTGATTCCGAAAATTGAATCGAATACACCGTTAATTGCTGTAATTAATGCTACGAAACCGATTAACATCGCCGCTACTGTTACAGCGATAGAGAAACCAAGCATAATATATTCGCCTAACATTTCAAAGAATGTTTGTTTCTTATCTTCTTGTAATTCTAAAATATCGTCTTCTTCTTTTACTTCATATGGATTAATGATATGAACGATAATGAATCCACTGAATAAGTTTAGTACAAGTGCTGTTACTACATATTTTGGATCAATCATTTTCATATAAGAACCGACGATTGACATCGATACTGTTGACATGGAAGATGCACAAAGTGTGTATAAACGATTTTTCGGTAATTTGCTTAGTTGATCTTTTACTGTAATAAATACTTCCCCTTGACCAACAATTGCAGCTGCTACCGCATTGTACGATTCTAGTTTTCCTAAACCATTAATTTTACTTAATAGGAAACCAACTGCACGAATGATAATCGGTAAAACTTTAATATGTTGTAAGATCCCGATTAGTACTGCTAAGAAAATAATCGGTAATAATACTGTTAAGAAGAATGGTGCTTGTCCATCATTTGCTAAACCACCAAATACGAAATTAACCCCAGCTTCCGCAAATTTTAAAATAGCGCCAAACCCATCTGCAATCCCTTTTACTAACACAAATCCGACTTTTGTATTTAGTAAGAAATACGCAAGTACCAATTGAATGACAAGCATAAGTGCAATTGGTTTATATTTAATTTTCTTACGATCTGAACTGATAAGGAAACCTAGTACAAATACTACAAGTAAACCGACTAGAAACATTACTATTTTCATATGTGAATCCTCCACTTCTCCCACGAGTTATTGGTCGTATAACGTATAACGAATGACGTCTGACCATTGATGTTAAAAAAATTTAAAACCCCTAAATACTATTCAACTGTTATCTAAAATCAGTAAGCGTTTACATAAATTGCAATTTATAAAAGGTAGCTTCTTCTCTCCTACCATACTTGAAAGTCTGAAATTGATACCACCTACAAATCAAATTGTAAGCGTTATCTAGATGAAATGCAATATAAATTTTAAAAGATTTTTATATGTTAATATATTCCTAACAAATTGGTTTTTTCATGCAAATTTACCATAAAAAAATAGCCCTAACTATGAGCTAGGGCCACCTTTTTTTATAACATAACACCAACGATAATCGCCGATAGAATACTTACTAATGTCGCACCATACACAAGGCGTAGACCGAATGATGATACAACATTTGATTGGTTTTCATCGATACCTTTCGTTGCACCTGCGATAATTCCGATAGATGAGAAGTTCGCAAATGATACAAGGAATACAGACAGAATACCAACTGTACGAGCTGATAAATCGCCAGCTACTTTTCCAAGATCAAGCATCGCAACAAACTCGTTTGATACTAATTTTGTTGCCATAATTTGTCCCGCTGTTACCATCTCTGCTTGCGGGATACCCATTACGAATGCTAATGGTGAGAAAATATATCCTAAAATAGCTTGGAATGTAATACCGAACATGGAATCAAACAAGCTATTGATTGCTGTAATTAATGCTACGAAACCAAGTAACATTGCTGCTACTGTGATTGCAATCGTGAAACCAAGCATAATATATTCGCTTAGCATTTCAAAGAATGATTGCTTTTTCTTATTTTCTAATTTCAGTGTATCTTCTTCTTCTGTAATATCGTACGGGTTAATAATATGAATAATAATGAAACCACTAAATAAATTTAATACAAGTGCTGTTACTACATATTTCGGTTCGATCATTTTCATATAAGAACCTACGATTGACATCGATACTGTCGACATGGAAGATGCACATAATGTATATAAACGATGTTTTGGGATTTTACTTAATTGGTCTTTTACTGTAATAAATACTTCTGCTTGTCCAACAATGGCAGCCGCTACTGCGTTATATGATTCTAATTTTCCTAGACCATTTACTTTACTTAACAACGTACCAATAGCACGAATAAATATCGGTAAAATTTTAAAGTGTTGCAGAATTCCAATTAAAACGGCAAAGAATACGATTGGTAATAACGCTGTTAAGAAGAATGAAACCTCTCCTTTATTAACAAGACCGCCAAATACGAAAACGATTCCAGCTTCCGCATATCCAAGAAGCGCGCCAAATCCATCTGAAATTCCTTTTACTAAAATATAACCAACTTGCGTATTTAATAAGAAATAAGATAATACTAGCTGAATAACAAGCATAATTGCGATTGGTTTGTACTTAATCTTCTTTCGATCGGCACTTATAAGAAAACCGAGTACAAATACAACGAGTAATCCTACAAGAAACATAACAAACTTCATTAATAAAATCCTCCATTTAACTCTTCATTAACGTTGAACGTCTGACCACTCAAAATAAGAAATAATCCGAACTTTCCATTTCTCCTCTAAAAGCTTCAATCGGATAGGAAAGATCATAAAACCTCTTGTTTCAAAGGCATTTTCCATTCTAACATAAATCACAACTCATATCCGCACTTTTCTTAAAAAAATTACATTTTATTATAAAACATCTATGAATGTTCGTCTTTTACTGCCTACAAATAACTGGATAAAACAAAAAAATGAGCATCAAGTTTCACTTGATGCTCACCTCATTATACCGCTTTTTCTTTATCTGCTACTTGCTCTTCCCAGCACTCTGTATTTTCCAGACCTGGAATAGAATTTGCGTAGAAGACCGGATCTTTTCCTTGTTTCTTCTGCTTAATATAATCTGCTAACGCTGCAAAAGCGTATTTAGAAAGGAATACGATCGCCACTAAGTTAATAACAGCCATAATCCCCATAAATAAATCTGCTAAATCCCAAACGATTTGAATTGTTGCTACAGACCCTAACATAACCATACCAAGTACAGCAATGCGGTATGCATTTAATAGCACTTTACTTCCATTTAAGAACTCAATATTTGTTTCACCATAGTAGTAGTTACCTACTAATGAACTGAATGCAAACAAGAAGATTGCCACCGCTACAAATATAGAAGCCCACGGTCCGATATGTTGACTTAATGCTTGCTGTGTTAATTGAATACCATTTAGATCAGCTGCACCAGGTACATCAGATAATAAAATGATGAATGCTGTACAACTACAAATTAATAATGTATCTGTAAATACCCCTAAAGTTTGAATGAAACCTTGTTTAACTGGATGCGTTACGTTTGCAGTCGCAGCTGCGTTCGGCGCACTACCCATACCTGCTTCATTTGAGAATAATCCACGTTTTACCCCTAGTAAAATCGCAGCTCCTAATCCTCCGCCCACTACTTCTTTAATTCCAAAAGCATGTAAGAAAATTTCTTTAAATACATATGGAATTGCCGTAATGTTTGTTACAACAACGAATAATGCCACTGCTACATAAATAATTGCCATTACTGGTACGATCATTTCAACCGCACGTGCAATACGTTTTACTCCGCCGAAGATAATAACTGCAAGTAAACCAGCCATAAACAGACCTACAAACTTACCATCTGTGTTAAACGCTCCATCAAAAGCCGCCGCTACCGTGTTTGACTGCACGGCGTTGAAAATTAATCCGAAACTAACCGTTATTAGAACAGAGAAAACAACCCCTAGCCAGCGTTTCTTTAAACCCTTTTCCATATAATACGCTGGGCCACCGCGGAATGCATTCCCATCTTTTACTTTATAAATTTGCGCTAATGTGCTCTCTACAAATGCAGAAGCACCCCCAATTACCGCAATTAACCACATCCAAAATACTGCTCCTGGTCCACCCGCTGAAATCGCGATAGCTACACCAGCTAAGTTACCCGTACCTACACGAGAAGCTGTACTCATACAAAACGCTTGGAATGATGATACGCCGCTCCTCTCTTTTTGCGCTTTCCTCGTTTTCGAGCTTGCTCCATCCCCAAGCAAACGAATCATTTCACCGAAGTAACGAACTTGGACAAATTTCACACGAAATGAAAAATAGAGCCCTAACCCAATTAACATCGCAATAATGACATATGACCAAAGGACATTATTTACATCCCCAATTACCTTAGCTAAAAAATCCATATTTGCATTGCCCCCTCTTCCTAACAATAAGAAAATTATATTCTAAAAACTTTTAGTAATCAAGAACTTTATGTTAGGTTTTATGACATGGTCACGTTACACTTATTAACATACATGTTTTTTTCACGTAAAAATATAACCAGTACGTGCATGTATCTAATACTCAATCACTCATCCCATTCGATCATTCATACTTTTAAGACAGTACGTTCCTACAAATAACGAGAGGAATGAATGAACAAAAAATTATATTAATAATTACCTCCCACCCTCTTCATCATTTACTACAACAAAAAAGACGAGCATCGAATTTATCTCGATGCTCGCCTTTTCATTATACTGCTTTTTCTTTATCCGTTACCGCTGGCTTATCCCAACACTCTGTATTCGTTAAACCCGGAATAGAATCTGCACTGAAAACTGGATCTTTTCCTTGTTTCTTTTGCCTTACATAGTCTGCCAAAGCAGCATATGCAAATCGGCCAAGAAGTGTAATCGCAATTAAGTTTGTGATTACCATTAGTCCCATAAATAAATCCGCCATATTCCATACAACTTGAAGTGTCGCAACAGAACCGAATAATACCATTGCAACTACCGCAATACGGTAAATTGTTAACCACGTTTTACTTTGTTTAATGAATTCAATATTTGTTTCACCATAATAGTAGTTTCCTAGAAGTGAACTAAACGCAAATAAGAAAATAATAATCGCTAAGAAGCTACTTGCCCATGGGCCGATTTGTGAACTTAATGCATTTTGTGTTAATTCAATACCTTCTAAATTTGTTGCTTTATATGCACCAGAACATAGTACGATAAACGCTGTTGATGTACACACTAAGAATGTATCTACTAAAACACCGATTGTTTGAATGAAACCTTGCTTCGCCGGATGCGTTACATCAGCTGTCGCTGCCGCATTTGGCGCACTACCCATACCTGCTTCGTTCGCAAATAATCCGCGCTGAATACCATATTTCATTGCAGCACCGATACCGCCACCTACAGCTGAATCTAAACCGAATGCACCTTTAAAGATCTCCGTAAACACATCTGGTATTAAATAGAAGTTTTTAATGACAACAAAAATAGCTACTGCAATATAAATAAGCGCCATTGGCGGAACAATCATTTCCGACATACGTGCGATACTTTTTACACCACCAAAAATAATAACCGCAACTAATGCAGCTAATGCAATCCCAACAATGTAACGCTCAATACCAAATGCATTTTTAAATGCTAACGTTACTGTATTCGCTTGTACGGAGTTGAAAATTAAACCGTAACTAATTGTAATAAGGATAGAGAACCAAATTCCCATCCAACGTTTATTTAAACCTTTTTCCATATAATAAGCAGGACCACCACGGAAGCCACTGCCATCTTTTATCTTATAAATTTGCGCAAGCGTACTTTCTACGAAACTTGAAGACGCCCCGATAATCGCAATCACCCACATCCAAAATACAGCTCCAGGTCCTCCCATAGAAATAGCTAACGCTACACCGGCTAAGTTCCCGATTCCAATACGAGCTGCTGAACTCATACAGAACGCTTGGAAAGAAGATACACTACCTTTTTTACGCGTCTTTCCAGTTAATCCATCACTCATTAGTCGAACCATTTCCCCTAAATGAGTAATTTGTACGAATTTCAATTTAATAGAAAAATAAAGACCTAAACCAATTAACATTGCAATAAGAATATATGACCAAAGAATTGTATTCGTTGATGAAACAAATTGTTCCAAAATATTCATATAATTAACCCCTCCTTTTCTCCATAAATCGAATTATATTCAAAAAATATTCAAAAATCAACATTTTTCGACATCTCATAACTTCCAAATATTAGGTTCCCATCGCCAATACAATATTCTTTTATGATTTTACTTTCAGCAGCTGCACATACTAAACAAAAATAATTTCATAAAACTACCCCATTGACAAAAACAACAACCTGTAACTATAATGATTACAACAGGTTGTAACAAACCCAATTACAATACATTCATTTACTTTCAGATATACACTTTAACAAAACACTTTGGAGGGATTTATTATGAAAATCGGAATCATCGGAGCAACTGGTAAAGCAGGAAGTCGTATTTTAAAAGAAGCATTAGATCGTGGACATGAAGTAACTGCAATCGTAAGAAATGCTGCAAAAATTACAGAAGAAAACGTAAAAGTTTTAGAGAAAGATGTATTCTCTCTTACATCTAACGACCTACAAGCATTCGATGTAGTTGTAAATGCATTCGGCGCTCCAGCAGGAGAAGAACATCTTCATGTAGATGCAGGAAATGTACTAATTGAAGCTATGAAAGGTGCACCTAACACAAAATTACTTGTAGTTGGCGGCGCTGGAAGCTTATTTGTAGACGAAGAGAAAACAACACGTGTATTTGATACACCTGGTTTCCCTAACGAATACCTTGCAACTGCTCAAAACCAAGGGAAAAACTTAGAAATTCTGCAACAAACAAACGATATTACTTGGACATTTATCAGCCCTTCTGCACTATTCGCACTAGGAAAACGTACTGGTTCTTATACAGCTGGTAAAGACAATCTTCTTGTGAACTCAAAAGGTGATAGCTACGTAAGTTATGAAGACTTCGCAGTAGCAGCACTTGATGAAATCGAAAATCCAAAACACGTAAACGAACGCTTCACAGTTGTTTCTGAAGCTGAATAATAAAAGAAAAACGCGCATAGATACAATATCTATGCGCGTTTTTCTTTTATTATATTCCCTTTACTTGTTCTAATCCACTTTGAGTAAATTTAAATGAAACTTTTGTTAAAGCTAATTGCTCTTCTAATTTACTCTTTTTATACCATTGTAAACGACTCGGTTCTGCATGATACACTTCAATAACATCTCCATACTCAAATGGAGTGCCATTTACTTGCTCAGCAAAATTCTTTGAAGTCTCTTGCCCTTCTGCTGTTACATGCTTTTTCTCAGTTCCATTTTGATCGTATAACGTAATTCCCATATATAATTCATTTTTAAAGTAGCTATGAATTTGTTCATCTGTAGACGTTACATGTAGTTTCTTATCCTCATGATTTAACGTTACAATAGAACGAACAACATTACTAAGCCCTTGGTATACAATGCTATCTCCATATGTTACTTCTACTGGTACTTCCGTCACTTTCTTATTTCCAAAACGATCTTTCGTTTCTACTTTTACTTTTTGTTCACCAATTTTTGTTGTATTCGGTTTTTCTACAAATCCGATTACTTCTCCATCTTTCACCTGAACAAAGTCTTTCGCTTCTAATTTTTCAGCGTCTATTCCGATTACTACTTTTTGTGGTACTGCCGTTACTTCTTGTAAGCTTTCCATTTTTTCAAAACCTTTTTCCGTTATTTCAAAGTACAACTCTTGTTTCCCTTTACCGCTACTTACAAACTCATTCTTTTGATACCACTTTAATCGATCTGATTCTGCATGATATACCTTAATAACATCACCATATGCGAAGTTTACACCATTTAACTGTTCTGCAAAATTTTTAGCAGTCTCTTGTCCTTCTACAGAAATAACTTTCTTTTCATTTCCATTTTGATCATATAGCGTGATTCCCATATATTTTTCCTTTTCAAAGCGATAATGAACTTTAGAATCCGTTGATGTTGCCTGTAGCTTTTTCGTATTATGATCCGCAGTTACGACAGAACGCGTTGTATTACCATTACCTTGGAAGACTAAACTATCGCCATAGATTACTTCCAATGGTACTTCTGTCACTTCCTTATTTCCAAAGTAGTCTTTCGTTTCTACTTTCACTGTTTGTTCACCGATTTTTGTTGTATCTGGTCTTTCTACAAATCCAATTACTTCTCCATCTTTCACTTGAACAAAGTTTTTCGCTTCTAATTTTTCAGCATCTGTTCCGATTACTACTTTTTGCGGTACTGCCGTTACTTCTTGCTGAGCTTCTATTCTCTCGAAACCTTGCTCCGTTATTTTAAAATACAACTTTTGTTCTGTTTCCCCTTTTCCCTTACCTACAAACTCATTCTTTTGATACCACTTTAATCGATCTGATTCTGCATGATATACTTCCACAACATCACCATATACAAAATCTAAACCATTTAATTGATTTGCAAAATTCTTTGAAGTCTCTTGCCCTTCTGCTATTACACGTTTTTTCTCGTTTCCATTTTTATCATAAATCGCAAGACCCATATATTTTTCCTTTTCAAAACGATAATGAACTTTAGAGTCCGTTGATGTTGCCTGTAGCTTTTTCGTATTATGATTCGCCGTTACGATAGAACGTATCGTATCGCCATCACCTTGGAAAATTACACCATCACCATAACCAACATTCACTACAACTGGAATTAAATTTTTATTCCCTTTTTTATCTATAATTTCTACTTTTACAGTTTTTTCTCCAATCCCAGGTTTATCTTGTATAATTACACCTGTTACTTTTACACTTTCTCCTAAATTTTGTACAAGTTCGTTTGCTTTTTTCTCATCATATGTAGTACCAACTGCTACATTTTGTATTTTTGTATCATTCGGCTCACCATATGGAACTTCATATGGCTCAGTCTGTTTTTCTCGAATTGGATTACTATCTGTCGATAACCATATTTCTTTTTCTAATTTTGGTAAATTTAATTTTTCAATCTTTTCTCTCGTAGCATCATTTGCAATTAATCCCCATTTATCAAAGAAAGGAATTAAATTTTGTCCTGCGACTTTTGACGTCATATAAATAAACATCTGCTTTTTCTCTTCATCAGATTTAGGCAGTTCTGTATCATGTAACAAACGATACATTTGATGTAAATTCGGATAGAATTGATCCCCATAAGCTAAATTCAACTGCCAAAACATAACTAATTTCTCAAATACATCCATCTTTTCTTGTGCATCCGGTTTACCTAAATAAGCAAATGCAGCTTCATAGCGCCCCTCTTGCTCTAACCTTGTTTTATGCCCGAATGTAGTTTGAACTGCCAAAGAATAAATATTAACGGTTACTTCTCCAAGTCCATCCCATAACCAAGTGTCCTGTTGATGTTGATGTCCCACTTCATGCCAAGGCCCCCATCCATCATTAGTTAACTCTTCTAGATTTAGTACTGACTCTAAATTCCCTTTACTATAAGCTGTTCGATAATAAGTCGCATACATATAATTGTCCGTATACCAGTCTTCAACAAAATGAATGGAATGTTTACCTTGATTCGCAACACCCGCACCATCTTTTGATAAACCTGATATCTTATGTTCTATATTAATTATTTCATCGTGTTTCTTTAATAACGCAGCTGGATCTTCTTGCTTCAAATGTTCCTTCACAGTTTCAGGGTGCATAGTTAATAAACTATTTTCTCCCTTCATTTCTATTGCATATGGATTAGGATTCTCTGCCAACATACGCTTCCAATCTTTTGTCGTATGCTTTCCTAAAATAAATAAAGGATTTGGTGTACCACCTTTTTTCACTTTAGCGACTACTTCTCCTGTGTTGTGATAATTATAAAAGTATAATAGTCCCCCATTTGAAGAAGAAATTTTATTCTCACCAGGATTTAAATTGAATTGTTTAGGTTCTTCTTTTTCATAAGAATATGTGCCAATATAGGCTCTAATCTGTTGATTCCCTTCTACTTGAATAACTACTTCTTCACCTGGCTTTACATAAATGCCCGTTGGTTCATAAGGAGAAAAACTCATTCGACGCTGATGCAACTCACGCATCCCTTCTACATCACCTTTTGGCAGTAATTGATACACTCGCTCTTCTTGCTGTTTCTCCTTATCTTCAATCGTCATCTCTGCATACACCTTAGGTAATTCAAGTCCATATGGCGTTAATAACGTAGCTAAACAAACACCAGCTACTAATACCCTACTCGTCTTTTTCTTCGACATAATCTGTGTCCCCTGTCCTGTTTTTAAACAAACCATCCTATACATTCATTTAATGAAAAATCCTATTATTTTCATAAAAACATTTAACGAATAGACTAACACCTCGCACACCTATATCAATTACTACCGCATTTCTCTAAATATATTCGCTTTCTTACATTGTAAAATTTTTATGTAATATGCCCTCCTCACTTCTCTCTATTTGTGATGAGTTCTCTTCGTACATAAAAAGAGAATAATAAAAAATATAATTTAGTATTGTCATCTATACATCTAAAAATAGTAATAGAATCTTACATTTTCTTCATATATGACCATCTATAGGCAGTTTTTCCAACTGAATTGTACACGCTTTACACTTTGTTTGATAGCACTCCCAATCAGAATAATGTTACAATTCAGTGAATTTAATCCATTAATCTTAACGTTACGATTAATGGAATTTAATATTATTTTAAAATAAAAACCTGTCAAAAAAGATACTACTCTTTTTTAACAGGTTTTTATTTTAGTTCAGTATACGTTTCATTATAAATCCTTTTCCATTTATCCATTCACCTTCAATTTCACCAGTTAAATGAAACCCAATGGATTCATTTAATTTTTGGGCAAGTTTATTCTCTGGATGTATGCTTAAATATATAACTTTTCTATCATATTCTTTTTGTAAATAATCTATTAGCAAACGCAATAATGTTTTCGCATACCCTTTACCTTGGCAATTACTATCAATCATAAATTGATTTAAATATACAGCCTTCTCTTTTTCTTCAAACCAACCATACATCGCGTATCCGATTGGCATATCACCGTCATAAAAACCTACTGAAGCAGCCTCACCTTTATATTTTGTATCAGCATCGACTAAACACTCTGAAACCGTACTTTCAATACATGCAAGCTGTTCTCCCGTTACTTTTAAATTGGCAATTTCATTTCAATTTTCATCCGTTACTTTACAAATATGAAGAGTCATAATTCCTTCTCTCTTTCTAATTTCTCATTTTCATTATACCTTACGGTGGTGTAATGAAGCCAAAACAAACGAATTCTAACCCTTTTCGTACTTCTAAAGAAAAGGTGCTATAGAAATTTTTCGTGGCAAAATTTAAACCAATAAAAAAGCATTGGCAAATGCCAACGCTTTTTTCATCATCTGTTATATTGATTCGGTTTATGTGGTTCATTTGGTGTATAGGGTTTATTTGGTTTATTATCATGACCATTTGCTTTTTTCCAACTTACCGCTAACTCTGGACTTGTTTTTTCTTCACTACGCTCAAGTAATACTACTGCATTTTGAATTGTCGGTGTGCCCTTATGTGCAATCCCTTGTAACTTCGTTAAATTCCCTATTACTTTGAAACTAAATCCACCAGCCGGTGTTTGTTTCGGAATTAAAATGCGGAATTTCTCTCCCACATTAAATTCTGTTTTCGCCTCACCTTTTTCATTTACGAACTTCGCGCCCTGCGGTGCACCTGTTGCCTGTACTTTATACGTTCCACTTTTCGCGTTAGTTTGTACTGTGTATAAACCTGTTTCAAAAAACTCATCTTTTAATACCGCTTCTTGTTCTTCTGTAGGCGTTACACTCATCGTAATTTCTTGTAACTCTTCACTAGCGTTTGCTTTTGCAACGATATCTTTCGTTACCTTTTCTACATTTTTATTACGGAAATCTAAATCATTAATATCGATTTGTTTTAACGCATTCCATACTGCAAGCTGCGTTGCGTAATGCGCTTCTCTCCAATCAGAAACACCTAATTCTTGTGGACTCTTTTGTGGATATCCATTCAATAGTACGCGGTACACGTTAATATCCACTTTCCCCATTTCCGGTAAATCTTGACCGCTCGGAGATTTCAAATCTACATTTAAGCAAAAAGCAATTTTGCCATCTGCCGTTTTAATAAGTTCTGTTCGAATTGGCTTCTTCTTTGACTTACTATAACTCCAATCCATTTGATACTTTGTATGATCCATAACTTCTGCAAATGCTTTTTGAAGTGGGAATAACACAAATAAAACACTTAAAAGCATAGCTAAAAGTTTGAACGATTGCTTTATATTCATGTTTACAGCCCCTTATAACAAACTTAATACTAAGTAGTATTTATTTAGAAAATATTTTTATACACAAAAAAAGAGTGCATAAAAGCACCCTTTTTTCTTTCTTACTTGAATCTTAGAAATCAAAGTTATCAGGATCTGGACCAACGCGGTGATTTTGATTTAACGCATCGATCTTTTCCATATCTTCTTTCGTTAATTCAAAATTAAATACATCAGCGTTTGCAATAATGCGGTGTTCTTTCGTTGATTTTGGAATTGTGATTACTCCATTTTGAAGATCCCAACGTAAAATAACTTGTGCTGTTGTTTTACCATGTTTCTCAGCAATTTCTTGTAATGTTTCGTTATCTAATAATTGACCTTGCATAAGTGGTGACCATGCTTCCATTTGAATACCTTGTTCTTTACAGAAAGCTTGTAATTCTTTTTGCGTTAAACGAGGGTGGTATTCTACCTGGTTAATCATTGGCTTAATTTCCGCATCTTTCATTACATCTTGTAAGTGATGAATTTGGAAGTTACTTACGCCAATTGCACGTACTCGTTCTTCTTTATAAAGTGTTTCTAACGCTCTCCACGTATCTTTGTATTTCCCTTCTACAGGCCAATGAACAAGATATAAATCTAAATAATCTAGCTCTAATTTTTTTAAGCTCTCTTCATATGCAGCAAGTGTCGTTTCATATCCTTGATCTGCATTCCACACTTTTGAAGTGATGAATAAATCTTCTCGAGAAATGCCCGCTTCTTTTATACCAGCGCGGATTCCTTCTCCAACCGCTTTTTCGTTTCCATAAATCGCGGCTGTATCAATACTGCGATATCCTGCTTTGATCGCCGACTTTACAACCTCTACCAGTTCTGGTCCATCTTCTACTTTAAATACACCTAAACCGAACCAAGGCATTTCTACACCGTTATGCAATGTTATTGTACTTTGTAAATTTTTCATTATATTTTCTCTCCTTTATTTTGCTTGATCTCTTTTTTCTAATGCCATACTCCATGCTGTTAAAATAACAGCACCTACTACCATAACGCCGCCTACCCACGCCGTATGAATTAACCCTAACGAGTTCGTTACAACACCGCCTAAATAAGCACCAAGAGCGATTCCTGCGTTGAATGCTGCAATATTCATTGCTGATGCAACATCGACAGCGCTAGGCACAAAGCGCTCAGCCAAAATAACGACATATACTTGCAGCCCTGGAACATTCATAAATGCGAATAGTCCCATGAAAATAATTGTGATTAACCCAGCGACTTTAAATGGTGCTGTAAATGTTAAAACAAATAATACAATTGCCTGAATAAAGAACATGTAAAATAACGCTCGAATCGGATTATGATTTGATAATTTTCCGCCGACCATATTCCCAATCGCAATTGCAATTCCGTACACTAACAAAATGATTGTAACAGTACTTGCTTTAAACCCTGTTACTTCTTGTAGTAACGGAGATAAATACGTAAACGTTACAAATGTCCCACCGTATCCTAATGCAGTAATGATGAAAACAAGTAATAACCTTCCGTTCGTAATCAGTTTGAATTGATCACGAAATGATACGGACGTACCTTTTTTCAAGTTAGACGGAATCAGCATACTATTGGCAATTAAGGCAACGATTCCAATTACCACAATTATCATAAACGATGCTCTCCAGCCAAATTGTTGACCTATAAATGTTCCAATTGGTACGCCTGTAATGGTCGCAACAGTTAATCCAGTAAACATAAATGCAATTGCACTCGCACGTTTATTCTCTGGTACAAGCGCAGCCGCAATTGTGGATCCTATCGACATAAAAACGCCGTGTGCAAAAGCAGATACAACCCTCGCGATAAGTAACACTGTAAAACTTGTTGCCACTGCCGCAATTCCATTACCAACAATGAAAATAATCATAATCCACATTAATAACGTCTTTCGCGACATACTAGCTGTTAATGACGTTAATACTGGGGCACCAAACGCTACTCCTAACGCATATAAAGAAACGGTTAAGCCCGCTGTTGTAACGGAAACATGTAAATCCTCTGAAATAGATGGTAATAAACCGACACTAATAAATTCGGTGGTACCAATTCCAAACGCACTAATTGCTAGTGCCAATAAAGCAAACATACTTCTCCGATTCTTCTGTACTGCCGAAGAAGATATTGTATATGAATTCAATTGAACTCCTCCTTAATGCGAGAAATCCAATCATAATAGTATGAAAAAAGGCCTTTTTTCTTCTACAAAGATAATGTTACTGCTGATATATGCTATTATGAATGGCTTCACTCTTTTTTTGAAGAACGCACTTTAAAGTACGATAGGTACCAAAAAGTAACATAGGCACTTTTTAGTACCGTACTACTCATTTCCCTCTTACGTATGCTATTATGGAACATATTCAACATGATAAAAAGTACGTACTTTAAAGTGCTATAGGTACTTTTTAGTAACATTTAAATTATTTAGCTTCTTTTGTTGGAAAACTGACATCTACATTCATCAAAGGAGATTTTTATATGAAGAAATATAATATTCCCGTTGAAGCAACTTTAGAGGTTATCGGCGGAAAATGGAAAGTCGTTATTCTTTGCCACTTAACGAAAGGGACAAAGAGAACGAGTGAATTAAAACGTCTCATGCCTGGTATTACACAAAAAATGTTAACACAGCAATTACGCGAACTAGAAGAAGATGGAGTTATTCAAAGAAAGGTATACAATCAAGTACCACCGAAAGTAGAATATTCTCTTACAGACTACGGTTGGTCTTTAGAATCCATTCTTGATTCTCTTTGTACTTGGGGCGAATGCCATCTTGAAAAAAGCGGTAATACATCGATGCTAATTACAGAGGGTGAACAATAAAAAAGGAAAAAATGAACATAAATTTGTCCATTTTTTCCTTTTTTTCTTTATATATACGTACATTTCTAACCTTATCAAAATAATTTATGCGCTTTCACGCCTTGTCAGTACTACGTTATACGCTTAATATCGAATAATTAGGAATCATTTTTATGTTAACATAGGTGTATATAGTATATAATATAGGATATATATTATATACACTTTCCGGTAACGGAGCTTTCCATTATGCGGACAAGCCATGTATCGGACAGTTCATAAATAATAGGTAAGACATTATGGTTTTGGATTTATGATTTCAGCTTACTTGCTGGCATAAATTTAAAGGCATTTTATTGTGCTTTGTGAAACTTTGTATAAAGTTTCGCAAGCGTTTACTATCTTACCTATCAAAAATAAGAGTATTGCTATCGTAAAGGAGAATTGGAGATGCCAGAAACTATGACTCAAACAAAGCCAGAACAAGAAACTGTACAAATTTCTGCTAGCCAAGGACAACTTGATGTACTTGATCAGTTGTTAAAACCTGAGGTACAAGAATCATTAACTACACTAGTAGAACAGCTTCCAAAATTAACTGAGCTTGTTAACATTTTAACTAAGTCTTATGACTTCGCTCAAACTGTTGCTACTGATGAAGTATTAAAAAGCGACACTGTTGGTGCAATCACAGAGCTTGTAGAACCTGTAAAAGATACAGTGAAAAGCATGGCTGCTACTGCAATCGAAGCGAAAGATCGTGCTGACGAAAGCAACGAAGTTATCGGCCTGTTCGGTCTATTAAAATTATTAAAAGACCCACAAGCACAAAAAATGTTCCGCTTTGTGAACGCATATCTTCAAATTAGTGCAGAACGTAACAATAAATAAGTTAACTTATAACAACAATTAGTAAAGACGGGGGATATCATACTATGTCAAAACAAATTGTCATCTTAGGCGCTGGTTATGGCGGTCTTCTTGCCGCTTTAAACGTACGTAAATATTACAGCAAATCAGAAGCACAAGTTACAGTGATTAATCAATACCCAACACACCAAATTATCACTGAACTACACCGCCTTGCAGCTGGTAACGTTGCTGAGCAAGCAATTGCAATGCCACTTACAAAGCTTTTCAAAGGTAAAGACATCGATCTTAAAATTGCAACAGTTGAGTCATTCTCAGTTGATAGCAAAGAAATCAAACTAGCTGGTGGCACTACTTTATCTTACGATGCACTTGTAGTTGCTTTAGGAAGTAAAACTGCTTACTTCGGTATTCCAGGACTAGAAGAAAACAGCATGGTATTAAAATCTGCTGCTGATGCAAACAAAATCTACAAACACGTTGAAGACCGTATTCGTGAATACGCGAAAACGAAAAACGAAGCTGATGCTACAATCGTAATCGGTGGTGGCGGATTAACTGGCGTTGAGCTAGTTGGTGAGCTTGCTGACATTATGCCTAAACTTGCAAAAAGCCACGGCGTAAATCCAAAAGAAGTTAAACTTCTTCTTGTTGAAGCAGGTCCAAAAATCCTTCCAGTATTACCAGACCACTTAATCGAACGTGCAACTACTAGCCTAGAAGCACGCGGTGTTACATTCTTAACAGGTCTTCCTGTAACAAACGTTGCTGGCAATGAAATTGACTTAAAAGACGGTCAAAAACTTGTTGCTAACACATTCGTTTGGACAGGTGGCGTACAAGGTAACCCATTAATCGGTGAATCAGGTCTTGAAGTAAACCGTGGTCGTGCAACAGTTGATGCATACCTACAATCTACTTCTCACAAAGACGTATTCGTTGCTGGAGACAGCGCTGTTGTCTTCTCTCCAGATGGTCGTCCATACCCACCAACTGCACAAATCGCTTGGCAAATGGGTGAGTTAATTGGATACAACTTATACGCAGCACTAGAAGGCAAAGCATTCGAAGAGTTCGCACCTGTAAACTCTGGAACACTTGCTAGTCTAGGACGTAAAGATGCGGTTGCTACAATCGGAGCAAGCAATACTCCACTTAAAGGTTTACCAGCATCATTAATGAAAGAAGCAAGTAACGTTCGTTACTTATCACACATTAAAGGTCTATTCAGCTTAGCTTACTAATCTGAATATAAGCCCGAATCATGCCCAGCATGGTTCGGGCTATTTTTATCCCGCATTATCGGGCAGTAAAAGTCCGATTGGTTCAACTAATAATCAGTGGGGATCAACCCCTCCCACTGATTAAAGTTTCACTTTATCCGTAATTTTCTCTAACTTATTTATTCGGCAGAAGAATAATATAACCCTTTTAATTATCTAAATTTACTGATTATTTTACATCTAAATTATGTATACGAAAGGATGGAAGTATTGTTCCTACTCCCATCCTTTCACACAAACTATTCTCCTAACTTCACAAGGCTGTAGTTCTTCTTCCCTTTACGGATAATAATAAATCGTCCATCAAATGAATTTTCTACAGTTACATCCGTACCCACATCTGTTACTTTTTCACCATTCATAGAAATCGCACCATTATTAATGTCTTCGCGTGCTTGTCGTCTAGATGGTTCAATTCCTAAATCAACTAGCCATTCTACGATGTTTTTCGTTTCTTTTGAAGACTCGAATGTTGGCATCTCTTTAAAGCCTTGTTCAATTTCATCGGCTGTTAACGATTTAATATCTCCGCTAAACAACGCTGCTGTAATTTTCACCGCTTGCAATAATGCTTCTTCTCCATGAACGAATTTCGTCATTTCTTCTGCTAATACTTTTTGTGCTTCACGCTTATGAGGCTCTGTTTCTACCTTCGCTGCCAATTCATCAATGCGCTCCTTCGTTAAGAACGTAAAGTATTTCAAGTATTTAACGACATCACGGTCATCTGTATTCACCCAGAACTGGTAAAATTCAAACGGTGTTGTTTTTTCAGAATCAAGCCAAACCGCACCACCTGCTGATTTACCGAACTTCGTACCATCTGATTTTAATAATAACGGAATCGTTAATCCGAACACTTTCGCTTCGTGCCCTTCTAACTTACGAATTAAATCTAATCCACTCGTAATATTTCCCCATTGGTCACTACCACCAATTTGCAGTTGCACATCTTCTTTCGTGTATAAATGATGGAAATCCATCGCTTGCAAAATTTGGTACGTAAATTCCGTGAAAGAAATCCCTGTATCTAAACGACTTGCTACAATGTCCTTCGCTAACATGCTATTAATGCTAAAGTTTTTCCCGTAATCACGTAAAAACTCAATAATGTTTATTTCATGTGTCCAGTCGTAGTTATTTACCATCTTCACTTCGCTATTTCCGCCAAAATCAAATAGCTTTTTCATTTGCGCTGTTAACGCATCTACATTATGCTGAACCACTTCTAACGTTTGAAGTTGACGCTCTGATTGTCGTCCACTCGGATCACCAATTGTTCCTGTTGCCCCGCCAATTAAAATAACAGGATGATGGCCAGCTAACTGGAATCTCTTCATCATCATAAACGGAATCAAATGTCCGATATGCATACTATCACCAGTCGGATCCACTCCGCAGTATAGTGAAATCTTTTTCTCATCTACTAGCTTACGTAAACCTTCTTCGTCCGTCTGTTGATTAATGGCGCCGCGCCATTCTAATTCATCAATAATATTCATCTTTTGTCATCCCCTCTATTTTTTGAAAACAAAAAGTCCCTATGTCTATGACATAGGGACGATGATTCACCGTGTTACCACCCAGTTTGTATAAATAGCATAGCTACTCATACCACTCTTAGCAATAATATCGATTGCCAATCCGCTTAGCATTACCTAAGATACTCCAGAGTGTAATTCGCAAGTTTGTTTGTGCTAGGTTCCAGCAACCCCTAGCTCTCTCGTTAACAGTGACAAACTGCTACTGGGCTCTTTCAACGTATGTTATTTGTTAAATTATTAGCCATTATATTGAATTGAAAACAAATTGTCAACAATACCCAAATATTATTTCAAAATAATTCATACTTTTATACACTTTTAATTCAAAGATTACTGTAGATCTTCCCCAATAATCCTTACTTCTCGCTCTAACTTCACGCCAAATTTCTCTTCAACGGTCTTTTGTACAAAGTGAATTAAATCAATGTAATCTTGTGCTGTTCCGTTATCAACATTCACCATAAATCCAGCGTGTTTTAGAGAAACTTCCACTCCACCAATTCGCTTACCTTGTAGTCCTGATTCTTGAATCAATTTACCAGCAAAGTTATTCGGTGGGCGCTTAAATACACTACCACATGAAGGATATTCTAGAGGTTGTTTTGACTCACGTTTAAACGTTAAATCATCCATTTTTTCTTTAATTTCTTCACGTACACCTTCTTCAAGTTCAAATCTCGCTTCAAGAATAATGTAATGGTTGTTTGCAAATACACTCTTTCGATATCCAAATTCAAATGCTTCTTTCGTCAAAGTACGTAGCTCTCCATCACCTGTCATTACAACAGCTTCTGTTAATACAAACGATACTTCCCCCCCGTAAGCACCAGCATTCATATATAATGCTCCGCCAACTGAACCTGGAATACCACAAGCAAACTCAAGACCCGTTAAATTATGATCTAATGCAATACGTGATACGTCAATAATTGCTGCACCACACTGTGCTACAATCGTCGTTCCTGTTACAGTCACACCTGTAATGTGAATTAAACTTACTGTAATTCCGCGAATTCCACCGTCTTTAATGATGACATTCGATCCATTTCCTAAAAACGTAACTGGAATATTATATTCGTTAGCATATTTGATAACTTCTTGAATTTCATCATAATTCGTAGGCGCAACAAATACATCTGCTTTTCCGCCAACTTTAATATGCGTATGATTCTTTAACATTTCATCTTGTTTAACATGACCTTCAGGCAATACCGTACTTAAATATTTATAAACCTCTTGCATATTCATTTTACGATTCCTCTATTTCTATATTCTTTTTATCCCGTTATACGGGCCCATAATATCCCCACGTACATGAAATGAACCTAAAGTGGTGGATACAGTGTACCCAAAATCAATTCGAGACACCTATAAACCTCTTAATTTATAAGAGGTGCCACTCATATTAAAATATATATTGCATAATAAAGCAACCCAAATGGGCTACTAAACCTGACATGTCATCAGAAAGACAACAATTTGTAAAATATATTACTTTTTCAAAACACTATCCTTCAGTATCTTACTATACCACACGAAAATAAAGTGGTATTTTTTTGTAATCTTTACTTTATTTTCATCAATAAAAAAGATGCTTTTACCTATGTAAAAGCATCCCTTTTATTACTTATTGTAAATTACTTTTCGTTCTCTTCTTTTTCTTTATCAAACCATAACAGCTCGTCATTATCAACTTCACCATTATAATTGATTAAGATTTCTTCTCCCGCTTTTATATCCTTATAAGCGAAGAAGTTAAACGTATGGTTCTCGAAGACAATATCATACGTTGCATTTGGTTTATATGAATGATTAAATAACATACCGTATCCTAAAAGGATTGCCGTATGATTGATCCCATACTCAAATGCGTAATCAGCAAGTAACGTTTTCTCAATGTGTTCATGCTGTTCATTCGGATAAGAGATAACTGGTGCTGCGTGTATCAACTCACCTTTTTTAATATCACGAGTTGCAAATACACCTCTATTAAATTCTCCATCACTAAGTTCAGAAGTCTTAACTTCGATCATATGCGTCACCTATATAATTCTTTCTTTGAAGTATTTTAATTCCGCTATTTGCGGGGTTCAACTAATAATTAGTAGCGTATAGCCCCACTAATTAAAGTCTCACTTTATCTCCTTAAGCTTGGCAGAAAACGCGCAGAAAAGCAATTAAATTCCTATCAAGTATTCGTTTAAATGAAAAAGAGCACACATGATGTGCCCTTTTCAACCGATATTACTTTTCTAAAATATCTTCTAGCAACTTCACTTGCTCGCTAACAGTATGTAACGTCTTCACTGATGTATCATTTCGATGTTTTTCTTCTTCCACACTCGCTAACACTTCTTCCGTAGCCGCAGAAGTTTGCTGGATTACGTTAGAAGCATGTGTAACATCCTTTACGATATTCGTCGTTTTAACTTGAAAATTTTCTTGATGATCAACAATCTCTCTCATTACATCATTAATTGTATCAATAAACTTCCCTAAATCCGTTACGTTTGTTAAAACGCTTGCTAGCATTTCGTTACATTCTTCTTGTACTCTTTCTGATTTTTCTACTTGCACTTCTACCTTACTCGCTTGATTACTAAACTCCTTCAAAATCCCTTGAATTCTCCCCGCAGAATGATTCGATTCTTCGGCAAGCTTTAATACTTCATTCGCTACAATAGCAAATCCTTTTCCATGCTCGCCTGCTCTTGCCGCTTCAATATTTGCATTTAAAGCTAGCAAACTCGTCTGACTGGAAATATTCGTTATTACATCTACAATTTCATTAATTTGCTTCGATTGCATCATTAAATCTCTAAATATAATTCCTGATTGTGAAACAACATCATTTAAACTTCTCATATTCGCTTCAAAATCTCGTAAAGTATGTACACTACCCTTTGAAATCTCTAAACTTTCATCCACACGAATCGATGCATTTCTTACTTGAGAAATGATTTGTTCAATATTCCCCTCCATATCATTCAATACTTCTACCGAACGATGCATCATCTCTGATTGTGATTGCGTGCCAACTGCCACCTCTTCAAAAGCGAAATTAATTTCACTCATCGACTCCATCGATGTATTCATATTTTGTCTTAAATGATTGAAATTACTATCTAGTTTCACCACAGTTTCCTCAATAAGTCTTTGCGTTTCTTCTAGCTCCTGAGCTTTCCTCATTACTTCTTGCTTCTCATCACTTAAACGAGCTAACAGATTAGAGCCAATCTTCGTTACGCCCCACATTGCGATCGTTACGATCGCTAACAAACTCGCGAAGTTTGCAGCTTCAGATGCCGCTGTATAAGCAAAAAATTGCTCTGGCCAATAACTACAAAGAATAAATGTGATAACAACCGCGACTCCGCCGAGAATGATAACGAGACGTTCACTTAAATAAATAAGTGAAACTGCTAGTGTAAAGTAGACCATTTGAAATACCGCTGGGCTTTCATTAAAAGCTTGTACCATAATGAAAGACATCATAAGCAACATAAATGTCATGATGTATTTATACATTGATTCCATACTTTTTATAAAAGTAAAAAACGTTCCAAATACAACAACAGAAATACCACAAACCCAAAACGCTATTGCTCTCTCCGTAAAAATATATCCGTAATACCCAATCGCGATTATTCCAAGGAAGAAACTACAAATCGTGATAAACAGTAATAAATGATTTTTCTGTGATTCTTTCTCAAGGTTAGAAAAACAAGTTCTCTTTAACCACTCCATATATGAAGCCCCACCTTCTGCACTTAATTACTTCAGCTTAAATACCGCACTTACTGGGTTATGATCGCTATTTTCAAACTTTAAATCTTTCCCTTGTACATTTACAATTTCCACATTTGGTGAAACGATAAAGCCATCAATAATCGTGACAAAGTTTTCACCTTCTACATACTTCTTCACATCATCTCTCACCGTCATAACAGACGGATCTACAGCCCACTTAAAGCCTCCATCAGTAAAGTCCTTCGGTAACTCTACTAACCACTCAGGACGCTCTTTCACAAACTTCGGATCACTTAATTGAACGTCAGAAAGCAATTGATTCCAATCTCCGCCCATTATTACGTAATCACCATTTTTATAATGCTTGTTCATATATTCTTTTAAATACTCTACTTGCTGTTTTCTAATTTTCCCGCCTTCGTCATACGCAGACAAATGTAAGTTTACAAGTCTAACATACTTTCCATTATTAACAGGGATTGTATGTTCAACAATCGCTCGATCTAAATCGAATAAACGCTTTGGCCAAGGTTCCATTCCAGGAAGCTGGAATCTCTTCGCTGTTTGAACCGTATATTTAGAAAACGTACTTAACCCGGCCTCCGCATATCCCATTGGACTTGTAATTGGTACAGGGACCCATTTTGTGTCATAGTTCTTTCCGAACGACAAAGCATAATCAGGTAATCCTTTTTTCAAAAATTCATGCCCATTCACATCAAAAGATCGCAGTGATTTTATATCAACTTCTTGTAATAACGCAAAATCACTATTCTCATTTTGTAAAAACGAAAGCATATTCTTTAAGTTCACTTCAGTCTGTTCTTTACTACTAGAACCAGAACCCTTTCCTCCGTCCATAAAGAAGTCTTGGTCCTTATCTAATCCACCATATCCAATATTAAATGTTGTAACTTTAAATTCATTTCCTGTCGCTAATACGCGCTCTTTATTATTTTCCACCTTCAAACTTACAACATCAGCAGGCTGTTCTTTAGTAAGTGTCATATACCCTAAAAAACCACCGACAACTCCCACCCCTACTAAAATACATATAAGTACTATTTTTAATAATTTCTTCAAATAAACGCCCCTTTTCTAAAACACCCAACTTAATTATCTTTATTTTCAGTTAACTAAAACTGAATGACAGACATACGAAATATTTTATCACATTGAAAACCCTATATCACTATATTTAGTTTATAAGTAATAATTCTTGCTCTTAAATCATCAAAAGTACAAAATGCCCCAACTCCTTCACTGGAAATCCAACGCAATGTTTAGTACACTATATGTAATAATTATAGGCGATGGAGTTCGCCATAAACGCTGCTTAGCTAATGACTCCTACCAGTATAACTACTGGTAGGAGTCTATTTTTTTGAGCAAGCTATTTAAAGAGGTGAGAAAATTGATTTATATTATCGTTGGCATTGCCGGTATATTAGGAGCCCTCTCTCGTTATTATTTAGGACTTACTATTCATACATTTTGGCATCATTCATTTCCATTAGCTACATTACTTATTAACTTAGCCGGCTGCTTCTTATTAGCGTGGCTAACTACCTATATAGCTCGGCGAAACATCTTGCCGTCAGAGATTATCACAGGCATTGGGACTGGATTCATTGGTTCCTTTACGACGTTTTCAACATTTAGTGTAGAGACTATTCAATTGATCAATCATTCTGAGTGGAGCATAGCCTTCTTATATGTATCATGCAGCATACTTGGTGGCCTCATTATGTCTGGACTTGGCTTTACACTAGGTGATTTCTTAATTAAGAAACATCTTACGGAAGGTGATCACTTATGATAGAAGCTTTATTAGTAGCAACAGGAGGATTTTTCGGTGCTATTACACGATTTGCAATTAGCAATTGGTTTAAAAAAAGGAATAAAACTTCATTTCCAATTGCTACGTTTCTCATTAATATAACAGGAGCATTTTTACTCGGATATATAATTGGTAACGGAGTCACTACAAATTGGCAATTATTATTAGGTACTGGATTTATGGGAGCGTTCACTACATTTTCAACATTTAAGCTAGAGTCCATTCAGCTCTTCAATCGTAAAAACTTTGGCATACTATTTCTATATTTAAGTGCTACTTACATAATTGGTCTCCTCTTCGCATTCCTTGGAATGAAGCTAGGCGGAATATAAAAAAGAAAGCGACTCTGATCAGTCGCTTTCTTTCATAAGAAGTATGTCCCGCCATATGGAATGGAAAATAAACCTGCTGGATGCACATCGTAATGTACAATTTGCATAGGCGGCTGCGCATACGGCATATACTGACTTTGCATCATTTGCGCTACTTGTGCTTGTTGCTGCTGCATTTGAATGGCCTGATACACAGCATGCATAGTCCCTTGCGCTCCTGCCAGCGTAATAGCTGCTCCCACTTGTCTACCACTATAAAAATAATGATTCATCATGATTCAGCTCACTTATTATTTTTCTTGCATATAGTATGTTTCTATTTCATAGTGAGTGTTTTATCATACTGTCTTTTTTCGAAGCGCCGAGAAAAGAGCCACACACACAACCAAAATAATTCCAGTAAAAGTAAATAAATATGCTAACGGAATTAAGAAAAATGGCTCCACTAAAGTTCCATCTGGTTTCACTTCAGAACCAATTATATTAAACATGATGATGCATAACACTCCTAAAAATATTGGACTAGAAGCTAGTAAGTATTTTTTCTTCATCTTATATTCTCCTCTATTCGTATAATCTTTTGATTAGTTAACATCATATTACTCAAAATAACATTAATGGTCAATAATTATTTATTGCAAAACGATAAATAATTATTGACCAAAACAAAAAAAGGTTTGTTAAGGCATCTTAAATTGCCTCACAAACCTTTTCAAACATAAATATTTACACTTCAAATCTCTTACTTACTACAACATAAATCGCACATAATAGCACGAATATCCCAGCATAAATTAACAAAATTTCTACACTAAACATATCAGCCAATGGGCCAAATATGATCATTCCTAAAGGAAGCGCGCATGAATTAGCGATTTGTACAACACTAAACATACGCCCATGCATAGAAGGTTCTACTTTTTCCTGCAATAACACAGTAACTGGTGTATTGAAGCACGGCATTGTTATACCAATTAAAAAATTAAATACTAAATACATAATAAATATGGGTGCAATTCCTAGTCCAATCATAAGCAGTCCATACAACGCACAAGCTAGCGCTGTTGTATGCATACGATTACGGAAACCACCCCATGCCGCAATTAATACGCCACCAGCTGCTGCCCCCGCACTAAAAGTCATCTCACTAGCAGTAAGTCTCCACATTTCTGCACCGAAGGAACGAGTTACCATTAAAGGGGTTAAAAAGGCAGCTGGACTTATTAAAATCATGACAATGATTAATAAAACGAGTAGCCTTTTAATGCATACATTTTCTTTTAAATAAGCAAAACCTTCTTTTATGC
Organism: Bacillus sp. WC2507; assembly: GCF_052656125.1. Lineage (NCBI taxonomy): Bacteria > Bacillati > Bacillota > Bacilli > Caryophanales > Bacillaceae > Bacillus > Bacillus sp. WC2507. The sequence continues at coordinate 680,290 of NZ_JBQXPN010000001.1, read as the reverse complement.
CTTGTAGATTAGATTTTTGCTTACTCTCTGCATTCACATGTCTCTCCACTTGAATAATAAACATAATACTAATTCCAATCATAGCCGTAATAACATCAATAAAAAATGTCGTTTCAATGCTAGCAATAGAAAGAATTGCAGCACTTGCTGCTGGAGAAAGAAACATAATTAAAGATGTAATACTGCTATTTATCCCATTTACTTTCATAAGATGATCTTTCGGAACGATTTGTGGGATTAACGCATTCACAGCTGGCGTTTGTACCCCTGTCCCAGCTGAACGAATAAGTAGTACGATAAAAGGTAACCAAATACTTTTATATCCTGTTAAAAATAAACCTGCTAAAACTAACGTAGCAATTGCTATAACCCCGTCCGATAACATAATCATCTTTTTACGGTCATAACGATCAATCCAAACACCTGCAAACAAAGATATCGCAATTTGTGGTAGGAAACCACAAACGGTTGAAATGGTCAACATTAACCCTGACGATGTTGTTAAGGTGATATACCATATAATCGCGTATTGCACGAGAGAGGAACCGAACAACGAAATCGTTTGAGCGGTCAAAAATATAATAATTTTCTTTTTCCAATCATTTCTACTCATATGTTTCACACCCCCTTAACTAATCCTGTCTCTATATTAAAAATACTATCTGCCCAATCAAGATAAAAACTTGCTTCGTGAGATACGAGTATAACGCTCCCCTTAAACTGTATTAACGCCTTTTGCAAAGCTTCCTTCGCTTCTGCATCTAGGTGATTTGTCGGTTCATCTAAGATTAAGAAATTACAAGGTAATAATAATAATCCGCATAATTTAACCTTTGATTGTTCACCACCACTCAACGTACGAATTTCTTGTGAAACATGAGTATCCCTCACACCACATGCAGCTAAATGATGACGTATTTCCTTCGTATTCAGTTTTGGAAATCGTTCCGAAATAATTTGAAGCGGCGTTAAAGAATCATTACTCCAATTTAAATCTTGCTCATAATATCCCATCTTTATTTGCTCTGAAAAATGAAATTCTCCAGAAATACTAGAAATAATACCCATGATTGTTTTTAATAAAGTAGATTTCCCTACTCCATTGAACCCTGTAATAACAAATTTTTGCCCACCCATTACTGAAAAATTCAATTTTGGTAAGAGAGCAAAATCGTAACCAACTTCAAGGTTATTTACTTCAAGAACTGTCTGAACAGAAATAGGAAGTTCCTGAAAATGAATAGACGGTTTATGAGTAAAACTTGGCGGCGCAATTCTTTCCATACGCTGCAACTGCTTTCTACGTCCTTGTGCTATTTTGGAATTCACTCCAGCAATGTTTCTACGAATATACTCTTCCGTTTTTTCAATTTTCTTTTGCTGTGCATCATATTGGCGAATATAATCTTTTCGTAAATGCTCCTTTTGTCTTACAAAATCTGAGTATTTGCCGTAATACTTCTTCACCGTTCCAAACTCTACATCACATATGCAAGAAGTTACTTTTTCTAGAAAATCAAAATCATGTGATACTACAATAAACGCCCCTTCAAAATTCATTAAATAATTAGCAAGCCATTCAACATGCTCTTTATCAAGAAAGTTTGTCGGTTCATCTAGTAATAAAATATTAGGCTCTTCTAATAAAAGCTTTGCTAAAATCACCTTTGCCCGTTGTCCTCCGCTTAATTCACCAATAACACAATCCATCCCAATAGCGTCAATACCTAAACCGGCTGCCACCTTATTTATTACGCTGTCTACCGAATAAAAATCGCGAGCCTCAAGCTGCTCTTGTATTTCAGCTGCTTTCAATAGTTGATTCTCATCTCCAGTCATCGCACTTTCTTCATATAACGTATTCATCCTCTTTTCCATTTCAAACAAATCATAAAAGGCTCGCTTTACATATTGTGCAATGGTATAGCTCCCATCAATTTCTGCATATTGATCAAGATGTCCAATTTGAATATTAGGTTGCCACTTAATGCTCCCCTTGTCAGAAATAATTTCCCCCACCAATATTTTCATTAATGTGCTTTTTCCTGCACCATTCTGCCCAACAATCCCCATATGTTCTCCTTTATGCAAATCAAAAGAAGCATTTTCGTATAATGCTTTATCTATAAAACTATGTGATAAATTTTCAACTTTAAGTAAACTCATTTTTATTCCTCTTTTCCTGAAATTAAAAAAAGCAGAGAGATAGCGTCATTCGACACTAGCCCTCTGCTTCGTGGTTTTTCCCATACTACTCCAATTTACAGTAAAAGCTCATTGGAATAATATACACAAAGGGCCATAGACAAAGCATTGTCTATGGCCCTTAATCTATTTTATACATCAGCTGAAAAACCATAACGAAACAAGCATAGGTAAACTATACTTTTTTCGAAAAGTTATTCAGCCGATGAATATAGGGGATTTATGCCCCTTGATTAAGCTCCGTACAACGCTTCACCGTATACATTTGTGCGGAGCAAAGTTTTCTAATGAGTTTTACAAATTTTATATAAAGCATGTTCTGCACCTTCCTTAATACTTAAAAGGGATTTTAGCATACAGTTTTACGAAGCGTCAACATTACTTCCAAATCATTCAACTACTTGCTTTCAAAATATTCCTTCTGAAACATGCACATTCTTATCGCATTATGATAGTTACCATCCACGAAAAACTCGTCGAGAAGTTCACCTTCTACCATAAATCCAACTTTTTTATAAACATGTACTGCTTTTTCATTTTCCTTATCCACCACTAAATAAAGTTTATGCATATTTAATACAGAAAAAGCGTAATCCATCGCTAAACGCGTCGCTTCCGCTGCATAACCATGTCCTTGATAATTCGGATCAATAATAATTTGGAATTCAGTTCTTCGATGAATATAATCGATTTCCACTAACTCGACTAATCCAACCATCTCATTATCTTTCTCCAGGATAAAACGGCGTTCACTTTGATCATGGATATGTTTATCATATAAATCCTGCAGTTCTACAAAAGCTTCATACGGCTCTTCAAACCAATACGACATAATATGTGCATTATTATTAAGTTCATGTACAAACTTTAAATCTTCCCGTTCTAAAGGACGTAACTTCAATTCCTGACTCATTGCTATAACCTCCAAGTAAAAGAAACCTCTTCACTTAATTTCTCAATTTTTTTCAATTTCAAACGCCCTATTTTCATTGTAAACTTTCAAGTAACTTGAAGGTCAAGACATAAAAAGTAGTGCAAGCTACGCCTGCACTACTACTCTTTTCTCAAATCTCTCATATTCGATATGTATAAAGCAATAACTAAAACAAGAATGGATCCCGCATATAATAACGTCTCCATCGGTTTCTCATGAGATACGATAATTAATCGAATTAATGCCGTAATTCCAATATAAATAAAATAACGTAACGGGAAATGATAATTCGATTTGAAATACTTAATAATTAATGCGATAAACTCAAAGTATAAGAAGTAGACAATGATGCTTTCAACTAATTTATAGGACGTATACTTCTTCGCTGAAAATATGTATTGAATAAATGTGATTGTCTCGTTAATTAAAAAGATCGATAAGACAATGGACAATATAATTAGAGCTATATTTAATATCCACTGTAAAACACTCGCGATAAAATGATCGATATTAAATGATTTCATTTTCACATTAAACTCCCCTTCGTATAAGTACGTATTTATTATAGCAAAATTATGATTGGAGGTGTGTTAAATCATAGGTTCGTCCTTTGTTGTTGCCGGTGTAGGGAAGATTTAGTGTGTGGAGAATTCTGTTTACAATCATACCCGATGAAACATGTAGAAACTCTTTCAAATTACCGTTCGTACATGTCGTACTAATGAGCAATGCATAATCTCGTATAGCATCCTCATGTGCCACTTTTGAAAAATCTTTACAACTTGTACAACGCCAGCCTTTCTTCACTTTAACCATTGGAATAACTAAGCATTTCTCACATTGTACTCCATTTAGCAACTCCTCTTTTTCTATTTTATATTGCTCAAGTATATTTTGTTGAAGTGGAGAATGCTCCATTATTATTTGATGAATGAGCCTATCTACATTATCTATAACTTTTCTCTTATATTTACTTTCAAACCACTTTATTTTATGAGGTAAATTTGCACTGTGAATAATTGTATGAAGAAGATTGTCATCTGAAGATTTTATAATGGTACGAGGCGAGCTAATAACAACGAGGGACTCAATTGGACAACTAGAAGAAAATCCATGTAAGCTTAACCATTTCTTAAGTTGTATTTCTTGCCTTTTTATTTGTAAAACCGGATCTGGGAATCCCTCTGAATTTCCTTCTGTTATTCGGATAAGTTGATTGAACTTTGCATCAAACAGTAATGTACCTGCTATATTTTTTATCTCAAGAAAAAGAAGAAATTTTGTGGAAAGGATAATAGTATCAATTTGAAAGTATTGATCATGATTAGATAAGCGAACATCATGTAAAATACTATACTCTTTCTCAGAAATAAAACTAAGTGGATAATCAATCGCTTGCTCCCCTTTATACCCCGCCATGTGTTTTGCCAAGTTTTCTCCAATTAAATTTCGTTTCGGATGATGTACAGGTAACCTTCTAAGAAGTGCTTCTAACTGTCTTATATAAATCGGCATTTTTCGTTCTTTCACAATCACCTCAAACACCCCTTTACAAATATATCAATCATAACTCGCAATATATCAACGATTTTTCCAATATATCTATCACAACTCACAATATATCAACGATTTTTTCAATATATCGATTAGTCGACAATATTCTACACTACCTCACTCCAATCACCCACAGCATATCCTAAAAAAACACCATCAGCAAAAACTTAAAATCGCATTTCCTCATAACAAAAAACCATAACCCCGCACCTCCAGCAAAGTTATGGTTTTTATCCTACAATGTCACTCTACCTATACGTTTGCCGTGAATTCCACAAAATTCATCTGTACTTATACCAATTTTTACACAATGAAACTATATACGCGAAAATCGTTTCACGACGTTATTACTTCCACATAGTTGCAATTTATATAATAACGGTACAGTACAAATAACGTACTGAATCAATAAGTATGGGGGAATAAAGATGAACGAAGCGTTACTATTAGTAGACATACAAAATGATTACTTTGAAGGCGGCAATATGGAATTATATCAACCTGAAAAAGCCGTACAAAAAGCCAAGGAAGTATTGAAAGTATTTCGTGAAAAACATAAAACAGTCATTCATGTACAACATATTGCGAACAATGAAGGAGCTACTTTCTTCTTACCTGAAACAGTAGGTGTTCAAATTCATGATGATGTACAACCGATTGCTAACGAAAGAGTCATACAAAAACATCACCCTAACAGTTTTTTAAGTTGGCCGTAAACAAAAGAGCATAAACTTTTTAAAGTTTTATTCCTTCAATTGCCGCACTTTTAGCAACACTTGTCCAAGTAATAGGAATTTCATTTCAATCCATTTTACGTGAAGAAGTAAATCGACGCCGATTAACTATATGAGGAATTACATTATTAATCAGTGGGGGTTTTGTTCATCCCCCACCTAACTTCTTTGCTTTCGCTGAATTTTGAGGTGGGGGTCTTACTGCCCGTTAATGCGGGATAAAATTTGTGACTAAGTAAAAAAGCGCCCTACTTATAGGGCGCTTTTTTATACTTAATGATTAATACTAGCTGTTGGGTATAATGTTGTTCCTCCAATTGAAACTTTTATTTCATTTGTTAATGGAACATTTTGTTCATTAATAATTGTTCTCCACCATTCCCATGCAAGACCTGTACATTCTCTTGCTACGACCTTTATATTTTTTGAATTTGGTGGGAGAGGGATAACTGTAGAGTAATGAGCCGTTTTGTCTTTTCCGCTACCATCCCATGTTTTATGTGTTAGTACTTCATTACCCTTTTGGTCAAATGTGAATTCATCCCAAGATACATCAAATTGAGCAACGTAAGCACCGTAATGATCAAGTGTCATTTTAGCACTTGAATATTCTGTAGTTGTCGTTTCAATATAATCTGTATTGTTATGAACAGCAGCAGTTGCATTATCTTTTAAGAAAGTACTTGTATATGAAATTGGGTATGCTGGATTTTTAAGACTTAATTCAGCATTATCTTTAATGATATTTCGGATTTCATTGAAATCTTTAGTAACAACCTTGTTATGCTCTTTCGCATCTCCGCCTAATACTACAGCAGTAAAGGTACTTTCTTCAAAAATATCTTTGTACTGTCCACTCGTTTCGACGCTGTTATTCTTAAGTAGGGCTTTAAATGCAGCTTGTACATCTTTGCTCTTAGATGTTGTTTCTAATTTTACATAAACAGTTCTACCATAAGCTACATTTGAGACCATAACAGGTGGAGCCGAATTACTTACACCTTTACGAGTTAACTCACCAAAAGTAACACTATTATCAAAAAGATCGGATGGATTGTTAGGTAGTTCAGCACTTACGGTATAAAATATTTGCTTATATGCCGCTACCATCACTTTTTTCTCTCCATTTGCAACCGCATTAAAATCAATGTTTAGACTGTTATCAAGATATTTAGCGTTAACGTTAAGGGCACTTGCGATTTGTGATTTACTATAAACCATAGATTCCGTATACTGCATTCTTGCAGGTAACGTATGTGTTTTAGAATACTTTTCATTCCAAGTAGATACTAAATCGTCTACTGCTCCAGCTACATTACCATATGTCGGATTTTGGACAGTAATTGTATTTTCTTTTCTCATGCCAGGTAAGTCTATACTAATATTCAAAGGCTTTCTCTTCGCCACTAATAAACTAGGTTGATTGTCTGCAAAAGCTTTATTTGCAAGTTGTACCGCTCCTGGATACGTGCGATTCACTACAGAATCAATAATTGAAATATCGACTGGTGACGTTGTAAGTGATTTTTTCTCGCGTTCCACTACTACAAATTTACCATTTGAATTGATACTTTCTTTCGGAACAAAACTCTCTACTTTATCACCATTTACAGCTAAAACCTCTTGATTATTATATTTAAGATTTGCTATACCAGTATCAATGCCACTAGCATTTTTGGTTACATCAGTTGCATTACTGGCTTGTGTTTCTGCGAAGGAAATAGATGAATAATTAATAGTGCATAGACTAACTAATAAACATGCAAGGAACTTTCTTCTTTTAGTGTTTTTCTTAATATTCAGAAAAATCACCCCGTTCTTTTTTTAGTAAGATATGATAATGATTGATAAATGATAGCTAACTAATACACTTACATAAATGCTTTTAAAAGTTCTTGAATTAACGGGATTACGCCACCTACAAATTTCAAAACTGCCATTGCGATTTCCATATTATTTCCTCCTTTTTATTGCTACGAAAATGTGATTTATCTTTATGCCCTCATTATAGTGACCCCTTACACTTTTATCAATACACTCTGATATGCAATATTACATATAAAAGAAACAGGATGAATTCTTTTAAAAAGTTATACAGAGATATTTTTTTCGCTTGGTAGATACTTGAAAAGGTGAAGCATTCTTTTGCATTTTATGAGTAATCACGTAAAAAAAGCTGCTGCCTATAAACTACAGACAGCAACTTCAACTAGAGTAACTTGCATAATCTACACAAGCTACAGTATTTTTTTACATTTTATAACTAATAAACAGCGATTGGACCATAAGGACCATTGATAATTTCTATTTTTGTTTCAAAAATATCTGTCAAAATTGTTGGGTCCATAACCTCTTCTACTGTTCCAAAAGCAGCAATTTGTCCATCTTTCATAGCACAAATTTTGTCAGAGTATTTAGCTGCAAAATTTATGTCATGCATAACCGTCAAAATTGTTCTTCCAAATTCATTAGCCGCACGTCTCAAATGCTCCATCATTTGAACAGAACGAGCAACATCAAGGTTGTTCAGAGGCTCGTCCAACAGTACATATTCAGTCTCTTGGCACAATACCATCGCTACATATGCCCTTTGTCTTTGACCACCAGAAAGCTCATCTAAATATCTATTCTCTAAATTAGTTAAATCTAAGAAATCGATATATTTAGAAATGATAACCTCATCTTCTTTCGTTAATCTTCCCTTTGAATAAGGAAAGCGCCCAAATCCAACTAATTGTCTAACAGTAAGCCTAGTTACAAAATGATTTTCTTGTCGCAATATAGTCAAAACTTTTGCTAAGTCTTTTGATTTGGATTCAGAAACATCCATATTTGCTACTTGAATTTGACCTTCATCCATATCTAAAAGTCTTCCAATCATCAAAAGTGTCGTGGACTTTCCAGCACCATTTGGTCCAATTAAAGAAGTAAAGCCTGCTTTTGGTATTTCAATATCCAAAGGTCCTATTTTTACCTTATCAGTATAGAACTTTTTAACATTATCAATTTTTATCATAAAGCCCTCTTCCTTAAAACTATAGTTAAGAATATAATTCCACCAAATAATTCAATAATAACTGAAACCACGCCTTGAGCATGGAATACATGATACATTAAAAAATATGCACTCGTCATTATTAAAAATCCTATTGCAAAAGCCATTGGAAAAATGTATCTATGATCATACGTTGACGCCGCCTGATAACTCAAAGTTGCTACTAAAAAGCCGTAGAAAGTAAGTGGCCCGATTAAAGCTGTTGAAATGGACATTAAAATAGCTACTAATACAAGCGTATAAATTACACTAGGTTGATATTTAACTCCAAAAGAAGTAGCAACATCCTTTCCTAGTGACAAAACATTCAAATTCTTAGAATGAGCAAAAATTAATACCGCTACAATTATAATCATAGGAATTACAACAGGAAAATAAGCAGGATCTGCATGATTAACAGAACCAAATAATCTCGCTTGTAAAATATCAAATTCTGAAGGCGCAAGTAGTTTTCTCATGAAAGTTGACACAGAATTTAGCCCGGTACCAATAATAATTCCAACTAAAAGCATAAGTTGTAAATTCCCGTATTTACCGGAAAGTAACCAGCCATAAAGTATCAAACTCATGAAGACCATAACAACGACTTGAAATAAAAATGATCCAATTCCATTAAAATTGAGCAATGCACTAGCACCAAAGAAGAATATTGTACTCGTTTGAATTGCTGAATAAAGTGATTCGAAACCTAAAAGTGAAGGAGTAATAATCTTATTATTCGTAATAGATTGGAAAGCAACTGTCGATAAGCTATGGCAAACTGCAGCAATAATCATTGCAACAATAGCTACTATTCTTCTCTTAACAACTGGAATAAAAGAAGGTGAATCTATCGGAACTGGGTTGTTATAAACTAAAAGTCCATATGAAGAAAGGAGACCTAAAGCAATCAATGTTACCAGTACAATCCAATAACGTCTTGCTTCCTTCTTAGAACGAAAAGCACTAGCTGATCTACTTTCATTATGAAGGCTAGAATCGATTTCGACATTTTCTTTATTTCTATAATCTAATGTGATCATCGCAGCCTCCTTGGTTTTCTTCGTCTCAATAGAATAGTAATAAACACGACTGCCCCCACTGTTGCAAGTATTAAAGAAACAGGTACTTCAAATGGCTTTATAATTGTTCGAGAAATGATGTCACAGACAGTGATTGTCCCCATTCCGATCACACATACCCAAGGTAAATTACTCCTAAGATCATCCCCTCTAAACATGGAAACAATGTTTGGAACAATTAATCCCAAGAAAGGTAAGTTTCCAATAACAGCTGCAACAATTCCAACAGCAACAGAGATAAGGCCAGTCCCAAAAAGAACAATTCTATTGTAATTAACTCCAAGGCTTGTTGCGACATCTTCTCCTAGTCCAGCTAAAGTCAATCTATTAGCATACATAAAAATAAGCACAGTAATGATAACAATCAGCCATAAATATTCATATCTTCCCACCTGAATGTTAGCAAATGAACCTACAAACCAAGTTTCAATACTTTGCGTCATTTGAAACAGGAGTCCCAAAAAAGTAGACACTGCAGAAATAACTGCTCCAAGCATCAATCCGATAATCGGGACAATTAAAGACGAACGAAGTTTAACTCTTCTTAAAAATAGAAAGAAAATCATAGTTCCTATAAAAGAAAAAATGATTGCACCAGTCATTCTTTGAACTAAAGTCGGGGCAGGAAATAATAAATAGACAAAAAGCAGGCCTAAGCCTGACCATTCAATAGTCCCCGTTGTAGTAGGTTCAACAAAACGATTCTGTGTAATTAATTGCATTACGAGCCCTGCCATCGCCATTGCAGCTCCAGTAAGCATTAATGCAACAGTTCTCGGAACACGAGTGATGAAAAACATCTCCATTCCGTCCTCTTGTCCACGTATATCATAAACTCCAGTAAACAGTGATGTAATCCCTAAAATTATAACAACTATAACCGCTATTATAAAAGGTTTTGTCCATATTTTATTGTGATTATAAAACTGGGGTTGAGAAATATTCTCAACCCTAGAAATCATATTTTTTGACACTGTTTCGTACCCCTTTACACTACTTAGCTAAAGTTTTTGCAAGATTTCCAAATAACTCTACATAAGTCTGAATTGATTCATTTGTGTAAGTATCTTCTGGTGCATAAACAACTTGTTTTTTAGAAACAGCAGTTGTGTTTTGAAGAGCTGGTGATTTAGAAATAACATCCTTAGCAGGTGTTGACTTAGCTGCATCAGATGTTGCAGCATCACGATCTAATACGAAAAGCCAATCAGGATTTGTTTGTGCGATAGCTTCAACAGAAACGTCATCACCTTTATGACCTGCAGTAGAATTAGACACTTCTAATGCTGGAGTCCAACCGAAAATTTCATACATTGGTCCCCAAACACGACCAGAATGTGGAGCAGCAAAACCAATATTCCCACCAGTAACGATAACACTCATAACTTTATCTTTTCCGTTATAAGCAGATTTTGCTTTTTCAATAGATTTATCAAAATCAGCTACTAATTGTTTAGCTTCTTTATCTTTATCAAAGATTTTTCCTAGAGTAGTTGTAGAATTTTTAAGTCCATCTACTAAATTTTTTCCAGGCGTAGTAGATTTCTCAGAAACATCAAAATTAAGATCAATAACAGCTGCTTTTGGCACTAATTTTTTGATTTCTTCGTAATGATCAGCAAATCTTTGACCAACGATTACAAGTTCAGGGTTTGCAGCTGCAATAATTTCAAGATTTGGCTCACGGTGATTCCCAATATTTTGAACTTTTTCATCCTTTTTATATGCTGAATCAGCAGGCATGATATCCTTTGGAGCAGCCGCTAATTTAATTCCCCAATCAGCTAAAGTTTCAAAAGTTCTATTATCTAAAGCAACTACATTCTTTGGATTTACAGGTACAGTAACCTTTCCATGTGCATCAGTGATTTCAACCGTTTTTGGCTTATCACTACCATTATCTTTAGTAGCCTTCGAAGTTTCTTTACCTGAATCTGAGCAAGCTACTAACATTAAAGTGAAAATTGCTAGAATACTTACTAATTTTAAAAGCATAGTTTTTTTCATACGTATACTCCTTATAATGTAATTTAGTTCGAAAATGATAAAGTCCATAGATTGAATTAGATAGTAAATTCTATTCACCTAAATCAATATTGATAATCATTTTCATTTGAACATCCTGTTAATTAGTATAGTCATTAATTCTGTGAAAATCTTGTGAATGGTGCGAATTAATAAAACCAAGCATAAATTGGATGCAAGAAGTAATATTTAAAGTCATGCATGTTGACTAACCATGATTTCCCCTACAAAACACCCCCATTACTAACTAGTATTTTCATAATCTATTGCCTGATAGAAATATTCTTTTTACGTATTTTAATACTTTCCAGAAACTATTTGATTATTAGATTTAACAGAAAAAACGAGTAAAACTGAATGAAACAGTTTTACTCGTTTTTCTATTATGCTAGTGATTATTATGAAAAACTGTACGTTACCTATTATCTTATTTTTATCATTCAATCATTGAATAGCCTCTGCCATGTATCGTTTGAATATATCTGTCTTTCTTCTCACACTTTAACTTTTTTCTTACATATCCAATATATAAGTCTACTACATTTGGATTTACTACTACGTTATATCCCCAAACCTGATTCAAAAGCATTTCACGGCTCAATATTGTATTTTTATTCTTGATTAAAAATACAAGTAAATCGTACTCGCGCTTAGTAAGCGAGAGATTTTCACCACTTTTTTTCACAATATTGCTAGATGCATCAACAAAGAGATCTTTAAACTGAAAAAAGCTTATCTCATTTTGCTGGATATAGTCACTTCTCCTTAAAATGGCTTGAACCCTTGCTACTAATTCTTCTTTCACAAATGGTTTTCTTATATAATCATCTGCTCCTGCTTGTAACCCTGCTATACAATCCTTGCTAGAAATATTGTCTGTCACAATAATGATCGGTGTCGTTTTAACAAGTCGTATTTGTCTGCAAATTTCTGGTCCGGATATACTTAATGAATCCCAATCCAATATGATAATATCCCAATCTTGTTCATATATTATATTTAAACCTTCGTTTTCATTGTGAAGTTTTAAAATGAAATGGCCTTCTTTCTTTAGACCGCTTACGATTTTCTTTGCTAAAGACCGTTCATTTTTAATTACTAACACCTGCCTCACCGATGGTTCACCTCTACTTCAATATAACTTAGTTAGATAAAAAATTATCTCAAAAAAATAATGTAAGATTTATAAATATTAAACTCCTAAAAAAAGCCATTATAACAGCTTATTAGGGGAACTCTATATAATCTTACAATAGATATGGAGACGAATACAAAAGATATGAAGATTTAAATAAATATTATTTAATCATTAAGGTGCAGCTATAGTATCTACCTGATTATCATCAATAACTATTTCTTCATTTTTTGTTTCAGGGATACCGCCCCATCCCCATAACGAGATTTTTATCTTCTACAGTTATTTATGAGAGTACAGCCGAGATACGTATAATTTTAAGTATTAGTCTTGCTTTTATTTTATCTATTTACAATAAAGTTTCTCTCTTGATCTATATGGGTTAACACGAATCACACAATTAAAAACACTTTGTTTTAAACGTCTTTATTGTAAATTAAACAACTTTATTATTTGTATACACCATTACCAGAAAAACTCCCTAAAAAATAGAAAAACAAATAACCAGTTCCTTAACATACAAGAAATCGATTATTTTGTATCTAAACGTACCATTTTCTTTTTTGATATGATGAGCCCTAATGATATTGCCCAATCCGGTGTAAACTCCTCAATAACAATGGATCTTTTCATATTTCTAATGCACCTTATGTATTTTACGCTTAAACATAATATTAAAATTAGATGAGCGAAGCCACGTCAAGTGAATAGAATTCACTCTTTAAGAATACATAAAATATATACACACAAGTTTAGCCTACTCATTAGTGAACATAGGATTCTATAAATTTTGGAGGGAGAGATATGCCAAAAAAGGTTCTCCTGTTTACAGATTTGGGAATTGATGATGCGTTTGCTATACTGTACACCTTTTTTCGTAAAGACATTCAACTTGTAGGAATTGTAGCCGATTATGGAAATGTATCAAGAGAAAATGTAATAAGAAATATTAACTATTTGAAGTACATTGCGGGAAGGGAAGAGATACCTGTATTCCTTGGTGCTTCTGTGCCGTTGACAGGTATATTGATTCAGTATTTCCCTGAGGTACACGGAAAAGTCGGATTAGGTCCTATTATTCCCCCTGAAATTCCATATCCAATTTACCCCTTAAATGATATTTATCAAATTATAGAATCAAATTTAGAAGATCTTACAATTATCAATTTAGGAAGACTTTCTTCGCTAGCCACGACTTTTGTATTGAATTTAGAAACAATGCGAAACGTAAGAGAATGCATTTGCATGGGGGGAGCTTTTTTCTATCCAGGTAACGTAACTGCTGTGGCTGAAGCTAACTTTTACGCAGACCCTTATGCAGCAAATTTAATTCTGCAGCATGCGAAGAACTTGACAATTATTCCTTTAAATGTGACACAACATGCGATTGTTACACCTGAAATGGTCCAACAAATTGATACATTTCATCGGAATACACAAGATCTTGCAGGACTCATCATCAAGCCCATGCTAGACTATTATTATAATTTCTACTCCAAGTCTAATCCTGGTATAAGTGGAAGTCCTATGCATGATTTTGTAACAGTGTGGTATTTGCTAAATCAAGAGGCTGTTAGCCTTTCAAGAGTACCCATTAAAATAATTCCTGATCAAGGAGAAGGATTCGGTCAAAGCATTGCAGATTTTCGCTTTGTTGCTAATCCAGGCTATAAAATGCATAATGTAGCTTTTCAGTTTGATTATGAAAGATTCAAAAAGGATATTATGGAGACGTTCTTAAAGAAGAGAGTATAACATGCTTTATTAATTTCAGATAATAAGAATCACGCGAATAAAAATTCACTTTACTTAATGTACAGAAATTCGAATTTTTTAGGTTAAAATTCGCCTAGTAGGGATCCCCCACATGCCCATCGAACCAAAGAGATTATTTATTAGTTTTGGGGTATTTGCTTTTCCTATCTTGATTGTAATGTGGTCCTTAAAATGTAACAAGAAGCGTAAAATGGCTATTCTACGCTTCTTGTTACATTTTATTTTCGGAACCATAAGTTTGCCACAAACAAAAAGAACCATAACCTTGCCAATCCGGCAAAATTATGGTTCATATCATACAAAATAAAAAAACCACCAAATATGTATTGGTGGAGACGGTGGGAGTCGAACCCACGTCCAAAAATATCGGCACTTAAGCTTCTACGAGTGTAGTCGATATATTAGCATTTCGCGAACTCTTCAGCCTATCGACAGGCTTCCAAGTTGCTAGTCTGGTTGTTCTCTTCCTTTGTCCTCAGACGGCGAACTCCGGCGTAGTCCACTTAGTTTGAGTCCCTTACCCTACCACATGGACGATGGAGGGAGGAACCTTTAGTGCAATTAAGCAGCTAAAGAAAGATTGTTTTGTTTGCCAATTATAGGCTTTGACGTTTTAACGAGGCCGATCCCCTCGACTCGCAACCTAAGCTCGAACTATCCCTGTCGAATCCGTAACGTCCCCATGATAAAAATGGAGCATACGAAGAAAAATCGTGATAGCTACTAAGAGCTGTTTTTCAATGTGCAACAATCTTACATAAGTTATTATATCATACGCGCGCCGTTTTACAAATGTAAATATCTGTATTACATCTTTTGACGATCACGGAACGCGCGTGCAATTTCACGTTTTGCTTCTTTTTCTTTTAAATCGTTACGCTTATCATATTGCTTTTTACCTTTTGCTAAACCAAGTGCCATTTTCGCAAATCCATTTTTCAAATAGATTCTCACTGGAACTAATGCATAGCCTGTTTCTTTTGAAGCGCCCGTTAACTTCTCAATTTCTTTTTTATGAAGAAGTAACTTTCTCGTGCGAAGCGGATCATGGTTGAAACGATTCCCTTGCTCGTACGTACTAATATGCATATTATGAACCCATACTTCACCATTATGTACACGTGCAAACGCATCTTTCAAGTTCACGCGTCCAGCGCGAATCGACTTAATTTCCGTTCCTTGAAGGACAAGCCCTGCCTCGTATGTTTCTTCGATGAAATAATCATGAAATGCTTTTTTATTTTGTGCAATAACCTTACCTGTACCCTTTGGCATAAAACGTCCCTCCTCTATTTTTACTATTGTAACAAATGTTAATAAAAAGCGAAAGTGGCTCGCTTAGAATCTTTGGACATTGGAACTCCCGACAGAGAAGCGCTTTTTGCTTCGTTCGAGGGAGTGAAATGGCCGATAGATTCTAGCCACTGTAGCTGGATTCCATAAAAAGCGAAAGTGGCTCGTTCAGAATGTGAGGTGGATGGAGCTTCTGACCTTGAGGCGCTCTTTGCCTCTCGGGAAGAAGCGAAGCCGCCGAACATTCTAGCCACTGTAGCTGGATTCCATAAAAAGCGAAAGTGGCTCGTTCAGAATGTGAGGTGGATGGAGCTTCTGACCTTGAGGCGCTCTTTGCCTCTCGGGAAGAAGCGAAGCCGCCGAACATTCTAGCCACTGTAGCTGGATTCCTATAAAAAGCGAAAGTGGCTCGCTCTCAAGCCACCAATAAAAAAGAAAAAGCCCCGCTTTTCATCAAAGCGAAGCCCTCCTTTTCTTACTTACGCTTTTTCTTTTTCTTCTTGAATCCTGGTACATTTTCGAAGAATGCTTTTTTCTTCTTGCCGTTACCATCTTTTTTCCCTGGCTGACTAGCCGACGTGGAAGCGGAAGTAGAAGCTGATCCTGATCCTCTTCCTTTTCCTTTGCCACCACGGTCAAATTTTCTCCCTGTGCCACGTTCACCGCCACGCTCATTACTGCGCTCGCTACGTCCACCGCGTTTCTTTCTGCCTGTTCTTGGCTGTTCGATAACGACTGGGCGATCTTTGAACTTACGGCGAGGCGTACCTTTCATGCCAACGATTTCAAAGTCAATTGCGCGCTCATCTTTGTTTACGTTAATAACGCGAATTGTAATTTCGTCACCGATGCGGAATACGTTACCTGTACGTTCTCCGATCATTGCGAAATGTTTCTCGTCATAACGGTAGTAATCATCCGTTAAGTAGCTAACGTGTACAAGACCTTCAATTGTATTTGGAAGCTCTACGAATAAACCAAAGTTTGTTACAGAGCTAATCATACCGTCATACTCTTCACCGATCTTATCAACCATGTACTCTGCTTTTTTCATTTCGTCTGTTTCACGTTCTGCTTCAACAGCACGACGCTCCATATTAGAAGAGTGCTCTGCAATCTCAGGTAAGTTTTCACGCCATTTTGCTTGCGTTTCATTGTCGACTTTACCGTTAATGATGTATTCACGAATTAATCTATGAACAATCGTATCTGGGTAACGACGAATTGGTGATGTGAAATGCGTGTAGAACTCAGTTGATAAACCGAAATGTCCTAAGCTATCTGCATCGTAGCGCGCTTGCTTCATAGAACGAAGCATTACTGTTGAAATAACTACTTCTTCAGGCTGTCCTTGAACCATTTCAAGAATTTGTTGCAGTGCACGAGGATGTATTTCGTTCGCACGTCCTTTTACTGCATATCCGAAGTTCGTTACAAACTCGAAGAAACGCTCCAGCTTATCTTCTTTCGGATCTTCATGGACACGGTACATGAATGGTACGTTCATCCAGTGGAAGTGCTCTGCTACTGTTTCGTTCGCAACAAGCATAAATTCTTCAATTAACTTCTCTGATACAGAACGATCACGCATAACAACATCTGTCGGTTTTCCTTCTTCATCTACTAATACTTTCGCTTCTTTAAAGTCAAAGTCAATTGCACCGCGGTGCATACGTTTTTCACGTAAAATTTGTGCTAATTGACCCATCTCTTTAAACATCGGTACGAGCGGCTCATAGCGTTTGATTAACTCTTCATCCTCATCTTCTAAAATGCTTCTTACGTCAGCATACGTCATACGCTCTGTCGTTTTAATCACACTTTGGAAAATCTCGTGCTTTACAACATCACCTAAGTTGTTGATTTCCATTTCACAAGATAACGTCAGACGGTCTACTTTCGGGTTTAACGAACAAATACCGTTAGATAGACGATGCGGAATCATCGGAATTACACGGTCTACAAGATATACACTCGTCGCTCTCTCCGCTGCTTCTACATCAATTGGAGAACCTTCTTGAACGTAATGACTTACATCCGCGATATGAACGCCAAGCTTGTAGTTACCGTTCTCAAGCTTCGTTACTGTAACAGCATCATCTAAATCTTTCGCGTCTGCACCGTCAATCGTTACGATCATTTGGTCACGCAAATCACGGCGATCTTTTAAATCTTCTTCTGAAATCGTTTCTGGTACACTGTTTGCATGCTCCATCACTTCTTCAGGGAATGCTAAAGGTAAATGATGTTTATGGATGACAGATAAAATATCTACTCCTGGATCATTTTTATGACCTAGAATTTGAATAACTTCACCTTCTGCACTTAAACGATTCTCTGGATAGCTCGTAATTTTCACAACTACCTTATGACCTTCTACAGCACCCATTGATGCACTTTTCAAGATAAAGATATCACTCGTCCAGCGCTTATTGTCAGGTATAACAAACCCAAAGTTTTTCGATTCTGTATATGTACCAACGAGTTCTTTCGTTCCACGCTCTAAAATACGTACAATTGAACCTTCTTGTCGTGAACCACTTGATTGTGAGCTAACACGCGCTAATACTGTATCGCCATGAAGTGCGCCGTTTAACTCTGTAGGTGGGATGAAAAGATCATCGTCTCCCGTTTTCTTCTCGTCTGGTACAACGAATGCAAAACCACGTGCATGTCCAATTAACTTACCACGTACTAAATTCATCTTTTCAGGAAGACCGTAACGGTTGCTACGTGTACGAATAACAAGCCCCTTTTCTTCCATCATTACAAGTGCTTTCACGAAATCTTTAAAGCCTTCAGAACCTTCAATCCCAAATGCCTCTTCTAACTCTTGTATCGTTAACGGTTTATACGCTTCTTCTCTCATAAATAATAACAACTTATCAATATGTTCTTGCGTGATTTCTTCCAAGTAAAAATACCTCCTTTGAACCCTTATATTATTTAGTGTATCCGAAAGATAGGGGATGTATAAAGCGAAACTTTAATACGCCCCTAATGATTTTTTACAGTTTTCATAAAGTGAAATTTTAATCAGTATTTTTTCTATTCCCACTGATTAGTAACCCCACCAATCGGGCGTTAACGGGCAGTTAGTCCCCTCTCCACTTTCTTGGCTTCAGCAAAATTTCGAGTATGGGTCTTACTACCGGTTAAAGCGGGTTAAAAAATTCCCTTATGAAAAAAAGAGGCAACTAGATCTTACCAATCTAGTTGCTCCAAGAAGTTATATACATCCTCATGTAGCTCGTCACGTTGCTTATCAAGTGTAATGACATGCGTAGAGTCTTCATACCATTTAATGTCTTTTAACGTAGATTCTACACCGTTATAAATAATGTTAGCACTATCTGTATTAATCATTTCATCATGACGTGCTTGTACAACAAATGTTGGTGCATAAATCATATCCACATTGTTACGTACGTCAGCAATTAATTGTTGTAATGCTTTTAATGTATTCATCGGTGTCTTTTGGAATTCCAACATTTCTTGTTCGATTTGTTCTGGTGATTTTTGCTCACGGTTTTTATATTCGCGGGCATATGCCAATATACCTTGGTACATCGTTTCTTCGCTCTTAATATACATCGGTGCACACATTGGTACCACACCTAATACTGGTACTGTATAACCTAATTTTAAAGAAAATACTCCGCCAAGTGACAATCCAACAACAGCAATTTTCTCAAAGCCTTTATCTTTTAAAAGCTGATATGCCTCCGTTACGTCTTGCCACCAATCTTCAGGACCTGTATGAACAAGCTCTTCTGGTGGTACACCGTGCCCTTTATAAATTGGTGCATGACAAGTGTAGCCTTTCTTTTCTAAGAAACGCCCTAACATACGTACATCAGCTGAGTTTCCTGTGAAACCATGTAGTAATAAAACAGCGCGGTCTCCACCCTCAAATGTAAATGGTTTCGGAGATGCTAATTTCATCATGTACTTCTCCTCTTTCTCTTCTGTAATCTAGTCGTATTCTTTCTATATCTTAGTGTACCATATTTATATTTCTATAATCTAATTAGAAACATCTTTCAAATGGCAAAATAAAAAAAGAAGAACCATTAGTACAACTTACTAACGCTCCTTCTTTCAATTCTATAAATTTAAGTACGTAACAGCAATTGTTAATACGAAGAATAGAACAGCTAAAACAATCGTAATACGGTTTAATACCGCTTCAATTCCACGTGCTTTTTGCTTACCAAATAATTGCTCTGCACCGCCTGAAATTGCACCTGAAAGGCCTGAGCTATTACTAGACTGCATAAGTACCATAACAATCATTAAAATCGATACAATAATAAGTAAAACGGATAATAACGTATGCACTTGGCGTACCTCCTACAAAGATTCAGTTATTGTAACTGTAGCATAAATCCTATAGAAAAGCGAGAGCAATAAGGTTGCTCTCGCTTTTCTTCTATTACATAAACATCATTGCAAATAATGGTCCGAGCAAACATGTCAAAATTGCAGTTAATGTCATTGTTACCGATCCAATAACACCTTCATGTTCATTATTTTTCATTGCTCTCATGACACCCATAATATGAGAAGCACATCCAAATCCGATACCTTTACCAACTGAGTTTGTAACGCGGCTCCATTTTAATAAAAGCGGGCCAGTAATTGTTCCAGTAATACCCGCAATAACAACGAAAGCTGCTGTTAATGACGGTACACCACCAACTTGTTCAGAAACACTCATCGCAACTGGCATTGTCACCGATTTTGGTAAAGATGATAAAATTAAGCTTTTATCTGTTCCCATAAGTGAAGCAATAACAAAATCACTTGCGATCGCAACTGTTGTACCTACTAATACCCCACCGGCAATTGGTATAACATACTTTTGCAGAACGTGACGTTGTTTATAAAGTGGGATTGCAAACGCTACAACACCTGGTCCAAGTAAATTCGCAATCCAGCCACCACCGCTTTCCATATAATTTTGATATGGTATATCAAGCACTATAAATAAGAAAGCCATTAATCCTGTCGCTACAAGCATTGGAATAGTAAATGGTGTTGGAAATAATGTATAGATTTTTTTAGATAATTGATATAATAGCACCGTAAAAAGAACCCAACCAATTCCGATTAATATTTGGCTCATCGTGACTCTCTTTCCTTTCTATTCGCAAGATATTGTCCTGTATGTCCTGCGACAATAATAATTAAAAATGTACTCGCTACAATTGTAATGAAAAGAGAAATTCCTTTACTCATAAAAAAAGCACCGTAATTCATTAGGCCAAGCGTTGGCGGAATTAATAAAAACGGCATAATAGCAACGAGTGTTTCTGCTCCTAAATCGAACCATTTCACTGGAAGAACTTTTAGGCTAAGTAAAACAAGTAAGAGGAACATTCCAATCAAACTTCCTGGAATCGGAATATTTAACATTTCTTGTACCCAAGTTCCAACCATATAAAAAACGTAAAGAGCAGCAATTTGGACAAGAATCTTTGTAAATTTCATGTTCATCATCCCTCATGTTTATACGATCTTCTGTTAATATCTTTATCATAGTATAAATTGTAAAAAGCTGCAATTTATCAACTTGACAGCAAAAATAGCCTATGTTACACGCTTACAACCTTGATATGACTGCATTTCCAAAAGAAAATTAAGTCAAAAACCTTGACCTAATATAAAAAGTTTTTATTTTCTGAATTTATCATGTTGTTATTTCAATAAAATAATCTTCTTTATCCTTAAACCTACATATATATAAACAAGATAGGTGGTGAACATATGCCCAAAAAATTTCTTATTTTTTGTGATCCTAGGATTGATGATACGATGGCTCTCCTCTTAGCATTCTTTATCGATGAAATAGAAATCATCTGCATTGTTGCTGATTATGGCAATGTTCCAAAAGAAATGGCCGTACAAAATGCTCATCTTCTTAAGAACGAAGCAAAGGATAGAAATATTAAGATATTTGGTGGATCAGAACGTCCACTTACTGATGCCCCTCCTGCTTTTTTTACAGATGTAAACGGAAAACAAGGGCTCGGGCCAATTATTCCAAAGGGGAATGTGACTAACGGAGAAATGGAGAATTTCGCTCTTTAGAAGAATCTAAACCATTTATTGATTGGCCGATTCATCAAATCGCCATTGATTGTGATTATAACCGTTTCTTTAAACATTTCATGTCACTTATGACGGGTGAACAATTTTAGCAAAAAAAAACAGACCGTGATTTCTCACGGTCTGTCGTTATTTTCTACAATTATCGTTTGATGTTATAGAAAGATTTTACACCATCGTAAACAGCGATTTCGCCTAGTTCGTCTTCGATGCGTAATAATTGGTTGTACTTAGCAATACGGTCAGTACGGCTCATAGAACCAGTTTTGATTTGGCCAGCGTTAGTTGCAACTGCGATGTCAGCGATTGTAGCATCTTCAGTTTCACCAGAACGGTGAGATACAACTGCTGTGTAACCAGCACGTTTAGCCATTTCGATAGCTTCGAAAGTCTCAGTTAAAGTACCGATTTGGTTAACTTTAATTAAGATTGAGTTAGAGATACCTTTTTCGATACCTTCAGCAAGTTTTTGAGTGTTAGTTACGAATAAGTCGTCACCAACTAATTGTACTTTATCACCGATACGATCAGTTAATAATTTGTGACCATCCCAGTCGTTTTCGTCTAAACCATCTTCGATAGAGATGATTGGGAAGTCTTTGCAAAGCTCTTCGTAGAAATCAACCATTTCTGCAGAAGTTAAGCCAGTACGGCCTTCGCCTGCAAGGTCATATTTACCAGTTTCTTTGTTGTAGAACTCAGAAGAAGCAACGTCCATTCCTAAGAATACGTTCTCGCCAGCTTTGTAACCAGCTTTTTCGATAGCTTCGATGATTACTTCTAATGCTTCACGGTTAGAACCAAGGTTTGGAGCGAATCCACCTTCGTCACCTACTGCAGTGTTAAGACCTTTGTCATGTAATACAGCTTTAAGTGCATGGAATACTTCAGCACCCATACGGATTGATTCTTTGAATGTTGGAGCACCAACTGGTAAGATCATGAACTCTTGGAAGTCTACGTTGTTATCAGCGTGAGAACCACCGTTGATGATGTTCATCATTGGAGTTGGTAATTGTTTTGCATTGAATCCACCAAGGTAACGGTATAATGGAAGACCTACGAAGTCAGCTGCTGCGTGAGCTACTGCCATAGATACACCAAGGATAGCGTTAGCGCCTAGTTTACCTTTGTTTGGAGTGCCATCTAATTCGATCATAGCACGGTCGATACCAGCTTGGTCAGTTACGTCGAAACCAACGATTTCTGGAGCGATTGCTTCGTTAACGTTGTTTACTGCGTTCATAACACCTTTACCAAGGTAACGAGATTTGTCACCGTCACGTAATTCTACTGCTTCGTGCTCACCAGTAGATGCACCACTTGGTACGATAGCGCGTCCGAAAGCGCCGCTTTCTGTGTAAACTTCTACTTCTACAGTTGGGTTACCACGAGAGTCAAGGACTTCGCGAGCATAAACATCAATAATTGTTGACATAATAAATTCTCTCCTTTTTATATAAGCAAATTATTTAATAATTGTTTTACCTGTCATTTCTTTCGGTTGTTCCACATTTAAAAGTGTAAGCATTGTTGGAGCGATATCTCCTAAAATACCACCTTCACGAAGCTCTACATCATTTTTTGTAACGATGAAAGGAACCGGGTTAGTTGTATGAGCTGTCATTGGTCCACCATCAGCAGTTAACTCCTGATCAGCATTACCATGGTCAGCAGTAATAAGTGCTACACCATCTTTTGCAAGAATCGCTTCTACAACTTTTCCTAAACATTCGTCAGTTGCTTCTACTGCTTTAATTGTTGGTTCCATCATCCCAGAATGGCCAACCATATCACAGTTCGCAAAGTTAAGAATGATAACATCATGTTTATCATTTTCAATTTCATTTACTAAAGCGTCCGTTACTTCGTAAATGCTCATTTCAGGTTTCAAGTCATACGTTGCAACCTTCGGTGAGTTAATTAAGATACGCTCTTCTCCTGGGAATTCAGCCTCACGACCACCGCTAAAGAAGAATGTAACGTGCGGATACTTTTCAGTTTCCGCGATGCGAAGTTGCTTTAATCCCGCTTGCGCAACAACTTCACCTAAAGTGTTATCAAGATTCATTGGCTTGAATGCCACGTAACCATCTACAGTTTCACTGAAGTGTGTCATACAAACGAATTCAGGAATGTGAGGTACTTTTTCACCACGATCGAACTCACGGAAATCTTCGTTTGTAAATACACGAGCAATTTGAATTGCACGGTCTGGACGGAAGTTATAGAAGATAACTGCATCATCATCATTGATTGTTGCAACTGGCGTGTTATCTTCGTTAACAATTACAGACGGCAATACGAATTCATCATAGATACCGTTCGCATAAGAGTCTTCTACACACTCTTCTGCTGATTTATAAGTAGGGCCTTCACCATTCACCATGGCACTGTAACATTTTTCAACGCGATCCCAACGCTTGTCACGGTCCATAGAGTAATAACGACCAGAGATAGTCGCGAATTGTCCTACTCCTGTTTCTTTAATTACTTCATTCGTTGCATCGATATAACCTTTTGCTGTTTGTGGTCCAACATCGCGGCCATCTAAGAATGCATGGATATAAACTTTCTCCACGCCTTCTTTTGCTGCTAAGCGAAGAAGAGCAAACATGTGGTTCATGTGACTGTGCACACCACCATCAGAAAGCAAACCGAATAAATGAAGAGCAGTACCTTTTTCTTTCACGCTTTTAATTGCATTTTGGAACGTTTCGTTCTGATCGAACTCACCTTCACGAATTGCAACGTTTACGCGTGTTAAGCTTTGATATACGATACGGCCAGCACCGATATTTAAGTGACCAACCTCAGAGTTACCCATTTGACCTTCTGGAAGACCCACTTCCTCACCACAAGCTGTAAGCGTTGTATGAGGGAATTTGTTCCAGTAACCATCAAAATTAGGTTTTTTAGCTTGTGCTACAGCATTCCCGTGAGTTTCTTCACGTAGTCCGAAACCGTCAAGGATGATTAAAGCTGTTGGCTTTCTCATTTTACCGCCCCCAGAAGACCTAAGAACGAAGCAGGCTCTAAGCTAGCACCGCCAACTAAAGCGCCGTCGATGTCAGATTGTGCCATATACTCTTTAATGTTTTCTGGTTTTACGCTACCGCCGTATTGAATACGAACAGCTTCTGCAGCTTCTGGAGAAACAGCTTCTGCAACAACTTTACGGATGTACGCACATACTTCATTTGCATCTGCAGAAGAAGAAGATTTACCTGTACCGATAGCCCAGATTGGCTCATAAGCGATAACAGTTGCTTTAACTTGCTCTTCTGTTAAACCTGCAAGTGCTTTAGTCACTTGACCTGCTACTAGATCAAATGTTTTTCCGCTTTCGCGCTCTTCTAAAGTCTCACCACAACATACGATTGGTGTTAAACCATGTTCAAATGCTGCAAGAGTCTTTTTGTTTACTGATTCGTCTGTTTCAGCAAACATTTCACGACGCTCAGAGTGGCCAAGTACTACATAGCCTACTTTTAAGTCGCTAAGTGCTACTGGGCTAATTTCGCCAGTGAATGCACCATTTTTTTCGAAGTGCATGTTTTGTGCACCTACTTGTAAGTCAGTTCCTTCAGTTGCTGCTACTAAGCGCTCTAAGAATAGAGCTGGAGAGCAAACTACTGCATCAACAGCTGAAGCTGCTGGGATTTGACCTTTAACTTCCTCTACGAAGCTAACTGCTTCTGATAGAGTTTTATTCATTTTCCAGTTACCTGCGATAATTGGTTTACGCATGCTTTGCACCGTCCTTTTTCTTTGGCTGCTACTTATTTGTCGTTAAGACAAACTACACCTGGAAGCTCTTTGCCTTCCATGAATTCTAATGACGCACCGCCGCCAGTAGAAATGTGGCTCATTTTATCAGCCATACCGAATTTTTCAACAGCTGCTGCAGAGTCACCACCGCCGATAACAGAGTATGTATCTTCTGCATCTGCTAATGCTTGTCCTACTGCTTTTGTACCTTCTGCGAATGGAGTCATTTCGAATACACCCATTGGTCCATTCCATACAACAAGCTTAGAGTTTTTAATTACATCTGCATAAATTTCACGTGTTTTAGGACCGATGTCCACGCCTTCCCATGTAGAAGGGATAGAGTCGATACCTACGATTTGAGTTGTTGCAGTTTCAGAGAATTCCTCTGTGATTACAACATCAACTGGCATGTAGAAGTTTACGCCTTTTTCTTTTGCAAGTTGCATAAATTCTTTAGCTAGTTCGATCTTGTCGTCTTCACATAGAGATAGACCAATTTCATGACCTAAAGCTTTAACGAATGTATAAGCAAGTCCGCCACCGATGATTAAGTTATCTACTTTGTCTAATAGATGACGAATTACACCGATTTTATCTTTTACTTTCGCACCACCGATGATAGCTGTGAATGGACGTTCTGGGTTAGAAAGTGCTTTACCTAATACATCTAACTCTTTTTCCATTAATAAACCAGATACTGCTGGTAGGTAGTCTGCGATTCCTGCTGTAGAAGCATGAGCACGGTGAGCTGCACCGAATGCATCGTTTACGAAGATATCAGCAAGAGCTGCAAATTCTTTCGCAAGTTCTGCATCGTTCTTTTCTTCGCCCGCATAGAAACGTACGTTTTCAAGAACTAATACGTCGCCTTCGTTCATTGCTGCAACCATTTCTTGTGCAACTGGTCCGAATGCTTCGTCTGCTTTTTTAACATCTTTACCAAGAAGCTCGCCTAAACGTGCTGCTACTGGAGTAAGACGTAATTCTTCTACCGCTTGACCTTTTGGACGGCCTAAGTGGCTTGCTAAAATAACTTTCGCACCTTGCTCTACTAAATATTGAATTGTAGGAAGAGCTGCACGGATACGAGTTTCATCTGTAATTTTGCCTTCTTTCATAGGTACGTTGAAGTCAACGCGGCAAAATACACGCTTACCTTTTAAATCTACGTCACGAATTGATTTTTTGTTCATTGGATTTCCCTCCGACTACTAGTTAGGATTGACAAAACCCATTCAAAAGCTTAACACATTTGCTTCTAAAACGAAAGAAGAGAGAGAGGGAACAAACCCTCTCCCTCGTTTTGTCATTGATTACTTATATAATTAAGAATTAAAGACCTTTAGAAGTCATGTATGCTGCTAGGTCTACTACGCGGTTAGAGTAACCAGTTTCGTTATCGTACCAAGAAAGTACTTTAACCATGTTACCTTCCATTACCATTGTAGATAATGCATCGATTGTAGAAGAAGCTGTACATCCGTTATAGTCGATAGATACTAATGGCTCTTCGCTGTATCCAAGGATACCTTTTAATTCGCCTTCAGAAGCTGCTTTGAATGCTGCGTTTACTTCTTCAACTGTTACTTCTTTGTCAAGTTCAACAACTAAGTCAACAAGAGAAACGTTAGCAGTTGGAACACGTACAGCGCCACCGTTTAATTTACCTTTAAGTTCTGGTAATACTAATGCTACAGCTTTAGCTGCACCAGTAGATGTTGGGATCATGTTTTCAGCTGCTGCACGAGCACGACGTAAATCTTTGTGTGGTAAGTCTAAGATTTGTTGGTCGTTAGTGTAAGAGTGAATTGTTGTCATCATTCCGCGTTTTACGCCGAATTTTTCGTTTAATACTTTAGCGAATGGAGCTAGACAGTTTGTAGTACAAGAAGCGTTAGATACTACGTTGTGGTTAGCTGCATCGTATTGTTCGTGGTTAACACCCATAACTACAGTGATATCTTCGTCAGAAGCTGGAGCTGAGATGATAACTTTCTTAACTGATCCACCTAAGTGTTTTTCAGCGTCTGATTTTTTAGTGAAACGACCAGTAGATTCTACTACTACTTCTACTCCGTAGTCGCTCCATGGTAGTTGAGCTGGGTCACGCTCAGCGATAACTTTAATTTCTTTACCGTTAACAACGATGCTGTTTTCGTTAGCAGATACTTCTGCATTTAAAGTTCCGTGAACTGTGTCATATTTTAAAAGGTGAGCTAATGTTTTAGCATCTGTTAAGTCGTTGATTGCTACTACTTCTACCTCAGAGTTGTTAAGAGCTGCGCGGAATACGTTACGTCCGATACGTCCAAATCCATTAATACCAATTTTAGTCATTTGAATTTCCTCCTTGGGGGATTATATTAAAGGGTAATACCCTTTGTTAACTGTTTTGCTGCACCTTCATCTGTAATTAGAATTGAAGTGTGCCCTTGTTTAATTACAGCCTGTATTGCCTTTGCCTTTGAAGAACCTCCAGCGACTGCAACAACGTGAGATACATGTTGTAAATCCTCTAGTTGCATACCAACTGTTCTTACTTTATGAACAACATTTCCTTGTTCATTAAAGTAGTAACCGAAAGCTTCGCCAACTGCTTCGCTTGCCTGAATCTTTAACCAATCTGCTTCTGAAGTATTTCTGCGACGTGCCATTGTTAACGCATCACCTATTCCATGAATGACGATATTGGAAGATCGAATCAACTCAAGTACTTCTTTCACGGAAGGCTCTGTCACAATAGACGCATATGCTTCGCTACTAACATGGTCTGGAACATACAATAAGCGATAATTACTCATCGTATTTTGCGCCATTTTGGCACAAATGGTATTGGCTTCTAACTCAACACCTTCTCCAATTCCACCACGCGCTGGGACAAATAGCATATGTAAATCTTTGCAATCAAGCTGCATCATGTCCGCAGCAGCAGCTAGCGTAGTTCCTCCAGCCACAGCAACGATATTATTCGCTGTCAGACGGTCTTTTATACAAGTCACACAAGCACGGCCCATCTCCAGTTTGACCCAAGGTGATTCATCACTATCACCAGGGACAACGAAAACTTCATCCAAGTCTAATGTTTCCTTAAGTTGCTTTTCTAAAACCTTTAACCCGGAAATTTCTTTCATAAAGTCTTCCAAAGCAAGAACTAAAGCTGTTCCTTCTTCTGTCAAAGTCATTCCAGAAGAAGCGACGTGAACTAAGTTTTGTTCTTTCAAAACTTGAACTTCACTTCGCAATACTCGTTCTGTCATACCGAGACTTGCTGATAAGTTCCTTCTTCCAATCGGCTGCATGAGCCTAATGTATTGAAGAATTTGCATTCTCGTTTGCATAACAGGTAGCAGATCAGGTAATAATTTTTTTGTATTCTGAATCCATGAGCGCATATCTTTTCTCCTCACTACATTGGTTCATTTTTCCTTAGTGGTCACTTTACGTCCCGTAGTGACATTTTGTGTCCCACATAGGTTAAAAAAATAATCCCTGCTACGTGTATTATTGTAACAGGAGATAGAAACTTATTCAACTCTTAACTGCATTCTTTATATAGTTTATTATGACACCTTTGTGAATGTTACCATATTCTACTTGTTTTCCGTCTATTTCTACAACTGGAATCATTAGGTGATATTTTTCTAAAAGGTCATTATCTTCATATATATCTATTTCCTCGATTTGAAAAGAATATTCACATTGTACTTCCTGCAAAACTTGTTTTGCCTGCACGCAAAGACCACAATCCTTTTTTGTATACAGTACAACTTTCATCTCCTTCACCTATCCGATCGTTTTTCGTAATGACGAAGCTGGAATATGCATTTGTTCTCTATACTTCGCCACCGTTCTTCGAGAAATAACAATTTCATGCTCTTCTTCTAATAATTTTGAAATCTTTTGATCTGAAAGTGGCTTTTTCTTATTCTCCGCTTCAACAAGCTTTTGAATAAATTGTTTTACACGCTTTGTAGAAATCGCTTCATCTTCAGTCGTTGAAACGGCATTGCTAAAGAACGATTTCATCTCAAATAAACCGTGTGGTGTTTGCACATATTTATTTCGCGTTGCACGACTAATTGTAGATTCATGCACACCTAACTCTTCCGCCACCTCTTTTAAAGCAAGCGGTTTTAAATACGCTGGACCTTCCCAGAAGAAATCACGTTGTTTTTCCATAATAATAGTCATTACTTGCAGGAGCGTCTGTTTTCTCTGTTTCAAACTGCGCATAATCCACTGCACATGCTGATACTTTTCTGATACGTAAGATGCTACTTCACTTTCACTATTATTAAGAAGCGCACTATATTCAGAATGAATTTCAATTCTCGGCATATTTCTCTCATTCATCTGTAAAACGAGACGATCGCCATCTTTTTTTACTGCCATATCAGGCACAATATAAAGTGGTTTATCCGAAGAAAAAGCAAGACCTGGTTTCGGCTGTAATGATGTAATACAGTTCACCGCTGTTTGCAATTCTTCATTACTACACTTCAACACTTGAACGAGCTTTCGCCAATCTTTCTTCACGAAATAAGCGAAGTGATCCTCTATAACCTCTTCTGCTAATCCATTCCGTCTTTGTAAGCGCTTCAATTGTAAAGTTAGACATTCCTGAATATTACGCGCTCCTACCCCTGCTGGCTCGAGTGATTGGACAAGCTCTACAGAGCGTTCGACTACATGAAGTGGTGCGGAAAGGAGACCCGCTAACTCTTCGTTCGTTTCTTGTAAATACCCATTTCCATCCATGTTCATAATAATGAAAGAAGCTACTTTTCGCTCTTCTTCTTCTATTTTATAATACTGTATTTGATTTAATAAATGTTGCTGAATCGTTGTTGAATCCACACTGTAGATTTCCATCTGATTCTCGACTTGTTTGCTGGTACTTTTACTGTTGTTAGAGCTCTTTTTCTTCTCCCTCTCAAAACCACCTAACTCAATAAGGGGATTCTCTAACGATTGCTCATACAAAAACTCCGATAATTCTTGTACATTATACTGGAGCATTGTAATCGCTTGCCTTAACTCTTGTGTCATTGCCAAACGTAAGCTTTGTTCTTGTAAAAGACTTGCCTTCAAACTAATCTCCCCCTTGTTTCTATTGTACAATAAGTTTGGTAAAAGGAGAATGCTATCACAGACACCCATTCCAAAATATTATTAATTTATATGTATTAATGAGATTTACAACTTACAACCGAAATTTGAATAATATTGAAAGAAAATAATAAAGCAAAACATTATTATAACCAAGTACTAATAGTAAATCTTATCACTAGATATAACAAGAAGGAAATAAAAAAAGTCCTAACCTACAAAACGTAAGTTAGGACTTTTTGACGCGCCCAGAGGGATTCGAACCCCCGACAGACGTGGTACCGGAAACCACCGCTCTATCCGACTGAGCTATGGGCGCATGATTATAAAAAACACATCATTTTCTTCTCATAATAATAGCAATAAAATCCATCTAAATCAATAAAAATATCCCCTTTCATCCTTTATACACCTTAGCCTAAAGTATAGAAACACATTTCTTCACCTTAATTTTCCAATCATAAATTCACCCCAACTCACAAATTATAATCTTTGAATTGATATTCCAAAGGAGGCTTCATTCAATGACTGTAATTACAAAGTTAAAGCAAACTGTTTCTGGATTAAAAAGTGCACAAGCTAGCTTAGAGGGATTCGCTCTTGATACGGATAACCAACAAGCAAAGCAACTTTTCCAAACAGCTGCAGAGCAAACACAAACGATTATCGATTCTTTAAACCCACGCGTTGAAGAAGTCCAACAGGAAGAACCACAATACTCGCAGCAATAACGGATTCGTCATGCTGTGAAATAGAAAAAGGATGATATGCAGTCATCCTTTTTCTATCACATTACATATTGCAATAGAAATGGAATGATTATAATGCGAAAACTCGGAATCATAACCGCGTTATTTATGCTCCTATTCGGTTCACTTACCGGATGTGATAATAGCCCGTTAGATAAAAAGGTAAAGAAAGAAGAAGCTAAACGAACGGAAGAAGACAAGGGCCCTAAATTAACAAAAATGAGTACAGAATCCTTTAATCAATCTATATCGCAAGACGCTAAGAAAAAAGCTCTTGCTATGGAGGGAATTATAGAAGCTACCGCAGTTAATACAAATTTAGATCTTTACATAGCCGTCAAGCCTGAACATCACGAAAGATTTGGTTTAAAACCTTTACGAAGTAAATTAAAAAAGAAACTAAGTGATGAAAACCCTACTTTCAATATTCGTGTAAGTACAGACAAAAAGATCTTTATGCTCATAGAAGAACTTGAAAACAAAATTAAGAAAAAGAAAGTAAGTAAAGATGGCATCAAAAAACAATTGAAACTCATTCAATCAGAAATGGGATCTAATATTTAAGCTTTCTAATAGAGAAGGAAGGATTCAAATGTCTAGTAAAGATAAAAACTTAACACCTGTACAACAAGAATATAAAAAATTCGAACAACAGCGCGAACCGAAGCGCCCCGTTTTTAAAAATTGTATAAAAGCTTTTCTCGTCGGAGGATTAATTTGTCTAATAGGCCAACTGATTTCCACCTTTTATATTACTTATTTTGATTTCACTGAACGCTCTGCCGGGAACCCTACCGTTGCAACTCTTATTTTTATCTCCATGCTACTGACGGGATTTGGCGTCTACGATCGTCTTGGACAGTTTGCCGGGGCAGGCACAGCTGTACCTGTCACTGGATTTGGTAACTCTGTTATTGCCGCATGTATCGAACACCGTACAGAAGGATTTGTCCTTGGTGTTGGCGGTAACATGTTTAAATTAGCTGGATCCGTTATTTTGTTTGGTGTATTTTCGGCTTTCGTCATCGCACTTATTAAAACGATTCTCGTTCAATGGGGAGGGCTATAAATGTTACAAGGACACCGAACGTGGGTATTTGAAAACAAACCAGTTATTATTTCGACAGGAGTCGTTGGCGGGCCGTTTGAAGCAAAAGGGAAAATTCCAGAAGACTTCGATATCCTTCATGAAGATTTATGGCTCGGCCAAGATTCCTATGAAAAAGCACATAAAATTTTGTTCGAAGAAGCTTGTAGCCGCGCTACTGAAAAAGCAGAACTTCGTAAAGATGATATCCAATTCGTACTTGCAGGAGATTTAATTAATCAAATTACCCCTACAAGCTTTGCTTGCCGTACACTTGGCACTCCTTACCTCGGATTATTCGGTGCTTGTTCTACTTCTATGGAAGGTTTAGCACTTGGGGCAAGTATCGTAAATGCAAAAGGTGCAAAATATTTATTAACTGGGGCATCCAGCCATAACACTGCGGTTGAAAAACAATTCCGCTATCCAACTGAATACGGCGGTCAAAAACCACCTACTGCACAGTGGACAGTAACCGGGGCAGGCGCGGCTATTTTAAGTGACACTGGACATGGCCCTAGGGTAACATCTGCAACAATCGGACGAGTGGTTGATATGGGATTAACGGATCCATTTAATATGGGCGGTGCGATGGCTCCAGCCGCCGTCGATACAATTGAAGCCCACTTACGCGAACGCCAAATTGATGCCTCTTACTACGATTTAATCGTAACAGGCGACCTAGGACATGTCGGACGCGAAATTGCTTATGACTTACTACATAAACACGGAACAAAAGTGACAAGCGAACAGTTTCAAGATTGCGGGCTACTCATCTATAGAGAGGGGCAACCTGTCATAGCTGGCGCTAGTGGACCAGGATGTTCCGCAACAGTCGTGTACGGTCATTTATTAAACCGAATGAAAAGAGGAGAGTTCAAAAAAATACTTGTCGTTGCGACAGGCGCTTTACTATCTCCACTTACATTCCAACAAGAAGAAACGATTCCGTGTATCGCTCACGCCGTTTCGATTGAATTTGGAGGTGCAACGCAATGATTTTTTTCTGGGCTTTCGTCATTGGCGGACTCATATGTGTAATCGGCCAACTTATGTTTGATGTCGGCAAACTAACACCCGCTCATACAATGGCAACACTCGTTGTTGCCGGAGCTATATTAGATGGATTCAATTTGTATGAACCATTAATCGACTTTGCTGGAGCCGGGGCAACCGTACCTATTACAAGCTTTGGTAATGCCCTCGTTCACGGCGCAATGGAAGAAGCTGCAAAGCACGGAATCGTTGGCGTCATTACCGGCATGTTTAAAGTAACGAGCGCCGGCGTATCCGCAGCTATTATTTTCGGCTTTATTGGAGCATTGCTATTCAAACCGAAAGGATAAGAGGTGTTTGTATGACAGTTATCGCTAGCGTTAAAACCTGCCTTGCTAGTGTAAGGGGCTCTCAAGCAAGTTTAAGCTCTCTTTCACTAAATTCACAGGATGAAGAATCAAAACGTGTATTTCATGAATGTATGTTAGAAATGGACAGCATCATCGCTGATTTACAAAATAGAATTTCAGTATTAGAACGTGAAGAACCTCAATATAAAGGGTTTTAAGTAGACTGGAGGAAATGACTATGTCTCACCTGCCGGAATGGACACTTGTCATTCTTCGCTCTGTATTCATATTAATTATTTTATTCGCTATTACGAAATGGTTAGGGAAAAGACAAATCTCTCAGCTCTCCTTTTTTGAATACATAGCCGGAATGACAATCGGTGACATCGCTGCCCAAGTATCTACAGGGCTCGATTCAAAATTTTTCCATGGCGTCTTTGCGATACTCATTTTCGCTGCGGTACCTTTTCTCACAGGAATCCTCTCTTTAAAGAACAAAACAGCTCGAGATTTTTTTGAAGGAAAATCTACCGTATTAATAAAAGATGGAAAGGTACTCGAAGATAACTTAAAGAAAGAAAAATATACAAGTGACGAATTACTTGAACTACTGCGAGGAAAAAGTGCGTTCAGCGTAGCTGAAGTCGAATTTGCTGTCTTAGAACCGAGCGGAGAATTAAATGTATTATTAAAGAAAGATTCTCAGCCACTTACAGCAAAAGACATCGGTTTAAAAGTACCAAATGAAAAAGAACCGCAAACTGTTATTATGGATGGAAATGTACTAGATGAACCCCTTTCCTCTAGTGGACATAACCGCGCTTGGTTACATTCTGAACTAGAAAAACTCGGTGTTGTCATCGAAAATGTCTTTCTCGGCCAAGTTGACTCATATGGACAACTTACTATCGACATTTATAATGACAAGCTGCAAATGCCTTCTCCTCAAAACAAACCTTTATTATTGGCATCTTTAAAAAAATGTCATGCTGATCTTGAACTATTCTCCCTAGAAACAAAGTCGAAATCAGCAAGCGAAATGTATAGTAAAAACGCGAAACAAATCGAAAAGATTTTAAATAAAGTAACCTATCTTTTAAAAGAATAAATATCGAAAGAACGCTTCAGTAAAAAGGCGTTCTTTTCTTTTTTCTCCAGTTTTTATAACGTTTAAATTTATGTAATTCGGTTATGATGTTGAAGATACATAAGCAGGGAATTTCAAAAACATAGCGAATATTTCATGGTACAACTACATATTTTTTTGATTTAAAGTGGTTTCGTTTGACCTTTATTGACCATAATTGTATTATAAGACTAAGAAAGCTTTAGAAGGAGGAAATAACAGATGAATTTAATTCCTACAGTAATTGAACAAACAAATCGTGGAGAACGCGCTTACGATATTTACTCTCGACTATTAAAAGACCGCATCATTATGCTTGGTAGTGCAATTGATGACAACGTAGCTAACTCAATCGTTTCCCAGCTTTTATTCTTGGAATCTCAAGATCCAGAAAAAGATATTCACATCTACATCAACAGCCCTGGTGGTTCTATCACAGCAGGTATGGCAATCTATGATACAATGCAGTTTATTAAGCCACAAGTATCAACAATCTGTATCGGTATGGCTGCATCTATGGGTGCATTCTTACTTGCAGCAGGTGAAAAAGGAAAACGTTATGCACTTCCAAACAGTGAAGTAATGATTCACCAACCACTTGGCGGAGCACAAGGTCAAGCGACTGAAATCGAAATCGCTGCTAAACGTATCCTATTCTTACGTGAAAAACTAAACCAAATTCTTGCTGACCGCACAGGCCAACCAATTGAAGTACTACAACGCGACACAGACCGCGACAACTTCATGACAGCAGAAAAAGCTTTAGAATACGGTTTAATCGATAAGATCTTTACAAATCGTTAATAACTAAAAGCGGAAGCGGCTCGTTCAGCTCTGACTGGCTAAGGTTCTTAGACACGAAGAGTTAGCCACTGGCGCTAGATACAACTTAAAGCAGAAGCGCCCTATTACAGGGCGCTTTTTTTATGGCTAGGCCTCCGCGCGAACATACCCCATCTAGTATCTCCCTGAATATATCAACGATTTTCCAATTATATCGAACACAACTCAAATTATATCAACGGTTCGACACAACATATCGATCTACCGACAATCCTCGACAAGCAGAAGCGCCCTACATACCCCCCACCCAACAAATAGCAAAACAAAAAAGCTATCGCACATGCGCGATAGCTTTTTACTGTACATATGCAGCTAATGCCTCTAAAGCCTCTTCTGCATCTGAACCTTCTGTTGTAATTGTTATCATGCTACCAGTTCCAATTGCTAAGCTCATAATCCCCATTATGCTCTTTGCATTTACTGTCTTTCCATCTTTCTCGATGAAAATATCCGCATGAAAGCGATTGGCCTCTTGTACAAACAACGCAGCCGGACGTGCTTGTAAACCGTTTTTTAATGAAACCTGAACTCGTTTTTGAACCACAGCTCCATTTCCCCTTTAACCTCTTATTTTTTTGCTACCGTTTCCCCCGCGCGTAACTTCTCTGCAATATCATCGATTTTACGCAAGCGGTGATTAATACCCGATTTACTAATTTTCCCCCCGGATACCATCTCACCTAACTCTTTCAATGTTACATCTTGATAATCTCTTCGTAGTTGCGCAATTTCTCGTAGTTTATCTGGCAATATATCAAGACCAACCGTCTCATCAATATAACGGATGTTTTCAATTTGCCTTAACGCTGCACCAATTGTTTTATTTAAATTGGCTGTTTCGCAATTCACTAAACGATTTACTGAATTACGCATATCGCGAACGATTCGAATGTCTTCAAATCTTAAAAGTGCATTGTGAGCACCTATAATATTTAAAAACTCTGTAATCTTTTCCGCTTCTTTCAAATACGTAATGTACCCTTTTCTTCTTTCCAATGTCTTACTATTTAAATCAAATCCGTTCATCAGTTCACATATAGCATCATTATGTTCCTTATATAACGAAAAGATTTCTAAATGATAAGATGATGTTTCTGGGTTATTTACTGAACCACCTGCTAAAAATGCACCGCGTAAATACGATCGTTTACAACATTTCTTCTCAATCAATTCTTGTGATATATTTCGAATAAATGAAAAGTCGTCTCGAACGATATGAAGATCAGCTAATATTTCGCGAGACTTCTCAACAAGCCGTACGATATATACATTATTTTTCTTCAATCGCATTTTTTTACGAACAAGTAATTCTACCGTCACGTCATATCCTTTTTTCAAAAGCGTATAAATCCTTCTTGCAATTGCCGCATTTTCCGTTTGAATATCGATAGATAGACGACGGTTTGAAAAAGAAAGCGATCCGTTCATTCGAAGTAACGCTGATAATTCTGCTTTCTCACAGCATTCCTTCATCTCAAGATTCGTCAACTCTTTCTTTGTTTCTGATGCAAATGACACAGTCAACACCTCCTTATACGATTATTGTGGAACAAAAATCTTGTCCTATATGAAAGGATGAGCGTTACCTCAAACGAGGCAACGCACATCTACAACAGTGAATATAAAATAGAAGCTAACTTTAATGTATCGTGTCTTACAACACGATCATCATACTTCGCTAATTGATCTTGAATGACATCAATATTGTTTTCGGTAAAACGCTCTTCATCTACTACAACTGGCGCCGACATTTCTTCTTCATATAACTGACGTAATTCACAAGGAATATCACGGTTATTTACAATTGCAGTATCGATAAATGGTTTACCTAAATGATCATGTAACGCCTGCACATGGTCAAACGCAGTATATCCCATCGTTTCACCAGCTTGCGTCATAACATTACATACATATACCTTCTTCGCTTTTGCAGCAAGAACAGCGTCCCCGATTTTGTTAACAACTAAATTCGGTAATATACTCGTATACAAACTTCCTGGACCGAAAACAAGTAAATCAGCTCGTTTAATCTCAGCCAACGTTTCATGTAACGGCTCTACATCTTCTGGAGTTAAAAAGACACGGTTAATCTTCTTTCCGAAATAAGGAATCTTTGATTCACCTGTTACAATTTCTCCATCTTCTAGTTCTGCATGCAGTACTGCACTTTGGTTCGCTGCCGGCAATACACGTCCTCTAACATTTAACACTTTACTCGTTTCCGTAATCGCATGGAAGAAGTCTCCTGTGATCGAGGTCATACCCGCCAATAATAAATTTCCTAACGCATGACCTTTCAGTCCGTCTCCCGTTGTGAAACGATGCTGAAATAAAGCTTCCACCAGCGGTTCTACATCTGATAACGCAACAAGTACGTTACGAATGTCACCTGGGGGTGGAATTTCTAGCTCATCACGTAATCTACCTGAACTGCCGCCATCATCAGCGATTGTAACAACTGCTGTAATATCCACAGGATATTGTTTTAATCCTCGTAATAAAACAGAGAGTCCAGTACCGCCTCCCATGATAACAATTTTAGGTTTTCTCTCTTTTTTCATCCCTTAATGGCCCTTTCTCTTCTCCACATCACGATGAGATACATGAACACTATACTCTGGTTTCAAATGTTTCCCAAGGTATTCTGTAAGCGTAACAGAACGATGCTGTCCACCTGTACATCCAATTGCAATTACAAGTTGACTCTTGCCCTCTCTTTTATAATGAGGCAGCATAAAAGTGATAAGGTCCGTCAATTTCTCTAAAAACTTATGCGTCTCATTAAATTTCAGTACATACGATGAAACTTCTTCATCTAGTCCTGTTAATGGCTTCATATGTGGAATGTAATATGGATTTGGTAAAAAACGAACATCAAATACTAAATCTGCATCAATTGGAATACCGTACTTAAATCCAAATGACATAACATTTACACGAAATGCTTGCTCAGTTTCAGTTGAAAACAGATGAACAATCTTTTCACGTAATTCTTTCGGTTTTAAATCCGATGTATCCAGCACAATATTTGCTCGTGCCTTCATATCAGTTAATAAGCCACGCTCCATTTCGATTCCCTTTAACGGTAAACCAGTTGGCGCAAGTGGATGCGAACGTCTCGTTTCTTTATAACGAGTTACAAGCGTGCTATCTTTCGCATCTAAGAATAAAATATGAGGAATAATCCATGTACGTTCTGATAAATCATCAAGTGCTCCCCATAAATGTTCGAAAAACTCTCGGCCACGTAAATCAACGCCAAGTGCCACTTTATTCATTTTCCCTTTTGAATCCGCCATAAGCTCAATAAACTTTGGCAATAACATCGGTGGTAAATTATCAACACAGAAATATCCTAAATCTTCAAAACTTTGTAAAGCTACTGTCTTTCCAGCTCCAGACATTCCTGTAATAATTACCATTTTTATATCATTATTCTCTGTCATCGTATCCTCTCCTTGCCGGTTTAACTCGGATCTAATCGATATGAAAGCAACTCAAAATCTGGGGTATATACAAATGTACCGTAGATTATGCCATTTCCTTTAATTAAATAATCAATAATGTGATAATCTCCTGGTGCCATTGCTAAATCATCAATTTTATCAAATGTATGCCAACCAATGATGCCTTCTTCGCTCTCTAGTTTGTTTTCTCCTGCAAAATCTGTCGCTAAAAAGGAGAACATCATCCATTCAGAAACAACTTTATCACCTTCTTGGATGACAAAGGTGAAGACCCCCTTTAACGCTGGGTTCTTTAAATAAATACCTGTTTCTTCACGATATTCGCGAACAACGGAATCTCTTACTGTCTCACCACGCTCCATTTTCCCGCCTGGTGCAA
Source organism: Bacillus sp. WC2507 (assembly GCF_052656125.1). NCBI lineage: Bacteria > Bacillati > Bacillota > Bacilli > Caryophanales > Bacillaceae > Bacillus > Bacillus sp. WC2507. The sequence continues at coordinate 640,527 of NZ_JBQXPN010000001.1, read as the reverse complement.
CCCACCAATTCCGACGAGGTTTTTGGAGTAAGAGTACTTCATTATCTCTAATTAACACACAGTTTGTCACTCTTTGCATGTTTCTTCACCTCAGCTACTTGCGGCAAATTTCTCACCGCATACTCATTTCATTATACTATCAAAAACAGTTTGCTACAACGAAGGAGCCAGTCCTCTTTCGCTAAGCACTGCTACTCAACAATTTTTAAAAACTTTCTATAGCAAGCAATGTAAATCCCTAGACTTTCAATGAATAGCATAAAAAATCCCCTTCACGATTTTTATCGCCAAGGGGATTAAAGCTCTTATTTCTTACCGAAATAAGTAACAATCGCAAATCCTAAAATAAAGGTAATAATTGAACTTATAATTGAAAATCCTCCAGTTGGAATACCAGGGAACACAATTACAATCGAACCGATAACAAGTCCAATAATTGCCGCAAATGTCATACTTTTATAACGATCTAATAAGAAACTAATTCCTTTACTACTTACAACAAATCCTACCATAACACCAGCACCGATAACTACGATTAAAGGTAAGTTCAGTGTAGTTAAAGCATTAATTGCTGTCGGATACACACCAATAATTAATAAAATAAATGATCCGCTAATTCCAGGAAGCAACATAGCCATACTAGCCATCCATCCTGCGAAAAATAAACCAATTGCATTTAAAATTGTTAACGTCGTAATTGGATCTGCTGCCTTATCTGGTTTAAAGAAAGCTGTGATCGCCACAAGAATTGCTGCAACTATTAATAAAACAATATGCTTACCTTTAAACGATGCCTTCGCATCAGCTTCCCTCATTAACATCGGTAATATACTAATAATTAAACCGAGGAAGAAAAATTGAGTCGGTTCATAATGATTTGCAAGTAAATATTTAATAACGTGACTTAACGTTAAAAACGCTGCTGCCACACCAGCTGCAAGGGGAATTAAAAATCCTAAATGTTTTTTCCATTCACGACTAAAGAACCCACTAATTGCCGCAAGCAATTGTTCATAAATCCCTAACACAACAGCGATTGTACCGCCGCTCACACCAGGAATTAAATCACTAACGCCCATACAAAATCCACGATATATATTACGCCATTCCATACTGAATAAATTCCTCATTTCTTATAGTGATTTTTTCCGTAAAGTCCAGTATATCAATAAGAAAGCTTATAATCCCAATATTTTTTGACAAAACTTTGACATTTTCACACAAAAAAAAGAAGAAAGCTCCTATATGTAGCTTTCTTCTCAAAAGGTATAGTATCCCTTATTTTTCTGATACAGTTTTTAGTTCTTCTAATAACTCTTCTACGTAATGTTGTGCGCTTTGCGCTGCAATACTACCGTCACCTGTTGCAGTTACAATTTGACGAAGCATTTTTTCGCGAACATCACCAGCTGCGAAAATACCAGGAACTTTCGTTTCCATACGCTCGTTCGTTTCAAGGTAACCATTTTCATTTGTAATACCTAATTCAACAAATGGTTTTGATAATGGTAACATACCGATGTATATGAACACACCATCAGTTTTGACTTCTTTCTCTTCTCCACTGTTTACGTCTACAAGTGTTACGCTTCCCACTTTACCATTTGCATCGTTAATTTCTTTTATCGTGTGATTCCAAATGAAATCTACTTTCTCGTTTTGGAAAGCACGATCTTGTAAAATTTTCTGTGCACGAAGCGTGTCACGACGGTGAACGATTGTTACTTTTGATGCGAAGCGTGTTAAGAACACACCCTCTTCAACAGCAGAATCTCCGCCGCCAATAACTACAAGCTCTTTTCCTTTAAAGAATGCCCCATCACATACTGCACAATATGATACACCGCGTCCGCCAAGTTCTGTTTCACCTGGCACACCGATTTTTTTATACTCTGCACCGCTCGCAACGATAATTGCACGTGCTTTATATTCTTTTTTGCCAGCAATAATTGTTTTGTATTCTTTACCATCAATGACTGCTTTCACATCACCGTATGCATATTCAGCACCAAATTTCTTCGCATGCTCGAACATTTTATTTGATAAGTCTGGTCCTAAAATAGACTCATAACCTGGGTAGTTTTCTACATCTTCTGTATTTGCCATTTGGCCACCCGGAATACCACGCTCAAGCATTAATGTGCTTAAGTTTGCACGAGATGTATATACTGCAGCTGTCATACCAGCTGGTCCTGCACCAATAATAATGACATCATAAATTTTTTCTTCTGACACACTATTCACTCCTATTCATTCCTACACAATTAAGTTACCCTCATTATACTGTTAGCATCATTTTTTTCCCAATGATTTGCTTACCTTATGTGTGCGTACGCTTAACAGCCTGCACATACTTTCGAACAGTCGCTACAGATACATTATATACATCTCCAAGCTCCGACTGTGTCATCTTATTTCCTTGTTCGCCGCGCACAATGTATTCAACCGCAGCTGACCAGCCGTATACATTTGTAAAAACTGCTCCGGATGTATATAAACGTATGAACGTACAAAACCAAAATTGTAAACACTCTTCGATTAATTCATCATCTTTTTTCGTATAATTGTATAAGGCATCCGCGATTCGCGCGCACTGTTCAAATTGCTGTAAATCAGCTGGAATGCTCTTATGGCTATTCAGTAAAAAGAAATACTTTGCAAGTTGCGATACGATTGGAACACCATTCTTCGCCTGCGTTACATCAAAGAAGAATCCAACCTTCTCTGGCGTTGATAATTCATTCATTAAATATAAAGCTAGCATTTGTTCCTCAAGCGTCGCACTTTGCTGAAATGACTTTCGTAATTCTTCAAATAAAACGTTTTGCTCTTCATCTGCTAAATTCAGCGCATTCCATGGTTCTTTTCCCTTTTTATCAGGGTGTAATTCTACAACATGTTGCCACATTTTTTCAGCTACTTGCTGCTCTTTCACCATATATGCAGAATATGCAAACCAATAATAAAAACTAACGTCTCCTTCGTATCCTTGACGCTTTAATACTTTGAACCATTTATATGCATGCTCGAAATGACCAATTGTCGCAAGGGTCGTTCCAAGTTTCAAACGATGTTCAAATGAAATCGGATATACTGCAACTAACTGAGCAGCTAACGCTTCTACTTGTTTATGCTCTCCAATTGAATATAGAAAAATAAGCGTATTACAAAGCGCATGTATGTTACCAGGATTTTTCTCTAAAATCATTTCCGTTAACTTTAGTGCCTTATCTACATTACCAGATTGAAAATGCGCAATGGCTAAATTATTATGCCCCGACCAAAATTCCGGATAATCTTTCGTAACAATTTCTAATGTAGTAATTGCTTCTTCCAATTGTCCATTACGAATATAACGATTCGCTTCTTCCTGCATAACAATTAAATCATCTTCATCCTCAATCTCTTCTGCACCCATCGCTTCTTCTTCCATAATTTCAAGTAATTCTAATGTATCCTCTACGAATTCCTTCTCTTCTGCAACTTCTAAATAGCGCTCCGCATACTTTTTCGCCTGCTGAAATAGACCCATATATGCATAGTTATTTGCAATAAAATAATAGCATTGTTCAAGATCAGGGTTAGTTCTAACTAGCCTTAAGAATATTTGATTCGACTCTTGGTATTCACCAGACTCAGACAATACTGTTGCTAATTGGCATAAAATAAACGGCTCCTTCTCACTTTGTGCCGCTCTTCGAAAATATTTAATTGCATCTTGCAATTTTTGCCCTTTGTAAGCCCTCATCCCTTTTTTATAAAAGAAGTCCGCTAATTGATTAAAAGAGATAACTTGTCCGTTCTCCTTATACATTCTTTGATTTTTCCCCATATATCCTCCAGTTTTTTGTTTTCTTCGTTCACACATTCTTCTATCTATAAGTATAAACGATTCCGTAAAAAACAAAACAGTATATTGTACTCAATTATTTCCTTTTTATTCATTAAAAAAGAAGAGAAATGTTACATTTTTAGCATCAACCTTCTCTAGCAATCATCTCTTCTTTTGTATAAATAACACGCATTGGATTTCCACCCACGAAAGCGCCGCTTGGTACATCTCTATGAACAAGTGTGCCAGCTGAAACAATCGCAGCATCCCCAATTTCCACACCTGGTAATATAGTTGTATTTGCTCCAATCATCACTTCATTTCCTATGACGATCTCTCCAAGTCGATATTCACGAATTAAATATTCATGTGCTAAAAGCGTTGTATTATAGCCGATAATCGAATTTTCTCCCACAGTTATCTTTTCTGGGAACATAATATCCGGCATTACCATAAGCGCAAATGATGTTTTCTTTCCAACTTTCATCCGTAAAAACGTGCGGTACAACCAATTCTTGACAGATAAAAATGGCGTATAGCGCGCAATTTGGATAATAATAAAGTTCTTCATTACCTTCCAAAAAGACACTGTTTTATACACATTCCATAATGAATTTTCTCCTGAAACAGGATAGCGCGTTGTCCGTCGCACTTAGCTCGCCCCTCTACTAAAAAGTGAAACTGTAAGTTAGTAGAGAAACACACCCCTACTAACTTACTTGGACCTTTATGAACGGTTCATATTAGACAAAATCGGTAGTAAATCACTCATTTTATCTAACATAAAGTCCGGCTTGTAAGCCTCTAAATACGCTCTACCTTTCAACGTCCATGAAACCGCAGCTGTTTTTGTGCCCGCATTTTGTCCGCCGACAACATCATGATGATTATCCCCAACCATCAATGCTTCTTCCGGTTTCGCATCCAATAACTCAAGCGCTTTTTGAAGTGGCTCTGGATGTGGTTTCACATGCTCTACATCATCAATTGTCACGACAACATCAAAAAATTTATCAAGCTTTGACAACTTTAATCCCATCTCAACGGTTTGTCTCGCTTTCGTTGTAACAATACCAACTTTATAGCCTTGCTTCTTCAACTCTTGAACTGTTTCATATACAGTTTCATATTCTTCCACTAATTCATCGTGATGATCATGGTTAAATTGACGATAACATGTAATCATCTCTTCAACCTTGTTTTCATCAATCTTGCTGAAAGTATCATGTAAAGAAGGGCCGATAAATGGCAATACATCTTCACGCTTATATTGACTTGGATAATATGTATGTAACGTATGTAAAAAAGAAGAAATAATAAGTTCGTTTGTATTAATTAAAGTTCCATCTAAATCAAATAACACTGTATTTATTCTCATTGCCTTAGTCCCTTCTCTTTCCTGAATATGAAAGAAGCAGCATCTTGTAATAAGATGCTACTTTTCTCTAATTTTCCGAATATCTTTTATCAGCTTGCCCCATTTTTCGTCTCACAATAATGAAAATAATAGAAATAACAACAAGTCCAATTGACATTACTTGTGCGATACGAAGTGGTCCTAACATTAAACTATCTGTACGTAAACCTTCTACGAAGAAGCGCCCTACTGAATACCAAATTAAATACGTGAAGAATAATTCCCCGCGTCGTAAGTTCACTTTTCGTAATGCAAGTAATAAAATGACACCTGCAAAATTCCATAATGATTCATATAAAAACGTCGGATGATAGTACACACCCTCAATGTACATTTGATTAATAATGAAATCCGGTAAATGAAGACCTTCTAAAAACTGTCTCGTTACTTCATCACCATGCGCCTCTTGGTTCATAAAGTTTCCCCATCGGCCAATTGCTTGTCCTAGTAAAATACTCGGCGCAGCAATATCAGCCAACTTCCAGAATGAAACCCCGCGACGTTTCGCAAATAGAATCCCTGTAATAACAGCCCCGATTAAACCACCATGAATCGCTAAGCCACCTTGACGAATATTAATAATTTGACTCGGGTTTTGCGCGTAATATTCCCATTCAAAAATAACATAGTACATTCTCGCAAATAGAATAGCGATCGGTACTGCAATTAATACAAGGTCAACGAATGTATCTTTTGGAATACCTAGCCTTTCTCCCTCGCGAGTTGCTAGCCAAAGACCTAATAGCACACCTGTACCGATAATAACCCCATACCAATATACAGGGAACGGCCCAAGTTGGATGGCTACGCGGTCAAGCTGTGGTACAGAACCTAACAGCATATGTATGACCTCCCTCTCCAAAGTTTACTCCTGATTCCCTAATTCAATCGCACTCATTAATCGTTCTGAGAACTGCTGTGCTGCATTGACTCCCATACGTTTTAAACGGAAGTTCATCGCTGCTACTTCAATAATAACAGCCAAGTTTCGACCAGGACGAACTGGAAGTGTAATCTTCGTAAGTTCTGTATCAATAATTTTCATCTTCTCTTCATCAAGACCTAAGCGATCATAATTTTTCTTTTGATCCCAAATTTCAAGATTAATAACAAGCGTAATACGCTTATAATTTCGCACTGCCCCTGCACCGAATAACGTCATCACGTTAATGATACCTAGACCACGAATTTCTAATAAATGCTCAATTAAATCTGGTGAGCTTCCTACTAATGTGTCTTCATCTTCTTGGCGAATTTCTACACTATCATCCGCAACAAGGCGGTGACCACGCTTCACAAGTTCAAGAGCTGTCTCACTTTTACCAACACCACTTTGACCTGTAATTAAAACACCAACACCGTAAATATCTACTAATACACCATGAACAGCAGTTGTTGGTGCTAACTTACCTTCTAAATAATTGGTTAAACGACTTGATAATCTCGTTGTCGTTTGAGAAGAACGTAATAAAGGCATGCCTGATTCACGTGATGCTTGTAATAACTCATCTGGTACATCTTGATTACGAGTTATAATAATACATGGTGTCTCCTCGGTACAAAGCGCTTTCATTCTCTCTTGTTTTTGCTCTGTTGTTAACGTATCAAAGAACGTAAGCTCCGTCTTTCCAAGAAGCTGTACACGATCAGCTGGATAATAAGTAAAAAATCCTGCCATTTCAATTCCAGGTCGTGATAAATCACTTGTATCAATCGGACGATGAATTCCTTCTTCACCACTTATTAACTCCAATTGAAATTGTTCAATTAAATCTTTTGTCCTTACTTTCGGCATATGTATAAACCTCCACTCCGCTGCGGGTTCAGTCTCATTTGATGTAAAATTCCATTCTACCGGATATTGTACCATTTTTTTCTGGAAACAAGAAATACGGTTTCTAATAAATAGAAAAAAACATTTCATACAAACAATGAAATGTTTTTCTTTTTGTCATTTTCTCTTTTTTTCATATAGCGGTTCCACAATTGCCTTTTCAATAATCATATTAAAAATTGAAATACAAATTGCTGCAACGATCGCTACACCAAACCCTGATATATTAAATGCATCTCCTAATAATGAATCTGCTATTTTTAACGTAATCGCATTAATAACAATTAAGAAGAACCCGAAAGTTACAACAGTAATTGGTAACGTAATTAAAATTAAAAACGGTTTTACGAATACATTTAAAACAGCCAAGATAATACTCGCAATAATTGCAGTTTGTATATTTGCTACGTAAAACGCGTCTGGTGCAATCCCTTTTAAAAGTCCCGATACAGCGATTAACACAACGCTATTTACAAGAAGTGATACAATCCATCTCATTTTCTTACACATCCTTTTGACATATATATTTCATCATACGCTAATAGCTAATAAACGCAAGTATCATGCAAACACTTATATCAACCTATTCTATTCTTCATGCTTGTATACCTACTAACATTTCTTTGTGAAATAAGGGCCATACCATCCATGCTCATGCGTTTTCACAAAGGTCCAAGTGAACTCTTTATCTACAATATAAATATCACCTTTATATGCATCGTCCGTCTCCCTTAATATATCATCTATATGCAATAAGCTCGAATCCTTTATTAGCAGTACGTCGTCACAATGTTGATAGAATACATAACAATCCTTTTTCACTTCATTATGAAACGCGTTCTCTGCTTCTTTACCCTCTAAACACTTCTTTTTCTCATAACTAAATATGTGCCATAGATAACCACATGCATACTTATCTCCGTAAAGGAAAATGTCTTCTTTCTCCTCATCGCTTAAATGATTTGCAAAATGATCCTCCCAGCGCTTGCGAAAATATACACCCCACTTTTGAAACTCTCTTACCTTCATGTTCTTCTTTAATCCTTCTAAGAACTCCATCTTCTCCCCCCTACGAAATAAAAACCGAGTGTCATTTCCACTCGGTTTTTATTCATACACTTATTGTGATAACTCTACTTCTTTTATTTTCTCTTTCATTCTCGCTTTATCACGAACTAAAATATCTTTTAAATACTTACCTGTATATGAGCGCTCTTCTTTTACTACTTGCTCTGGTGTTCCGGAAGCAACGATTTGTCCACCTTTGTCCCCGCCCTCTGGTCCAAGGTCAACGATATAATCAGCTGTTTTAATTACATCTAAATTATGTTCAATCACAAGTACTGTTTCACCACTCTCAACAAGGCGCTGCAACACTTCTAGAAGACGTGCGATATCATGCGCATGTAAACCAGTCGTTGGCTCATCTAAAATGTATAGCGTACGTCCTGTAGAACGACGGTGTAATTCAGAAGCTAGTTTCACGCGCTGTGCTTCTCCTCCAGATAACGTCGTAGCTGGTTGCCCTAATTTCATATAACCAAGCCCAACGTCTACAAGCGTTTGGAGTTTACGCTTAATTTTCGGGATATTAGCGAAGAATTCTACCCCGTCCTCAATTGTCATCCCTAACACTTCAGAAATGTTCTTATCTTTATACTTCACTTCTAACGTTTCACGATTGTATCGTTTACCATGACAAACTTCACACGGAACGTATACGTCTGGTAAGAAGTGCATTTCGATTTTAATAATCCCATCACCACGGCACGCTTCACAACGTCCACCTTTTACATTAAAGCTGAAACGTCCTTTTTGATATCCGCGCACTTTCGCTTCATTCGTTTGTGCAAACACATCACGAATATCATCGAATACACCTGTATACGTAGCTGGATTAGAACGTGGTGTACGACCGATTGGCGATTGATCAATATCGATTACTTTATCTAAATGCTCAAGACCTTTAATCTCTTTATGAGTACCTGGCTTCGCTTTCGCTTTATATAATTTTTGCGCTAACGATTTATATAATACTTCATTAATCATCGTACTTTTACCAGAACCAGATACACCCGTTACCGCTACAAACGTACCAAGTGGGAATGACATCTTGGCGTTCTTTAAGTTATTCTCTTTTGCACCGATGATTTCCACTTTACGTCCGTCACCCTTACGTCTTTCAAGTGGAACCGGAATAAACTCTTTACCGCTTAAATACTTCCCTGTTAATGAATTTTCATCTTGCATCACTTCAGCTGGCGTCCCCGCTGATACAACTTGACCACCGTGAATACCAGCACCAGGTCCGATATCAAGTAAATAATCAGCAGCCATCATCGTATCTTCATCATGTTCAACGACAATTAACGTATTTCCTAAATCGCGCATTTCTTGCAATGTGCGAATAAGACGATCGTTATCGCGCTGATGCAAACCGATAGAAGGCTCATCAAGAATGTAAAGTACGCCAGTCAGACGAGAACCGATTTGTGTCGCTAAACGAATACGCTGTGCCTCACCACCTGATAAAGTTCCTGCAGCACGACTTAACGTTAAATAGTCTAAACCGACGTTTACTAAGAATCCAACGCGCTCCTGAATTTCTCTTAAAATTAAATGAGCAATTTTTTGTTGTTTCTCCGTTAGCTCCACATTTGAGAAGAATTCCTGTACTTCTTGAACAGAATACTTCGTTACGTCAGCAATCGTTTTATCACCAACGAAAACAGCTAAACTCTCAGGCTTTAAGCGTCCACCTTTACACTTCGGACAAGCTTGCTCTGCCATATATTTCTCCATTTGCTCACGAATATAATCAGAACTCGTTTCACGATAACGACGTTCGATATTTGGAATAACACCTTCAAATAAAATCTCATTTTCCTTTACTTGACCAAATTCATTTACATAGCGGAAATAAACTTTCTCTTCTCCGCTTCCGTACAACACTTTATCAAATAAATCTTTCGGTATATCTTTCACAGGCATATCCATATCAACGCCGTAATGATTACATACAGATTGTAAAAGCTGTGGGTAATATTGTGAGCTTGTCGGTTCCCAAGGCGCAATCGCATGTTCATTTAATGATAAATCCCAGTTCGGGATAACAAGTTCTAAATCTACCTCTAACTTTGAACCAAGTCCATCACAAGAAGGACATGCCCCAAACGGACTGTTGAATGAGAACATACGCGGCTCTAATTCTCCGATTGAAAAACCACAATGCGGACAAGCATGATGTTCACTAAACAGAAGTTCCTCTTCTCCCATTACATCGATTAACACTCGTCCCCCGCCAAGCTTTAATGCACTTTCAAGAGAATCCGCAAGACGGCTTGCAATCCCTTCTTTTACAACAATACGGTCAATTACAACTTCGATAGAATGCTTCTTATTTTTATCTAACGCAATATCTTCAGATACATCAAGCATTTCACCATCAACACGTACACGAACATACCCTTGCTTCTTAATATCTTCAAGCACTTTCACGTGCGCACCTTTACGCCCAGAAACGATAGGAGCTAACACTTGTAATTTCGTACGTTCAGGATATTCAAGTACACGGTCTACCATTTGCTCTACTGTTTGTGATGTAATTTCAATGCCATGATTCGGACAAATCGGCGTACCAATTCGCGCAAATAATAAACGTAAATAATCATAAATCTCTGTGACCGTTCCAACTGTTGAACGAGGATTACGACTCGTCGTTTTTTGATCGATTGAAATCGCTGGTGACAATCCTTCAATCGTATCTACATCTGGCTTATCCATTTGTCCTAAAAACTGGCGCGCATACGCAGATAACGATTCTACGTATCTGCGCTGCCCTTCTGCGTAAATCGTATCAAACGCTAATGATGACTTCCCTGAACCAGACAATCCCGTTACAACAACAAGCTGATTTCTCGGAATGGTTACATCAATATTTTTTAAGTTATGTGCTCTAGCACCTTTTACAACAATAAAATCCTTACTCACGCTCACTCTTTTCACCCTTCCGCTTTTAATTCTAATAGTAAATCTCTTAATTCAGCTGCACGCTCGAAATCTAACGCTTTTGCTGCCTCTTTCATCTCTGCTTCCATCTTCGTAATTGTCTTTTCACGCTCTTTTTTCGTCATCTTCTTAGCTGGCGCTGCTTCATATGTTTCTGGCTCTTCAGCAGCTGTCGTTGCCCGGATTACATCACGCACGCCTTTTTGAATCGTTTTCGGCGTAATACCATGCTCTTTATTGTAAGCTTCTTGTATAGTACGACGACGCTGCGTTTCTTCAATCGCAATTCCCATTGATCTCGTTATACGATCTGCGTACATAATAACGCGGCCATTTTCATTACGTGCCGCACGACCGATTGTTTGAATTAACGAACGCTCTGAACGCAAGAAACCTTCTTTATCAGCATCTAAAATAGCTACAAGTGATACTTCTGGAATATCTAACCCTTCTCGTAATAAGTTAATACCAACAAGTACATCAAACTTACCAAGGCGAAGATCACGGATAATTTCAATACGTTCTAACGTTTTAATTTCAGAGTGAAGATAGTTCACTTTAATTCCTACATCTTTTAAGTAGTCCGTTAAATCCTCTGACATCTTCTTCGTTAAAGTCGTAATTAATACACGTTCATTTTTCGCAATGCGATCTTGAATCTCTCCTAATAAATCGTCAATTTGCCCTTCAATTGGTCGTATATCGATTGGTGGATCTAAAAGCCCTGTTGGACGAATAATTTGTTCTATTACTTCTGGTGACTGCTCTAACTCATACGGTCCTGGCGTTGCCGAAACGTAAATAACTTGATTCGTTTTCTCTTCAAATTCATCAAACATGAGCGGTCTATTATCTAAAGCTGATGGCAGACGGAATCCATGATCCACAAGCACTTGCTTACGTGCTTGGTCCCCGTTATACATCGCTCTTACTTGCGGTACTGATACGTGCGACTCATCCATAACGATTAAGAAATCTTCCGGGAAATAGTCTAATAACGTATACGGCGTTGCACCTGCTGGTCGAAGCGTTAAATGGCGGGAATAGTTTTCAATCCCTGAACAAAAGCCCATCTCGCGCATCATTTCTAAATCATAACGTGTACGTTGCTCTATACGCTGCGCTTCTAACAACTTGCCATTATCATTTAATTCCTTTAAACGCTCTTCTAATTCTTTTTCGATATTTTCAATAGCGACCTTCATCTTTTCTTCACGTGTAACGAAGTGAGATGCTGGGAAGATTGCTACATGATCACGTTCTGCTAATACTTCACCTGTTAACGCATTTACTTCGCGAATACGATCAATTTCATCGCCGAAAAATTCAATTCGAATACAATGCTCGTCAAGTGATGCTGGGAAGATTTCAACTACATCTCCGCGCACACGGAATGTACCACGCTTGAAATCAATATCATTACGTCCATACTGCACATCAACAAGTTCACGAAGCAATTGATTACGGTCCTTTTCCATACCAACTCGAAGTGAAACAACTAACTCGCGGTATTCTTCTGGAGAACCTAAACCATATATACACGAAACACTCGCAACAATAATCACATCATCCCGTTCAAATAATGAAGACGTTGCTGAGTGACGCAATTTATCAATTTCATCATTAATCTGCGCGTCTTTTTCAATAAACGTATCTGTTTGTGGCACATACGCTTCCGGCTGATAATAATCGTAATAACTAACAAAATACTCAACTGCATTATTCGGGAAAAAGTCTTTCAACTCACTATATAACTGTCCCGCTAACGTTTTATTATGAGCCATGACAAGTGTTGGCTTCTGCACTTCTTTAATGACATTTGAAATCGTAAATGTCTTACCCGTCCCTGTCGCTCCAAGCAACACTTGCTTTTTCTTTCCACTATTAATTCCTTCTACAAGCTTCTCTATAGCTACCGGCTGATCACCTTGCGGGGAATACGCTGAGATAATTTCAAATTGATGTTCCAAGTAAAATCCGACCTCCTCATAAAAAATCTGTATTATTATTTTACCACGAATGCCCATAAAAAACCTAAAAAAACGAACAGATATTCGGTAAAATTTTCGACAATATATACATAGAAAAAGGAAGGAGTCAAATCTTCCTTCCTCTACTAACTCTATTTTTTAGGTACATATAATAAGTCATATCCATTGCGCCCATTTTCATTCGCACAGTCTATTAACCTATAAGCCGTTTGTGATTCACGTTGCTCTTTAACAATCCTTTTACAGCTATCTTTATGTAACCCTTTATCCTTCCCAGCAAATTTGTCTTTTCTATTATCTGACACATAAAATATATCGTTCCCACTATACTCTAACGTTTGAAAAATCGGGTCCCCTTCAAGGGTATACTGTACAATTCTTATTTTATCAACTTCCCTTTGCTCGACATTCCAAACGAACTTTTCAAATTTATCTAGATTGGAAATCCTGGTTCCCTTTACAATGACATCGTTCTTCTTATCAATTGTAGTGTTAGATGGTGAACATGCTACTAAACTAAAAAGAAATAGACATATAAAACTGATTCTTCTTCCTATTGTCATCCTCTCCTATAAAAATTATTTGTATACCCAAAAGCTACTTTCAACTATGAAAGTAGCTTTTCTTTTCCTTTCTCCTTCTTCGGAAAAATCACATATGAAAATGAAATCGCTGTATCAACTAAAAATATAATTGCCCACACTTGGCTCACGCGACTTGCAGCTTTATTTAAAACAATTCCTGACTCTAACCAATTGCCCCATTGTTCAAATGGAATCAATCCGTACGCGAAGAAAAAGAATATGTGCACACCAACGAATAAAACAAGATGTACTACCAAATTTTTCACTTCCTGCTTCGCATAGGCCATACCTGTTAATTCTACCTGTTCTTCTATAATAGGCGCCGGCTCATTCCGCCATTTCGCAACTAATTTTCGCGCAAATATATCGAGCTTCTTCAAATCCTTTTTCCCGTAAAAGACTGCATACAATAAAATAATTACAGTAATAATTTGAAAGTTAGAGAACTTTCCTGTTTGATAATAGTCCACTGCCCCTAAAGTTAAAATAAACACTTCATTTACGAGGAGTACAATCCCCATAATAAAACTCGCCTTTTTCAAACGGAATCCGTAACGGAGTAAAAAGAAACCGATAGCTGATAACCAAAATACAATTTCCGCCCCAATTAAAAAATACCAACGATATTCTGCGAGTATACTCATTTATTCTTCTCCCTTTCATCATAAATACGAAAAGCCTCATCCATATATACTAAAAGTTCTTCTTCAATTGGATACATGCTCATTTTCTGTGAATCTTCCTTCGATTTTCTAACTTCCCATAACTTATCTAAAAACGCTTCGTCACCATTAGCCATTTCTAAACACTTCTGCATTAATTTCTTCGTTGCCTCTTGTACCTCATCACTCCCTGCTTCCTTACCATCTTTCATAAAATGACGTAATTGCTTTAATAAATCTACCCATTCTAAAACATTCGGATCTTCTTCACTCATCTTTGGTAAGTTATGAAGCAATTTTTGTTCTTCCTTTGAAAATACTTCATTTTGAAATATTTCACGTATACGAGGAGACTGTTTTGAAAGCTGAATAAGTTCAAACATAACTTTCCAATCGAGTTCTCCCTCTACATCTACCGAATAAACAACCGCTTGTAAAACACGCTCCATTTGATTAAATTTCTTTTGTTCTTCCTGTACAAATCGAAGTTGTTTTTCAAGCGAATCCTTTAAATTCAGTTCACCTTTTACTAACATATTCGCAGTTTCTTTTAATGAAAATCCCATTTCTTTTAAAAATAAAATTTGTTGCAAACGAATGACATCAGCTTCACTATATAACCGATGTCCCCCCTCTGTTTTCCCACTTGGCTTTAATAAATCTATTTGATCATAATAACGTAATGTACGTACCGTAACCCCTGTTTCTCTCGTCAATTGCTGTATTGAAATCACTACCATCACCTCTTCCCCTTCATTATAAAAGATGACGTTACGTAACTTTCAAGTGTTTTGTAAAAAAAATACAAAAAGCTGTTTATACTCTTTGTATAAACAGCTTTTATGGAAATAATCCCTTTTGTATGGCACGCCCACAAAATAAAATAAGTGCCCCAACAACAACACTCGTTGCCGTTTTATGATAATGGGCTAATAATAATAAATAATACGATAAACCTACAGTACCAATCATAATACAAATACTCGGCACTGGATTACGAGAAAAATTTTGCATTCCCCAAAGAAGCGCAAATATAGCTGTAGCGACACATAACACCGGTAATCCCATCCCAGTTCCCCTTTTCTATTTATGCCTTACTCAGGCGATGCCAAACTCATACACGATCAGCCTCTTTACTATTTCTATATCTCCACTTCGGCCAATAGTTCACAAGAAAATACACCCACTGCCCTAGTACAAATAAAACAAACGGCATACCAGCATTTCCATCAACAATTAAATTATATAAACCCCATATCGCTAAACTAATCGTAAAAAATAATCCTACATATTTAAACGCTTTATCTGACTGGAATCTCTCAAACTCATCCTGCATTTTTTCATTCCTCCTATCGCTATGCTCGTTTCCCTACCATAACTCCTATGATGAGACTACCTGCAAATAAGGAACTACATATTATCAATATCTCTTGCACAGGTATAACAGCCCTGCCTATTGCTTTACTCGCAACAATATAAACAATAAGCAACAGAAATGCGAATACAAATGAGACGTTTACATGCTTTTTTATATTTTCATTTACTCGCTCATCTATATCGGGAAGTTCTTCTTTTCTGTACTTACGCTTTTTGTAATACACATACACTGTCAAAAATACAATTGCTAAAACGTTACTCACTACGAGCGGTAAAATTGGCATAGCTGGATTCATAATACGAACTACGATGTCTCCCAACAACAATCCAAAAAACAAACCGACATATAACTTTCTAGCATTGTCCATCTTCTCTCCCCTTACTCTAGCGTAAATATCTCTTCCACCTTCACTCCAAAATATTTGGCGATTTTTAGGGATAACTCTAGACTCGGGTTGTAATGATGGTTTTCAATCGCCACGATTGTCTGCCGTGTCACCTGCATCGCCTTTGCCATTTCCACTTGTGTTATATGATGTTGCTTTCTTAATTCTTTAATTTTATTTTTTACACCCATAGGCTCCACCTTCAAAAGTAAAGATATCTTTACTTGAATTATAAATATTTTCCAGTTATAAGTAAAGATATCTTTACAAATTTTAGAAAAACGTTTCACTGAACATCTACTCTAACAAAGTACAAAAGTAATTCAATTTATATCAGCGATTTTTTAATATATCGACATCCGTAGCGCTATAATCATAAGAAAAAGCTGTCCCCAAATACCTTTGGGAACAGCTTTTTCATCCTACTACATAAATCCTAATCCCCAGACAAGAACGTATCCAAGAACCGATAAGCAAACCGAGCCGATTAGCCCCGCGACGAATGCTTTACTTCCTAATTTACGGAACGTTTTAAACTCTACATTTAAGCCGAGCCCTGCCATCGCCATTGCAATTAACATATAAGCAATGACCACAATATAGCCCGCGACAACTTCTGGAATAATTCCAAGTGAATGCACTGCACTCATCGCTAAAAATCCGAAGATGAACCAAGGAATTGGAAGGTCACGCCACGATCTTTTTTCTTCGCTTCCCTCGCTCTTACCAAACCATAATCCGATTAAAATCGCTACTGGTACAAGCATTGCAACGCGCGTTAATTTCACGATAACTGCGATGTCTACAGCCGCGCTTCCCCCTGGCGCCGCAGCTGCGATGACATGAGCGATTTCATGAAGCGTCGCCCCTGAGAATACACCGTAACCGTACGGAGAAAAGCCGAGCACTGGGTATAATAGCGTATAAATAAGTGTAAATATCGTACCTAAAATTGCAATAATTGCTGCTCCAACTGCCGTTTCTTCATCCTTCGCTTTCACTTGCGGTGCAATTGCCACGACCGCAGCCGCCCCGCAAATTGCTGTTCCGCATGCTGTTAAAATTCCAAGTTTCTTTTCTACTTTGAATACTTTCGTTAGTCCATATACAACGAAAATCGTAAATGTAATAACAACCGCTGCGATGACCAATACTTTCGGTCCCGCCTTCGCAATATCAACAAGATTTAACCGCATTCCAAGTAAGATGATCCCAAAGCGAAGCAACTTCTTACTCGCGAAATTCGTTCCAGCTATCGCTTCTTGCGGAACTCCGATAGCTGCTCGCCAAACCATCCCAATTAGAATAGCAATTACTAATTGTCCCATAATATTTAAAAATGGAAGCTCTGCTAAATATTTCGCGACAATTGCGATTAATAATGTAATCCCAATTCCTTGCGAAAATCCAAAGCCCTTTTTCTTTTGTATAACAAGTGTTTGTTCCACTTTGTACCACCCCAATAATCGTATTGGAACATGCATGTTCTTTCTACTTACATTATAAGAGAGTTTCTATAATAAGTTTAATATCAATATTGAATCTCTATCATCAGAAATACTTATGATAAGATGATAGAAAAACGAAAGGATCCCATTATATGAACGTAGACATTTTAAAGATTTTTGTTACTGTCGTTGAACAGAAACACTTCTCCCGTGCAGCAGAATTATTAAACCTCTCGCAACCTGGCGTAAGTATGCACATACGCAACTTAGAAAACGAATTTGGCACTACACTTATTCAGCGCTCTCCTAAGCACGTTCAAGTGACAGAGGCTGGAAACATTTTATATATACACGCAAAGCAAATGCTCTCTCTTTACGAAGATGCTAGACAAGAAATTAACGAATTACATAACGTTGTAACAGGAACTCTTCGCATCGGTGCTAGTTTTACAATTGGCGAATACTTACTTCCAAAAATACTAGCTAACTATGCGAATGAAAATCCACACGTCGAAGTTCATACTTTTATCTCAAATACAGAAGACGTTTTGCAAAGCCTTCGCTCTAATCAAATTGATATCGGCTTAGTTGAAGGGCAAGTCGTATATGCCGATGTTGACGTTGAAACATTTATGCAAGATGAAATGAAGCTCGTCGTTCCGCCAAATCATCCACTGCTCCGCACAAATGAAATAAATGAAAACACACTCCAAGATCAAGTATGGGTATTAAGAGAAAGTGGTTCTGGAACACGTGCTTATAGTGATCGCTTTATTCATCAACACCATTTAAAAATGAAACGATTCTTTACATTCAGTAGTATTCAAAGCGTGAAGGAAGCAGTTAGTGCTGGGCTTGGCATCGCTATACTTTCTGATTGGACTGTACGGAAAGAGCTACTGGCAAAAGAGCTATTCCACGTCGAAGTTCCAAATGAACAACTCATCCGTCCCTTCTCCATCGTGCGTGGCAAATACTTTATTCAGTCTAAAGCTATTCAAGTGTTTTTAAATCATGTAGGTTCTTTTGCGAAAAAACAGAGTTGACCTTCACATTAGTGTGAAGGTTTACAATACGTTTAAAAGGAGTGAAACACGTTGCGAATTGGAGAGTTATCAAAAGAAACTGGCGTTAGCGAAAGATCACTAAGACATTATGAGGAAAAGGGATTACTCCCTTCTAAACGCCTCACAAATGGCTACCGTGATTTTGATGAAAATGCCATCAAAAAAGTAGAACTTATTCAAATGTACTTACAAATTGGCTTAAATTTAGAAGAGACGGCAAGGATGCTGCGTTGCCTTGAAATTGAACCACACCTGTACGACAATCCTTGCAGCAGTATCCTTACGCTTTATGAAGATAAACTCAATGAAGTAACAAAGCAAATTTCATTACTTTCCAGTATTCAAAAGAATTTGCAACAACACGTTTCACTCCTAAAACAAGCAAAAGAAAAGGAATGATTACATGTTTGTTATACACGGCAGTTCAAGACAAAACGGAAATACGGAAGCTTTAACACATATGATGATTGATGGAATGGAAACAGAACAAATTTATTTACGTGATCACACAGTCTATCCTATTACAGATAAGCGTCATGATGCAGAAGGATTCCAACCTGTAAATGATGACTACGAGCAGTTAACCAAACGCATGTTAGAGCACGACATGATTATCTTTGCTACACCATTATATTGGTACGGAATGAGTGGACATATGAAAAACTTCGTTGATCGCTGGTCACAAAGCTTGCGTGATACATCCCTTCATTTCAAAGAAAAAATGAAGGGCAAAAAAATGTACGTGGTCATCGTTGGTGGAGATAATCCGAAACTAAAAGCATTACCGCTTATCTCCCAGTTCCAATACATCTTTGATTTTGTTGGTTCATCATTTGAAGGGTATGTTATTGGAGATGCGAATGGATTAGATGAAATCCAAAATGATGCTGAGGCGCTAGCAAAAGCACAATTGTATAATAATAAATTCAAAAATAGTAAACAGAAATAAGTTTGACAAACCCTTTTGTATGCGCATACAATAAAAGTAATATTATGAAAGGAAGGTACTTTGACCAATGAAGTTCTAATTCTCTTATTTATTTCATCCATCACAAATAGTGAACAAAAATGATGAAAACTAGCAGGGGATTAGTCTGTCCATTTGTCGATACTTTCTTTCGAAACGATCATGTAAAAAATCGTTTATTTATGTACGATTTTTTACATGCAAGGGCGACGTTTATCCTCTCTAGTGAAACTAGGGAGGTTTTTTTATGACTATTTTATTCGCACGTAATATTGAAAAGGGCTTTGGTGATCGCACACTATTTACGTTACCATCACTGGAAATTCAAGCACGGGATCGTATAGGAATTGTCGGAGTCAACGGAGCTGGTAAATCTACGTTATTACAAATATTAAGTAAAGAAATAGAAGCTGATAAAGGCATAGTAACTCATCATAGCTCTATCAGCATCATTCCTCAAATTAGCGAGGAATTACCAGAGGTCGCTTCTTCTCCTGCAAAAGGAAAATGGAATATTTCAAACGTCTCAAATTCAATGAGCGGCGGTGAACGAATGCGTCTAAAGATTGCCCATGCTCTCGAGCAAGAGGCAGGCATTTTATTCGCTGACGAACCAACAAGCCACTTAGATATGATCGGTACAGAGCAATTAGAAAAGGCACTTTTATCTTATAAAGGGGCTCTTGTTTTAATATCGCATGATCGTGAATTTTTAGATAATATATGTACAAAAATTATTGAAATTGAAGACGGGATGATTCAAGAATATAAAGGAAACTATTCAAACTATCGAAAACAAAAAGAACGTGAGCGAACACAAAAACAAGCAGAATATGAGCAATATGTACAAGAAAAAAATCGTTTAGAGCAGTCCATTCTACAAAGAAAGCAACGTGCTTCTAACATGACAAAAATCCCAACACGTTTCAGTTCATCTGAATCTAAACTGTATAAGTTAAGCGGGGCTCATGGGCAAGAAAAGGTTAGCAAAGCAGCGAAAGCATTAGAAACACGTCTCGAAAAACTAGAAAAGAAGGAAAAGCCAAAGGATCTTTCTCAGGCCCAGTTTGACGTGCAATACCATACACCCATTCATAGTAAAGTGGCAGTACAGTTCAATAAAGTAACAAAGAAAATAGACGACCGCACACTATTTACAAATATGAATGGAACGATTGCTCCTGGTGCAAAGCTTGCCGTTTTAGGGGCAAATGGAAGCGGCAAAACAACTTTGTTCAACATGCTTCTCGCAAACGAGCGTGGCATACAGCTATCGAAAAGCTGTAAAATCGGATACTTCGAACAAACACTATCAATTTTAAAAACAGATAAAACCATTTTAGAAAACGTTCTAGAAGAAACAAACTATACAGAAGCATTCGCTCGCACAATACTTGCACGACTCCTATTCCGCCGTGAAGATGTTCATAAACCTGTTCACGTTCTAAGCGGCGGTGAACGAATGAAGGTTGCACTCGCAAAAGTATTTTTAGGAAACTATAATATGCTTCTGCTCGATGAACCGACAAACTATTTGGACTTAGCGACGCAAGAAGAATTAGAAATCATGTTACAAGAATACCCTGGCACAATACTTTTCATTAGCCATGACCGTGCCTTTATTCGCTCTGTTGCAGACCATATTCTACAAGTAGATGAGAGTGAACCAAGAGTCTTCCACGGTAATTACGAGCAATACACAAAAAGAACAACCGATGCTTCTGTAAACGTTACTGAACAAGAATTATTACGATTACAAACAAAATTAACAGAAATCATCAGCCGAATTTCCATACCAAATCATCACGATGACATCACATCTCTCGAACAAAAATATGAAACATTATTAGTCCAAATCCGAAAATGTAAAGAAGCACTCTAGTATCTTCCCTATATATCGACGGGACCTTCCGCATTTCCCAAGAAATATCGAGGCTTCGACATAGAATATCGTCCTATCTATCGTGTTAGACGTAATAACAACAAAAAGCCGTGCACCCGCACGGCTTTTCACTTTATATACGAACAGCAGTCCCGCTCACTGCAACCATTAGCATTCCTTCGCGAACTACTTCGTAATCCACGTCGATACCCACAATTGCATTCGCATTTTTTTGTCTTGCGAAAGTTTTCATTTCTTCCATTGCGATGTCGCGCGCTTCTTTTAATTTACTTTCATAAGCGCCTGCACGACCGCCGACAACGTCACGGACAGAGGCGAAAAGGTCACGAACGATATTCGCGCCCATAATCGCTTCTCCATTGACGATATCGATATACTCAATAATTTCTTTGCCTTGAATTGTAGACGTTGTTGTTACAATCATACTTTATAGCCTCCCATATGAGATTTTCACCTACTTATGGTGCACTAATTCAGTACAAATTATATTTACGAACTAAACTGAGCTTCGTATAACCTACTGTATCCTCCGCCTTGCTCAATTAATTCATCATGTGAACCTTGCTCTGCAATACCGTCTTTATTTACAACGACGATACGATCTGCATTTTTAATCGTTGCAAGTCTGTGAGCGATAACTAACGTTGTACGGCCAACTGCTAATTCTGCAAGCGATTTTTGAATCGCAAGTTCCGTCTCTGTATCTAATGCGGAAGTCGCTTCATCTAGTATTAAAATTGGCGGGTTTTTCAAGAACATACGAGCAATAGCTAGACGTTGTTTCTGTCCGCCTGAAAGTTTCACACCGCGCTCACCGATAACAGTATCTAAACCGTCTGGTTGTGAGTAAATTAAATCTTCTAATTGAGCTCTCTTTACCGCCTGCCAAATTTCAGCTTCTGACGCCTTTAAGTTTCCGTAAGCGATATTTTCACGAATCGTTCCTGAGAATAAGAACACATCTTGCTGCACAATTCCAATTTGCTTACGAAGTGAAGATAACGTCATATCTTTCGTATCAATACCATCAATTTGAATCGATCCAGATGATTGCTCGTAAAATCGTGGTAATAAACTACATAGTGTTGTTTTCCCTGCCCCTGACGGTCCAACGAAAGCAACCGTTTCACCTGCATGGATTTTCAAACTAATCTCATTTAATATCGGTTCTTTGTTTTCATATCCGAACGTAATGTTGTTATATTGAATATCACCATGTACATGTTTTACTTCTATCGCATCTTTAGAGTCTACAATGTCAGGCTCTGTTTCAAGAAGCTCTACATATCTCTTAAAACCAGCAATCCCTTTCGGATAGCTTTCGATTACCGCATTAATTTTTTCAATTGGACGGAAGAAAATATTCGTTAATAGAACGAATCCGATAAATCCACCGTACGTTAATTCGCCTTGCAGAACAAACCATGTACCGCATATTAAGACGAAGAGCGTTACGAGACGCATGAGCATATAACTAATCGATGAATTTAACGCCATAATTTTATACGCCATTAATTTCGTTGTACGGAAACGAGCGTTGTTCACAGCAAATTGTTCTTTCTCAAACTTTTCATTTCCGAATGCTTGTACAACGCGAATACCACCAACGTTGTTCTCAATACATGCATTGAAATCCGCAACATCTGAGAATAAACGTCTAAACGTACCTGTCATTTTTTTGTTGAAGTAAAGTGCCAACCATAGTAGGAATGGAATGACGAAGAACGTTAATAGCGCTAACTTCCAGTTGATCATCATCATAAATGAGAATGCCCCAACTAAAGTCATAACAGCGATAAATAAATCTTCTGGCCCATGGTGAGCAATTTCCCCGATTTCCATTAAATCGTTTGTAAGACGTGAAATTAAATGACCTGTTTTATTATTATCAAAAAATCTGAATGATAGCTTTTGAATGTGATCAAATAATTTCTGCCTCATATCCGTCTCAATGTTAACGCCAAGCATATGTCCCCAGTATGTAACGACATATTGTAAACCTGCATTTAATATATAAACTGCTAGTAAACCGAAACAAGCCCATAAAATAAGCGTCCAGTTTTTTCCTGGCAATAACTTATCAATAAATTGATTTACGATAAGCGGGAAGCCAAGTTCTAGTAATCCTGCGACAACCGCGCAAGAAAAGTCGAGTATAAATAAACCTTTATACGGTTTATAGTAAGAAAAAAATTTACGTAGCATATCTTACCTCCATTTTCCAAAATTAAAAGACTCCCTAAATGATAACCATTATCAAATAATTATTCAAGTTATCCGTCTATGAAACTAAAAAAGTGGATAAATTTAAAAAGCCTAACTCCTCATTTATATCCATGAGAAATTAGGCTTCATTTCTATATGTTACGGATCGTATTCAATCCAAAGTGCTCTACTGATAAGTTTCGTTCCTTTTATTTTTTCACAAATACATCCTTTAAATAGTTCAAAACTCATCATACTCCCGATAAATCTTTCGCTTCTCTGTTCTTATCCCGTAACTTCCAACTGTGCAATAAACGGTTTAACTTGTAGATCTAAATTTACATATTAACCCACCCTAAAATCCCCTCACTACACTTGGATTTGAAAATAACGACGAACAGTTTCTTCAATCTCATGTTTTTCTAGCTTTTCTTTTGTTTTTTCTTTTCCATCAACAATAATCAGTGTGTCTCCTAACAAGGTGATGCGCCCATTTTCTGTAACTCGTGAAAGGAAATACACCTTATTGAACATTGATTCTGGAGCTGTTTCAGTTAAGACACAAATTGGATGAATGTTTTCCAAGTTCCATTTATGAGACGGCTGTTCAAATCGATATAGCATCTCCCAATCATCATCCGTCTTTTTTTGCAAATAATAAAATGATGTTGTCTCGTCTTTATTTACTCGGTAAAGACCATCACTATCCACAACTTCCTCTCCATTCAACGGAACAGGAATTCTCGGTGAATTACCGCCCATGCCTACATCCACCAAATACTCTTTATTATCAATTGGTGCGATTATGAATAAATGAGCATTTTCAAGAGCCCAAATTCCTTCTCTTACATATACAGTTCCTGCCATAAGATAGGAATCAAATCCTAATTCTTTTAGCAGAAAATAAAATATTCCGTTTAACTCGTAGCACACGCCACCCTTCTTCGCATGAACAATTTTTTGATATAAATCTTCTTCACGCAAAGATAGAGGTTTTCTTGCAAGAATATCAAGATTCTCAAAGTGAACGTTGAGTACATGTTGCTTTTGAAGATGAGATAAGTAAGAGAAACTTACCTCTCTTTTTTCAGATTGAATATGCTCTAAATATTTTTGAATATCCAAAAATCATCCACCTCATTTTTATCTATATATAAATTCTTATAGTATTTCTTTTCACACTCCTATTATAAAATTGATTATTGATAAACAAAAATATAAAATAACTATCATATTAATAACTTCGAGTATATAAGAGAAGGTGAACATAATTTATGGAATTGCTGCAGCTCAAGTATTTTAAGACAGTCGCTCGGACGGAACATATAACAAAAGCGGCACAAGAACTTCATATCTCCCAACCAGCTTTAAGCGTTACTATCTCTCGATTAGAAGAAGAGTTAGGGGTTCCCTTATTTGATCGAATCGGACGAAAAATCCGTCTAAACACTTTCGGAAAGGCTTTTCTCAAGCAAGTGGATACAGCCCTTGAGGCACTCGAAGTAGGCAAACGACAAGTTACAGATATGGCTGGATTAGAACAAGGAAGTGTTGTAGTAGCTACTACAACTTTAAATCGGGTCTCTGAATTGCTAGCACCTTTCCTAGCCCTATATCCACACATTAACTTCCGCATAACACAAGCATCTACAGAAGAATTAAAAATTCAGCTTCTTGAAAAAAGCGAAATCGACTTTTGTCTCACACCTTCACCTATTGATCGACTAGGAGTCTATAGTCTTCCATTAATGACCGAAGAGATCGTACTAGCTGTACCAAGTACACATCGACTCAAAGATCGCGATCGTATCAAGCTAAGTGAAGTAGCAAATGATCCTTTTATCTCCCTAAAACCAGGGTATAGCTTCCGTGAGATTACAGACAATTTCTGCAGACAAGCTGGGTTTACGCCTAACATTGTATGTGAAGGAGATGAACCTGCAGCAATAAGCGGCTTAGTACGCACTGGACTTGGCGTTGCTTTTTTACCAATCGCAGCAAAAAAGGAATTGCCCCCGCTAACGCTTCTCCATATTGAAGAGCCCGTTTGCCAATGGACGCCTCATTTAGTATGGAATGAAAAACACTACTTATCACTTGCTGCACAAACGTTTCGTGAGTTTGTTGTGCAACATTACGCTCAAGTAAAACCGTAAATCAAAAAAGAAGAGGCTATATAACTACAATGTTATATAACCTCTTCTTTCATTTTATTATTACATAGCTTCCGAATCCCACTCATGCTCCTGCTGAACAAATACAATACCTAATTCATGATGTCCCCCAGCGTATAATGCCGTTTGAGCAAGACGAAGCTCACCATTTGTATCTAATACTTCTAATTTACAAAATGCCCCCGTCGTCTTCGTTTGAAGCGCATCATAAAATTCCTCAGCGCTTCCTGGAATGACTCCATTTACTTTCGTAATTACTTCTCCAGGCAGTAAATGCAGCTCTGCCCCAATTGTATTCGGGATTGTATCTAATACAACAAGCCCATCATTACGTGCAGCGAAGTACGCCGGTCTTGTCTCATCCGCAATTTTTTCTTGCATGGAAATTGTGAAACGCCCAAGCATTGCGACTCCCATTGCGATAATGGCAAGTACGTGCCACCAATAACTTGCGATTCCTAAAACAAGTACAATTCCTGCTAATCCGTAGACACGTCTTCCTGTAAATAATAAAGCTTCTGTTGGCTCATAACTTCTAATCTTTCTCATAAATCCAATTAAAAATGGAACGAGGAATAGAGAATAGGTATCTGAACCGATTGAAACGACAGGCCACCATGAAATAAACTGCGTTACTGCATCACCTGGTACAAGAATAAAAATAGGCACGATCCATAAACGCTTTGATTCGTGTAAACCAATCTTTAGCCCACGCTTACCCTTACGAATCTTCGGCGTAGAATATCCTACTGCATTTTTAGAAATCAACAAGCCCTCTACAACAAGCATGACGCCTAGTAAAATAGCAAGAGATACAATCGTACTCTCTTCCCCTTCTCCAAGCTGTAAGAAGGAAACTGGTAGCTTAGAAGATAATAGAACGCATACAATTGCGATACTAAATGTATAAGCTGCTGATAAATATCGGTACATAGCAGTTAATCCAAATAATAACGTCCAAAATAAGATGACCCATAAGCTCGCTTTGGAAACAACAAGGCCAAGTCCAATTGTAATAATAGATACGAGTAATCCGTATCCAACTCCCGCAAATAGAGATGTTCGCAGTTCAAACCAAATATCATAAACTTTAAAGGAAAAATCCTTTCGTTCTCGTAACATACGTAAGTATCCAACGAAGATACTACTTATTAAAAATACATAGACAGCAGGGTGTAAGAAAAAACGTCCAACTGCCCGCATTATTTCAAAAATCCATGCCTCCACGAACCCAATCACCACCATTTATATCATTCTTTCTTTTTATATTATCATAACTGGACAAACGTTTGTTTAACACAAAAAAATACAGGCAGCAAACTGACTGTATTTCTTTTTATCCCGCTTTAATGGGGAGTAAGACCCCCACCTCAAAATTCAGCGAAAGCAAAGAATTTAGGTGGGGGGTCTCAACTGCCCATAAAAGTCCGATTGGTTCAACTAATAATCAGTGGGGGATGAAGAAAACCCCCACTGATTAAAGTTTCACTTTATTTCACTATTAACTTTAATGCTGACTGTAATTGTAGATCGTTTTCTCCAGAACGAATTTTTTCAATAATTTTAGTTTGAATCGCCTCAGCTGTCTTTTTATCCAGCTGTCCTGTCGCTTCCATCTCATTCGCATTTTGGAATGCTTTCAGCGCTGATTCTGTCTCTTTACTAAAGTATCCATCTTCACGTCCTGGTACATATCCTAAACTCTTAAGCATTTCTTGCGCGTGTTTTACTTGGACATCATTTGAATTGTATGAAAGTGTCTTTTCAATTTGAATTGGTGTCGCATGATAATAATCTGGTTGCTTCACTTCTACTGTTGGCGCAATTCCTTTTTTATGAATCCAGTTTCCATCCGGTGTTAGCCATTTAAACATCGTTAATTTAATGTTACTGCCATCTTTAAATGGAACGGCTTGCTGAACAGTACCTTTACCAAATGTTTTTTCACCAATTAAATCGTATCCTTCTCCCTCTTTTAGCGCACCCGCTAAAATCTCTGAAGCAGAAGCACTTCCGTTATCAATTAATACTGAAATTGGATATGGCTTTCTCTTTTTCAGTTCCGTAGAGAATTTCTTCTTCTCACCATTTCGTTGTTCTACTTGTAGCATCGGCTTTTTATCCGTCATAATTTCCCCTAGTATCTCTTCTACACTATTTAAGTAGCCACCAGGATTACCACGCACGTCAATAACTAAGCCTTTTATGTTTTTCTTCTCTAACTCTTTTAACTGATCCTTAAATTCTTTCGCCGTATTTTCAGCAAAAGAAGTGATTTGCATATAACCGATATCTTTTCCGCTCTCTTGTTTCACAGAACTAAACACTGTGAAGATTGGAATTTTTTCACGCTTAATTTTAAATACAATCGGATCAGCTACTCCTGCACGCTTAATTTCAATCGCGACAGTCGTTCCTTTTTTACCACGAATCTTTAATACTGCTTCTTCACGTGATAAATCTTTCACACTATTTCCATCTACAGATAAAATTTGGTCATTCGGTTTAATTCCAATCTTTTCTGCCGGTGAGCCTTTAATTGGAGATACGATAATAAGCTTACCGTCCGTTTTGTTCACCTCAGCCCCGATCCCCTCTAGCTCAGGATCAAGCGATTCACTAAACTGTTTAGCCGTTTCTTTATCCATATACGTGGAATAAGGGTCCTTCAGCGTAGACAACATGCCTTGTATTGCACCTTCGACTAACTTGTCATCCTTCACGTCTTCCACATAACGTGAATCAATTAGTGCATACGCCTCATTAATTTTTGCCAAATTCCCTTGCGCGGTGCTAGCGTTTCCACTCGAAATTGTTTGCGTTACCTCTGCTGGGTTAACCCCAAATAAAGACATACCTGCAAACATTCCGCCAGCACCAATTAAAAATGCAACAACCATTCCAATAATTGCAACTCTACGTTTCAATGCGGAATTCCCCTTTCCAAAACACACAGGTGGTGTAGCAAAAGGCATCACACAGTGTGTGATGCCTTTACCTATTTCTACTATATGATAAGCTTGTACGAATTATGTTTGCAACTTTTTATACTTTTAAGAAGCGACGAATTGACATTACACTTCCCCACATACCGATTAAAGCCCCGATTAACACTAGTAAACCAGCTAATTGGAATACGAAAGGACTGTATGGTAGAAGTTCGAAAATTGTTCCGCCAAGTTTTTCGTTAAACACACTTTGTAGTGAATTATACGTAACTAGAATTAGGCCAATTGGAATAATTGATCCTAATACTCCTAGGAATAATCCCTCTAATAAGAACGGCCAACGAATAAACCAGTTTGTTGCACCTACCAGTTTCATAATTTCGATTTCTGTACTACGAGCATAAATTGTAATTTTAATTGTATTAGAGATTAAGAACATCGCTGTGAATAAAAGACCAGCAATTAGCGCAATCCCGATATTACGTCCTGTTTTTACAGTATCAAATAATTTTTCAACTTGACCTTTACCGTATTGAACGTTACTTACAAACTGCATTTTTTCAATCTTTTTCGCAATTGTTGCTGTATCTGTTGGTTCTTTTGCTTTTACAATGAATACGTTTTTAAGTGGGTTATCTTGTTCAAATAACTCAAACGTTTTTCCGCTATCACCTAAGCTTTTAATTAAGCGTTTTAGCTCTTCTTCTTTAGATGAATATTTAATAGAGTCTACTTTTGCAACCTTACTCATATCCTCTTCTAATTTCTTTTGATCCGCTTCTTTTGCTGCTGGATCAATGTGTACACGAATCTCTACATCTTGCTCTACTTTCGTCGCAAAATGGTTCATATTCATAATCGCTGTTAAAAAGACACCTACAAGTAATAATGTAACTGTTACTGCACTAACAGAAGCAAACGTCATCCATCCGTTACGTGATAGATTCTTTACACCTTCTCGCAAATGTCGACTAAGGGTCTTAGCCTTCATATCCGTATCCTCCCTCAATCTCATCTCGAACAATTTTTCCGCCTTCAATCGCGATTACACGATGACGAATTGTATTTACGATATCTGAGTTATGTGTCGCCATAACAATCGTTGTACCACGCTCGTTAATACGCGTAAAGATCTTCATAATATCAAGAGCTGTTTCAATATCTAAGTTACCTGTTGGTTCATCGGCAATTACAACCTTTGGTCTATTAACAATCGCTCTCGCAATCGCAACACGTTGCTGCTCTCCGCCCGAAAGTTCACTTGGTAGTGCGTCTGCACGATCCTCAAGACCTACAAGACCTAAAACTTCTGTTACACGCTCACGAATGGCTTCTTTTTCTTCTTCAATTACTTCTAAAGCAAACGCAACATTCTCATATACCGTTAACTTAGGTAGCAATTTAAAATCTTGGAAAATTACGCCTAATTGACGACGGAAATAGGGAACATCTCTTTCTGCTAATGTTTCAATAACAAGTCCATTTACATTAATCGATCCTGTAGATGGCTTTTCTTCACGATACATCATTTTAATAAATGTAGATTTCCCGGCTCCACTCGGTCCAACTACGTATACAAACTCACCTTGTTTAATGTTAACTGTGAGACCAGCAATGGCTTTCATACCATTCGGGTACTCCTTATAAACATTCGTCATTTTTATCATTATTTATCACCCAATACTTAATGATTTTTTTCGAAATACTTTTCTGTACATTTGAAAATAAAACAGAACCTTTTATTCTCGCTTGGCCACTCTTGTTGAAGGTAGTCTACTTACAATCTTTTTATAAGCAATACTACTATGTAATATATTTCAGCAAAATTCTACAAACCTCATTGTAACATCAAACGGTTTCCAGTTCGGATACAATTTTGTTACAGTTATGTTACACTCCAAAAAAAAGGAAACGAGTCGTCATAGTTCTTACCCAAAATCATTTTGGGATAAGATTATATAACCAACTCGTCCACTTTACCTTTTTTATTTATGTTCAGCTAACCACTCAGCTACTTTTTTCGCATCCTCACCTTGAATGATTCCTGGTGACATGGAACCGCGACCTTTTTCAATAATCTTTTCAATCTCTGCTGCATCATATTTCTGTCCTACTTTTCGTAAATCCGGTCCAGTTGCTCCTGATAAATCTTTAGCATGACAACCAATACAACTTTTTTGATAAATTTGCTCTGCGCTATCTGTGCTTGCAGATTGTTTCGAAGGCTTACTCTCTTCTTTATTTCCACATGCTCCTAAAGCAAAAACTACTGATGTCCCTAGCGCAATAGCCAACAATTTCTTTTTCACTTCTATCGCTCCCCATTGTTGATATTCTTTTCATTCCTAACACACTCATTTTCATTATAAGCATTATCTTTATATAGAAAAACTAAGGTATATTTCATATTCTTCAAAAATACAGTAAGAACCCTGATAATATAAAGCTTTCATAAGTTGTTTCAATTCTGTGAACAACGTAAAAGCTTCTATAAAGAATTCTTTTTGAACAGGAAATCAGAAAAGTTCTGCTCAAGTCTTACTCTATTGCCGCTCTGTTTTACTATTCTCTACTTTTTACAAAACAATATACAACATTGTATGCTACATATAATCCCATCAAAAAGAGAAGTTGTCGTTTCCAACTTCTCTTCCTCTTTACTTCATCTATAGAAATAAAATCAAATTCTTTATATCCTCTATTATCCTCAGCATACGCCGACAACTTTGTTGGCTTTCTTTCGCTTATCCCGCTATTTGTGAGCAGTAAGACCCCGCCTCAAAATTCAGCGAGAGCAAAGAAGTTAGGTTGAGTGCGGGCTGATAATCAGTGGGGATGAACAAAACTCCCTCTGATTAAAGTTTCACTTTATTAGATGCGAGAACGTAAGTAAGCATCAATAAATGGATCAATTTCTCCATCCATAACTGCTTGCACGTTACCAACCTCTGTATTTGTACGGTGGTCTTTCACAAGAGAATACGGGTGGAATACGTAAGAACGAATTTGGCTACCCCATCCGATTTCTTTTTGTTCACCACGAATTTCATCTAACTCCGCTTGTTGCTCTTCTAATTTCTTTTGGTATAATTTCGCTTTTAACATCTTCATCGCGTGCTCACGGTTTTTAATTTGTGAACGCTCTGACTGACATGTTACAACTGTGTTTGTTGGTGTATGTGTAATACGAACTGCTGAGTCTGTCGTATTAATATGCTGTCCACCCGCACCACTTGCACGGTACGTATCAATTTTTAAGTCTTCTGAACGTATTTCGATTTCAACTTCATCATTGAACTCAGGTACAACTTCACAAGATACGAACGATGTATGACGGCGGCCTGAAGAATCGAATGGCGAAATACGTACAAGACGATGTACACCTTTCTCTGCCTTTAAATAACCGTAAGCATTATGACCTTTAATTAATAAAGTAACACTCTTAATACCAGCTTCGTCACCTGGTAAGTAGTCAACAGTCTCTACTTTAAACCCACGTTTTTCAGCCCAACGTGTGTACATACGTAATAACATAGAACCCCAGTCTTGTGACTCTGTTCCACCAGCACCTGGGTGTAATTCTAAAATCGCATTATTCTTATCATAAGGATCGCTTAATAATAACTGAAGTTCATAGTCATTCATTTCTTGAATTAAACCTTTTACTTCTGATTCAAGCTCCTCATGTAAATCTTCATCATATTCTTCTTTTAAAAGCTCATGGGTTATTTCCAAATTTTCGAATGTCTCATCTAACTGACGAAACTTTCCAACCATATCTTTCAGTGCATTTGCTTCATTAATTACAACTTGTGCGCCTTGTTGGTCATCCCAAAATCCTGCGGCCATCATTTTTTCTTCTAATTCTGCAATTTGTTTTTCCTTAGTAGGAAGGTCAAAGAGACCCCCTAAAAGCCGCTAATCTCTTAGCCATTTTCTCTAATTCTTGTCTAATTTCTACTAATTCCATTTCCTTCACCTCTATGTAATTGCTGTTACTTTCGTATGAAAACAAGGGAAACTCTCTCCGCTTATGACGGAGAGAGCTTAATCCTTCTTAATTATACATTTTTGATGTAAAATTTTGCAAAGCAGTCTGGGCTACCGCCCTGTATTACTTTCCGATACCACAGCAGTTTTTATATTTTTTACCGCTGCCACATTTACATAGATCGTTGCGTCCTACTTGGTCACCTTTTACAACTGGTTTTTTCTTCGCCTCTTCGCCATCACTAGATGGATGAACAGCTTCGCCTTGAACAACTTCTTGACGCTCTAAGTTTTGTTCAATTTCAGCCTTCATAATGTAACGAGAAATTTCCTCTTCAATAGACGCAATCATCGATTCGAACATTGCGAATCCTTCCATTTGATACTCACGAAGTGGATCAATTTGACCGTAAGCACGTAAATGAATACCTTCACGAAGGTGATCCATCGCATCAATATGCTCTGTCCATTTCGTATCTACAACACGGAATACAACAACTTTTTCGAACTCACGCATTTGCTCTTCTAGCATAAGCTTTTCTTTGTCGTTGTAACGCTCTATTAATTTCGCGATAATTGGCTCGCTCATTTCCTCTGGAGCAAGGCGACGTAATTCTTCTTCTTTTACATCTCCTTCTTGCAGAAGGTTTGTATTTAAGTAGTCAACAAGACCTTTAATGTTCCAATCTTCTTCCATTTCCTCTTGTGTATGAAGCGCAACAGCACGTTCTACTGTAGATTTCATCATACCTTCAATAATATCGCGTAAGTTGTCCGATTCCATTACTTCTTGACGCTGTTTGTAAATAACTTCACGTTGCTGACGAAGTACATCATCGTATTGTAATAACTGCTTACGTGCATCATAGTTATTTCCTTCTACACGTTTTTGCGCAGATTCAACTGCACGAGAAACCATTTTACTTTCGATTGGCTGTGAATCATCCATACCAAGGCGATCCATCATTGATTTCATATTATCAGAACCGAAGCGGCGCATTAGTTCATCTTCCATTGATAAGTAGAATTGCGTAACACCAGGGTCTCCCTGACGACCAGAACGACCACGTAGCTGATTATCAATACGACGACTTTCGTGACGCTCTGTACCGATAACGGCTAAACCAACGTTTTTAATATCTTCTCCGAGCTTAATATCCGTACCACGGCCCGCCATGTTCGTCGCAATCGTTACAGCGCCCTTAATACCAGCTTCTGCAATGATATCTGCTTCACGCGCATGGTTTTTCGCATTTAAGATGTTATGACGTACACCCTTACGTGTTAACATTTTTGAAATAAGCTCTGACGTTTCAATTGCAACTGTACCGACAAGAACAGGTTGTCCTTGTTTATGACGATTTACAATATCCTCAACAACAGCATTAAATTTACCTTCCATTGATTTGAAGATTAAATCAGCACGGTCATCACGAACAATCGGTTTGTTTGTTGGAATTACGATAACATTCATATTGTAAATGTTACGGAATTCTTCTTCCTCTGTTTTCGCTGTACCAGTCATACCAGATAACTTTTCGTACATACGGAAGTAGTTCTGGAACGTAATTGTCGCAAGCGTCATACTTTCATTTTGAATTTCTACGCCTTCTTTTGCCTCGATAGCTTGGTGTAAACCTTCGCTATAACGACGACCTTTCATAAGACGACCAGTAAATTGGTCTACAATTACGATTTCGCCTTCTTGTACAACATAATCAGTATCACGGTGCATAACAACGTGCGCACGAAGTGCCTGGTTAATATGGTGAAGAAGTGCTACATGTTTTAAATCGAATAAGTTTTCAATATGGAAAGCTTTCTCCGCTTTCGTAATACCATCTTCTGTTAACATTACATTTTTCGTCTTCACATCAAATGAGTATTCTTTTTCATTTTCTAATGTACGAACGAATGCATTTGCAAACATGTATAGCTCTGTTGATTTTTGCGCTTGTCCAGAAATAATAAGCGGCGTACGCGCTTCATCGACTAAGATAGAATCGACTTCATCGATAATAGCAAAGTGAAGCGGGCGTTGAACGCACTGCTCTTTATATAAAACCATGTTGTCACGTAAGTAATCGAATCCCAGCTCATTATTTGTGCTATACGTAATATCAGCAGCATAAGCCTCTTGTTTTTCTTCGCGTGACATACTGTTTAAGTTAATTCCTACTGTTAAGCCTAGGAACTCATGAAGTTGTCCCATTTCGCTTGCATCACGTTGTGCTAAGTATTCATTGACTGTAACAACGTGAACACCTTTTCCTGTTAAGGCATTTAAATATACAGGTAATGTAGATGTTAATGTTTTACCTTCACCCGTTTTCATCTCAGAGATATTCCCTTCATGTAAGGCAATACCACCCATTAACTGTACGCCATACGGACGCATTCCAAGAACACGAGTCGCAGCTTCACGAACAACCGCAAAAGCTTCAGGTAGTAGATCATCTACTGTCTCACCTTTTGTTAGACGTTCTTTAAATTCAAGCGTCTTCCCTTTTAATTGTTCATCAGTTAATGGCTTAATAGATGGCTCTAATGCATCAATTTGCTCAACTGTCTTCTGCATACGTTTAATTTGGCGTTGATTTACATCAAACACCTTTTTTAAAATACCGATCATAGGAAATACGCTCCTCTTTTTATTAAAATAAAACTTCTGATTGTTTTTTCTTTTTCTCTATTTCAATCAGTCGTTATAAAAATCAAATGTATGTTATGCCAATTTTTCTCCTAATTAAAAAAACTAAAATGTATATACCTAATGATAATTGTAACACTTGTCTTATAACTATGACAACAATCGGCAAGATGTCTCGTTCTAAATTAAGAAAATTTTTTAAAAAAATCTATTTCCAGCAAAAAAAGCGCAGCCATTTCGGCTGCGCTTCTGAATTATTATTTAGTTTCGATTAAACCATATTTCCCATCTTTACGGCCATATACAACATTAGTTTCATTTGTATCAGCATTTGTGAAGACGAAGAAATTATGCCCTAGCATATCCATTTGTAGGATCGCTTCTTCAACGTCCATCGGTTTTAAATCGAATCGTTTTGTACGTACAAGTTCTAGTTCATCCTCTTCTACCTCATCTAGAACAGCTACTGCTTCTGGAAGGATAAAGTTCGTTTTCATAGAACCTTTCTCACGTAACTTACGATTTACCTTTGTTTTATGTTTACGAATTTGTCGCTCAATTTTATCAACTACTAAATCGATAGCAGCGTACATATCGCTATTAGTTTCTTCTGCACGAAGTAATAAATCAGTAAATGGGATTGTTACCTCGACACGTTGCTTGTCAGAGTATACTTTTAAATTAACTTTAATCTCTGGGAATGTATCAAAATAACGCTCTAACTTACTTAGTTTTTTCTCTACATATTCCTTTAATGCTGGAGTTACTTCAATATTTTCACCACGAATGTTGAATTTCATAGATGAATTCCTCCTTTCAAGCCTATGTACTATAATTTCGACACTGGCTTAAAAACTCCTTCTAACTTTTTTAAAAAAATTAGTGGAATTGCGATTTTTTTATCGTTTTTTGTTGAAATGAAAAGATGCATCGTTTCTATCTTTATTTTATCCTATTCACATCGTGAATAACGAATATAACTGTGGACAATTCGTTACAGAAAAGAAACAACTTTTTGACAACTTGATTCATAACAAAAACCCCTTGCAAAAAACAAGAGGTTCTACTACATATATATAACGTTGCCACAAACGCAGCTTTCTCTTCCCAAAAACAATATCCCTACAGTTTTACAACATTAGCTGCTTGTGGTCCACGTGCTCCATCTACAATGTCAAACTCAACTTGTTGCCCTTCTTCTAATGACTTATATCCATCTTGTTGAATAGCAGAAAAATGAACAAACACATCATCACCATCTTCACGCTCAATAAACCCAAATCCCTTTTCTGCATTGAACCATTTCACTCTTCCTTGCATATTCATTCCATTCCCTTCACTCTAAAAATCAGGGCATTCGCCCCATAATTTGACTATAACGAATGACAACTTACGAAGTCAAAGAAGACTTATCGTCTTTTTATTATCCCTTTCGACAGTTATAGATCAACTTCTACAGAGCGTCAAACTAGAAACTTCCCTTGCTCCTCTATCGTATAAAAGACTTCCAATTTGTCTAACTGTAATTCCTGTCGTATATACATCATCAACCAGTAAGATGTGTTGACCATGAAACATCTCTTCTCCCTGAAAATAAAAAGGATTACTTCCCGAAATCCTTTCCTTACGTGTCTTCTTACTTTGCTTTTCTGTTTCCCTTCTCCGTAATGATGGATAAGAAATTTTGACAGGTAAACAAGCTGCTAATAACTCTGCCTGATTAAAACCACGTTCATATTCCCGTTCCCTACTAAGTGGAACAGCAATAACACTTGAAACACTCGCAAAATGCTTTTGAAATAGCTCCCGAAAGGATCGATGAAAAATATGAACTAACTCCGCATCCCCCCGAAACTTAAACTGTGCTACTATTTCTTTCATCTCACCATCGTATACGTGCAAAGAACGATTTTTAAAAGGACGATACTTCTCCTCATTTATCCACCTTACGCAATCCACACAAATATCATTTTCTTTATATTCGGAAGGCAAGTCCTCTAAAGGTCGCCCACACTCCATGCAAATTTCTCCTATAATATAGGAAAGTTTCCGTTCACACCTATTACATATATATTTTTTATGAGGGTTTACAAAGAAGGTACACCAACTAACTGTTTCCAAAATATATTCATCACAAAGTAGACAATGCATCAATCGATCAATCCTTGTTCTTTCGCATCTTTGTTCATACTTTGAATATGTTTTTTCGCTCTTACCATCGCCTCTGTCTTGCCGTAATGAAAATAAATAACCTCACCATAAGGTTCTTCAAAACTACGACCTGCTCGGCCTGCAATTTGTACGAGCGCACTTTCCGAAAATATTTCTTCTTCCGCGCCTAACACCGCCACTTGTAAGTTCTTCACAGTTACTCCTCTCTCTAAAATTGTCGTTGTAACTAATAACGGAATTTCTCCCTTTCTGAAAGATGCCACTTTTTCTTTTCTCATTGGATCTTCTGCATGTACACCATCCACTCTATGATCCAATGATTTCAATAACAAGCTCATTTCTTCTATATATCGTACATGGGGAACAAATAAAAAAATGGGATACTTTTTGTTTAAGTACATGTTTAACCATTGTAGTAAAACTCGAGGAATTCTTTTATGATGGAGGCCTTTCTTCCAATTTCCGCACCAGCAAAATAGAGGGACTGGCAACGGATGACGATGGTATCGTCCAGAGACAATGATACCTTTTTGTTTCCCACTTCTGAAATTACGCTTCCACTTTTCATCGGGAGTTGCTGTTAAATAAATACGCGCTGCTTTCTCTTTCATCGCTTGTTGTACTGCATACTGTAACATTTGATCTGCATGATACGGGAAAGCATCTATCTCATCTACAATCATGACATGAAACGCTTGATAGTAACGTAACAATTGATGCGTAGTTGCAACGACTAACGCTGCATCTTTGTCTCGGTCTACACTTCCTCCGTATAAGGCTGCTACATGTATATTTGGAAACACCTCTTGTAATCTCGGTGCTAGTTCCAGCACAACGTCTGTTCTTGGTGTTGCGATACAAACTCTTTCTCCCTTTCGCAATGCCTCTTCCATACCGTAAAATAACATTTCTGTTTTTCCAGCCCCGCACACAGCCCAAATAAAAAACGATTCTTTTTTCTTAACAGCCTCTATCACTCCTTGTGCAGCCAGCTCCTGACCAGTAGACAAAGCCCCTTTCCACTGTAACGGATTTAACTCCTTTTCTCCTTTTCTTTCATTAATCCCGCGAACGAGTACAACACATTCACTAACTCTCCCCATCGTTATACACTTCCGGCAATACGTACATACTTTACTGCACCTTTTACATAAAAATGATGCAAATAGTCGCTGCTCTATATTTCCGCAGCGCTGACACACATATTTAGAAGCCTTCTTTTTAACACCTTGTACACATACGACCTCTTTCTTCTTTTTCAAATCATGTAATGTATCCCGCACGTCTGAAGAGAGTTCTTCTAATAGCAACTGTTTTCCAGCAAGCATCAGCAACCACCTCCAGCACTACTATAAACTTTTCTTATAATCTCGTAAAAACTCAAAAAAGCCGATAACCCACTTATAAAATAGTAAGCTATCGACTTTATACACGTTTTTTTATTAAATTATAATCCTATAATCTTCCGTAACCTAAGAAATGTTTTTGGTTATAAGAGCTATTTACGCTACCGTAAGTAACACCTGTTGATTCATCAGCAGCATGAATCATTTGACCGCCACCAATATAAATACCAACGTGAGATACGCCTGCTCTGTAAGTACCTTGTAAGAAGATAAGATCTCCTGGTTTTGCTTCAGATGGGCTAATCTTTTGTACAGAGTTCCATAAACCTCTAGTATCTTGACGACCTAAACCGTAAACATAAGAGATTAAACCACTGCAATCAAATCCACCATTCGAAATTGATGCACTACCCCATACATATTTCAGACCTACTAAACCTTTAGCTTTTGAGACAACATCTTGTCTTCCGCCACCATTATCAGCTGGTACTTCTGGAGCTGGTGTTTCTTTTTTCTCTTCTTTTTTCTTAGGCTCTTCTTTTTTAGCTTGTCCATCATTGTTTGCTGGAGCTGCTGTTTGAGCCTGTGTTTGTGCTGGTTGAGCTGGAGCCTGCGCTGGTTGAGCTGCTTGCTCTGCCTGCTTTTGAGCAGCAACTTCTTGTGCAGCTTTTTCTTGCGCTTCTTTTTCAGCAATTTGTTGTAATTTTAATGCCTGTTGTTCAAGCTCTTTTAATTGGCTTTCCGTACTTGTCATCGTATTTACAACTGTATCCATTTTTCCGCTTAAATCATTTACTGCAGTTTCTTTTTTCGCTTTTTCAGTGTCAAGTTCTTTCTTAGCAGTTTCAATTTGAGCCTGTGCTTCTTTTAATTCTTTTTGCTTTGTTTTTACCGTTTCAACATCTTTTTTCACGTTCGTTTGATCTTCTTGTTGAGTTTTCATGATATCTTCGTCAGACGCAAGAATTTTAGAAACAGAATTTAAACGATCAACTAAATCTGCAATGTTTTTAGAGTTTACAAGAACTTCTGTTACAACGTTCGTATTTGGTTGCTCTTGAAGTGCAACTAAACGTTTTCTTAATAACTCTTCACGCTTTGCAATTTTCGTTTGTAATTCTGCAATATCTTTATTTTTTGTTTCAATTAATCGCTCAGTATCCGCAACTTTTTTCGTTGTTTCATCAAGTTTCGAAGCATTCTGTTGAACAGACTTATCCAAACCTTGAATTGTTTTGTTTAAGTCATTCATTTGTTTTTGTAATTCATCACGTTCTTGTTGTTGTTTATGTAAAGTGTCATTTTGTGTATTAATTTGTGATTTCACGTCAGAAATTTTATCTTCTGCAAATACATTTGGTGTTAGTCCTGAAAACATTAACCCTGCAACTAATGCGCAAGATGCCATTTTTAGCTTTTTCATTTTATTTTTTACACCGCTTTCTTTTTTCTTTTTCCGTATATAACCTATAAAATTTATACCATAATTCGGGATTTTTTTTGCTAATGTTACGCTTTTGTAAAACAAATGTAATATTATATGTAACTGTATCGTAAAATATGCGTATTTTTGTATGTATGTGTAGAATTTTAAAGGCTTTTTATAAGCAAAAAAAAAACGTAAGGTCTCCCTCACGTTTTGTTAAATATGCTAATACGAATGAAATCAAAACGTTATTTCATCCATTTCTCAGCCCAATTTTGGACTTCATCCATAACACTTTCTAATGCTTTCCCTTTGTCAGTTAAGCCGTACTCGATTCGAACTGGTACTTCTGGATAAACACTACGAACTACAATGCCTTCGCTTTCCAATTCCTTTAAACGCTCTGACAACATACGATCGCTCATATTGGGTATGATATCTGCAATTTCTCTAAAACGTTTTGACTCTTCAAGCAAAGATTTAATAATTAAGCCAGTCCATTTTTTACTAAGCAAAGTAAAAGCTGACTCAAACTTTGGACATAAACAAGAATTATGCTCCATATGTTTCACCTCTCTTCCATTATAATATAGTCTCTTGTAAAAAGTAAGTTATAAAACTTTCCTCATTATTTTATTTTACGTACATTTTACCATTTCCAAATATTAACTTGTCAACTACACGTAAAATATCCGTAAAAAAACCCTCTTCCAAAAGAGAGCTTTTTATATCTTTATTACTTCGTATACCATCCAAGACCTAGTGCACCTTCACCTAAATGCGTTCCAATTACAGCACCAAAATAACCTGTGCGGATTGTAACATGAGGATATTTTGCTTCCAATTCTTTCTTCCATTCATTCGCTTCTTCTTCACGTTGTGCATGAATGATAACAGCTTCCATAGGTACACCTTTACTTGCTTGCTCATCAAAAATTTCGATGATACGTTTTAACGCTTTTTTACGCGTACGAATCTTTTCAAACGGAATAATGACTTTATCTCTAAAATATAAAACCGGCTTTACTTGTAACAGACTACCGATGAAAGCTTGCGCACTATTTAATCGTCCTCCACGTTGTAAATGGTGTAAATCATCTACTACAAAATACGCATCCATCGTTTTCTTCATTTCATCAAAACGGGCGATAATCTCTTTTGGATCCTTTCCTTCGCTTGCTAGCTGTGCACCTTCACGCACATAGAATCCTTGCACTTCACAACTAATTTCAGAGTCGTACGTATATACATCAATACCCTCTACCATCTGTCCAGCTGCCGTTGCTGTTTGATATGTACCACTAATTCCACTTGAAAGATGAATACTAATAACTGCATCATAATCCTTAGATAATTCTTCATATAGCTCAACAAACTTTCCAATTGCTGGCTGAGAAGTTTTCGGAAGTTCTTCTTGCTCACGTACTTTTACATAAAAATCATCTGCTGAAATTTCAGCTTCTTCTTGATAAGATTCCGTTCCAAACACAACGTTTAATGGAATCATATATATATTGAGTTCATCACGAATATGCTTCGGTATATATGCTGTACTATCAGTAACAATAGCTATTTTCATTTGCGTACCTGCCTTATAAAAAAGTTTTTATTTCCTAATTTTACACGAAAACTAAAAATGGTGCATCCATACATGAAAATGCCAATTTGAAATTATACTCACCATATCGACAAATTACAACAAAAAGACGAAATACTCACCAAAATATTTAGCGCAATTATAAAAAATGTTTGAATATAAAAACGCTCGCTTTTAAAATGTAAAGTACTAGTCATTTTGATAGATAGGGGCGTATAAGAGTGTTATTACAATATTTAACAATCAAAGACTACGGTGAAAACGAAATTGTCATTCAAAAATCAAGATTTATCTGTTATGTTAGCAGAGCTACAACAGAAGAAGAAGCTCAAGAATTTATACAAAAAATAAAAAAACAAAACTGGAATGCCACACATAATTGTTCTGCATATTTGATTGGTGAACAAGATCAAATCCAAAAAGCAAATGATGATGGTGAGCCTAGCGGTACAGCTGGTGTACCTATGCTTGAGGTATTAAAA
Source organism: Bacillus sp. WC2507 (assembly GCF_052656125.1). Taxonomy (NCBI): domain Bacteria; kingdom Bacillati; phylum Bacillota; class Bacilli; order Caryophanales; family Bacillaceae; genus Bacillus; species Bacillus sp. WC2507. Next base: position 598,061 of record NZ_JBQXPN010000001.1, on the reverse strand, counting down.
AAGCGAGGTCTAAAAGATACCGTCGTCGTTGTTACACGCTATTTTGGTGGTATCAAACTTGGCGCAGGTGGATTAATTCGCGCATATGGAAAATGTACAAGTGAAGGCATTAATCATGTTGGTGTTGTTCAGCGGCAACTAATGCGTGTTATGCAGACCGAAATTGATTACACATTACTTGGCAAAATTGAAAATGAATTACGTAATTCAAAATATGCCATTAAAGATATACATTATCTAGAAAATGTCACATTTGATACGTATGTAGAAGAAGTCGGAAAACAAGCATTCACAGATTGGATGATTGAATTAACAAATGGGAAATGTACAATTACAGAAGGAGATATGTTGTACTTAGAACAAGATGTTATCTAAGAATAACTACATCATCACCTTTAAAGATTAATGTAGTGAATCACTTCCCTACAAATGAACTAAGGAGATTATATATGGAAGAACGTTATTATCATCTCCAAAATAGCAGAATAAAAAAGAAACGAAGAAGAAAGTTTTTCTACTTCCTTATTTTCTTATTTTTATTTGGCAGTGTAGGACTTTATATATTAAATTCCTACTCTTCTCTCATGGGGATGTATAGTGGTTTTACTCGTGAAAAATCGGATTTGAGAACCGAAGATGTAGAAATTACAAAGGAGCCTTTTACACTCCTTATTATGGGTATAGAAGATTATGCAACAGACGGTCAAAATGGTCGTACAGATTCATTAATGTTTGCGACAGTCAATCCGAAAACGAAAAAGATTTCGCTTATGAGTATCCCTCGTGATAGTCGCGTTCCAATTGTCGGAAAGAATAAAGAGGACAAAATTAACGCTGCGCATGCTTACGGCGGAGAAGAAATGGCAATCAAAACTGTCGAAGGTTTTCTAAAAGTGCCTGTAGACCATTATCTTAAAATTGATTTCCAAGGCTTTAAAGGTATTGTTGATGCTGTTGGCGGTGTTACTGTTGATGTCCCATTCGATTTTTGGGAGCGTTCAGACGTGGATTACTACAAAAAAATCGAATTTAAGCAAGGACAACAAGAATTAAATGGTGAAGAAGCCCTTGCTTACGTTCGTATGCGAAAGCAGGATCCAAATGGCGATTATGGTCGAGCTGCTAGGCAAAGGCAATTACTAGCCGCTGTTGCTCAAAAACTAAATTCCACCTCTACCGTATTTAAAATTAAAGATTTAACAACAGTCGTTGGAAAATATATAAAAACTGACATCCCTATTTCAGACGGACTTGCTCTTTACAATAAACTTTCTGGGTTTGATCCTTCTACAATGCAAACTTTCAAACTTGAAGGAGAAGACAAAAAAATAGGTGGTATTTATTACTTCCTTCCAGATCCAATCGGCGTAGAGACAGTACGTAACGAAATAAAAAAAGAATTAGGAGAAACAGCAAACACTCAAGAAAATCCAACAACAAAAACCGAATCAAATCCTTCTTCAAATTCTAACTCTAACGAAAAAGCGAAGAAAGAAACGAATCAGAACCAGAACCAGAACCAAAATCAGAACAAAACACCAACTGCCCCCCCTCCTTCTACGAATGCTCATGCAGAGTGGATTATGAGAAATCAGCAATAAAAAAAGAGCCAAATCGTATATGATTTGGCTCTTTTTATTTACTTGTTAAAGTGTTGTAAAATTGCTTCTACAATACGCTCTGATGCAAGGCCATCACCGTAGGGGTTAGATGCTTTTGACATCTTATCATGAGCTTCTTTGTTTGATAACAATTCATCAGCAAGACCAAAGATTGTCTCTTCGTCTGTTCCTGCTAATTTCAATGTACCTGCTTCAATACCTTCTGGTCGCTCTGTTGTATCACGAAGAACAAGAACCGGTACACCAAGTGACGGCGCTTCCTCTTGTACACCACCAGAATCAGTTAACATTAAGTATGAACGAGCAGCCACATTGTGGAAATCAATTACATCTAGCGGCTCAATTAAATGAATGCGGCCATGATCACCTAAAATATCATTCGCTGTTTCACGAACAACAGGGTTCATATGAACAGGATACACAACTTGCACGTCTTCATGCTTATCAACAAGACGTTTAATTGCACGGAACATATTACGCATTGGCTCTCCTAAGTTTTCACGACGGTGAGCTGTCATAAGTACAAGACGATCATTTCCAAGCTTCTCTAGTACAGGATGACTATATGTTTCTTTTACAGTCGTTTTTAGTGCGTCGATCGCTGTATTTCCTGTGATGAAAATGCGTGACTCATCTTTATTTTCTTTCTGTAAGTTCGTTGCTGATTTTGCTGTAGGTGAGAAATGAAGATCTGCCATTACGCCTGTTAATTGGCGATTCATTTCTTCTGGGTATGGAGAATATTTATCCCATGTACGAAGTCCTGCCTCAACATGACCTACTGGAATTTGATTATAGAAAGCAGCTAAACTTGCAATAAATGTTGTCGTTGTATCACCATGTACAAGTACAATATCTGGCTTTGCTTCTTTCATTACTTTATCCAAACCTTCTAAACCACGCGTTGTAATATCAATTAAAGTTTGGCGATCTTTCATAATATTCAAATCGAAATCTGGCGTAATTCCAAAGATACTTAATACTTGGTCTAACATTTGACGATGTTGCGCTGTTACAGTCACAATCGATTCAATTTTGTCTGAATGCTTTTGCAACTCTAATACAAGAGGTGCCATTTTAATTGCTTCTGGACGTGTCCCGAAAATTGTCATTACTTTTAAACGTTCAGTCATTTCATTGCCTCTTTTCTTTCACTAGTTACAATTTCTATTATGACATATAAGAATATACATGAATATATGCCTTTTTAACGAATAACGGAAAAGTCCCTCTTACAAATACTTTCTCTTCCAACAGAATAATAATCTATCCCTCGCTTCTTGACATCCTCATTAGTATAACAATTTCTACCATCGAATAAAATAGGTTCTCTCATAAGTTGTGCGTACTTCTCTAACGGATAAGCTCGGATAGCCTCCCATTCTGTCATGATAAAAGCCGCACTCGCTCCTCTAATCGATTCATCTATACATTCGCTATATTGTATAGTCTCCCCAAAGATATTTTTCATATTTTGAATCGCCTTCGGGTCATATAGAACTACATCCGCACCTATATGAATTAATTCTTGTATCATAATAAGGGACGGTGCGTCTCTTACATCATCAGTATTCGGTTTAAACGCTGCTCCCAGCACCGCAATCCGCTTCTTGTTCATATTTATTACTTTCTTCGCTTTCTCAATCAATAACAACTGTTGTTTATTATTCACTTCAATGACTGCCTTTAACAAACGAAAATCATGCGCCACATTCCCTGCAATTTGCACAAGGGCTTTCGTATCTTTCGGAAAACACGATCCCCCGTAACCAATGCCCGCATTTAAAAAAGACGCACCAATTCTCTTATCCATTCCCATCCCTTGTGCAACGTCTAATACATTGGCTCCTACCTTCTCACATATATTTGAAATTTCATTGATAAAACTAATTTTTGTCGCTAAAAAAGCATTCGATGCATATTTAATCATCTCTGCACTTTTTATATCTGTAACATATGTTTTTAAGCGTAATTCACTATACAAATCCTCTACTTTTCGTGCCGCTTCCTCATGATCCGCTCCAATTACAATACGATCTCCTTGAAAAAAATCGTAAATACCTGAACCCTCCCGTAAAAATTCGGGATTCGATACAATATGTAATTCATGTCTCCCCTGTAACTTCTCCTCAATCCATCCTCTAATAGCACCATTCGTCCCTACAGGAACAGTACTTTTTGTAACAACAATAATGTCGTTAGTCGCATATGTTCCAATATCAACACATGCACTTTGAATATATGTTAAATCCGCTGTCCCATCTAATAAAGAAGGTGTTCCAACTGCAATAAATATAAACTCCGCATCGTTAAATGCTTCTTCTTTACTTGTTGTAAAAGTTAAACGATTATTCTCACATACATCATTTATTAATTCATATAAGCCCGCTTCATAAATGGGCAGATCCCCTCGCCTTATCCGTTCAATTTTCTCATCATTTATATCAAAACATGTAACCGAATGTCCTAATATCGCCAACCCTACTCCTGTAATCAACCCAACGTATCCGGTACCTATTATCGTAATTTTCATTTCCTTTTCGCACAGGAATATACAATAGAAAATATACGAATACATAGAATTCTCCCTGTGCTTCCCCCTCTCACATTAAAAATGAGAAAACTCCTTTACTTCTTTATTATATGAATTACTTTTTTCATTCTTTTTTAAGTTTTTGTAAAATTAAATGCACGAATATAAAGTGTAACGCTATTCAGTGAGGGCATCCATTCCCCACTGATTATTAGTTAAACCAATCGGGATTTTACAGGAATTAAGATCCCCATCTAACTTCTTTTTTCCAACTGAATTTTGAGGTGCGAACCTTACTGCCCGTTCATGCAGGATAAATTCCCACATTTTAACACGGAACTTACTCATTTCTACGTGTAACACTTATAATATTGAAATAAAAGTATTCACTATCAAAGAAAAAGAGAAAATGTCATATTCCAAAGCCCAATACGATTAACCTTCTCAAATGATTCAACATTCTGTATACAATTGTCATATATTCTATCTGCTTCCATTTACCGTAAAAACAAAAAAAGATTGAATTCTAATCTTTTTGTGATACCATATGTTATGAGCCTGTAAATAAACATCATAATTTTCAGATAAATATATTTAAAAAAATTACGTTAGACTATAAAAGGGTGGGGTATTAATGGACTCACAAGTGATTTATGCCATTTTGGCATCTTTCATCACTGTACTCGTCGTTACTCCTTTAGTTATTAAGTTAGCTTTTAAAATAGGAGCAACAGATAAGCCAAACGCTCGTAAAGTGCACCAAAAGATTATGCCTCGTCTTGGCGGGTTAGCGATATTTATTGGTGTAGCTGTAGGATTTGTTGTCGGCGGTTTATATGAACAAAGAATGTTATCGATAACGCTAGGTGCAATTATCATTGTAATCATCGGTATTTTAGATGATATGTACGAGTTATCTGCGAAGGTAAAATTCGGTGGACAACTATTAGTTGCCATGATGATTGTAAAAAGTGGATTATTAGTGCAAGTATTATATATTCCAATCCTCGGGGATACTGAACTTGGATGGCTTGCTTACCCAATTACAGTATTTTGGATTGTAGGTATTACAAATGCAATCAACTTAATTGATGGCTTAGATGGATTATCTGCTGGTATTTCATCTATCGTACTTGCAACGCTAGCATATATGGCCTTCACTAGCCCATGGGGCACTGGAGCCGCTATTATCTTACCACTAGCATTAATTACATTAGCAAGTACAATTGGATTTTTATTCTACAACTTCCATCCAGCAAAAATTTTCATGGGAGATACAGGCGCACTATTTTTAGGATACTGTATTTCTGTTATATCGTTACTTGGATTATACAAAAGTGTAACGTTATTCAGCTTTATCGTTCCAGTTATCATTTTAGGCGTACCTGTATTTGATACGACATTTGCAATTATCCGTCGTATCGTAAATAAAAAACCTATTTCAGCACCAGATAAATCGCATTTACATCACCGTTTACTTGCAATGGGCTTTTCTCATCGAAAAACGGTACTAATTATATACGCATTCGGTATTTTCTTTAGTGTAAATGCAATCATTTTCTCTAGTGCGACATTATGGTTATCCATTATTCTTCTTTTCGTTTTAATCTTCTTTACAGAAATTATTGCTGAAGTAATCGGGCTTGTACATGAACGTTACAAACCACTTATTTCCTTTTATAAAAAAGTGAAAAAACGCGAAGACTAATTGTAGTATAGCCTTTACAATTATGAAATATTCAAATAGCATCCTCTTTCTTATAAGAGGATGCTATTTTTTATTCATTACTTTACATTTCCAAAATATAGATTGTTTGAGAGTTCCTCTATTGGAGAAAGATATACATAAAAAGAAAAAGAGTACATTTTCTTTTTTACATCTTGATTGTCAAACTGAGGGTGAATGTTATGATCAAGCGAGTATTGCAATACATTATTTTACTTTTAACGATTACTATGTACGCGTCATCTCATGCGGGAGCAACTACAATTATCCCTGCTGAACATCATCCAAATACCGAAACTACCTCTCCTACCCAAAAAATCGCGTACTTAACATTTGATGACGGACCAAACAAATATACTACGCAAATTTTAAACATCTTAAAAGAAAAGAACGGAAAAGCAACTTTCTTTGTTATTGGTGGAAAAGTACCACATTATAAAAAGACAATGCAACGATTAATTAAAGACGGACATTATATCGGACTTCACAGTATGTCACACGATGTAAAACGCCTTTACACTGGTGATCCATCCGCTTTAATTACAGAAATGGAACAAACACAAAACATTGTTCAGCAAGTTACAAAATTAAATACACATCTCGTTCGCGTCCCGTATGGTAGTATGCCTTACTTAAAAAAGAATTACCGTGATGCACTCGTATCAGCACAGTATAAAATGTGGGATTGGACAATCGATACATATGATTGGAAAAGCTATGACAATCCTTCTGCCATACTAGAAAGAGTACGTAATCAAAGCGATGAACAAGTCGAAGTGATTTTAATGCATGATTCAAGTGTAACCGTACAAATACTGCCAAACGTAATTGATTATTTGCAGTCACAAGGATACAAACTTCTTCCCTATAATCCATCTTCCCACCTCGAAGTGAATTTTTGGAAAGACACAAGATTGTAACAGCTTTAGTGCCTATTTGCTAAAGCTGTTTTATTTTTCTCTTCCCACCCTTCCCATTTTTGTGTAAAATTTTAAATAGTGATGAAGTTTCGAGGTGAATAGAAATGAAACGAATAGATCTCATTTTTAACGCAATACAAGAAGGAGTTTATACAGAAGGTGTAACTGCATCAGAACTTGCTACCCTTCTACAACTAGATCGCGCCAATGTAAGCAGCGACTTAAACAAACTTGTAAAGGATAAACGTTTATTAAAAACAAATACGCGTCCTGTTCGTTTTTATATAGAAACGAACGCTTCGTTGGAAACGCATTCAAAAGAAATAACTTCATTAGATACATTTGCAATTGAAAATACAAGCCTTAAAATCGCAATCGAAAAAGCGAAAGCTTCTATTCTCTATCCTCCAAACGGTATGCATACTTTACTGCTCGGAGAAACAGGAGTCGGAAAATCTATGTTCGCTTCTTTAATGCACGAATATGCAATTGAAGTTGAACAGCTTCCTAAAAATGCACCATTTATCGTCTTTAACTGTGCTGATTACGCAAATAATCCACAGCTACTACTGGGGCAATTATTTGGGATTAAAAAAGGAGCTTATACAGGAGCCAGTGATCAAAAAGGGTTAATTGAAAAAGCACATGAAGGAATCCTTTTCTTAGATGAAGTACATCGCCTTCCTCCAGAGGGACAAGAAATGCTTTTCACATTTATCGACCGCGGGGTATACCGCCGCCTTGGAGAAACAGAAAACGAGCGTAAAGCACAAGTGTTAATCATTACTGCAACAACAGAAGAGCCAAATTCATTTTTATTAAAAACATTTACAAGACGTATACCGATGACTGTCACACTTCCACCACTTCGTGAGCGTACACATAAAGAACGCTTTGCTTTACTACAACTATTTTTCACGAGTGAAGCAATACGCCTGCGAAAAGAAATTCACGTTAGTCCAAATGCAATGCGTGCTTTCGTCTTTTACAATTGTCCCAATAACATCGGTCAATTAAAAACGGATGTACAAATTGCCTGCGCGAAAGCCTACTCTGACTTTGTGACGAAGAAACGTGATTCCGTCTATGTTTCAAGTACAGATTTACCCTGGTATATGAAAGAAGGGCTATTCATTGAAAGAAAGAGCCGTCATCTATACCAAATACCAAATGAAACATTTATATTTACAGGTGATGAAGGTTGGAGTAATCATAAAACAGAAAATGAAAAACGGTCTTCTATTTACGATTATATTGATTATAAATATGAAGAACTTCAAGCTCGCGGTATTGAAGAGGAAGAATTAGAATTACTAATAGAAAATGATATTCAAAGCTTTTTTGTACAATATTTTAACCAAATGTCCCAAAAAACAAGTCATGAAAATGTTTTTAAAATTGTGGATCGTAATATCGTTTCCGTATGTGAAAAAATTGCGGAACTCGCTGAAAAACATTTATCTAAGACGTTTGATGAAAAAGTATTTCTCGCTTTAAGTTTACATGTACAGACAACTCTACAACGTTTGCAAGCTGGAAAACAAATTCATCACCCACAATTAAATCAAATTCGTACGAAATATAAAGACGCTTTTTCCGTAGCTATGCAATGCATTCAGCTACTAGAGGACGAATTACAAATAACAATGCCTATTGATGAAGCGGGCTTTTTAACAATGTTCTTCGTTGTTGATCCAATTCCTGCCTCACAAACAGAAGTAAAAGTATTAATATTAGCGCACGGCAACGGCATCGCAACAGAAATGGCAAACGTCGCAAACGAACTTCTTGGCATTGAGGAAGTAACCGGTATCGATATGCCGTTACATGAATCGCCGAAAGATTTCTTAGAACGTGTGAAAGTGTATATGAAAACACTCCAAAATGTACATGGACTTCTCTTACTCGTTGATATGGGATCACTCGCTTATATTGGCGATATATTAGAAACTGAGTTCAAAATTCCGGTACGTGTTCTTTCCATGACAAGCACTCCACACGCACTAGAAGCAGCTCGAAAAGCTCAGCTTGGCTACTCGCTAGATGCATTATATGAAACAGTGAAGAACTTAACACCGTTTTACTTAAACGTACAAGAAGAAAAGAAAAAGCCACTATCACCAATGAAATCTGTTATTTTAACAGCTTGTTTAACTGGTGAAGGCAGTGCTTTAGCTATCCAAAAAATGTTAGAGAACTATTTGCGATTTGATAAAGAATTAATTGAAATTATTCCGATTAGTATCGTCCATGAAAAAGATTTAACGAAAATGATTGAGAACATCAAAAAAGAGCGGAATATCATTTGTATCGTCACGAATTTCGATGTGCAAGTTCCATGCTTAACATATCATTTTCAAGATATCGTAAACTACACAGCGATTCAGCCAATTCAAGAATTAATTACGTATGAAGAAACATATGCAAAAATGGCTGATATTCTTGAACAACAAATGCAGCGTAACGACGGAGCATTACTTATTAAAACAATTCGTTACGCATTAAATACAATTCAAGAATTAATTTCCTTACAGCTAACTCCTGACAGCTTAATGGGTGTGATTCTGCATATGAGCTGTATGGTTGACCGTCTTCAAAAAGGAGAAAGTCTCCTCCCTCATCCAGATAAAGAGAAACGAAGACAAGATGAGTATTGGATGTATATGAAAGTGAAAAAAGCATTACAACCGATTGAAAATACATTTGAAATACAAATACCTGATGACGAAGTATTTTATGTCATGGACTTCTTTATTAAAAATCAACCTGTGAAAAATTAATCCAGGCAGTTTTTTAATATATCGACCATAACTCGGATTATATCAGCGATTTTTCAAATATATCGATTTACCGAAAATAATCGCTAAAATTTGCACCGTATAGCAAAAAAAGGCTGTTCCAAAATATGGACAGCCTTTTTTGCTACTTCTTTACTTTCCTAATCCGCCCTCTTATTTCGCCCTTCTTATTGGACTTCGTATAAACATTTACATATACATTCGCCTGAATGATTTCTTGAAGTAAGCTATCAAACGCTCTCCCCTGTAAAGGCCCTTCAAAATTCCCCACATTAACTACACCGGTCACGATCCCTTCATTTACACTAATACCTTGCTTTAGCGGACCAAACAAATTTAAAACAACTGGACCAATCTGATCCGCTTTCCCTAAATGAATTTGGCAGGATGTAACTTTTTCTATGTTTTTCAATATGACCCGATATTGCAATTTCTTTAAATCCTCACTAAATATAAACTCTGTTACGCCATAAGCTTCTGTATTTACGGGAGGTATTTCCCTCTTACCTGTTAATCTCGCAAAGAAATGTGTTGTCATAGGGGCATTCTCCTTATATAAATTTCCCAGCACTACTTCTACTACTTTATGGTTTATACATAATCATTTATGACTTTTTCAATTTTAAGTACAAAGAAAAGATTCACAAAATCTTTACATTGAAATTGTTCCTTTAGATTTACAGTCTCTTGTATAATGCACATAGAAAAAACATTATAGGGGGTTCCTTTGAAAAACAACAAATACACTTTTCACACATTGTTAGAGATTTTTCTCGTCTCATTTAAATTAGGGCTTACTTCATTTGGTGGTCCTGTCGCCCATCTCGGCTATTTCCACCACGAATACATACAAAAAAGAAAATGGATGGATGAACGAAGCTATGGAGATTTAGTAGCACTATGTCAATTCCTTCCTGGCCCTGCTAGCAGTCAAGTCGGTATGGGGATTGGATTATTAAGGGGCGGGGTATTAGGAGCTATTATTTCATGGATTGGATTCACCTTACCGTCTGTGCTTGTTTTAGTTTTCTTCGCCTCATTCCTTAATCAATTCGATCTTGGAAGTGCTGGCTGGATTCATGGACTAAAACTTGTAGCAGTCGCTATTGTCGCTCATGCAATATGGGGAATGGCGCAAAAATTAACGCCAGACCGAAATCGTGCGACGATTGCTATTATAACTGCTGCAATCGCCTTACTATGGCCAAATAGTTGGACACAAGTCATTCTCATTATAGTATCTGGCTTTATCGGCTGGTTTTTATATCGCAACCAACCAATTAGCCAATCTCAACATATAAAAGTACCTATTTCAAAAAAGATAGCAGTTTCTTGTCTCGTCTTATTCTTCGGACTATTACTACTGCTACCAATATTAAGACCGTTCTCTTATTACATCGCTTTATTTGATAGTTTCTATCGCTCTGGTGCACTTGTATTTGGAGGCGGACACGTCGTGCTGCCCCTTCTTGAAGGTGAGTTCGTACAAAACGGAATGATGACGAAAGAACAATTTCTAGCTGGATACGGATTAACACAAGCCGTACCAGGCCCACTATTTACATTCGCTTCTTATATAGGAGCTGTGTTAAACGGGACACTTGGGGCAATACTCGCAACAATTGCGATCTTTCTTCCTGCTTTCTTACTCGTTATTGGTGTTTTACCATTTTGGAACAGTGTGAGAAAAATATCTTACATACAAGGCGCACTACTTGGAGTCAATGCAGCCGTTGTCGGTATTTTACTAGCAGCTTTTTATGACCCTATTTGGACAAGCACAATTATGAACGCTGTAGATTTTGTTTTTGCATCTCTTCTATTTTGCTTGCTCGCTTTTTGGAAAACACCACCTTGGGTTATCGTTATACTTGGAGCCTTTGGCGGATATATTTTATCCATTTTGTAAATAAAAAACGACGGCATTCTATAGCCGTCGTTTTTCTATGAAAACTTCACAAGCTCTATTCCTTCAGGCAACTCACTCTCTGTTAAAATACGCAATTCCTTCACACGATCCATTACGTAAGAAGAACGCTTCACAAGCTCTGGATCAATATAAGCTGGATGAACCATAATTTCTACCGTTTGTTCACCTTGTACTCTTCCTTTTAACTTCACGAAGTAATCTTCCGTCACACCATCTGCGTAAAAATCACTGTAAAACACGTCAGAAAATGGGCGTACTGCTCGCTCTTTCTCACAACGACGAATCGGAACATTATATGTAGCCGCTAATCTCTCCAGAACATCGTGCAAAACCGGTAAGCTGTGCACATGATGATGACTATCTAAATGAGTTGGTGTTAATCCGTAAGATAGGAATTTCTCAATTTGAGCAGTCCATTCTCGCTCGACTTCTTCTGGGTTTACCTTCCCTTCCCATACGACACTTTGTTTATGAAACAATCCATCGCTACTTACAAGTGATGGTACGTCTCCAAGAAGCGGTTTCCCTGCCGTTAATACGAGATGTACTCCTACCCCTAACGTTTTATACTCTTTCGCTAAGCGTACCGCATGCTCTGTTCCTGGCATATTCATCATCATCGTCGTTGAATTTACAAGTCCATTTATATGTCCATCAATAATGCCATAATTTGTACCCTCAGTAAGACCGAAATCATCTGCATTTACAATTAACTTAATCATCGTCATACCTCCTAATAGAATAAAAAAAGCGGGCTAAATAGCGCCGCTTTATTTCTCTACCTTTTTGAAGAACTGCGGAAGATGTTCTTTATGTGCTTCCAACATTTCATCTAAAATTTGTTTTGCCACTTTATCTGATGGTACAAGTGGATTAATTGTCATAGCAAGCAGCGCTTTATGATAATCCCCTGTAACAGCAGCTTCAATTGTTGTGCGCTCAAATGATTTAATTTGCTGTACTAAACCGCGAACTGGTACTGGAAGATCTCCAACTGCAATTGGTTTTGGACCTTCTTTCGTAATAATACAGTTCACTTCAACAGCAGAATCATGTGGCAAGCTTGCAATTGTTCCGTTGTTTCGTGTATTAACAGGCTGGATATCACCTTTATTATTGTAAATAGACGTAATTAAACTACATGCTGCGTCACTATAATAAGCGCCGCCACGTTTTTCTAATTGTGGTGGTTTAATATCTAAATTCGGGTCTTTATATAACTCGAATAAATCATCTTCTAATTGTTTTACTACTTCTGCACGTGTACCTTTTTCAATTGAAGCTTCTTTCTCTTCTTCTAACATTTCACGTGTTTTATAGTAGTAACGATGGTATGGACAAGGGATTGCACGAAGGCCACGAATAAAGTCTGGCTCCCAGTTAAGCGCAGCGATATTTTCCATCGTAATTTGCTTTTCTGGATCTGTTACAAGCTCTAACACACGATCCATTACACTTACGCCATCTAAATATACGTCTAGTCCGTATACCATATGGTTTAAACCTGCGAAGTCAACATGTACACGACTTGCATCTACTTCAAGTAATCTCGCAAGACCCATGCGAATTCCGATTGGAACGTTACATAGACCAACTACTCTTTGGATATTTGTATAACGAAGAACAGCTTCTGTTACCATACCAGCTGGGTTTGCAAAGTTAATTAACCATGCATTCGGACAAAGCTCCTCCATATCCTTACAAATATCTAAAATAACAGGAATCGTTCTCAACGCTTTGAATAAACCACCAGGACCATTCGTTTCCTGACCGATTACATCATATTTTAATGGGATTGCTTCATCTTTTGCACGAGCTTCTAATAAACCTACGCGAAGCTGCGTTGTTACGAAGTCAGCATCCTTTAATGCCTCGCGGCGATCAAGTGTCAAATGAACCTCGATTGGTAAACCTGATTTTTTCACCATACGTTTCGCTAAGTTACCAACGATTTCTAACTTTTCTTTTCCTGCCTCAATATCTACTAACCAAATTTCACGAACAGGAAGCTCATCATAACGTTTAATAAATCCTTCAATTAACTCTGGTGTATAACTAGATCCACCGCCGATTGTAGCAATTTTAATTCCAGTCATGCTTTATTCCCCTTTCGCTTCAAGCTTTTTATAAAGATCGATAAACTCTGCTGCTAATTCTTTTACTGTAATCGCATTCATTAAATGATCTTGTGCGTGAATTAAAAGAACACTAATCTCTGTTTTTTCTCCTCTTGCTTCTGATTGTATGAGCTCCGTTTGAAAATGATGCGCTTCATTAATCGCTTCTTTCGCCTTTGCCATCGCTTCATCAGCTTCTGCCATTTTCCCCTGTTTGGCAAATTGAAGTGCCTCCATCGCAAAGCTTCGTGCATTACCACTATTTAAAATTAATTGGAATGGAATTTGTTCTGCTGTAGTCATCATAATTACCGCCCTCTCTATTATGGTTCAACCGATTGAAATACCCCTTCAGTTTGAACATGTCTATTAAATTATTATTTTATGAATGATAGTTTGGTGTTCTTGTAGATGAGTCTCATCTTTTTGAACATGATATAAAGGTAATTGTTCTCACAGACAATTCTGTCTGTGAGAACAATCTTTATGTTACATAGGTACAGAGTTGTTATTTCCTTGCGCTGCTGCTTTTTCAGTACGAACAACAGAACGGTCGCATAATACTACGAATGGATAGTAGATTGCCATCGCAATTACAAAGTTGAATAACTGTAGAATTGCACCTGAAAGATGTCCACCTGTTACAAGATAACCACTAATAATTGGTGGTGTTGCCCATGGGATCATCACAACTGTTTTTGGTACCCAACCAATAGATATAGCTGTATAAGAAGTAATTACTAATACAATTGGTGTTATGATAAACGGTAAGAATAAAATTGGATTTAAAATAATTGGTGTACCAAAGATTACTGGTTCGTTAATGTTGAATGCACCAGGACCAATTGATAAACGAGATACACCGCGTAATTGCGCACTTTTCGCTACAAGTAATACAACGACTAAGAACGCTAATGTTGCACCAGAACCACCAAGATATACGAAAGTATCAAAGAATGGTTTTGTAACAATGTTTGGAACATCAAATGCAGATGTACCACCTTTGAATAAATTCATGTTTTTCTCTAATGCCGGTAAGTATAATGGCTCAATAATACCACCAACGATATTTGGACCATGTAAACCGAAGAACCAAAGAAGATGAACAAGGAGTACAATGACAATTGCACTTGGTAATGTCCCTGCTAAACTTTGCAGTGGTGATTGAATCGTATTAAAAATAAATTCATGAACACTTGTACCAGATAATTTCACTGCTAATTGAATACCTGCAACTACTGTTAAGATAACAAATGCTGGAACTATAGCTGCGAAAGATCTTAAAACTGCTGGTGGTACTCCATCAGGCATTTTAAAAGTAATGTTTCTTTGTACAAAGAAACGGAATACCTCAGTAACAAGGAGTGCCACGATAATTGCTACGAATAACCCTTGTGCACCTGTCCAAGCTAAGTTCAATCCGCCTTCTTTCGGTGTTGTTGGCGTAAGAATAATTAACGCACCAAATGAAATAATACCTGCTGACAAGCCATCAACGCCGTAAGATTTTGCTAAGTTATAACTTGTTGTAAATGCTATGATTAGTGCTAGAATTGCGAAAGAACCAGTCCACATTCCACCGCCAACTTGTTTCCACGTTTCACCAAACAAACCTTTCATGAAATCTTGGAAAGCGTCAGACGGAAAACCATTAATTAGTGATGCCAGTGCACCAACTAAAATAAGTGGCATAACTGCAATAAATCCATCACGGATCGCAGCTAAGTGACGTTGCGATCCGATTTTACCAGCGACAGGAACAATATATTTCTCCATGAATGCAATAAACTTTTGCATTTCGCTTCCCCCCTAATTATTTTTTAAGTGTTAATGCGTGATCTAAAACTGCTTCTCCATTCATCATGCCGTAGTGCATTGGATTGATAACGTCGATTCCAACGTTTCTCTCATCAGCAAGCGTTTTCATTGAAGAAAGCATGTAACGAACTTGCGGTCCTAGTAATAACACATCTGCTTGATCGATATTCGTTTTTACTGCATCCCCAGATACAGCCCAAATCTTTCCTTCTAGACCGCGAGCTTTTGCAGCCGCTTCCATTTTTGTAACTAGTAAACTTGTAGACATCCCTGCTGAGCAACATAATAAAATATTCATTTGAAAATCCCCCTTGTGTAGTATAAAAAGTTTATGTTTATTTATTTTTCTTTACGCTATTTATTAATGCAATTAGCGTGCCAACTTTTCAAAACCACTAAAATCAGCACTTTTTCGACTGTTCCCTTTGTGTGTTAACGCTTTCAATTAGTGTGTCACTCAAAAAACACACAGTGTGTTATAAAACAACACGCTTTTAACACATAACTGTATGAAAATAGATTAGTGTTTAGTTGTCTAGTTGTGTTTAAAACAAAAAACACTAAAAAGTTTTTTTCAGTGTGAAAACCTATTAAAAAATAACCCCCTCTTGAACACACTCTTCTATTTATTGTCCAAGCAAACTCTACTAAATTACATAGAATAGAATAAAATAACACAATTCGAAAGGGGATTCCTATGCCAAAACATAGAAAACAAAGCAAAATAAAGATTTATAGAATAACAAACTATAAAAAAAACAAGCTTTCTGAATTAGACTCTGACAAATTTGAATTAGAACAGCAGGAAATAGAAAATAAGCAGGACAAGTATGTAAATAATAAATAAATATGATAAATAAATAAAAACTAGCCTTCCTTCCTCCTTCCTTCCTTCCTTCCTTCCTCTCTCTCTCTCCTTCCTTCCCTTTCTTTCTTTCTTCTCTTTCTTCCCCTTCTTCTCCTCTCTTCTTCTTTCTTCTCTTTCTTCTCTTTCTTCTTTCTTCTTCTTTCTTCTCTTTCTTCTCTTTCTTCTCTTTCTTCTCTTTCTTCTCTTCTTTCTTCTCTTTCTTTCTTCTTCTCTTCTTCTCTTTCTTCTTCTTTCTTCTCTTTCTTCTTCTTTCTTCTCTTCTTCTTCTCTTTCTTTCTCTTCTCTTTCTTTCTCTCTTCTTTCTTCTTTCCTTCCCCTCCTTCTCCTTCTCTTTCTTCCCCTCTGTCCTTTCTTCCCCTCTCTGTCCTCTTGTCCTTTCTTCTCCTTCCCCTCTGTCCTTTCTTCTCTTTCTTCTCTTTCTTCTCCTTTCTTCTCCTTTCTTCTCCTTCCTTCCCCTCTTCTTCTCCTCTCCTCCCCTCCTTCCCCTGTCCTCTTCTCTCCTCCTCTCTTCTCTCCTCTCCTCCTTCTCTGTCCTTCTCTTCTTCTCCTCCTTCTCTCCTCCCTCCCTCTGTCCTTCTCTCCTCTCCTTCTTCCTCCCTCTTCTTCTCCTCTTCTTCTCCTTCTGCCCTCTTCTTCTCCTTCCCCTCCTCCCCTCCCCTCCTCCCCTCCCTCTCTGTGTGTGTGTGTGTATATATATGAGAAAAATATATATATATATATATATATATATATATATATATATATAATATATATATAATAAGATAAACAAGACAAGCAAGATAAACAAGACAAGCAAACACCATTTGAGCCTACAATAGAAACAAATTCACATAACTTAGATATATGGGATGAAATTTCCCTAAAAGAAATACAAGCTGGTGAGCATACAAATTTATTTGAAGAAAAAAGTAATTATCAAAATATTAATTTGCTACAAGTAAGCGATGTTCGTTTATATTTGGACAACCAACTACAATTTAGTTCCATTGATGAGCAAATTTATCATGAAGCGCTTGTACATCCAATCATGTCTAAAGTTATTGATCCAAAACGTGTCCTCATATTAGGTGGCGGCGATGGGCTTGCTTTACGGGAAGTTTTGAAATATGAAACTGTGCTACATGTAGACCTTGTTGATTTAGACGAGGCAATGATTAATATGGCACGTAATGTTCCAGAAATAGTATCCTTAAACAAAAATGCTTTTTTTGATAATCGTGTGAATGTGCACGCATGCGATGCGAAAGAATTTCTAAATTCTCCTTCATCCTTATACGATGTAATTATTATTGATTTTCCTGATCCAGCAACAGAAGTTTTAAGTACTTTATATACAAGCGAACTTTTTGCTCGTATAGCTACGTTCTTAACAGAAGATGGTGCTTTCGTCTGCCAATCTAATTCACCTGCTGATGCACCTCTTGTATATTGGAGTATCGGTAATACAATTGAAAATGCCGGATTAACTGCAAAAAGCTATCATATCATTGTTCCTTCTTTCGGAACTGACTGGGGATTTCATATTGCTGCTAACTCCTCACATGTACTCAATCAAATTGAACAATTATACGTAGTACCAACTCCTCGAACATTGCCTTCTCTTCTTGCTCCTTTATTTCAATTTAAAGAAGAACATTTAGAACAACGTAATCTCGCTCTTCTAAACTCAGAATCCAATCTTATCCTACATCAATGTTACAAAACGGAAATGGAGTTTTGACGATACTATAGTAAGGAGTGCCACTTTATGGAATATTCTACTTTCGGTAAGCATATAATAGTAGATTTATGGGGAGTGGATTTTTCCCTATTAGATGATATTCACTTTTTAGAATATCATTTAGTTAACGCTGCCGATCGCTCTGGTGCCCATGTTTTAAACGTAAGTACAAAAGAATTCGATCCGCATGGTGTTACTGTTTTAGTTTTACTATCAGAAAGCCACCTTTCTATTCACACTTATCCAGAAAAAAACTTTGCAGCCATCGACTGTTATACTTGCGGTACGACCGTTGAACCGCAAATAGCAATTGATTATATCGTAAGTTTATTAAAACCAAATGAGATGCATATAAAAAAACTAATTCGTGGTACAGGAGAAATTGTTACTGTCGATTAAATATTAATCTTACTCATTTGTAAAAAGGAGGATTGTAAATACCATCAGTGGAACGAACATTCCACTGATGGTACAGACATATACATAAAAAAACCTTGCATACGCAAGGTTCATTCAGCCACTGACATCTTCCTATATAATTCTACAAATTCACTCGCTAATTCCTTCACCGTAATCGCATTCATTAAATGATCTTGCGCGTGCACCATCAGAAGGGTAACTTCGGTCTTTTCACCACCAGCTTCTTTCTGTATGAGATCCGTTTGTACACGGTGCGCCTCTTTTAATTCCTCTAACGCTTCTTGTAATTTCGCTTCTGCTTCTGTAAATTCTCCACGCTTTGCGCAATCAATTGCTTCCATTGAACAACTTCTCGCATTTCCCCCATGCAAAATTAAATGAAAAGCCTTCGTTTCTATCGTATCCATTTTAGTTCTTTACTCCCCCTTTTCTTCCGCCACTTTTTGTTTATCCCATATTTTTAAGAACGGTAAATAAATGAAGAATGCAAGCGCAAAGTTAACAAGTTGTAAAACAACACCTGAAATTTTCCCGCCCGATCCTAAATATCCACTAAATAGAATTGGTGTCGTCCAAGGCACAGCAGCTCCACTCGGGCGAGCAACTAATCCCCATTCCATTGCAAAGTAGGAAACAATTGTTAACACAACTGGAACCAATATAAATGGAATTAATAAAATTGGGTTCATTACAATCGGCATACCAAAAGTTACCATCTCATTAATATTAAATATGCCAGGCGCAATTGACAATCTCCCTAAACTTTTTAATTGCTGACTTCGCGCAAATAGTAACATTCCTACAACTAAAGCAAGTGTTGCACCGGAACCGCCCATATAAATCCATAAATCAAAAAACTGTGCGGTAATCGTATTTGGTACATCTTGCCCTGCTTGAAAAGCAACTCGATTTTGATCCATTAACGACAACCAAACAGGGCTCATTACACCACCAACAATAGTAGCACCATGAATTCCACACGACCAAAGAACATGAACGAGAATAACTGCTAATATTGCGCCCCAAAGACTAGCACCAAGTACACTAAGTGGTTCTTGTAAAATTTGCCCTACAATATTATGGATACTGCCAAAAGAAGTATTTTCTATAATTAAGCGTAAAATCCAAATAACCGTTACCACAATGAATCCCGGAACAAGTGCCGCAAATGAACGCGTCACAGCTGGTGGAACTGTCTCTGGCATCTTTATAATTATCTTTTTTTGTACAATAAACCGATAAAGTTCAGTAGATATAAGTGCAATAATCATTGCTACAAACAACCCTTGGCTTCCCATTAATGCTGCTGGGATAGCACCTTCTACAAGTACACTCTCTTTTGTACTTGGTATAATATATGCGACTTGAAATGGCGTCGCAAGTAAAAACGTCACAAGCGACAATGCCCCGGATGCTAAAGCGTCCACTTTATAATATTCCCCAAGTCTGTAAGCGATTCCAAAAACAGCTATTAAAGCCATTATATTAAAAGTTGCACTAACTGGATACCCCAAAGCCCTCTGCCAATTCTCCCCAAACAAACCTGCCATAAAATCATTGTACCCTGGTATTGGTAAAGCACTAATGATAAGGAAAAATGATCCAATAATTAAGAAAGGCATCGTCAAAATAATTCCATCACGAATTGCTTGTAAATGCCTCTGCTCTGCAACCTTCCCTGCTACTGGCATTACATATTTCTCTAAAAACCGTATCATCTATCCCACTCTCCTCATGGTTTCATTGACAAAGCTGCTTGCAAGATAGCTTCTCCATTGCAAAGCCCGTAATGGACGGATTGAATGACATCAACAGGTATCCCTTTCTCCTTACATAATTCTTTCATTTTCGGTAATAAATAACGTACTTGCGGTCCAAGTAAAAGTACATCAGCTTTATCAATATGACTATTCACTTCAGAACCGGATACTGCCCAAATCTTTACCTCTATCCCTCTTGCCTCTGCTGCTTTCTCCATTTTTGTTACAATCAAACTGGAAGACATTCCCGCTGCACAGCAAAGCAAAATATTCATCCCTTTTCCCTCCCCCTTTTTCCAAACCTAAGTTACGGTGCATCGCTTGCCACCACTAGGTTACAAATATATATGTCTAGATTTCCTGCTGTATGCCGAGCTTAAAAACAAAAATTTCTCGGTTTTCACGCTATTCCATCAATCGGTATTTTCCTAGTAAAGAGGACTCTAACTCGCTATAATAATTCAGTATGATTTTTTTAATTGATAGGAGGATATATTTATGAAGGCATATCGCTTTCCGCTTATTTTATTATCTTCTATCCTAATTGGTGGTTTCATTGGTTATTTCATGGGTGCCGATGCAGTTGCTTTAAAGCCGCTTGGTGACATTTTCTTAAACTTAATGTTTACGATTGTTGTACCGTTAGTGTTCTTTAGCATCGCGTCATCTATTGCTAATATGGATGGATTAAAACGTTTCGGTAAAATTATGTCTAGTATGGCTGGAACTTTCTTATTTACGAGTATTTTAGCTGCTATTTTTATGATTATTGTCGTGAAAGTATTCCCGCCAGCACAAGGTGTTGTATTAGAACTAACACAACCTGACAAAGCTGAAAAAGCAGTTAGTGTTGCAGATCAAATCGTCGGTATTCTAACAGTATCTGACTTCTCGAAGTTACTATCTCGTGAAAATATGTTAGCTCTTATTTTCTTCTCTATCTTAATGGGAGTGGCAACTTCAGCAGTTGGTGAAAAAGGAAAACCATTCGCTACATTCTTACAAGCTGGTGCAGAAATTTCAATGAAAGTTGTATCTTTCATTATGTACTACGCTCCAATCGGACTTGCTGCTTACTTCGCAGCATTAGTTGGTGAATTCGGACCACAACTTCTTGGAACTTACTTCCGAGCAGCGATGGTATACTATCCAGCGTCTCTAATTTACTTCTTTGTATTCTTTACGTTCTATGCATACCTTGCAGGTCGCAAGCAAGGTGTACAATTATTTTGGAAGAACATGGTCTCTCCTACAGTTACATCTCTTGCAACTTGTAGTAGTGCCGCAAGTATTCCAGCGAACTTAGAAGCAACGAAGAAAATGGGTATTTCTTCTGACGTTCGTGAAACAGTTGTCCTTCTTGGATCTACACTTCATAAAGACGGCTCTGTTCTAGGCGGCGTATTAAAAATTGCTTTCTTATTCGGTATTTTCAACATGGAATTTGAAGGACCGAAGACATTAGCAATCGCACTTGTTGTTTCTCTATTAGTCGGAACAGTAATGGGCGCTATTCCAGGCGGCGGTATGATTGGTGAAATGTTAATCGTTTCTCTATACGGCTTCCCGCCAGAAGC
This sequence comes from Bacillus sp. WC2507, assembly GCF_052656125.1. Taxonomy (NCBI): domain Bacteria; kingdom Bacillati; phylum Bacillota; class Bacilli; order Caryophanales; family Bacillaceae; genus Bacillus; species Bacillus sp. WC2507. The sequence continues at coordinate 576,252 of NZ_JBQXPN010000001.1, read as the reverse complement.
ATTGCCAATTATCGCAGCAATTAGTACAATCATTGACCCTCCTGCAACGATGTTAAACGTAACAGCAGATAACGCTTGTGCCGTAATGACAGCTCGCCTTGTAGAAGGTAAGAACTGGATTAAAAACAAATTTGCTTAATAAATAGAAAGAGGATGCTTCTAACGAGCATCCTCTTTCTTGTTGTTAATCCATTCCGCCACAAATTTGTTATAATCTTCACAAATATTCCACATCCATTATCCATTCTCCGTACTATAATCATGTATGGAAAAGGAGATGGACACGATGACACAAAGCGCACCAGAATTTAAAGTTTTGCAAAGCATTGCATTCCTTGCTGTCGTTTTGCAAAGTTCCTTATTATATACAATGAATCAAGGAAATGTCTTACTTGAGCAATCCCTCATTATGGGCATGCTATTTAACCTTGCAAAATTTTCAGCACCTGCATTCATATTTATCGTCGGCTTTCACTTAATTCGGCAATATACAAAACAACTAGCCTACACAGAATATATTTATGAAAAAGCCGCACATTTACTCATTCCTTATTTCTTCTGGTCTATTCTTTACTTATTAACAACAAACGATATGATTACACTACAAAGCGGAATAAAAAGTTTATTACTCGGAACAGCCGCGCCTCATCTTTGGTACGTGATTATGATGTTCCAAATTCATTTATTGTTCCCTTTGCTGTGCACACTGTTTTATTGGTTTCAAAAACGGACAGAAAATAAAAAAGACATATATAAATATATGACCATCTTTGCTTGTCTATATTTCCTCTTAATGTGGTATTCTTCGCACTACATTTTTAATGGAGAGAAATTGACTAGCTCAACCATTTTACATTATACAGATCGTTCCTTCTTCTTCTACTCGTTCTATTTCGTCATGGGAGGAATCGCTGCTGTCGCACTAAAAACGTGGCGTACATTTGTCATGAAACATATCCCGCTTATCACAATATTATTTTTCATCTTATTTTTATTCATCAACTATGAGTTATTTAGTTTTTACGGAGCAAACTCTATTCATTTAACCGTTTCGACTTATTTAAAACCGTCTATGTTTTTATATATTGTATGCGAAATTATCATACTTTACGTTCTGTCTATTACAATCGTACAGCGACGCGGTTTCTTGTATAAAGCTTTACGATTTATCGGGAATTACACATATGGTGCTTATTTAGCTCACTTTTTCTTCTTACAACTATGTACAAAATTTCTTTCTTTATTTACACTGCAAGAAAACACAATATTATATAGCTTATTATTATTTACAATAACGGCCACAATCTCGATTTCAGCAATGGTTATTTGCAGTACACTACCACTTCATACGTGGATTACAGGGCCTTCTCCTACAACAAATGTGAAATGGGCGAAGGTTGTACTTCGGAAAAATCACGAAAAGGTATTCAAACCATATCTTTGATATAATAGAATTCCATACAAGAAAAGAAAGTAGGACGCACCTATGATTAATCAAATTGGACAAATTATGTTATATGTAAATAATCAAGATGAAGCGGTACAATTTTGGACTGAGACAGTAGGATTCCAAATTATTGCGGAAGAAAATAACGGACAAGGGTTTCGCTGGATTGAAATTGCACCAACGAAAGAATCAGGCACAAGCATCGTCCTTCACGATAAAGCGTTAATTGCGAAGATGCAACCTGAATTAAATTTAAATACACCTTCACTTATGTTCTTCTCTAATAACTTAGATCAATTGTATAAAGATCTTTCTGAGAAAAACGTTACCGTTGGACAAGTTGTAGACTTACCTACAGGTAGAGCATTCAACTTTGCTGATAATGAAAACAATTACTTTGCGGTAATGGAAAAGAAATAAGAAAAAGCTATCCGGAAAAATCGGATAGCTTTTTTTCATTTTAAGAAACTTGTTCCGCATTCGTTTCCCTATGCTGTATATGGCTCGTGATCCAAGCAATTCCGCCGGCAACAACGAGGTAGCATAACAATATTAAAATTTGCGTTTGTAATTGCGACCAATCTCCTAAAGAGATAACATCTTGTAATCCTCTAAGAGAATGAGACATTGGGAGAAACTGTCCAATTTTGCTAAGAACAGCTATGTTTAACTCTCCTGGGAAAGTCCCCCCGCTCGTAGCTAATTGTAATACGAGAAGCGTTACCGCTGCGAACTTCCCAACAAGACCAAATACCGTTACTAACATAAGGATAAATGTCATGAACGTAAAGGAAATAACAATACTTGATAAAACAAAGAGTGACACACTTGCAACTTCTAATTTCATAACTCCTAGCACAACCACATCCACAAGTAATGCTTGAATAAGTCCAATTACATATACTAATCCTAGTTTATTAATAAAATGTACCGTTCCGCTTACCTTCATATTCTGTCTACGACCAAGCGGTAAAATATTCGAAGCCATAATTCCGCCAACATAAAATGCAAGTGATAAGAAGTATGGTGCAATACCTGAACCGTAGTTAGGCACGTCAGAAACTGTTGACTTTACTAATTGAACCGGTTCTGAGAACATCGTATTGCGTGCATCATCATTGCGAACATCCGCTATCTTCTCTGCGCCCTCTCCTAATTTCGTAGAAAGTTCTTTCGCACCATCGTCAAGTTTAACAAGTCCGTTCGTTAACTGATCAGCCCCGTGATTCAGCTCTGTTCCGCCACTTGCAAGATGATTTACACCTTCTTGCAGGGATGTAAATCCATTTCCCCACTTCGTAAATCCATCTGCTAAATTCGAAGCACCATCTGCTATCTTTTTCGTTCCAGCAGTAGCTTCATTTAACTTAACTCCGAATGTATTCATACCTTCTTCAATCTTATGCTGACCATCCGCAAGCTTCTTCGCACCTTGCGTCAATTGTTGTTGGCCACCATTTAAAGCGTTTGTTGCTTTAGCTAATCCATTAGAAGTAGCAACGATTTTTTGAAAAGCAGGATCTTGCTGCACTTCTGGATGACTTTTCACGTACTCTTCTAATTGTTGTTTTACACTATTTGCTGCATTGTCCGCTTTCACTTGCCCTTCAGCAAGTTTCTCACTTCCGTTCACCCATTCATTTGTACCAGCACTTAATTCACTAACTCCTGATTGTAATGTTTTTTCACCTTGCGCTAATAACTCCATACCACTATGAAGTGATGTCGCTCCTTTACTCAGCTCGTTTGCTCCCCCAGTTAAGGCTGATTGGCTAGACGCAAGCTTGTCACTTCCCTCTTTCACTTTTGATGTCCCGTCACTTAAACGATGAATACCACCTGCAAGCTCATTTGCTCCATTTCTTGCATCTACCGTTCCTTCATGTAACTTCTCCGCACCATTACTTGCATCACCCAATCCTTGTGCTAAGTCTTGAAACTTTGAAAAGACACCTTCTGTATAAGATTTCGTAATACTATTTGAGATTTTTGTTTTCATATTTTCCACAGCTGTCGTTCCAATTTGAGCTGCTACAAAGTTTTTACCTGGATTTACTTTGTACTGCAATTGTGCCGGCTCTGGTTTCTCATCCATAAGCGTACTTACCTTTTTAGAGAAATCCTCTGGAATCGTAACAACCATATAATACTTATCTTCTTTTAACCCTTCATCAGCATTTTTTGCTGATACGAAATGAAAAGCTAATTCCTTGTTCTCTTTTAAATTTTTAACAAAATCGTCTCCTGCATGAATTGTTTTCTCATCCATTGCAGCACCCTTATCTAAATTCACAACCGCAACCGGTAATTTATCTAACCGTCCATATGGATCCCAATATCCAGCTAAAAAGAATCCTGAATAAATTAAAGGAACGATTAACAAAAAAATTAAAGCGATACGCCCATGTTTATGGTGCCACATCGCTTTCCAATCTTTAAATATAAGTTGAATTCCTTTCATGAAACATACTCCTTCTCCTAATTTAACACCATTAGAATGGTTTAACAGATTTACTATACACGTCACTTTCCATACTGTATAATACATCTTTAATTATCAATTCATTCCTTTTGGTCTATAGAAAGGAGAGTCAAAATGGAACTTCTTCAATTAAAATACTTTCAGACAGTCGCACGATTAGAACATATGACAAAAGCCGCGGAAGAATTGCATATCGCGCAACCTTCGCTCAGCAAAACAATTGCTAGATTAGAAAAGGACTTAGGCGTCCCATTATTTGATCGTCAAGGTCGGCAGATTACATTAAACTCTTTTGGAAAAGTATTTTTAAAACGAGTAGAGCGCATTTTTCATGAATTAAGTGAAGGCGAACGAGAAATTAAAGATTTAGCTGAATTACAACAAAGCTCTATTACACTGGCAGTTTCTATCCCGAGAATATTACCAGAACTACTCGGTTCTTTTTTACTAGAACATCCTAACGTTCGATTCCAACAGTTTCTCGCATCTACTCCTTCTATGAAACGACAACTAGATAATATAGAAATCGACTTTTGCATTTCTTCTGTGCCAATCGAAGGCGAGGAGATTATTTGGGAACCACTTATTACAGAAGAAATTTTCTTAGTCGTCCCTTCAGGTCATCGTTTATCAGGACGTGAAAGTATCTATCTACATGAAGTAAAAGACGAACCGTTTATTAGTATGAACACTGGTTATGGATTTCGGCACTTAACAGATGAATTTTGTAAAGAAGCTGGCTTCACTCCACATATCGCTTTTGAAGTAGATGAACCAACCGTGATTAGCGACCTTATTAAGCAAGGCCTCGGCATCGCTTTTGTCCCAAGTTTAACTTTATTAAAAAACTCTACTTTAGCACTAAATAAGTTACGTATTATTGAACCAAATTGCGAGCGAACTATCGGCTTAAGTTGGTCGAAGAAACGCTACTTATCGAAAACTGCTCAGCAATTTCGTAAATTTGTGATTCATTACTTCTCCAATATTAGGACGTAAAATTATATCAACAAATAAAAGGTGCCATCCTCATATGGTGGCACCTTCTATTATTCACTCTTCTCTAATTCCATTTCAGCTAACAGTGGTAGTACGTTATCGAAAATATGCGTATTATTATTTTCGCCTGTTACGTATCCACCGTAATATCTACTAAATACGTTATCATTTCGGAATGTCGACATATGATCATACAATTCCTTCGCAAACTTCGTATCGCCTGTTTGTAGTATGTACAAAATCGTTAATCCGTAAGCGGCTGGCGATTCATACTTCACAGTTTGTTTTCCCGTTTCTAAATTGTAACGACCATATAACTTTCCATCCTCCTGAAATTTCTTCTTTATAAATTCCATATAAGCATCGGATGAAAGACCACCTAAACTACGATGATATGCAACATATGATTGATCAATAAGATTCACTTCTTTATCGTACGTAAATGTACCATCTTCTTTATACTCTTTTGGGAACGCCCAGCCATGCCTTGGGTAATCCGCTAAAAATTGAACGACGTCCTGATATTGCTGATCAGAAACTTTTCCATACTTTTTCATATACGAAAATGCGTGTGGATTTATGTATGATGTAGTTACAAAATTATTTTGTTTGCCTGCATCTGCATCATAATAATCAACGTAATAATTACCTTTCCTATTGTAACGAAGTACAGCATCACTCAATTGATCTGCAAGATTTTTATAGCGCTCTTCCTTATACATTTCATAAGCACGATATAATTGTTCTATAATACGAAGGTCATCTATAAGTGCATTTGTAGCTGACTGCATTTCTCCCTTTTCAGAGATTTTCCATAAAACAATTTGATCCTTATGTACAAAGTTATTTTGAATAACCTTAACTTGTTCATCGAATAACGCTTGATCGTCTTTATCCAATGTATATTGTAGCCACAGTCCTGCCGATTCTGATAAAGCTTCACGGCCTTTCGCTTCACCCGTGCCAGCTTTTGTATACCCTAAACGATAGGTAGCAAGCGTCCCATTTTCATTCACCATATGTCTTAAAATAAAATGTTCTGTACGGTTTCCTTGCAAAGCTGACCAAAATACAATTCCACCTAAAGCGATTAAGAGAATAACCCCAATCCCTATATATAAACGTTTCCGCAATCTTTTCACCTCCTTATTCAGGCTAACCTTAATTTTAACAGAACATACGTCAATTAAAAAAAGACAATCTATTAGATTGTCTCCCTCACTTTATCCCTCGTAAGCCTCTTTAGAAGGTCTATATAGCGATTCCACGAGGCGATCATATTCACGACGCGTAATCTCTTTATTATACAGCTTCAATAATAAATCTCTATGCTCTTTTGAAAATGCCATCTTTTTAATGACTTCAGGATACATAAAACATCCTCTCCATTTCACATAAACTTCTTCAACTCGAAAACAGAACTTATGTTCGCATAAAAGATTATAAAATATTCCTTACTAAAAAACAAACAAAATATTATCAAATATTAACTTCTTTCTATTTAGAATATTCAAACATTATATTACCATATCCACTTTTTAAATACATATATATTTTTGGTAGTTTTTTTGAATAAATCTTCCAATTCAATCAGAAAATAATGGCAAAAAAGAAGAGGAGTTTACATATGGATACGGTAACACTAGCAAGAGCATTTTTTGGTTCTTCATTAGCATTCCACATTATCTTTGCAACACTTGGTGTCGGGCTTTCATTAATGATTTTTATAAGTGAAATACTCTATCACTGGAAGAAAGATTCCGACTACGCCATTATGGCGAAAAGATGGACAAAGGCGTTTGCCATCCTTCTCGGTGTAGCAATTCCAACTGGAACAATTGTTGGTGTGCAAATTTCACTTCTTTGGCCTGGTTTTGCCAAAATTGTTGGGCAGGTTATTTCTGTTCCCTTTCAAATTGAGATTTTCGCCTTCTTTTTAGAGGCTTTGTTCATGTCCATTTATGTATATGCAGCTGACAAACTACCTCCATTCATGAGATTAATTTCGTTATTCTTCGTCATGATTGGTGCCACGGCATCCGCCGTGCTTATTACATCCGCAAATACATGGATGAATACACCCGCAGGCTTTTCAATGGATCCAGATGGATCAGTTTTTAACGTTGATCCGTGGAAAGCTTTCTTTAATCCGAGTTTTGGCACAAGCGCATTCCATGTTGTGATTACAGCCTATGCAACTGGAGCAGCTGTCATTGCCTCTATCGCTGGATTTAAATTATTAAAGAAGAATTTAAGTGAACGTGAAGTGGCGTATCATAAAAAGGGACTACTGTTAGGACTGGTCGTGACATTTATTACAGGTGCTACGATGTGGCTTTCGGGACACGAATCAGCGATCGCCTTACATAAACATTCCCCTGAAAAACTTGCATCTGCTGAAGCTTTATTCGAAACGACGTCACATGCACCGTTATCAATTGGCGGGGTTGTAGATCCTAACACACTTGAACTAAACTATGCACTAGAAATTCCAAACATGCTTAGCCTACTAGTGGGACTAGACCCTAGCACTGTCGTCAAGGGGCTAAAGGAATTCCCACAAGAAACATGGCCACCATTTTACACACATACACTATTCAACTTAATGGTCGGCACTGCTGCCTTTACTTTTGCAGTTGCAGCAATCGCCCTCTTATATTGGTACTTTGTTTATCGAAAAAAAGGAGCAGAATTACCGAAATGGCTTCTTTGGGGAGCTGCCGCATGTGGGCCAGTTATGATGCTCGGTATTGAATTCGGGTGGATTTTCAGCTGTAGTGGTCGTCAACCGTGGACCATTTATGGTATGCAACGTACAGTCGATGCCTCTACACGCGCTGATTTTGTCGGTCCTTTATTTATTCTATTCATCATTTTATATATTGGACTCGGCATTTTAACAGTTTTTGTACTACGGACATTCTTTAAGAGACATCCGTTAAAGAATGATTTACATCAAGAAGGAGGCGATTCTCGTGCATGAGGAAAGTATTGCAATCATCATCTTATGGGCTCTTATTTTCGTATACAGTATATTAGGGTCCATCGATTTTGGAGCAGGTTTTTGGGGCATGGTATACGCAAAGCATCCAACGCTCGCTGCTAAGCTTGCCAATCGATACTTATCACCAACCTGGGAAGTAACAAATACATTTCTCGTCTTTGTCGTTGTCGCTTTTCTCGGTTTCTTTCCGAAAGCTGCTTTCACCCTTGCGACAGTGATGTTCGTACCAGTTATGTTAATTTTAATACTCATCGCAATTCGCAGTACATTCATGGTATTTGCTTACTCTTTGCCAAAGTATCAGTACCTCCTTCGGGTTATTTCAGGTATTACGGGGCTCTTAATTCCAGCCTTATTAATTACCGTTTTACCCGTTACAGAAGGGGCTTATATTACAATGACTGAAGGAAAAGAAGTACTCCTGTACGGAAAACTTCTTTCTAGCCCGGTTATCTACTGTTATATGCTCTTCGGACTAACTTCGGAACTATTTCTTTCCTCTCTCTTTCTTGCTGATTTTGCGAGAGAGCAAGGTTCAGAAGATTCGTATAGAATTTATAGAAGAAACGCTATCATCCTTGGTCCTGCAACACTCGTTACGGCGATTATCGCCCTCGTTGTAATGGATCCAGAAACACACTGGCTTATGCAAGGACTAATAAAGCAATTCCCATGGTTTACAGCTTCTATCGTTTTATTCGTTATCGGGTACTCTTCTCTTTGGTGGACAAACAAGAAGTATGGCTCATTAGGATACCCTCGCATTGCCGTTTTAGCAGTTGTCGCTCAATATGCATTTGCAAGTTACGCTTATGGTGTCGCGCATTTACCATATATTATTTATCCTGATGTAACTGTATTTACAAGCTTTACAACGACAGAAACATTCTATGCATTGCTTATTCTATACGCAATTGGAATTGCAATTTTATTACCAGGATTTATTTTCTTCTGGAATTTATTCTTGAAGGATCGAACTTTTTTGAAGGAAAAATAATATAGTGGGAGTCTGTTCCAAAAGGTATTTTGGGATGGACTCCTTTTGTCATATTTTGGCGGTAAATCGATATATTTTAAAAATCGCTGATATATTTCAATAATCGTTGATATAAATTTCATTTACTATCTTACTGCCCCAACAATTTATAGACTCATCTCATGATAGTTATTTCACTATTAGGGACACTTGTCCTTTAGCTTGAAAAACACATATTCACTTCATTCCATTATACGTCTAGTTCTTCTTATTTTTTGCTGAATATACTATCAATATAAACTTGAGACAAGCTACATTTGTTCAAGGGAAATAGAAAGGTAGGCAAAATATGAGCATTGAAATATGGATTACTATTATTGTATTCTTCTTAACAATGATTGTTGTCTTTTGGCGTCCTCGTGGCTTAAATGAGGCGTGGCCGGCAGCAATTGGTGCTGGCATTATCCTGATTACTGGACTTGTATCAAAGCCAGACGTCATGGACATTATCAGTAAAATTGGCGGTGCCTCCATAACAATATTAGCGACCATCGTTATGGCGGTTATATTAGAAAGCTTCGGCTTCTTCCACTGGTCCGCAGCGAAACTTGCAAATTTAGCAAAAGGCTCCGGTCGCCGTTTATACTGGTATATTCAATTATTATGTTTTCTTATGACTCTTTTATTTAATAACGACGGTAGTATTTTAATTACAACTCCAATTTTAATTCTTCTCCTAAAAAATCTTCAATTAAAACCACATCAACAAATCCCTTATTTATTAAGCGGTGCTTTAATCGCTACTGCATCTAGTGCACCAATTGGTGTAAGTAATATCGTAAACCTAATCGCATTAAATATCGTGAATATGACTCTTTATATGCATACTGCTATGATGTTTGTACCTGCAACACTAGGACTATTGTTTATGTCATGGCTTATGTACACAGTTTTAAAGAAAAAACTACCAGAAAGATTACCTGTTTCTTCATATGATATCGAAGAAATATTCTTCACAAAAAACTTCCATCCGTTAAAAGGAAAAAATTCTGTTAATACGAAACAAAAACGGACAAGATTTATGTTGAAAGTATTAGGCTTCGTCTTCCTTATGCGCTGTCTTCTATTCGTCGCATCCTTCTTATCTATCCCAATTGAAATTGTTGCAGTACTCGGTTCACTCGTTCTTCTCATCTGGAGATGGTACTACTTACGAACAAATCCTGTCGACATTTTGAAAAAGACACCGTGGCACATTTTAATTTTCGCCTTCTCTATGTACGTCATTATTTACGGACTTCACAACGCAGGGTTAACAGCGGCGCTTGTAAATTGGCTTGAACCAGTTGTAAGTCAACATCTACTCTACGCTAGCTTTGCAATGGGCGGACTCGTTTCTCTCCTCTCTAACGTCTTCAATAACCATCCTGCACTTATGATTGGTACAATCACATTAACAGAAATGGGACTAGACCCAGTCACATTAAAAACTATCTACCTCGCAAACATTATTGGTAGTGACATCGGTTCACTATTATTACCAATCGGTACGCTAGCTTCCCTCATTTGGATGTATATCCTGAAACAAAACAAGATTAAAGTAAAATGGAAAGACTATTTAAGTGTATCTCTTATCGTCATTCCTCTCACAACAGTCGTCACATTATTCCTCTTATACTACTGGGTACACCTCTTCTTCGCCTTATAAAGTGAAACTTTAATCAGTGGGGGTTTTCTTCATCCCCCACTGATTATTAGTTGAACCAATCGGGCTTTTATGGGCAGTTGATCCCCCACCTAACTTCTGTGCTTTCACTGAATTTTGAGGTGGGGGTCTTACTGCCCATTAATGCGGGATAAACGACAGAAGCCCCTTTTGCTACCGTCTTAGCAAAGGGGCTTCTTCTATATTTAAATTAGGTACTACAGTGTGATCAATCAAGTAAAGAGGTGTAACGTGTTATTGGTATAAATGACTACCAGTGTCTTTAAATTCTTTCGCTTTCTCTTTCATCCCTTTTTCAATTGCTTCTGTCGTTTCTAAATCATTTTCTTTCGCATAGTCACGAATGTCATGTGAAATTCTCATACTACAAAACTTCGGTCCACACATGGAACAGAAATGAGCCGTTTTCGCGCCTTCTGCTGGTAATGTTTCATCGTGATATTCCATCGCACGTTCAGGATCTAAAGATAAATTAAATTGATCGCGCCAACGGAATTCAAAGCGAGCTTTTGAAAGTGCATCATCACGCTGATGAGCCGTTTTGTGCCCTTTCGCAAGATCAGCTGCATGCGCAGCGATTTTGTACGTAATAACCCCCGTACGAACATCATCTTTATTGGGTAAACCTAAATGTTCTTTCGGCGTCACATAACAAAGCATCGCCGTTCCAAACCAGCCAATCATCGCAGCTCCAATCGCTGATGTAATATGGTCATAACCTGGTGCAATATCTGTCGTTAACGGTCCCAGTGTATAGAACGGCGCGCCCTGACAAATATCAAGCTCTTTCTCCATATTCTCTTTAATTAAATGCATCGGTACATGCCCAGGTCCTTCAATCATCACTTGCACATCATGTTTCCAAGCAATTTTCGTTAATTCACCAAGTGTTTCAAGCTCAGAGAATTGTGCTTCGTCATTTGCATCTGCAATCGAACCTGGACGTAATCCATCTCCAAGAGAGAACGAAACGTCATACTGCTTCATAATTTCACATATCTCTTCAAAATGAGTGTATAAGAAGTTTTCTTTATGATGGAATAAACACCACTGTGCCATAATTGAACCACCGCGTGAAACGATACCTGTCGTACGCTTTGCAGTAATCGGAATGTAACGAAGTAATACGCCAGCGTGAATTGTAAAGTAATCAACGCCTTGCTCCGCTTGCTCAATTAACGTATCACGATACACTTCCCACGTTAAATCTTCTGCAATTCCGTTTACTTTTTCCAGCGCTTGATAGATCGGTACAGTCCCAACTGGTACAGGCGCGTTACGAATAATCCACTCACGTGTCGTATGAATATTTTTACCTGTAGATAAATCCATAATCGTATCTGCACCCCAGCGAGTTGCCCAAGTCATCTTCTCCACTTCTTCTGCAATAGAAGACGATACAGCAGAGTTTCCGATATTTGCATTGACCTTCACGTGGAAGTTACGTCCGATAATCATCGGTTCTGCTTCCGGATGGTTAATATTCGCTGGCAAAATCGCACGGCCTTCCGCAATTTCCTTGCGAACAAACTCAGGCTCTACTCCTTCACGAATCGCAACATATTCCATCTCAGACGTAATGATGCCATTACGCGCATAATGCATTTGCGTAACATTTGCACCTTGCTTCGCTCTAAGCGGTTTGCGATCCATTTGCGGAAAAACAGGTGTATGTTTCGAAGCCACCTTCACACCGTCATCCTCTGGTTTCACTTCGCGCCCTTCGTACGCTTCTACATCTCCGCGCTCTAGGATCCAAGAGTGGCGCGGCGTTGGAATTCCTTTTTCTAGCTCCACTTTATACGCAGGATCTGTATAAGGACCGCTCGTATCATATACACGAATTGGCGGATTCGGAATGCCGTTCGTTTCACTTTGTTCAATCTCGCGCATCGGCACTTTCATACCTGCACGTGGTCCATCCACATACACTTTCTTACTTCCTGGTAAACTCGATTTCAATTCAATTTGCTCAGCTGAAACAGACTGTTTCATAACCTTTGTTGCCCCCCTGTACGTGACAAGGACGAGATATGGCCAGCGTATGCCAAAATAAAAAGAGCCAGGTCCATAAAAAAATAAGGACCTGGCTCATAAAGGCATCATTATGTAAAGCCGTTAACTTCCCTACGCTGGTACGAGCCAGATCAGGTCCAAAGGGTTAAGAAGTTCACGCGCTTCTCTCTCAGCCTACGCATACGTTAGGCACCCCTAGTTTATCACTGATTTAATTTTCAATACTTTCCCATCATACACGATAATCTGAAAAATGAAAAGTTTATTTCTTTTGTTGTTTATGGAATCATCCACGTTAAATAATATGCCTGTACATACGTCATAATACCAACAATAATTACGAAGAATAAACTATGCTTCAATGTAAATCGGAACAGATCTGATTCTTTCCCAGCAAGTCCAACTGCCGCACAAGCGATCGCAATCGATTGCGGAGAAATCATTTTTCCTGTTACACCGCCCGTTGTATTTGCTGCAACGAGAAGTACTTCAGATACACCGACTTGCTGTGCTGTAATCGCTTGTAAATTCGAGAACAGTGCATTCGCTGACGTATCAGATCCTGTTAAGAACACCCCAATCCACCCCAAGAATGGTGAGAAGAACGGGAATAGTCCACCAGTTCCAGCAAGCGCTAACGCTAATGTAGATGATAAACCAGAATAGTTTGCGATAAATGCGAACCCTAATACGAATCCAATAGATAGAATTGGCATCTTAAGCTCATTTAGCGTTTCTTTAAAAGTCGCTACTGCATCTTTTGCACTCATTTTTAAAATAAAGATAGAAATGACACAAGCAATTAAGATTGCTGTTCCCGTTGCTGATAATACATCGAATTTCAAAATTGCCTCGTAAGGCGTCGGTTTATTTACAATTGGTTCTGCTTTCATTACTAAATTGTGCAAGCCTGGAACTTCAAACTTAAACACAAGGCTTTCCAATGCGCCGCCTGGAGCAAATAACGCTTTAAAGAAACTTTGGCTCCAAATAACTACCATGACAGTTAAAATAATGAATGGAGACCATGCTTTTACGACTTTTCCTACTGTTAGTTTCGGCATAGATGTCGCCGTTGTTGCCGCAGCTACTTCACTATTTGCTTGCCCCGATTGATAGATTTCTTTCGGCTGCCAAACTTTTAAGAATAGTGATAAACTCACTAAACTTACAAGTGCTGACGTAATATCCGGGAGTTCCGGTCCTAAAAACGTCGCTGTAATGAACTGCGTAATTGCAAATGAACTACCGGCTACAAATAACGCAGGCCATGTTTGTCTTACCCCTTTCAATCCATCCATTAAAAATACGATAAAGAACGGAACAAATAATGATAGAAACGGTAATTGATGTCCAGCCATTTGTCCGATTTTATGTGGATCAATACCTGTTACTTGTCCAGCCACTGTAATCGGAATTCCCATCGCCCCGAACGCTACTGGTGCCGTATTTGCAATTAAACAAAGACCCGCTGCATATAAAGGATTTAACCCAAGACCTGCAAGAAGTGCTGCCGTAATCGCTACTGGTGCACCAAATCCTGCTGCCCCTTCTAAAAATGCTCCGAATGAAAACCCGATTAAAATAACGAGTAAACGATGGTCATTCGTAATGGATAATACAGATGCACGAATCACATCGAATTGACCTGTTTTCACAGAAATTTTATATAAAAATACCGACATAATGATAATCCAAGCAATTGGCCATAGTCCGTATAAGAAACCATATCCGGTCGCTGCCATCGCCATCGTGAACGGCATTTTATAAGCGAATAACGCCACTAAAATTGTAAGTACAACTGTAATAAATCCTGCCACATACCCCTTCATGCGGAAAACTGCTAAAGCTAAGAAAAAAAAGATAATCGGAATAAGTGCGACCGCTGCCGAAATCCAAATGTTTCCGAACGGATCATAAACTTGTGTCCATGTGTTCATTGTTCTCTCCCCCTAAAGAATCCCCTTTTAAATAGAATAACCTCATCAACAGACTGTCAGGTCATCATACCTTTAAATCTAAAAATAAAAAACGTTTAAGAAAACGTTTTCAATAACTTTCATTTATACTGTACCATAACAATTTCCATTTAAAAAGATTTTTTTGAAAATTTTATTATTTAACAGAAAATCTTACAAAATCGTCACGTTCCTGTAATGTTCATCGATAGAAAGCTTGCCAAAACTATTGCATAATAATAGTATAACAACAGACATTATTCATGAGGTGATATATATGAACGGAAACAAAATATTAGCTGCTTTATCATACTTTAGTGTACTATTTGCCCCTATCTTATTCCCTATTATCGTTTGGATTGTAGGCGATGCTGAAACAAAACCACATGCAAAACGTGCTCTATGGACACACATTATTCCAAGTATCGCTACATTCATCGGCGTAACTATTTTAGGAATTATGGGTATCGGATCTGACCAGCCAGATGTAACACTGGGAATTGGAGCAATGATTGTCTTATGTATTTGCGGAATTATTAGCTTATACTACTTCATTTGGAACATCGTAAAAGGTATTAAAGTACTGAAAGCTTAAGTTTAAACAAACGTTTGATTAAAACGACACTATGACATGATAAATGAAATTTTATCGATGATACAACAAGAATAATCAACCTATTAATTAAGAAAAAACCGTCCCAAAATACCTTTTGGGACGGTTTTTTATCTTCTGCGTTTCTTCTTTTTTCTCATCATTTTCTTGCGGCGCGTATTCACTTTATCCGCTATAATGTGAAGCGTGCTTGCCACAACAATTCCCATTATGAACGTTACAATTTCAACCTCATGTTCCTTCGCAATTTCTATTAAATTCCCGTCAAGCACGATTACATTTAATAGGAATAAAAACGGAGAAAACACGATTAACATGTATGCAATACGAATCACATCACCAAGTATAATTGTATGTGTAAAGAAGGATCGATGCGGCATGACCTTCTTATACGGATACCAAAATATACGCAGGAATCCCCATTTATTATACGCATTACTATACGTATCTAAATCCGGCGTTAAAAATGAAGTACCTACTAAAAAGCCAATTGCAAAAGTTAATAAAAAATCAAAATTTGTTAATCCATACGAAAAGAGCATAAACAAAACAACCGGAAGGGATATTAAGTTTATTTTCGTATGCGTTCTTCCTGATGGCATAAAGCACTTCCTCGCTTACGTTCGCCCTGTCACCATATGACAGTTCTCACCTATTGATCTAATTTCTGATCGATAAATGATGTGTCTATATCCGAACCAAACCACTCTGCCAACTTCACTCGTGCCTTATCTTTCACCTCTTCATTGACGTATAACGATGCCTGTAATAGTGCGGCCGTCAACGCCCCTAAATCATCTGTATAACCAACTCCAGCAATGAAATCTGGGATGGCATCAATTGGTGCAATAAAATAAGCAAGTGCTCCAATCACAATAATTTTCACTCGCTTTGGAACATCAGGTCTTTGCAAAACGTAAAACAATAATAAACTTGCATAAATGACCGACTGTCCTGCTTGCTTTGCAACATGTTTTGCTTTCTTCCAAAACGCTTCAACTGAAAATTTTTGCCCCATGTGAAAGCCTCCCTATTTTTAAAAAGAAATAAGCTACAATATGTTATCAGTAAAAGTTCATCAAAATTACACACAATCTATCAATGAACTTTTATTGTAACAAATAAACCAAAAAAGAACAAGTGTTCGTTAATTTTTACATACTTCCCTTCATATAATGGGTTTCTATATAACCCCTTACCCATCGTCATTTCTTATTTCTCAACCAAAGAAATTTTCACTTTCACTTAACATTCTGTTCTATCTTTGTTATATTTTCTAGTTGACGGACATATAAACGAATGTTAAAGTTTTCTCTGGTAGTGACAAATCTCATACAAAAAATGTAAAATGTTATAGTGTTTCTCAGAAATGAATTTTGTTGTATAATACAGAAATGACGTTATGCTTATGAGCAGCACAAGAAACCAAAAGGGTATGCATAGTTATAGTCGTATATGGGTGAATATAGAACCTCTAATTATGGCCAAGAAAACTATGTATTTTTTATTTTAGCATTTTTCGCTCCAAAATCGACCAAGCCTGATAGAGAAAGGGTGGAAATGAATGAAAGAAACCTTGAAATCACAATTTCAAAATGTGCGTTTCACTGTATTCGTAGCTTTAGCTTTATGGCTGAAGACGTACCTTATTACACGCACAAGCTTCGATTTAAAACTTGAATCTTTCATGCAAGAATTCATTTTATTCCTTAGCCCATTAGCAGCATCATTACTGCTTGTTGGTCTTGCATTATTTGCAAAAGGGAAAAAACGTAACTATATAGCACTTGGAATTAATTTTGTCTTAACGATCGTTCTTGTTGGTAACGTAATGTTCTACGGATTCTACAATGACTTCGTTACTTTACCAGTACTAGGACAAACATCTAACTTTGGAAGTTTAGGTTCTAGTGTAAAAGAATTGTTTAACTACAAAATTATCCTTGCATTTGCTGATATTATCGTATTCTTCATTTTATTGAAGAAGATGAAAAATTTTGCACCGACAGAACGTGTAGCACGCCCAATGCGTTCCCTATACTTCGTGTCAACAATTGCTATTTTCTTCGCAAACTTAGGACTGGCAGAAGCTGAGCGTCCTGAACTATTAACACGTTCATTCGATCGCGTTATGCTTGTTAAAAACTTAGGTTTATATGTACACCAAGTGTATGATCTTGGCTTACAAGCAAAATCAAGTTCACAAAAAGCATTTGCTGACGGTAGTAAATTACAAGAAACAGAGAACTACGTAAAAACAACGCAAAGCAAACCAGATCCAAATATGTTTGGTACTGCAAAAGGGAAAAACGTAATTGTTGTCTCTCTTGAGTCATTACAAACATTCTTAATTGGTGCAACAGTTAACGGACAAGAAGTTACACCATTCTTAAACCAATTTACGAAAGAAAGTTATTACTTTGATAACTTCTTCCATCAAACTGGTCAAGGAAAAACATCTGACGCTGAATTCTTAGTAGATACTTCAATGTATCCACTAGACCGTGGTGCTGTATTCTTCACACACGGTAATAACGAATATACAGCAACTCCAGAAATTTTACGTGAGCAAGGATATCACACATCGGTATTCCACGCGAACAACGCAACGTTCTGGAACCGTAACATTATGTATCCGGCACTTGGTTATGACCGTTACTACAACGAGCTTGACTACAAGATTACGCCAGAAACAAAATTAAATTGGGGATTAAAAGATATCGAATACTTCGATCAATCTATCGATATGTTAAAAGAAGTGAAGCAACCGTTCTACACTCGCTTCCTGACGTTAACAAACCATTACCCATTCACTTATGATGAAAGCACAAAATTAATCGATGAATACAATTCTGGTGATGGCGTATTTGACCGTTACATGGTAACTGCTCGCTATTTAGACGAAGCAATGAAACACTTTATTGAGCGTCTAAAAGCAGAAGGTATTTACGACAACTCAGTTATCGTATTCTACGGTGACCACTATGGTATTTCTGAAAACCATAACCGTGCAATGGCACAGTTCTTAGGAAAAGAAGAAATCACTGCATTTGACCATATGAACTTACAAAAAACACCGATGTTTATTCACGTTCCAGGTCAAAAAGAAGGTAAAACAATTTCAAAACCAACTGGTGAAATTGACATTAAACCAACAATTCTAAACTTACTTGGTGTAGATTCTACAAATCAAGTTCAATTCGGTCATGATGTATTCTCACCAGAAAATAAAGGATTCGTTGTTCTTCGTGACGGTAGCTTCGTTACAGATAAGTACATGTACACGAACAGTACATTCTACGACCGTAAAACTGGCGAAGTTGTACAATTACCAAAAGAAGAATCTCAACCACTCATTGATCGTGCCCAAAATGAATTGAACATGTCTGACAAAATCATTGAAGGTGACTTACTTCGCTTCTCTGAGAGCAACAAGACCAAAACTGGTGAAGTAAAAACAGCTATTAAAGAAGAAAAGAAGAGCGCTGAGTAATCTCAGCCTCTTTTTTTTATATTTCTCCATATAATCACTTATATTCATTCACTTTAACATTACATAACCTTTACCAAATATTCACATGGAATTAACGAAACATCTCTATAATAAAATATGTAAACGAGGTTCTATATATTTCTTATCTCTCATCTTTACTAAGATCCCTTAAAGAAATGTGTGAATCGTTTATTTCTACTTTCTTATAATTGTCTTTCAATATGTTTTGTTTCCATACACAAAACATTCAATAAGACGATGTCCCTATGAAAGATAGCTAACCTCCTTGTGCAGCATTCCATAAGAATGTTGCTTTTTTTTATTTAAAAGCAGGATTCTTATTTCTTATTTTCGAATTTGTATATACAAAATGCTGTAAAGTGAAACTTTAATCAGTGGGGGGTGTTCACCCCACTGATTATCAGCCCTCACCAATCGGGCATTTACGGGCAGTTATTCGCCTGCTTCACTTCTTTGCCCCAGCTGAGTTTTTAAGTGGGAGTATTACTGCCCGTTAATGCGGGGTAAATCACTACTACTTCTCTACACTTTACAAATACATAGACGTCATATGTAAAGAATTACTCACATAAAAATTACTATAAGGACTTTATTCCGCTATTTGTACACAGAGCGAACGAATTAAAGCTTCATTTTACTTATGCACTTACGAAAGGATGGGACGAAAATTGGCATACGAAAAATTTGTACTATGGAATGATGCAGTTATTGATACAACAAAACATCACGCGTACATAGATTTTGAAGAAAGAGGCTTGCAGTTTGGAGATGGTGTCTATGAGGTTATTCGCCTATATAAAGGGAACTTTCACTTATTAGATCCGCACATCACAAGATTATATCGCTCGATGGAAGAGATAGAATTATCACTCCCTTTCTCAAAAGCAGAACTTATTATCCTACTTTACAAACTCATTGAAAGTAATAATTTCCACGAAGATGGAACTATTTATTTGCAAGTATCTCGTGGTGTACAAGCTCGTACCCATACATTCTCATATGACGTCCCTCCGACAATCTATGCCTATATTACGAAGAAAGAAAGACCAGCGTTATGGATTGAATATGGTGTACGTGCTATATCAGAACCAGATACACGCTGGCTACGCTGTGATATCAAATCATTAAATTTATTACCCAATGTATTAGCTGCTACGAAAGCTGAACGCAAAGGTTGTAAAGAGGCCCTTTTCGTACGAAATGGTACCGTAACTGAGGGCAGCTGTTCTAATTTCTTTCTCATAAAAAATGGAACTCTCTATACACATCCAGCCAATCACCTTATTTTAAATGGAATCATTCGTCAATATATCCTTTCTTTAGCGAAAACCCTTCGCATTCCGGTACAAGAAGAACTTTTCAGCATTCGTGATGTTTATCAAGCAGATGAATGCTTCTTTACAGGAACGACGATTGAAATTTTGCCGATGACTCACCTTGATGGAACTGCAATTCAAGATGGTCAAGTTGGCCCTATCACAAAAATGCTACAAAGATCATTTTCTCAAAGCTTGTTACAATCCAATATGTCATCTTCTTAAACACGTATAATTTCTATCCTTTCTGCATTCAATATATGTATTTAAATGGAAATCAAGGTATAGATTTATGCCTTGATTTTTTTTGTAATCTTTTTGTCATATTCAGATTACCGCATAAGTCTTGACAGTAATCGACATGCTCTTTAGAATTTTTAACAGTTGGTAAATATTTCTTCACTACATTACAGACAGAAAGGAATCGACAAATTATGAAAAAATACCTTGCCGGTCTTGCGGCAGTGTCTGTAGCAGGAGGAGCAGCACCTACACTTGATAGTGTTCAAGCTGCCCCTGAACAAAATACACAAAAAGCTGCTACAACTGTCCAAGCTTCAGCATCAAACAGCTCATCTTATACGGTAAACACTAGCGTATTACATGTTCGTGCAGGATCAAGTACTTCTCACGACATCATCTCGCGTGTTTATAACGGTCAATCACTAAACGTGATTGGCGAAGAAAATGGTTGGTTCAAAATTAACATTAATGGACAAACAGGATTTGTTAGTGGCGAATTTGTATCAAAAAATGGAGCAAGCAATTCTAATGTAAGTACAACAGGTGGAAACAATAAAGTTACTGCTGATGTATTACGTGTACGTACAGCTCCAAACACTTCTAGTTCTGTTTCAGGACGTGTATATGAAGGACAAGCTTTAAACGTAATTGGTCAAGAAAATGGTTGGGTGAAAATCAATCATAATGGGCAAGTTGGTTATGTAAGTAGCGAATTCGTATCTGGCGTTTCTTCTAATGCAGGTTCTTCAAACAACAATACGAATAATAACAACCAAGAATCTGTAAAACCAGCAAGCGGAAACTATACAGTAAATGTATCTTCCCTTCGTGTTCGTACAGGTCCTAGCACTTCTCATACAACTGTAGCTTCTGTTACAAAAGGACAAGTAGTACAAGTTGTTGGCGAAGTTCAAGATTGGTTCAAAATCAATTATGCAGGACAAACAGCTTACGTAAGCAAAGACTACGTAACAAAAGGCGGTTCTAGCGACAACGTTACACAAGGTAACAACCAAGATAACAAACAAGAACAAAATAATAATGTAACCGTTCAAACTGGTGGTACTTACGTTGTTAACGCAACATCTCTACGCGTTCGTACAGGTCCTGCTGCTTACCATAGTGTAATTGGTGGCGTGTTAAATGGTACTACATTAAACGTAGTTGGATCTGAAAACGGTTGGTTTAAAGTAAACTATCAAGGAAAAACAGGCTTCGTTAGTAGCGAATTTGTTAAGTTCGTTAAAGGTGGCACTGCTACTCCTGAACAACCGAAGCAACCTGAGCAACCAAAACAACCTGATCAAGGTGCAATTGGTGACTACTATATTAACGCTTCTGCATTAAACGTACGTAGCGGCGAAGGTACAAATTATAGAATCATAGGCGCACTTCCACAAGGACAGAAGGTTCAAGTAATCTCTGAAAACTCTGGATGGAGCAAAATTAACTATAACGGTCAAACTGGTTACATCGGAACACGTTACCTTTCTAAAACACCAGTTGGTGGCGCAGTAGATAATAAGCCTAACAACAACCAAAATAACAATCAAAACAATCAAAACAATAATACAGGTAATACTAGTGGCGACAGTTCTTCCATACTTGCATATGCAAAAGGAATGCAAGGCGTACCGTACGTTTGGGGCGGAACTTCTGCTAACGGTGTGGACTGCAGTGGCTACATCTACCACGTATTTAAGAAATTTGGTCATAACATTAGCCGTCAAAGTGTTGCGGGATATTGGGGTAGCCTACCACAAACTTCAAATCCACAACCAGGTGACTTAATTTATTTCAAAGACACTTATAAAGCAGGTCCTTCTCATATGGGTATTTACCTTGGAGGCGGATCATTTATCCAAGCCGGAGATAAAGGTGTTGCAATCGCTTCATTAAGTAACTCTTATTGGAAGAGTCATTTCTTAGGATACACGAAAGCACCTTAATTAATAGTTTCAAAGCCTTCTAGATTACTAGAAGGCTTTTTTTAGTATATGTCACCTATATCCCCAAAAAAATAATGTATCTATTTCCCTATTTCATACACCATATTCCACAAAAACAACCCATAACGTTATCATAATGTATATATTTACATAAAAAACATAACCTATTTCATGTGTATTTATTTTATATGTGTTTTTTCAAAGAATTTTCTTTTTATTTAAACTTTTCGTTAGACGTTTGACCTCCGATGTCCATTATGATAAGTTACTTAAGATGTTATATTCGTAAACGTATAGACAACTGGTTTATACACTTTTTTTACTATGAGGAAGGAGCATACACTGCATGAATCTTTTATGGGGAATTGGCGGCGTGATTGGAGTATTAGCAATTGCTTTCTTACTATCTTCCAACCGCAAAGCTATTAATTGGCGCACAATTTTAATCGCGCTAGCATTACAAATGTCATTTTCATTTATCGTATTACGATGGGATGCCGGAAAAGCAGGTTTAAAACACGCTGCAGACGGCGTTCAAGGATTAATTAATTTTTCTTACGAGGGAATTAAGTTCGTTGCTGGGGATTTAGTCAACGCAAAAGGCCCTTGGGGATTTGTTTTCTTCATTCAAGCACTACTTCCAATCGTATTTATTAGTTCATTAGTAGCGATCTTATATCATTTTGGTATTATGCAGAAGTTTGTTAGTGTCGTTGGTGGCGCATTAAGTAAACTTCTTGGAACTTCTAAAGCTGAAAGTTTAAACTCAGTAACAACTGTATTTTTAGGACAAACTGAAGCTCCAATCTTAATCAAACCTTACTTAGCACGTTTAACAAATAGTGAATTCTTCACTATTATGGTAAGCGGTATGACAGCTGTTGCCGGATCAGTTCTTGTCGGCTATGCAGCAATGGGTATTCCGTTAGAACACTTATTAGCAGCAGCAATTATGGCAGCTCCATCAAGTTTATTAATCGCGAAACTAATTATGCCAGAAACAGAAAAAGTAGATAATAACGTTGAACTTTCTACAGAACGTGAAGATGCAAACGTTATTGACGCAGCGGCACGTGGTGCATCTGAAGGTATGCAACTTGTTATTAACGTAGCAGCAATGTTAATGGCTTTCATCGCATTAATCGCTTTATTAAATGGCTTATTAGGATGGGTTGGTTCTTGGTTCGATATTAAACTGAGCCTTGATTTAATCTTCGGTTACTTACTATCACCATTTGCAATCTTAATTGGGGTTTCTCCAGGTGAAGCGATACAAGCAGCAAGCTTTATCGGTCAAAAACTTGCAATCAACGAATTCGTTGCATACGCAAACTTAGGACCACACATGGCAGAGTTCTCTGACAAAACAAATCTAATTTTAACATTCGCAATCTGTGGATTCGCAAACTTCTCTTCTATCGCAATTCAATTAGGTGTAACAGGAACGCTAGCTCCTACTCGCCGTAAACAAATTGCACAATTAGGGATTAAAGCAGTTATCGCTGGTACATTAGCGAACTTCTTAAATGCAGCAGTTGCAGGTATGATGTTCCTATAAAATGACGTAAAGTCTCCTCTTTCTAAAGAGGGGACTTTTTATTATTACGTTTACTTTTTTTGTATATATTAAATACTTTATGCCGAAATATAAGAACATTATGATACAATAATTAGTAAGTCTGTTTATTTTTTCTTACCAAAGAGGGATACTACTTATTGTTGCTCTCTCAAAAAGAATCTAGTCATCCGGTCTATTTCTTAATAATTGCGTATACTACAAGTATCCTTGCATGAATTATCTTTAAGGAGGAAAGTTTTGTGAAAGATAACTTCTATAAAGTCCTCTCTATGTGGGTTTTACAAATTTTATTTTATTTTACAACTGTACATGTAACGCAATATGAGCATGCTCTCATTTTTACAATTATATATGTAATGGTTAATGTACTATTTCTATTTTTGCCTGATAAGACTGCATTTGTTCTCTTCATATTAGGAACTATTGTTTCGGTGTTCTACCTATTCTACCAAGCATGGCTTTACTTATGGAGCACATCAGAACAATGGCAATACATTATTACTCACTTCCTAATGGCAGCAAACTTCTTCATCGTATATATCTCAACTCATTTATTAAAGAAGGTTATTCATGAAAATAAAGAATTAACCGAACGTGTGAGAACGTTAGAACAATACATTGGAGAATCAAAATTATTAACAAGACAAGAATTTGAAAGACGACAAGCATTATTAATAAATGCAATGAATCGTCGTAATGAAACAGGCGTTATGATTTACTTTGACTTCACTTCCTTTAGTAAATATACGAAGGAAAGTGTTATGGACCGTGTAGCTTCATTATTAGTTGAAACGGTAAGAGCTGACTTTGACCTTGTTGCTGAGTATGATAACAACACATTAGTCATTTTATTACAAAATACAAATGAAGCTGGTGCCGATATTGTAATGAACCGTCTACAACCCAAAATGGAAAAATGGCTTGCAGCTGAAGCAATTCAAGACATTAAGATTCAACGAGAACAAATCGCTACAAAAGGACCGACAGTATTATGATGACACTCGTTATACTCCTTTTATTCCTCCTGTTTTGCGTACTCGTTTTTTGGATTAGCATCACATTTTCAATTAAATATGTGCTTATTTTTACAGCCTTTCTGTTCTCTGGCTTACTCGTTTACTACTCTTTCTTAACACTTGCGGGCTTAGTTCACCGAAATAGGAAACGGAAAGATCGTACGTTAGAACATTATCCAAGTGTCGACATTTTAATACCTGCCCACAATGAAGGCGTAGTGATTAAAGATACTTTAGAGGCGATGGCGAAGATTGAATATCCAGGCAAACTAACTGTTTATTTATTAAACGATAACTCTCAAGATGAAACACCTGAAATCGGTGATGATTTTGACAAAGCTTATGCTCATATTCGTCACATTCGTGTTCCGGCGGGTGAACCAAAAGGAAAATCGCGTGTACTAAACTATGGTCTGAGTATTTCAGATGGTGAATATTTCTGTGTGTATGATGCAGATAATCAGCCTGAACCAGATGCATTGCGAATGCTTGTAGAACATGCTGAAACAACCGAAGATGCTGTTGGAGCTGTTGGTCACGTTCGTACTGTAAATGAAAACAGAAACTGGCTAACACGAATGATTTCCTTAGAATTTCAAATCTTCCAGCTCCTTATGCAATCCGGACGCTGGTTATTATTCCAAACAGGTTCACTGACAGGAACAAACATGCTTCTTCGTCGCTCTGCATTAGAAGAACTTGGCGGCTATGACCCTTATGCAATTGCAGAAGACGCTGAATTAACATTACGAATTACACAAAAAGGCTATCTCTTACCAATCGTTCCAGAATCTATTACATGGGAACAAGAACCGGAGCATTTAAAAATCCTTATTAAGCAGCGTACACGCTGGCTCCAAGGAAACTTGTACATTTTAGAAAAAATGTTTTCTTCATTAAGTTTCTTTAAAGGAAAGCTTCTCGTCCATTCCTTACAACAAGTTTTAGTGTATGTTGTATTTTGGCTATTCTTAATCATTTCAAACGTTTGGTTCGTAATTGGGTTACTCGGTATATTCCAAATTCAATATAGCATTCCGCTACTATTTATGTGGTATGTCGCATATATTACATATGTTTCTCAATTATTTAGTGCCCAGAGTGTGGAACGAACCTTTACACCAACTAATATTTTTATTAGTGTTATCATGTACTTTACGTACGCACAGCTCTTTACGTACTTATTCATTCGTAGCTTAATTTTATACTTACGTGCAAAGAGCAAGAAACAAGTCATTGGCTGGGATAAAACAGTTCGATTCAAAAAAGAAAAGTAAAACTTTAATCAGTGGGGGTTCTCCCACTGATTTTTATTTACAAAATAAAAATCAGCACAGAGCGCCGTAAGCTCTGTGCTGATTTATTGCCGTATAAATTATATATCAGACAATACCCCTTAGCTGAAAGTAATTTCACGTCCATCCCCCAACGAACGATCGACCTTCATTTATATACGAAAAAGTGATTGCTATTTTTGTAGAACCAATTGCTTCTCTTGCTGTTCTTTGCGCGTTTCAGTCTTAGGTTCCGTGCTTTCTTGGACACTACGATGTGCCACACGTTTCAAACAAATATGCTTCCACTTTCTTTCGTAACGTTTCATTATTCTTGATGTCCCCCTTGAATGCGCTTTAAAACTATTTGAAATCGCTTACAGGAAATAATATAGCACATATACATAAACGTGACAACACATTTCCGACAATTTTTTGTCAAAAATATGAATAGAATTTGTAGAATATCGAATATTGTCGAAATACATCATTTTTTCTTCATATAAAAGGCATACTACTTATATAGTTAAGTATTTTATTTCCCTTACTTGCAGTTCAAATCCCTTCTATATAAAAAAGAGCTGATATGAAATCAGCTCTTTTCCTTCTATTATTTATGATGCTTCATACGTCCTTCTTTTTGTAACTCTTTAAACAATGCTGCCATCATAAAGAAAATAACGAAGACGAATGGGAATGCCGCAATGATAGCTGCCGTTTGCAAGGCTTCTAATCCGCCGATATATAATAAGGTAGAAGCTATCGCAGCTAGAACGATACCCCAAATCATTTTAATACGGTTTGGTGGATTTAAACTACCATGTGTCGTTAACATCCCTAAAACAAATGTTGCAGAATCTGCAGATGTAATAAAGAATGTTGCAATAAGTAAAATACCTAACACCGATAAAGCTGATCCAAAGCTGCCCATCTGATCAAACATAGCGAATAATCCTACTTCTGTTCCCATCTCTTTCACTTTTTCAAAGATATGTGCATCACCAAACAGCTCCATATGAATACCAGTCCCGCCGAAAACAGAGAACCAAAGCGCACCGATTACAGTCGGCACGAGTAACACACCGATAACAAACTCACGAATGGTACGTCCTCGTGAAACACGCGCAATAAATGTACCTACGAATGGTGACCATGCAATCCACCATGCCCAATAGAAAATTGTCCATGATTGAATCCATTGATTTCCGCCTTCATCTAATGGACTTAAACGGAAACTCATACTTGGTAATTCCTGAATATAAGAACCAATCGTTGAAGTGAAGTAATTCATAATAAAGTTTGTTGGACCTGCAAATAATACAATTATCATAAGTGCAAATGCCAAAATAATGTTCGTATTACTTAAATATTTTATTCCTTTATCAAGACCTGTCTGCGCGGATAACATGAAAAGAACGGTTACGATTGCAATAATAACTAACTGTGTCGTTAATGAATTCGGGATAGATGTTAAATAACTAACACCACCTGCAATCTGTTTCGCACCAAGACCTAATGATGTCGCAACGCCAAACACCGTCGCGAAAACAGCTAACACATCAAATGAATGAGCAATACGCCCATGTTCCCCGCCTTTAAACAACGGACCTACTGTCGCACTGATTGTACTTGCTTTTCCTTTTCTAAAAGTAAAGTAAGCAATACATAACGCTACAAACGCATATAGTCCCCAAGGATGTAATCCCCAATGGAAAAATGAAAAACGTAGTGCAAGTCGCGCACTTTCCTCAGTTGCACCTTCTCCAAACGGAGGTGCGTACAAATGGTTTAATGGTTCGGCAACACCCCAAAAGACTAAGCCGATACCCATACCAGCGCTAAATAGCATAGCAAACCATGTCATATAACTATAATCAGGTTCGTCATCATCTTTACCTAAACGAATAGAACCGTATTTCGAAACAATTAAAAAGATAGACACACCTAAAATAATAGAAACAGAAATAATATAGAACCATCCAAACTTACTAACCAACGCAGTTTGAATTGCGGTTGTTACATTTCCTAAGCTACCTTTTCCAATAATAGATTCGGGAATAATCCCCCAAATTGTGAATGCAATACATAATGTTAATGAGATAATAAATGTTTTCGTTAGTTTCCTCATCAAATCCCCCTTCGTAGGTTTACTTTTATAAATAACATAAATTCCGATATGTAAAATCGGATAGAAAACTATGATTTTTACGGTGATTTTCTTACTTTCACCTTCACCAATTTGAATTCTTATGGACAGCCTTACCTTCCGTATAACCTTTTCACTCTGCAAGAGCTACAAGATCGAAATACTGCTGTCAAATTGTGTGAGAAAAATGCGGATGGGAATGTGTTTTCCCAAAAAAGGATGTGTTACAGATGTAAAAAAGGGCAAATTTCTTCCTTACAACCCTTTCTTTTTGTAACAATTATGCGGTTTTTTTGCTAGTATATAGCACGTGTTTATAGTTTCACAAACAAAATGTTTATGTTTATATAACTATATTACCCATAAAACGGTAAAATACTCAAGGAATGTAACTGTATAGTAATCATCATGTAACACTCCTGTAATATTTTTATTTACGCCGAAAAAAATATGTTGTATTAAATATTTTGAATATAACCAGAAACCTAATAATCACACAGAATGAAAAACGCTTTCTTACATTTCTAGCTATATTACAAGATGTTAACGACTGATTACGAATGGTTTGTAATTGTGTGTTTTCCCCAAATCCGAAAAAATCTGTTGCTATAATGAGGACACGAAAACAAACGCAATGGAGGCTATCATGAAAAAATTAATTGGAATAGCAACAGCAGCAGTTTTTGGTCTTGGGATTTTCACATCTTCTGCTAATGCAGAAACTGTTGTAACAACAGACGTACTAAATGTGCGCGAAAACCCTACTACTGAATCAAAAGTTGTCGGTAAATTACTAAACGGTAATAAAATAGATGTTCAAAATACAGAGAACGGATGGTCAAAAATCACTTTAGATGGTAAAGACACATTCGTAAGTGCAGAGTTCACAAAAAGCATCTACTACGTAACAGCTAACGTATTAAACGTACGTGCTGAAGCGAACACAAACTCAGAAATTCTTGGAACGTTAAAGAAAGACGATATGATCGAAACAACGAACCAAGTACAAAATGAGTGGTTACAATTTGAATATAACGGGAAAACAGCTTATGTTCACGTTCCTTTCTTAACAGGTACAGCGCCTGTTATTGAGAAACAAGAACAACCTGCTCCTGCTAAAACTGTAGCACCAGCTAAAGCACCTGCAGCACAATCAAAACCAGCTGCTAAGCCTGCTGTGAAAGCTGCTGAAACTAGCGAACCTTCTAATGGTCGTGAGTTAACAGTTGTAGCTACAGCATATACAGCTCATCCGAGCGAAAACGGTGGCACATATGGCGGCCGTGTATTAACTGCAATGGGTCATGACTTAACAGCGAACCCAAACATGAAAATGATCGCTGTTGACCCGAAAGTAATCCCATTAGGATCTAAAGTATGGGTAGAAGGTTACGGAGAAGCTATCGCTGGAGATACTGGCGGTGCAATTAAAGGTAACCGTATCGACATTCTACTTGGATCAGATAGTGCTGCTCAAAAATGGGGTCGCAAAACTGTTAAAGTGAAAATTTTAAAATAACCAATGACTGCTAAGCCAGTTCTCTTTATTGAGAGCTGGCTTTTATTTTTTTATAATACATATAAAGGAGGTTACACTCATGAATATACAAGCAAAAGTAGACTGGATCGGTACACCCAAACCATATATATACAAAGATGAAGTCACATATGACGCTACTTCTATTGACTTTTCACTCGCCGGCGATGACAATCGGTATAAATTAATTGTGCTCCATTCTGAAGAAAATACACATTACAAAGTTGTCCAATATGGGATCAAACCCGGCTCACAAAAGCCATTTCCTATCGACATTCCATTCGAACAAAATATGTTGCCAATGATCGAACAAATATTACGTGATCCGTATGTACAAGCAATATTAAAGGAAACGCGCTTCTAATCGAAAAAAACTATCTCAATTATAGAGATAGTTTTTTTATTAGCAAGTCAAACCATATACTTGCCCTAATTTCAACATATTATTTACAACATCTTTCCATTCACAGTTACAATATGATAATCCAAATTTCATTTTTTCTGTTTTGAGCATTTTTTGTTTATAATGGTAAAGGAAAGAAATATGTGTACGGAGGAATATTATGCTGCAACACTCAATTACGAAAGATGAAATTATGATGATTGCGAATGAGTTCGTTCAAGGACTAGATCCACAGCAAACAGCTGATCAGGAACATGTCGCTACAGCTCGGCACCTATATCGTAGTGGTGTTGTCTACAACGTTGACTTTGATGGTTATACACTATCAGGAACTGTAGATGCTGAAGGCAGCGTATATAGCGTCCATATCCCGATTCGTAACGTCGCTGAAAGCTATTGCGATTGCTTCGCACCAACGCAATGTGAGCATATGCTCGCTGTGTTACTATCTGCAGCATCTAGTTTCGGGCAAGTAGGAGATGTATTAACTTTATTTAAAAATAATACGAAACCTTCTCTTCCTCCTATTCGAACTGCAAGACAAGTATTGCAATCATCATCTTTTGAAGAAACGGATTATAAAAGTTGGCAATCGTATTTTGACAACGAATATGAATCATTTAAAAAAGAACAAGCTCGGCTTACTTATAAACAAATGTATTTTCTTATGAGTATTTTTACAGACTTCTATACGAAACTCGAACGGAAAGCTCCGCGTATCGTTGCGATACATGAGCTGTTCAGGCTACATGCAGCGCTTTATTGCTTTCAAAAATTATTAGAAGAAATTCAGGACTTTGAAGCAAATAAAACGTATTCTTATCACCAGCCTGTTAATGTCGTTCGCCTATTTGTAGATAAAGTGGAATCCATCGTTCGGGACTTACAATCAGAAGCGATTCCTTCAGAGTCTGAATCAATTTTGCAAGAAACAGCTCGTCTCGTTCACGAAGTATTCTTCTCCACTGACGCTTATACGCAAGAGAGATATTTTATTTATCGTCACATATGGAGTGAACTCTTACACAATAAAGAGCAACTGCAAGAAGAAGAAAAACGAATCGATACGAAAATCAATCCACTTTCCAAAGCATTAGCATCTTCTCATCTACTCTTTTTAAATGACGAAGACCTATTAGCAATGGATTTACTAAAAAAACAGCCTGCTTCTGTTGTAAGTCTATACTTCTATTGGTTAGAAGAGCTATTAAATACAATGAAGTGGGATCGTGCGAAAAACTGGCTTTCCTTTACGTATAAACAAGTGAAGAAAACGATATATGAGCACGAAAATACGATTTTCATAAAAGATATCGTTCGCTTATTTGTCATCATGTATGAAACGTATGCAACCCATACAAATGAACAAGCTGGACTCGAAATGATTTTGCAAGAGCTATTACCATATAGTTTCGCAAACTATGAGCAGTACGTACTCGCGAAAAAGCAATATCGTACATGGGCAGAACTTCAGCTCTTACATGGATTTGAAGCAATTGAGCTGTTGAAAGAGCCGCTGAAAGATATTGAAAAGGAAGCACCAGAAGCAGCACTTCCTCTTTATCATCTTGCTGCCGTAGAGGCCATTGAAGAACGAAATCGCAAATCATATAGACGTGCAGTTCGTTACTTAAAGAAATTACGTACATTATATAAACGATTAAAGCGTACCGATGAATGGGATGCTTTCATTATTCATATCGCAAACTTACATTCACGTCTACGTGCACTACAAGAGGAATTACGGAAAGGAAAATTAATCGATGATCAATCAAACTGAAGTAACAATTAGGCTCCAGCACGTTAGTCAAGGTTGGTTCCTTTGGGGAGAAGATGACAGCGGTACTCCATTATCCGTAACAAGTTGGAAACGAAATGCGTTTACATGGCACTCTACTTCTTTCTACGGCACGTTTCTAAAAGAAGCAACCTTTGAAGGAAAACAAGGTGTTATGCTAACAAATGCACAAGCATTTGAATACATCGCTAATAAACCAATGAACTCCTTTTCCCATATTCAAATGAACGGCCCTATTACAGCACTTACGAAAGATGCGAACGAATTATGGGATGCCTTCGTCAGCGGTAGCTTCGTACCTGATATGGAGCGTTGGTCTCAGCAACCATCTTGGAAAGTACAACATACACCAATTGAAGATGACACATTAGCATCTCTTTTCTCGTCAGCGGTAAATGAAAGCATATTACAAGATAACCGTTCAAACGACGGATGGGAAGATGCAAAGAGACTTTATGAACATTACGACTTTACGAAAAGACAATTGGATGCAGCACTACATGAAGAAGATTGGCTTAGAAAAATTGGTTACATTGAAGATGACCTTCCCTTTACAATCGGACTACGACTACAAGAGCCGCAAGAAGAATTTGAAATGTGGAAGCTTGAGACAGTTGTTACACCAAAGCGCGGAGCGCATCGCATATATGTATATGAAAGTATCGATTCTTTACCAAAACGATGGCACGATTATGAAGAGCGTATTCTTGAAACACAAGAAGGCTTCAGTAAACTCGTACCGTGGTTAAAAGAAGATGATACGTTCCGAAGTGAACTCTTTGAAACAGAAGCGTGGAACTTCTTAACAGAAGCAAGTAACGAATTACTCGCCGCAGGTATTACGATTTTACTACCATCATGGTGGCAAAATTTAAAAGCAACAAAACCAAAATTACGTGTACAACTGAAGCAAAATGCCACGCAAACGCAATCTTTCTTCGGCATGAATACGCTTGTTAATTTTGACTGGCGCATTTCAACGAACGGCATTGATTTATCAGAAAGCGAATTTTTTGAACTCGTTGAACAAAACAAACGGTTATTCAATATAAATGGTCAATGGATGAGACTGGATCCAGCCTTTATTGAAGAAGTACGAAAACTAATGAACCGTGCTGATAAGTATGGACTAGAAATGAAAGATGTCCTTCAGCAACATTTATCAAACACTGCTGAAACAGAAGTTGTAGAAGAGGATAGTCCCTTTACCGATATTGAAATCGAACTAGATGGATATTATGAAGAGCTATTCCAAAAACTATTACACATTGGAGATATTCCAAAAGTAGATGTCCCTTCTTCACTAAACGCAACACTCCGTCCATATCAACAACATGGCATTGAGTGGTTATTATATTTAAGAAAGCTTGGATTCGGAGCATTATTAGCTGACGACATGGGACTTGGAAAAAGCATTCAAACGATCACTTACTTACTATATATAAAAGAGAACAAGCTCAAAACAGGCCCTGCTTTAATCGTGGCACCGACATCCGTTCTTGGAAATTGGCAAAAAGAATTTGAGCGTTTCGCACCAAATTTACGTGTTCAATTACACTATGGAAGTAACCGAGCGAAAGGCGAATCATTTAAAGACTTCCTTCAATCAGCAGATATTGTATTAACATCTTATGCATTAGCTCAGCTTGATGAAGAAGAACTTAGTACGTTATGCTGGGATGCTGTTATTTTGGATGAAGCACAAAATATTAAAAACCCACATACGAAACAGTCAAAAGCAGTACGAAACTTGCAAGCTAATCACAAAATCGCTTTAACCGGGACACCGATGGAAAACCGACTTGCCGAGCTTTGGTCTATTTTCGACTTCATTAATCATGGATACCTCGGTAGCTTAGGACAATTCCAGCGCCGCTTCGTCTCACCGATCGAAAAGGACCGTGACGAAGGAAAAATCCAACAAGTTCAACGTTTTATCTCACCATTTTTACTGCGCCGAACGAAGAAAGATCAAACAGTCGCATTAAACTTACCAGATAAACAAGAACAGAAAGCTTACTGTCCACTTACTGGTGAACAAGCTTCCTTATATGAACAACTTGTTCAAGATACGTTGCAAAATGTAGAAGGATTAAGCGGGATTGAGCGCCGCGGATTTATATTACTCATGCTGAACAAGCTCAAACAAATTTGTAACCATCCCGCTCTTTATTTAAAAGAAACAGAACCAAAAGACATCATTGAACGTTCCATGAAAACGAGCACGCTAATGGAACTCATTGAAAATATAAAAGACCAAAATGAAAGTTGCTTAATCTTTACACAATACATTGGCATGGGGAACATGCTGAAACATGCGCTAGAAGAAAAATTCGGTCAGCGCGTCCTCTTCTTAAACGGTAGTGTCCCGAAGAAAGAAAGGGACAAAATGATCGAGCAGTTCCAAAACGGAACGTATGACATTTTCATCTTATCGTTAAAAGCAGGTGGAACTGGCTTAAACTTAACTGCTGCCAACCATGTCATTCACTACGACCGTTGGTGGAATCCAGCTGTAGAAAACCAAGCAACAGACCGTGCATATCGTATTGGTCAAAAACGCTTCGTTCACGTTCATAAGCTCATTACAACGGGGACACTCGAAGAGAAAATTGATGAAATGTTAGAGAGAAAACAATCACTAAACAACGCTGTCATTACAAGCGATAGTTGGATGACCGAATTATCTACAGATGAATTAAAAGAACTACTTGGTGTATAAACAAAAGGAGCTAATCTCAAAAGATTAGCTCCTTTTCAGGCTGTGGAGAAAGTCTTCTCTACAGCCTATTTTTGTGTCTGAACCTCTTTTTATGTGTCAACACTGATAAAAAAGAGGAAAAGGAGCGATTTTTTATGATGGGTGCTTTAAAAAATCATCGTGATGAGCGTGTATCTGTTTCTGTAGAAGAGTTGGTTCCGCAAGATCATTTCCTTCGTGCAATTGAAGCGACAATTAGTTTTGACTTTATTGAGGAGAAGTTACGCCCGTATTACTGTGAAAATAATGGGCGTCCCTCAATCCATCCTATTGTTTTATTTAAGATGATGTTTATTGGATATTTTTATGGTATTCGTTCTGAACGTCAATTAGAAAAGGAGATTAAAACGAATATTGCCTACCGTTGGTTTTTAGGGTTTTCTCTATCAGATACTATCCCAGATCATTCTACAATTAGTTGGAATCGTCGTACCCGTTTTATTCATACAAATATTTTTGAAGAAATTTTTGATGAGATTGTGAGGCAAGCGACGGAGCACCGGATGGTGGGAGGACGTGCGCTGATGACAGATTCTACACATATTAAGGCCAATGCTAATAAAAATAAATTTGTACATAAATATAAAAAAGAAAAGGCAAAGTTTTATATAGATGAACTAGAAGCTGCGGTAATCGAAGATCGTGAGGGACACGGAAAAAAGAATTAAAACCTAGAAAGGAAAGTGATACCCCTACTAAAAAAACTCGTATAAGTACTACGGATCCAGATAGTGGATTTTTAATGAGAGATGGAAAACCGAACGGTTTTCATTTCTTAGATCATCGTACGACTGATGCGAAGTACAATATCATTACAGATACCTATATAACGGCTGGAAATACGGCAGATTCCGAGCCGTATTTAGCACGTCTACAAGCCCAAATTGATAAATTTGGATTTGAAGTGGAAGCTGTCGCTCTTGATGCGGGTTATTTTACAGGTTATATCTGTAAGAAGTTATCAGAAAGAAATATATTTATGGTGATGGGGTATCGCCGATTTGGAAAGAGAAATAAAGAAGTACCGAAAAGCCAATTTAAATATGTAGAAGAAATGAATGCATTTGCTTGTCCGATGGGATGTATTTTAGAGTATGCGACAACGGATCGCGAAGGATATCGTCAATATAAATCGAATCCAGAAGACTGCGCTGTTTGTCCGTTACGTGAGGTGTGCTTTTCAAAGAAACAAAAACAAAAAGTTATCACTCATCATATATGGGAGAAATATAAGGATATCGCTAGAAAAAACAAACTAACAGCTACAGGGAAAAAGTTGTATAAAGTACGCTGTTCAACTATAGAGCGAAGCTTTGCGGACGCCAAAGAACTCCATGGCTATCGATATGCTCGGTTTCGGGGACTGAAGTCTGTCCAAATGCAGGCTTATCTCACCGCAGCTTGTCAAAACATGAAAAAAATAGCCCTCCACCTGACCAAAAAGGGTCTGGTGGAGGGCTATTTTTCTAAATTCTATTATTTTATGGTTTTTTCATTCGCTAAAATCAAAAAAGATTCCAGAGCGTTGGGAACCCTAAAGGGTTTCCCAACACTCTGAAAAGGAGCTAATCTCAAAAGATTAGCTCCTTTTTCTATTCCAAAACCAATTACTTATTATAATCCCTGTTAATCCGCCGCACGTATCCAGTAATGAATCTTGCCACATCGGTGTACGGTCTCCCGTAGTCCATTGATGAATTTCATCAAATGTTGCATATCCCGCAACGAAAAGGAGAGCGTATATGAAACATCGTTTTCTCGAATAACCCGATCGATGAAAAGCGTAATACGTCAATGAACCGAGCATAAAGAAAACCATAAAATGGGCACCTTTACGAAGGAAAAACTCAATAAATCCGCCTACACCTTTATTTGCAATGCTCACAGGTGTACCACCGCCATAATCGATAGATACCCACGAGAAATGCTCTTTCACAAACTCAACATTTACATATTGTTCAATATCCGAACGCATATCCTGCTTTTTATATGGTTGTGCCGAGGAATAGAAAATCAACCCCATCCATAGTAAAACAGGAATCCAAAATAACCATTTACGATTCATTCTTCCGAAACCCCTCTCTTAGTCTTTTAAGCGTACCAAAAAAAAGAATAAATTTCACGCCAAAACATGACATTTGCACCCTATTTATAAAGTGAAAGGGGGTGATAAACATGGCAGTCGAAACAATCGTAATGGACTTAACTTTACGTCTTGTCTTAAACAATGGATTAGATAAGAACGGAAAAACTGTTTTCAAGAACAAACAATTTAAGCGTGTGAAAACAAACGCAAACTTAGAGCAAGTACAAAACGTAGCACGTGCTCTCGCTTCCTTACAAGCATCACCACTTCATGCTGTACAACTTGTTAGCACATCAGATCTTTCTAGTCTATAAGATGAAACTTTTATCAGTGGGGATGTTCATCCCCCTGATTATTAACCAACACCATTCGCCCTACCCTTATATAACAGGATAAATAAAAAGGAGGAAATAACTCATGCAAGTACTAGAATTAATTTTTGCGAAAGAAGATGGAAAAACAGTTGTCTTTTCTATCGAGAAACCCATCACACCTATCGATGCACAAGTTGTAAATCAAGTAATGGATACCATCCTTGCCTCATCTGTATTTTCATCAATGAATGAAAATACTCGAAAAAAAGGAGCCCGTCTCGTAGAAAGGAATGTATCTGAAGTTCCCATTACTCTATAAATGAAAAAGACGAATCTGCATCATTTTGCAGATTCGTCAGAGTGTTGGGAAACCCTTTAGGGTTCCCAACGCTCTGGAATCTTTTTTGATTTTAGCGAATGAAAAAACCATAAAATAATAGAATTTAGAAAAATAGCCCTCCACCAGACCCTTTTTGGTCAGGTGGAGGGCTATTTTTTTCATGTTTTGACAAGCTGCGGTGAGATAAGCCTGCATTTGGACAGACTTCAGTCCCCGAAACCGAGCATATCGATAGCCATGGAGTTCTTTGGCGTCCGCAAAGCTTCGCTCTATAGTTGAACAGCGTACTTTATACAACTTTTTCCCTGTAGCTGTTGGTTTGTTTTTTCTAGCGATATCCTTATATTTCTCCCATATATGATGAGTGATAACTTTTTGTTTTTGTTTCTTTGAAAAGCACACCTCACGTAACGGACAAACAGCGCAGTCTTCTGGATTCGATTTATATTGACGATATCCTTCGCGATCCGTTGTCGCATACTCTAAAATACATCCCATCGGACAAGCAAATGCATTCATTTCTTCTACATATTTAAATTGGCTTTTCGGTACTTCTTTATTTCTCTTTCCAAATCGGCGATACCCCATCACCATAAATATATTTCTTTCTGATAACTTCTTACAGATATAACCTGTAAAATAACCCGCATCAAGAGCGACAGCTTCCACTTCAAATCCAAATTTATCAATTTGGGCTTGTAGACGTGCTAAATACGGCTCGGAATCTGCCGTATTTCCAGCCGTTATATAGGTATCTGTAATGATATTGTACTTCGCATCAGTCGTACGATGATCTAAGAAATGAAAACCGTTCGGTTTTCCATCTCTCATTAAAAATCCACTATCTGGATCCGTAGTACTTATACGAGTTTTTTTAGTAGGGGTATCACTTTCCTTTCTAGGTTTTAATTCTTTTTTCCGTGTCCCTCACGATCTTCGATTACCGCAGCTTCTAGTTCATCTATATAAAACTTTGCCTTTTCTTTTTTATATTTATGTACAAATTTATTTTTATTAGCATTGGCCTTAATATGTGTAGAATCTGTCATCAGCGCACGTCCTCCCACCATCCGGTGCTCCGTCGCTTGCCTCACAATCTCATCAAAAATTTCTTCAAAAATATTTGTATGAATAAAACGGGTACGACGATTCCAACTAATTGTAGAATGATCTGGGATAGTATCTGATAGAGAAAACCCTAAAAACCAACGGTAGGCAATATTCGTTTTAATCTCCTTTTCTAATTGACGTTCAGAACGAATACCATAAAAATATCCAATAAACATCATCTTAAATAAAACAATAGGATGGATTGAGGGACGCCCATTATTTTCACAGTAATACGGGCGTAACTTCTCCTCAATAAAGTCAAAACTAATTGTCGCTTCAATTGCACGAAGGAAATGATCTTGCGGAACCAACTCTTCTACAGAAACAGATACACGCTCATCACGATGATTTTTTAAAGCACCCATCATAAAAAATCGCTCCTTTTCCTCTTTTTTATCAGTGTTGACACATAAAAAGAGGTTCAGACACAAAAATAGGCTGTAGAGAAGACTTTCTCCACAGCCTGACGAATCTGCATCATTTTGCAGATTC
This sequence comes from Bacillus sp. WC2507, assembly GCF_052656125.1. Taxonomy (NCBI): domain Bacteria; kingdom Bacillati; phylum Bacillota; class Bacilli; order Caryophanales; family Bacillaceae; genus Bacillus; species Bacillus sp. WC2507. Next base: position 537,153 of record NZ_JBQXPN010000001.1, on the reverse strand, counting down.
GTCTTTTTTCTTCGGTATTTCAATCGGAATAAAGATTTTTGAAAAACCGACGCATACATATTTATAGTGTTCTCCACCTATATCAAACTCGGTCGTATATGTTGAGAAGAAAATATAATCATTTCGCTTTGTATAATTCTCGATTAATAATCCAACTTGTGGCTCAACATATTTTTTCGCCAACTTCTTACCAGCCGATGCTAAATCGCCAAGAAGGCCCTCTTCATTTTCTTTTTGAACTTCGTCTAGCTTCTTACTCACATCATTACGTTTCATAAACTGCTTCGCTGCCCAGTCCGTATATTCTCCTTTACTCGGGTTACTATTTGCTAAATATACTAGAAGAACAACAACTAGAGCCATAATAATATACCTTTTCTTCATACTATCTCACCGCCTACTCTTTTCTATTTTCATATATATGTACAAGCGATGCAAATTAGAAAGACTGTCATCTATTGATTGTAAACGAATAGCCAAAATTTACAATATGAAACAGAATATTAACAATCAATTTACTTAATTCGTATATAATTATATTTAGAATTATTATCATTTTAAAAAGGGGAATCAAATTTATGAATGAAGAAAATGATATTATTATTTCTAATTCTACAATGATGCTCGAACCATACAAGCACCCTTATTATCGCACTAAAATTATCGACAGTAGTGGGAACCATCTTTACTCCTGTCAAACTGCTCTCCAACTCATCAAGCAATCTTGTCTAACCAATGTGCATTCTACTTATCAAGGCAGACGTAATGCAGTCCAAACAAACTTTAAATTCAAACAAAATGTTCCAATTCCAATTAATCATAGAGAATATATTTGTGCTTTCCCGACAGAATCTCCTTCTTCTCCAAACTGTATATGGCTATTTTATAATCATATAGATGACATAGAATTTTTCAAACAGAGTAAAAAAGCTACCATTCATTTTTCAAATGGCACTACTACAACCATACATATCAGTCCCCATAAGCTAAAACAACAAGTATTAAAAGCTGGATACGTATTATCACGTATGAACATGCAAGATTCACTACAATTTAAAAACCTCTTATTACATTTACTACCGTAACAGAATTAGTAGAATGGAAAGCAATATCTCTTGCCTTCCATTCTTATGATAATATTTATCCTCTTAAGCTATTTCGCATTTTCTCAAGTGCTTGCCGATACACCCACCTCACTTGATAATAAGTCATTTCCATCTCGCTAGCGATCTCCCCCATCGTCTTCCCTACAAAAAAACGTTCGAAAATAATGTACTTCTCCTTCTCATCTAATACACTCATAAAATCCTTTGCTCTCATTTCAATATCTTCAAAATGAAAGATATCCTCATACTCTCCTACACATACACACTTTTCTTGCACAGCGGATTCTTTCTTCAATCTTTCTAACATGTAACCACGCACCGTTACAAGTGCATATGCAGGGAAACACCCCTTCTCCGCATCAAATCTTTCATACGCATGCCAAAGACCAATTAAACCACATTGATAATACTCTTCATAATCTTGACGAATACCTAATTTCTTTATTTGATTTACAATCATCCCTTCATACAAAACAACGGTCTCTGTAAAAGTTGCTGGTTTCACACAGTACCCACTTCTTAAAGGTATACCTCTTTGTTATTCCGCCGGTACCTCCACAATATAAAAATAAAGAAGCGATTTCACTGTGAGTAATTTCAAATACTACCGCCGAAATTTGAAATTACATGAAGTAGAATTTGAAATTCTGCTGATGGTATTTGAAATAAGGGTAAAAATAAAAAAGGTGACTCTCGAGAGAGTCACCTTTTCATAAAAATATATTATGCGCCAAAACTGTTTGCTAAACCCTTTAAAAAACCTAACCCTATTGTTAGAATAAAGAAAATTACAATTAAAATTGTCGCTTTTTTCTTACTTAAACCTGCCACAATATGTAATCCTAACCCTGTTAAAATTAAACTCCAAATATTAAAAATTTCAATTGAAGAAGCAATGCCGTTTAAAACTGTCCCTTTTTCAAATAAAGGAGCTAAACTTGTATAAGTATCCGTTCCATTACCATCGAAAATGAAAGCTAATCCTACATTTAACAATCCACCAATGTAGAAAACAAGATTAGCGTATATATAAATAGATAATATCTTCATGTAGGGAGTATCATTTCCCATTAACATCATAATCACTTTATAAAAACCTGCTGCAATAAAGAGGCCGATAGGTGTTCCGAATAAACCAAAAAGTGCTCCGCCACCAAGTGCAAACCATTTTATCATCTGCCCATCTGGGCCATTCAATTCTTTTGCCACTTCTGGGGTATTAACCACTGATAAATAAAATACCGCAGCTGCTGTAACCGTTCCAAGTAGAACAAATAAGATAAATGCTCCCCAAACCGGACTTTTTGTCTTCATTCTCTCAAATTGTAAACCAGGAGAAGTGATCATCCCAAACAACGACGGCTTTTTCGTACTAACATCTTGCGTATTAATATTCGTCTCCATTATAATGCCTCCTTATTTACACTGGCATATTTGGTAAAAATGCTGACACTATCATAACAATTGCTGCTAAAAATGCTGCTTTAATAATGAATAAAATGATAATTGGAATTGCTGCTTGCACTTTACTTAATCCAGCTGTAATCTGTAATCCTAACCAAATTAAAACTAAATTCCATAAATAAAACAATTCAATCGTATTACCAATTCCATATGCAAGTGAACCTTGATCGAATAGTGGTCCTAAACTTGTATACGCAGTTGGTCCAGCACCTAAAATTAAAGCTATAACACCATTAATAAGTCCACCAATAATAACAACAATGTTCGCATATACAATAATTGTTACTATTTTTTTATAAGAAGTATCATTCCCATAAAACATCATAAACACTTTATAAATAGCCGCAATAACGAACGTTACTAGCATAGCACCTACTGCTCCCCATATCGTACCAGAAATCACATTTGATACGAGTGAGCTCTGATCTGCAAGTGCACCTAGTTCCTTTTGCATTTTAATCATCTCAGGCGATGTGTATGTAACATACGCGTTTAAACTACCTACAAGCCCTTGCAACAATGCAACGAAGAAGAACATACCCCAAACTTTCTCGCTCATCTTCATTCTCTCAAACTGTAAACCAGGAGAAGTAATCATTCCGAACAATGATGGCTTCTCTCCGCCAGCTTTTTGCGTATTCAAATTCGCTTCCACTATAACGCCTCCTTCTATTTATATAACCCGTTCTAACGGGCGGTTCACTTCCTCTCACATAGAGGCTACGAACCGCCCACTAGAACGGTAGTGTGTAGTTCTACTACACTATTACTTACTCATAACGTAATGCTTCAATTGGATCTAATTTCGCAGCTTTATTCGCTGGAATTAATCCGAAAATAATACCAAGTGTCATCGAGAATAATACGCCGCCAACGACAACTTCCCATGAAACGAGTGGTGGCCATTTTGCGAATGTAGAAACGATATATGCTCCGCCATATCCAAGACCAATTCCAATTAAACCACCTAGAAGTGTTAACATAACTGCTTCAATTAAAAACTGTAATAAAATTTTACTACGCGTTGCTCCAAGTGCTTTACGTATCCCAATTTCGCGTGTACGCTCCGTTACAGATACGAGCATAATATTCATAACACCGATACCACCAACGACTAATGAAATACCTGCAATACCGCCGATGATCATCGTCATAATACCAGTTACTTTAGAAACATTTTCTTGGAATTCTTTTAAATTCACCAGTTCATATTTACCTGGAATTTCACTTGGCTTACGACTATTTAATACATCAACAGCTTTTTTTCCTGCTGCTTCTAAGTCATCTACATTTTTAGCTTGAATTGCGATATTTTGAATATCATCTGTTCCGTATAAAACAGGCCATAACGTAAGAGGGATTAACGCTTCTTCCATTTCAAATCCCATAAACTCATTATCAGATTTATACACACCAATAATTTGCATTGGCTGTCCCTTCATCTCAATAATTTGTCCAACTGGGTTTACATCCTTAAATAATGTTTCCTCTGTCTTTGTACTAACCATCACAACATTATTTGCATGAGTAATATCTGATTCACTTAAAGTACGTCCCTTTACGACCTTTACTTTATTAACCGCAAAATATTCATTATCAAGCCCAATAACATTCAGATTTGCTTTTTTATCATTTACATCAAGCACCTCTGAATTCTGGTTTGTCGTAATAACGTGTGAAACATCTTTCACTTGTTTTACTTCCAAAATATCCTCTTCCGTTAACTTCGGTATTTGAAATCCGCCCATAGCAAACTCATCATTAATATCTGCTTTAAATTGAATTGGCATAAGATTATTACCACCAGAACCCGCGAATTTCGACTTCAGCATCGCTTCCCCGCCTTGCCCAATTGCGACGACAGTAATAATAGAACCAACGCCGATAATAATACCGAGCATCGTAAGAGCTGAACGCAGTTTATGAGCTAAAATAGAAGATAGGGCAATTTTTATACTATCTAGTAAACTCATACCGCACACCTTCTATCTTCTGTAATTTTCCCATCTCGCAGTACAATGCGGCGGGAAGAATACGCTGCTACTTCCTCTTCATGCGTAACCATAACAATTGTCGTACCTTCTGCATTAAGCTTCGTGAAAATATCCATAACTTGCTCACCAGACTTCGTATCAAGCGCACCAGTCGGCTCATCGGCCATAATGAACGTTGGATTATTCGCAATCGATCTTGCAATCGCTACACGCTGCTTCTGTCCACCTGATAATTCATTCGGCAAATGGTGAACCCTATCTGACAAACCGACTTTACCAAGCGCTTCTAGAGCCCTTTGGCGGCGCTCTGCTTTCTTCACACCACCGTATACGAGCGGAAGTTCAACATTTTCTACTGCTGAAAGACGCGGCAGCAAATTAAAGTGCTGAAACACAAAGCCAATATATTCATTACGAATTAAAGCAAGCTTTGACTCGTCTGCTGTTAAGATATTCACATCATTCAGCATATATTCGCCTTCTGTTGGACGATCTAAACAACCGATAATATTCATAAGCGTTGATTTACCAGAACCAGACGGTCCCATAATCGAAACGAACTCACCACTTTGAATCGTCAAACTAATACCGTGCAAAATCGGTACTGCTAATTTCCCTTGATAATACGTTTTAGCAATATTATTTAACGTAATCATTTCTCTTTCACTTCCATTCCGTCATACACATCGTCGGAAGGATTTTTAACCACCTTTTGCCCCACTGTTACGCCTTCAGTAATTTCTGTCCAGTCTCCATCAGTAGAACCTTTTTTCACATTTTGTTTACGAAGCTTTCCTTTATCCTCAACATAAACAAATGCATCATCGTCTTTTTCTACAATGCTCTTAGTTGGAACAGCAATCATCGTCTTATTCTCTAAATTTACTTGCAGAGAAACGTGATAACCTGGAGATAAACCATCTTGACTATCAAGACTTGCTTTATATGTATATTGGGACATATTCTGAGTCGCTTCCCCCATACCGCCTGCTTGAGCCATCTCTGCACTCGTTGGGAATTCACTTACTTCTGTAATCTTACCTGTCCACTTCTTCTTACTATTTGCTTTCGCAGTAACAGTAAATGTTTGATCTGGTTGAATTTGTGACTTCTGAAGCTCAGTTAACGTCCCTTGCACTTGGAATGGATCTTTAGACGCCACTTGTAAAAATGCTTTCCCTTGACCACCTAACGCTTGAGATGAACTTTGCGCCGCATCTTTATCTAACTTTTGAACGACACCAGTAAAATTACTATAAATCGTAAGCTCTTTCTGCTTTTTACTTAATTCTTCTTTCTGCAACTTCCCTTTTTCTTTCTCAAGATCAGTTGTCTTTTGCGCCATCTCTAACTCACTTACTTGCTCGTCCATCGGATCCGTTACTTCTTTCCCAGCTCCGCTATCCTTTGCCTTCTTAATTTCTTTCTTCAACGAATCAATTTTCTTCTTTCCTTGATCATAACGCATGTCCGCCATCTTCTGATCAAGCTCAGCTTGCTTCATTTGCAAGTTAATCTCTTCATTATCATAAGAGAATAACTTCGTACCTTTCTCTACCTCTTGTCCTTCTTTCACTGCAATATCTTTCACTTTTCCTTTAGTCGGATCCGCATAGAAACTTTCAATATTACCTGGTTTTACCTGACCAGAAATTAATTTCGTATTATTAAGCTTTCGCTCCGTTACCTTCTCAAAGCTCACAGCATCAGCAGATGTTGATGCTCCTTTCTTCTTGCCTTGCATAATAAAAATATTAACTGCTGCTACAATAACAATTAGTGCAATAACCCCGATAATAATCCACTTCTTCTTCTTGTTTGGAGTACGAACCGTATTTGGTATCATTTTCTCGCTCCCTTTATAACTTAATAGTTTAATATAAAAATTGTATAAAACTTTCTGAAAACAGATTACATATTATTACATTCTTTTTACAAAGTTTTACACATCCATTTATATTGTAACAAAAATTCCAATGATTAGAAATATGACATATTGTCTTTTAAGATAGATTTAAGGAAAGATTATATTAATATAAGAAAAGCCATCCAACATGATAATTGGATAGCTTTTCGAACAAAATATTATGCAGCTTTAGGAGCGTTTCTCTCATGTCCACGTTGAACGATGAACAAGAAGATTGTTGATAAAACTGCACCTGTTAATAGTAAGATGAAGCAACCGTCCCAGCCAGAACGATCAACAATAACACCGATTGCTGCGTTTGCTACAAGACTTCCGCCTACATAACCGAACAGACCACACATACCAACTGTCGTACCTACTGCAAATTTCGGTACTAATTCCATCGCACTTAAACCGATTAAGAACTGTGGTACATAAATTAAACAACCGATAATAGAAACTGCAATACTTACAACAAGTATGCTAGTTGCTTGCCAATATACAAACGTACCAATAACAACTCCGACCATACTAATGATACATAATGGCATACGTTTTCCTTTAAATAATTTATCACTTAAAAGACCAACGATTAATGAACTTGGAATTGCCATACCTTCAAAGATTGCGTATGCCGCATGTGCTTCATTTTTTGAGAAACCTTTAACTGTCGTTAAATAAAGTGGAACCCAGTTAATAACACCGAAGCGAATTAAATACACAAATGCATTCGCAATACATAAGAACCAAACAAATTTATTCTTTACTACATATTTCATTAAAATTTCTTTTGGTGACATCTTGTTAGCATGATCTGCTTTTTCAAGATTTTCATAGTCATTACGATACTCATCAATTGGAGGAAGACCTTCTGATTCTGGTGTATCCTTCGCATTAATCCAAACAAGAACTGAAATTACCATTGCGATAATCGCAGGGAAAATAAATACGCCGCCTTGCCAATGATTTTCACCAAAAATAGCTACACCAATTCCGACAAGTGGTGGCACAAGCATTCCGCCAACGTTATGTGAAATATTCCAAATACCTGTTTTCGTACCACGTTCTTTCTTTGAGAACCATTTCGTCATAACGATACTACAAGGTGGTGCTCCCATACCTTGTACAATACCATTTAGAACAAGTAATGTAACAATCATTCCAAATGACGATGCAAAACCGAAACAAATATTTACAAGCCCTGATAAGAATAAACCGACTGCGATAAAGCGCTGGGCGAAAGCTTTATCTGACAAATTCCCCATAAAGAACTTACTAAATCCATAAACAATTGCCATGATTGAACCTAGTAGTCCAATTTCAGCTGTACTAAACCCATATTCTTGTACTAAATACGTACTAGATAACGTAAAGTTACTACGAACTAAATAATAAGCAGCATACCCAACTGAAATTCCCATCAATACACGGATACGTAGTAATCGATATACACGGTCGATCATATCCGCTGGCAATCTCTCAATTGCAGGTGCTGGCTTAAGCCATTTAAACATATATTTTCGTCTCCTTTTCTCACTTCTGAGAGAGACGCTGTCTATTCCATATCTCGATTATTCCACTATTTGATATATTTTTGTTTGTTCTTCTAACCGGCTGTCCTTCAATTTCTTTCTCGTTCTTCGCAAACATTGTTGGTACGCCAAACGAAACCTTTTCTAAAATGTGACCCGCTTCTTCTGATAAACAATAATCAATAAATAAATCCGCAATAATACCATTCGGTGCACGTTTTAGTTTCGAAATCGCATTAACAGATAACCCTGTTTGCTCAGGTACAATACTTACAATTGGAAAGCCTTGTTTTTGAAGCATTCTCTGATCTCCCATGAAATTGATGCCTACCATATACTTACCACTCGCAACTAGTTCTACTGGCATGTAACCATTTACCGTTACTTCACCAACTTGCCCTGCGAGACTCTTCACATATGCTTTTGCTTCCTCTTCACCTACCGTATCAATAAGTGATTGAAAAAACGTATATGCTGTTCCTGATACATTTGGATCTGGCATCACAATCTTTCCCTTATATACTGGATTTAATAAATCTTGCCACCTTGATGGATAAGGAAGTCCGAGCGGTGCTATTTCTTCATTCCACCGCTCTTTATTGATCGCAATTGCCAGTTTCTCCACTTCATAACCGTACCAATAACCGTCTTTATCTTTAACAGTTTTTGAAATACGATTCGCATGCTGACTCGTAACAGGAATAGATAGATTTTTTTGTTTCATCATTTGATGCGCATCTACCGTACCGCCAATAATAATATCCGCTTTCGGATTTCCAGCTTCCTCTTCTACCCTCCGAAGAAGCTCTTCTGTCGAAAGACGAATAAATTCATACGTACAGCCGCGTGGTTTACAAAATGATGAAAGCAAAGCTTCACCCACTTCCTCACGAGCTGCTACATACGCAACAAGATGACGATTCTCCAAAATAGGGAGACCATTTTTATTATATTTAATAGAGGTTGTATCTCGAGAGCAACTAGACATCGCTCCTCCAATTACTAGCAAAAAGAAGAAAAAGGCTATCTTTCTCATGACACATTCTCCTTTACAAATAAATTTGCGAGGGAGCTTTTCATATACATGACATTCCCATTATTATCACCGAGATATTGCACAACAAAGTACGATGGATATACAGAAATAGTAAGAATGTCTTCTCGCTCATTCTTTATACGCTTCCCTGTTTTATAAGCGGTAATATAAGCAATCGGTTCATTCTGTGATTGTAATAATTTCTGTATTTCTCCGTAATCTGTAATTTGCTTTGCGTACCGAATCGAATCAAGTATGTGCGTAAGATTCATCGCACGTTCTACATCACCTTGGCGCACTATGACATCCTGCGCTGACGCAAAAAAATCACTAATACGTTCTGGCGTGTAATACAGGCTTAACAAATACGTTTGAAATGCTGAAATCATTGGGTCCATACCATTCTTTCCGTACATATCAGCCCCGTACTGGAACAAGTCACCTACTGCAAAAGTACGTTTATGTCCGTTCAAGTACGTTACTTCTCCAGTAAATACTTGTTCTTGACTCTTAGCTTCTCTCGGTTCTATTTGAATTCGGTCAAAGAATGAAACAATCGTATGCAAACGAACTTCATCCGTTATAACAATTTCTCCCCACTTTTCATGCCTAACCTTCATTTCAGTAGGCAGGGATTCATTCACCCTTTGTAAAACAGTTTGTTTGTCATTCACTATTGTGATTCGATTGTATATTTGCTTCTCCATCACATAAAACAAAATAAGAGAAACGATTATACAAAGGACAAACATAAGAATTTGAAATGATAGCCTTTTCATTTCTGCCTACCTCCAAGATAAAAAAACGTTGTTTCGAAAATACCGCATAATTGTTTCATAAATGTATCATTTAACCGCTTTCAAGTTTTTTATGTCTTCCATCCGTCTCGGAAGCAAGAATGTAATAAATATTGTAGTACCAACCTCTTCACTACTCTCAATTCGCATACTTCCACCCTGCTTATTCATAATCTCCTGACAAATATACAAACCGTAACCATTCCCGTAACTAGAAGGAAGTACCTTCCCTTCTGGCGATTCATTCCACTCTGCAAGCACACCTTCATCTATACCAATGCCATCATCATGAACAAAAACCTTCGCCTCACGTTCATTTACAATTACATTCATACGAATTTGCGTAGCATCGCTATATTTTATCGCATTATCAAGCACGTTTAAGAAAATCTGTTTCGTCTTATCGAAATCTGCAACAACATGTACATCTGTTAACTCATTTATAACTTCAATCTCAAATTTCTGCAGGCGAGGTTTCACAATTGAAACTGCTTCTTCTGCTAATTCCTTTATATTCACAACTGTAGGTGACACTTCAAACGTACTCGTCCCGTACTTTGAAGACTTAAGTAACTCCTCTACAAGTGATAATAAACGCTCACTTTCTACAGCTACATAACGAAGGCTCTCCTGTACATCTTCCTTTGCCTTTAACTTCGGAATTAAATCCACATAACCAATAATCGCCGTTAGCGGTGTTTTTAACTCATGCGTAATACGGTCTAAGAAATCTTTCTGCTTCTCTTTCTCCTCTTTCAATTGCTTAATATGCAATTCAATTCCATCGGCCATCGCATTAAAAGATGCTGAAAGCTGAGCAATTTCCACATATTCATTTAGCTCAATCTTGCTTTTATAATCCCCATTCGCAAGTCGCTGCGCCATTTGCCTTAACTGATCAATCGGCTTATGCAGAGACTTCGCCAAACGAATTGCAAAGAAAATACCCGCAGCTACGAGACAAAGGGACGTCATTAAAAACGTCCAACCGACATTTGTTAAAACTTCCTTCTCACCCGTTAACTCGTTTATAAAACGAACACTTCCGATGACATCGTTTCCATAATACACTGGGCTTGAAAACAAAAGAATTGGAGCTGGGTCTCCCTCTTCAAAAACATACGATTTCTTCCCCTTCAAAGAACTCGGAATATCGATATTCCGATGAAGAAGTGCTCCTTTTTGCGTATCCGCCACAACATCTCCATTCTTCCCGATCATCTGTACACGTACATCCATGCGCTTCGCTAAATACGAAGCAATTAAAAGTGAATTCGGACCGAGCGTCTCCACCTCTGCTTCCTTCTCTAAATAATTCATCGTATAAATTTGTGCTTCTACACTTAACTTTTCTAAAGAATTTGCCGCGTTATGATACATATTCTTTTCTAACGTAATATAAACAACCGCGTACAAAAGAACAAAAATCGGGATTAACAGTCCCACTATTCCAAACACCATATTCCTTTTTAAAGACATACCATCACCACTTAACAATCCAGTTTATAGCCGACGCCATAAATTGTCTTAATATATTCCCCGCTATTCCCTAGCTTCTTCCGTAGCCTTTGCACCATAATATCAACTGCTCTCGTATTTCCGATATACTCAAATCCCCATACTTTCTCAAGTAACTCATCTCTCATAAATACACGCTGCGGATTGGAAACAAACAACTGACATAAATTAAACTCTCGGTACGTTAATTGAATTTCTTGTCCACTAACATGCACCTTTCTTTCCTTAGGACAGATTGTTATCTCTCCCGCTCCAATTACTTCATGACTTACCGTTACCTCTGTCTTCTTCACACGCCGCGTCATATTCTTGACCCGAAGAATAAGCTCCGCATAATTAAACGGCTTCGTCACATAATCATCTGCACCAAGCTGCAGACCAAGCAATTTATCATTCATCTGACTCTTCGCAGTTAACATGAGCACTGGAATATCTCTATTCTTCTCACGGAACAAACGAAGCAACTCATACCCATCTGTATCTGGAAGCATAACATCCAAAATCAATACATCCGGTCCTTCATTCCATTTCTCTAAAGCTTCTCTTCCATCAGCCGCCGTGAGCACTTCATACCCTTCCATCTCTAACTGCATCCGAATCAAATTACGAATACTCGACTCATCATCAACTACCAATATTTTCATTATTCTCCTCCTTCCATCCCGTATTATAGTACAGTTTAGTATAGCAAAAATCCTATAAAAAAAGAGAGGGTATTGTCGAACATATGTTGAACGACAATACCCTCTCTTTCACTTATTATATCTATTTATCATACCCATTAGGTTGCTTCTGATGCCAATTCCAAGCATGCTCAATGATTGTCTTCACATTTACATACTGAGGATCCCATCCTAACTTCTCTTTCGCTTTCTGAGAAGAAGCAACTAAACGTGCTGGATCTCCCGCACGGCGCGGTGCTACCTCAGCTGGAATTTCATGATTTGTAACTTCACGAACTGCATCAACGATTTCTTTCACGCTGAAACCATTACCATTTCCTAAGTTATAGAAATCACTCTCTCCGCCGTTCTGTAGGTCCTTAAGCCCTAAGAAGTGAGCTGCCACTAAATCTTCAACATGAATATAATCACGGATACAAGTACCATCTGGTGTATTATAATCCTCACCAAACATCATAATCTTCTCACGTTGACCTAACGCCACTTGCAGCACAAGAGGAATTAAATGCGTCTCTGGACGGTGATCTTCCCCAATAATACCATTTGGAGTTGCACCAGCTACGTTAAAGTATCTGAAAACCTTATAACGTAAATTAGAAGCTTGGCTATACCAATGAAGCATCTTCTCGATTGCTAACTTCGTTTCTCCATACGTATTCGTTGGATTTGTCATCGTTTCCTCAGTAATAAGGTCTACATCTACCTCACCATACGTTGCCGCAGTAGAAGAGAAAATAAACTTATCTACCTTAAACTCATCCATTACCTCTAATAAGCAAAGTGCACCATACACATTATTATTATAATATTGAAGAGGCTTCTCCATACTAACTCCAACTAAAGAATCAGCTGCAAAGTGCATAACTGCCTCAATATTTTCTTGTTTAAAAACATCTCTTAAAAATGCTTTATCACGAAGGTCGCCATTATAAAACTTCGCACCTTCCGTAATTGCATCCTCATGGCCAGTTTGTAAGTTATCTACTACTACTACAGATAAACCTTCATCTACTAATTTTTTCACAGCGTGAGAACCGATATAACCAGCTCCGCCGCAGATTAGAATTGAATTCATTGTCTTCCTCCTACATATATTAGGATTTCTTATTCACTCTCTTATTATAAAAGGTATACGATTGCTCGTATACCTTTTGTGTACCTTTATTACTTAGCAACGAAATAATCCGTTACATATTGTGCCCAAACTTCATGCCCTTTAGCACTTGGGAAACCAAATTCTTCTGTTAAATATGGCAGGATAGCCTTCGTTGTTGCATCAGGCCATGCTCCCCAATGATCCACATATGTATAACCATTTTGCGTCGCAAATTGCTTTAACGCCTCAATTGCCTTCGGATAATTCTTCGCACCATACACTGGGTTTGGTGGTTGAATCATAATCGTAGCACCCTTTGCACTAGTAGAAAGTGCTTGTACAAATTTCTGCGTACTCGCAACAGAATTTCCATTACCAGTTTTACCATTGTCAGTAATAAATGGTGGTTCGAATAAAATCACATCTGGATTATCTTTCGCAATCTCTTTATCACGCTTATTTGCGATTAACTCGTCTGTACTTTCACCCTTATATTCCTTTACCGTCACATTCCATAAACCTTTACCGTAAGCAGTCTCTAAATTAGCCGTTAACTTAGCTGCCCAAGCATCTTTTTCAGATGAAGAAGCTTCATCACCAACAATAACAAGATTTACTGCCTTCTTATCCTCAGCAGCTTTCTTTAACTTCTCTTTCACTTCATCTGGTAAATTCTTCGCATATGCTTCATTAAAAGATGACTTCGCATCTTGTTTCTTCTCTGATTTCTTCGCTTCACTATCTTTCACTTCAGACTTCGTTTTCGTTACTTCACTCGTCTGTCCCGTCGCATTCGCAATCTTCTTATTCCAATATAATTTACCGCTCACAACCGAAGCGACAAACAATACAAAAATAACTAGGACAAGTACTGCTTTCTTATTCATCGATTCACCTCATCTATTAATCTCACAATATATAATACTAATATAAATTCACGCAAAAATAAACCCAACTCCTTCCAAAGGAGTTGGGTTATTACATATTACTTAGTCACTTCAAGATGCGCTCTTAACTTATTCGTTAAATCTTGTTTCGCAGCATCCGGAACATAGTAGTACCAAATACCATCAGCGGCTTTGTGGCCGTCACCTGAGATTTGGATATCTTCACTATTTTTCAAGCAATCTTTATAATTCTTTTGCATATCAAACATTTGATCTTGAGTTAAGTTTGTCTTCACGTTCTTTTGAATCGCTGTTAACACATCACCATAGCTTGATAAAGAAGAGAAACTTGCACCCTTCTTAATAACAGCCTGCATTACTTGGCGTTGACGCATTTGACGTCCGAAATCACCTCGAGGATCTTCTTTACGCATACGTGTGAACGCTAGAGCTTGGTCACCTGTTAGATGTACATTACCTTTAGCAAAGTGATGACCATTCGCAGTAAACTCTAAATCATTATTTACCTCTACGCCGCCAACCGCATCAACGATATCTTTAAAACCTTCCATATTTACCTCAATATAATAGTTAATAGGAACATTTAAGAATTTTTCTACAGTTGCAACAGACATATCTACGCCACCGAATGCATAAGCATGATTGATCTTATCACTTTTCCCTTTTCCAACAATTTCTGTATATGTATCACGGGGAATACTTACAGTTTTCATTGAATTATTTTTAGGATTTAAAGTAATAACCATTAAAGAATCTGAACGGCCTTTATCATCACCGCGTTCATCGGCTCCTAATAATAGGATAGATACTGGTTCAGATTTACTGATTTTGGCTGTTTCTGAGCTATTAGAGTCTTTATCACGTTTCAATGGTTTGTGAACTTCATTTAATGTATTTGAGACTTTTGAATATACATTATAAGCATATACTCCACCACCTATAATCATTACCCCTATAATCCCTAATACCCAAAATAGAATTTTCTTTTTCATCTCTTAATCCTTCCTTTTATCTATGTACTAACTCATTATACTAAGATTTAGCAAAATAAACATTTTATTTTATCCTGCTTCCTGATAGGTCTAATTCACCTGTAATATTACTAAAGATAACTTAGATGAAAATAAATCTATCATTAATATTATTAGATTTCCATATGAAATTAGTAATTTTCCAACGAGCAGTCATCTACAAACTATTTCCAGATCAATAAGATTATAATAACCAACCTATTAAAATCTATTCTTAATTATATACCTAATTCTTTTTCAACAGTAACTAATGCTGAACCGATAATCTGATGCATATCATAATATTTATAAGTAGCTAATCGACCACCAAATATCACATTATCTTCTTTATCAGCTAATTCTTTATATTTCTTATATAGTTCTGTATTCTTTTTATTATTGATTGGATAGTATGGCTCATCACCTGGCTTCCATTCAGAAGGATATTCTTTTGTAATTACAGTTTTTTCTTGAGAACCAAATTCAAAATGTTTATGCTCAATAATTCTTGTATAAGGAGTTTCTCTATCCGTATAGTTAACAACAGCATTACCTTGATAATTCTCAATATTAGATATTGTTTCATTTTCAAACTGTAAACTTCTATACTCCAGTACACCGTGTTTATAATCAAAGAATTGATCAACCATTCCAGTAAACACCACTTTATGAGCCATTCCTTCTAACTCTTCCCTGTTTTCAAAGAAATCAATCCCTAACCTAACTTCACTGCTTTCAAGCATTTTTTCTATCATCACATTATAGCCACCAATAGGAATACCTTGATACTTATCATTAAAATAATTATTATCATAAGTAAAACGAACCGGTAATCGATTAATAATAAATGCCGGTAATTCCGTTGCAGAGCGTCCCCATTGTTTTTCTGTATAACCTTTAATCAATTTTTCATAAATATCAGTTCCTACTAGTGAAATAGCCTGTTCCTCCAAGTTTTTAGGCTCTGTAATTTTAGCATCTCGTTTTTGTTCTTCAATTTTTTCTTTAGCTTCTTGAGGTGTTATTACCCCCCATAATTTATTAAACGTGTTCATATTAAAAGGTAGATTGTAAATCTCTCCTTTAAAATTTGCAACCGGAGAATTTGTATATCTGTTAAATTCAACAAAGCCATTTACATAATCCCATATTTTTTTATTATTGGTATGGAAAATATGCGCTCCATATTTATGAACATTTATACCTTCAATATTTTCAGTATACACATTCCCACCAATGTGATTTCTTTTATCAATAACAAGACATTTTTTCCCCTTTTTGGATGCCTCATGAGCAAACACTGCTCCAAATAAACCGGCTCCTACAATTAAATAATCATACATTATTTTCTCATCCTTTTCTTTTAAATAATCTATTTATTACATTAAAAAGGAACTCATCCTTTACTATATAAAGAATTATAAAGTAAACTAAAAATCCTATCCCTACCTGAATAATGGTTATAAAAACTATTGATATTTCCAAATAAGTACCCAATAAATAAATAGTAATTCCCATTATTGCTGAAGCTATACTATATGTTATAAATCCCCTGGTATACTTTATAGGATTGATAATGTCTCTAACTCTAAACAATAGTATAAATGTGACTATAAACTCAGCTAAAACTGTAGCTATAGCAGTCCCTATACTAGCAATATATTTAATTAAAATAACATTCGCTATAATGCTAATAATAGCACCTATGCTTACGGCCATCGTTACTTTATTTTGTTGATTAATAGGAATAAGTATTTGCATCCCAAAAACATTTGAAAGACCAATTAAAACTATTATTGGACTCAGAATAATAATTAGTGTTCCGACTTTTTCATAACCTGGACCAAAAAACCATAAAGTGAATGTCTGAGCGATTCCAGCTAACCCTACTGCCATTGGAATAGTCATAAAGAGAACAAATTTCACCACAATATTACTATATAATTTTATTTTATCCATATTATTTTGAGAAAATTCAGCAGCAATCCTAGGAAGCATAACCGTACTAGCGGAAGTTATAACACTTAGTGTAACTTTAACGATTCTTAATGCCTGATCATAAAAAGCTACTTCAGTTTCGTTCGCGATTACGCCTAATAATATTTTATCGACAATAACATAGAGTTGAATAATAACCTGTGGTAGAAATATGAGCATTACAGGCCTTAAATGCTTTGATATACAAACCTTTGAAATTTCAATCCTTTTCACATATTTAAAAGCCTGTGTCCACATCAATACCTGACCAAGAATATTTGATAAAACACTTATTAATACATATATCGCTAAATCATCTTTATCATTTACAAAAATAAAGATACACAAGAGTGAAGAAAAGCGAACAATCATATTTCGTACGAGTACTTTTTTGAGTTCTTCTAGCCCAAAGAATAACCATGCAATATCTATCATTGATGCAAATAACATAAGCCCTTGAATATAAAAAATCATTTGGTTTTTTTCTATTGCAAAAAATACAAAAAGAACATACATAAGGGAAAAAACAACTGAACTTAAAACCTGTATTATAAAAATACTCCAAAACTCTCTTGATAGCTTTTCTATACCTTTTGACTTTACAGAAGCTACCAGCCTATTTCCATATAACGGTATCCCTAATATAGAAAATAAAATAAAAACTTGTACAATAGAAAGAGAAAAAGCATTGATACCAATTCCTTCTGAACCAAGAACCCTTGAAAGATATGGCATAGAAATTAAAGGGATTAACAAAACCATCATTTGGTATAAAGAGTTATATATATAATTTGATAATAATTTACTCATAATACTCCTCAAATTCTTGTTCTAGAATCAATATAAAACTACATTTTTTTAGACATACTACCTAAAAAATATATAAACCATCGTTATCTTTCATAGCTTTCAACCCAAACTTTTACTAAATCTTAATCTATTTTGAATGTACTTAAACACAATTAAACAAATCCAAAATAATACAAAAGGCATACTGAAAGAAAACTGCATAGTTAAAAAAAGAAATATAATAAAATTAGTGACCGTCAATATTAAAATATCTTCTCTAAACTTATATCCTATCTTTAAGATAATTATAAAGAATAAGATGAAAAAAGTGACTCCTAACAGTAATCCCATGTTTGCTATACTTTCATCTAACATACTAGTTGTCATTTGCCACCCTAAATTTTGAGGCTGAGCAAGACCTACTGATGCAGCTGTTACATAAACACCGTAAGGATATGGTTTATTCTCCCAATCGTCCCTGTTAATGAAAAAAGAAACATTATACAGGAAGCTTTGCCCCCTATATTCTAATATTGGATTTTCATTTTCATTTAATTCTTTAAAGATCGCCATTTTTACATTATGATCTCTAGAATAATCAATTCTAAATTGTAAATAACCATCATTTGAGAATTTATTTAATCCATAATTTTCATCAAAATAGGTTGAATAAAAATTATTAAAGATAACCACACTTACTATAGATATACAAATCATCATGACAAAGCGCCTTGTATTATTTATGTACACCTTAACAAGCAACAAGATGAAAAATAAGAAAACTACCATTCTTTTTCCGTTTATATACATACTGAAAATTACTGAAATATATACTATAAAAGAAATATAAATGTGCTTCTGACGGTTTAATATTAAATATATCAAACCTGCTGGTACTGAGAGCATAGTAATATTTAAAAACATTTGATATAAAGATAATATATCTGAATTATATTTTGAAGCAGCTACTAAATAACCATATTTAAAAGAAGGAATATTATTAATATTAATCAAAGCTAATATTACTGGTGCCAATGTTAGTGTTAATAATATTAGATTTAATAACTTTTTTTTAGGCATTTTTTCTAAATTGATTTCTAATGAAAATTCTTTTTTAAAGATAAAAAAAACACAAAAAATAATAATATTAATAATATTAAAAATCAATATTACCTCTTCTGTATTCACAAATTCATATATATGTTGTGATCTTTCCGAATACTTTGGAATCCCTTTAATATTATCTAATATTAAAGGGAGTGTAAATATTAGATAATATATAATTAAAAAGGTATAGTTGAATGAAAATTTTCTCTCAATAATTAACTTCTTCAATATTATTAATATTATTGCAGTTTGAATGATGCCACTCAAAATATTTACAAATAACATTATTCTTTATCACACTTTCTTTATATTCATTAGTATTTCAGAGTATCTCTCAGCAAATTTTTCCAAAGTGAAATGCGTATTATAACAAATACTATTGCTATTACCCATTTCCTTTAGAATATTACTATCATTCTTAAAACCAAGAACTTTTTCTACAACTTCAGCAACATCCCCATTTTCAAACAATTCAATTCCATTTGTCATATTAGCAACTGTTTTATTTCCACCTGTATTAGATGCTAAAACCGGAATTCCTATTGACAGTACTTCTAATAGCACCAAGTCAAAATAAGTGTTCCTATTCGGTAATATAAATAAATCAGAAGCATTTACAATACTTCCTGGATCATCCGTCCATCCAAATTCTATAAAATTATTACTTTCTGATTTAATATCCCCAGTCCCACCACTAATAAATACTATTTCTTTATCTGCTTTATAAACTTCTTTTGCTACGTCTTTAAGAATGTCAAAACCTTTTATGTGATTATGTCTCCCTATATAAGATATTACGAATGCATCTTTTTCTATATTATGTTTCTTTCTAAATTCTTCCCTTGTTAACTTATGACTTAGCTTTTGACAGCCCGTTAGATTGTAATGAATTTTTTTATCTTTCATTATTAATTCAAAATCCTCAATAAAGGTTGAGTATATTTCCATGGATTCCTTCGAAGGAAATATAAAGTATTCACACATTTCAAACGCATTTTTTTCGAGTTCTTTAATTTTATGTTTAAAGCCCCTCAAGTCGAGATTCATATTATTAAAATTATTTTTTATTAGGTTTACGCATTCATCAGAAATACTTTCTGGTGTATGCGGAGTTAAAATAAGTTTTGATTTTAAATCATACTCACTAAATTTATTGTAGTCTAATACAGAATGTAGATGAACAATATCATTCTCAGTGAATGTAATTTCTTTTAGTTGTTGTTTAATCGCCATATCTCGATATTTTATGAATTTTTTTTCTCCAAATTTACTAGCCATGAAATTATTTTTCCCTACAATACTATTAAATAATATCTTTTTTAACGATTCACTCTTCTGACTCGAAACATTACTCCTCTTCGAGATAATTGACACATCTTGTTTTTGGTTAATTTTATTTAATCCTTTTTCTAAGTTAGCAATATAACCTGATGGACCTCCTCTCCTAATATCAATATTTCCTGGGTATGCTATATAATTCATGTTCTCACCTTCACACTTCTCTTATTAATTTATGTGATTTTTCAGTTGTGACTACTTACTAATGTTCACAATTTTATTTACTACTATCATTTATTCCTTTTATAATCCCAACATTAACCCTATCCTAAAATATAAATTCAAGGATTAGGCCCGTTATCAATGGAAGGAACTAAGATATTATTGTCTATTTATCCACATAACTACACATTAAAGGAGATTTGAATAAAATCTATCCCTTAACTTATTTAAATTTTCAGCCGTAAATTCTTTTGATTTAATAAAATTTCTTTTTGATTGCAGTTTATATAATTCTGGTTCTTCTATTAGTTTTTTTAATTTATTTGCTAAATCACCATAATCCCCTTTTTTGATTAAAAATTCCGGATCTATTAACTCTACTAATCCTCCACAATCCGAAGCTATAACTGCACATCCTCGACTCATAGCTTCAACCGTAGCCCTTGGCAAACCTTCCTGTAAACTAGGCTGAATGTATATGTCCATATTATCTAACCATTTCCATACTTCTTCACCATTTTCCCTTGTACCATCAAATATTATGTTTCTTTCAATCCCCATTTCCTGTACTTGTGAACTTCTTGTCGAAACATCACCATTGCCCAATAAATGGAGTTCAATGTTGTAATCATTAGAGAGTGTTTTTATAGCTTTAAATGCAAATTCGTGGCCCTTATATTTAGTATTCAGCCCTCCAATTAACCCAACCTTAATACTCCTCTGTTCCTTGAGATTTTTATTTAATCTATAATCTAAAGTCTCTTCACTAGCATCAAATATTTCAACATCCGAACAGCCTATATTGTGGCCTGAATTAGGATATCTATTTTGTAAAAATGTTTTGGTTACATATATTACATTTTTTGAGTTTCTTACCAGTTTTTTTGTATATAAAAACATTAAAGGTGCCATTATTTTCCCTTTTAAATTCCCATAATTCCAAAGACCATCCCATGGGCAAGCAACCATTTCAATTGCATAAGGAATTTTAAGCTTTTCGCTTGATTTTATGGCTATACTTCCTAAGATACTCGGTAACCTTGATATCAAATAGCTTGATTTTGCCACTTCTTTTTCAACTATTTTATTTATCATTCCTAAATTGCTAATTTTATTATAATCAGGAATCTCAACCACTTGAATCTTATCACTATTTACCAACTTTAACCTATCTATCATATTCTCATCGTGAATTACCTCACATCTTACTAACAAGGTAATGGTATCAAAATATTTTAGATACCTATTTAAAACATTTTGACCTAACCCACCACTAGAATAATAATTATTATTTATCTTTTTTACTTTATGATCATGAACAAATACTAAGCTTTTCATTAAATTACCTCCTTGCTTTCAGGAGTTTTGCCGGTACCCCTCCAACTATTAAATCGTTTTGCACATCTTTTTTCACTACAGCACCCGCAGCAACAATACTTCCTGATTTAATTTTCACACCTGATAAAATTCTAACACCCGCACCAATCCACACATTGTTCTCTATTACTGTTCTTTTCAATTTTAATCCTTGATCTTTAATGTTTACCAGTAAATTATCATACACATGTTCGCTAGAAAGAATACTAGTAGCATGTGCTATTGATACATCATTTTTTATTTGTATCCCACCAACAGCATCAATATAACACATAGGATGAATGCTAACATTATTACCTATTTCTAAATTCTCAATATTTAATAGGTATACATTAGAAAATATTGCTACATTATCACCACAACTCTTAGCTAATTTTTTTACACATAAATAATTTAATAGCATTGCCATCTTTGATGAATTTCTTCTATTATAAGTTAATAAGAATCTCACTATAGGCTTAGGCAATATCAAAAATATCTTAACCAATATATCTATTATTTTTTTGAATTTTCTTAGTTTATCTCTATTTCTCATATTCTCACCTGAAAGTTCATACTTCTAATTTTATTGAAATATCTATCTGTTTTTATTATAATACCATTTCACAAACTTATTTATTCCTTCTTGAATTGGAGTATCTGGCTTAAACCCTACATCATTAATCAGATCTGAAACATCTGCATATGTTTGATAAACATCTCCTGGCTGCATTGGATAGTACTCCTTAACAGCTTCTTTACCTACTGCAGATTCAATAGCCTGAATAAAATCTAACAATTTTACAGGTTTATTATTTCCTATATTATAAACCTTGTATGGTAATTCTTTATTATTAAGTACAGGGGAATTTTCTAACAGCTTCATTATCCCATCTACAATATCATCAATATACGTAAAATCTCGATACATATCTCCCTTATTAAATACTTTTATAGGCTTCCCTTCTGTAATGGCTTTTGTGAAAGAAAAATATGCCATATCTGGTCTTCCATAAGGGCCATACACAGTGAAAAAACGTAAGCCAGTTGTTGGAACATTATACAAGTGGCTATATGTATGAGCCATTAACTCATTTGATTTTTTCGTTGCCGCATATAGACTAACTGGATTGTCCACTTGATCTGCCGTTGAAAACGGTATTTTTTTATTTGCACCATATACCGAACTTGATGATGCATAAAGCAAATGTTCCACTTTATGATGTCTACACATTTCAAGGATATTTAAAAAACCAACAATATTAGATTGAATATAAGCATCTGGATTTTCTATGCTATACCTGACACCTGCTTGTGCAGCAAGATTAACAACAATATGAATATTATTTTCATTAAACAGTTTTTCTAGATATTCCTTATCTGTTAAATCAGCTTTATGAAAAGTAAAATTATCGTACTGATTTAATATGTTTAAACGACTTTCTTTTAAACTAATATCATAATAGTCATTAAGGTTATCATATCCAATAACCTTACAACCCATTTCCAACAATTTTTTAGAAAGATGCATACCGATAAAACCGGCTGCACCTGTTATTAAATATATTTTTTTAGAATCTACATTTTTTAAATTCATTTTCAGACTCCTACACCATAGTATTTAAAGCCTTTTTCAATCATGGATTTTTTATTATAAATATTTCTCAAATCAAAGAAATACTCACTTCCATCTATTTCACGAAGCTTATCGAAGTCAAGGTTCCTAAATTCATTCCACTCCGTTAAGATCACTGTAGCACTTGTACTTGCAATTGCTTCGTAGGCCGTTTCACACCACGTAATACTGTCTTTAATTCCTTCCAGACGCCATGTTCCCTCTTTTAGTCCCTCAGGATCATACACTTTAAATTTCGCCCCACGTTTTGCTAACTCAGGTAAAATTACAAGAGCCGGTGCATCTCTCATATCATCTGTATTAGGTTTAAAAGTAATACCTAAAATAGCAAATGTTTTTCCGTCAACGTCACCCATAGCATTAACAATTTTATCTACCATTTTCAACTTCTGTTTTTCATTTGCTTCTACTGTCGCCTCAATTAGAGAAATAGTTTCACCGTGTTCATGAGCTATTCTTGCAAGAGCCTTCGTATCTTTTGGGAAACAGCTCCCTCCATATCCAGGGCCTGCATGTAAAAACTTCGGTGAAATCCGCCCATCTTGCCCCATCGCTTTCGCTACTTTCTGAACATCTGCACCAACTTTTTCACATACATTAGCAACTTCATTAATAAATGTTATTTTCATTGCAAGAAAAGCATTTGCAGCGTATTTAATCATTTCTGCTGTTTCAATATTAGTTTCTACAAATGGTGTTTCGTTCAGATAAAGAACTCTATAGACGTCCTTCATTAACTCTAATGCTCTTTCACTTTCAGCCCCAATAACAACTCTATCAGGATGAGTAAAATCTCTAACAGCAGAACCTTCTCTTAAAAATTCTGGATTTGAAACTACATCAAAATCATACTCAATTCCTCTTTTATCCAGTGCTTCTTTTACTGTAGATTTAACAATTTGCCCTGTGCCAACTGGCACAGTAGATTTATCTACAATTACTTTATATCCATTCATATATTTTGCAATACTCTCTGCAACTGCAAGTACATATTGAAGGTCGGCGCTTCCATCATCTGCCGGCGGTGTACCTACTGCTATAAAAATAACATCATTATTTTCTACAGCCTCTTTAATATCAGTGGTAAAGTTAAGACGCTTATAGTAATGGTTTTTTTGTACGACTGTCTCTAATCCTGGTTCATATATAGGAATTACACCATTTTTCAGGTTCTCGATTTTATTTTGATCGACATCAACACACGTCACTGTATGTCCAAAATCTGATAGAATGGCTCCTGATACTAAACCTACATAACCTGTTCCGACTACTGCTATTTTGGTCATATTCTACACTCCACATCCATTTATTTATTACAAATTTGATCAATTTTATTCATGTATGCCTTTATTACTATGTTTCTATCAAACTCTTTTTCAATTTTTTCTCTAGAGTTTATACCCATTTGTTTTCTCTCAACATCTCTCAGGCAAATGAATTTTTCAATTTGCTCAACTAAACTACTTGTGTTTTTAGCTTCAAATGTATATCCATTCTGATTTTCTGAAATTGTTTCTCTACAACCAGGTATATTAGAGGCAATCAATGCTCTCCCAGTAGCAGCTGCTTCTAATAAAACATTAGATAAACCTTCTCCACCATGAGAAGCTTGAATAAGACAATGAGCTTCTTTAACAAATGGTTTAACATCTGATTGATACCCTAAGTATGTAATAAAACCTTCGTTTTGCAGCTGATTAATCATATCATTATAATGTGGCTGTGTTTTCTCGACAAAACCTATAACATTAAATTGTGTATCTGGATATTTTGTCTTTATTATTTTTGCAGCTTCTAAATATTGATCAATACCTTTATCCCTCATAATCCTACCAATAAAGATGAATCTCAACACATCTTCTTCTGGAAAATCTTTAAACTTATATTCTTCTAAATTTACTCCTGAACCTGGAATGAGTTCATAATGCCCTTTAATTATATTTCTATCCACTAACATTCTCATATCTTCAGTATTTTGAAAGAAAACACAGTAAGATTTTTTCAAACTCACTTTATATAAAGTAGATAAAAATGTTTTTAAAAGCGCACTTTTACTAAATCCACTTCCTAGACCTGTAATATTATTTATACATGGAATGTTTAAAAGTCTACAAGCTAACCCTCCATATAAATTTGGTTTTATCGTATATGTTAATACAACATCCGGTTTTATTTCCTTTAATATTTTAATGTAGTGCGCTACTAGTTTAAAATCAGTTATCGGGTTTGTACCTCGTCGATCCACATTTGTTTCTACGAATTTACATCCCCATTCAATCATCTTATCTACTTTTTCGTCTTTAGGTAAAGATATATATACTTCATACCCTTCCCTTAATAATTTTTGTATTAGTTCTTTACGAAAATTGTATATTACAAATCCATGGTTACCTAATAATAGTACTTTTTTATTCATAGTTTTATGTCCACCTAATTACATACTTATTTTTATAGAAGTTTCAAAGTCAACAACGCAATAGTCAAAATCAGGATTTAGTTTTTTATCATACGCTTTATTTCCTAATACCTTATTAACGACATTTATCTTTTTTGACATTATATTTATGACTGGATTAAATGTTTTAATAAAGTGGACCTTCTTACCCATGTTGATAGCCATAAGATTAATAATATCTTTTGTACTAACATATTCTTTATTTTGCGGGAAAAATATCCCATTTAATTCTTTATCAATAACACCCTTTAAAAATTCACATAAGTTATCAATGAATATCATGCTTCTCTCATTACTGATATCAGGAAAAATAGGTGATTTTTGTGCCAATGTTTTCAGCCTAGGAAAATTCCCTCTACAATTTGGTCCATATACCATTGGCGTTCGTACCATAACCGTTTTAAATTTATTACTATTCATTTTTTGAATAGCTAAATCAGCTTCGAGCTTACTTTGCCCATAAAAATCAATAGGACTTGGCTCAGTTTCTGCAGTAATAATTTTAGGTTCACCTAATTTTCCATCTGCACCATAGATAATCATACTGCTCATAAAAATGAATTGTTTTACATTTTCTTTTTCAGCTTTTTCTGCAATATTAATTGCTAAATCTCTATTAATCTTATAGTACATTTCTTCCATTTTAGGATCAGCTGAAACATGAGCTATTCCAGCTACGTGTAAAACGACATCATATTGAGAAAAGTCCTGTTGTTTCCATCCATCATTTCTAACAGATATTTTGTCAACATCATATTTACTTGACCAATTATTAACCCATTTCTCAAAATTTGTTCCTATGTAACTTTCTTTTCCAGTTATTAAGATTCGTTTCTTATCCATTTATGAACTAGCCTCTTTTCTCGTTTCAGAGTTTTGTTCACTATTGTTACTTTTACTTTTCCCTTCCTTAACACCTTCAGATTTCAAAACACTTTTTATAGTCATAAAAAATACTTTTAAATCGAATAATGGTGATAATTTATCTACGTATTCACCATCTAGTTTCGCCTTTACATTAATAGGAAGTTCATCTCTTCCATTTACTTGTGCCCATCCAGTTAATCCTGGTGTAACATCATTTGCACTATACTTATCACGTTCTTTAATTAAGTCATATTGATTCCAAAGTGCAGGTCTAGGACCGATTATGCTCATTTCACCCTTAATAATATTAATAATTTGTGGAAGTTCATCCAAACTTGTTTTTCGTAAAAATTTACCGATTTTCGTTATATACATATCAGGATCTTCCAAGAGATGAGTAGGCATATCTTTTGGAGTATCAATCCTCATTGTCCTAAACTTCAAAATATAAAATTCTTTTTTCCCTTTACCAATACGGCGTTGTTTAAATAGAACAGGGCCTTTTGAATCCAACTTTATACAAATTATTAATAATAAGAATACTGGCGATGATACTACTAACCCTACAATCGCAACAATAACATCTATTATTTGTTTCAAACTCTTTTTATATATCACTTTTATTACCACCTCAATTTTCTCAACATATAGATAAACGTTCTAGGAATTAAATAACTTTTAATTTAAAACCTTAGTATTAGCAATTTCTATCAATCTTTCTCTTATATCCTCTTTACTCATTTCTTCAAAACCATTCATAAACTGTCTTAAAATTTCTTGATCCATTAGGACAGCTTTCCCAATATGAATCTTAGGGAATATTTGTTCAGGATGAATTTCCCCTTCGTTTAATAGCTCTTCATACATTTTTTCTCCAGGTCTTAATCCAGTAAATTCAATTCCAATTTCCTCAATAGAATACCCGGAAAGAGTAATAAGGTTCCTTGCTAAATCAACAATTTTTACTGGTTCCCCCATATCCAGAACAAAAAGCTCTCCACCTTTAGCTAACGTTCCAGCCTGAATAACTAGTCTTGAGGCTTCTGGTATTGTCATAAAGTAACGAATCATATCAGGATGAGTGACTGTTACAGGACCACCTTTTTGAATTTGCTTCTTAAATAATGGGATTACACTTCCTCTGCTTCCAAGAACATTACCAAATCGAACGGCAACGAACCTTGTATTAGTACTTACATCTGCCAGATGCTGTACAAGCATTTCTGCAAATCGTTTTGTAGCTCCCATTACATTTGTAGGATTTACAGCTTTATCTGTAGAAACCATAACAAATGTATTCACTTTAAATGTATCCGCTGCTTCAGCAACATTTTTTGTACCAAAAATATTATTTTTCACAGCCTCTTCAGGGTTACGTTCCATTAAGGGCACATGTTTATGTGCAGCTGCATGATAAACAATATACGGACGATGCTTATCAATTATTTCAAAAATCTTATTTCGATCCTGTACATCTGCAATTTCTGTCGTAATTTCAACTGTATCTTTATAGGTAACTCTCATTTCCATTTCAATATTATAAATACTGTTTTCACCGTGTCCTAGAAGAACAATTTTACCCGGCTTGTACTTCATTACTTGACGACAAATTTCTGATCCAATTGATCCTCCAGCACCTGTTACTAAAATTGTTTTACCTGCAATCTTTTCTACAATACCGGCATCATCTAATTGAATTGGCTCCCTACCTAATAAATCCTCTACTTGTACATCACGTACTTCATTAACAGAAACTGTACCATCTAGAAGATCCTCCAGCATTGGAACAATTTGCGTTTTCGCCTTCGTTTTTCTACATTTTTCAAAAATCTCGTTTATTTGTTTACGATTTAAGGAAGGAATAGCGATGATGATATGTTCAATATCGTTATCTTCTACAACTTCTTTGATATAATTTGTTGTACCAATAACCGGTACATTATAAATTTCTAATTTTTGTTTATTTCTATCATCATCAACAAACGCAATTGGATATAAATCTGCCTCTCTATTATGTTGCAATTGACGTACCACCATTGTTCCAGCTGAACCAGCACCAATAATCAATGTTCGTTTTTTATCGGCAGCTTTAGTAATATATGTATCACGGAACATGCGCCACACAAAGCGAGAGCCACCAATTAATAATAAATGTAGCATCCATGCGATTACTAAAATCCGAACGTAAATATCATGATTTATGATTTGTTGAACTATTGCTGTTACAATAATTGAAAGCGTAATTGATTTAAATATTTGTTTTAATTCTCCAATACTTGCATACTCCCATGCCTTGTTATACAGCTTATAAATAGCAGCAAAAACATGATGACTACACAATAATGTAATAGAACTAATAACCACTGTCATAGGAATTTTGTTTAATACATTAGGATGTATAAACCAATAACTTAAATACACAGCAGTTAATACGATAAATGAATCTAATAAAATTAATAATGAGAGCCGTTTTCGATAACTCAATATATCTGTTCCCTTCTTTATACACTTTGTATTTTACCAATAAGAAAAAAGTACATTCTCTTATGAATGTACCCTTTCTGTTTTTATAAGTTCTTTCATGTATTTCATTAAATCTGTTTTCAATTCTTCATGCTGAAGTGCCATCTCAATTGTAGTCTTAATAAAACCAAACTTCTCGCCAACATCATAACGAGTTCCTTCAAAGTCATACGCAAATACACGTTGAATTTCATTTAAACGTTGAATCGCATCTGTTAATTGAATCTCCCCACCAGCACCTGTTTGTTGATCCTCTAGAAACATAAAGATTTCTGGTGTTAACACATAACGACCCATAATTGCTAAATTTGATGGTGCTGTACCTTCTGCTGGTTTTTCTACAAATTGACGCACTTGATAACGACGTTCATTTTGTTCAACTGGATCGATAATACCGTAACGATGTGTTTCATTTTCAGGCACCGTTTGTACGCCTATAACAGACGATTGCGTTCCTTCATATTGATCCATTAGTTGTCTTAAACATGGTGTTTCTGCTTGGACAATATCATCACCAAGTAATACTGCAAATGGATCATTTCCAATAAATTTACGCGCACACCATACTGCGTGTCCTAAACCTTTTGGCTCTTTTTGTCTTATGTAATGGATGTTAATTTTTGAAGAAGCCTGTACTTTTTCAAGTACTTCTAATTTTCCTTTTTCAAGCAAAGTTTGTTCTAATTCAAAAGAATGATCAAAATGATCTTCAATCGCACGCTTTCCTTTTCCAGTCACAATAATAATATCTTCAATTCCTGATTCTATCGCTTCTTCTACTATGTATTGAATCGTCGGCTTATCAACGATCGGCAACATTTCTTTCGGCATCGCTTTCGTCGCTGGTAAAAATCTCGTCCCAAGACCAGCTGCTGGGATAATTGCTTTTCTTACTTTTTTCAATTGTAGTCCCCCTTATATCCTTTTATTTGTATGTAACAATAACAAAAACCCTACCTATAGGGTCATTCTTATAACTCCATAGGTAGAGTTTCTATCACAAATAAATTATGGGCATCTAACCCATCCTCACGCCATACTCCCGACGACAAGCGTCTAAGGTAGGTTCGAAATAAAAATTTCTACCCACAGCACGACCGAGTGCCTCCGTTGATAACGGTTAGGAGACATCACCTGTTCTTTATTTAAAAGATGCCAAACAACTTTTTACGACGAATTTGTTCTGGATCTTCTTTATAAATTGCTTTTCCGCTAATTATTAAATACGGATTCTCTCTTAAATCATCCATAACACTTGCACCGAATTCTTTCTCTATTAGTTCATAGCTTTCTGCTAGATAAAATCCTCTTGACGTTGTGTTGTGCGCGTCTGATGCGATCATATGCGTTAAATTATGTTCCACAAGCTGCAATGAAAATTTTTTGATTTTTTTACCAAACTTACCTAGTAAGCTTCCTGCTGTCACTTGTGTTAATGCACCTTTATTGACGAGGTTATATAACTTATCTGGCCGCTCGATTAACTCGGCATTACGTTCCGGATGAACGATAATTGGGATCATTCCTTTTACACGTAGTTCATACAATAGTTGTTCTGCATAACGAGGTACATGATTAGATGGAAATTCAATGAATATGTATTTGTTTGTTTCATTTAAAGTAACGATTTTACCCGCTTCATAGTCTTCTAATATGTCACCATATAACCTGACCTCTTGCCCCGGTAAAATGGTAAGTGGAATATTATGTTGTTGCAGTTCATCATTTAGTTGTTTTACTTGATGAATAATCGAGGTACGTTCATTTATATATTTTCCATTTTGATGATGCGGTGTTGCGACAATTGTATGAATACCTTCCTCTATTGCCTTCTGCGCCATCACTAAACTATCTGTTACTGTCTGTGCACCGTCATCGATACCAGGTAAAATGTGACAATGTAAATCTATCATTTGTTTCATCCTCCCTCTCTCATATAAATCTTTTTTCCCTTGAATATGAGACATCTCATATTCAAGGGAAAAAAGGAGATATGCTCCTGTCACATCTCACTCTTTTAATTAGTTTGCACCGTAATAATAATATAGACCTTGTTCACGTTCACGATCGTTCAGAACAACACCTAACAACTTACCTTTAGCCGATTCCAACAATCCTTTTGCCTTTACAGCTGATTCTTTCTCTGTCGATTCACTACGAACGACAAGAATAGAAGCATCACATACATTCGCCATGATTTGCGCATCTGTTACAGCTAAAATTGGCGGTAAATCAAAAATGACTAAATCGTACATACTGTATGCTTGTGCAAGAAGTTCTTGCATTGATTTTGACCCTAATAATTCTGCTGGATTTGGTGGGATTGGACCACAAGCTAAAAAGTGTAAATTATCAACTGATGTCGTTTGTACACATTTTTCTAAACGTTCACTATGTGTTAATACATTCGTTAATCCAAAAATATTATCTACTTGGAACATTTGATGCATCGCCGGTTTACGCATATCTGCATCAATTAATAATACTTTCTTTCCTTGTTGGGCAAACACAACCGCCATATTCGCTGTTGTCGTTGTTTTCCCTTCACTCGGGTTCGCAGAAGTTACCATTAATGAATGTAAATTCGTATCAACAGATGCAAATTCGATATTCGTTCGAATATTACGATATTGTTCTGAAATCGGTGATTTCGGTTGTTGATGAGCAATTAATTGACGACGTTGACGATGATTATTTTTCTTTTTAAATAAATTAAGAGCCAATTGTTTGTCCCCTCACTTTTCTTGATGATGGAGCGTGTGATTTCACGTTCATTGTTTCTTCATCCATACGAGCTACAATACCTAACACTGGTAAGCCAAGTAAGTTTTCTACATCTTCTTCTTTTTTAACTGTGTTATCTAAGTATTCTAGTAAGAATGCTAGACCAACTGAAGCCATTAAACCAACAACAAAGGCAATTACTACATTTAACATTGGACGTGGTTTAATTGGAGATTGATTTTCTGCAACTTCTGCTTTAGATAGTACTGTTACGTTATCAACGTTCATAATTTTTGCAACTTCACCTTTAAATACATCCGCAGTTGCATTGGCAATATCACGCGCAACTTTCGGATCTTTATCCTCAGCTGTAACAGAGATTACTTGTGAATCTTTTTCATTCGCAACATTAATCTTCTTTGTTAGATCCTGCGCTACCATATTTAAATTTAATTTTTCATTCACTTGATCTAAGATTACTGGACTTTTAATAATAACCTTATATGTATTCGTTAATTGAATATTCGTCTGAACTTCACCAGCTTGAAACATTGATCCCTCTTGTTTCTTCTGATTAACAAGAATTTGCGTCGAAGATTGATAGATTGGTGTCATGAAGAAGAAGCTAATGATAGCACTTACAATAGCTGCACCAAAGGCGATTACGAGGATCATTGCTAAACGTTTTTTTAAAATATGAAATAACTCTTTCAAACTAATTGTTTCTTCCATAAGTTCCTCCAACTTTCTAAAATTTGCACATAAGAAAAATTATAACATATAAATCTTACATTTTTTTATTTTAGTAATATCTATGTACGTTTCTTATTTAAAAACATATATAATCTTACAAAATAATCTTAAATATGACAACACATTCCATCAATTTGACAAAAATTCCATTATATCATTTTTTTCGTATAATACAATACAAAATTTTAAAACAATTCAAAAAAGCTAGCAAAAAAAATACTAGCTTTAAAAAAATACTATTTCATACATTATTTTCTAATAATATCCATATTGCTCGTGTTCTTCTCTTTTGTCATTTAATATAACACCAAGTAGCTTTCCGGATGCTTTATCTAATATTTGTTTTGCTTTTATTAGTTTATCTTTTTCTGTTTTTTCACTACGCGCTACTAATACAACTCCATCACATTTATTAGCGAGTATTTGTGCATCTGTAACGGCCAATACAGGTGGTGTATCAATCAAAACGATGTCAAACATCTTATATGCCTCTAGAAGTACTTCATCCATTTTACGATATCCAAGTAGCTCTGCTGGGTTTGGTGGGATTGGACCTGCTGACATAACATATACATTCTCTATGTCTGTTTTTTGAATACATTGCACAAATGATGCTTGTCCTGATAATAAATTCGTTAATCCATTTGGATTATGTGCAGCGAATAAATTTTGCAATGTTGGTTTACGTAAGTCAGCCCCAATTAACAATACTTTTTTCCCTTGTTGCCCAAAAACAACTGCTAGATTAGAAATAGTCGTTGTTTTCCCATCACCTGGATCTGCTGAAGTAACAATGATAGAACGAATATGGTTATCTACAGATGTAAATTCAATATTTGTACGGATATTACGGTATTGTTCCGCAATGCGTGATTTAGGCTCTTTATTTGTAATTAATTGTCTTAATGGCTTTCTTTTCTTTCTCCCGAACATGTTGTGGTCTCCTTTTTCAGAATACGTCATTTTCCCCTTTTTCTCTTTTATGCTCGATATGCTACGCCAATTTTTCATTTACTTCTACCGTTAAATTTCTCCATTACTTTCCTCTACAATTCATCATAACGAATCAGAATAACCTTTGTCCTATCCCACACCTTCTATAATGTGACAACGACATCTCTATTTTTATCGCGCTATCATTTATCTTAATTTCAAGATATTTATAGCGTCATTATATATGAACTTCCATTCATTTACAATAAAAATTCTGATTACTCTGCATTTTAATATTTCGAACAAAAAATACATTAATTAAAAAAATTCTTCTGCAATAGGCAGAAGAATTTTTTTAATTAACATCTATTCTTTTTTATCACCAATCGCAAATGTAATTTCAGCTTCACACGCAACTTCACCATCTACTGTTGCGATTGCTTTTCCTTTGCCGATTGGACCACGTACACGTGTCATTTCAACTTCTAGGCGAAGTTGATCACCTGGACGTACTTGTTTTTTGAAACGGCAATTGTCGATACCCGCGAAGAAAGCAAGTCTTCCACGGTTTTCTTCTTTCTTTAATACCGCAACTGCTCCGACTTGTGCCAATGCTTCTACAATAAGTACACCGGGCATCACTGCATAGTCAGGAAAGTGCCCGTTAAAAAATTCTTCGTTTGCGGATACATTTTTAATTCCAACCGCTCTTTTTCCTTCATCTACTTCTAATATTTTATCAACAAGTAAAAATGGATAGCGGTGAGGAATGATTTCTTTAATTTGTTCTATATTTAGCATATAACAATCGCCCCTTTTGTAATATTGGTCTTACCACTTGGACATATTGTTTATTATCCCATTTTGTTTATTGTTTGTCATTATAAAGTGAAACTTTAATATCTTCCCAGCTTTATATATAAAAAAATGCACACACTCTATTCCCTTAAAATAGCTGCATATACTTGCAACTGACACGGAGGTAGAAAAGAGTGTATGCCCAGATTAGGGAAAGGCAATATGTATTGAAACATTATTTGCCTTAATGTCGTATTCGACTCATTATATTATAAACGTTTTCAAATAAGGAAATATTAAATTTAACCATATATATGAATATTTTACCTGTTTTCTTCATTTTTCTCTATTTTTCTTCTATTTTCTCAATAAATCAAAATAAAATAAAAAAATAAAAGAATAAAAAAACAAAAAAGAACTACGGTTAACACCTTAGTTCTTCTCATCTTCCTGCTATTTGTGAGCTAATAATAAGTGGGGAATACCCCCACTTATTAAAGTTTCACTTTATCGTAAAGCACGCTTTGGCAATTTATCAATATTCTCTAACATAATACCTGTACCAACCGCAACACATTGCATTGGGTTTTCAGCAATTAATACTGGTACTTTTAGTTCTTCTGCTAGAAGCATGTCGATACCGTGTAGTAAAGCTCCACCGCCTGTTAGAATAACACCGCGGTCGATGATGTCCGCAGATAATTCTGGTGGTGTGCGCTCTAATACGCCTTTTGCAGCTTGTACAATGATAGCCGCGTCTTCTTTTAGTGCTTCTGTAATTTCTTCAGAGCATACTGTAATTGTACGCGGTAAGCCTGTTACCATGTCACGTCCACGAATTTCAAGCTCTTCGCTACGTGCACCTGGGAATACTGTACCAACTTTAATTTTAATATTTTCTGAAGTACGTTCTCCAATTAACAGCTTATACTTACGCTTAACATAGTTTAAGATCTCCATATCAAACTTATCGCCAGCCATTTTGATAGAGGAAGAGGTAACAATATCACCCATAGATAGTACAGCGATATCTGTTGTACCTCCACCAATATCAACAACCATGTTACCGCTTGGTTGGAAGATTTCCATACCAGCACCAACTGCGGCTACTTTTGGTTCTTCTTCTAAAAATACTGTTTTACCACCTGAACGTTCAGCAGCCTCACGAATTGCTTTTTGTTCTACTGATGTGATATTTGTTGGACAACAAATTAAAATACGAGGTTTTGAAAAGAAGCTCTTTACGTCCAATTTGTTAATGAAATACTTTAACATTGCTTCTGTAATTTCGAAATCTGCGATTACACCATCTTTAAGTGGACGAATTGCTACAATATTACCAGGCGTACGTCCCACCATACTTCTTGCTTCTTCACCTACTGCTAATACTTTACCTGTGTTACGATCAATTGCAACAACAGATGGCTCATTTAATACAATACCCTTACCTTTAACATGGATTAATACGTTAGCCGTACCTAGGTCAATTCCGATATCTCGCGCAAACATTCCCGTTTTTTCCTCCTCGATATTCAAAATCAGGTTATACCCGAATTCTTTTACACCTAATTTCTGATTTTATCATAAATTTAACAGAAACGTAATATTCGCAAAAAGAATTCTTCTGAAAAATATTACCGAATTGACACGGAATGTTTGCGATCGCATATTTATTGACGGACCGGCTTTTCTACATCTTCTTTTCTATACTTTTGCTTTGTTGCTTCTCCGCCTCTTAAATGACGAATAGACTTATGATAATCAAGAATTTCTTTCACTTCATTTGCGAGCTCTGGATTAATTTCTGGTAGACGTTCCGTTAAATCTTTATGGACTGTACTCTTTGATACCCCAAATTCCTTTGCAATGACACGCACTGTCTTTCTTGTCTCCACGATATACTTACCAATCTTGATAGTTCTCTCTTTGATGTAATCGTGCACACCACTCGCCTCCCTAAATTGGATGTGAGAAGGGTGAAATGAGCCTCGCTGCATATGACTAAGAAGTAAGTGTGAGTGCTGTTTGTAAGCGTTAAACATTCTTGGATTTATAATGAAATGATTCACGATTTCTCACCTCAAACACTCTCTTTGCTTTGGTTTATACCATTGTATTGCCCGCACTACTGATATATGCTACATGTTCACTATTTTTGCGGACTAAGTTAAGAAAAATTACATTTTTTTGTGAGAAATACGTTAACAGTGACTATTTTGGCGAAAAAAAAATGACACCTTATATATAAGGCGTCATTCTTCTCGTTCCAATTCTTCTTCTAATAACTGATGGTGGGGAACCTCTTTCTTACCAGCAATGTAATAATATAAAGTGAATAAAACAAACAATAAAATAATAGCAGTCGACAGAACAAACAAAAATGACACAGTATCCCCTCCCTTTTGTAATATATATTCGAGAATCTCGTCATTTTTCCTTGTTATTGCAACTTTTTTCTCGAAATTGAGTATTTTTATATAAAAGTAAAAAATCAGCTCTCCTAGTGAGAACTGATTTTTCCACTTTTTTATTCTTGTGAAGAAGAACTGTTAGATGATTCTGTAGAACCATTTGTTGATTTTTCTTCTTTCTTCGGTTCTTCTTTTTTGTCACTAGTCGAACCGCTAGTTGATTTCTCTTCTTTTTGAGACTTATCTTCTGTTTTACTTTCTGGTTTCGTGCTCGTTGACTTTTCTTCTTTTTGAGATTTGTCATCAGCTTTTTTACCAGAAGCGTTCGTTGCTTTTGCAGCACCTGCATCAGCTTTAATTTCGGCTACTGATTTATTTAAGTAGCGTTCAGGGTTCACAGCCACATTGTCTTTACGTACTTCAAAATGAACGTGAGAACCTGCTTCTTTATTCATTGCACTTAGACCGGATTTTCCTAATACTTCACCTTGTGCAACTCGTGCACCTTTTTCTACTTTTACACTGCCTAAGCTTTGATAAGAAGCTGCTACACCATTTCCGCTATCAACTGTTACAACATAACCAAGAAGTGAATCTTTTTCAGCTTTCGTTACTGTACCACTTAAAGCAGCAGCTACATTAAATTCTTTTCCATTCTTCGCAGCAATGTCGATTCCTTTATTCGGGGAATATGTGTTGTTATAAAAGACAAGTGCTTTTTCTTGTTCCGCCTCAGTTGCTGCATCTTCATAGAACTTCTTCTGTACGACTACTTCCACACTCGCGGCCGCTGGCATTTTCACTACTTCTGAAGATTTCGTTACTGGTACTGCTGGATCTTCCGATTGTGTATACGGTGTTGCTTGATCTTGGTTCGGAGTCTTCTTCGGATTAGCTCCTTGAAACCATAGCGCAACCATTAAAATTACCGCTGCACAAGCAATGTATAGTGCCGGAAACACCCATCTTTTTTGAAATAAATGTACTACCTTTTGCGACTTTTTATTGTTTCTTCCTCGCATTCCATCATCACCTCAGCAATCATTTTGAACAATATTCACGTATCCTATACAACCTATAACTAATTACTTTTCGACAAAATCTGTAAAAATATGTATAGGAATTGTAAGATTTCCGAGGAAATGATTGAAAAAAGAAAAAACTGAGCGTTTCAGCTCAGTTTTTAGTCCATTTGTTTCTTTTTGTAAACTACAATACAAAGAATAATTGAAAGCACACACCAAATTATAATATTGATTAAATCACCACTAACAGTTGAAAATCCTTTTCCAGCCAGCAATTTCGGCATTGCATCCGCAAGATGCTTCGTTGGAAGGAAATCGATTGCCTTTTTTACAAACTCGCTTTTAATAAATCCGCCTAACATTGGAGCTAGAAGAAAAACAAATAGAATCGGCATACCTACTACTGATGTTGACGCCGTTGTTTTAGCTATTAATCCAATCGCCGTACCTAACATAAGGAAGAAAAATATACTGACAAGTAAAAATAGAGCGATTAAAACCATATTGCCCTTTATTACACCTAAAATAGCAAAGTTACTAATACAAATTACAAATGTGATAAGAGCTGTTAATGTACTTTTTCCTAGTAACACTTCTAACGATGATGCTGGCGATAGCATCATTACACGTAGCGTGTGTTTTTCTTTTTCTTCCGCAATTAAAGCTGCTTGAACAAAACTTCCTACCATCGTTAAAGCCATTAAAGTTACCATATTAGCTATTTGTTCTTTGGGTCCATCCATCTGTTGATAAACAAAAGAAAATACAAGTGGCATTGCCGCCATTACGAGCACAGATGCATTTGCTTTAATATCCTGTACCTCTTTCCGAAAAATAGCTGAAAATCGTCTCATTGAAAATATCATTATAATCCCCTCCCAGTAACTTCAATAAAGATATCGCCTAGCGTTGGTTCATGTGAATGAATCGATAGTAATTCACCTTTTTTCATCCATTCTGAAATACGTTTTGCACCTAATTCATCTTTTTGTACGATTTCTTTTTGCTTATCTTTTAATACGACTTGTATTTGATCTTTCGCGTATTGTAAGCGAAGGTTTTCTGGTGTATCAAGCGCTACAATTGCTCCGCCGCACAGAAAGGCAATGCGGTTACAAAGCGTCTCTGCTTCTTCCATATTGTGAGTCGTTAAGAAAATTGTCGTTCCTTCTTTATTTAAATCTTTTAAGACTTTATGAATGTTTTGTACGTTAACTGGATCTAGTGCGGATGTTGGTTCGTCTAAGAAGAGGATATCTGGTTTATGAAGGATTGCTCTTGCTAGTGTGACACGCTGCCTCATTCCTTTTGATAGTTTCTTTACTAATGTTTTCTTATCATCTATTAAGTTCACTTGTGCTAACACTTCATCAATTCGCTCTTTTTTACAATCATATAGGTCACAAAATAATAGTAAGTTATCATAAATGCTAAGTCTCTCATATAAACCGCTGTTGTCTGTTAAAATACCAATTCGTTTATAATCAATGCTGCTTGGTCCTGTAATATCTTTTCCTAGTACCCTTACCGTTCCAACGCTATGAAGTAATTGAGAAGTTAAAATCTTTACTGTTGTCGTTTTTCCTGATCCACTCGGTCCGAGGAATCCAAAAATTTCTCCTTGCTTCACTTCAATATTTACATTTCGAAGTGCTGTTTTTTCGTTGAAACTTTTCATTACATCTTTCATTTCAATTGCCAATGTCATCTCGTTATCCCCTTTGTTTTTTCTTTTATAGATGAAAGTCGCTTTAGCGCTTTTCGTTTATTTGTTTCGCTTTTCTTGACTCAATCATATGAAAAACAAAGAGGTTACGCAGTAAAATACCGGTAAAAGGAGTATTTTTACCGGTGAATGAATCGTATTTTGAGCTTATTGGAGCAATTTTTATAGCCCAATCACACCTTTTAATTCATCCATTCGTCCTTTTGAAAGCGGGATTGAACTTTTTCTTTCGTCATCCAAAATTAAACTGAAGCTATTACGAGTCCACGTAATGACTTCTCGTACTCTTTGTAAATTCACAAGGTACGAGCGATGACATCTAAAGAACCCGAATCCTGTTAATCTCGCTTCTAGTTCACTTAACGTTAATGCACATACGAAATCACCTTCGCGTACATGAATATGTGTCACTCCGTTTTGCGTTTCAATGAAATGAATTTCCATCGGATCAAGTAAAATGATTTTATCGTTCACTTTCGCTGGAATTCTTTCAAGTTTCATTTGCGGAATCATTTGAACAACCTTTTCTTCATCCATCTCTTCCACTTCTTCTTGTTCGATTTCTATTTTTTTCACACCTTCATTGTTTAATATGTATACATCTTCTGTTAATGAAAGGGCGTCTGATAAAAAGGATGACGTAATAAAAATTGCTTTTCCTTGCTCTTTCATTTTCATAATTGATTTTCGAATAATAATCGT
The DNA here is from genome assembly GCF_052656125.1 of Bacillus sp. WC2507. Lineage (NCBI taxonomy): Bacteria > Bacillati > Bacillota > Bacilli > Caryophanales > Bacillaceae > Bacillus > Bacillus sp. WC2507. The sequence continues at coordinate 496,821 of NZ_JBQXPN010000001.1, read as the reverse complement.
GCTCTCTGTATCTACATTTTGCTCCGGCTCTTCCAAAATAACTAAATCCGGATTATGAATCATAACTCGCCCAATATGAAGGCGACGTTTCTCTGAAAATGATAATTTCTCTATTTTAACGTTTAACTTATCTAAGAGACCGACATATTGTACTACTTCTTCCGTGCTCATATTTGATCCATACAGCCCTATTAAGAACTTAAAGTATTCCTTTACCTTCAAACGTTCGTATGCTTCATCTTTCAAAAAACAAAAGCCAATGCGAGAATAATTTTTCTTTCCAATCGATTCTCCCTCAAATAGCACGTTGCCAGTTGAAGCTTCTTCCTCACCAATAATAATGCGGTGCAACACTTTAGCTGTATGGTTATTGCATTGCAAAACAACACATTGTCCTTGCTCAACCTTCAGTTCAACTGCTGGTAACTGGTTCGTTTTTCCTAACTGTCTCAACTCCAATAACGCCATTCTGTCTCCCCCAAATACTTTTTATCCTATTATACCAAACAATTAATGGAAGATTTAGATATTTTATGAAGTACCATAAAAAGAAGGCTATCCAACTGAAAGGATAGCCTTCTTCTCTAGTTTTGCTCTACCATATACGTCTTGAGCTGATCACGCAGCGCTCGTTTTAAAAACTTCCCTACAGATGTTTTCGGAATTTCGTTTACAAATACATCCTTCCAAATCGACCGTGACAATGTCTCCTGTATGGAGCTAGCCACCTTTCATTGATTCTTCTGTACGCTCACCCTTATAATAGCTCCCAGCGATCCACGGACCCCTTAAACAGAGTTCTGCCATCGCTGAACATGGACGATTTTTTTAATATATCAACGATTAACCAAAGACTATCGACTTAACTACAAAATGCGACAGAGATAACCTATTTACTAACAAAAGAAAAACCGTCCCAATATACCTCTTGGGACGGTTTATTCTGTACCTTACTTCTTCACCATTAACTTTCCTTCATAATCATTCATCGACTTTATTTCGACACCCTTATAATAATGAGCAACGATATCTGTATATTTTTTACCTTCCGCTGCCATGCCATTTGCTCCGTATTGGCTCATGCCAACGCCGTGGCCGAAGCCTTTCGTTGTAACAATGATTTTATCTCCATCTTGTTTCCACGTGAAGTCAGAAGAGCGTAAATCTAATTTTTCACGCACTTCTTTTCCTGTTAATGTTTTCCCCTGAAATGCTACGTCTTTTACTCGCTTTCCTTCCGTAAGATCTTTAATATTTCCAACCTTTCCGTCTGCTAGCACTTTCACACCGAGACGTTTTTGGAAGTCAGCTACTGTAAATGTTTGCTCGCTCGTAAATTTCGGAGAAGCTTGATCCCACGGACTATCTACGCTCTTTAAGTACGGATAATCATTTCCCCAGTAATCAGCCGCATTTTCTGTCCGTCCATTACTCGTTGAGAAGAAGGATGCTGAGATTGGTTTTCCATCGTATGTTAAAACTTGTCCTGCGGTTTTCGAAACGGCTTCTTCGATTTTCTTCAAATTATTTTCGTAGTTATTACCCCATTGTTTCTTCAATTCTTCTTTACTTTTGTACACTTGATCTTTCACCGTATCTGTCACGTCCGCATTGTTTTTCTTTCCTCCACTTAGCATACGCTGCACCACAAATGTTCTCGCTGCTAATGCCTGCGCCTTTAGCGCCTCTATTTCAAAACTGGCATTCATCTCAGAAGCTACTACACCGGTCACATACTCCTCCATAGGTAATGTATCTACCTTTTTCTGTTTCTCACGATATACAGCAACTTGCACCGCTGTATCCACTTTCCCTGGAGCTGGTATACTTTCTATTGCTGGAGGAGTTTTAGAAGCTGCTTCTTCCCCTACCTTTGCTTTCGCAAACGGAATAACAAGAGCAGCAGGTACAATGATAACGAGCGCTATGAGAAGCGCTACTGTGATGAAAAGTGGCTTTGAAAATTTCATCTTATTTCCCCCAATATGAAAAAGCTTTACTCCATTCATTCTTATGGAACAACTCTTTCTTTTAGAACATACTTAAGGGGAACCAGCTAAAACGGAAATTTTCTAAATATTTTCACTGGTACGTGCATAAGTATAGAATTTATTGACTATAACAGTAATAACCCAAAAAAATAGCCCCTACGTCAAAAGACGTAGAGACTATTTCAATTAAGCGTGAAGATCAGAAACTTCTTGTTCTTTCACTTCTTCTACTTGTTCGTTTACACGTTCAATAGTTGCACCTAATGCAGCTAATTTCTTATGGAAATCTACATAACCACGGTCAAGATGCTTTAATTCAGTTACACGAGTGTAACCTTCAGATACTAAACCAGCTAAGATTAATGCAGCAGCAGCACGTAAATCAGTTGCGCCTACTTCAGCACCTTGTAAGCTGTTTGGACCGTTCATAATAACAGAACGACCTTCGATTTTAATATCAGCATTCATACGACGGAATTCTTCAACGTGCATAAAGCGGTTTTCGAATACCGTTTCTGTAATCATACTTGTTCCATCAGCTTGTAGTAATAATGCCATCATTTGTGATTGCATGTCTGTTGGGAAACCTGGGTGAGGCATAGTTTTAATATCAACCGCTTTTAACTTATCTGGGCCGATAACACGTACACCTTCATTTTCCTCAATAACTTTAACACCCATTTCTTCCATTTTCGCTGTAATTGAGCGTAAATGTTCAGGTACAGCATTTTCAATTAAGATGTCTCCACCAGTAATTGCCGCTGCAACCATGAATGTTCCCGCTTCAATACGGTCAGGAATAATAGAGTGGTTTCCACCATATAATTTATCAACGCCTTCGATACGAATCGTTCCAGTTCCAGCTCCGCGTACTTTCGCTCCCATCGCATTTAAGAAGTTAGCTAAGTCAACGATTTCTGGTTCTTTCGCTGCGTTTTCAAGGATTGTTGTCCCTTTTGCTAATGTAGCTGCAGACATAATGTTTTCTGTCGCGCCCACGCTTGGGAAGTCTAAATAAATTTTAGCTCCTTTTAGTTCTCCCTCAACGTATGCCTCAACAAAACCATTACCAACCTGTACTTTTGCTCCCATTGCTTCGAAACCTTTTAAATGTTGGTCAATTGGACGTGAACCAATTGCACATCCACCAGGAAGTGCAATACGAGCACGACCGTTACGCGCAAGTAATGGTCCCATTACTTGAACAGATGCACGCATTTTACGTACATATTCAAATGGTGCTTCGATGTTTAGTTCTTTAGAAGCATCGATTGTTACTTGGTTATTTTCAAATACGACTTCAGCATTTAAATGACGTAATACCTCATTAATTGTGTATACATCAGACAAAACTGGTACTTCAGATAGTACATTCTTTCCATCACTCGCTAATAGGGCTGCAGCGATTATAGGTAATACAGCATTTTTTGCGCCCTCAACACGCACTGTGCCGTTTAACCGCTTTCCGCCACGGACGATGATCTTTTCCAAATTATTCCCCTCCGTGTCCTTTTTTCAGTATCTATTCACTCAATACTCAGAAGTTATGATCGGTGTGCCAACCACAATTGTATCTTTGTTGTCTGTAGAACGTATTGCTATTTGCACATTTATTTTCTCTCTATTTGTTGAAAGAGCGTCATCCCACTTTTTATTGTATGCGGAGACTGACACAAATGCTCTTTCTTCTATCTGTTCGATCGCTCTTGCTGAAAGATCTTTCAAAACCTGATTGGTTTTATTTTGCAAAACACCTTCAATCTTATCATTCAGTACACCTCGAACACAAGTGTAAATTATAGGTTTTTCACTAAAAATTTTATTTGTTTTCTGAATGTACTTCGGGTCCCATTTCGCCCCACTTACTTCAAAAATAATGAAAGTGTTTTCTTTAGTATTTTCCTTACTCCATGTTACTACTACTCGTTCTTCATAAGAAGAAAACTTTTTATAGGATGTAGCTTTATATCCATCTGGAGATTGCTCTAATTCCCACTTTTGAATATTCGCCTTGTCCTTCACATCGTTTAACAACTTTTGAAACGTATGTATATTAGAAATTGTTTTTGTTTCTCGCGCTAACCATGACCACTTCTCTACTTTAGCATTATTTTTCTCTAAAGTTGCAATCATGCTCTCCATTTTTTGTTCATCGCTGATTGGTTTCATTTCTCTATATCCAACCAAAAATAAAACAACACTTATCACAACAATAAGAATGGCTTTAAGCTTCAATTTCATCCCCTCCTATCCCCATTGTTAACGGAGATATGAGGTTCTATACACTTACTTTACTAAATACGTTAAACTCTTTGAATAGCCTAAATAATCAAGGAAAAAGTTACTTACAGATGTCCCAATTGTAATTGTAATTAGAATGAGTAATACTCGCGTCTGCATCACCTTTCCAGGCTTCATTAAACGCTCAATGTGAATACCTTGTAAGGCCCACCACGTAATGGTAATAAACAATAAATGCGAAACGATGGCAATCAGTGCTTGTTGCCCTAAAAGATGTGCCAAAAAATCGACCCCTTTTTACCCAGCCACTACTTACGAAATACTATAAAAACGATACCATAATAAGTAGGAGCCACACTTTTTCAAATACAAATAAGCATCTTACATTTCACATCGTAATTTGCTCTCAAAAAACGTATACCTACATGCATTTTCAATTGTAGTTCACGCAAAATAAAAAGCGCAGAGTAGCAACTCCACACCTTTTATTTTCACTATTGTACCACGTTCCCTAGGAAGAAGAAATCCTTCATTAATGGAAAATATTCATAAAAGAAATTGTACCCGATCATCGGCATAATCCCTAGTATTACAATCGAAATTGCACAAAGGCTCATAACAACCTTTATATTGAATGGCAAATGAATTTTCTCTTCCATTTCAGCCGTCCGGAAAAACATTTGCTGTAGAATACGGAAATAATATACGAATGAAATGACTGTCGTCCCCATCATAATAGAAGCTAGTACGTAATGAGCTGGCTCTACATGCAGTGCACCTAAAAAGATGTTAATTTTCCCGATGAAACCAGCTGTTCCAGGTATTCCAGCCAACGATAAAATAAAAATCGTCATCACTATCGCTGTAAATGGCGACCTTTTATATAATCCGGTGAAAATGGTAATGTTTTCTTTGTCGCTTTGTAAGATTAAGCCGTGGATAATTGCAAACGCGCCTATATTCATAAGCATATACGCAAGCATGTAAAACCACATGCTATCCATCGTAAATGGTGATAATGCTACAAGCGGAACGAGTAAATATCCCGCATGTGCGATTCCTGAATAGGCGAATAGACGTTTTACGTTATATTGCTTTAGCGCTACTACATTTCCAATAATCATCGTAATACTCGCTAGCACGGCAATGTATATGCTCATACGTCCGTATAAAGATTGTATATCTCCTTGCACCGATACACTTGCAAAAACCATGAGAAACAGACGAATAATGAGTAGGAACCCTGCAATTTTAGAAATCGTTCCAAGAAAAGCAGTAACAGGGGTAGCCGCTCCCTCATACACATCTGGTGCCCACATATGAAACGGCACCGTCGCAATTTTAAACGAGAGTCCAACGAGTAATAGTAGAAATGCGAGAGCTAACAATAACTGAATACCACCAGCAAGCTCCCCTGCGAATACTTTTTGCATATCCACGATATTAGTTGATCCTGTAATACCGTATAAATAACTCATTCCAAAGAGCGTAATTGCCGTTCCGATTCCTCCGTTAATGACATATTTCATGGCCGCCTCGTTTGATGCACGGTTCTTTTTTCGTATTCCTACTAAAATATATGAAGAAAGTGAAAGCAATTCTAAACCGACGAAAAGTGTAATGAAGTCGACACTAGAAGCCATAAACATAGCCCCAAGAAGTGCCATTAAAAATAAATAATAATATTCTCCCTTATCTTCAATGGGATTCTTCTTATCATCGCTCATTGCGGTGCATAAGATGAGGGCCGCTCCGCCTAATAACAACGTTTTGAACCCTTTTGAAAACCCATCTAACACGAACGACCCGTTTAAAATGTCTCCTGTCGGTTCACCATATAGCGTAATTAATGACACGATTGCTAATATGACGGCTGCGATTGCACTAAGCGCTACATATCTATGGTTCAACTTAAAAAACAAATCACATATGGAAAGAAGGATGGCAGCTCCGAGAATTATGAATTCTGGCACCATGAGATGCCATGATAAGCTAAGTAACGTATTCATATCCATCCTACTTCACCCCCAATGTTTTCAATGTATTTTGAAGCGGATCCCCTAGTATTTCTGGCATTACTCCAATTGCAATAATGCAGAAGATAAGTAGCAATATAGGGACATACTCCCATCCATGTATATCAGCTTTCGCTTCCCACTCTTTCTTACCAAATGTTACTTGAAGTGTTGCTCTCAATACGTATACAGCGGTTAAAATGATGCCAAGTACGCCGACTGCCGCAATGACCGGCTCTCCTTGGAATAAACCGAGAAAGGCAAGAAACTCGCTAACAAATCCAGACATGCCCGGCAATCCAAGCGATGCCATTCCTCCCGCTAAGAAGAATCCGCTAAGTATTGGGACACTTTTTGCAAGTCCGCCAAGCGCTGTAATATCCGACGTCCCAAAACGTTGTTCTATAACACCAAGTAAGAAGAAGAGTAAGGCCGCAATTAAACCGTGCGACACAACTTGGAATAGTGCCCCTTGTGTACCTGGTGCATTTAACGCCGCAAGGCCCATTAATACAATACCCATATGCGAAATACTAGAGTAAGCAAGCACCTTTCGAAAATCCGTTTGGATGAGCGCTAAGAAGGCTCCGTACAATAAATTAATCACTCCTAAAATCGCAATGAGCATTGCAAACTCGCGAAAGTATTCCGGGAATAGCCCTTTTCCGAAACGAATCATACCGTATGCTCCAATCTTCAGTAAAACGCCCGCATGAAGCATAACTACAGCTGGATGCGCCTCAATATGCACATTAACCATCCAGCGATGTAACGGGAAAACAGGTAGTTTAATCGCAAAAGCGATCATTATGGCAAGAAACAAACCGAACTGTAAACTACTTGAGACAGCCATTCCTCCCCCAGCACCTACATTCGTTAATATTTCTTTAAGCTCTGTAATATTTGTTGTACCTGTTTTCGCAAATAAAACCGAGAAAACGATGAGTAAAATAGCGGAGCCAATACCGTTATATATTAAATAACTGTAAGCAGCCTTTTCACTCGACAATTTCCCCCACTTCCCAATTAATAAAAACATTGGCGGCAATGTAATTTCAAAGAAGATAAAGAACAGCATTAAATTTTGAGCAGCGAAGACGCCGAGCATCCCTATTTCTAGCATGAGTAGCAGCATATAAAAGGCTTTTAAGTTCCTTTTAATAGTAAATGCCGCAATTGCTGCAAGCATTGCTAGAAGGGCCGTCAGCACCATCATAACGAGCGATAAACCATCGATACCAAGCTCGTAATAAATGGAAAACCATCTTTTATCCACCGCTGCTAAATCCCCAAATTTAATCCATTTCACTTTTTCATCGAATAGCGACAAACTCTTTCCAGAAGCATATGTACAAGCGAGGACGATAGCGATTCCAAATGGAAGCGCCGTCCCAAATAAACCGAGAGCTCGCACTGTACGCGATTCTTTTTTCGGTGTTAATGCAAGTAAAAGAATTCCTAAAAGCGGGGAAAAAATGAAGAACGTTAATAACAAATCATTCATCGTAAATCCCCTCCCGTATAGAGCAAAATAATGACGAGTACTGCAAGCGAAACAGCTGTTACAGTGCCGTACACTTGTACATTTCCGTTTTGGAGTCTAGAACCGAGTACGCTCATTCCTTTAACTAAACTCCCTATTAAAACGGAAATTCCTTCGACTACATACAACTCAAATAAGCGAAGCACATGAGCGATTCCCTTCGTAATAGGGAGCACCGTCATATTGTATAGTTCATCCACATAATATTTTTCTTTCAAAAGGTTATAAAGAGGTGTTCCCTCGCCACCAGCCCAATCTCTAGAAATAGATTTCTTACCGTATATGAAATATGCAAGAGCGATTCCTGCAAATGAAACGAGCGTCGCTACGATCATAATCCAAACTGGCCCGTGTACCTCTCTCGCTTTAAATGCTACATCTTTCGTAAGCCAATCCCCGAGAAATGTCCCAAACCATGGTGTATTCATATAACCCGCCACTACCGCGAGGACACCGAGGACAATCATCGGATACGTCATAACGCGGGGTGATTCCTTCACATCTTCCTTCGTCTTCGCTTCCCCAGTAAAGACAAGGAAGTATAGCCGGAACATGTAGAACGCTGTTAAGAATGCTGCAATTACTGCTAATATGAATAAAACGTAATTGCCATTCATCCAAGCCGCCGCTAAAATTTCATCTTTACTAAAGAAACCAGAAAGGAGTGGCACACCACTAATTGCAAGTGTACCGATTAAAAATAGTGCACCCGTTACTTTCATCTTCCTCTGTAAACCGCCCATTTTATTAATGTTTTGCGTATGCACTGCATGAATGACACTTCCTGCAGCCAAAAATAGTAGCGCTTTAAAAAAGGCGTGTGTCGTTAAATGGAAAATACCAGCTACATAACCAGCAGATCCTAATGCAAGCATCATATAACCAAGCTGACTAACTGTAGAATAAGCAAGCACTCTCTTTATATCCGTTTGCACAAGACCGATAGAAGCCGCAAAGATTGCAGTAAAGGCTCCAACGATTGCCACTGTCTGCATCGCCACCGCACTTGCTGAAAATAGCGGAAACATCGTCGCCACTAAATATACGCCAGCTGCGACCATCGTCGCCGCATGAATAAGTGCCGAAACAGGCGTCGGCCCCTCCATCGCATCTGGTAACCACGTATGAAGCGGGAACTGACCTGACTTCCCCATCGCCCCGATAAAAATTAATATCGCCGTTATTGTAATCATCGTAGGGGTAAGATCACCCGTATGAATCGCTCTAAAAATTACGTCATATTCAAAACTACCTGCGTGCCAAAAAAGTAAGATCATCCCTACAAATAAACCGACATCTCCAATACGAGTCATAATAAAAGCCTTTTTCGCAGCAGCCTTCGCTTCTTCTTTAAAGAAATAAAAACCGATGAGTAAAAATGAACCGAGGCCTACTAACTCCCAAAATATATAAAGCTGTAATAAATTCGGCGATATAACGAGCCCGAGCATCGCAAATGTAAAGAGTCCTAAATATGCATAAAAGGTTGGTAATCTTTCGTCACCTTTCATATAACCTTTCGAATACACATGTACAAGTAAACTCACAAGTGTAACGATAAACAGCATTAAAGCCCCTAATGCTGTAACTTCAAAGCCAAATGATATATCAATATCTCCCGTTCTAAGCCATACCCACTTATGCTTCAATCCTACCTTCGAAAATCGTTCTATTAACACAAGTACCGCAAATATAAAGGAGAGAAAGACGAGGAAAATACTAAGTACACTGCTTCCTTCTCTAATTTTCTTCCCGAATATAAGTAATAAAAAAAACGAAACAAGCGGGAAAAGCGGTATGAGCCATGCATAATCGATCATTGTTTCCTTCCCCCTTTTCGGTCACAATGTTATCCTTTGAGCGTATCCATTTCATCTACATGAACCGTCGTACGATTACGATATAAAGCAATTAAAATGGCGAGTCCTACCGCCGCCTCCGCAGCCGCTACAGCCATCGTAAACAGAGAGAAAATTTGCCCTGTTAAATTTGGGAACAAACCTAATTTACTAAATGCTACTAAATTTAAATTGGCCGCATTAAGCATTAATTCAATACAAACTAATACAATCACTGTATTTCGCTTTGTTAAAGCTCCAAACAAACCGATGCAAAACAAAATAATCGCAAGCGTTAAATATGCAGAAGCAGGAACGCTACTCATTGGAATCCTCCTCTTTCTCATCCTTCTTCGCAAGAATAATTGCGCCAACAAGTGCTACAAGTAAAATAACTGAGGTTAACTCAAATGGAATAATATATTTCGAATAGAGAAGTGTACCGATTTGAAGTGTGTTTTTTTCATGGAGAGGTAAACTTCCTTGTGCGCTTTCATTTGCAAAATCAATATTGTTAACAGCGAAATACATAACTGCCCCAAATGCTACAACCGCAAAGAAGATAATCCATTTTCGAAGAGTAAGACGTGATTCATTTTCTGCGTTATGTTGCGTTAACATGATGCCAAAAATCATAATAATTGTGATTGCACCCGAGTAAAGTAAAATTTGTGCAACTCCGATAAATTCAGCTGATAAAAGAAAGTACAAACCTGCAATGCTGAGGAATGTCAGAACGAGAGCTAGCATCATATGCATGACTTTCGTTAAGTTCAACATAAGAACGCCGCCGATAATTGCAGACAAGGATAGTATGAAGAATGCTACAAACTCGCCATTCATGCTTTATTCTCCTTCCTGACGTTTTCGTCGTTTTCGTCAAGCCACTGCAAATTTTTAAATAAATCATCACGTGAATATTCCGCGAGTTCAAAGTTGTTTGTCATAACAATCGCCTCTGTCGGACAAACTTCTGTACATAAATCACAAAGAATACAAATTTCAAAATTAATATCGTACGTGTCGATAATTTTTCCTTTTTTCGTAGGATCCGGATGTTTTTTCCCTGTTAACTGAATACAGTCTGTCGGACAAATGTTAGAGCACTGGTTACAAACAATGCACTTTTCCGGATAAAACTTTTGAATGCCTCGAAAGCGGTCTGGCAACGGCAACGGTTGATTCGGATAATCGTAAGTCACCTTCTTCTTACTCAAATTGCTTAATGTATATTTTAATCCTTTAAATAGTCCTTTCATCTCTTACTGGCACCCCCCTCATAGATTAGAAGAATAACTCCTTAATCAATGCCGTTAAGAAAATATTCGCAAGTGCAATTGGCAATAATACTTTCCAGCCAAACTCCATTAACTGGTCACCTCTTATACGCGGGAACGTAACGCGGAACCAAATTAATAGAAAGACTACACTGCTAAATTTCAAAGCAAACCATACAGCTCCTGGAATAAATCCAAGGAACATGACTGGATTCCATCCGCCTAAAAAGAGCACTGTAATTAAAGATGCCATTCCGAAGAAATATACGTACTCTGAAAGCATGAAAAACGCCCAGCGAAATCCTGAGTATTCCGTATGATATCCAGAAACAAGTTCTGACTCTGCTTCCGGTAAATCGAACGGCGTCCTATTTAACTCTGCTACCGCTGCGATTAAGAATACGACGAAACCGATTGGTTGCACGAAAATATACCAAACATTCTCCTGCGCTGCTACAATTTCATTTAAATTCAGACTACCAGCTAACAAAACGACGCCAATTACACTCATTACGAGCGGAATTTCATAAGAAATCATTTGCGCCGCCGCACGCATCCCTCCTAAAAGGGAATATTTATTATTTGATGCCCATCCTCCAGTCACGACACCAATCGTCGTAATACCAGAAACAGCAATGTAATACAGTAAGCCTACGCCAATATCCGCGAACTGAAATTTATCAGTAAACGGGATGACTGCAAGCACCATAAATGCCGGTGCGAATGCAATAACAGGTGCTAATATAAACAACGGTTTATCTGCCGCTTTCGGAATACTATCTTCTTTCAGTAATAGTTTTAAAACATCGGCTACCGTTTGCAGTAAACCGAATCGGCCCCCAACTTGGTTTGGTCCAATCCGCCCTTGCATAAATCCCATCACTTTCCGTTCTGCCAAAATACCATATGTAACGAAGCCAAGGACTGCAAATAATAGAAGCACCGCTAATCCGAAAAAAATAAAGAAATTCGTCCAGCTTGAAGGTGATTGTAAGAGCGTTTCAATCATTAGCCATCAACCTCCCCAAGTACAATATCAACTCCACCTAAAATCGTAATTAAATTGGCGATATTTTCACCTTTCAATAACTTCGGTAAAATTTGCAAATTGTAAAAAGACGGCCTGCGAAACTTCAAGCGGTACGGCTCTTTCTTTCCGTCACTAGCAATATAGCAACCAATCTCTCCTCGCGGTGATTCTATACGGACAAACGCTTCTCCTTTAGGCGCCTTAATGATTTTCGGTACTTTCGCCAGCACGGCTCCGTCTTTCGGGAACTGCTGGACAGCTTGCTCAACAATTTTTAATGACTCCTCAATCTCTTGCATGCGGCAAACGTAGCGATCCCAAGCATCCCCCACACTCCCAACAGGAATATCGAAATCAAAACGATCATAAATAGAATACGGCTCATCTTTGCGAAGATCCCAGTTTACTCCGGTGCACCGCAAATTTGCTCCGCTTAAAGAATACGAAATCGCTTCTTCCGCGCTATATATACCAACGCCCTTCACACGATTTAAGAAAATCTCATTACCGCTAACAAGGTCGTGGTAACCTGCCAATTGCTCTCTCATATACGGCACAAACTCTTCCACTTTTTCAATCCAGCCGTCCGGCGCATCCCATTTCACACCGCCGACTCTCATATAGTTAAAAGTAAGACGTGCACCGCATAATTCGTTTAATAAATTTATAATCATCTCTCGTTCACGAAACGCGTACAAAAACGGGCTGACCGCTCCTATATCAAGAAGATTTGTCCCCCACCAAACGAGGTGGCTCGCAATCCTCCCAAGCTCCATTGCAAGTACTCGCAAGTATTCGGCCCGCTCAGGGATTTCAAGCCCCATCATCGTCTCTACAGCATGGCAAATGACGTAATTATTCGTCATTGCTGATAAATAGTCCATTCGATCTGTATAAGGGATAATTTGCGTATACTGTAAACTCTCAGCAATCTTTTCAGTCCCGCGATGCAAATATCCAATAACCGGTGTAGCTTCTTTAATAATTTCTCCGTCAATCTTAATAACAAGCCTGAACACACCATGCGTACTCGGATGCTGAGGACCTACATTCAAAAGCATTTCTTCCGTACGGATCATAAGCTACACCTCCACATCATACGGTTCATAATCTTTCCTAAGCGGATGCCCTATCCAATCGTCCGGCATTAAAATACGTGATAAATTCGGATGCCCCTTAAATACAATGCCCAGCAAATCATACGCTTCTCGCTCTGGCCAGTCCGCGCCTTTCCAAAGCGCTGTCACCGATTCTACTTGCGGTTCTTCCCTATCCAGCTTCACTTTCACCGCTACTGACTGTTTCTTTCCATATGAAAATAAATGAACATACACTTCCATATGTGTCACAAAATCCGTCGCATGTAGCTCTGACATATAATCAAAAGCAAGTCCCTCATGGAATCGCAGTAACTCCATTACTTCATAATATTTTGAGGGCTCCGCCACAAGAGTTGGCACATCTTTTGAAAGTTTATTAATATAGGAATCTACTAATGCATCCTCTCCTATGTTTTCCTTAATAACTTCAACATACTGATTTAAATACGGCTGATTCATGGATGGCTCTTCCTGCTTCGGCTCCTCTTCCGCTTTACCTTCAGCGCCCTTTGTCTTCGCCCTTGCTGCCACAGCCGCTTTCGCCTTAGCTACTGCAATTGCTTTCGCCTTTTCATCTCCCGAATCCCCATCACCTTGCGAAGCCTTCTGCTTCGCTAACGCCGCGGCTTTCGCTTTTGCAGCCGCCACTGCCTTTGCCTTCGCTTTGGCCTTTTCTTCTTCCGGTACCTCTTCTGTTCCTTCTCTTTTTTGTTTCGCTAACGCGGCCGCTGCCGCCTTTGCTTTGGCTTTGGCCTTTTCTTCTTCCGGTATCTCTTCTATTCCTTCTCTTTTTTGCTTCGCTAACGCCGCCGCTTTTGCTTTGTCCTTTTCTTCTTCCGTTACTTCTTCTGTTCCTTCTCTTTTTTGCTTCGCTAGCGCTGCCGCTGCTGCCTTCGCTTTGGCCTTTTCTTCTTCCGGTACCTCTTCTGTTCCTTCTCTTTTTTGTTTCGCTAACGCCGCGGCTTTCGCTTTTGCGGCCGCTGCTGCACGTCGTTTTGCTTCTTCTACAGTCATATCGTCATTTTTTGGTAGCGCTTTCTCTTTTTCCCGATTTTCTTCCTCAAGTTTACTTATTTCTGCATCATGTTTCGCAACAAGACGCTTTCTCGCCTCTTCTTTCGCACGCCTAGCTGCTTCTCTTTTCAAATCCTCTAAGTCTTTGTTTGGATCACTCATTTATTCGTCACCTGCTTTCCCGTCTTTGCCTCGTAACGAATTTTTTCTTTCAATTTATTAATTCCATAAATTAAAGCAGCGGGATTTGGTGGGCAACCAGGGATATACACATCAACTGGTACAATTTGATCCACACCTTTCACAACAGCGTATGAATTTACATATGGGCCACCTGCTGTCGCACAGGATCCCATTGCAATAACCCATTTTGGTTCAGGCATTTGATCGTATAAACGCCGAACAATAGGAGCCATCTTCTTCGTTACCGTTCCCGACACAATCATAACGTCCGATTGCCTTGGTGAAGTCCGAAAAAATGACCCAAATCGATCTAAATCATAATGTGATGAACCTACTCCCATCATTTCAATTGCACAGCATGCTAGTCCGAATGTCATCGGCCATAAAGAATTGCTCCGTGCCCATCCTTTTAACTGCTCCAATGTAGAAAAAAAGATATTTCGTTCTAATTTCGCTCGCTCATTTGGATGTAATTCCTCAAAATTTATAACCATTGTAACACCTTCTTTTTCCAAGCATACGCTAATCCAACTAGCAACATTACAGCAAAGATGAGCATTTCAATAAGTGCAAATAAACCGAGCTTGTCATATGCAACAGCCCATGGATATAAAAATAAAGTTTCTACATCAAAGATGACAAACAATAAAGCAAAAATATAATAACGAGCATGAAACCGAATATTCGCATCATGAAAAGGCTCAATCCCACTCTCATACGTCGTCGCTTTCGCTGCACTTGGTTTGTTTGGGCGCAGCATCCTTCCTAATGTAAGAGCCACTACCGGCAGCAATATGCCTAATAGCAAGAAAATCAAAACGATCATATAACTATTTTCATATACACTTGCCATTGTGAAACCCTCCCCCCTGAATTAAGAACAAGTTCACTTAGTAAACAATATGTCCTAGTTGCAGCAATTATTATTTTTAAATTTTTCTAAATAATGCAACTATTTTAACTATTATAACAAACTTCAAATTCCTATGTCGATATGTTGGGGACAGAAACGAGAATTATTAAAATCTATTTTTACAACTCGCTATACCTGTGCAAAATAAGTATAGAAATTATATATATGTTTCAAGAAACTATAAAAAATAAAAAGAGGAATTTATATGTATATACAGTGGGTGAGATAAATGAAAAAACAAACACATGTAACTATTCTTATAAGCATTATATTGTTGTCTATAGCAATTCATTACGTGGCAATGCCTTTTCTATATGAATACTCATTTCCTTTTCAAATATTAATTGGAATGAGTACCCTATTCATTGATATTATCGCTTGTAGTTATATACTTTATTTTTCAAATAGGAAAGAAGGGTTACCTCGTTTATTTTGGACCATATTGTCTGTTGGAACCCTCTCTTATTTCATTGGTGATATAGTCGTTGCCTATCAACGTTTAATTTTAAAGGACTACTATACATTCGTTGATCCGTCCGACTTTTTTTACCTACTTTTTTTAATTAGCTTTGCATTGGCCTTTCTATATGAGATCATTTATAACCGAGATTTATTAGAAAAGCTTTTTATGATATGTGATATTTGTATTATTGTTACAGCACAATTTACTTTAAGTTACTACTTACTTATTGAACGAACGATTCACGTTTCTTCAACATCCTATATCGACATATTTGTTCAACTTACCTATCCAATGGCTGATTTACTCTTTCTTCTCATAGGAATCAATCTGTTATTCAAGCCATTATCCTTATTACCTAAAAAAGTTGGTGCACTTCTTGGCAGTGCTTTAATTTTATATGCTACTACTGATGCGATTTATGCTTATATCAAATACTTCACACCAGAGTATTCTATGTTTACAGTTACCCCTCTCTATCAAGTAACTTTAGTACTAGTAGCAATCGCCTGTATTCAGCATACAAAAGAACCTGAAAAACAAGAGCAAGTACTATTAACACCTAAACTTGGGGAATCGATCAGATTGTCATTACCTTATATTTCTGTAGTCATGCTTATTGTTTTTATATTAGTTGAATACGTTTTTGCACCTATTGTAGTAATCGGGCTTATGATAACTTTCTCCTTCGTTCTCATACGCCATAGTTTAGTTCGAAAACAAAATAAAATATTATTACTAGCCCAAATGCAATTCAACTTAGAACTCGAGAAACAAATCGAACTACGTACAGAAGATTTAGTAGAACAAAAAAATGAACTATATCATAACCAACAAATGTTTAAATCTTTATACGAGCATCATCCAGATCCAATTTTCACATTAGACTTGTATGGTAATTTTCTCAACGTGAACAACGCTGGTACTACTTTACTCGGTTATCAAACGAATGAATTATTAAAGCAACCATACTATTCACTTACGTATGAAGAAGATTTGGAAGACATCATTAATGCCTTTCGTCATGTAAAAAAGGGGAAATCTATTTCTTTAGAAGTACGGGCGTATCATAAGAACAGAGATATTTACTACTTGCATGTTACCGCTGTTCCTATCTTTTTAAAGGATCATATTTCTGGTGTTTATTTAATGATTAAAGATATTACGGAAAGTAAACAACAACAAGAGCAAATTAATTTCCTAGCCTATCGTGATACTTTAACAGAGCTTGCAAATCGCCGTGCATTTCATCAATATGTAGAACAAGCAATTGCTCGATCTGAAATATCAAAAAGGCCTTTTGCTGTTATGTTTCTCGACCTAGACCGTTTTAAAGTTATTAATGATACTCTCGGTCATAGGGTAGGAGACCTTCTATTAATTGCAGTAGCAAAAAGACTCGAAGATATATCGACACCAAATATGAAGCTTGCCCGATTAGCTGGGGATGAGTTCACAATCCTTATCGAAAATTATAAAAAAAGGCCAGATGTTAAAAAAATAGCTGATACGATTGTAGCGGCCATGAACGAACCATTCGAAATCGAAAATCAACATTTACAAATCTCACCGAGCATCGGGATTGCAATCTATCCTGAAGCAGGTGAAGATCCATTATCAATCTTGCAGCATGCTGATATGGCCATGTACGAAGCAAAAAATAAAGGAAAAAACGGTAGCTCTCTGTACACGAAAGAATTGTATAAAAAAATGGAACGAAAAGCTCGAATTGAAAAAGATTTACCACTCGCTTTAGTAAACAAAGAATTTTATCTCGTCTATCAACCACAAATTGATATTACAACGAAAAAGATTATTGGTGCTGAAGCATTAATACGCTGGAAACACCCGCTCCTAGGTGAAATACCACCATGTGAGTTCATTCCAATTGTAGAAGAGACGCCACAAGTCGTTCCACTCGGTCGTTGGGTATTAAAAGAATCTTGTCTTCAGTTAAAAATATGGCATACTTTTGGCTACCAAGATTTAAAAATAAGTGTTAACTTATCAGCAAAAGAATTCCAGCAAGAGCATTTAATCGAGAACATTTCACAAATACTAACAGATGTTAAAGTTGATCCAAAGTATGTAACACTTGAGTTAACAGAACGAATTGCGATGATCAATGAAAAAGAAACATTATCCAGGCTAAAGCAACTAAAAGAATATGGTATTCAAACGTCCATTGATGACTTCGGTACCGGCTATTCTTCTCTCGCTTATTTATCACTTTTCCCTATCGATACATTAAAAGTACCGAGAGAATTTACACAACTAGCCGATCATCGGCCTGAAGAAAGAGCCATCGTTTCCACTATCCTTTCCCTTGCAAATGCTTTAAACCTTTCTGTCGTTGCTGAAGGAATTGAAACAGAAAAACAACTTAAGTTTCTACAAAAGAACAACTGTAAATACATGCAAGGTTATTATTTCAGTAAACCACTTACTAGTCATCAATTTATAAAATTCCTACAAAAAACACCGAGTATGAACCAATAGCTCATACTCGGTGTTTTTATCATACTATTTGCTGACAGTAAAACTAGTCATCAACGTGAGATGCCCCACTTTATAGTGTCGGAATTGTTTTCTCGTAATATTCCTCTGCAACCTCTTCATAAAAAGCTGCTGACGTCGTATAAAAATATGGAATTAACCATAGGAATCCAATCCCTAATGTAATACAACTTAATATAAACCAACCAATAAAGCTTAAACATAAAATGAAATACTCCATCTTATGTCCATCCATCATACGACGGCTTTCTGTAATAGCTTGGTTCAGTGAATACTCAGGATGGTCGTTTATAATAAAGTACGTCATCGCATAAGAAAATGATTTAATAATGCCTGGGATAATAAATAGTAACATCCATAAGAAAAGATAAAGATTTACTAATAAATATAATAAAAATGATTTTAGAAATCTTTTTCCCTCTGAAAACCAAATGAATATATTACCGATACTAGCTTGCTTTTCACGAAGAATATTTAAAGCAAGATAATATCCACCTAAAGTTAACGGTCCCGTAACAAAAACTGTAAGGATATTCATTGAAAGTGAACCACTTGTTTCTTTTCCACCAATCATTGTAGAAAATCCCCACTCAATACTAAAACTAAAAATCGTGATAAGAATTGAAATGAGTAATGTTGCCCCGACAGCTAATCCCCATTTCCCTTCTAATGAATCTAATGCTTCTCCTTTTAAATCACCAATCATACGTAGCCTCCTATACACAATAACTCTATTAGTATAGCATGTTCCTACTACAATTCATCTTTTGAAAGATAGCGATAAAAATGCGCTGTCGTTGTACTCATATACGGGCTAAGCCAAAGAAAACCTATTCCAAGTGTTAAAATCGCTAAAATACCCCATCCTATAAAACTAAGCCATAAAAGAAACAAATCTAATTTATGTCCCTTCATAAGACGCTTACTTTCTTTCATTGCTTGTGACACACTATACTCTGGATTTTCAACCATTACATAGTACGTCATCGCATAAGAAAAATACATCACAATCATAACAACGATTGAAATAGCTACTAGTACAAAGAAGGCGATAGTAAACGACGTATTTCCTTCTTCACCCAAAAATGCGAATAAGGCTACTAGCAACATTGGAATCCATGTACCTGTATATAATAAAATTGCAAGCATCGCCCACATCGTTTTCATCATTCTTTTAAAACCACGAAACCCTTCGAATAAGTGATCTACTTTAGCACCTTCTCGTTTACTAATCTGTAGAAATACATTTATATAACCGTATGATGTAATTCCATACGATGCATTACTTAAAATTATCATAATGCAATAAAAAATCCCAAATGTAATACCTGCTCCGATTGACATCGCTTCCTCTTCAATTGATCCTGTTAAACCAGCAAATAAGAAAAATATAATAATTCCTGGAATTAAAAGTATAAGCATTGCAGCCATTGAAACAACATAACTTAAAATAAAATATAAAATCGTTGATCCGACTCCTAGCCCCCATTTTCCCTTTAAAGAGTGCAACGCTTCTCGTTTCATTTCACCAATCATTTATTCATCCCCTTTATTAATTGTTGTACATTCTCTACTTATACAAGCATCAATATAATTATACCATTTTTGTAAAATTATCCATGAATTACATAAAAAAATCCGTAAAGGCAAAGCCTTTACGGATTTTTTTATTTCATATCGGAAACGTTTAAACGGTTCACAGCACGCTGTAAGGCCATTTCTGCACGTCTAAAGTCAACATGTGCTTGTTTATCTTGCATACGTTGCTCAGCACGACGCTTCGCTTCATTTGCACGATGGATGTCGATATGGTTTGCTTCTTCAGCAGATGATGATAATACAGTTACTTTATCTGGACGAACTTCGATAAAGCCACCGCTTACTGCTACATAATCAGTGTGCCCACCATTTTTCAGACGAACTGCACTAATTTTTAATGGTGCAACAGTTGGAATGTGACCCGGTAAGATCCCCATTTCCCCACTCTCTGCTTTTACGCTTACCATTTCTACTTCTTTTTCGTAAACCGGTCCATCAGGAGTTACAATACTGACTGGAAATGTCTTCATACTTCGTCCCTCCTAAGGCCTTACGCCATCATTTTCTTCGCGTTTTCAATAACTTCTTCAATGCCACCAACTAAGCGGAATGCATCTTCTGGAAGGTCATCATATTTTCCTTCTAGAATTTCTTTGAAACCACTAACTGTATTTTTTACAGGTACGTAAGAACCTTTTTGACCTGTAAACTGCTCAGCTACGTGGAAGTTTTGAGATAAGAAGAATTGAATACGACGAGCACGATGTACAACTAACTTATCTTCTTCAGATAACTCATCCATACCTAAGATAGCGATGATGTCTTGAAGCTCTTTATAACGCTGTAAAGTTTGCTGTACTTGACGAGCTACTTCATAATGCTCTTCTCCTACGATTTCTGGAGAAAGTGCACGAGATGTAGATGCTAATGGATCTACGGCTGGGTAAATACCCATTTGTGTTAAACGACGCTCTAAGTTTGTTGTTGCATCTAAGTGAGCGAACGTTGTAGCTGGTGCTGGATCCGTATAGTCATCGGCTGGTACATATACCGCTTGGATAGACGTGATAGACCCTTTATTTGTAGATGTAATACGCTCTTGTAATTGACCCATTTCTGTCGCAAGAGTTGGTTGGTAACCTACCGCAGATGGCATACGACCAAGAAGGGCAGATACTTCAGAACCTGCTTGCGTGAAACGGAAGATGTTATCGATGAACAATAGTACGTCTTGTCCTTGCTCATCACGGAAATGTTCAGCCATTGTTAAACCTGTTAATGCAACACGTTGACGTGCTCCAGGTGGCTCGTTCATTTGTCCGAATACCATCGCAGTTTTCTTAATTACGCCAGAATCGCTCATTTCGTGGTATAAGTCATTACCCTCACGAGTACGCTCACCTACACCAGCGAATACAGAGATACCACCGTGTTCTTGTGCGATGTTGTTAATTAATTCCTGAATTAATACCGTTTTACCTACGCCGGCACCGCCGAATAGACCGATCTTACCACCCTTGATGTAAGGAGCAAGTAAGTCTACTACTTTAATACCAGTTTCAAGAATTTCTACTTTAGTAGATAATTCTTCGAATGCAGGTGCTTGACGGTGAATTGGATCACGATGTACATCGGCTGGAACTTCACCATCTAAGTCAATTGCATCACCTAATACGTTAAATACGCGACCAAGTGTTACATCACCAACTGGTACAGAGATTGCTTTACCAGTATCTTCTACTTCTGTGCCACGAACAAGTCCATCTGTGGAAGACATTGCAACTGTACGAACTGTATCATCACCTAAATGAAGTGCAACTTCAAATGTTAAGTTAATGCTTGCTCCGTTTTCGTTGCTTTGTTTTACCGTAAGGGCGTTGTAGATTTCTGGTAGCTTTCCGCCATCAAACTTAACGTCTACAACCGGACCCATGATTTGCGTAACGCGCCCTTTATTCATCGGGTTCCCTCCTAGCTTTCTTTTAATTAGCCAACTCGCTACGAGCAGTTAGCTTTTAATTTTTTATTGGTTTATGCTTACGCGACTCTTTTGAAAGAGCCGCCTACGCTTTTTAATACTATTCTAACGCTGCTGCTCCACCAACGATTTCCGTAATCTCTTGCGTAATCGCTGCTTGACGCGCACGGTTGAATGAAAGTGTAAGTGAATCGATAACTTCCATTGCGTTGTCTGTAGCACTCTTCATTGCTGTCATACGCGCTGCGTGTTCACTTGCTTTACCGTCTAGTAATGCACCGTACACTAAGCTTTCTGCGTATTGTGGCAATAGTACTTTTAAAATTTCTTCTTCAGAAGGTTCGAATTCATAAGCTGTCGTCTTTTTATCAGACGCCACATCAGTAAGCGGTAAAATTTTATTTTCCGTTACTTCTTGTGAAATTTTACTTACATAGTGGTTGTAGTAAATATACAGCTCATCATAAGCTCCATCTGCAAACATCGCAATTGCTCGAGAAGCAAGATCTTTAATATCAGTAAATGATGGATGGTCAGATAGTCCAACTACTTCATCAATGATGTTAAAGCCGCGACGTTTTAAATAATCACGTCCTAGTCGTCCAAGCACAATAATAGAATATTGGTTTGAATCCATATTATGACGTTCACGAATTACGTTACTAACTGTACGTAATACGTTACTGTTATAACCACCTGCTAGTCCGCGATCCGATGTAATAACGATGTATCCTGTACGCTTTACAGGACGCGCATTTAGCATTGGATGATTAATTCCTTTGCTTCCTTGCGCAATGCTCGCTACTACTTCTTGAATCTTTTCCATATACGGAACGAAAGATTTAGCATTTTGCTCTGCACGGTTTAACTTAGATGCAGATACCATCTCCATCGCTTTCGTAATTTGACTCGTTTTCTTTGTCGAGGTAATCTTCGCTTTTATATCGCGTAAAGATGCCACAGGTTTTCACCACCTTTTTTCCGGAAGTTGGCACGATTAGTAAGAATCCTCTTCCTAATCTACGTTGCAAGATATTCTTGCTCATGATTGAAGGAAAAGAATGGGTGCACCTACTCTTTTCCTTTACATAACCGTCAGCAATCTCAAAAATTGAGATGCCTTTATATATTATCTAACTCCAGCGGCTTGAACGAGCCCCTGGAGCTTTTATTTATTACTCAGAAGCTACGAATACTTTTTTAAATCCGTTAATTGCTGCTGCAAATTTGTCGTCATCCGCAAGTTTCTTAGTTGTGCGGATTTCTTCTAATAAGTCAGTCGCATTAGAATCTAACCAAGCATGGAATTCTTCTTCGAAACGAGTGATATCTACTACTGGGATATCATCTAGGAATCCACGTGTTAAAGCGTAAAGAATGATAACTTGTTTCTCTACACGTAACGGTTTGTGTAATCCTTGTTTTAATACCTCAACAGTACGAGCACCACGGTTTAGTTTCGCTTGAGTTGCTTTATCAAGGTCAGAACCGAACTGAGCGAACGCTTCTAACTCACGGTAAGATGCAAGGTCAAGACGAAGTGTACCTGATACTTTACTCATCGCTTTAATCTGAGCAGATCCACCAACACGAGATACAGAAGTACCCGCATCGATCGCTGGACGTACGCCAGAGAAGAATAGGTCAGATTGTAAGAAGATTTGTCCATCCGTAATAGAGATTACGTTTGTTGGGATGTATGCTGATACGTCCCCTGCTTGTGTTTCGATGAAAGGTAGTGCAGTTAAAGAACCGCCGCCTCTTGCATCACTTAATTTTGCTGCACGCTCTAATAAGCGAGAATGTAAGTAGAATACATCCCCTGGATAAGCTTCACGACCTGGAGGACGACGTAATAGTAATGACAGCTCACGGTAAGCCGCTGCTTGTTTTGATAAGTCATCATATACTACTAATACGTGTTTACCATTGTACATGAACTCTTCACCCATTGTTACACCAGCATAAGGAGCTAAGTATAATAATGGAGCTGGTTGAGAAGCAGATGCAGTTACAACGATTGTGTACTCTAATGCACCGTGCTTACGTAGTGTTTCTACTACGTTACGTACAGTTGATTCTTTTTGTCCGATAGCTACATAGATACAAATCATATCTTCATCTTTTTGGTTAATGATTGTATCAAGTGCAACTGCTGTTTTACCTGTTTGGCGGTCACCGATGATTAACTCACGTTGTCCACGGCCAATTGGTACAAGAGCATCGATCGCTTTAATACCTGTTTGAAGTGGTTCATGAACAGATTTACGATCCATTACACCTGGTGCTGGACTTTCGATTGGACGAGTGTTTGTTGTATTGATTGGGCCTAAACCATCAACTGGTTGACCTAATGGGTTTACAACACGACCGATTAGTTCTTTTCCTACTGGTACTTGCATGATGCGACCAGTACGACGAACTTCGTCACCTTCACGGATTTCTGTGTAAGGTCCTAAGATAATAATACCTACGTTGTTTTCTTCTAAGTTTTGTGCTAGTCCCATAACGCCGTTAGAGAACTCTACAAGTTCACCAGCCATAACGTTATCAAGACCATGAGCACGCGCGATACCGTCACCAACTTGGATAACTGTACCAACATCACTAACTTCGATTTCAGACTGATAGTTCTCGATTTGTTGCTTTATCAGTGCGCTAATTTCCTCAGCTCTGATGCTCATGTGCTTCACCCCTATCTATTCTTCATTAATTCACGTTGAATACGTGCTAATTTGCCTTGTAAACTTCCGTCATAAATGCGATTTCCAATACGTACTTTAATGCCGCCTAGTAAATCTTCATCTACAACATTTTTCACGCGAATTGCATCTCTTCCCGTTCTCTTTGCAAATGCTTCTGCAATGTTAAGCTTCTCTTCTTCTGATAGAAGACGAGTAGAATATACAGTTGCGTCCGCTACGTTACGTTCTTCATTAGCAAGAACAACATATTCATCTGCAATTTCAGGTAAAATATCAATGCGTTTGTTATCAATTAAAATATATAACGTATTTAAAATAGATTCAGAAACAGATCCGAATACGTTTGCAAGAAACGTTTTCTTTTGTTCCTTTGAAATGTTCGGTTGCGTTAAAAAGCTATGTAGTTCTCCGTTCTTTACATAAACGTTTTGTACAAGGCGTAATTCCTCTTCAAACATTTCTAATACGTGTTTTTCTTTAGCAATTTTAAAAAGAGCGACAGCATAACGTTTTGCTACAATCCCATTGCTCATCGCGCTTCTCCTACTTCTTTAATATAATCGCGAATTAACTTCACTTGATCTTCTTCTTTTAATTCTTTTTCAATTACTTTAGAAGCAATTTGAACAGATAAAGAAGCAACTTGTTCTTGTAAAGCAGCAATCGCTTGCTCTTTTTCGCGTTGAATTTCTTGTACAGCAGATGCTTTAATTGATTCTGCTTCTTCTTTCGCAGCAGCAACAATAACATCTTTTTGATCTACAGCTTGTTTTTTCGCTCTTTCGATTAACTCTTGTGCTTCAACACGTGATTGTTTTAACATTTCACGTTGTTCTTCTACTAACTTCTTCGCTTCAGCGTTACTTCTTTCTGCAGCGTCGATTTCATTAGTAACATGCTCTTCACGTTCTTTCATAATTCCCATTAAAGGACCCCACGCAAATTTGCGTAGCATTACTAATAGAAGTAAGAAAATGAACAATGTATAAGCAATCGTTCCAAATGGAATGGCAGCCCCTAATAATAAAGTTGGCACAAGGATTCACTCCCTTCAAAATATCTAAATTGATCATATGAAAAAAAAAGACATACGTTTCATTCATAAAGCAATGGCGAAGAAAGTTCGGAAAAACACTCTTCGCCATCTATGTAAGGGGAGTCTCCCTTATTTGTTCATTACGATGAAAGCAATAACTACACCGATGATTGGAAGTGCCTCAACTAAAGCAACCCCGATGAACATAATTGTTTGAAGTGCGCCTTTTAATTCTGGTTGACGAGCAACACCTTCGATTGTACGTGATACGATAAGACCGTTACCAATACCTGCACCTAATGCTGATAAACCAATTGCAATTGCAGCTGCGATTACACCTAAACTCATTTAATTTGTCCTCCTTTGTATTATAAAAAAATAATTTTTTTCTTACTTAAATTATATTAATGGTCATGACTGACTTTATGAGCCATATAAACCATCGTTAACATAACGAAAATAAATGACTGGATTGATCCAACGAATACGCTGAATCCCATCCATGCTAACATTGGTACAAGCGCACCCAATGCTCCAAGGAATGATGCCCCGCCTAACTTAGCAAGTAATCCTAATAAAATCTCACCTGCATAAATGTTACCGAATAAACGAAGACCTAACGTTAATGTGTTAGCAAACTCCTCAATAACCTTTAATGGGAATAAGAATTTCATCGGTTGGAAATAACCTTTAACGTATTCTTTCGTACCCTTCATCTTAATTCCATAATAATGGGTGAGGGTAACTACCATCACGGCTAATGTTAATGTAACTGCTGGATCAGACGTTGGTGATCTCCACCATGCAATATGTTCGCCAGCCTCAACTGTTGAATACATGAATGGTAAACCAAGGAAGTTCGATACGATGATAAACATGATAAGCGTAACGCCAAGCGTTAAGAAACGTCCACCTGTTTTCCAGTCCATCGTACTATTGATAATCCCTTTCACGAAGTCAAACACCCATTCCATGAAATTTTGCATTCCTGTTGGGCGAAGAGCTAAGCTGCGAGTTCCGATAACAGCGATTAAGAAAACAATAACTGCTGCTACAGTAACCATCATAACTGATGACAAATCGAACGTTAAACCTAGAAATTCAACTAATCTACCGTGTTCCACTAGTAATTCACCTCTCTTCCCTGCTCTTATACTCTAAATAAAGAAAATCTATGATCATGACAAGGTATCCTGTCAGCAATCCCACACCTAAGCCCCACATCGCAATTAACTCTTGATATTTGGCTGCAAATAAAATTAATAACCCAATCGTGGCGAATCTCGAATATGTACTTACCGCTGTTGCTTTAAACTTCACGTTTTCTCCATTTGTTACGCGATCCAACAGCTTGTCTGTTCTACGTGCAATGATGCGCAAACTAAGAAAACTGAAAATCGTTCCGATAATCAGCCCAAGAAACACATCCTTGTAAGAGGTGAATCCCCATCCTAGTACTAGAAGCGCAAGCAAGTAGTACATATATTTCTTTTGTCTTTGGACAAGTCCATGTACGTCTATCATCATTGCTCTCCCGAATAGTAATGTCGAATGAGTCGAATCATTGCGTATACCCCTGTTCCTAATCCAAGTAATAACCCTATAATAAGAAACAATGGAAACGTTCCAACCTTATTATCAATCCACTGCCCACCAAAGATTCCAACAAGAATAGAACCGACTAACTGAGCAAGAATACCTGACATTAAAGCATAAGCTTTTATATGGCTGCGATCGTTTTTTTGCAAGGATTCATCCCTCCAATATGTAACCCTCATTCACGATGTGTTAATAATAACTCATTTTTCTGCATAAATCCTATACAAAATAAAAAGTTTACATTTTCGTCACGGAATAGATGTATTTTTGTCACTGAAAGCCCTACCATCTATCCCCGTTGTTAGCATACAATAGGGTATTAACAGTGTCAACGAGAAATCGTAAAAAATCAAAAAATTTGAGTATTAGTCATTTCCTCCCAAAAATGAAAACGTTCCCCTTCTAAATACTGGTTAGAGATATGCAATTTCTAACAGTTTTCTCTTTATAATAGAAGAGAATGTTCACAAGTTTGTCACTATTATATTTTTAAGATATAACGCTTTCCTTCCATAATATAGTGCTCTTTAGACGTAAGACTTCTATATTATATGTGAAGTGTATGCAACTTATGTTGTATATACTATGTATATTTATCCCCCCTCCCCTACCTAATCGAGACATAAAAAAACGAGAGGGGAATCCCTCTCGTCAGTTGTCTTACTTCGTTCCGAATAAACGGTCACCAGCATCACCAAGACCTGGTACTACATATCCGTGGTCATTTAATTTCTCATCTAATGCTGCTACATAAATATCAACATCAGGATGTTCTTCTTGTACTACTTTTACTCCTTCTGGAGCTGCAACGATACACATTAATTTAATTTGTTTTGCACCGCGCTTTTTCAGAGAGTTAATTGCTTCAGCTGCAGAACCACCTGTTGCTAGCATCGGATCTAGTACGATAAAGTCACGTTCTTCTACATCCGTTGGAAGTTTCACATAGTATTCTACCGGTTGCAATGTTTTAGGGTCACGGTATAAACCAACGTGTCCTACTTTTGCTGCTGGAATTAATTTCAGAATTCCATCAACCATTCCTAAACCTGCACGTAAAATCGGAATTAAACCAAGTTTTTTACCAGCGATCACTTTTGTTGTCGCTTTGCTTACAGGTGTTTCAATTTCAATGTCTTTAAGTGGAAGATCGCGAGTAATTTCGAAAGCCATTAAGCTTGCTACTTCGTCCACTAATTCACGAAAATCTTTCGTACCTGTATTCTTATCGCGAATATATGTAATCTTATGTTGAATTAACGGGTGATCAAATACATACAGTTTTCCCATGTGAATCTCTCCTTTAGATGATATTCATGCGTTTACACGCTTTTTTACACTATTTACGATTGTAAAGAAAACGCTACTAATATTCAAGGGCAAATTTGGCAAAATCATGATTTTACGATGAATCTATCTAGTATCTTTACCAATTATGGGAGCTGTATCCTTCATTATATCGCCAAAATTTATTCATCATTTGTATACATACTTAAAGAACAATATATGTCCAAAAAAAAAGACTGCCAAAACAATTACGTCTCAGCAGTCTTCTTCCATTTATTATAGGTCTGTGTACATTGGGAATTTGCTCGTTAACGCTTCTACACGCTTACGTGCTTCTTCTAATGCAACTTCATTTTCATGATTTTTTAATGTGTAAGCAATAAGTGATGCAATTTCATCCATTTCTTCTAAACCGAAACCACGAGATGTTACAGCTGCCGTACCGATACGTACACCGCTTGTTACAAATGGGCTTGCTGTTTCAAATGGAATTGTATTTTTGTTCACTGTAATACCAACTTCATCTAATACGTGCTCTGCTACTTTACCTGTAATTTCTAAGTTACGAACATCAATTAAGATTAAATGATTGTCTGTTCCACCAGAAACAAGTGTAAGTCCTTCTTTTTGAAGACCTTCAGCTAAGCGATTCGCATTATTAATGATATTTTGTGCATATGTTTTAAACTCATCTTGTAGTGTCTCACCAAACGCAACAGCTTTTGCAGCAATTACGTGCATAAGTGGACCGCCTTGAATACCAGGGAAGATTGATTTATCAATTTGTTTTGCAAATCGCTCTTCACATAAAATCATACCACCACGTGGACCACGTAATGTTTTATGTGTTGTCGTTGTAACGAAATGTGCATGCGGTACTGGGTTTGGATGTAAACCAGCAGCTACTAAACCAGCGATATGTGCCATATCAACCATAAAGTATGCACCCACTTCATCTGCAATCTCACGGAATCGTTTGAAATCGATAACACGAGGATATGCACTTGCACCTGCAACGATTAATTTTGGTTTATGTTCTTTCGCTTTTGCTAATACATCATCGTAATTAATACGGTGAGACTCGGCATCCACGCCATATTCTACGAAATTATATTGTACTCCACTGAAGTTAACAGGGCTTCCGTGTGTTAAGTGACCACCATGGGATAAATTCATACCAAGTACTGTATCGCCTTGCTCTAAAATTGTGAAGTATACTGCCATGTTCGCTTGCGCACCAGAATGTGGTTGAACATTTACATGCTCTGCACCAAAAATTTCTTTCGCGCGATCACGTGCGATATCTTCCACTACGTCTACGTGCTCACAGCCACCATAGTAACGTTTTCCAGGATATCCTTCAGCATACTTATTCGTTAAAACAGAACCTTGTGCCTCCATTACTGATTCACTTACGAAGTTTTCCGAAGCAATTAACTCAATCTTTGAACGCTGTCTTCCTAGTTCTGCCTCAATTGCAGCAAATACCTTTTCATCTTGACGTTTTAAATGATCCACCAAAATCCCCCTTTTCTGAACGAATTACATCGATTCCCAATAGTTTTTTCTCATTTATTCAGAAAAAACGAAAATTCAGGTTGTAATTCTTTCGAACCTTCATGTTTTCAACTACATTCTAACATGACTTTCTATATCATAAAAGAAAAAAAAGACCGAAAATCGGTCTTTTCTTTCTTCTATGATAAAGTCAGACAACATACCTTATTCGTAGGATACAATGAAACTTTAACGGCAAGTGATAGTCTCTTCCTTCGCCGCATAAACAGCACGTGCTCCACCAATTAGTTTTCCACGTGTTGTTGCCATCGTTACATGCGCACTTCCAATTTCCTTCACACTTGTACGAACCGGAACAGCTACATGCTTTAAATGCATACCGATAAATGTATCGCCAATATCCATTCCTGCATCTGCTTTAATAAACTCAATTACTACCGGATCTTTCAAATTGTGATAAGCATATGTTGCTAATGCACCACCTGCTGATCTAACAGGCGTAACTGTTACAACTTCAAATTGATATTTCATCGCCAACTCTCTCTCAACTACTAAAGCACGGTTTAAATGCTCACAACATTGAAACGCCAACTCAATACCTGTTTGCTCTTGAAATTGTTTTAACTCAGAAAAAATCGCCTCTGCTACTTCCATCGTTCCTGATGTTCCAATTCTTTCTCCTAGCACTTCGCTCGTACTACACCCCACTACAAAAATTTGACCACTTTGTAATGAAGCTTGTTCTTGGAAATCAGAAAGCGACATTTGTAACTGTTCTCTTACCTTTACGATTTCTGTCATTACGCCTCTTCCTTTCACAGGTTGGTTCACCAAATTATATTTCATACTGCTTCTAGTTAGAATCTATTACTTTGCTTCGTATGTTTTAATTTTTCCTACGCGGTTTTCGTGACGGCCACCTTCATAGTCAGTTGTTAACCAAATTTTTGCGATGTCACGTGCTAGACCAGCACCAATTACACGCTCGCCCATTGCTAGCATGTTCGTATCATTATGCTCTCTTGTTGCTTTCGCACTGAAAGTATCATGAACTAACGCACAACGAATACCATTTACTTTGTTTGCCGCAATTGACATACCGATGCCTGTCCCACAAACTAAAATACCACGATCTACTTCGCCATTTGCTACCATTTCCGCTGCTGGAAACGCAAAATCAGGGTAATCAACAGAACCAGCTTCACATTCACAACCTAAATCAATATATTCAATATTTAACTCTTCTAATAAACTTACAAGTTCTTTACGGATATTCATACCGCCGTGATCAGATGCTACTACTACTTTCATTTTTACCCCTCCAAAGTTTCAATCCATTATCTTCATTTCTCACTCGCTACCTTAATGGAACGAAGTGATCTCCAATATCGTATTATACACGAAACATCAACCTTCTGAATGTTTTTTCAGTAAAGTTTGTACAAGTTTTTCCATCTCATCTAACGTTTCTTTATAAATATAGAGAGAGCCCCCAAATGGATCTGAAATATCCTTACTTATCCGATACGATAAACTTAACTAAATCTATACAATTCAATCAAATTCACACGAGTTAGTGCTTCATCGTGTTCTCGCAACCCCGAAGGGACGAGGGGTATAACACTCCGCAACATGAACAAATCTTGCTTGAGGCGAACCATTTATCAGCTTTTACATACGCAATGCCATACTTCTCGCACTTGTATGATAAACAATGAAAGATTTGTTCTTCTGAATAGTAGCGTGTTCCACCAGCATTCTCCTGAGACTACTCGGATGCAAACCTGTTAATTCTGACACTTGACTAACTCGTAAAAATTTCATTATTATTCTTACCTCGTTGAACCTAACATGGCACGTACGTTCGATGGATTCGATGAGGTTTGATAGATTTAATTAAATGTATCTCGTTCAACTAAGGGCGCAATTCCTTAGCCAGTTCTCTTATGAACTTCTCATATTTTCACATGAGCGCAGACTATATGTTTATCTCCTTAGAGATAGAGGATTTTTCCACCACCATAGGCTTGTGGTGTACTCTCGTCAGTTATACGAGATAGTCGTTGAACGTTCATCTTATCCATTTTAACTTAGATGATTCGAGGCGGAAGACCCATTGTTCTAGTGTTTAGGATTTAACCTTGCACCATCTGATTGATTTTTTCTGCTTTCGCGACATTCACGCTCGCTATTTCTAGCCACGTTGTAGTTCAATCAGCTTTAGGGATTGCCCGCAGTTAACCCTCACTACTAGCCAATCACTTGACTAGCAGGGCTTACTGATATATTTAATTAACTTTGATTATAATTGGTTAAATAAATTGTAACAGTTAGTTACCCCTCAGTTACTCCATATAATGTATCTACTTTCTTTTCAACACCCGGATAATGCCCAAGTACAATTTGCTTATGGTTTTCCGTCATTGTTACTATAATATCTGCCCAATCAATCAAGGTTTCGTTCACCTGCTGCGCGGCATGATCGATTGCAATTCCCTTTTCCGCTAAAGCTTCCTTTGCATGTACCGACGCATCACTTCCAGGATAGGCGAAAACACCAGCAGATTGCACTTCAAACTTACCTTTTCCATGATGACGAAGTAACGCCTCAGCCATCGGACTACGGCATGTATTTCCAGTGCAAACAAATAATACTCGTTTCATCTAAACCCACCTCTTTTCTCTGCTTCCTTTCCTTTATCATAGCGTACATAAGAATAGAACAAAAGAAATGTGAATATACAAAAGGCGCATTTCTCTTATATTTTTTCTAAGAAAAATGCGCCTTATCCACATATATGTGAAACCCTATTTCCAAGTGCCTAGAGTATTTTAACATACATAGCAAGCGTACTACAAAACAAAATAAGGAATCCATTTCATACGAAACGGATTCCTCTTATACAATAATTATTTCATTGTAACTTTCATTACTTCTGTTGAACCTTTTGTAGCTGTTACGCCTACAGTTGTTTTAATAGACTCAGCTGCATCTGTGTTTGTAATAACGATTGGAGTAATTGTACTTTTCGCTTTTTCACGGATTAAGTCTAAGTCGAATGAGATTAATTTATCTCCCGCTTTTACAGCTTGGCCTTCAGAAACGTGAGCTTCGAAACCTTCGCCTTCCATTTTTACAGTTTCTAATCCAACGTGGATTAAAATTTCTGTACCGTTTTTCGCTTTAATTCCTACAGCATGTTTTGTGTGGAATAATTGTACGATTTCACCATCAACTGGAGATACAACTACACCTTCAGTAGGATCGATTGCAACACCTTCACCCATCATACGACCAGCGAATACTGGATCTGGTACTTCTTCAATATTTTTCACTGCTCCAGTTAATGGAGCTACGATTGTTTCTTCATTTGTTTTTGAACCAAGACCGAATAATTTTTTAAACATAGGATAGTCCTCCTTATAATTTACCTAAAAGTTTATAGGGCAATCCCTAGTAAAGATCGGGATACATGTAAGACTTCATACTTCGAATATTATACTGTAAAAACGCTTTCGAAATAAATTACGTCATTACTAATAGACTCTTATTGTAGCGCTTCATAAAATTCCAGTCAATTCTGATTGTCTGAATAACAATAAGAAAGTTAACTTCTACTTATATTTTCTCTTTTTTCGTCCGACATGTCTAGAGGTCTTTACTACATTTTGTTTTTTGTTGTTAATTTGTAAAATTTTTTTCAAACTTTTTTCAAAACCCACTTGACTAAAGTAAGTAACTATTTTATTATTACTTACATAAGGTAAGTTAATAACTTTTAGGGGGTTTTCAAAAATGATGGATTTCGGTCTTCTTATTATTCGTCTTATTATAGGTATTACATTCATGGGTCATGGTGCTCAAAAATTATTTGGTTGGTTTGGTGGCTACGGCCTGAAAGGAACAGGCGGCTGGATGGAATCAATCGGTTTACGCCCTGGTGTATTCATGGCATTTATGGCTGGCGCAACTGAATTATTAGGTGGTTTCTTATTCGCATCAGGTATTTTCACTGCAATCGGCTCATTATTTATCGTTGGAACAATGTTAATGGCAATCTTCACTGTTCACGGAAAAAATGGTTACTGGGTAACCCAAAACGGATATGAATACAACTTAATGTTAATCGCCGTTGCTATCGGGGTAGCTTTAATTGGACCTGGTGCATACGTTTTATTATAATTTTTATCTTGAACTCGAGATTATTTAGACGGAACTTACTTCATTGCGGTTGAAGTAAGTTCTTTTTATGTAATAAAAATATTATTTTCAGCAGGAGTTTTCCACTAACATCTTGTAAACAAACAATAAGTCGTCATATTTAGAAAGGGGATTTTAAACATGTTATCCATTAATCCAAATGAACAAACGGAAAAAGATAATTACAAATTATTAACGGGAAGTATTATTCCACGCCCTGTCGCGTTCGTTACTTCTGTAACAAAAGACGGCGTATTAAACGGGGCACCATATAGTTATTTCAATATTGTCGCTGCTAATCCACCACTTATCTCAGTTTCTGTACAACGAAAAGCAGGAACACCGAAAGATACTTCTCGAAACGCAATCGAAAAGGGGGAGTTTGTCGTACATATTTCTGATGAATCTTACGTAGAAGCAATTAACGAAACAGCAGCTAACCTCCCACCAAATGAGAGTGAAATTGAACTAGCAAAACTAACACCAATTGAAAGTGATGTCATCTCTGTTCCAGGTGTGAAAGAAGCAAATATTCGAATGGAATGCGTACTAGAACGCGCAATCCCTCTTGGTGGAACAGAAGACTCACCAGCTTGTGATCTACTAATCGGACGCGTCGTTCGTTTCCACGTCGCAGAACACCTATACGAAAATGGCCGCATTCATGCAGAAGCACTAAAACCAGTAAGCCGCCTAGCAGGACACAACTACGCAAAACTAGGAGAACAATTTGAATTGGTGAGGCCAATTTAAAAGCGGAAGCGGCTCGCCCAGAATCGCAGGGCATTGGAGCTCTCGACCTTGAAGCACTTTTTGCTTCATGCGAGAGAGCGAAATGACCGGAGATTCTAGCCACTGGAGCTAGATAATACCTAAAAGCGGAAGCGGCTCGCTCAGAATCGCAGGGCATTGGAGCTCTCGACCTTGAAGCGCTTTTTGCTTCATGCGAGAGAGCGAAATGACCGGAGATTCTAGCCGCTGAAGCTGGATAATACCTAAAAGCGGAAGCGGCTCGATTCCTTCCATCACTTAAATATAAAATCCCCTGCTAAATAGCAGGGGATTTTATCATTGTAATTCTTCCTTCTTTTCTTCTAAAGTAGGCACTTTCTCTTTTTTCGGTTTCCCAAGCTTAATTACTAAGAAGTATAGGGAAAGCAATGTAATAAGAAAAACAATTAAAAACGGGTATGGAGAATAAAAAGCACGCGCTGCCTCCGTTTTTCCCGCGACAAACTTCAATGACTCAATATCTAAAAACTCAGCAAACATTTGTACACCGAGCATACTAAACCAAAAAACAAAAAAACTAATAATAATACCAAAAACTTGTTTCAATCTCGTCATCTATCTCATCCTTTCTATATATGTAATTTTTTAGCGCAATGAGTATAGTACAAACAAAACTATGTACAGAAAGGAACTATTTTATCATTCGCGAATTAACTTCATCCAACCTAAAATTGAAATTTGCAAAATAATACCCCAAATAATAAGCAGTCGTAACCATCTAGGAAAGAAAGTTACAAATTGAATATACCATTCCAATAACTTTTTCATAGCGCCCTCACCCTTAAAATTATATAGGAAAAAGGAGATATAATCCAAATCCAACCAAAATGATACCACCTACTATCTCACCATATGTACCGAGCATATCTTTCGCATGTCTACCAATTAATAAACCAATCCATGCTAATAACATACTAACAAATCCAAAAAGTAATATCGTAATAATTGTCTGTGCTCCGTAAATACCAAGACTAAGCCCTACTGAAAAACTATCTATACTAACGCCAAATGCAAATACGAATAAGCTAATTCCAATAGGGGCCGTTTTAGTCTCTTCATTCTCCAAAATAGAGGAATATACAATATAGAATCCTAGTCCAATTAATAAAATAGCACCTGCAAAATGTGCAATATCTCCATACTTCTCTGATAAAAAACGACCTAATACCATTCCTATAAATGGCATGATAATATGAAAAATCCCTATCGTCATACCGATATACAGGATTTGTCTTACCTTTAAGGTCATCATTCCCATACCAAGACTCACCGAGAACGCATCCATTCCTAAGGCGAATGCCATAATTATTAAAGGTAGTAGCTGTTCAAACGTCATTCATGTCCCTCCTCGGACGTGCTACTTCACAATATGCTTATCCGAGGAGAAATATTCTGTTTGCTAATCT
Source organism: Bacillus sp. WC2507 (assembly GCF_052656125.1). Classification (NCBI taxonomy): domain Bacteria; kingdom Bacillati; phylum Bacillota; class Bacilli; order Caryophanales; family Bacillaceae; genus Bacillus; species Bacillus sp. WC2507. Next base: position 460,638 of record NZ_JBQXPN010000001.1, on the reverse strand, counting down.
TACCTTATCATTCAGTAATAATATGATGTCCTGCCGCTTTTGTTAAGCGATTCATAATTGCATTTCCTATTCCTTCATTCGGGAATGATTCGCTAAAAATAACATCCACTTCACTTGCATCAAACGTTCTAAGTACATCATATAATTTAGTCGCAACGCTAGCTAAATCACTTCGAACACCACAAGATAATATAATATCCGCGCTATACATATGCTGATACTCTTCTGTCGTTAATACCCCTACTTTAAATCCTTCTTCCTTTTTCTCATCCACAAGGTGCTGAATAAACTCACGTGATCCTTCAACAATACTAAGTGGCGCTTTCGGTGCATAATGTGTATATTTCATTCCAGGTGATTTTGGTTTTTCTTTCTCGTCCTTTAAAGCCGGATCTAAAGAAACAGTGCCAATCACCGCTTCCAATTGTTCTTTCGTAATCCCACCTGGACGTAATATCGTTGGAACAGCGCTCGTACAATCAATTACAGTCGATTCCACACCTACTCCTGTTGCACCACCATCTACAATACCTGCGATTTTCTCATTTAAATCTTCATATACGTGAGACGCTAGCGTCGGACTTGGGCGCCCAGAACGATTCGCACTCGGTGCGGCAACAGGTACATTTGCCTCCTCAATAAGAGCAAGCGCTACTGGATGATCAGGCATTCTTACTCCAACCGTATTAAGTCCTGCCGTCACCTTCTCTGAAATCCCCTCTTTTCTAGGTAAAATAATTGTTAACGGGCCTGGCCAAAAATGCTCCATTAACTTCTCTGCAACTGGCGGGATTTCCTTCACAATTCCATCTAATTGCGATTTTGTACCGATGTGGACAATAAGTGGATTATCACTCGGTCTTCCTTTCGCTTCAAAAATTTTCGCGATTGCTTCGTCATTCATCGCGTTCGCACCTAGTCCATATACCGTTTCTGTTGGGAAGGCAATTGCCTCGTTTTCCCTTAATAATTTTGCTGCTTCTTGTAACTGTGGATAATATTTTTTTCTTTCCACAACATTATCCACAACCCACATATTTGTATGCATTTTTTCCCACGTCCTTTTCTACCCTGAAATACTTGTCTATTTTTAGTTTACTATGAGATTTATCCAAAAGACAAACAAGGTTTATCCACAAAATGTGGATAAACCTAATTAATCCGTGGATAACTTTGTGAATAGCTGACAATTTAGTATTATTGCATTTGGCTCTTTTATATTTTTACAAAAGTGTTCTAACTGTCGAATTCCCTCTGGTACGTTTTCTTTCTCTATAGTAATAAAGTCAAAAAACTGAAAGATTGTTATAGATTGTGGATGATTTGTTAGTAAGTACAATTGTCGAATATTTTTTTCTTTCATATACCGCAAAAACATTTCAAAAAAATATAAGAAAGTCTGTTTATCCACATTAGGTGTGAATAAACAAGAACGAATAAGTGCGTTTTCTTCACTTTGTTCATATCCAATGACAGCTCGTATTTCTTCCGCCTCTTCCAAAATCATAAATTGCGCGTATAACTCATTTATTTTATCATCTTTTTTATTAGCTTGTCCGAAAAAAGAATGCAATCTTTCCACATCCGCTTTCGTAGCAAAATATACCTTCTTCATAGTAAATCCCTCCTCTTTTTTATATATGAGAAGGGACCTATTAATAGTACTATTTAGAGAATAAAGATGTAAAAGCTTCTACAATAAATAACTTAACTTCTGGCTTTTCTTCTTCCTCTACTTTTACATACTCATTTTTCTTTTCTTGTTTTTGTTCCACAGGTTTCTCCATTTTGTCCACAGTTTTTGTTTCTTCTTTACTCACAGGTTGTTCTTCTACCTTCGTTTCATTTTTTACTACTTTCTTTTCAGACGCTGTTACTTTTTTTGCTACTTCCTGCTTTACAACTTTCTCTTCTTTCACCGCACCCTCTTTTTTCTCTTTTGTATCTACTACTTCCTCATCTAATTGTTTTCCCTGCTCCTCTTCAGGAGATTCAGCCTTCACCACATGTTCTTCTTTCCTTACAGCTGTACCACTTGAAAAATCTAAGAAACACATCGGTGGAAATAATACACACCACCAGTTTGCCCCTTCACCTTCCCCAATCGTAATCAATACTGCCTCATATTCCCCTGCTGGATAAATAAAATTCCCATATACCTTTGTAGGAAACTTTACATTCTTACTGAATTTCACTTGAAATGAATCTTTACTTCCTTCTTCTTTTAACGTATTTGCCACTGTTTTTTCGATTTCTGGAATATGACTTTGAATGACTTTACGCGCCTCTTCAAATGAAGTTAAATCCGCTACCCATCCATCAATTTGTGCTTTTACTTCATCACGCACTTTGCGCTTTAGCGCCTGATCTTTATCTGAATCACTATTTGCTAAAATCCGTAATCGAACGGCCTCTTTCGGAATAACTGAAGGCCCTTTCGCATCAGCTTTCATATATCCAAACTGCACAAGCAACTGTGCACCAATTAATAATAGAAGAAGATAAGCAATAACTTGTTTTTTCATTTCCTCCACCGTCCCTTCTACAAACAGTGTGGACAGACTTTCATCTTTCTAAACTATTAAATTCAAAATCTATATAAATTTTCCCACAAAAAAATAGAGTAAGGTGTGAACCTTACTCCATCTCTGCAAATACCATACGGTCTTTCCCATTAATATCAAAAACAACCTCAACATGAGCATGTGGAAAAGCTTGTTGTAACAGTCCCTTTACATCCTCACCTTGTCCTACTCCAATTTCAAATGCCACAATTGCTTTCTTCTGCAACACATTCGGCAATTCTTCCATAAAACGGCGGTAGAAATCTAATCCGTCTTCACCGCCAACAAGCGCTCTCTTTGGCTCATGCTCCTTCACAACAGTAGAAAGACCACGCCAATCTTCCTCTGGTATGTACGGAGGGTTGGAAACAACAACATCTAACTGCTGACCTGTTTCATAAAACGGAGACAGTAAATCGCCGTGATAGAAAGTTACATCCGCCCCTAAAGTCTTTGCATTTTCTTTTGCAACTTCAATCGACTCCTGCGCAATATCTACCGTATACACATGAAGATTTGTATTTTCTAAAGCAAGCGTAATAGAAATCGCTCCACTACCTGTTCCAATATCCGCTATGTGAAGCTCCTCATTACCGAAATGGCGCTCAATTCTCTCTAGCACTCCAACTATAAGTTCCTCTGTTTCCGGTCTTGGTATCAATACTTCTTCATTCACAAAGAATGATCGGCCATAAAACATTTCATAACCGAGCATATACTGGATCGGAGTACCTTCTACGTGCTTGTGGATAAATTCTGCAAAACTCTTCTCTTGTTCCGCAGTTATTTCTTCACGCATATTCATGAGCATCCCGGTTCTATTCGTCTTTAATACATGACAAAGGACAATTTCTCCCGCATTTTCATCTCGTCCATTTTCCTGTAAAAAAGAAGAAGCCCATTTCAGGGCTTCATAGACACGCATTACTCAGCTGCCTCCATCTTTTGAGCCTGATCTTCCATCACTAAGGCATTGATGAAGTCATCTAACTTACCTTGTAAGATTTGATCTAGCTTTTGAATCGTTAAACCGATTCGATGGTCTGTAACACGGTTTTGCGGGAAATTATACGTACGAATACGCTCTGAACGATCACCTGTACCAACAGCTTGCTTACGGTTTTGATCATATTCAGCTTGCGCTTCTTGTCTAAACTTATCATAAACACGTGCACGTAATACTTTCATTGCTTTTTCTTTGTTCTTAATTTGTGACTTCTCGTCCTGACAAGATACAACTACACCAGTCGGTAAATGCGTTAAACGTACCGCTGACATTGTTGTATTAACACTTTGTCCACCAGGACCACTAGAAGCAAATGTATCAACACGAACATCTTTTTCATGAATAGTAATTTCTACTTCTTCTGCCTCTGGTAATACAGCTACAGTTGCTGTAGATGTATGAATACGTCCACCAGATTCCGTTTCAGGAACACGTTGTACACGGTGAGCACCATTCTCGAATTTCAGCTTCGCGAAAGCACCTTTACCGTTAATCATAAAGATAATCTCTTTATATCCACCTAACTCTGTATAGCTCGCTTCGATAATTTCAGTTTTCCAACCTTGTACCTCAGCATAACGGCTATACATACGGTATAAGTCACCAGCAAATAAAGCGGCCTCGTCGCCACCAGCAGCTCCACGAACCTCAACGATAACGTTCTTATCATCATTAGGGTCTTTTGGAACAAGTAAAATTTTCAGACGTTCTGATAATGTTTTCTCTTGTCCTTCTAATTCAGAAACCTCTTCTTTTACCATATCACGCATATCAGCGTCTAACTTATCTTCTAACATTGCTTTTGCATCTCTTAATTGCTCACGAACATCTTTATACTCACGGTACACCTCTACCGTTTCCTGCATATCAGATTGTTCCTTTGAATACTCACGAAGCTTATTTGTATCGCTAATAACCTCTGGGTCACTTAACAATTCATTTAACTTCTCATAACGATCTTCTACAGCTTGCAAACGATCTAACACACCATTCACCTCTACATCCTAGTATCTAATACAAATAGTATATGGTACTTAATCCAAAAAACGCAAATTATATTTAAAAGCGCAGGCGGCTTGCTCAGCTCTGACTGCCTAAGGTTCTTAGCTATATATACGAAGAGCTAGTCCCAATCTTCATCTATTTTCGAAAAAAACCCGCTCTACATAGCGAGTTTCATTTATCTTTGTTTTGTAGGTACTGCATGACAATGACGACAACGTGGTTCATACGATTCTGAAGCCCCAACTAAAATAATTGGATCATCAAATGCCGCCGGTTCTCCATCGATTAAACGTTGCGTACGACTTGCAGGAGATCCGCATGCAGAACAAACTGCCTGCAATTTAGTTACATGTTCAGCAATCGCCATCAGCTGAGGAACTTGTCCAAATGGTAGACCACGGAAATCTTGGTCTAATCCAGCTACAATGACACGATAGCCACGATTTGCCAATACTTGCACCACTTCCACAATGTCCCCATCAAAAAATTGTACCTCATCGATTGCAATAACATCCATTTCTTCTGTTACATGGTTAAATATATCTTTTGAAGCTGAAACAGGAACTGCTTTAACCTTCAATCCATTATGTGATACAACATCTTCTTCACTATAACGATTATCAATACATGGTTTAAATACAATCGCATGTTGTTTCGCAAATTGTGTACGGCGTATACGGCGGATGAGCTCTTCTGATTTTCCAGAAAACATACTCCCGCAAATCACTTCAATCCAACCATTTTGATTCATTAAGTACATTGAGCTCTCCTTTCATCTACTTTCCTAATCCAAAGTAGGGTAAAGGTTTAATATTTTTTGCAAAAAAAACAGACAAGCGAATACATACACTTGCCTGTTTTATGTTCTTTATTACTTGATACCGTATTTCTTATTGAAGCGGTCAACACGTCCGTCTGCAGTAGCAAACTTCTGACGTCCAGTGTAGAATGGGTGAGAATCAGAACTGATCTCAATTTTTAGTAATGGATAAGTGTTACCATCTTCCCACTCAACAGTTTCGCTAGAGCCTTTAGTAGACCCGCTTAAGAATTTGAAGCCTGTGTTCGTGTCCATAAATACAACTTTATTGTAATTTGGATGGATTCCTGCTTTCATTCTTTTCATCTCCTTCCGCCCTGAATCATTTTCGAAACAGAGTTTTTCATCTTCAGCTGCTTACACAACTATATTGATGAAACACATATGATGAAATTATAACAAGGCTAACTCCATTTTGCAACTACCTGTTTTTGTCTTTTTAAAATTAAAAGTGAAGGCAGCTCGTTCAGCTCTGACTGGCTAAGGTTCGCTCGCACAAAATGTGCTCTTTACCTTTAGTGTGAGCGGTTCTTAGACACGAAGAGCTAGCCGTGGAGCTGGATATTAATTAAAAGCACAAGCGGCTCGTTCAGAATCCAGGACACTTCAAGCTCTCGACCCAAATATGATTTTTATCTCAAAAAATAAAATTTTTCCCATATATTACTCTCTCTAATATCCCCTTAAAAAACATAAAAAACTCGCTTATCACAAAATAAGCGAGTCCCAATCTTTTCCCTTTACTTAGTTGTTACATACCTTTTCGAGTCTGCAACAATGTTTTGTAAAAATTCTTCATTTGTCTTTGTTTGACGAAGTTTACGTAAGAAACCTTCGACAAAGTCTGGTGTATCACGCATTGTTTTACGAATACCCCATAGCTTGTCTAAATGTTCTTTCGGAATTAATAGATCTTCTTTACGTGTACCAGAACGGCGAATATCAATTGCCGGGAAGATACGACGCTCAGCTAATGAACGATCTAAGTGAAGTTCCATATTTCCAGTTCCTTTAAATTCTTCGTAAATTACATCGTCCATACGAGATCCTGTATCAACAAGCGCTGTTGCTAAAATCGTTAAGCTACCGCCTTCTTCAATATTACGTGCAGCTCCAAAGAAACGCTTCGGTCTATGGAAGGCAGCTGGGTCGATACCACCCGATAATGTTCTACCACTTGGCGGAATAACAAGGTTGTAAGCTCGCGCTAAACGGGTAATACTATCCATTAAAATAATAACATCTTTTTTGTGCTCTACAAGACGCATTGCACGTTCTAACACAAGCTCCGCTACTTTAATATGATTTTCTGGTACTTCATCAAAAGTAGAACTTACAACATCTCCTTTAACAGAACGTTCAATGTCTGTTACTTCCTCTGGACGCTCATCAATTAAAAGTACAATTAATTCAGCTTCCGGGTGATTTGTTGTAACACTGTGTGCGATTTCTTTTAATAGACTTGTTTTACCAGCCTTTGGAGGCGCGACAATTAAACCACGTTGTCCAAATCCAACTGGTGCGATTAAATCCATGATGCGTGTCGGTAACTTTTTCGGTTCCGTTTCCAATTTCATTTGGCGATCTGGGTATAATGGTGTTAATGCAGGGAAATGTACACGCTCTTTTGCTGACTCTGGATCATCTCCGTTTACAGCTTCAACTTGTAATAATCCAAAATAGCGTTCATTTTCTTTCGGAGGTCGTACTTTACCAGAAACTTTATCTCCATTACGTAAATCGAAACGACGAATTTGCGAAGCTGAGATATAAATATCTTCTGAGCTTGGAGAATAGTTGATAGGACGTAGGAATCCAAATCCTTCTGATTGAATAATTTCTAATACGCCTTCCATGAAGAAGAAACCTTCTTTTTCTGCTCGAGCTTTTAAGATAGCGAAGATTAACTCTTTTTTCGTTAATTTGCTATAATACGAAATCTTAAATTCTTTCGCAAGCTCGTATAACTCTTTTAATTTCATGTTTTCTAATGCTGCAATTGACAAATTCATTCAGACACCACACTTTAACGTTATTCTCTTTTCACATGGGTAAAGGGAAAAAATACGGAAGGCAAATAATTAATAATGAAAGGCAATAAGTTCAAGTAGGGTAATATTCACTATTGTAACCCTTTTATCTAGTTTTAATCAATACGTTGAAACACAAATACAAGAAGCGAAGACAAGAAAATTTGTCTTCGCTTTTTATATTTCTCTCTTTTTTCTACTTACCCTATTTTAAATGGCAATAAATAAGGTATTTATGCTTCTAAAAGAGCCGCTTCCATTCTGAACGAGCTGCTTACACTTTTTACTTAATAACCAAGTTCGGTTTTTTATTCAAGCTATGACGTCCGTCTACGAAGCGTACTGTGCCTGATTTCGCGCGCATAACAAGGGATTGTGTTGTTCCAACGCTACCTTTAAATTGAACGCCGCGTAATAGTTCTCCGTCTGTTACGCCTGTTGCTGCAAAGATTGCATCGTCACCTTTTACTAAGTCTTCCATACGCAGAATACGATTTATATCTTCAATACCCATTTTTTTACAACGAGCTAATTCAGCTTCATTTTGAGGCAGAAGCTTTCCGTGGATTTCTCCACCTAAACATTTTAATGCAACTGCCGCTAATACACCCTCAGGTGCTCCACCAGAGCCGAATAAAATATCTACACCTGTGCGATCAAATGCAGTATTGATTGCGCCAGCTACGTCTCCATCATTAATCAATTTAATGCGAGCACCCGCTTTACGAATTTCTTCGATAATCGCTTGATGACGTGGACGGTTTAAAACTGTCGCTACAACATCTTCAATATCTTTATTTTTCGCTTTCGCAACCGCACGTAAGTTATCGATAATAGGCGCATCAATATCGACCGCCCCAACCGCTTCTGGGCCAACCGCGATTTTATCCATGTACATGTCAGGAGCATGTAACAAATTACCATGATCTGCAATTGCAATAACAGCAAGAGCATTCCATCCACCAGCTGCTACAATATTTGTCCCTTCTAAAGGATCAACTGCAACGTCTACACGTGGTCCATATCCTGTACCTAATTTCTCTCCGATATACAGCATTGGTGCTTCGTCCATCTCACCTTCACCAATTACAACTGTACCTTTCATCGGGATTGTATCAAATACATCACGCATAGCTGATGTTGCTGCACCGTCTGCCTCATCCTTTTTCCCGCGCCCCATCCAACGCGCTGATGATAATGCTGCAGCCTCTGTTACACGTACTAACTCCATAGATAAACTTCTTTCCACGATAATCCCTCTCCTTTAAGTCTTTATATTTCTGCCGTATTTTGTGAACCGTGTTTTTCTATAAAGTGTACTTCCGCAAGTAGTGATGCTTCGCTTCCCCCTTGCGGAAGTATCACTTATGCGTTCTTCATCTCTTCAATTTCTTGACTTGTCATTTGTTCTCGCCAAATGTTTGCGCCAAGCCCTTTAAGCTTGTCTACTATATTTTCATAACCTCGATCAATATGCTCAAGTCCGGTTACTTCTGTAATTCCATCCGCCATTAACCCTGCAATAACAAGGGCCGCTCCAGCTCGTAAATCACTCGCTTTCACTTTTGCACCTTGCAATAAAACGGGACCAGTTACAATTGCCGAACGACCTTCTACTTTAATTTGTGCATTCATACGACGTAACTCATCAATGTGTTTAAAGCGCGCGCCGTAAATCGTATCCGTTACAACACCCGTCCCATGCGCCTTTGTTAAAAGCGTCGTAAATGGTTGTTGTAAATCTGTTGGGAATCCTGGATATACAAGCGTTTTTATATCAACTACTTTTAACCTTCTATTACCGTTCACTGTAATTTGGTCATCATTCGTTTCAACTTGGACACCAGCTTCTCTTAACTTCGCCGTAACTGACTCTAAATGCTGAGGAATAACATTATCAACCGTTACTTCTCCTCCTGATGCAGCTCCTAAAATCATATACGTACCCGCTTCAATACGATCCGGAATGATAGTATGGTGACAACCATGCAGTGAATCCACACCATCAATTCGAATTACATCTGTGCCAGCACCTTTAATGCGTGCACCCATGCTTGTTAACAATGTAGCTACATCAATAATCTCTGGCTCTTTCGCTGCGTTTTCAATAACAGTTCTACCTTTCGCTCGCACAGCTGCTAGCATAATATTAATCGTAGCTCCTACACTAACAACATCTAAATAAATACGTGCCCCGCGCAATTCATCTGCTCTTAAATAAATCGCACCCTGTTCATTCGTAACATGTGCACCTAACGCTTCAAACCCTTTAATATGCTGATCAATCGGCCTCGGTCCTAAATGACATCCACCCGGAAGCCCAATAACAGCTTTTTTAAAACGGCCAAGCATCGCACCCATTAAATAATAAGAAGCACGCAATTTTTTCACTTTTCCATTCGGTAAAGGCATCGCAACCATGTTAGAAGGATCGACTACCATCTCTTCCTCCTGTCCATAAGTTACTCTTCCTCCAATTTCTTCTAGCAAGTCTCCTAACATTTTCACGTCCGAAATATTAGGGACACCACCAATAGTTACTGGAGTATCTGCTAAAATTGTCGCTGGAATTAGTGCAACGGCGCTGTTCTTTGCACCACTCACTCGAATTGTTCCATTTAAAGCTCTTCCGCCTTCAATTAGCAATTTTTCCATATTGAGCTCCCTTCTTGTGAATGTATTTACTTTCTATATCTTTATAGAAAGCTCCCCTTAAGAATCTCACTCACTCTTCCACCCTAAAACTCAATAAATAGGAAACCATTATCTTCATTTCTCCCGTAATACGAATAGATAAAGATTAACTATTCATCGAATTTACTTTATAAACTTAGATACATTATCACATTTATTAATAGGACTATGCACATTATTTTCTATTTCAAAAACAAAATGATAAAAATCTTTAGACTTGTTCACGCTTTCATTATACAACGAAAGGAAACCGTCTAAAAGACTAGACGGTTTCCAAAACGGAATTTTATTCTTACGCTTTACCGTTAGAACCGAATTCACGCATTTTACCAGCAACAGTTGCTTTAATAGCGTCGCGGCCAGGTCCAATAAATTTACGTGGATCGTAAACTTCTTGGTCTTTGTTTAATACTTCACGAACAGCTTTTGTAAACTCGATTTGGTTCTCAGTGTTTACGTTAATTTTTGAAGTACCTAAAGAGATAGCTTTTACGATATCAGCAGTTGGGATACCAGTACCACCGTGTAATACTAAAGGTACACCAGTGAAGTCACGAACTTGTTCCATTTCAGCGAATCCTAAGTTAGGCTCACCTTTGTAAGGACCATGTACAGAACCTAAAGCTGGAGCTAGGCAATCGATACCTGTTGCTTCAACAAGGTGCTTACACTCTGCTGGATCAGCGTAAATTACGCCTTCAGCGATGATGTCGTCTTCTTGTCCGCCAACTGTTCCAAGCTCAGCTTCAACAGATACGTTACGAGCGTGTGCGTATTCTACTACTTTTTTAGTAGTTTCAACGTTTTCTTCGAATGGGTGGTGAGAAGCGTCGATCATTACAGATGTGAAACCTGCATCGATTGCTTCTTTACATTTTTCGAAGCTTGAACCATGGTCAAGGTGAATCGCTACAGGAACAGTGATGTTCATTTCTTCGATTAAAGCTTTAACCATAGCTACAACTGTTTTGAAACCAGTCATATGACGAGCTGCACCCTCAGATACACCTAGGATTACAGGAGATTTTTCTTCTTCCGCAGCAGCTAAGATAGCTTGAGTCCACTCTAAGTTGTTCATGTTGAATTGACCAACTGCGTATTTTCCTTCTAGTGCTGTGTTTAGCATTTCTTTCATAGAAACTAAAGGCATGGTGAATCCTCCTAAAAAACGTTTTTTGTATCCGATAAGTTCTTATCGCTGGTAGTATGACCAGAATAAGGTAAAATATGTATATTTACATACCGGACTTTTTTCTACACTCAATAGGATAACAACTTGTACTCAAAAACTCAACCGTATTCACCTGCTCAATAGTCCATGTAAACGCTTTTTTCCATATTTTTTATAAAAAATTCATTTTTTACGCCTCTACAGCAAGCTGATCTCTCACTGCTTGACGAATCTCATCAATATCAAACGGTTTAGCAAAGTGCATTAAAGCTCCTAAATCTTTTGCTTCTTGGATCATATCAAGCTCTCCATAAGCAGTCATTAAAATTACTTTAATACTCTCATCAATTTCCTTTACATGTTTTAAAATCTCTATACCATCCATACCTGGAATTTTCATATCTAACACTACTAAATCTGGATTATCTTTTTTCACGATATCTAAAGCTTGAAATCCATTCGCTGCTTGGAATGTCTGATAACCTTCTTTTTGGAACACTTCATGTAATAACACACGAATGCCATACTGATCATCAACGATTAAAATTTTCCCTTCCATAACTCCCAACCTTTCTGTATAAATACAAGATTTAAAGCTTCTTATATCTTAACGATTAATTTTCGATATTCTTTGGCAAATTCCTTCCTATTCTTTCTTATTTTACCGTTTCCTATTTTGTTATGCTACCCTTCGATTTCACCTTTCTAAAAAAATAAACTATAATGAAAGCCGGTAAACACGTACGAAAGGGAGTAACATTATGTTAAAAATTTTTTCAACTCAATTAAGTGGTTATTTCTCCAGAGTTTCTCAAAAAGAAGAAATGAATATAGAAGATAGCGCCCGTCTACTTGCTCAAGCATTAGTTGGCGACGGCTTCATTTATTTACATGGTACAAACGAAATGGAGGGCGTTATTGCTGAAGCACTATTTGGCGCTGAACCAATGAAGCAAGCAAAACGATTATTTGAAGATGGTAAAGAAGTAGAAGTAACTTCTGCAGATCGTGTACTTCTTATTAGCCGTTTTTCAACAGATGAAGAAGTTGTAGCAATTGCAAAAAAACTTCAAGCAAATGGACACTCTATTGTCGGCATCTCTGCTATTCAAGAAGGTACTGAATCACTAGAACAATATACAGATGTACATATTGATACAAAGCTGTTAAAAGGTCTTATTCCAGACGATGAAGGCAATCGCTACGGATTCCCAAGTTTAATGATAGCTATATTTGCATATCACGGGATCAAATTTACAATCGATGAAATGTTAAATGAATATTAAAAAAAGCGCCCTATTTCAGGCGCTTTTTTTTTATTACTTGCTCTCTTTATTCGTAATAGAAGCACTTACGAAATCATGGAACAATGGTTGTGGACGGTTTGGACGAGATACAAGTTCTGGATGGAACTGTGCTGCCACGAACCAAGGGTGGTCTTTTAATTCAATGATTTCAACTAGACGGCCGTCTGGGCTTGTACCAGAGAATACAAATCCTGCTTTTTCCATATCCGGACGGAATTGATTGTTGAACTCATAACGATGACGATGACGCTCATATACAACCGGCTCATTATAAGCATTGTAAGCATTTGTTTCTTCAGTAAGCTTACATGGGTATAGGCCAAGACGAAGTGTACCGCCTAAGTCTTCTACATCTTTTTGTTCTGGTAATAAGTCAATGATTGCATAAGGTGTGTCAGGATTAATTTCAGAAGAGTTAGCTCCTTCTAATCCTAATACGTTACGTGCAAATTCGATTGATGCAAGTTGCATACCTAAGCAAATTCCTAAGAATGGTACTTTGTTTTCACGAGCATATTGAATTGCAACGATTTTACCTTCTACACCACGATCGCCGAAGCCACCTGGTACAAGGATACCATCTGTGTCACCAACTAATTCTTGTACGTTCTCTGCTGTTACGTGCTCAGCGTTTACCCATTTCACTTCTACATCTGTGTCGAATGAATAACCCGCATGACGAAGCGCTTCTACAACAGAAATGTATGCATCTTGAAGCTCTACGTATTTACCAACAAGAGCGATTTTTGTTTTCTTAGAAAGGTTACGTACTTTATCAACTAGCGCAGTCCACTCTGTCATATCTGCAGCTGGATTGTCTAATTTTAAGTGATCGCAAACGATTTGGTCCATATTTTGCTCTTGAAGAGATAATGGAACTGCATATAAAGTATCTGCATCGCGTGCTTCGATAACTGCTTTTGTATCAATGTCACAGAATAATGCAAGCTTGTCTTTCATATCTTGAGAAACAGGAAGTTCTGTACGAACAACGATAATATTTGGTTGAATACCTAAGCTACGAAGCTCTTTAACGCTATGTTGCGTTGGTTTTGTTTTCATTTCACCCGCTGCTTTTAAGTACGGGATTAACGTACAGTGAATGTACATTACATTGTCACGACCGATGTCGCTCTTAATTTGACGGATTGCTTCTAAGAATGGTAGAGACTCGATGTCACCAACAGTTCCACCGATTTCTGTAATAACAACGTCCGCGTTTGTTTCGCGACCAGAACGGTATACGCGCTCTTTAATTTCGTTAGTAATGTGAGGAATAACTTGAACTGTTCCTCCTAGGTATTCACCACGACGCTCTTTTTGAAGAACTGAAGAGTAAATTTTACCTGTTGTTACGTTGCTATATTTGTTTAAGTTGATGTCGATGAAACGCTCATAGTGACCAAGGTCTAAGTCAGTTTCTGCACCATCGTCTGTTACGAATACCTCACCGTGTTGGTATGGGCTCATAGTCCCTGGGTCTACGTTAATGTATGGATCAAACTTTTGAATCGTTACGTTTAAACCACGATTTTTTAAAAGTCTTCCAAGAGATGCTGCTGTAATACCTTTTCCTAAAGACGATACTACACCGCCTGTTACAAAAATATACTTAGTCATGAAAAAGCTCCCTCCTATTTTGCTGTTATATAATCACCGTTGCAAAGCGCAACGTATGTAGATAACACTGTATCCATCTTATTGTTAGACTCTTTTTATTTTCTAAACAAAAAACAAAAAAGAAAATTGCTCCCCTCATCACATAAAGTAATAAGTAGGGAGCAATTTTCTTTTATATTTACACTTTAAAAGTATTATCGTCCTTTTTTAAAGAGCCCAAAAATGATTCTACATGGACGATAATGAAAAGTCAAGAACTACAGTTCTTCCTCTTCTTCTTCTTCAGTTTCATCGTACTCAAGTTCTTCTTCGGCGAAGTCATCTTCATCATCTTCATCTAAATCATCAAGATCATCGTCATCTCCGTCTTCTTCTTCAAGAACCTTGTCCAAATCTTCTACCTCTTCTTCATTTCCGTCTGCATCGTCGAAGTCTTCATCTTCTTCGATGTAGTCGTCAAAACCGTCCTCTTCAACTTTACGTTTCTTCTTCGGTTTTGGCTGAGGTAAGATTTCTTCATCAATTTGCTCATATGGGTACCAGCTGCGTAGCCCCCAACGATTTTCTCCTAAATTAATGAAACGTCCATCGATGTTTAAATCTGTATAAAATTGTGCGAGTTTCGCATTAACTTGCTCTTGAGATAGTCCCAGCACTTGAGCGATTTCTCGAACCAACTCGTTGAATGTCGTTGCTTGTCTTTTATCCCCTAAAACGCTATGTACAACTTCAATCATTGAACATTCTTTTAGCTCTTCTGGTGAATATTGCTTAAAATTCACTTATGCGGCACTTCCTTTCTTCAAATATAACCTTATATATAACGGTCTGCTTAAAAAAATCCATACTATTCATTATAAACAAAAGTCGCACAAATATGCTACAAAAAAAACGGGAAACTTTAATATGGTAATAAAATTATAATTTGTCTATTCCTTATTTCGGAAACATATGCGCTCCTTGCAGTACATACCTAATTTGCATTTCTGTATATTCTTCAAGCGTATACAGTTTTTGCAGGGCCCAACGTCTAAATCCCCACATTTGTCCTTGTATGAAAATGTTATGTGCAAGAAGCTGTATTTCCTTTTTATTTAATGTAAATGTCCCATTTTCCGTACACTGTTCTAAAATATTCTCAAACATTCCTACCATTTGAAACTCCTTTTCTAATACATACGGGAGTGATTCTTTCGGTAAAAAACGTACCTCTTGATACATAATTAATACTTCTTCTTGCAATTCATCCATCACTTTAAAGTAATTCGTTATCGCTATCTTTAAGCTTTCTATACTTCCCTTCTCTGTACACACTACTTCCTCTAATCTTTCTTTTACATGTTCATAAATACTATCACAAACTAAATACAAAACATCATCTTTCGTACGAATGTACTCATAAAGCGTCCCTATACTAAATCCAGCTGCCTTTGCAATCTCTCTCGTTGTTGTACGTGGAAATCCTTTTTGCTTAAACAATTGCACCGCACCTTTAATCATTTGTTCACGCCTTAACGCAACTAATTTTTCATCTTTCACGGACGCATGTACATTATGTTTAACCATCCCCTTCACCTCTCTCTATTATTTTTTGGAAGGAAAAAGCGTAGGAAAATACCTACGCTTTTGCTCCTACTTCGTTAACATACGAGAAATTACGAGCCTTTGAATCTCTTGTGTTCCTTCATAGATCTGTGTAATCTTTGCATCTCGCATATAACGCTCTACTGGATAATCTTTCGTATAACCGTAACCACCAAATACTTGTACCGCTTCAGTCGTCACCTTCATCGCTGTATCGCCAGCAAATACTTTTGACATCGCTGACTCTTTCCCGTACGGAAGCCCTTCCGATTCAAGCCAAGCAGCTTGGTATGTTAGAAGACGCGCCGCCTCCACATCCGTTGCCATATCTGCAAGTTTAAAGCCAATTCCTTGCTGCGCTGCGATTGGTTTCCCAAACTGATGACGCTCTCTTGCATATTCTACAGAAGCATCTAAAGCCCCTTGTGCAATACCAACCGCTTGCGCCGCAATACCATTACGACCACCATCTAATGTTTGCATCGCTACCTTAAACCCTTGTCCTTCTTCACCAAGTAAATTCTCTACAGGAATACGGCAATCTTCGAACATAATTTCAGTTGTTGGTGAAGAGCGAATCCCTAACTTACTCTCCTTCTTCCCAACTGAAAATCCTGGTGTATCACTCTCCACAATAAATGCGCTCGTTCCACGTTGCTTTGATTCAGGATCAGTTAATGCAAAAACAACATAAATATCAGCAATGCCGCCATTTGTAATGAAAATTTTTGATCCATTTAAAATATAATGGTCGCCATCTCTCTTTGCGATTGTCTTCATTCCACCAGCATCCGATCCAGATCCTGGCTCCGTTAAGCCGTATGCACCAATTTTCTTCCCTTCAGCCATCGGTCGTAAAAATTTTTGCTTTTGTTCTTCCGTCCCGAATTTAAAAATCGGCCAACCAGCAAGCGAAGTATGTGCAGACAGTGTTACACCTGTTGAAGCACAAACGCGAGATAATTCTTCGACAGCAATTACATACGCCAAGTAATCGCTTCCAATTCCGCCGTATTCTTCAGGCCACGGAATACCGGTTAAACCAAGCTCTGCCATTTGATCAAATAGTGCACGATCAAATCTCTCTTCTTCATCACGCTCAGCTGCCGTCGGTGCTACTTCGTTCTTAGCAAAATCTCGAACCATCTTTCTTATCATTTCATGTTCTTCTGATAGTTTAAAATGCATTCCCGTCTCCCCCTTGTCCTTTTATAAAGATCGACTAATAACAAGTTTCTGTATCTCACTCGTTCCTTCATATATTTGCGTGATCTTTGCATCACGGAAAAATCGTTCTACTGGATAGTCTTTCGTATAACCGTAACCACCAAATACTTGCACCGCTTCAATCGCAACTTCAACAGCCGTCTTAGAAGCGAATAATTTCGCAATAGAAGCTTCTTTACCGCATGGTAATCCTTGTGCTCTTAGCGATGCCGCTCTATATACGAGTAATCGCGCTGCTTCTACACTAGTTGCCATATCTGCAAGTTTGAATCCGATCCCTTGCTGCGCCGCAATTGGCTTTCCGAATTGCTCACGTTCTTTCGCATAATCAATTGCACATGCAAGCGCCGCTTCAGCGATCCCTAACGCCTGTGCACCGATTCCAATTCGTCCAACATCTAAATTCGCCATCGCTACCTTAAATCCTTGTCCTTCTTCACCAAGTAAATTCTCAGCTGGCACTTTCATATCTTCGAACGTAAGTTGTACTGTACGAGAACCGAGAAGGCCCATTTTATGCTCATCTTTGCCGATAATTAAGCCCGGTGTATCTTTTTCTACTATAAATGCAGAAATCCCACTTTTTCCTGCCTCTGGGTTTGTAGAAGCGAATACAATGTATGTACTTGCTTCACCCCCATTTGTAATGAACACTTTCGATCCATTAATAATGTAATGATCACCCTTCTTCACAGCTCTTGATTTCAAACTCCCTGCATCTGATCCTGCATTGGGTTCTGTTAATGCAAATGCGCCTAAATATTCACCAGTCGCAAGTTTAGAAACATATTTCTCTTTCTGTTCTTCTGTTCCGAAATATAAAATTGGGTTCATTCCAACTGACGTATGTACAGCTAAAATTACACCAACTGTTGCGCTTACCTTTGAAATTTCTTCAATTGCTAAAATGTAAGAAATAAAATCCATTTCTGCGCCGCCGTATTTTGCAGGCGCTGGAATACCCATTAGTCCAAGCTCACCCATCTTCTGCAAAATCTCTTTCGGGAACACCCCTTGTTCCATACTAGGAACAAAGGGAGCTATTTCCTTCTGCGCAAAATCTCGAACCATTTTCCTCATCATTTGCTGCTCTTCATTAAAACGAAAGTTCATATACTCCGCCTCCATTTGCTATATATCCTTTTAATAATTTGGTAAGACCACTGTTTTGTAACAAAGGGGAATTTATTCGTAAACGTAGAAACCACGACCTGTTTTACGTCCTAACCATCCTGCATTTACGTACTTACGTAGTAATGGACATGGGCGATATTTACTATCACCTAAGCCTTCATGTAACACTTCCATAATGTATAAACATGTATCTAAACCGATAAAATCAGCTAGCGTAAGCGGCCCCATCGGATGATTCATACCAAGTTTCATTACTTCATCAATCGCTTCTTTCGTCGCTACACCTTCATATAACGTATAAATTGCTTCGTTAATCATCGGTAATAAAATACGGTTCGATACAAATCCAGGGAAATCATTTACTTCAACTGGGACTTTCCCGATTTTTTTCGTGATGTCTTCAATCGTTTCATATACTGCATCATCTGTAGCCAAACCACGAATGATTTCAACAAGTTTCATAACTGGAACGGGATTCATAAAGTGCATACCGATTACTTTTTCTGGACGTTTCGTTACCGCTGCAATTTCTGTAATTGGCAGAGATGACGTATTCGTCGCTAAGATTGCGTGTTCTGGAGCAATTTCATCTAGATTCGCAAAGATTTTCTTTTTAATATCCATTTTCTCAACAGCCGCTTCAATAATAAGGTCCGCTTCCTTCACACAATCTAAATCAAGCGTTACTGTAAGGCGATTTAACGTTGCTTCCTTCTCTTCTTCCTTCATGCGTCCTTTTTCTACTTGGCGCGCTAAGTTTTTCGTAATAATAGCCAATCCTCTGTCTAATTGCTCTTGTTTTAAATCTTGTACCTTCACATCATATCCTGCCATTGCACATACTTGCGCAATTCCCGATCCCATTTGTCCCGCACCAATTACAACTATTTTTTGTACACCCATTCTTTCTTCCCCCTTAATATAAGTCTGTAATAAATGAATCGTTTTCTCGCCGTAAATTAATGAACCTCAATCATCACTGCATCACCTTGACCGCCACCGCTACAAATCGAAGCAATTCCAATTCCGCCTCCGCGCTGCTTCAGGGCGTGGATAAGTGTAACAATAATGCGCGCTCCGCTTGCTCCAATCGGATGTCCCATCGCCACTGCGCCGCCATTTACATTCAATTTTTCTGGGTCAATTCCTGCAATCTCTGTACTTGCAATTGCTACCGCCGCAAAGGCTTCATTAATCTCGAATAAATCGATATCTTCAATTGTCTTGCCTGTTTTTTTCAACAATTCGTTAATTGCATAACCTGGCGTTCTTGGGAAATCTTTTGATTCTACCGCGATTGCCGCGTGCGCCAAAATCGTTGCTAATGGCTTTCTTCCTTCTTGCTTCGCTCTGTCTTCGCTCATTAGTACAAGTGCAGCACCACCATCGTTTAGTCCTGGCGCATTACCAGCTGTCACCGCCGCTGTCTTATCAAATACAGGTTTTAATTTCGCTAATTTTTCAATTGTTGTATCCTCGCGTGGTGCCTCATCCTTTGCAACGACAATAGGATCGCCTTTTCTTTGCGGAATCGTTACTGGCACAATTTCCTCTTCAAAACGTCCTTCTTTATGCGCTGAAACCGCACGCTGATGGCTACGATATGCCCATTCATCTTGCGCTTCGCGAGAGATTCCATCTTCCTTCGCAACTTCTCCGCCATAAACACCCATGTGTATACCTGAAAATGCGCATGTTAAACCGTCAGCTACGTTTAAATCAATAACTTCGTTGTTGCCCATTCTGTATCCCCATCTTGCTCCGCGTAAAATGTAAGGACTGTTACTCATCGACTCCATACCGCCAGCTACAATCAGTGATTGATCACCAGTACGAATAATTTGATCCGCTAACGTAACCGCACGAAGCCCTGATGCACAAACTTTATTCACTGTTTCCGTCTGGACTTCCCAAGGGATTCCAGCAGCCCTCGCAGCTTGGCGCGATGGAATTTGTCCCTGTCCACCTTGAATAACCGTTCCAAATATAACTTCCTCAACATCATTAGCAGAAACATTTGCTCTTTCAAGCGCAGCTTTAATTGCAATTCCTCCAAGTTCTGTTGCTTTTACGTCTTTTAAAGATCCTCCAAATTTCCCAACCGGTGTTCTTGCAGCACTTAAAATAACTGTTTTACTCATGTTTCTTTCCCCCATTTCATTTTTTAGCACTGAGCGCTCGCTCGGTATTCTTACGTTGAGAAGAGGTGCAATCATTGCACCTCTCTCTAAAGTTGTATACATGCTTGCAGATTACATCGCTTCTTTCTTCTGTCCGATAACAGAGCGTTCTAAAATCTCTGTTACATCAAGAGTTTGAACCTTCTCTTCTACTTCTTTCGCTTTCGTCCCATCACTAATCATCGTTAAGCAATATGGACAACCTGTACCGATAATGGATGGCTGCACAACTAGTGCTTGTTCTGTACGAGCAACGTTAATACGAGAACCTGCTGTTTCCTCCATCCACATTAAGCCACCACCTGCGCCACAGCACATTCCGGTTTCACGGTTACGTGCCATTTCTACAAGATTCACACCAGGAATTGCTTTCAAAATATCGCGTGGTGCTTCGTATACTTCGTTGTATCTTCCTAAGTAACAGGAATCATGGTACGTAACTGTTTCCTCAATTGCGTGAACAGGTTTTAAGCGTCCTTCTTTCACCCACTGAGCTAACAATTCTGTATGATGATAGACTTCTGCTTGCAAGCCAAAGTCTGGATACTCATTTTTAAATGTGTTATATGCATGAGGATCAATCGTAACGATTTTCTTCACTCCTGCTTTTTCAAATTCTTCGATATTCTTTGTCGCCATTTCTTGGAAGACGAATTCATTTCCAAGGCGGCGCGGTGTATCTCCAGAGTTCTTTTCTTTATTACCGAGAATCGCGAATGAAATGCCTGCCTCGTTCATTAACTTCGCAAACGATATCGCAATCTTCTGACTACGATTGTCGTATGATCCCATCGAACCAACCCAGAATAAATATTCAAACTCCTCGCCAGCTTTCGATTTTTCTTTTACAGTTGGAACTGTTACTTCATCATCACCTTGGCGCCATGTTTCACGCTCTTTACGGTTTAGACCCCACGGATTCCCTTGACGCTCGATGTTCGTCATCGCACGCTGCGCTTCCGCGTCCATCTTTCCTTCTGTTAAAACAAGATAGCGGCGTAAATCAATAATTTTGTCTACATGCTCATTCATAACTGGACACTGGTCTTCACAGTTACGGCACGTTGTACAAGCCCAAATCTCTTCTTCTGTAATAACGTCTCCGATTAAACTCGGATCGTAAGCGAGTGTTGTAGCTGCTGATTCTTGTTGCCCTTTCCCAGCTGCCATCATCGCTAACTGATTTCCTTGTGTATTATTAAAAGCAACTACTGGAACCCACGGTGCTTTTGATGTTACAGCCGCTCCTTTATCAGTTAAATGATCGCGAAGTTTTAAAATTAAATCCATCGGCGATAACATTTTCCCTGTTCCGGTTGCCGGGCACATATTTGTACAGCGACCACACTCTACGCAAGCGTATAAATCGATAAGCTGATTTTGTCTAAAGTCTTCAATTTTACCAACACCAAATGTTTCTTGTGTTTCATCTTCAAAATCGATCTTTTCAAGTTTCCCTGGGTTTGAAAGACGACCGAAGAATACATTAGCTGGTCCTGCAATTAAATGCGCGTGTTTTGATTGTGGTACATACACTAAAAACGTTAACAAAATTAGTAGATGCACCCACCAAGAGAAATAGAACACAGAAATGGCTACGGTTTCATTTATACCCGAGAAAACGTAAGCGATTGCAGAAGCGATTGGTTCACTCCATGAAAGCTCCTCGCCGTGCCATATAATCCCCATTCCATTACCGAGTAGCACAGAAATCATTAAGCCACCAATAAAGATAAGGACAAGGCCTGATTTGAAATTACGTTTTAAACGAACTAGCTTCTCGACATAACGTCTATGAAAAGCCCAAAAGACTGCAATTAAAATAACAAGTGTGACAATTTCCTGGAAGAATGTAAATGCAGGGTATAGTGGTCCAAGTGGAAGATGTGATCCTGGTGCGAGTCCTTTCCAAACGAAGTCAATTGCTCCAAATTGGACAAGAATAAATCCGTAAAAGAACATAACGTGAATAATGCCGCTTTTCTTATCTTTCAGCAGCTTTTTCTGACCGAAAACATTTACCTTAAGAAGATCCCAACGCTCTTTAAAACGACGGTCAAATTCAATCTTTTTTCCTAACTGTATGTAGGCCATTCTCGTTCGTATAAGATATACAAACAAATATCCCGCATAAGCAATAACAGCAATGGCAGCCAGCCAATTCATGATCAGTAAGCTATTCATTTTTATGCTACCCCTCTCTTTGTAAGCCCTCTTTCTTTTTTAGAATCTTCAAAAACATATAATTTTCTGAATTTTATCCCCTACCTTCATTATATAATGAGTGAGCATTCAGTCAACAGTTTTTTGTTATACAACAACATATTTTTTCATAAAGCTGTTTATTTCGGTGAAACTATAAAGTGAAACTTTAATTAGCCGGAAAAGTGAAGGTGAAAAGAATGCAAAGGAGGGAATTCACTCATGTTCTTCGTATCTCTCTTGTTAATATGCGTTACTCTTTGGATCACAATTGACCTTTTATATGGGAGGCTTCTTCATTTAAAACGTGTGCGCTCTCGTACTTTCCCTTTACGCCAAAGTGATTTTCACCTTTATACATACGGAAAAGATTTGTATGACGCCCTATTTACTGATATAAAACAAGCGAAACACCATGTGCACGTTTTGTTCTTCATTGTAAAAAACGATAAGATTAGTCGGGAATTTTTAAAGCTACTTATCGTTAAGGCACAGGAAGGAATTGAAGTAAGACTTTTACTCGATCGATTTGGGAGCCATCATTTATCAAACGAGGACATTCGCTCCCTACAAAAACATGGTGTCTCTTTTTCATTTTGTCACAAAGTGAAATTTCCTTTTCCTTTCTTTTCTGCAAATCAAAGAAACCATAGAAAAATTACAGTTATTGACGGGAAAATTGGTTATATTGGCGGATTTAATATTGGAGAAGAATATTTAGGGCATAATCAAAAATTAGGATTATGGCGCGATTATCATTTACGTCTTACAGGCGAAGGAGTACAAGATTTACAAAAGCAATTTTCACATGATTGGCTCGACGATACGGGTCAAAATTTATTAGATTCACCTATTTATTTTCCTAAGCAACAACCAGGAATCATTCTACATCAATTTATTCCGACCGATGGGGCATATTTACAACATACTTTTTTACACTTAATTGAAAATACGAAAGAAGAACTCTTTATCGGTACACCATATTTCATTCCTGGAAAAAAAATTATGAACGCATTATTACAAGCACGAAAACGTGGGGTTCAAATAACGATTCTCGTTCCAGAAAAAGCTGATCACGCCCTTGTTCGAGAAGCGAAATTCCCGTATTGCCGAAAGTTAATACAAGCCGGGTGTAATATTTACGCATTTCAACAAGGTTTTTTTCACGCTAAAGTTATTATAGCGGACGATTATATTTGTGATATCGGAACTGCAAACTTTGATATGAGAAGTTTATATATTAACCATGAAATCAACTGTCTTTTATATGATAAACCTTTTATACAAACAGTAAAAAACAAATTCCATGAAGATCTAGAAAACGCGTCATTACTTTCCTTTAAAGATGTTAGCCCGCATTCTCTTATTGATAGAGGAAAAGAATGGGTAGGAACGATACTTGCTTTCTTCCTATAGGAAAGATAATGAATAAAGGAGATGCGTTCATTATGATTATGCGGTTCGGATATGTCTCACATGCAATGGCACTCTGGGATTGCTCTCCGGCTAAAACGATGACATTTACAAGCTTTCAAAAGCTCAGTAAACAAGAGCGAGAAGATAAACTATACGATGTTACAAAGCAAAATCTTGAGCATACAATACGTATTCTTCATTACAATATAGCGCATGAAATTCCGTTATATCGCTTGTCATCTTCCATTGTTCCACTTGCAACACATCCCGAAGTTGAATTTGATTATATCGGGGCATTTATACCGCTTTGGCGTAAAATTGGGTCATTAATTAAAGAACACAATTTACGAGTAAGTTTTCATCCAAATCAATTTACGCTATTTACAAGTGATAAACCACATATTACAACTAACGCTATTATAGATATGACCTATCATTATAAAGTATTAGATGCAATAGGAGTTGCAGATACTTCTTATATTAACATCCATGTAGGTGGTGCCTATGGAAATAAAGAAAAAGCCGTTGGACGTTTCCATGAAAACATAAAAAAACTTCCTGCACATATAAAAAAACAAATGACACTTGAAAATGATGATAAAACATATACAACTGCTGAAACTCTATCTATTTGTCAAAAAGAAAAGGTCCCATTCGTATTTGATTATCACCATCACATGGCAAACCCTTGCGAGGAACCGCTAGAAGAGTTACTTCCTGCAATTTTTGAAACTTGGTCACATACAAATATCCCTCCTAAAGTTCACATTTCCTCCCCTAAATCAGAAAAAGAATTTAGGGCTCATGCTGAATATATTGATTTAGATTTTATTAAACCTTTCTTACACATTGCAAAAAAAAACAATCACAATTTCGATATTATGATTGAAAGTAAACAGAAAGATTTAGCAATGCTGCAATTAATACGTGAACTATCCTCTATAAGAGGGATAAAAAGAATACATGGCGCAACATTACAATGGTAAATTGTAATCTTGCGCTATTTTTCTCAAAAAAAGTAATTTTTATAGTAAAAAACACCCTATTTTATATGCTATGATTGGAGTTAGCATTTTCCACCTGCGATTCAAATTTATTGAAACGGAGTCATAATATGATTAATCAAAAAAAATATGTACAATTTGTCATAATGTATATAGTTATATTTTCTCTTTGGATATTTCTGATCCCTAAGGACTTGAATATAAAAGAAATTGGAATTCTCTTCTTATTTTGTTTTGCCGCGCTCTTTTCTTGCTATTGCTTATATAAAGCTATTAAGAAAATGAAGCATACTGATAAATTATTTTGGGTTTTATTACTATGCACTTGCATATGCGGACTAACTATGGAGATAACTTTATTTCTTCATTCACTTTCTATATATGATCAAGTCATATTCTCATATAAGGCACTACCTTTTTTCATCATACAATATATTTTGCTCTTTTCTGGGTTTGCTATCAAATTCATAAAACATTACTCTATTAGAGGTCTTGCTCAATTTTCATTCGATAGCATCTTTATTGTTATCATGAATATTTATTTTACCCTAACTTTTATTTTGGACCTTTCAAGCTTTCGTATGTTAACAACCGATCACTGGGTTTTAATTGGATACTTTATTGCACAAGCATTAGTAATTTACGCCGTTATTAGCCTATATAGACGAGAACAATATTCTTCTAGTAGAATCTCATTAATTATCGGCTTTACTATCATACTTGTGTACGGATATATACATCTGTTCCAATTAAACGCAGGGATAGAAACTTCTTCTGAAGTCTCTTACTTAATACATACCGCTTCAATTTTATTAATTGGTTTGTCGTCCATACTATACATTGTGGATAAACCAATGCAGCATGAAACGAAAACGAAGTATTATCGATTTGACTATGTGCGCTTTATATTACCTTACTTTAGTATAATCATTACTTTTTCTTTTATTGTCTTTCAACCTTGGGATGATAAGTTCATGTTAATCGGTCTCGTATTATCACTCATCTTATTATTCCTACGACAACTTTACATGTGGAAAGATAATCAAGCACTAATCGATACATACGAACAGTTGACTACACAACTAGAAGGTAAAGTAGAAGAAGGTGCATCTGCGTTATCAAAGAGTGAACAACGCTATAAATCTTTATTCGAAGATCATCCTGATGCCGTTTTTTCTTTAAATATGAATGGTATTTTCCAACAATCCAATACAGCATGTGAAAGCTTATTTACTGCCTACTATTGTGAAGTAGAAAGCTATTCTCTTCTACACTTTATTGACTCAAAAGACCATGATCTACTAAAGAAAGCTTTACAAATGACAACAGAAGGTAGACCACAAACTTTAGAAGTTCGCACAAAAGAAAAAGAAGGCTATTACTATTACCTTCACATTACACTCATCCCTACTTTCATAAACAAAGAAGTTGTTGGGATGTTCGGCATAGCACGTGATATTACAACTTTATATGAAAAACAAAAACAAGTAGAACATTTAGCCTTTCATGATTCACTTACTGGATTACCAAATCGCCGAAAGTTTGAAAAGGACTTAAAAAATATTTTAAATACAACTCAAACTAGCGCAAATGATGTTGCCGTCATGTTCCTTGATTTAGATCGATTCAAAAAAATTAACGATAGACTTGGTCACGACGTCGGAGATTTATTATTAATTGAAGTAGCAAAAAGATTACGCAGTTGCTTGCGTTCAAAGGATGTCGTTGCTCGCCAAGGCGGAGATGAGTTTACAATTCTATTACCAGATATGTACTCAGAAAAGAGTGCAATATTTATAGCTGAACAGATTTTAACCATTTTAAACAAACCGTTCTTCATTAAAGATGAAGAACTGTCTATTACACCGAGTATCGGAATTGCAATGTACCCTGATTATGGAACAGATGTAACAGAATTAATGAAAAATGCTGATATGGCTATGTATCGCGCAAAAGCAAATGGAAAAAACAGATTTGTTTTCTTCTCAAAAGAAATGAGTATTGCTCAAAATGAGAGTAACTTCTTAGAAGGAGAACTTTCAAAAGCACTACAACAAAATGAATTTTTCCTTGAATACCAACCACAAGTAAGCACAAAAACAAAACAAATTATCGGTTTTGAAGCATTAATTCGTTGGAAGCATCCAAAACTCGGAATCGTATCTCCTGCCCAGTTCATTCCGCTAGCTGAGGAAACAGGATTTATTATTGAACTTGGAAATTGGATTTTACGTACCGCTTGCTTAGAGGCAAAAAGATGGCATAATCAAGGTTTTTCTCACTTGAAAGTTGGTGTGAATTTATCTGTTGTTCAATTTAACCATGCAGATTTAATCTCAACCATTTCAAAAGTATTAAAAGAAACAGAGCTAAAACCAGAAGCATTAGATATTGAAATTACAGAAAGTATCGCAATTAATCAAAATCAATCTGTAGTTGCAAAGTTAGAACAGCTTCAAAATCTCGGTATTCAAATTTCAATCGATGACTTTGGAACTGGTTATAGTTCTTTAGCTTATTTAACAAAATATCCAATCAACACATTAAAAATTGCTCGAGAGTTTATTTGCGGCATTACAACTAGCCCTTTAGAGGAAGCGATTATCTCTTCCATCATTACACTATCAAAAGAACTAAATTTAGAAGTTATTGCAGAAGGTGTAGAGACGGAAGAACAATGGAAGTTTTTATATGAACAAAACTGTGACCACATTCAAGGATTCTTTATTAGCAAACCTGTTTCTAGTAAAGACGTTTGGATGTTACTCCACAAAAAAACAACCGTCTAAGTAAGACGGTTGTTTTTTAATACTCAAAAGGTACATCTGAAGCTACTTGTATCTCTTGATCATTATAAGAAATTACTTGGTTTTTCTCTAAAACTGTATCTCCTAATGAAATACCCCATGCCATCGCTAACGTTAATAGACTACCAATAAGTAGTTTCTTCATATTCCATCACCCGCATTTTTTCTTTAAATATATCATGAAAATTTATCCACATCTTATGCAATTATGCATATTTGTTTTTTTATTTATTCATTTTTTTTATAATTGATTCCTTTAACGTATGGTTTCCTAATATATCGAAAAAGAAGCACGCTTTTTCGTAAGCATCTTCAATTTCTGCTCTATCACACTCGAGCTTTTCTAGGCATTCACCTTTTCGATAATATAACTGTCCAATCAATGTCATACTATTAATTCGACACGATAGTTCAATGGCTTTATTTGCGTGACAAAGCGCTTCTTCGTATTGATTGTCTAAGTATAATGCTTTTGCATGGTTATGTCTCACCTTCACATCAAACTCTTTATTATCATGTAATGCCTCTAATTGTTTTAATATATTTTCAAATAACTCAATACTCTTCTTAAAATAGCCATTTTCAGCGTAAATGTTTGCAATTGCGTTTTCAATATAAAGGTTCTGATATACATCTATTCCTGCCAATTGTTGATTGAGCAATTTCTTTAATTCTAAAATACAATATTCATAATCGATTTTTTTCAATATGTAAGCAGATACATAATATTGCCATTGAAGAAATTGCTGCAGCTCGGGATGATATTCTTCCTTTTTCAGCTCATCCCATACTTTACTATAAATTTCTTTATATTTCTTTTGCTTACAAAGCATAATAATTCGATCTTTTAATTGCTTATTCCTCTCAATATCAGAATAAATGAGTACCTCATAAAAATGAATAATGGGAACTTGTAACTTCGCTGCAATACCTTGCAATATATCCATACTTGGGTATACCGCGCCCGATTCAATTCGGCTCACTTCCGATTGATGACATATGTTCTCGGATAACTGTTTTTGTGTTAATCCCCTCATTACCCTAATTTTTTTAATTTCACTTCCTAGTTTTTCTGCGTGCATACTTACTCACCATCCCATTATAACAATCTAATTTTTTGAGTTGTCATACCACTACAATAATGTGAATTCGACAATTTTTGATATGAAATAATGCATAATATATATAAAATTCGGCAAATTTTTCATAAAATTCATCTCACATACAATAATAGATTAGACGTTTTATAGATAAATTATAGAAAATTTGCCCGTGCTTTCGTTACATTCGGTCTTCTTTATCCTTTATCAGCAGAAGCTATTCACACCCAAGAACTAAATAGAAATGAAGTAAAAGTTGAAATTGCTCAGCCTAGTTTAACGATTTAAAAATTAACACAACCTCAAAATGATACAAAAATATATGGCGAAAAAGTATTTAAAGGGTGAGATAAATGAGGCTAAAGCTCAACAAGAGTGAGTGACAACTGAAATGAATGTAGATTCCCAACCTACAAATAAAGAAACAAAAGAAAATCAAACCGAAGTCCGCCTTGCACAAACTTACAAAAATTATAAAGTATATGGCCAAGATCTTATTGTAAAAGTAGATAAAAATGGAGTAATTACAACTGTTAGTGGTAAAGTTGTCCAAAATTTAGACCAACAACCTAATCTTACTATAACAAATTTTTTGTCGAAAAATGAAGTAAAATCTAAATTACGCGATATACTTCAAATTCTGAGCGATGCGACTGCGACAAAACTCTCTATTGAAATACTTATTTATAAA
Source organism: Bacillus sp. WC2507 (assembly GCF_052656125.1). NCBI lineage: Bacteria > Bacillati > Bacillota > Bacilli > Caryophanales > Bacillaceae > Bacillus > Bacillus sp. WC2507. Next base: position 431,076 of record NZ_JBQXPN010000001.1, on the reverse strand, counting down.
AAAAAGAAGTTTACCACTCGTAGGTAAACTTCTTTTCATATCCATCCCTTTTCTTCCGCAATTGTAATTGCCTCAATTCTATTTTTCGCATCAAGCTTCGTTAATACTTCGGAAATATAATTACGTACTGTACCAGGTGAAAGATAAAGTGCCTTCGCAATTTCATTTGCCGTCTTTCCTTCTTTCGCAAGTAACAATACTTCTTTTTCGCGATCCGATAATGGATTTTGCTCCTGCCATAAGCCGAACATTAAATCTTGAGAGATCTCTCGTTTTCCTTTCATCACATTACGAATCGCTGCAGCTAAATCTTCACTTGGGCTATCTTTTAATAAATATCCGTGCACGCCAGCTTTCATTGCTCGTTCAAAATATCCAGGGCGTGCAAATGTTGTTAAAATCATTACTTTACATGCTGATTGTTCTTTCTTTAACGTTTCCGCAACATCTAATCCGCTTTGAATCGGCATTTCGATATCCATAATGCTTACATCCGGTTTTAACGATTCAATTAGTTTTAGCGCCTCTTCCCCGTTCGCAGCTTGCCCAATTACTTCAATATCATCTTCTAGATCAAGCAGGGCCCCTAATGCACCACGAAGCATCCGCTGATCTTCTGCAATAATAATTCGAATCATGCCCTCACCTCATCTTTTCCTGTTCGAATAACAACTGGAACTTTTACTGTTAATAGTGTCCCTGGATTAATCGTACCCAGTTCAACAAATCCATCAATAAGAGCGATACGCTCTTTCATACCACGAATGCCATTTCCATCATGGTTTTGATCCGTTAAGCCAACTCCATTATCTTCTACTGTCAAAATTAATTCACCTTGTGATTCTAGTACAGAAACTGTACAATGCGTCGCCTTACTATGCTTTACAACATTCGTCACAGCCTCACGTAAACACATTCCTAAAATATTTTGTTCAATCGGTGATAACGAACTTGCACTGGTTTCTTGTTTTATTTCTAATTCAATAGTAGCAGCTTGTAAGATTGCTTTTATTTGCTCAAGCTCTTCTTCTACTGTAATCATGCGCATATCAGAAATTAATTCCCTTAACTGCTTTAAAGCGGTACGAGATGTTTGTGTAATTTCCTTCGCTTCCACACTTGCACGCTCCGGATTTTTTACAATTAACTTCTCCACAAGCTGACTTTTTAAAGTAATGAGTGATAACGTGTGCCCTAACGTATCATGAAGATCCCTTGCAATCCGCTGACGTTCTTCACGTTTTACTAAGTCTTTAATTTGCTCATTCGCTTCGTTTAATTGATTTCTTAACATCTTTTTCTGATTAAAATTACGCATTCCAAATGGCGTAAGGAGCATTAAAATAAACATCGGAACGATATTTACTAAACTTGTAGTCGTTAGTTGATTCATATTTATAAATAAAAATGCCCCAAGCATAATAACCAACAAACATAATAGCACTCGAAACACTTTCTTATTTGGCGTAAATCCCATCGCACTTGCCGTGAAAAAGCCAAAGAATATCATGAAAGGATTGTAAAATAAAGCAAATAAAAAGATGAGTACCATTTGAACACATGCCCAAAAAACAAACGTCCTCTTTACAAAATAAAGCTGACGGTATGTGATGATAAAAACTATCAACATACCGCTTCCAATTACAAGCTTCCACCCTGACGACTGCACTAAATGGTAAATTGGAAACAACAGATAAACGAACCACATATACGGGAAGAAACCCATATGTTTCGGAAAAATCTCAATCCTCTTCTTCTCTATCATTTATACCGCTTCCTGTCTTTTTCTTATATATATTGATATTACAACAAATATAAGGAAATAACCTCCTAATACCGCGATATTTTCCCAACCAACTGTTTTTCCAGCTACAATGTCCCACGCACCGCTTCCGAAGTGGTATGTTGGCGTCCATTCACCGATAGATCTTAATATTTTCGGGAATACTTCGATCGGCATCCATAGACCACCAAGAATTGCTAAACACATATTTAAAATATTTGCTAAACCCGCTGCTGCATCAACCTTTTTAATAGAACCGACTATCGATCCAAGCGCTAAAAATGGTGTTACACCTAGTAATAGCCATAAACCAGCGCCTATCCATTGACCAAACGTTAACTGAACATCATTAATTAAAATACCTGCTATAAAAATAACTACAATTGAAAACACATTTACTACTGTTTGTGAAACAATTTTCGCAGAAATATATGCCCCTTCTGGCAAAGGTGTAATTCTCAACAGTTGTGCCCACCCTTTTTGTCTTTCCTCAGAAAGACGAACACCAAAGCTAAAAAGTGCTGTTCCAATAATACTGAATGAAGTCATAGAAATTAAATAGTGAGCTTTCCATTCATTCCCGTTCTGTGGCACTTGAACAACATTTGTGAAAATGTAGTAAAACATAACTGGCATTAGTAATGAGAAAAAGATAAATAATTTATTGCGAAACGTACGGAATATCTCCATCTTACATTGCATCAAAAACGCTCTCATGCGATTTCCCCCTTCTGATTTGCGACAAACTGTTCAAATGCTTCATCAAGGCTTCCACGTTCGACCGAAACATCTGTTACAGGTAAGTTCTTTTGATAAATTGCTTTTAAAGTTGCATCTGTATCTTCAGTTGTTAAAATGAAGTGCCCTTCGTTTGACTGTACTTCTGTTACGTTTGGTAATTCTTTTAGTAATTTTGCAGGAATACTTTCCTTCGAATAAAACGTAATAGTTTTTCGCGAAATCGTCGCCTTCATCGCATCTGGTGTACCATCTGCGATAATCTTTCCGTTTGCAAACAATAAAATACGATCCGCCAACGCATCCGCTTCTTCTAAATAGTGTGTCGTTAAAATAATTGTTTTCCCTTCACTTGCTAACTTTCGAATTGTTTCCCAAAACGTTCTTCGAGACGTAATATCCATTCCAACTGTCGGCTCATCTAAAAATAGCAAATCTGGATTTCCCGCAAGTGCGAGTGCAAAGTTTAACCTTCTTTTTTGCCCACCTGATAATTTCTCACACCTTTGCTTTCGCTCCGATTCTAAATTTGATAACTGTAGCAACGTTTCTTTCGCTACCGGATTCGTATAATAACTACGGAATAACTCAATTGCCTCTTCCACTGTAATGCTATCAATGACACTTACTTCTTGTAACATCGCACCGAGGCTATTACGAACATCTCTATGTTTGGGACTCTTTCCAAATATAGAAACAGTTCCTTCCGTCGGATCCTTTAATCCAAGCATCATCGACATCGTCGTCGTTTTCCCTGCACCATTCGGTCCAAGTAGTGCTACGATTTCCCCCTTATTTACATGAAATGAAACATTATTTACTGCACTTTTATGTTTAAATGTTTTAGAAACACCATTTACTTCAATAATCTTTTCCATCTCTCCACCCCCGCTGTTTCTTATATTTACATTGTATGTGTTGGAAAAGTTAGGAAACAGTATGATGCGTCATAACATCGATATGACAATTGTCATGTATTCTTTGTGAGAGGAATCAATCCGCATACCGCAAGCGAGTAGCAGGACGAAAATAAACATGATACAATCGGATAAGATATATATTCGAGGAAGGACAGTGGTTTTCATGATTATTCGTAATGAACAAGACTTAGAAGGCTTACGAAAAATCGGCCGCATCGTTGCGCTTGCACGTGAAGAAATGAAAAAACAAGCAAAGCCAGGCATGACAACGAAAGAGCTAGATTTGATCGGTAAAAAAGTATTAGATGAGCATGGTGCTATTTCTGCACCTGAAAAAGAATATGATTTCCCTGGCGTAACTTGCATCAGTGTAAACGAAGAAGTTGCTCACGGTATTCCAGGAGAGCGTGTATTAAAAGACGGCGACTTAGTAAACGTCGACGTATCTGCTGCACTTGATGGCTATTATGCAGATACAGGTATTTCATTTGTACTTGGAGAAGATGAAGCAAAAGAAAAGCTTTGCCAAGCAGCTGTTGATGCATTTTGGGCAGCAATGAAAAAGGTTAAAGCTGGTTCAAAGCAAAATCAAATTGGTCGTGCTGTTTCAAACTTCGCACATAAAAATGGATACAATGTGATTCAAAACTTAACTGGTCACGGTATTGGCCTTAGCTTACATGAAGCACCAAACCACATTTTAAGCTACTTTGACCCAATGGATAATGCACTTCTAAAAGACGGTCTTGTTATCGCTGTAGAGCCATTCATTTCTATGAAAGCTGATCACATTATTGAGCGCGGCGATGATGGTTGGACATTCGTTACACCTGATAAAAGCCTTGTTGCACAATGTGAACATACAGTTGTCGTAACACGCGGCGAACCGATTATTTTAACAGAAATATAAAAAATAGCCGTTTGGTAGCAGAAACCTACCAAACGGCTATTTTTTATTACTTTTAGGTATGCAAAAATTTATATAAATAAAAGGTGGTGCATCAAGGCACCACCTTTTTAACGGGGTGAGGCTGCCCAAAAGTACGGAAAACCATTGAACAGCCTCTTATTTTCATATGGATGCCTTACATATATCACTGATGATAATTATGAAATGCGGAAACATATTTATCATCACATGATTCAAACACGAGAAAAGAAACCCTACAGTGGATTCTTTTCTCTACATAATCTAAAGTTTGGGTACACTAGATTCATGCAATGTAGGAGCTTTCCAAGCAGAAAGCGAACCTTCATTTAAAATGATAGCATACATATCTCCACCAAAAATATGCAAATATGCATATAGTATTTTTTATTTCTCAATGTCAGAATATTGAAAAATAAAAAATGTAAAGGTAAAATAAAGTCGTTATCCGTCTTCTTTTGTCAGTCAGAGAGAATAGAAGAATAGGAGAGGAAAAAATGAAAAAATCTTTAAAACAAAAAATAGTAAGCTCTTTGCTTGCTGTATCACTCGCTGTTAGCTTGGCTCCAATTGGACAAGCCAAAGCTGATTCCACGTCAGAAATCACACAGACTTCACCTATCACAAAACAAGTTGATGCAAGCCGCGCCATCGAACACATCCGTTTCTTATCCGAAACAATTGGTCCTCGCCCTGGTGGGACAAAATCAGAAGAATGGGCTTCTCGCTACGTTGGTATGCAACTTAAATCAATGGGCTATGAAGTAGACTATCAACCATTTCAAGTGCCAGATCAGTACGTTGGCTTTATTGAATCCCCATTATCCACAAAGCGTAATTGGCAAGCTGGCGCTGCTCCTAACGCACTAATTTCTACAGAAGCTGTTACAGCTCCTCTTATCTTTGTTCAAGGTGGGACAAAATTAGAGGATATTCCAAATGAAGTAAATGGAAAGATTGTTCTATTTGAAAGGGGAACAACAGTAGCAGACTACAATAAACAAGTTGAAAATGCTGTTAGCAAAGGAGCAAAAGGTGTTCTTTTATACAGTTTAATTGGTGGACGCGGAAATTATGGACAAACCTTCAATCCCCGCCTAACGAAAAAGCAATCTATTCCTGTATTTGGTCTTGCTTATGCGCAAGGAAATGCATTTAAAGAAGAAATCGCTAAAAAAGGGACAACAATTCTTTCCCTAAAAGCGAGACATGAATCTAATTTAAAATCCTTAAACGTCATCGCTAAAAAGAAACCAAAAAACAGTACAGGTAATGAAAAAGCTGTCGTTGTAAGTTCGCACTATGATAGTGTAGTTGGAGCACCTGGAGCAAACGATAATGCTTCTGGTACAGGATTAGTATTAGAGTTAGCTCGTGCTTTTCAAAATGTAGAAACTGATAAAGAAATTCGTTTTATTGCTTTTGGTTCTGAAGAGACTGGCTTACTTGGCTCCGATTATTACGTTAATAGTCTATCCCAAAAAGAACGCGATCGAATTTTAGGTGTCTTTAACGCAGACATGGTTGCAACAAATTACGATAAGGCAAAGAATTTATATGTTATGACGCCTAACGGTTCTCCAAACCTTGTAACAGACGCAGCCTTGCAAGCAGGTAAACAGTTAAATAATGACCTCGTACTGCAAGGAAAATTCGGCTCTAGTGATCACGTACCATTTGCTGAAGTTGGTATTCCTGCCGCTCTATTTATTTGGATGGGTGTCGATAGCTGGAATCCATTAATCTATCATATCGAGAAGGTATATCACACACCTCAAGATAACGTATTTGAGAACATTTCACCTGAACGTATGAAAATGGCATTAGAGGTTATTGGTACAGGCATCTATAATAGCCTTCATTCCACCGTAAAAACAGGAGAGAAAGCCGCTTAATACTATTTCAAGCCACCGATTAATCGGTGGCTGTTTATTAAGAAAAAATAAATATGCATAAAAGCATATTCATTACATGGTATTATGGTGTATAATTAAAATCGTAATATATAAATAAAAGATATCAATCACATAGCATTATGTAGAATAAAAAATTTAAATACTATTGATTACATCTAATGAGAAGGTTTTTCAATTATAAAAAGGTGCTCTTGCAGTTGTGTTAACTTGAACTTTAGGAACTAATGCCTTCATTCCTAAAATAAACGTTGCATCAGCTACTCAAGAACAAAGCTTTACAATATGCTATTTCTAAATTAGCCATAAAAATGGCTATGCATTCATCAAAAACTTAATGAAACATAGCATTGACCTTAAATTACATGAGATACCACGCTCTAAGCTTATGGTCCAATGATAATGGGCTTCTTAAAAACGGTTTTGTTATCGTTTTAGAGCCACTGATTGAGTCCACCTTGAAATTGTTCCCTTTTTTCTATAAAAAAAACCCTTCAGGCTGCATTCTTCCCTTCACCTTATTGTGAAGTGTTTTTGAATACTTACCTAAAGGGAGCAATATCAATAGTAATTTTTTAATTTGTCAGCTACTCAGTTTACAGTGTAATCAATAATCTAAAGCTTTTTTATTATTTAATTCGCTGACGAGCGAGTAGGATTCCACCTAAAAGGAACAATACCATACCTCCAAGAATTGAACTCATTCCTGCTGATGTTCCTCCTGTGTTAGGAAGTAATGTTGGCTTATCATTTTCTGTAGTAGGTGGAACTTTTGAATCGCTATTGTTGCCTGTATTTGTGTTTGGATTTTTCGGATCTGTACTTGGATCTTTCGGATCTGTACTTGAATCTTTTGGATCTGTGCTTGGATCTTTCGGATCTGTGCTTGGATCTTTCGGATTTGTACTTGGATCTTTTGGATCTACATTTGGCTCGTCCTTGATTTTTGTATTTGTGATGTCATAACCTTTTACTTTGGATTCATACCCAGCTACTGGTTGTTCCTTCACTTCATACTTGTACGCTACTCCATTTTCATCGTATGCTTGGAGCTTTTCAAACGTGTACTTCCAGTTTGTTTTTGCTGTTACTTCTTTTGTGTCTACTACTTTACCGTTTTGTAGTAAGTCTACTTTAATCGAACGTGGACGATCTGTTGCATTGTTATCGTTCCACGTTTTTGTTCCTTCTACTTTTGTTTCGCCTACTTTTATATTCGTGATGTCATAACCTTTCACTTCGGATTTGTATCCGTCTACCGGTTGTTCCTTCACTTCATACTTGTACGCTACTCCGTTTGCATCATATGCTTGGAGCTTTTCAAACGTGTACTTCCAGTTTGTTTCTGCTGTTACTTCTTTTGTGTCTACTACTTTACCGTTTTGTAGTAAATCTACTTTAATTGAACTTGGACGATCTGTTACATTGTTATCGTTCCACGTTTTTGTTCCTTCTACCTTTGTTTCGCCTACTTTTGTATTTGTGATGTCAGTACCATTTACTTCGGATTCATATCCTGATACTGCTTGTTCTTTTACTGTATACTCGTAAGCTTTTCCTTCCGCATCATATGCTGCTAAATCTGTGAATGTATATTTCCAACCCATTACTGCGAATACGTCTTGTGTTTGAATCACGTTCCCGTTTTGTAGTAAGTCTACTTTGATCATTGTCGGACGGTCTGTTGCATTTCCGTCTTTCCACGTCTTTATTCCTTCTACTTTTGTTTCGCCTACTTTTGTATTCGTGATGTCATAACCTTTTACTTTGGATTTATATCCTGCTACTGGCTGTTCTTTCACTTCATACTTGTATGCCACTCCGTTTGCATCGTATGCTTGGAGCTTTTCAAATGTGTACTTCCATTCTGTTGCCGCTGTTACTTCTTTTGTGTCTACTACTTTACCGTTTTGTAAAAGATCTACTTTAATCATTTCCGGACGATCTTTTGCGTTATCGTCTTTCCATGTTTTCGTTCCTTCTACTTTTGTTTTGCCTACTTTTGTATTTGTGATGTCAGTACCATTTACTTTGGATTCATATCCTGGTACTGCCTGTTCTTTCACTTCATACTTGTACGCTGCTCCGTTTGCATCGTATGCTTGGAGTTTTTCAAACGTATACTTCCAGTTTGTTGCCGCCGTTGCTTCTTTTGTATCTACTACTTTACCGTTTTGTAGTAAGTCTACTTTAATCGAACGTGGACGATCTGTTGCATTGTTATCGTTCCACGTTTTTGTTCCTTCTACTTTCGTTTCGCCTACTTTTGTATTCGTGATGTCATAACCTTTTACTTTGGATTCATATCCAGCTACTGGCTGTTCTTTCACTCCATACTTATATGCCTTACCTTTTGCATCGTAAGCTTGGAGCTTTTCAAACGTGTACTTCCAGTTTGTTTCTGCTGTTACTTCTTTTGTATCTACTACTTTACCATTTTGTAAAAGGTCTACTTTGATCATTGTCGGACGATCTGTTGCGTTATTATCGTTCCATGTCTTCGTTCCTTCTACTTTTGTTTCGCCTACTTTCGTATTTGTGATGTCATAACCGTGTACGTCAGATCCGTATCCCGTTACCGGCTGTTCCTTCACTTCATACTTGTACGCTACTCCATTTTCATCATATGCTTCTAAATCCGCGAATGCATATTTCCAGTTTGTTGCCGCTGTTACTTCTTTTGTATCTACTACTTTACCATTTTGTAAAAGGTCTACTTTAATCGAGCTTGGACGATCTGTTGCTTGGTTATCGTTCCACGTTTTTGTTCCTTCCACTGTCAATTTCGCTACTTTTGTATTCGTGATATCAGTACCACTTACTTTGGATTCATATCCTGCTACCGGTTGTTCCTTCACTTCATACTTGTACGCTACTCCATTTTCATCATATGCTTGGAGCTTTTCAAACGTATACTTCCAGTTTGTTTCTGCTGTTACTTCTTTTGTATCTACTACTTTACCATTTTGTAAAAGGTCTACTTTGATCATTGTTGGACGATCTGTTGCGTTATCGTCTTTCCATGTTTTCGTTCCTTCTACTTTTGTTTCGCCTACTTTTGTATTTGTGATGTCAGTACCATTTACTTTGGATTCATATCCAACCACCGCTTGTTCCTTCACTTCATACTTATACGCTACTCCATTTTCATCATACGCTGCTAAATCTTTGAATTCGTATTTCCAGTCTGTTGCTTTGTTTACCTCTTGCGTCGCAATCACTGTACCATTTTGTAAAAGGTCTACTTTAATCATTTCCGGACGATCTTTCGCGTTATCGTCTTTCCATGTCTTTGTTCCTTCTACTTTTGTTTGACCTACTTTTGTATTTGTGATATCAGTACCACTTACTTTAGATTCATATCCTGCTACTGGCTGTTCTTTCACTTCATACTTGTATGCCACTCCGTTTGCATCGTATGCTTGGAGCTTTTCAAATGTGTACTTCCATTCTGTTGCCGCTGTTACTTCTTTTGTATCTACTACTTTACCGTTTTGTAAAAGGTCTACTTTAATCATTTCCGGACGATCTTTCGCGCTATCATCTTTCCATGTTTTCGTTCCTTCTACTTTTGTTTCGCCTACTTTTGTATTTGTGATATCAGTACCACTTACTTTGGATTCATATCCTGCTACCGGTTGTTCCTTCACTTCATACTTGTACGCTACTCCATTTTCATCATATGCTGCTAAATCTTTAAATTCATATTTCCAACCTGTTGCTTTGCTTACCTCTTGCGTCGCAATCACTGTACCATTTTGTAAAAGGTCTACTTTAATCATTTCCGGACGATCTGTTGCGTTATCATCTTTCCATGTCTTCGTTCCTTCTACTTTTGTTTGACCTACTTTTGTATTTGTGATATCAGTACCACTTACTTTGGATTCATATCCTGGTACTGCTTGTTCTTTCACTTCATACTTGTATGCCTTACCTTCTGCATCATATGCTGCTAAATCTTTGAATTCGTACTTCCAGCCTATTGCTTTGCTTACTTCTTGCGTCGCAATCACTGTACCATTTTGTAGAAGGTCTACTTTAATCATTTCCGGACGATCTTTCGCGTTATCGTCTTTCCATGTTTTCGTTCCTTCTACTTTTGTTTTGCCTACTTTTGTATTTGTGATGTTAGTACCATTTACTTTGGATTCATATCCGGCTACTGGCTGTTCTTTCACTTCATACTTGTACGCTACTCCGTTTGCATCGTATGCTTGGAGTTTTTCAAACGTGTACTTCCAATCTGTTGCCGCTGTTACTTCTTTTGTATCTACTACTTTACCGTTTTGTAAAAGATCTACTTTGATCATTTCCGGACGATCTTTCGCATTATCGTCTTTCCATGTTTTCGTTCCTTCTACTTTTGTTTCGCCTACTTTTGTATTTGTGATGTCAGTACCATTTACTTTGGATTCATATCCAGCTATCGGTTGTTCCTTCACTTTATACTTGTACGCTACTCCATTTGCATCATACGCTACTAAATCTTTGAATTCATATTTCCAATCTGTTACTTTGCTTACTTCTTGCGTCGCAATCACTGTACCATTTTGTAAAAGGTCTACTTGAATCATTTCTGGACGATCTGTTGCGTTATCGTCGTTCCATGTCTTCGTTCCTTCTACTTTTGTTTGACCTACTTTTGTATTTGTGATATCAGTACCACTTACTTTGGATTCATATCCTGGTACTGGCTGTTCTTTCACTGTATACTCGTAAGCCTTTCCTTCCGCATCATATGCTTCTAGATCTGAGAATATATATTTCCAACCCATTACTGCTAGTACGTCGTGTGTTTGAATCACATTCCCGTTTTGTAGTAAGTCTACTTTGATCATTGTCGGACGGTCTGTTGCATTTCCGTCGTTCCATGTCTTCGTTCCTTCTACTTTTGTTTTGCCTACTTTTGTATTTGTGATATCAGTACCACTTACTTTGGATTCATATCCTGGTATTGCTTGTTCTTTCACTTCATACTTGTACGCTGCTCCCTTTGCATCGTATGCCTGAAGTTTTTCAAACGTGTACTTCCAATTTGTTGCCGCTGTTACTTCTTTTGTATCTACTACTTTACCGTTTTGTAAAAGATCTACTTTGATCATTTCCGGACGATCTTTCGCGTTATCGTCTTTCCATGTTTTCGTTCCTTCTACTTTTGTTTCGCCTACTTTTGTATTTGTGATATCAGTACCACTTACTTTGGATTCATATCCTGGTACTGCTTGTTCTTTCACTTCATACTTGTACGCTGCTCCGTTTGCATCGTATGCCTGAAGTTTTTCAAACGTGTACTTCCAATTTATTGCCGCTGTTACTTCTTTTGTATCTACTACTTTACCGTTTTGTAAAAGATCTACTTTGATCATTTCCGGACGATCTTTCGCGTTATCGTCTTTCCATGTTTTCGTTCCTTCTACTTTTGTTTCGCCTACTTTTGTATTTGTGATATCATAACCATTGACTTTGGATTCGTATCCATCTACCGGTTGTTCTTTCACTTCATACTTGTATGCTTTTCCATTTGCATCGAACGCTACTAAATCTTTAAATTCATACTTCCAACCTGTTTCTTTGCTGACTTCTTGTGTCGCAATCACTGTACCGTTTTGTAGTAAGTCTACTTTGATGGCTTTATGCTCTTCCTCTGTGCCACCTTTCCACGTCTTCGTTCCTGCAACTGATGTCTTGCCTACTTTTGTATTCGTGATGTCATAACCATTTACTTTGGATTCATATCCATCTACCGGTTGTTCTTTCACTTCATACTTATATGCTGTTCCGGCTACATCGTTTATTACCAAATCTTTAAATTCATATTTCCATCCTGTTGCTTCGCTCACTTCTTGCGTCGCAATCACTGTACCATTTTGTAGTAAGTCTACTTTAATCATCGTTGGACGACTTTGCGCATTTCCGTCCTTCCATGTTTTTGTTCCTTCTACCTTAGTTGTTTGTACCACTTTTGTATTTGTAATGTCATAACCATTTACTTCTGTTGTGTATCCATCTATCGGTTGTTCTTTTACTTCATACTTGTATGCTACTCCATTTGCATCATATGCTGGTAGGTTGTCAAATTTGTACTTCCAACCATCTGCCGCTGTTACTTCTTTCGTGTCTACTACTTTCTCATTTTGTAGTAACTCTACTTTGATTGAACTTGGACGGTCTTTCTCGTTATCGCCTTTCCACGTCTTCGTCCCTGCAATAGATGTAGTTTTCACCTTATTCGGAATTGGCAACTTAACTCCATTTACAGCATCTGATTTAACTTCAAAAATTACTTTTGCTTGAGGATCGAAATCAACATAGTCTGGAGCTGAAACTTCTTTCACATAATATTTACCTGGTTGTAAATTAGGGATTTCAATTATCCCTTTTTCATCTGTTTTATATACATCTCCAACTTGTTCATCAGGCTCTTTATACAACTTAAACGAAACATTTGGGATTACTTTTTCTTCATCCCCTTCAATATGCTTCACAATTTTTAGTGTTCCTTTTGGAGTCACGTTACCTTCAGCACCACCGCCAGCTGTCATATTTTCGACTGGATGAGTACCCGATTCATTAACTGGTTCCTTGTTTAGAACTTGGTAATCAATCGTATAATCATTCTTAAAAAACTCTTGCTTCTTCCCAGCTTCCGTTATAGTAGATGTATAACCAATCGAAAAGGAGGCAAGACGCGCTTTATCCTTATTAAGCACAACTTTAAATGATTTGTCTCCAGTAAAGGTAATCGTTCCGTAACCTTGCTTTTCAAGCTCTTGTAGCGTTAAAGATCGACGACCTATATAATCATCTACAATTATATAGAAACTATCCTTATTAAGTGTTTGACCTTCCTGTAAATTATCAGTCACAACAATATCACCACTTAACTCTTCTTTAGCCAAGTTTATATTCAAGAACCAACGTACTTCATCGCTCTTACCTGAGTTCATATCACCAGTTTTATAAAAAAATGGTGGCTTTCCAGGATCTGTACCCCCACCACTGCTTGGGCCGGTAATTGTTACAGATTGCTTATCTACATTTGTACCGAAATTGGTTTCAATCTCTTTCTTTTCATCCGTTCCTACATTAGCAGCTTCCACAAAAAAGTTTAAATACCCTTTAATATTTTGATGTGTACCCACTTTATCATTAAATGTACATACCACAGTACCTGCAGTGACTTTACAAGTACCATAATCATCTAATAGAAACTCTGTATTTAATCCTTTTAATTCTGGAGGCAGTGTTAATGTTAGTGTGTCTCCAGACTTCAGCTTAAGACTATCTTTTTCACTGAAGTTTATAGTTACTTTAGTCCGTTGTCCGATAGAAAGATCTGTTTTATCAATCTTAAAACTATCCACAAGTCCTAATGTATTTAATTCTTGTGCGTTTGCTACTATAGGTAAAAGACTCTGACCTATAGTAAACATGAAAATCATTATAATCGAAAAAATAGAAGTTATTCTCTTTAAATACATACTTTATGTTAGCCTCCTCATAATTTAAAATATAAATAGTTTCTGGTACAAACATGTTATGATGAAAATTCTATTATCCAACTATTTCACCTACGTATTTTTAATAGCTATTATGATTTCTCTTCCCCCCTTCACTACTACTTAACAACTTGAAACTTGATTTTTTATAAGTGTATCTAACATTTTCGACACGCCTACAATTATGTACTTTTGACCTATATTTTTTAATAGGAACATAGATAAACTTTGACAAAAAAGTTTAAATAATAAATACATATAGGCGACAGATACTGGAATACATTTAAAATCAGGAAAAAATGATTTAAAATGCATTCCAGACGAAACTCATGACAACCATTCTTCTTTTTGTGCCTTAGGGATTATAAAATGATTATTCTATGTGTAAAAGATTTTAGTGCGGGCAAATATAGACTAACTACTTCACAGCAAATATGCATCCTATCAACTTCCATACTTATCGTTCTGAAAAATAACGAAAATTACGGATTATAGTCGCATTCAGCATACCAGCAAAAAAGCTTATAAATGTGGAACGAGTTAAAATACTCATATTTTACAGGATATCATTAGAAGATAAGCTTTCTGTCATCATAAGTACGGCTGACAATGTCCATGTATTAAAACATTTGATATTTAGTTAAATACCGAAATAAATTGATGCAAAAAACATTTTAACATCAGCGCTATATGATTAAAATATTACGGACGAAGTATTATTTGTCTATGAAGATAAAAGAAATATTCTCCAAATCTGAATAAAGTGAAACAAGTTTTGGGGTAACTAAAAACGATTGTGATTTTCAACTGATTTCATGTGAATTTTGCAGAAATACGGGAATCAGTCTTTTCATTTTTGGAGTATATAAATGGGTGTCGAGAAAAAGGGTTTCTCCTGATGGATCTGATTCTAGAGCTATGTCAAAAAATTAAAATAAACCTACATATCATCTATCCGCTAAAAATTTTTAATTTCTTTACGAATAATAAAATATTTATATATACTTATATACATTTATGTATTAATATATATATAAATGATGTTAAATCAAAAATAAGAGCTGTATATCTCCTCATTATTTTTATCGAATCTAAAAAATCAAGTTGATTAGCACCAAATCCTTGACTCCTTAAATAAGAAGTTTTGAGGATTACCTACTCAGTTGTTAGATAGATTATAATTTTAAGTACACTTACCTTGATTGTAATAACATGATTTAAAGCAATTACAACATTCCCTATTAGCATTTCATCAATAAATAATACAGACATGCCTTTTTTCGTAATTCCCCCAAAAAACAACAAATTTTTTCCATAGTCTATTATTCTAGAATTGTTACCAAAAATCAATAGTTAATTGTTGCTCCCCATTTTTACTTCATTATTATAAGGCATCTTTAGGTTAACCAATTATCCTATTTTACATATCATATTCTGGCTAAGGTTGACCACCCTCATATAATTCTCCTTAATTTACACAACATTATATGTTTAGGTTTTTCAGAAAAAGCCACCTTTCTTTTAAAAGTGATAACATCTATATCCTCATTAAAAATATACAAATAATTCAGGTTGCACTTTTCTATTTCTCAATACAAATTAATTTTTTGAAAAAACAGATATAAAGCCTTTATCCGTCTTCTTTTGTCAGTCCAAAAGAAAAAAACAATTAGTTATAACAAAAATCACCTACTTTAAAGTGGTGATTTTTTATTGAGAAAATACATATATGCATAAAAGCATATTTCCTCCCACTCATTATCATATACAATATTAACTGTAACAAAAATGATTACAACTAATAAGGAGGCTTCTTTACTATGAAAAAAATGATTTTAGCCGGTGCGTTAACTTTAGCAGGAATTACTGGTGCTACCGCGTTTATTCCTGAAACAAAGGCGGCTGCCGCTACTCAAGAACAAAGCTTTACAAAATTTTATTCTTTGCAAACTGGAAGTAGTTCTGAACAAGAACCTGTTTTCCTTCAAAAAGGACAGGAACTAACAATTCAACCTAACAGCAAAACTCCTAGTTACAGTGTTTATGACTCAAATCATAAACTTATTGGACGTTATTCTGATGGTTACGGCCGAATTTTCACTGCAAAAACAGATGGAAATATGTACGTTCAGTTTCATGCACCTTACGTTTACTATAGTCCTGTTAGCTTTTCGGTTACGTATACAATCCGATAAAATAAAGGGCCTTTCTCAAGGCCCTTTACTTTGTTTCCCAATTCACTTTTACAAAACCATCTTTCACCATTACACCACTTATATTAAATACATACTTTTCATTCGCTTTTAATGCAGCTTTAAAAGTACCTTTTTTCGATTCACAGATCTCTTTTAACTCTCTTATTCCTTCTCCTTGCCTTTCATACAAGCTAAAGCATAAATTCCCACGTTTTGCATCCGTCTCATAAGAAAATGTTACTTCTGTATCTTTTGCATACTCAAGTTCAATATCTTTCCCAGCAATATCCCATGATGAGAATTTTGCCTCGTAACTTGTCTCCCCTTGCTTCTCATTTTCTAAATATATATCACCAGCTCTCCACATATCATCTAACGTTTGAACGAAAGCAAAGCCGCTAAGTAATACAAGCATTGCACTT
Source organism: Bacillus sp. WC2507 (assembly GCF_052656125.1). NCBI lineage: Bacteria > Bacillati > Bacillota > Bacilli > Caryophanales > Bacillaceae > Bacillus > Bacillus sp. WC2507. Next base: position 414,678 of record NZ_JBQXPN010000001.1, on the reverse strand, counting down.
GCAAATATCACAACCAGCGTTATTTTTTGCTTTTTCATACCCTTCATCGCATGTTCTCCTTCTACTTTCCTTTTACTTCTTCGTACCATATATAACAAAACTCCAATAAAAAATGGCAATACAATCGCTATAACACTCCACCACTTACTTATTCCACGCATTTTTGCATCTGTATACACCCATGATACTACACATACTAAAAGTGCTATAAAAGCCAAAAACATTGCAATCCCAGCTATCTCAATTACTACAAATGGATTAGCGAACTCTATCATGTAATTTATACTCCTTCTTTAAAAATGACTGTATGACAACATATATAGGAATGTATAGGTGCATCACAATAACTATCGTTATAATGACAGATATTTTATGATCCAAATGACTAACGAACTGCTCTAGAGTGACAGTTAATACAATCATCCAAATAGCATGAATACATATAACCCATCTCTTCTCTATTTTTTGAGCATTTCGCACAATCTGCTTCGTATTATTTATTAGCTCTTCGCTTGGAATCATCTCTCCCGCTAAGCTACTTTTTATCTTCTGATCAAACTTATCTTCCGTCATAAACGAACCCCTCCAAATGTTCCCGCATTTGCTTCTTCGCATAATTAAGGCGGTATTTCACCGTGCCAATCGGTATATTTAATATTTCGCTCATTTCTTTATAAGAGTATTGTTCATAATAGTAGAGTACGAGCACAGTTTTATATTTTTCATTCAATAACTGTATAACTTCCCGTATCATTTCCGCTTCTACTTTTTGAATAAATTTTTCTGATATATTCACTTCATCTGCCAAATCTATTTCTCCACCATCCTCTTTATGAAATAAATCCAATACGCGATCTTTCCACCTTTTCTTCTTACGATAAAAGTCATAAAATGTACGAACACAAATTGTAGTAATCCATTTTTTATAATTTTCCACACAAGAAAGTTGGTGCCTAGAGGAAAAAACTTTTATCCAAGTCTCTTGAAAAATATCTTCTGCATCTTCTTTCGTTTTCGCTAATTTATAGCATAAGGAATATATTTGCTGCTTATATATATCAATTAATTCTTCTACCTTTTCTTCCATCGGAAACCTCCTGTCATTTATATAAGACGGCGCAAATTCTCCTTTTGTTTGATAAAATTTTATTTTTTATTATCCCCATACAAAAAGGCAATCACAACATCGTGTGATTGCCTTTTACTTAAAAACGAAAGTCCGCTTCCGCTTTTCTTAATTACATTTTTTCTGGTGCAGATACTCCTACGATTGCTAATGCGCTTTGAAGTGTAGTACGTACTGCTTTCATTAACTCGTAACGAGCTTTACTTAATTCTAAGTTATCTTGGTTTAATACTTTTTCTGCATTGTAGAAGCTGTGTAATGTTGCTGCTAATTCAAATGCATAGTTTGTAATGCGGTGTGGCAGACGTTTTTGTGCTGCATCCGCAACTACTGCTGGGAATTCACCAAGTTTTTTCAGTAACTCTACTTCTTTCTCAGAAGTAACAAGTTTGTAGTTCACGTCTCCGCCTGTAGCTAATCCTAACTCTTCACCTTGACGAAGGATACTGCATACGCGAGCATGAGCATATTGTGCATAGTATACTGGGTTTTCATTAGATTTTGATACAGCTAAGTCCATATCGAAATCTAAATGAGAATCGCCGCTACGCATTGCGAAGAAGTAACGCATTGCGTCCACGCCTACTTCTTCCATAAGCTCACGAAGTGTAACTGCTTTACCTGTACGCTTACTCATCTTCATTTTTTCACCGTTTTGATACAGTTGTACCATTTGGATGATTTCTACTTCAAGTGTTTCTTTATCGTAACCTAGCGCTTGAATAGCAGCTTTCATACGCGGAATGTAACCATGGTGGTCAGCACCCCAAATATTGATTAGCTTATCGAAACCACGCTCTAATTTATCACGGTGATACGCGATATCTGGCGTTAAGTACGTGTAAGAACCATCATTTTTAATTAATACACGGTTTTTGTCGTCACCGTAAGTCATTGAACGGAACCAAGTTGCACCGCCTTCTTCAAAGATCTCGTCACGCTCTTTTAATACTGCAAGTGCAGCATCGATTTTTCCGTTTTTGTATAATGATGTTTCTGAGAACCATACATCAAATTTAACACGGAAGCTTTCTAAGTCTTTTTGAAGTTTTGCTAACTCATATTTTAAACCGTATTCACGGTAGAATTCATAGCTTTCTTCAGCATCAGCTTTTGCATAACGATCGCCAAACTCTTCAGCTAAACGTTTACCGATTCCAATGATATCCGCACCATGGTATCCGTCTTCTGGCATTTCTTTCTCTAGACCTAAAGCTTGCATGTAACGAGCTTCAACAGAAAGAGCTAAGTTATGAATTTGGTTACCAGCGTCATTAATGTAGTACTCACGAGATACATCGTATCCTGCTTTCGCTAACACGTTACATAAAGTGTCACCTACTGCCGCACCACGTGCATGTCCTAAGTGAAGGTCACCTGTTGGATTCGCAGATACGAACTCGACTTGTACTTTTTCACCTTTACCAGTATTCGTTTCACCGTAAGCTTCACCAGCATTAACGATTGTTGGGATTAAGTCTGTTAAGTAGCTATTATCCATGTAGAAGTTAATGAAACCAGGACCAGCGATTTCAATTTTTTCAATAGAAGCTTTTGCTTTATCGAAGTTTGCAACTAATTCTTCTGCAATCATACGAGGTGCTTTTTTCGCAACGCGTGCAAGTTGCATTGCCATATTTGTAGAGAAGTCACCATTTGTTTTATCTTTTGGAGATTCTAATACAACGTTTGGAATCTGTTCTTCCGTCGCTAATTCTGCCTTTAATACAGCAGCTTGAATTTCTTCTTTAATTAATCCTTTTACTTGTTCTAAAGAATTCATTATTTTGCCTCCTTCAAATTAAGTGTAATTGTATATCTGCCAGCTTCTTGTTCACTTAGAAGCAATGCGTACGTTAAGAAGAGTTGTCCTTTTTTCTTTTCATCCGACCATTTAAAAAGAACGTTATCAGTTTTCGTTTGCAATGCAAACGTACCAAGTTCACTCGTATACGTACCAGTTGTCCATTCACCTTTCACATGCGTTTGACGCATTGAAACAGCACCTGAACGCATAATGAGAACTTGTTCATCTTGAATTTTAATAATTGTTTTCACTTCGCCCTGTTCGTTCGGCTCTTGGAATGTTACGTATGTACCTTGACCTTTTACATAGTATTGACCATTTGCTTCAAAAGCAACGGTTTCCTTCCTCGCCCCTTCACGGATTTCTGTTACGAAATGAACGTGTACCGGCAAGCCTGCAAGTTGTTTCTCCACGTCTTGCACACCTTTCAAATGTTATAGATATTAAATACTGCTTATAATAAATCACTTTTCCTATCATATCAAAAAAAACCTCTGTCTGTCTGCTGAAAAATCAGGAAAACTCTATTTCAAAAAATAATTCACTTTCACTTTATTTCATATGATAAAATATTTGTTAAATCTAAATATTTAATTAATTATAGAGGTGAATCTAAGTGCTACCAACAAAATTAAAAAAGGGTGATGAAATTAGAGTTATTTCACCATCTTGTAGTTTAAGTATTGTCTCAAATACGAATCAAGAGCTTGCTATAAAAAGATTAAACGACATGGGCTTTCAAGTTACATTCTCAACATATGCTGATGAGATAGATCGATTTGCTTCCTCTTCTATCTCTTCACGCGTTCACGATCTTCACGAAGCATTTAGAGACCCGAATGTAAAAGCCATTTTGACGACACTTGGCGGATACAACTCTAATGGCTTATTAAAACATCTCGATTACGATTTGATTCGAGAAAACCCGAAATTTTTCTGTGGCTATTCTGATATCACTGCGTTAAATAATGCAATTTACACAAAAACAGGACTTGTTACATATTCAGGACCCCATTTCTCTTCATTTGGAATGGAAAAAGGACTCGAGTATACGACCGATTACTTTTTAAAATGCTTAACTTCTAATGAACCTATTGAAATATTGCCATCTGAAACATGGAGCGATGATTCTTGGTATGTAGATCAGGAAAATCGAGAATTTATTAAAAATAAAGGATATGTTTCAATTCACGAGGGAGAAGCTACAGGAGATATTATCGGTGGCAATATGAGCACATTTAACTTACTGCAAGGTACGCCATATATGCCTAACTTAAAGGAGAAAATTTTATTTATTGAAGAGGATAGTTTAACAGGAACATCTACCCTTAAAACTTTTGATCGCTATTTACATTCTCTTATGCAACAACAAGATTTTGAACATGTAAAAGGCATCGTTATAGGAAAGATGCAAAAAGGCGCAGAATGTACGATAGAAGACATTCAAGAAATGATTGCTTCAAAACCTGAACTCGCACATATCCCTGTCATTGTAAACGCAAGTTTCGGGCATACAACCCCGATTTTCACTTTCCCGATTGGCGGACGTGCAAAAATCATTTCTAACAAAGAAAAAACATCTATCACTATTTTAACGCACTAAAAAAGGAGCGAATAAGTCGCTCCTTTTATGGTTTTTCTATTTTTTCCAACGCTTTTTGTGGGATTGACTCTTTCGATATTTCAGCCCATCCTTTTCCTTGCATACCTTTTGCATAAATTTTTATAAACGCCCCAGTATGCAATTCACGGTTCATCATTCTTTTCACAACTTGTAACTTTCCGTCTTCTGTATACCCTTTAAATGTATACAAGTATTCACCGTCTTTTTTCTCACCTTTATCTATAACCGCATAATAATCTTGTATTTCTTTATTTGAAAAGAAGTTGTCTACAAAAGCATGTACACCTTCTGTTTTTGTGTTCAAATAATACGCTGTTCCACCTAGAATAATGGCGAATACAACTAAAACTTTAATTACCAATTTCATACATGCGCCTCCTGTTTGCACTTCTTTCTCACTAGTCTTATGTCTATACCTGTATTATACGGAAAAAGGCATACTATACTCTATTGAAAAGTCTTACACTTTCCTTACATTATTGTAAGGGTTTTTCACCTTATAGCAATTTCCCAATAAAAATTTTTTCCGTTTCATGAACTTTTATATTATTATTGAATGATACAAATTTTTATTACAAAAATCAAAGGAGACAGTTTTCCAATGGCTATCTTGCAAGGTTTAGCACTATTACTTGTTGTACTTTGTCTATTTACACTTTTTAGTTACCGCGCTCCTTACGGAATGAAAGCAATGGGTGCTTTAGCTAATGCAGCAATCGCAAGTTTTCTTATTGAAGCATTTCACCGTTATATCGGTGGAGAAATGTTTCATAATGACTTTCTACAATCAGTAGGAGAAGCTTCTGGTAGTATGAGTGGTGTCGCAGCCGCAATTTTAGTCGCACTAGCAATCGGTGTTTCACCCGTATATGCTGTTTTAATCGGTATCGCTACTAGTGGATTCGGCATTTTACCAGGATTTTTTGCCGGATACGTTTGCGCTTTCGTCGTGAAATTCCTCGAAAAGAAATTACCTGCTGGTGTAGAGTTTTTAGCAATTTTATTTATTGCCGCACCAATCTCACGCGGAATGGCCATGCTTATGGATCCGCTCGTGAACGCAACGCTCGGTAAAATCGGTTCTATGATTTCAGTTGCAACTACAGAAAGTCCTATCATTATGGGCATTATGCTTGGTGGATTAATAACAGTTATTTCTACCTCTCCATTAAGTTCTATGGCACTAACTGCAATGCTTGGATTAACAGGTTTACCAATGGCAATTGGTAGTCTTGCTGTAGCAGCCTCAGCCCCAATGAACTTTATTTTCTTTAAACGACTAAAAATTTGTTCAAAGAAAGACACAATCGCTGTAGCAATCGAGCCTTTAACACAAGCCGATGTTGTTTCAGCAAATCCAATTCCAATTTATGCGACAAACTTCGTTGGCGGTGCACTTGCTGGTATTATTACATCTCTGTTCCAGCTCGTTAATAATGCACCAGGAACCGCATCACCAATCCCAGGACTTCTTGTCTTATTCGGATTTAATGACGTCGTAAAAGTAACAATTGCTGCTGTATTATGTGGAATCGTTACCACGATTGTTGGGTACATCGGATCAATTATATTCCGCAAATATCCAATCCGTTCTGCTGATGAAATTCGCGGCATTGCTTCGGAAGAGAATGTTGCATAAGAAAAAGAGCGATTCTCATCGTTTGAGAATCGCTCTTTTTTATGTCTCGTGACAGTCAGTGAAATTATATCAGCGTTTTTTTTAATATGTAGATTTACCGACACATATCGATAAAACAAGAGCCCCTATTCATATAGGAGGCTCTTGTTTTATCCAGCTACAGCGGCTAAAATCTCCGCTTTTATTTCTATCCAGTTACGCCTCCTAGACCCTTGCGTCTAAGAACCTTCCCTGCCAAAAGGTAAAAAGCACCTTTTGCAGGAAAGAACCTTAGTCACCGGGTCTAAACAGTCGGCTTCACTTTTACTTTACCCAACCGAGCAGCATTTCCCGCACGAATTTGCTTGCTGCGACTGGTGTTTGATCACTATGGTCGTAGACAGGAGCTACTTCTACTAGGTCTGCTCCAACTACATTTATATTTGAATTTGCAATTGCCACGATGGAATCTAATAATTCTTTAGATGTGATACCTCCAGCTTCTAACGTTCCTGTTCCTGGAGCGTGAGCTGGGTCTAATACGTCAATGTCGATTGTGACATAAACTGGGCGTCCTGCAAGTTTCGGTAATACTTCTTTCAACGGCTCTAGTACGTCAAATTTGTATAAGTTCATACCTACTTCTTTCGCCCATTCAAATTCTTCCTTCATTCCAGAACGAATTCCGAAAGAATATACGTTTTCCGGACCAATTAAATCGCACACTTTACGAATTGGTGTAGAGTGGGATAAAGGCTCCCCTTCATATGATTCACGTAAATCAGTATGAGCATCCATGTGGATGATTGCTAAATCCGGATATTTTTTTGCCATTGCCTTAAAAATTGGCCAAGACACTAAGTGCTCACCGCCGAGCCCTAGTGGAAACTTATCGGCATCTAAAAGTTTTGATACATACTCTTCAATCATGTCTAAGCTGCGTTGTGCGTTTCCGAATGGTAACGGGATATCACCCGCATCAAAATATTTTACCTCTTCTAGTTCACGATCTAAATATGGACTATATTCCTCAAGACCGATTGATACTTCACGAATACGTGCAGGGCCAAAGCGAGATCCCGGACGGTAACTTACTGTCCAATCCATAGGCATCCCGTAAATAACTACCTTTGACTCTTCAAAACTTGGATGACTTTTAATAAATACTTTACCTGAATAAGCTTCATCAAAACGCATATTCTTTTCCTCCTTATGTGGAACTTAAGGTATCCCAACCTTTCATTATTTCTCAAATTTGGAGCGAATTGCTCCTCTTTCTCGATTTACCGGGGGTCTTCTTTTTTACAATAAGAAGACAATTTTCTTTACAGTAGTGTAAGTAGCTAGCATGTTCAAGTCTTCTGGACAAACACCTTAAATGAGCTACTTACACTTTATTGGTTCGATACGATTCTCTTACTTAATTAGATCGCCAACAAATTTCGGTAATGCGAATGCTGCATTGTGTAATTCTTTTGTGTAGTATTTCGTTTCGATTTCGTGGAAACGCTCTTCACTTACTTCTAATGGATCATGTTTTTTAGATCCAATTGTGAACGTCCAAAGACCACTTGGATAAGTTGGAATGTTCGCTGTGTATAAACGAGTAATTGGGAAGATCTCTTTTACGTCTTTAAACACAGTTGTAATTAGTTCTGGTGTGAACCAAGGGTTGTCCGTTTGTGCAACGAAAATACCATCTTCTTTTAACGCTTTTGAAATTCCAGCGTAGAAACCTTTCGTAAATAAGTTTACTGCTGGTCCTACTGGCTCAGTAGAATCTACCATAATTACGTCATATTCATATTCGCTCTCTGCGATGTGTAGGAAACCGTCTCCTACTTTTACTTCTACACGCTCATTATCTAATGCGCCTGCAATTGATGGTAAGTATTGTTTAGAGTACTCAATTACTTTTCCATCGATTTCAACAAGAGTTGCTTTCTTTACGCTTGGGTGTTTTAACACTTCACGAATAACACCACCATCGCCACCACCTACAACTAATACGTTTTCAGGGTTTGGATGTGTAAATAAAGGTACGTGCGCTACCATTTCATGATAAACGAACTCATCTTTTTCTGTTGTCATAACCATGCCATCTAAAATAAGCATGTTTCCGAACTCTTCCGTTTCAACCATATCAAGTTTTTGGAATTCTGTTTGCTCCGTATGTAATGTGCGGTTAATACGTGCCGTAATCCCAAAATGTTTTGTTTGTTTTTCAGTGAACCATAGTTCCATCGTACAATCACGCCTTTCAATGCAAATTTATAATAGGGACATCATTAATGTCCCCTAACAAAAATAAAACAAAACATCCGAAAAGTATAGTTAAAAGTACAAAAATACCGAAAATATATTTTAGTCAGAGGGTTCTAACATATATGTGAAAAGGGATTGCCCTGTAATAGGAAAGAAAACCCTTTCTTAAGAAAGGGCTTTTGTCTCTACTTCTACCGGTTTACGAATTGGAATTAAAATTATTACGCAACCGACTAACACCACAATTCCACCGACTAAAAATGGACTTTGCGGTGAAACAGTGTGGCCGATGATTCCTGATAAGATTGGAGCAATTGCGCCACCTAACCAACGAACGAAGTTATAAACACCAGATGTAACAGATCTTTCATAAGGTGAAATATCCATTACATAACTTGTAAATAATGCATTATTTAACCCTGACGCTAATCCTGATAGAACAATTAATACAATTTGTAACCACATAACTTTCACAAAGAATAGTGCAATTAAAAATAGGGCAAATACGAGTAAACTACCTTTTAACAATGCCTTCGGCTCATATTTCCCTTCTAGCTTATGGGCTAAAATTGCAGAACCGTAAGCTAACGCTAATCCCCATCCACAAAATACAAATCCTAATTGAATAGCAGATAAATGCATAATAAGTGGTGAATATGCTAACACCACGAAAAATCCGTAGTAGTATAACATTCCTGAAATCGCACCTTGCATAAACGGCTTATATTTCACCAGGTTAAGTAATTCTCCTACACCTGCCGCTTTACGCTTCACTTTTCGCTCCGGTTCTTTTACAAAAAAGAAAACTAAAATAAATGCTAAGAAAATTAAAATACTCGTCGCAAAAAATGGGTAACGCCAAGAATGTCCACCTAATATCCCGCCTAATAACGGTCCGCCTGCCATTCCTAAACCGATAGCTGCTTCATACAATCCTACTGCTTCATGAACTTCTTTACTTAATGCAATTAATAATGTCATCGCCGTTGCGAAGAACATTGCATTTCCTAATCCCCACCCCGCGCGGAAAATAGATAATTGGGCAATCGTTTGCGATATACCGCATATAAACGCAAATACAGTTACAATCGCAAGACCGATCGTCATCATTCGTTTATCACCAAATCTTGATGCGAATATTCCAGCTGGTAACATCATAATTGCCATCGTTAAAATATATGCTGTAAATAGCATCTCTACTTGCCAATGCGATGCACCAATTTGTTCAGCAATGCTTGGTAAGATTGGATCGACTACCCCTATACCCGAAAAGGCAAGGAAGGTAGCCACCACTGTAATTAATCTCCCTAATTTTTGTTTGCTCTCCATTTTGATCATTCTCCTTTTGTACTCTCCAAAAATGTCACTGCACGATGTAAGCTATCTTCTAGTTCCACCTTTACACGCTGCATTTGCTCCATTTTCTCGTCTAGCGTTTGCACTTGTTTTTCAAGCATCTCTTTAATTTCTTGAATCATTTCGCGGTCACGAGGGTTTGCACTATTTCTTCTTTGTTCCATTCTTTCTTTTAACGATAAGAAATGTTGCATTTCTTGAAGCGTAATTCCTAATACTTCTTTCGCTTCCACAATCCGTTTAATTCTGGCGATATCCTCATCTGTATACAGGCGAATGTTCCCCTCACTACGTTCTGGGGGATGAATTAAACCAATTTCCTCATAATAACGAAGTGTACGTTTTGTTAAACCAACTTGCTTTGTGACTTCATCAATCTTATACATGTTTATTCCTCCCTTCACTCAACTATTACATTTTACGTTAACGTTAACTTTTGTGCAACTGTTAGACTTTTGTAAATGTTTATCCTATTCAATTGTATTTTTTCAAAAGCAGTTTCATAATGAAAGAAAAGAAACGATAAGGAGATTTCCGTATGAATAAACCACTTATTTTCGCCCACCGCGGGGTAAAAGGAACACATCCAGAAAATACGATGATTGCCTTCCAAGAAGCTGAACGCATTGGTGCCCATGGAATTGAACTTGATGTCCACCTGTCAAAAGATGGTGAACTTGTCGTGATTCACGATGAAACGGTAGATCGCACAACAAATGGCATAGGTCTTGTTTCTGAAAAAACGGTAGCGGAATTACAAGCTTTAGATGCTGGTAGCCATAAAGACCCCTCTTTCGATGAAGCAAAAATTCCAACGTTACGTGAAGTGTTCATTTGGCTATCTACAACAAATTTACAGCTCAATATTGAGTTAAAAACAGATGTCATTCACTACCCTAATATTGAAGAAAAAGTTGTGGCTCTTGTTCGAGAATATCATCTATCTAATCAAATTGTATTCTCCTCATTTAACCACGAATCTGTTTCATTATTAGCAGAGATTGCTCCTGAAATCCCAAGAGCGATTTTATACGATACACCACTTGCTGATCCTATCGCTGAAGCAAAAACTAGAGAAGCAACTGGTTTACATCCAAACTTTCAACTACTAACAAAGGAATTTGTTCAACTAGCGCAAAAACAAGGGTACGTTTTCCGCCCTTATACAATTAACGAATACAAAGATTTACAAACTATGGTTGATTATGGCGTAGATGTCATTATTACCGATTGGCCAGCACGTGCCTTTGAGCTCCTTTCTTAATTGAAGGAGCTTTTGTTTTCAAAATTTCATTGTTTAAAATAACCGAAAACCCTCAATACTAATACAATAATGTTTGTATGAATGAGGGGCTGAAAAAGATGAATCAAACTATGAATCCGAAACTTAAAAAATATAAACGTCTTTTCTTCACCGTAATGTTTTCTTCTGTTCTTTTTTTCGTTTTTTCCTTTTTTGTTATTATTATAATTGCAAAAATTATGGGACCTCCTCCTGTTGCTGTCCCGCAAACAAGTGTCTTTTACGCTAATGATGACACTGTTATAGGGCAAAGTAATGAAATGCAAAAACGCTACAATGTATCTCTCAATGAAATCTCTCCTTATGTAAAAGAGGCAACACTATCTATCGAAGATCAACGATTCTACAAACATCATGGCTTTGATATGAAGCGTATTGCTGGTGCTATTGTTGCCGATTTAAAAGCGATGGCAAAAGTCCAAGGTGCTAGTACAATTACACAACAGTATGCTCGTAACCTATACTTAGATCATGATAAAACGTGGAAACGGAAACTATTAGAAGCGATGTACACCGTCCGCCTTGAAGTGAACTATAATAAAAATCATATTTTAGAAGGTTATTTAAATACAATTTATTACGGACATGGCGCTTACGGAATCGAAGCTGCGTCTCGTCTATATTTCGATAAAACAGCAAAAGAATTAACATTAGCAGAAGCTAGCATGCTCGCTGGTATCCCGAAAGGACCTAGTGTCTACTCTCCTTTTTTGAAAGAGGATCGTGCTAAAGGACGACAATCTCTCATATTAGATGAAATGGTAGAACAAGGTTATATTACGAAGAAACAAGCAACTTCAGCAAAAAAAGAACCACTAAGCTTTGCTTCATTAGATGCGAAAAAAGTGGCAGAGGTCGCGCCTTATTTCCAAGATGCTGTACAGGCTTCTCTTCTTCTTGATATCGGATTAGATGAGCAAGCCTTACAAAAGGGCGGCCTGCGTATTTATACAACGCTAGACCCTAAATTACAATCGGTTGCAGAGCAAGCTGTAAAAGATCACATACCTGACACAACAAACATACAAACTGCTCTCGTCTCTATAAATCCAAAAACAGGTGAAGTAGCTGCCCTTGTTGGTGGAACTGATTATAATACGAGTCAATTTAACAGGGCTACACAAGCCGTTCGTCAGCCTGGTTCTACATTTAAGCCATTTCTATACTATGCGGCACTAGAACGAGGTTTCACCCCGGCTACGCGCTTAAAAAGCGAATACACGGTATTTACTTTAGGTGACGGTGTTTCAAAGTATAAACCAAAAAACTATAAAGATTATTATGCAGATGATTTCGTAACGATGGCACAAGCTCTCGCAGTCTCTGATAACATATATGCTGTGAAAACAAATTTGTTTTTAGGTGAAGATATCCTTACAAAAACAGCGAAACAATTCGGAATTACGAGTGCATTAAAAGATGTTCCGTCTCTTGCTCTTGGTACATCTCCTGTAAAGCCAATTGAAATGGTAAATGCTTATAGCATGTTCGCAAACGGCGGAAAGGAAGTAAAACCTATTTTCATTCGCCGCATTATGGATCATGAAGGGAATATGTTATACGATGCTCATTTGGAGAGCAAACAAGTTCTCGATAAGAGCAAAGCGTTTGTGATGGAAGAAATGATGACGGGTATGTTTAATAAAAAACTAAGCAGTTACGCTGCTGTAACTGGTCAGTCGATGTTATCTAAACTCTCGAGAACATATGCCGGAAAATCTGGTTCTACTGAAACAGATAGTTGGATGATTGGATTTACCCCGCAAATCGTAACTGGTGTATGGGTTGGATATGATCAACCTAAATCGATTTCAAACGTAGCAGAACAAGGATATGCGAAAAGAATATGGACCGATACGATGGAGAAAGGCTTAGATGGCCAACCTAAAAAAGAGTTTAAGCAGCCAAGTGACGTCGTTGCAGTCGATATTAATCCTGAAAACGGAAAAATCGCTACAAAAAACTGTCCAATTTCAGTTAAAATGTATTTCGCAAAAGGTACAGAACCAACTGAATATTGTATGGATCATGTTGATGATAAGGAAGAATTTGAAAAGACAACTGAAGAAAAGAAAAAAACAGGTTGGTGGAAAAAATATCTTCCTTGGTAAAAAAATAGCTGACGGGCATCCGTCAGCTATTTTTTATTCACTTAATAATGCACGGTGCAATTCTTCACTAGATTCGTTCCAAATCGCTTCATTATGTTCTTTCAAGAATGTACCAAGTACTTTTTTAGATGATTCATCCATATGGTCAACCATAATGTGACGCTTCATTGATTTATCCATTTTGTTTACGTGCTCTGGAAGTGATTTATATCCGCGACGAATTTCACGGTCAACTGTCATTTCACAAGCTGTTACACCTGCATAATAAGCTCCTGTCGCAGTTCTTTCAATCGTTACCCACACAAGCCAAAATGGTTTTCCGTTTGGAACTTCATCTTTATTTGTTAAAAACTTAATACCTTTTTCGACCGTACTACGCGCATGCATCGCACCGATATCAACAAAGGCTGTTTTCTCTAGTACATCGACAAATACAGGTGAAATATTTTCTAGGCTTAATGCCCCAACGCCAAATCCACCATGTCCATCTGTTGAATCATTTTTCACGATATTAAAACCGATTTTTTTCTTTTTCTCTGTCATATATAAAGTCCTCCTCGCTTACTGATTAGAAAAGCCTGAAAATAGGCGCAATGATACTGTCTAAAAATACAAATACATACGGAATGACAACATTGAAAATAGGTTGAATTGTGTAATTGCTAAGCGGTGTAATAACGAGAATTAATAACGCGATTGCTCCATACTTTTCATACTGTGTCATTTTCGCACGAATATTTGCTGGTGCTAAATCCTCCACAACACGATATCCATCAAGTGGCGGGATTGGTAATAAGTTAAATACAAGTAAAACGATATTAAGCATAATAAAAATTTGGAAGAATCGACCTAACGTATCTGCTACTGCAGCTGGAATTGCATCAAATACTCCGAATACCGCTAAACTATATAAAATAATTAAACCAATCGCACTTAAAATTAAGTTACTGATCGGCCCAGCAATCGAAACTAATATCCCAGCAAGACGCGGTCTTTTAAAATTGTACGGGTTAACTGGTACTGGCCTTGCCCAACCGAAACCAAGAATTAATACTGCAATCATCCCGATAGGATCTAAGTGCGCCATAGGTGATAAAGTTAAGCGACCTTGTCTCTTTGCTGTATCGTCTCCAAATTTATATGCAACATATGCATGCGCAAATTCATGCACTGATAATGCAATAATAATCGCCATTGCTACTAACGGGATTTCTTGCAATGGATATCTAAATAACTGATCCATGATTCATCTCCTCTTCAATATGTCAAAAAAAGAAATTATTTGTTTTTTCGATTGTTCTTCCCCATAATCCGCTATAATAAGAGTGTAACTTACATAAAAGGAGCGATTATATATGCCATACGTAACAGTGAAAATGCTAGAAGGACGCACAGAGGAACAAAAGAAAGCTCTTGCTGAGAAAGTAACAGCAGCAGTAAGCGAAACAACTGGTGCTCCTGAAGAAAACATCGTTGTTTTCATCGAAGAAATGTCTAAAAACCATTATGCAGTTGGCGGAAAACGCTTAAGCGACAAATAATTCCAAGTTCTTTCATAAGAAGCAGCTCTTAGCTGCTTCTTATTTTTTTCCTTCTAGTAACTCGATGATTCTCTCTTTATATTTTCCTTTTCTTCCATCTTCATAGATTAAATCATGCGGATAGAATAATTTTTGATCCCTTCTCTTCTTGCCAGTAATCGCCTCAACAATATCCGATTCACGTGAAAGCTCTCTAAGCTCTCCATTTGGCATAAGAAGTAAGATTGGCAGACGTTCTTCTTCTTCACCAGCACGGTAAAAGTCATACGGTAAGTCTGATGTTGAATCAACTACTAAATAGTATTCTGGATCAAGTCCAATCTTTTTAAATAAGCTACTTAATTCCATCCAATTATCTAAACCGTGCTTATCTGTAAACTCTACATATTTAAATAGGTTTCGATTCATAAAACGGCGGCATAAATCACTTAAAATTGGATCTTCTTCGTCTTGCCATACTTGGAAGTAATAATACATAACGTTCTCGTCTAACTTTAAATAATCCTCTACTGTTACTTCTTCTTCAAATAAAGAATAGAAATGAACCGGATGATTTTTAAATGTATAATACTTCTCGTGCAATGATTTTGCACGGTGTAAAATCTTCGTTAAAATAACTTCAGCACTGCGCGTCACCGGATGGAAATATACTTGCCAATACATTTGATAACGACTCATAATATAATGCTCAACAGCATGCATACCACTATTTTTAATAACTACTTGATTGCCGTACGGACGCATGACACGCAATATACGTTCCATATCAAAGTTTCCATACTTTACGCCAGTGAAATACGCATCTCTTAATAAATAGTCCATACGATCTGCATCAATTTGACTGGAAATCATGCTAATCGCTAATTTATTAGAAGATGTTTTTGCGATTACATCGGCTACCTTTTGTGGAAAATCTTTATCCACACGACTTAATACGCGATTAATTTCCGTATCTCCAACGATAATCTTTTGTGTAAATTTCTCATGATCTAATGAAAATACTTTTTCAAAGGAGTGAGAAAACGGGCCGTGACCGACATCATGAAGTAATGCCGCACATAAACATAACAATCTATCTTCAGCATTCCAGTTCGGTCTGCCATCAAACACATCATCAATCATACGACGAATAATCTCATATACACCTAATGAATGAGTAAAGCGACTATGCTCTGCACCGTGAAATGTAAAAAATGTCGTTCCAAGCTGCTTAATACGGCGTAAGCGTTGAAATTCTTTCGTTCCGATTAAATCCCAAATAACACGATCGCGCACGTGCACATATTTATGTACCGGGTCTTTAAACACTTTTGTTTCGCTGAGTTTGTCGTTTAAATATACCACCTTCCGACATCCCCCTTTCTTTACTGCATTCTTACTATATATTATAAACGAAATAGGAAACAGAAAGAAATGAAAGACTATATTAATTGCCCTTATATAAAGAAAAAATCACTTTTACCGGAGTAAAAGTGATTTCTTTTTATACATTATTTCCCTAAAACGAACTCAGCAACTTCATCTAAGATCATTTCTTTACCTAGAGGGAAGTAACCTTTGTTTAAGTCTTCGTTTTTAATTGTAAATACGTGGTTGTTTTTAACAGCGTTCATGTTTTTCCAAATTGATTCTTCCTGGAATTCTTTTAGACGCTGAGAACCGTCACCAGTCGTAAATACGAATAAGTAATCTGGGTTGTAATCGATTAAAGCTTCTTTTTGTACTTGTACTAATGGTTTATCCGTTGGTGTACCTTTAACTGCTGGTAATTTTAAATCGTTAAAGATTACGCTACCGTAACCGTAGTCACCGTATACGCGGAAAGCATTTGGATATGCAGCCATTTTCATAAATTTAGCATCGCCAGTTTTCGCAACGATTTTATCATGTAATTTGCTTGCTTTTTCATCATACTGTTTAAACCATTCTTTTGTTTCTTTCTCTTTACCGAAGATTTGACCTACTTCTTCGAATTTTGGACGCCATTGGTCTAATGGAGTTTTTAACATAACTGTTGGTGCAATTTTAGATAATTGATCATAGATCTTTTCTTGACGATTGTTTACAAGAATTAAGTCTGGTTTTGCAGCAGCTACTGCTTCGATGTTAATTTTATCGCCCCAAGCAGAACCAACTGGTTTTACGTCTTTTAATTTCTTTTCAATATGTGCATCAATTTTTTCTTGAGATGTATTAGCAGTAATAATTGGTTTCATACCAAAGATTAATAATTCTTCTGTTGAACCACTAAGGTCAGCAATTTTCTTTGGATTTGCAGGGATTTTAATTTCCCCTTTTGCATGTTGTACAGTGCGCTCTTCAGTCTTCGCATCCTTCGCATCTGCTTTCTTCTCTTCTTTGTTAGAACAAGCTGCAAATAGTACAGAAGTAACGACTAGTACCATTGCTAATAACGCCATTTTAAAATTCTTCATGTTCCCACTCCTTCTAGCTGTATTTCTCTTATAAGTTACAGTGAACTATAAGAAACAAGATTAACAATTAATCAATATATATTTATTAATTGTTGTTTATGCCCCGTTCTAACGGGTGTTCAACTTCCTATTTACTAATAAGAAGCTCAACGTCCATTAGAATTCTCCCCTCTCTAAGAGGGGGTTCTAATTATGCTTTTTTACGCAATTGATTACTAATCATCGCTAAATCATATGTTAAACAAATTGGCTTACAGTTTACTGGACATGGAACGATTTGAGCTTCAATCTCAAATACGTTACGAAGTGTTTCACTTGTCATTACTTCATCTGGCGTTCCTTGTTTCATTAACTTACCTGCTTTTAATGCAATCATATGATCTGAGAAACGAGAAGCATGGTTTAAGTCATGGATAACCATAACAATCGTTCTACCTTCTTCTTCATTTAACTTTTTCAATAAGTTTAATACTTCTAATTGGTGGGCCATATCTAAGTACGTTGTCGGTTCATCTAATACGAGTAATTCTGTCCCTTGTGCAAGAGCCATCGCAATCCATACACGTTGACGTTGCCCGCCTGATAACGCTTCTGCTGAACGATTTGCGAATTCTGTCATTCCCGTCACTTCAAGTGCCCAATGAATGTAACGATAATCCTCTTCTTTCAACGTTCCAAATCCTTTTTGATGAGGAAAACGTCCATATGAAACAAGTTCAAACACAGTAAGGCCAGTTGGCACTTCTGCAGTCTGTGGTAAAATTGCCATTTTCTTTGCGATTTCTTTCGTTGGCTGTTTCTCAATTGCTTTTCCGTCAAGATAAACAGTACCTTTTTTCGCCTTCAAAATACGAGAAGCTGTTTTTAATAATGTGGACTTCCCACAACCATTTGGTCCAATAATTGTTGTAATTTTCCCTTCCGGAATTTCAACTGTTAATCCATCAATAATTAACCCTTCATTATAGCCAACAGATACCGCATCAACTGCTAAAGTTGCCATACAAAAAGCCTCCCTTTATTTTGTCCTCATAAGTAAGTATATAAAATATGGTGCACCAATTACAGAAATAACAAGACCGACCGGTATTTCTGAAGTTGGTAACACACTTCTTGAAATTACGTCTGCGAATAAAAGTAAAAACGTCCCTATTAGTGCAGCAGTAGGCAGCATAATTTGATGTTTACCACCAACAAGGCGCCTCGCTAAATGTGGAGCCATTAAACCGATAAAACCAATTCCTCCAGCAACAGCGACAGATGCACCCGCTAAACAAACTGCAATAAATAATAATTTACGTCTTTCTTTTTCTACATTTACGCCAAGGCCAACAGCTGTAGAGTCGCCTAGGTTCATTACATTTAATATGTGCGCCTTACTAATAGCAAGTGGCAAGAATATAACCATCCATGGAAGTACACTTAGCACGAACTTCCAATCTGTACCCCACAGACTTCCTGCTAACCAAATCGTCGCAAAACGGAAATCGTTAGATGTCATCTTCATAGAAAAAATTAAACTAACAGCTCCAAACCCAGCTGCAACAGCGATACCAACAAGTATCAATCGAGTAGATGAAACGCCGTCTTTCCATGCTAGTAAATAAATAATAACCGCTGCTAATATCGCACCAACTAACGCGAAGAATGGAAGGATAAATACAGATAAAAATGTACCAGTCCCAACTTTCCCGAAGAAAAAGTAGACGAATATAACAACTGTTAATCCCGCTCCAGCGTTAATACCGATAATACCTGGATCAGCAAGTGGGTTTCGCGATAATCCTTGCAAAATCGCACCTGACATCGCCAAAGCGGATCCAACTAATATAGCAATAACCATACGTGGCATACGGAATTCAAATAAAATAACAGACTGATCTTCAGCCCCAAGTCCAACCAATGATTTTAATACATCCATTGGTGGTATTTTAAATGTTCCTGTATTTAAACTTACTAAAAATACAGTGACGATTAATCCTACTAAAATTGTTAAAATAGAAACGTTCTTTTTTGTTAAGACACTTGTCCTCACATTTTTCCTCTCCCTTCGTTACGTGCTAAATAGAGGAAGAATGGAACCCCAATTAGTGCTGTAATTGCTCCAATTGGCGTTTCAAACGGTGGGTTAATAACGCGAGATAACATATCTGCACATTCAATTAACAGCCCGCCTAAGACTGCAGAACATGGAATAACCCATCTATAATCTGAGCCTACAAGGAAACGAGTCATATGTGGAATGACAAGTCCAACGAATCCAACCGATCCTGCCATAGAAACTGCAGAACCTGTTAACACAAGAACAAGTACTGTTCCGATAAATTTAATTAGTGTCGTATTTTGACCAAGTCCAATCGCAATTTCTTCACCAAAGCTCAAAATTGTAATATACCTTGACATCATAATTGCAATAAAAAGACACACAAGCCCAATCGGCACTAACATATTAATACTTTCCCACTTCACTCCAGCAACTCCGCCAGCATTCCACATGCTCACCTCTTGAGCAAGATTGAAATACAGCGCAATTCCAGATGAGATGGCCCCTAATAAAGCACTAATTGCTGCACCTGCTAAAGCTAATTTCACAGGTGTTAATCCACCTGGTGAAGAAGATCCAATTCCATATACAATGCTCGCCCCAAACGCAGCTCCAATAAAAGATGCGATGACAAACATTAAATAAGGTGAATTAGGAAAAAATGCATACATAATTGCAATCCCAAATACAGCCCCATCTGTAATTCCCATTAACGATGGAGAAGCAAGTGGATTTCGCGTCATACCTTGCATAATTGCTCCCGATACCGCTAAAAAGGCACCTGCTACTACGCCCCCTATTGCCCTAGGCATGCGAAGTTCTTGAATTACGTTATGATGCGTAATAGAACCGTCAAACTGAAACACAGCTTGCCATACAGTCTTTAAACTAATATCTGCAGCACCAAACGAAATAGACAATGCCATGCTTAAAGCTAACAAGACTGTACCTGCTACTAAAATAATAGAAGCAATGAGCGGCCTACTCTTAATCTCTTTAACATTCTCTTCTTGTTGTCCTATACTCCTTGCGCTCGCTTCCATCCCTCAACCATCCTAACCAACAACATATATTTAATAAAATGAAATTTATTCTCAAATAGTAATAAAAAAATTAGGTGAATTGACCTTCCTTGATAATGATTCTCAGAATCAGACACCTTCTATTCTACCTATCGCTTCCAAAGACTGTCAACTATTATTTTGAAATACAAATTTATCTAAATTGAAGCCTTAATGAACAGGTAATGCCTATGTATCACTTACCATTATCCCTCAACAATTAAGCTTCCAAAGAATAATTCTTTCCTCTTATGGGCATAAAAAAAGAAGAGTAATCTGTTCACTCTTCTTTTTCTTATTTATTTAACTTTACTTCAATCTTTGTAATTAATTCATCTTCTGTTGGAGCCGCAACTGGACGATTATTTACAAATGCGAATGATTTTTTACGACCAGGGCCACAGTAAGACTGACATCCAACTTCAATCGTTGCACATGAATCTACTTTTTTTAACTTCGGAATCAACGTTTTAACGTTCGTTGCCTGACAATCATCACACACACGAAATTCGTTTCCCATTATACAACACTTCCTCTATTTTAAACTTTTCTCAAGTACATTTAAAAATAAACACTAAATGGTATTTTACCGCTCTTTGAAGCTCGTTGCAAGTTTCCTTACGACGCTCTTTCTTCATATAATGCTATATATTTATATGCTCTCCTACAGAAGCTCTCATCATTCATCGCAAAATTTTCACCTTTCATCGAAATCTACCATATTTTTAAAAGCTTTGTATAAAAGCTCATTTTTTTGCCCATTATAAAAATAGGAAGTTCATAAAAAGAAAGGGAGTTGAATCTATGAAAGTAAGACAAGATGCTTGGACGGATGAGGACGATTTATTACTTGCTGAAACTGTACTTCGTCACGTTCGAGAAGGAAGCACTCAATTAAATGCATTTGAAGAAGTAGGAGATCAATTAAATCGTACATCTGCTGCCTGTGGTTTCCGTTGGAATGCTGTTGTTCGCTATAGCTATGAACAAGCTCTTCAACTAGCAAAAAAACATCGTAAAGATAAAATGCGTGCTGCAAGCGGTGAACAAGCGAAAAAACGTTTACTTTATACACCACCAGCTTCAGATTCGATAACTGATTATGAAGAACTAGTACAAGAGGAATCAATTGTACAATATAAAGAAGCTATTCCCTATCAGGAATCTACTGTTCCTGCTGCGAAAGGCTCTATGACAATGCAAGATGTTATTTATTTTTTACAAACAGTCGGCTCTTCAAATATAAAAGTGACAGCTCTTGAAAACGAGAATACGAGATTGAAACAAGAAATTAGAGCACAAATCCTTCGAAATGAAGAACTAGAAAAGAAACTAGAAAAATTAGAACAACAATCTCATACTGTACAAGAAGATTACGAAACACTTATGAACATCATGAACCGAGCTCGTAAGTTAGCAGTCATGGATGACGAAGAACGTTCTCAAACATCTTTCCGAATGGATCGAAATGGTAACTTAGAAAAAATTGCAGAATAAAAAGGATGCATTACATGCATCCTTTTTATTATTTCACTTCCACCATATGTGCTTCTTCTACGTTAGAACCTCTCTTTATATCTGGGAAAATCTTTTCCTTTGGATTCTCTTTAAAAGCTGCTAATCCAATCGTTTTTACCGGTTCACTTATTTTTGCATATTCCGTATCACTAACAACCGCATACATATCTGTATATTTACGCGCATCACCAATTACTACATTACCTTCATACTTCATTTTCTTTCCATCAATTACTACATCTTTTTGTTCCTCTTTAGCAAATACAATTCCAGCTTCATCAGAAATAGCCGGCAATGCTTTAATTGGTTCTACATCTTCTTTCACTACTTTTTTCAGCATGTTTTCTTTTACCATCTTTTCAGCTGTTGTTTTATTCATAATTAAAACCTTTTTCTCATTAACAGTACCTAGTTTTGCTTCAAATTTATTTTGAGATTCAATTTTATCTTTATATTGATCCATTGTTTTTTGAACGCCTGTTTCATCTCCGTACATAACAACGCCCTTTGCTTGTGGTGCAATCATATCCATAATAGAACAGCCACTAAATACGGCAGCCGACATAATCGCTACGAGTCCTAATTTAACTTTTTTCATCTGTATTCCTCCTAAAATCATCATTGCATCTCTTAGTTTAACTGTCGCAGCTCGTTTAACCAATTCACTTTCCTTACGATAACCTTACAATTCAGTAAGATTCCCTCTTAAAAACTACTTTCATTATTTTTTGCTATAATAGAGATTGTCATTTTAAAGATAAGGGGTTAGTTATATGAGCAATTCCCGTTCCATTTTATCTCAGCCAGAGTGGCGTATTGTAGATCAGTCTAGCTTGGGACCAACATTCCATGCATTGCAGTCATTTGCAATGGACGACACATTATGCACAAGTATCGGAAAGGGCGAATCAGCTGCAACAATGCGCTCTTGGGTTCATCACAATACAATTGTCCTTGGCATTCAAGATTCACGCCTACCACACTTGGAAGAAGGTATTTCCTTTTTAAAAGAAAACAATTTCAATGTTATCGTTCGTAATTCTGGTGGACTTGCAGTTGTGCTTGATGAAGGTGTGTTAAACGTATCACTTTTATTCCAAGAAACAGAAAAAGGTATCGATATTGATCTTGGATACGATACAATGTGGCATTTAATTCAGGAAATGTTAAAAGATTACGACGTTACAATCGAGGCAAAAGAAATTGTTGGCTCTTACTGTCCTGGTAGCTATGACTTGAGTATTCGCGATCAAAAATTCGCTGGTATTTCACAGCGCCGTATTCGCGGTGGTGTCGCTGTCCAAATTTATCTCTGTGCTACAGGAAGTGGCTCTGAGCGTGCCGCACTCGTTCGTGATTTCTACAACCTAGCCATTCAAGGAGAAGAAACACGCTTTACGTACCCTGAAATTGTACCGAGTACGATGGCTTCACTTTCAGAACTACTTGGCGAAACCATTACAGTACAAGATTTAATGATGCGCCTTTTAAAAACACTGCAGCAATTCGCTCCAAAGTTAACACCATCTCCATTAACAGTAGATGAAATTCCTTTATATGAGACGAATTTACAACGTATCATTGATCGTAACAATAAAGCACTTGGCTTAGAAAAATAAAGACCGTCGCTATTATAGCGACGGTCTTTATTTCAATTCATTATAGAATTAAAGTGCTTGAGCTGCTGTAATTAAAGCTAACTTGTACACTTCTTCTTCGTTACATCCACGAGATAGGTCATTTACAGGCATGTTTAAACCTTGTAAGATTGGTCCTACTGCTTCGAAGTTACCTAAACGTTGAGCGATTTTGTAGCCAATATTACCAGCTTCTAAGCTTGGGAATACGAATACGTTAGCATCACCTTGAATTGTAGAACCTGGAGCTTTTTTCTCAGCTACAGATGGTACGAATGCAGCATCGAATTGGAATTCTCCATCTAAAGTTAGTTCTGGAGCCATTTCTTTTGCAATGCGAGTTGCTTCTACAACTTTTTCTGTTTCTGGAGATTTCGCAGAACCTTTTGTAGAGAAGCTTAACATAGCAACGCGTGGATCAATACCGAATAGTTCAGCAGTTTTCGCACTCTCGATACCAATTTCAGCTAAGTCTTGGCTGTTTGGTGCAATGTTAATTGCGCAATCAGCGAATACATATTTCTCTTCTTCACGTACCATAATGAATACGCCAGAAGTTTTTGTAACGCCTGGTTTTGTTTTAATGATTTGAAGTGCTGGACGAACTGTATCAGCTGTAGAGTGAGCTGCACCACTTACTAAACCGTGTGCTTTGCCCATGTATACAAGCATTGTACCGAAGTAGTTTTCGTCTTTAAGGATTTTGCGAGCGTCTTCTTCAGTTGCTTTACCTTTACGGCGTTCAACGAAAGATGCTACCATCGCATCCATTTCTTCGTATGTAGCTGGGTCATAAATATCAACGCCTGCTAATGTTAAATTCAAGCTAGCAGCTTTTGCGCTAATTTCTTCTTTATTACCAACTAAGATTGGTTTTACTAACTCTTCTTTTGCTAAACGCTCTGCAGCGCCTAAAATTCTTTCATCAGTTCCTTCAGGAAGTACGATAGAAATGCCTTTTCCTTGAACTTTTTCTTTTACTGTTGTAAATAAGTTGCTCACGAATAAACCCTCCTACATATGTTAAAAAAACTCTATCTTTAAGAATACTGCTTTTCCTCTATATTTTAAACTTATAGCTCCCAAAAAATAGATAAAATGAAAATGATTATATTTTCATAAAATTCAGCCTAGAAATAAAGCCCCTTTAAGCCTTATCTTCTCCTATTTTCACATAAATTTAAATGTGACAATTTTATGCGCCAAGGTTTTATATAGATGATTTTAAAACTATATATGCTATAGTTAACGTGTAAAACTATCATTAACTGAGGTGAATAGAATGAGTGAAGCAACAACAACGTTAGATGGCTGGTATTGTTTACATGATTTACGTTCTATTGATTGGGCTGCATGGAAAACATTATCTAGCGACGAACGCGGACAGGCAGTGTCTGAATTTTTAAATGTCGTTGAAAAATGGAACGAAGTAGCTGCTGCAAAAAAAGGCAGTCATGCAATGTATACAGTTGTTGGCCAAAAAGCTGATATTATGCTTATGATTTTACGTCCAACAATGGAAGAGTTAAATGAAATTGAGACAGAATTGAATAAAACAACATTAGCTGAATATATGGTTCCTGCATACTCTTACGTATCTGTTGTTGAACTAAGCAACTACCTTCCAGCTGATGAAGATCCATACCAAAATCCACAAATCTTAGCTCGCTTATATCCAGAACTACCAAAAGCAAATCACATTTGCTTCTACCCAATGGACAAGCGTCGCCAAGGTGATGACAACTGGTACATGCTTCCTATGGAAGAGCGTAAAAAAATGATGTACAGTCATAGCAAAATTGGTCGTCAATACGCAGGTAAGGTACGTCAAGTCATTTCAGGATCTGTTGGATTCGACGATTTCGAATGGGGCGTAACATTATTTGCTGACGATGTTCTTCAATTTAAAAAACTTATATATGAAATGCGCTTCGATGAAGTAAGTGCTCGTTATGGTGAATTTGGGACATTCTTCGTTGGAAATATTTTACCAGATGAAAAAGTAGAGAAATTTTTACACATATAAATGGTGAAAAGGAACGAAATTCGTTCCTTTTTTTATTCTTCTCTATATTTATCCCCAAAAACCTCCTTTTCCCTGCAATTTTGAACAAAAATCGACAAATTCTTTTCAAATTCCGTGTGAAATTGTAACCTTTTCATATCCAAATTTATGCTAAAATGGGACGAGCTACATGCTAATAACGATGCGAAGGTGATAATCTATATGAAGAAAATCTTGTCTATTTTACTAGCGCTTTTATTGTCAATTTCTTCCTTAGGAGTAACAACATCCCATGCGGAAGAAAAAATACATATTGAGGCAGCAGCTGCACTTCTATTTGATGCAGATACAGGAAAAATACTGCATGAACAAAATCCAGATGAATTACTAGCTATCGCTAGTATGTCAAAATTAATTGTTGTTTATGCCGTATTAGAAGCAATTAAAGAGGGTAAAATCACTTGGGATACAAAGGTAAACATTTCTGATTACGCTTATGAAGTTTCACGTAATAATGAATTCTCTAACGTTCCATTCGAAAAGGGACGTCAATATACTGTAAGAGAATTATATCATTCTATCGTTATCTTCTCTGCAAACGGATCTAGTATTGCCTTAGCAGAACTTCTTGCAGGAAGTGAGAAAAACTTCTTAAATCTTGCAAATGAACATGCAAAAAAACTAGGGTTAAAGAAATATAAATTTGTAAACGCTACTGGGTTAAACAACGCTGACTTAAAGGGAAAACATCCTGAAGGAACTGATCCGAATGGAGAAAATTCCATGTCAGCTCGCGATATGGGTATGCTTTCAAAAGCAATGATTACAAAGTATCCAGAAATGCTAGAGGATACAAAACAAAGATTTAGAAACTTCCCAGATAATCATCCGAAACCAATTCGTATGGAAAGCTGGAACTGGATGTTACCAGGTGCCGCTTTCTCTTATGAAGGAACAGACGGTTTAAAAACTGGTAGTTCTGATACTGCTGGATACGGATTCACTATTACAGCAAAACGTGGTGAATTACGCCTTATTTCAGTTATTATTAAAACAAAATCAATGGACGAGCGTTTCACTGAATCTCGTGCATTAATTGAATATGGATTTAATAACTTTGAAAAACAAAAATTAAAAATTGATAAAAACAATACAATCCCTGTAGTACAGGGGAAAGAAGATCAAGTAACAGTTGCACCCGAGAAAGAAATAACGGTGATTACGAAAAAAGGGAGCAAACCCACTTACAAAATTGGGACGGAAGCAAGTAAATCACTTGCTGAAGATGGCCATTTAGTTGCTCCTATTAAGAAAGATGCCAAAGTAGGCTCAATTACTTTAGAATCAACTGATAAATATGGTTTCTTAGACGGTAGTAAAAGTATGAAAGTTACTGCAAAAACGACAGAAGATGTTGAAAAAGCAAATTGGTTCGTATTAACAATGCGCTCTATCGGTGATTTCTTCTCAAACTTATGGTCTAAAGTATTTTAATGATGAAAAGCTAGCTCATGCTAGCTTTTTTTATTTTCCTCTCTCAATGTAAAACTTCGTTTGGTTGTCATATCTGAGTCCTTTTCCTCATACGTATGAACTAGTAATTGTTCCACACTTCATCTAGAAATAACCTCTTTCCAAAAGGTATTCCCAAAAGAGAGGTGACACATAATGGGCGTTATTGCTTATAACGAAGAAGATGTAAAGTTATTAGCTAGACTGATGCGTGCTGAAGCCGAAGGAGAAGGGCAACAAGGAATGTTAATGGTCGGAAACGTAGGTGTAAATCGTGTCCGCGGAAATTGTTTAGATTTTAAAAAAATACGTAATTTACGTCAAATGGTGTATCAAAATCCTGGCGGTTTTGAGGCAACGCAAAAAGGGTATTTTTATCAGCGTGCAAGAGAACAAGATATCGCATTAGCAAGGCGAACGATTCAAGGACAACGTTTTTGGCCTGCTAACTTTTCCTTGTGGTTTTTTAGACCTGAAGGCCCTTGTCCACCAACTTGGTATAATCAACAAAACTCTGGTCGCTTCAAAAAGCACTGCTTCTTCCAGCCATCTGGCGAGGATTGTCCTGGCGTATATTAAGGATTGATAATGAGGAGGGATTTTTGAATGGCACAGCAACAAAACCCGTATTACGGAACAGGTTTCTATCAACCATCTGGAACTTACGTACAACCGCAACAAATGACCCCACAGCAACAGCAACAACAGCAAGCGATGCAACAACAAGCTGCGCAAGCTCAATATGCTGTTTCTCAAGGCATGTTACCATTAGAACAGTCGTATATTGAAAATATTCTTCGTTTGAACAAGGGCAAGCAAGCCACAGTTGTAATGACTTATGAGCGTGGTAGCTCACTCGGTACACAATCGTATACAGGTATTATCGAAGCAGCTGGTCGTGATCATATCGTAATTAGTGAGCCACAATCAGGAAAACGTTATTTACTACTAATGATTTACTTAGATTATGTAGAATTCCCAGAAGAAATTATGTATTTACCTAGTCAACAAGCAACTTATGCTCCAAGACCATAAAAAAAGCTGGCGTATGCCAGCTTTTGTTTTTTATAACCCTTTTACAACTGCAGTTCCGACTAAGATCCATGCCACGATAAACGCTACACCACCAAGAGGTGTAATTGGGCCAAAGAACTTAATACCTGTCGTACTTAATGCATACAAACTACCTGAAAACATAATAATCCCAGCTACCATAAGCCAGCCAGCAGTAGTTAAAAGTGATGATTGAATCTTATCCATTAATAAAGCAACTACGAATAGTCCACCTGCATGAAACATTTGATATGTAACACCAGTTTTCCAAACTTCTAACATTTTTGCAGAAACTTTATTTTCTAAACCGTGTGCTCCAAAAGCCCCTAACGCAACAGATAATCCCGCTGCAATACAACCTAGTAAAAAGAAAATTTTCATCTTAATTCCCCTTTTTTACCTTTATCATAAGCAATTTTTTCATATAAGCCAAACGATTTAATCATTAAAAATCAAATAATGAATTACCATTTGCACCTTCTTCTTTTATATACACAGGTTCTCCAGAAACTGGCATAACCGGTTGAACTGTCGTTATAGGCTGCGTTCCAATTACTTGCGATTGAATTTGCGGCTCTCTATACGTAGGAGATTCAGCCTGTTCATCTAATAGTAAATCACATAAAGCGCGCACAACTAATAAATGATCTTTTGATTTTTGCCCTTCACTACTTTTTGCCTTTGCAATTTCATTCGCCATTTTATTTAAAATCTTATCGCTCGATATTTGCATTCCTTATCACCTCGTACTTTGTATTTCTTTCTCAAATTGCCCCAGCTTCTCTACTGAACCAAATACTATTATCATATCATGTTCTTGCAATTTTTCCTGCCCCGTCGGATTATGTATAACATTCCCATTTCTCAAAATCGCTAAAATTGTTACATCAAATTGATTTCTCACATCACTCTCTAGTAACGATTTACTAGCTAACATAGAGCCTTTTCCGACTGCGATTTCTTCAATTACAAATGACTGATCCACGCCATACAATACTGTATCAATATAATGAACTGTTAGCGGATTCGCAATACCTTTTGCAATATGAATTCCTGCCATGCTAGATGGATTAATCACCTTATTTGCCCCAGCCCGCCGTAATTTGTCTTCGGTTTCAGGTTTTTCCGCTCTTGCCACAATTTTAATTGCATCGTTTATTCCTCTTGCCGTTAATGTAATAAATACATTTTCGGCGTCATTGGCTACAATGGCAACTAGACCGGCTGCCTTTGAAATTCCAGCATGATGTAACACTTGGTCTTCCGTTGCATCCCCATGTACATACAAAAGTTTTTCCTTCTCCAATATACTTTCATCTTTATCCACGACGACAAATGGAATTTTCTTTTCTTGCAATTCATGTACAACTTGAAGCCCCACTCTACCGCAACCACATACGATAATATGATTTTGTAACTGTGCTATTTGTTTATCCATCTTCTTCCTCCGTACTGCATGAAATAAATTCCCTTCAATAATCATAGCTGCCACTACACCAATTGCATACGTAACGATACCGACGCCAACCGGTATAATAAGAAGCGCAAAAACTTTTCCTGCATGTGTTACAGGAACGGCGTCTCCATATCCAACAGTTAATACGGTAATCATCGTCATCCAAAATGCTTGAAACAAACTAATCTCTTCAATTGTCATAAATCCTAATGTTCCTAGAATTACAACAAAAGTCATGCATATAACTGCTATCCATAATTGCTTACGTGCATTCATATCGTGTTTCAACTCTTTTCTCTATCTACAATCTTTGCCAGTGGAAATGAAATA
Source organism: Bacillus sp. WC2507 (assembly GCF_052656125.1). Classification (NCBI taxonomy): domain Bacteria; kingdom Bacillati; phylum Bacillota; class Bacilli; order Caryophanales; family Bacillaceae; genus Bacillus; species Bacillus sp. WC2507. The sequence continues at coordinate 384,876 of NZ_JBQXPN010000001.1, read as the reverse complement.
CATATATACTAGATACGGAATCTATGAAAGAGGTTGATATAATGAAAACATTTCTTTCCGCCTTACAATGGGCGCTATTTATTTTAGCTGGGAGCCTTATTGTACCAATTAGCGTCGCAACTAGTTATGGCCTCGATGGAGCTGAAGCTATTGCATTTGTACAAAGAACATTATTTGTTCTTGGCTTCGCTGGTCTACTGCAAGCTATTTTTGGACATAAACTTCCTATTCAAGAAGGTCCTGCAGGCCTTTGGTGGGGGATTTTCTCCCTTTATGCAAGTTTAGGTGTCGTATTATTTGGATCAAGCAATGAAACGCTTAAAGTCCTTCAATACGCCTTCCTATTAAGTGGTATCATTTGTATTATTCTTAGTGTTTTCGGACTCATCGATAAGCTAGTTCGCTATTTTACACCGACAGTCATTGGAACATATTTATTTCTTCTTGTCGCACAACTTAGTGGTTCCTTCTTAAAGGGAATGTTTGGCCTTGACGGACAACATACAGAAGTACAAGCTGACGTATTTATTCTTTCACTCATTGTTATTTTACTATCCTTTTTCATTATGAAGCTACCTATTATTGGACAATATTCCGTTCTTTTCAGTATTGTCTGCGGCTGGATATTATTTGCATGCTTCGGATTATCTAATCCAGTAACGCCTGTGACAGATGTAATCCGTTTTCCATCCCTATTTGTTTTCGGAATGCCTCGCATTGAATGGAACATGGCAATTACGGTAGTTTTCGTTACACTATTACTTCTAACAAATATGTTAGCAAGTATTCGTGTTGTGCAAAAGATTGTCTCTAAGTATGAAGAAGGTGCCGCACCAGATCGTTTCAAACAAGCCGGCATTATAACAGGAATCAATCAATTACTAGGTGGTCTATTCTCAGCTATTGGACCTGTCGCCATTTCTGGATCAGCAGGGTTTATTGCAACGACTAATATTTATAAGCGACTCCCATTTATGTTAGGATCGAGCTTTATTATTGCCGTTAGTATATTCCCAAAAATCACTTCATTCTTTGCAGCAATCCCAGTTGCAGTTGGTTATGCTGCTATCTATCCTGTATTTGCAAGTATGATTGGTCTAGCTTTCCGTGAATACGACACAGTACAAGATAAAGAACGATTATTTAAAGTAGCGGGTCTTTCCATCTTTACAGGAGTCGGAGTTATGTTCGTTCCAGCTGGAGCATTTTCTACGCTCCCACCATTTCTAGCATCATTTTTAAGTAACGGTCTCGTTCTTGGATCTGTAATGGCAATTTTGCTCGAAATACTATTTTCTCGTTCGACAGAAAAACAACTATCGTAAATTGGAAAACTTCCATTATTGCACTCTACCTTTAGAGTTGTTACGATAAATTATCATGGGCAATACGCTCATGGTAATTTATCTATTTCTTTCCGAAGAAGTTCGATGTCTTACTATTATTTCTTAATATCTTCATGAACATGTATTTCTATTTAAATAAAGAAGGGAATTTTCAATATGACTTATAAAATGATTGTTTTAGATTTAGATGATACTTTATTACGTGACGACCATACCATTTCACCTCGTACGAAAGAGGCTCTAATGACTGCACAAGAGCAAGGTGTAAAGGTTGTACTTGCTTCTGGACGTCCAACATTTGGTATGCGCAATGTAGCGAAAGAACTTCGTTTAGAAGAATACGGCAGTTTCATTCTATCTTTTAATGGTGCAAAAATTATTAACTGTAAAACAAACGAAGAAATCTTTAGTAGTACGCTATCTCCTGAAATCGTTCACAACCTATTTGAAATTAGTAAAACTGAAGATGTATGGATTCATACTTACATTGGCGATGATATCGTAACAGAAGAAAATAATCCTTATACTGAAATTGAGGGCGATATTACTGGTATGCCAATTGTTGTAGTAGATGACTTTAAAGCTGCTGTTAAAGAGCCTGTAGTAAAAGTATTAATGAATAAAGAAGCTGAACGCCTTGTTGTAGTAGAAAAGAAACTACAACAGCAACTAGAAGGCCAATTAAGCGTGATGCGTTCAAAACCATTCTTCTTAGAATTTACTGAAGCTGGTGTTACAAAAGGAACAAGCTTAAACCAACTAATCCAAAAGCTAGGCATTAAGCGTGAAGAAGTTATCGCAATGGGCGATAGCTATAATGATCAGGCGATGATCGAATTCGCTGGTCTTGGTGTTGCAATGGGCAATGCACCAGATGATATTAAAGAAATTGCAAACTACGTAACAGATACAAATATGAATGATGGCGTTGCAAAGGTTGTAGAGAAGTTCGTATTAAAAAGAGAAGCGCTTGTTTAATATTTTCACTCATAAAACCTATTTGAAGTCAAACACTTCAAATAGGTTTTTATTTAAATTGTCCTGCTTTTGTGACTATATTTTGAACTTTGCACTATTCTCGTAGTGTAAAGTTTCTTTTTGTATATAATGAAACAAACTAGACTATTTTATTTTGAAAAAGAATACAAATTTACTATAAACAAGCATACGTTAAAGGAGGCTACTTTACATGTTATCTACACCAATCGGACGATTAAGAGCAATCGGACTCATTGAGGGGATTTCTTTCCTACTACTATTATTTGTAGCAATGCCATTAAAATATTTCGCAGGATTTGCAACAGCTGTTAAAATCACAGGCATGGCTCATGGCGTTTTATTTATTCTATTCATCTTTGCAGTAATTCAAGTAACAATCGTACACCGTAAATCAATTTTATGGGCACTTGGGGCATTTGTTTCATCAATTATCCCATTCGGTACGTTTGTACTAGATGCAAAATTAAAGAACGAACAACAATAGTAAAAAGGTAGTTAACGACTGTTAACTACCTTTTTTATTTACCCCGCATTAACGGGCAGTAAAACTCCCACTGATTAAAGTTTCACTTTACAAATTTGGAATTTCCCAATCAATTTCTCTCTCGCCCATATTTGCTAAAATCGTATTTACTTTAGAGTATGGCTTACTACCATAGAAACCGCGTCTTGCTGACAATGGGCTTGGATGTACAGATTCGATAATGTGGTGCTTCGTATTCGTAATTAACTTTTTCTTCGCCTGTGCATGACGTCCCCACAATATGAAAATAACCGGTTTTTCACGTTCATTTAATAGCTCAATTACGCGATCCGTGAAGTGCTCCCATCCTTTTCCTTTATGAGAATTTGCTTCACCTTGTCGAACTGTTAATACAGTATTTAATAGTAGCACTCCTTGCTCTGCCCATTTTACTAAATAACCATTATTCGGAATTTCACATCCATATTCATCTCGAAGCTCTTTATACATATTTAACAATGATGGTGGTGTTTTAATACCAGGTTGTACAGAAAAGCTTAAACCATGCGCTTGATTCGGTCCATGATATGGGTCTTGCCCTAAAATAACGACCTTTGTATTTTCATAACTTGTATACTGAAGGGCGTTAAAAATATCTTCTACCTTCGGATAAACAACATGCGTACTGTACTCTTCTTTCAAAAAAACAGCTAACGTACGATAATATTCTTTCTCAAATTCTGACGCCAATAATGGTCCCCAATCATTCTTCAAAACGTTTTCCATGACTTCACTTCCTGTCCAATTAATTCACCATATCCTGCTTTGTAAATACTACAAATGAAATAATAAGAGATACGACCGCCCAAACCGTTAAATTCATTAAAGAAAATCCCATCGATAAACCTTGTAATGCAGGCAATTTCCCTGATAAATAATCTGTTAACGATAAGTTCACACTAAAAATATATTTCGCACCTTCCCAAGATGTTGCGAATGAACTTAAAATGCCTCCTGCAATTAACGCGGCTAACATAACACCCATTCCAGCCGGCGTATTGCGAATTAAAACGGAAACCATAAATGATATAGTTCCGACAACGATAGCAACAAACCAAGCTAATCCATACGCCATCAAGATGTATTGCCACTGCGGAATAAGATGTACGAAGTTTGTATTTAGGTTCTCTTTATCAATAACAAACCCTGTTAAAACCGGTAAATTCCATCCCGAGTATCCAAATACAAGCCCGGATAATCCGTAAGCAAATACACCTACAAGAAGCAGTATGAGTGAAATGAAAAATAACATCGTCACGTACTTACTAAGGAGTATTTTCCAGCGCCGAATCGGCCGCGTGAGCAACATTTTCATCGTTCCATCACTTCTTTCTCCTGAAACAATGTCAATAGCGACAATCATGACAAGAAGCGGAATAAACAATGTAATTCCTTGCTCAATAAACGCCCTTACAAAAGTTGGTGCGCCCGGTGCCATCGGGTTAATATCATGATCTAAATAATATTGTTGCTGCTCCACTCTTACCTTTAGCCAATCACGCCATTCTTCTGGTAATCTAGAGTTGTTCAAGCGGTTTTGAGAATCAACAATTTGTTGTTGTAATGAAACTTTCCAATCCGTTGTACCTAGTCTTTTCTGTGTCGTTTCTACTTCACGATACTGCGCATACACGAAAAGTGGAATCAAGATTGCTAAAATAAGCATGACAACAAAAATACGTTTCTTACGATAAATTTTTTCCGATTCATTTAAGACTAGATTCGCAAATTCACGCATGCTGCTCACCCCTTGTGAGTTCAATAAATAAATCTTCTAGCGTAAATACAAGCTCCTTAACACTATGCACATCTATCCCATTTTCTACAAAGTGTCTATTCCAACTACTTATAGATGAGATATCCATGCGGCATAGTAATCGGTCACCTTCTATACTCACTTCTCTTACTTCTTCAGCATCTTCTAGCATATCTTTTGCCTTAGAAATCGGTGTAACAATCCATTCTACACGATCACTTGCTGTTTTAATTAACTCTTCAACCTTGGCAACTGTTATCATTTTTCCTTTATGAATAATCGCAACCCGATCGCATATCATTTGTACTTCACTTAGCAAGTGACTTGAAATAAACACACTCATATTTTCTTCTTTCACAAGCTTATGTATAAATTCCCTAAGTTCTCTAATTCCAGCTGGGTCTAAACCATTTGTTGGCTCATCTAATATGAGCAATTTTGGGTTTCCAAGAAGCGCTTGCGCAATGCCAAGGCGCTGTTTCATACCAAGTGAGTATGTTTTTACCTTATCGTGAATTCTTTCATCCAAATGAACCATTTGAGCAATTTCAATAATACGTTCATCTGATATATCACCCAGCATACGGGCAAATTGTTTTAAATTTTCCCATCCCGTTAAATATGTATACAGTTCTGGGTTTTCAACGATACTCCCAATTTGACGCATCGCTTCTCTGAAATTTTCCTTAATAGAATAACCACCGATAGAAATCGTACCTTCTGTTTCTTTAATCAATCCAACTAACATTCGAATGGTAGTCGTTTTCCCGGCGCCATTCGGTCCTAGGAAGCCAAACACTTCTCCTTGTTTTACATCGAAGGAAATATTCTCTACAATTGTCTTCTTTCCAATTACCTTCTTCACGTCTCGTACGGAAAGTATCGTCGTCATTTTACCCCTCCTTGTTCTAGTTTTAATTTACTCGTAACATTTTGAACTAATCGGTCCGCCATATATGTATACCCTACTTCATTCGGATGGAAATGATCGGAGTATAATAAATCTTTCCCTCGGTTTTGGAATAAATCAAATGTCGGTGTAATATACACATTTTTATTATTTATCGCCAATTTTTCTAAAGATGCATTCCAATCTACAACAATGTTTGAAGACCCTTTTAAATCTTCTACATCTTCAAAAGGATTATATAAACCTAGCCAAAAAATAGGGCTATCTGTATTTAACTTACGAATTTCTTCTATAATTTTCTTCGCTTCATTCTGGAATGTTTCTGTATCAGGACGGTATGTTTCTAAATCTATCTTTCCAAGCGATTCCCAACCTGGAAATAAATCATTTCCTCCAATCGTTAAAACGATTACATCTGCTTGCTTAATTGAATATTGAGCGCCACTACTCTCCATTTGTTTTAATAAATCAGGCATTTTCGCACCACTAACAGCTAAGTTCGTTAAGGCAACCTTTTGCTTATAATCTTTTTGTAAATCTTCTTTCACCCGTCCAATATAGCCAATTCCTTCTTTATCACCAACACCACGTGTTAATGAATCACCTAAACTAACGATTTGTAACGTTCCCGTTTTCTTTTTCTCTTTTGCCACTACATCGGTCTTTTTAATTAAATTTGAAGCTTTCGGATTTAATACATCATTTACACCTGAAACAAAGCCATATGCAAATAAACAGAAAGATGCAATTGTAATGAGTAGAATTACTTTTACTACTTTTGATCTCATATCAAAACCCCTTTTAGCCCTTATAGATTGTCCATAATTATACCAAACGCAATTTTGAAAAGCGATTTTCACACCTTATCTATTATGTTGTTTCCCTATGTACTAATTCTGGCAATAACTCTACGTGCTTTACATCTATTTTCTCATCATTAATCTTTTCATATAATAATTCAAATGCCTTCACGCCTACATTTTTACTAGAATATGAAATCGTCGTAATGCCTAAAATATCTGCCACATCTTGATCATCACAGCCGATAATCGTAATATCTTCTGGAATACGAATTCCTTGTTTTTTCGCCTCTGTTACCATACCCGCTGCAATATGGTTGCAAGATACAAGAAACGCCGTCGGTTTTACAGACATACGAGCCCATTCTCTGACTACATTACGCCCATCTTCCACCGTAAAACAGCCCTTAAACTTCCAGGCCTCTATCGGTGTTATAGCAACCTGTTGAAGCGAATCCTCATATGCTTGTTTTCTTCTCTGACTATTAATACTATTATTTCTTCCAATACAATACCCAATACTTGTATGGCCAGCATCTATTAAGCTCTTCATCCCGCGCGAAAAGACTTTATAGTAATCAATATGCACACTCGAAATGAAATTCGATTCTATTTCTTCACACATAACAATTGGACCAAATTTCGTATATTCTTCAAGCTTTTCCTTACTATTTGCCCGGGAACATATAATAACCCCATCAAGCTTTTTCATTTTTAACATATTCAAAATTTCTAATTCTCTTTCCTCACTATAATTCGTCTGACAAAGCATCATATTATAATTATTTTTTGCTGTTTCCTTTGATATTCCCTCGATAATAGCGCTATAATATTGATCATTTACGTGCGGTAATAAAACGCCAATGACATTCGTTTTTCCTTTCACTAAATGAATTGCATTCACATTTTGCGTATAATTTAATTCTTCTATAATTGCTAAAATTTCTTTTCGTTTCTGTTCATTCACATATGGATGATTATTCAGTACACGTGAAACAGTTGAAACAGATACCCCAGCAAGTTCAGCAATCTTTCTTATATTCGTCATCTCATTTTCCCCTTCTCGCAAAAATTCTCCCTTGACCTGGTAAGCTTTCCACAATATATCCTTTCCTAGCAAATACATTTTGAAAGGATATACAACTATGCTTCGATTCAAATTAGAATATATATTTTTCATTGGTGGTCTACTTATTCTCGCCATCGGTATTAATATGATGACGACAATTACTTCCTTTGGACTTAGCCCTTATGATTCCTTCTTTATTGCACTATATCAAAATTTTGGGATAAGTATCGGTTTTTGGATTTTCATGATTAATTTTGCATTTACACTTATCGTACTCTTTTGGAATAAAAAACAAATAACAATTGGTACAATTGTGACGATGGTTCTTATTTCGCTTTTTGTTGATTGGATTGGTTCCATTACAACTATTATGGACGCTATCCGCTCTCTTCCAAAATATATAACACTTATTTGTGGAAATCTATTTGTTGGAGCTGGAATCGGTCTTTACGTCTCTACAAACCTTTGCGCGGCGCCTCAAGAAGCTTTCGTTTTAACCGTTGCTGAGAAAAAGAAGTGGACGTTTAGAAGAACAGAAATTTCATTAGCGTTTTTATTTTTAACATTAAGCTTTTTATTGGATGGACCTATCTATTTTGGAACAATCATCTTATCCTTTACAACAGGCTGGATTATCCAAGCATTTATTCAAATTGGCACGCAGATTTTAAATAGAAAAAAACCTATTAAGCAAGCTGCTTAATAGGTTTTTTATTAGAGGAGATACTACTTAGCATCCCCTTCAATTCGATAGTTTGCTTTCAAACAATCTATTTCTTCATACCCTTGCAATGTATGTAGAATGTACTCGTAATCAGCAAGAGACGCACGATGCGTTACAATTACAATTTCAGCTTTTCCTTTCTCTTCAAGCGGCATTTGAATTATCTTTTCAAAACTAACACCACGCTCAGAGAACAATGAAGTAATTTTTGCAAATACACCAATTTCATCTTTTACATGAAGTCTTAAAAACTTCTTCACAACAATTTCGTCTGGCTCTTTTAATACCTTTTTATACTGCGGGGATACCGCACTATTTCCGTTTACACCTAATCGAATATTTTGCATTACAGCTACTAAATCTGAAACAACAGCTGTTGCTGTTGGTAAACTTCCTGCACCTGGTCCATAAAACATCGTTTCCCCGACCGCTTCACCGTACACATATACAGCGTTATATTCATTTTGCACGGCCGCAAGAGGATGTGTATTTGGAAGTAGCGTCGGTTCAACTGTAACCTCTAATTTTTCACCATCCCGCTTCGCAAGACCGATTAATTTAATCGTGTATCCTAAACTCTTACTGTATTCAATATCTTCCTCTGTAATAGAAGTAATCCCTTTTACCTTCACATCTCCAAGCTCTACATTTGTAGAGAAACCAAGGGTAGCCAAAATTGTCATTTTTCTTGCCGCATCTAAACCTTCCACATCTGATGTTGGATCTGCTTCTGCAAATCCAAGTTGCTGAGCTTCTTTTAACACGTCGTTATATGCTCTCCCTTCATCTGACATTTTCGTCAAAATAAAATTTGTCGTTCCATTTACAATTCCCATTACTTTCGTAATAAGATCGGAAGAAAGTCCTTCTACGATACTTCGTAAAATCGGAATCCCTCCAGCTACACTTGCTTCATAAAACAAATCAGCTTTATTATCTTTTGCTACCGCTAAGAGTTCCGCACCATGTAACGCCATTAAATCTTTATTGGCAGTCACAACATGCTTCCCACTTTGTAAAGCTTGCAAAATATATACTTTTGCATCATCAATGCCACCCATCACTTCAATGACAACGTCAATATTTGGATTATCTAAAATTTCATTTGCATCTTGTGTTAATAGAGTAGAAGGTACCTCTACCTCTCTCTCTTTTTCAATATTTTGTACTAGTACTTTCGTTACTTTTACAGGACAACCTACTTGGTGTATAAGTCGCTCTTGATGATCTGTAATGATACGAACTACACCACTACCAACTGTCCCAAGACCTAATAAACCAACTTGAATTTCTTTCATAATACTGTCCACCCCTCAAAAATTGTGTTTAGATGAAATTATATGAGTAAAAAATCTGAAAAACAATGTTTTTTGAACATTCGGAAAAATATAAGCTGATCTTTACAAAGAAAACGTTACCACGTGTTACACAATCTTTTTATAGTACATAAGGGGTTTCTTGATACACGTAATAATTCAGCCAATTAGAGAATAATAGATTCCCATGGCTCCTCCACCTTACAAGTGGTTTCTCATTTGGATTATTATGCTTAAAATAATTTTTCGGCACATCAATATTTAACCCTTTTTGGCGGTCCCGTTCATATTCTTGCTTTAACGTATCACAACTATATTCACTATGCCCGAGCGCAAACACTTGTCTTCCTTCTTGCCCAATAACAAGGTGCACACCCGCTTCCTCAGAGTTTGCTAATAATGTTAATTCTTTCACCTCTCTAATATCACTCTCTCGTACTTCTGTATGACGAGAATGCGGGGCGAAAAACAATTCATCAAACCCTTGTAACAATTTCACATGTTGCTCACGGACTTCATGTTCAAATACACCGAACATTTTTTCCTTAAGAGGATACTTTGGAACGCCGTAATGATGATATAAACCAGCCTGTGCCCCCCAGCAAATATGAAGCGTAGATGTTACATTCTCTTTTGAATACTCCATAATACGTTTAAGCTCTTCCCAATAATCTACTTCTTCAAAAGAAAGAGTTTCAACTGGTGCTCCCGTAATAATAAGTCCATCAAATTTCTCATTCTCAATATCACGAAATGTTTTATAGAAACTCGTTAAATGTTCCTGTGCTACATTACGGGACAAATGCGATTCCATATGAAGCAAATGAACATCTAATTGCAACGGTGTGTTGCCAATTAAACGAAGTAATTGCGCCTCTGTTTCTTGCTTTGTAGGCATTAAATTTAATATAGCAATTTTCAATGCCCGGATATCTTGTGTTTCTGCTCGCTCCTTCGTCATTACAAAAATATTTTCCTTCTGCAACACTTTGCGAGCTGGTAAATCTTTATCAATTATGATCGGCATGTTCTTTGCCTCCGACTAGCGCTGCTTCTAAATCTGCAATAATATCAGAAACATCTTCTATACCGACCGATAAACGAATTAAATCTGATGTGACGCCAGCTAAACGCTGATCCTCAGCACTTAATTGTCTATGCGTTGTGCTAGCAGGATGTATGACGCAAGTTCGCGCATCAGCTACATGCGTTACGAGAGTTGCTAGTTTTACATTTGCGATAAATTCTTTCGCTGCTTCTAATCCCCCTTTAATGCCGAATGTTAAAACACCACTAGCACCTTTCTTCAAATACGTTTGTGCTAACGAGTAATTTTCATTACTATCTAATCCCGGATAATTCACCCATTCAATACGTTCATGGTTAGCAAGCCACTTAGCAACTGCGAGAGCATTTTCACTATGACGCTCCATTCTTAAATGCAGCGTTTCTAAGCCGATATTGCTAATATACGCATTGAATGGGCTCATACAGTTTCCGTAGTCTCTTAATAATTGAACACGTGCCTTCACAATATAAGCTGCTGCACCAAAATTTTGAACGTAACTTACGCCGTGATAACTTGGATCCGGTTCAACAAGTTCAGGATATTTCCCATTTGTCCAATCGAAGTTCCCTCCGTCAATAACAATGCCACCTAAAGAACTTGCATGACCATCAATATATTTCGTCGTAGAATGAACGATAATATTTGCTCCATGTTCAAATGCTTGGCATAAATAAGGAGTTGCTAATGTATTATCCACGATAAAAGGTACTTCCAACTCTTTCGCTGCATCTGAAAATTCTTTGAAATTTAGAACATTCATCGCTGGATTTCCTAACGATTCTGCATAAACAAGTTTCGTCTTATCATTAGCAAGGGCCACAATTTCATCAGCAGTTAAATTCGGATTAAAGAACGTAACATCAATACCAAGCTTACGCAAACTCACTCCAAATAAATTAAACGTTCCGCCATAAACTGTTGAAGAACAAAGCAAGTGGTCTCCGCTACTACAAATATTTAAAACGGCAAGCATAATAGCAGCCTGCCCAGAAGCCGTTGCAACAGCTCCTACACCACCCTCTAAATCCGCTAACTTTTGCTCAAATGCAGCTAAAGTAGGATTTCCAATACGCGTGTAGATATATCCTTCTGCCTCTAAATTAAATAGCGCCGCTAAATCATCCGAAGTATCGTATTTATACGTTGTACTTTGATAAAGCGGTAAAACACGCGGTTCACCATTCTTTGGTGTATAGCCACCTTGCACACAAATTGTTCCTTTTCCCCATGATTCTCCCATCTCTCATTCTCCTTTCTTTTATACAAAATAAAAAAACTGCTCCTTTCCTGAAAACAAGAAAGGAGCAGTTTGAAAACACGCTCTAAAGGCTCTTTCTTATCTTTCAGGATTATTACCTGCAGGATTTGGCACAATTCCGTTATACGGCTGTTGCCAAGGTTTCATCGGGCCTGTCCCTCCACCTTTTCTTGATAAGACTATGCAATTACCGTTGATTTTATAGCAATAATTTCCTAATGTCAATTGGTTTTTCTGAATGTTCAAAATTAATTACAAATAAGTTTACATGCATAACAAAAGAAATATATTCCATATTCATTTGAAAAAGACCTTTTAAAACCCCCGATTAATATATAGAATTAAATACGTAGTTTAACTGTATACATTCCAAATTCTCACGAGACCTCAATATATTGAATAAGCCAACCTCTCAAAAAGATACTATACATATTCATCTCATTTCGCAGTAGTATATTTAATCCTTTCGACATTAAAACTTACATAACGGAGGTATCACATGACAAATACAAAAGACATGCACTATATGCTCGTCCTATACGGCATTCTTTTAGGCTCTATAGTAGGAGCAACAGTCTGGTTATTTTTAGTTACAATAAATATCGGCATTCACTTTATTTGGGGATACTTACCTACTATTTTCTCTTCTCCCCCTTATTACACTATTTGTGTAACAACTATCGGTGGGATTCTCGTTGGTTTAACCCAAAAATACTTCGGCACATATCCACGTCTTATGCCGGAAGTAATGGGTGAATATAAAAAAACAGGTAGAATTGAATACCGTTTTGTACATAAAGCTACTTTAACTGCGATTATCGTTTTAATATTTGGAGCTAGCTTAGGTCCCGAAGCAGCACTTGTTGGAATTATCGGTGGACTTTGTACATGGGTAGGCGATCGCTTTACATTCGCCTTAAAAGGAATGAATGAACTAACAGAGGTTGGAATCGGTGCTACTTTAAGTGTAATTTTTAACGCGCCATTATTCGGTTATTTAGCTCCAAATGAAAATGAGGGTGAGCAAATTAACGAATTTTCTAAAGGAAAAAAAGCAATTGTATATTTAGCTACCACTTTCGCTGGTTTTTCCGTTTATTTATTACTTAGTAAATTCGATAATCGTGGATCCTTTATCGTTGATTTTGGGGAGGGTTCCCTATCTCTTAATGAATGGATTGCCTTTCTACCACTTGCTAGTATTGGTGCTATAGTTGGATTCTTTTATTTCAAATTAGAATTCACATTAGAGAAATTAATCCATCCCTTAAAAGAATATAAACTATCACTTGGAATTATCGGTGGTATTTTATTAGGAATTACAGGAACTTTTCTCCCGTACACGTTATTCTCCGGAGAACATCAATTAAAAGATTTAGTCGTTGAATGGAGCCATTTATCCTTCTGGGTACTACTTCTTTCAGGGATTTTAAAATTATGTATTACTGCTGTTTGTTTAAATACAGGTTGGCGTGGCGGGCATATTTTCCCGATTATATTTGCTGGATCTAGTATCGGATATGCTATAGCTTCCATTATCCCTATAGATCCAATCGCTTCGGTAGCCATCGTAACAACAGCAATTTCAAGCTATGCATTAAGAAAACCAATTGCTATAACATTACTATTGCTCATGTTTTTCCCGCTCAACTTACTATTCCCGATGCTTGGAGCGGCAGCGATTGGTAATGCATTTCCACTTCCTAAAAACAACGAAACTACAAGCTAATACAAATAGGCAGTAGGGACAAAAGTTCCACTGCCTATTTTCATTACACACGCTGCTTCAATATTGCATATAACTCTTCAAAATTTTGTACTTCATATGTTGGCACAATCTCGCTATTATTTGATTTCTTTTCTGGATTAAACCAACAAGTGTCAATTCCCGCTACATATCCACCTTTAATATCAGCGCTTAACGAATCCCCAATAATGAGCCCTTCTTCAGGAGCAAAATTAGGAATTCGTTCAAAAACATAATCAAAATACTCTTTCATCGGCTTTTGGAATCCTGTATCTTCGGAAACGAAAACATCTTGAAACAAGGTATGTAATCCTGCATTACGTAAACGTTTATCTTGCGTCTTAGAAATACCATTTGTCACTATATATAAATCGTACTCACTTTGAATTTGACTTATAAATTCAAACGCGCCTTGTATAAGTTGATTCCCTTCTTCTAAGTAACTGCGATAATTATTTTCGAATAATATCCCATCTACTTCTTCCCCGTATTCTTTAAACAAAATCGAAAACCGTGTATTTACAACTTCATCACGGTTCATTTTACCTTCTTCAAAAGCATCCCAAAGACTTTTATTAATTGTTTTATACTGCACTTCAACCTCGCTAGTTAGAGGAATCCCTTTCTCTTCAAAAAGCATACGTAACGCCATTTTCTCTGCCTTCTGAAAATCTAACAATGTATCATCTACATCAAATAATAGTGTTTTATATTTTTTCATAGGCCCCTCACACTCTCTTTTCTACAAAAACAAATTTACATAAATCGTATCATTCTTTCTTGTAAAAATAATAGGAGATATCTCATACTAAACATGAGGTGAAAATATGAAAGTCAGCAAAAATAGCAAAGAAATCTCTCATTCCATACAAAATTACAACTTCCACACTCTTTTTTCTTTTGATGTCTTACCGTATGCTGAACTACATTCCTTTCAAAAGAAAGAAAAGATATGTACTGAAGGGGTTGATGTTCCTTATCTTTATTACTTAATTTCCGGGAAGGCAAAAATATATATGAGTCACAAAAACGGAAGGGTCTCCTTAATTAACTTTATTCAAGCACCTTCGTTCATTGGAGAATTAGGGCTAATTGGCGTAGAATCCGTTACGAAAACGGTAGAAGTAATTGAAGATTGTATATGCTTAGCGCTTCCTCTTAAAGATTGCCAGCATCTTTTATTGCAAGATGCTATCTTTCTACAGAAACTATGCAAATTTATCGGCGAAAAAACAATTACCCGAACAGAAAGTTACGCCAAAAACAATAGTTATCCGTTCGAAAACCGGTTAGCAGCCTTTATTCTATTAACAGAACAAAGTAACAGTTATACCGAAAAACATACCGAGGCTTCAGAATACTTAAATGTCAGCTACCGTCATCTTTTATATGTGTTAAACCAGTTTTGCCAGCAAAATTATTTAAAAAAGGATGGAAGAATCTATTACATACAAGATCGAATTCAATTAGAAACACTGGCTGACGAACTTAAAATATAAAAAAAGTAGCATTAACGTTTACATGTTAATGCTACTTTTTTCGAGTGACGATTCTATTTTTAATTAAAATTTGCTTGCTACTTTAGCTGCTTCTTCAAGACCAGCTGTAATAATCTCTTCTGCTTTATCCGGGAATTGATTATGCCCTTCAATAACTACTGTTTCCATATTTGTTGCACCGAAGAAGCCCATCATGCTTGCTACATATTTAACAGCCATTTCTACTGCAGCTGCTGGGCCTTCAGAATATACACCACCGCGCGCGTTTAATAATGCAATCTTCTTATCTCCAATTAGACCAACTGGACCTTCTGGCGTATATTTAAACGTTTTACCAGCACGGTTTAAATAATCGATATATGTGTGTAGTACTGCTGGAATCGTTAAGTTCCATAATGGGAAACCGAAAACAACTTTATCAGCTTCTAGGAATTGATTTAAGTACTTATCAGCAACTGCTACTGCTTTTGCTTCTTCTTCTGTTAAATCAAATCCTTTACCTGCTTTGAATGTACCATTAATCATGTCTACGCCTACGTATGGTAATTCTTCTTTATATAAATCAAGTTCTACTACTGTATCATTTGGATGTGCTTCTTTGTAATTTGCTAAAAATGCCTCATATAATTTCACACTAACTGCTTGTTCCGCTGGGCGGTTGTTTGCTTTTACAAATAAAACTGTTGCCATTGTTTTTCCTCCTAGTACTCACTCTTTTGTTGTTATATGCTTTCAAAAAGGTATCCCTTGTAATTGTTGTTTTGTTGCTTACAAACATATTTTATCTTTATATCAAGACGATTTCGTCCTCACATAGACGTATTTTTCCATAAAAAAAGTCCACCTTCTAAAGGCGAACTAGGTCTTACGACTTTCGTCTTATACAACCCCATTTCTCACTGCATATAATGCTGCTTGCGTGCGATCGGATAAGTTTAATTTACTCAAAATACTACTTACATGCGCTTTTACCGTTTTTTCTGTAATAACTAAAACAGAAGCTATTTCTTTATTACTCATCCCTTTCGCTAATAGCTGCAACACTTCATTTTCTCTCGCTGTTAGCACATCCACTTGAATAGAAGGTTCTTCTTCTTTTTCTTCCACAGGTAATGTTTGAGAGAGAAGGGCATTTGCTATATCCGGATGTAATTGAATATTACCTTTATATGCGCTTCGAATAGCTTCAACAAGCTGATCCGGTTCTACATCTTTTAAAATATAGCCGCTCGCTCCCGCCCTTAACGCTGGTAAAACATGCGCCTGATCAGAAAAACTAGTTAATACAATTACTTTCACATCCGGATATTCTTTTTTGATACACGCCGTCGCCTCAACACCATCCATTTCGGGCATATATAAATCCATTAGTACAACATCAGGATTTGTCTCCCCTACTTTCACTAATGCTTCTTTCCCATTATTTGCTTCTCCAACTAATTCTAAATCTTCCTGTGTACTTAAGAAAAATGCTAACCCTTTTAAAACGACTGTATGATCATCAACTAACAATACTTTTATTTTCACAAACTTCCCTCATTTTCACATCATAATGGTACGTTTACTTTTACACTTGTTCTTTTCTTATCACTTACAATTTTAATTGTTCCACCAACTAATTCTACTCTTTCCCGCATCGTAGTCATGCCGAGTGATTTCTTCTTTTGTATGTCCTTTTCTATAAACCCATTACCGTGATCTACTATTTCTAATGATACATTTTTCTCAGTTATTTTAACGTAAACTGTCGCTTCTTTTACACCCGCATGCTTACTTACATTGTTTAGCGCTTCTTGTCCAATGCGCCATAATGATTCTTCTACTACACGTGGTAAATCACGAACACCCGTAACTTGTTCCCTAATTTTCAGTCCCAAGTTTTCACCGTACTGCTTTAAAGCTGGTAATAAGCCTTTTTCTAATCCTGCCGGACGAAGCTGCCAAATTAATGTTCTCATTTCCTTTAAAGCTCCTTGCGCTAGTTCACGCATCTCATGCAAAGATTGATCTACCTTTTCATTTTGACCTTTTAAAACTGCTTCAGCACCTTTTGTCATAAAGGTTAATGAAAATAATTTTTGCGAAACAGAATCATGTAAATCTCTCGCTAATCGGTTTCTTTCTTCCATTCGTACGAGTTCACGGCGCTGTTCGTTTAACCTTAAATTCTCTATTATTAATGAAACATGGTTCGATAATGCTTGAATTACATCTATTGTATTAACATCAAATTCTCCATTATTTAAACTAACACATAAAACACCAAACATATGATTTTGAATATGTATTGGCGTAGTAATAACAGCTCCATTTAGATGTTTTACTAGAACTGGCTCATCTTGTTCTAACGCCTTCTTTGCCGCTTCTTTTACACCCTCTTGTAACTCTCCCTGACCATAAGAAGCTCGCAAAGATAATTCTTTTTCTTCCCTAATAAAAAATGCCACTTGATTCCATTGAAATACTTCACCTACGTAATTTACCACCTTTTCAGGTAATACATTAAACTTATGAATCGTTTTTAAAGCTTGAATAAAACGCTCCAATTTCACATAATAATGTGCCCTTCGCTTTTCGTTTTCATATAATTTTGTTCGCTTTAAAGCCGTCCCAATTTGGAAGGCAACCGATTGGAGCAATACTAATTCTTCTTCTGAAAAATGTGTTTTACCTGGGCTTGCTACATTTAAAACACCAAATTTTTCTCCTCCAGCTTTTAAAGGAACTGTAGCATGATGAAGAATCCCCTCTGTATCTCCCCAATTGTATTCAATTGCATTATTAATTCTTTTACATTCAATAATATTAACTGCTCGCTCTAATTTTCCATCTACAAAACCACGTAAACACCAACATTCACCTTCACACATCGGGCGTTTGTTTTCATATGTAAGTGCCTCTGGTAACTGGTAATCAATCAACTTTGTATACTTCCCGTTTTCATCCGCAAGAAAAATCCATCCTGTCGTTAAACCTGTTACATTGAGCAATTTTTCTAACACTGCTTGCAATACATGATATGTATCATTTGATGTATTTAGCGTTTCTGCAATTTCTTTTAATATAACTAATTCATTTGTACGGTTATCTCGAAACATCCTCAGTCTCCCACATACAAGATTTTAAATCGCCTCTCAAGTAAATCATCTACTTTTCACTTTGTACTTATTCGTAACATTGATATAATGGTGAAAACATAGTTTTCATTATATCACTTGAGGGGGCTTTCATAATGACATTAAATAAAGCACTTACTATCGCTGGTTCTGATACAAGTGGCGGTGCTGGTATACAAGCAGATTTAAAAACATTCCAAGAACTTGGTGTATACGGAATGACATCTCTTACGACAATTGTAACGATGGATCCACATAACGGTTGGGCACATAACGTATTCCCAATCCCAGCTTCTACATTAAAACCACAATTAGAAACAACAATTGAAGGTGTTGGAGTAGATGCTTTAAAAACAGGCATGCTTGGATCAGTAGAAATTATTGAAATGGTTGCAGAAACAATCGAAAAACATAATTTCAAAAATGTAGTGGTTGACCCTGTTATGGTATGTAAAGGTGCAGATGAAGCATTACATCCTGAAACGAATGATTGCTTACGTGACGTTCTTGTTCCAAAAGCATTAGTTGTAACACCAAACTTATTTGAAGCTTACCAATTAAGTGGCGTAAAGATTAATTCTCTTGAGGACATGAAAGAAGCAGCGAAGAAAATCCACGCTTTAGGTGCGAAATACGTCCTAATTAAAGGTGGTAGCAAACTTGGTACGGAAACTGCAATCGACGTCCTATATGATGGAGAAACATTTGATCTTCTAGAATCAGAAAAAATCGATACGACAAATACACATGGCGCAGGTTGTACATATTCTGCTGCAATTACAGCAGAACTTGCAAAAGGAAAGCCTGTGAAAGAAGCAGTAAAAACTGCTAAAGAATTTATCACAGCTGCTATCCGTTATTCATTCAAGATCAACGAATACGTAGGCCCAACACATCACGGTGCATATCGTAAATTCGTTGCATCAAAAGAACTTGTCTAACCTATAAGTGAAAACACCCACAGAGAGTTCATATATTCCCTCTCTGTGGGTGTTTTTTATAAGCTCTTCCGGTCATCTTATCTTTAAGATACAGAACTGACCTGATTTCTACCATTTCTTTTCGAGTAATATAACGCGTCATCAGCAGCTTGAATAAATTGCTCTGGTGACTCTTCATACACTGAAATTCCTACTGAAACTGTAATTTTTATCTTTGTTCCATTTAACAATTGGAATGAATGTTTTTCAACAGCTGTGCGCACTTGTTCCCCCATACGCATTCCATAAGCTAACCCCTTCTGCGGTATCAAAAGCGCGAACTCCTCTCCACCCTTTCGAAAGACCAAATCTGGAAACGCTGAAACTTCTCGTAAAATACATCCTATTTGTCTTAATACTTCATCTCCTGCAGGATGCCCATACGTATCATTTACACACTTAAAGTGATCAATATCTATAAGTAGTAAACAAAGTGAATCATTTTTTATACGCTTACTACCAATATGACGATTCATTTCTAAATCAAACTGTCTTACGTTCCCTAAACCTGTCAATGCATCTATCGTTGCATACTGCTTCATCGTTTGAAATAACTCATTCGATTGCAATACGTAATTTGCGCTTATAAATGTGATATATGCTGCTATACTACTACAAACTAAATATAATGCCACTATAGATATATCCTTAAATAAAATAGAGAGTGGCACCGCTAAAATAGATAAACTATATACATTAAACCAAATCCACCTTGTAAAGATAGAAGCGTTCATCCGCCAAATGAAAATAACTCCAACACCTATCAATACAATCGTATAACAAGCCAATTCAGAGGCTAGAGAGTACTCGGTAAAAAATAATCGGGTAATTAAAATAATAGTAACTGTTATACTACTAGCTATCGGACCTCCAATTATAATTGCCAAAATAACAGCTAGATAACGTAGATCCAACATAATATCTTCAATATGTACACCAAAATGCATCAACAGTACACTTAATATTCCAGTAAGAGTACCTACTACACATTTCTGCCAAAAAGATAACCCTTCTTGTAACGGTCTATCTCTTAAAAGCTGACCTCCAATAAAGATAAAGGAAAGAATAATTGTTGTGTTTACAAATAAATCCCTTAACATAAAATAATCTCCCTACTTTTTCGTCTATACCTTTCCTTATTTTATTGTATACGAAATCCCTATAATTCCCAAAGCTTTTTATTTTTTCTGTTCCACGTGAAACAGAAAAAATAAAAAAGGGACGAAATTTCGTCCCTTTTTTATTAACAACAACGTGATATTTTTCCGCCCTTTGCATTAAATCTAGCTTCTTGCGCTTCTGCAAAAAATTGTTTTTGACATACAACTTCTTCTTCTGGATGATGCTTTTTCATGTGCTCTACATATGTTTCATAGCTTGGTACCCCAACAAGTAAACTAATAAAGTGTTTCCTTTGTCCCCATACTTGCCGCAATTTTTTAAGCATAGTTCCTCGACTCACTTTCATCTCTAGGGATATATGGTGCCTCTTTTAGCGGCATCGGCTTATTTCTTAATACTTGAATCCAAATTCGAATTGCAGAAATTAATACAGCGATTACAACTATCATAAAAATCCCGCAAAGTGCCGCATCAATATAATCATTGAAAATAATTTGTTTCATTTGAGCGACATTTTTAGCTGGCGCTAACACTTTCCCCTCATCTAGTGCTCCCTGAAACACCTTTGCGTGGGATAGAAATCCTATTTTAGGATTTTCATGAAATAGCTTTTGATAACCCGCCGTCATCGTTACAATAAGCAATCCGACAGTTGGAATAAGCGTCACCCAAACATATGCCTTTTTCCCCATTTTGAACAAAATTGTTGTTCCAAGTAATAATGCAATACCTGCTAACATTTGATTTGCAATACCGAACAGTGGCCATAATGTATTAATTCCACCAAGCGGATCTACTACCCCTTGATATAAGAAATAACCCCATCCTAATACACATAACGTTGTAGCTATTACATTCGCTAATGTAGAATCCGTTTTCGCAAATGGCTTATATACATGCCCTAAAATATCTTGAATCATAAATCGGCCTACACGCGTTCCAGCATCAATCGTTGTTAAGATGAATAGCGCTTCAAAGAGAATCGCAAAATGATACCAAAATGCCATCATGGCCGTTCCACCTATTACTTGTGAGAAAATATATGCCATACCTATCGCTAACGTTGGCGCACCACCTGTACGTGATAAAATTGTTTGCTCCCCAACGTTTACAGCAAGATCTTTTAGTTCATTTGGTGTAATAGCAAATCCCCATGAAGAAATAACTTGAGCTGCCTGCGAGACATCCGTACCAATAAGTGCTGCGGGACTATTAATCGCAAAATAAGTTCCCGGCGTTAATACACAAGCTGCAATCATCGCCATCGCCGCTACAAATGACTCCATTAACATTGCTCCATAACCGATTGGCTGTGCGTGTCCCTCTTGTTCAATCATTTTTGGCGTCGTACCTGATGAAACGAGAGCATGGAAGCCAGACACCGCACCACAAGCAATTGTAATAAATAAGAACGGGAATAAGTTTCCAGGGAAAACAGGACCTGTTCCATCGATAAATTTCGAAACTGCTGGCATTTGTAAATCTGGTGCTACAATTAAAATACCGATTGCTAATCCAACAATTGTTCCGACTTTTAAAAATGTACTTAAATAATCACGTGGTGCTAAAAGCATCCAAACTGGTAATGCCGATGCGATAAATCCATATACAATCAGCATAATAGCAATCGTTTCACCGCTAAACGTGAACATATTTGCAAGCGTTGGATTTTCCGCCACATACTGTCCTCCAATAAGAGACAGTATAAGTAGAACAATTCCGATTACTGACCCTTCCCCAACCCGTCCAGGCCTAATGTAGCGCATGTACACTCCCATTAAAATAGCAATAGGAATCGTTGCTGCTATCGTAAACATTCCCCACGGACTTCCGACAAGTGCCTTTACTACTACTAATGCTAATACCGCTAATAAAATAATCATAATGCCTAAAATACCTATCATTGCAATAAGCCCTGTAACAGGACCAATCTCATCTTTAATCATTTCTCCTAAAGATTTACCATTCCGTCTCATCGAAGCAAATAAAATGACAAAATCTTGCACAGCTCCAGCGACAACTACCCCAACAATAATCCATATTGTCCCTGGTAAATATCCCATTTGTGCCGCCAAAATTGGTCCTACTAAAGGCCCTGCCCCAGCAATTGCTGCAAAATGGTGCCCAAATAATACCCACTTATTTGTCGGAACATAATCTTTTCCATCGTTTAATGTATGGGCTGGCGTTTGCCGATTATTATCTAAACCGAATACCTTTCTCGCTATAAATCTACTATAAAAGCGATAAGCCACTGCATACACACATACCGCAGCTACTAGGAGCCACACGGCATTAATAGTTTCACCTTGTGATAAAGCTATTACACCAAAAGCACCTGCTCCTACTGCTGCAATAACTCCCCATAGTAAAATCGACTTCAATGTTTTCACATACAATCCCCCCAATACTATTGCTTAGTGGGATTGTACTAAATTTTCTGAATATTTAATTTGAATCCTCCTTATCATGAAGGATTTTTAGTTTATCATGTTAAAAAATTCGCATTATCTGCTATAATTCAATTTTATTTCGAAGTCGTTTCACATAATTACGACTAACTGGAATCGGTTGCTCATCATATTTATCTAAATACAGATTATATGTGCCATTATAATAAGGTTTTAGTTCTTGTACATATGACATATTAATTAAATAACTTTTATGCACGCGTAAAAAATCATATATATTTAGCTTATTCTCTAGCTCCTGAAGTGTATATGTTGAAATATACTGATTATTCGTTGTATAAATGGAAACCGTTTTGTTTTCCTTATTTTTGCTTACATATACAATATCTTCAGGAAAAATATATCTAATCCCCTCTTGACCTTCTATCGGTAGTTTTCGCAAATAGCTCTTTGCTTTCTCGCCTTGCTCTTTACCCATTCTATATAAAAGGAATTGCAAATCTTCTTCGCGAAATGGGCGTAGTAAATAATATAATGCTTGAAAACGAAATGCCGTAATGGACTCTTCTATATCTTCACCCATAAAAATAAATTTCGTATAACAATTTACTTCCCGTAATAAACTCGCATATTCAAAGCCAGTTCCATCTAGTAATTTTGAATTTAAAAAAACAAAATCTGGAGTATGCTTTTTCATAATAAATAATGATTCTGTTCCCGTATTCGCTTCAAAACATTCTACATTCCTTATATTTTCAGTAAATTTTTCAGCTAAACTTCTTCGCTCTTCTGCTTCTTCCATGATCAGTAAAATTTTCATTTCTTCAACCACCTAATTCTTTTGTCCGTATGTCCTGTTGTATACATTCGCTTTTATAAGGAACATTCCCTTTTTCTTACTATACCATTATTTATCTAAAAAAACAGAAAAAAGGGAACCACCACGGTTCCCCCAAAAATACAATTGGTACGGGCCAATAATTAGCAATGGATAGATCCCTCACTGATTAAAGTTTCACCTTATACTAATTCTCGTTGCTTCGTTTCTTGCCCAAGTACAATTACAGCAACCACGCCAATTAAAATTGATCCACAGAAAATCGTAAATATTAATGATAGTGAAGCCTGTGAAGCAACTAAATATCCTACTAATAGTGGCCCAAGAATACCACCAATACGACCGAATGCAGCTGCCATTCCTGCACCTGTACCACGAATAACTGTCGGATACTGTTCAGGTGTATAGGCGTATAATGCACCCCAAGCGCCTAAATTAAAGAAGGATAGTAACATGCCTGCTACAATCAATACTGTTAACGACTCCGCCACTCCAAACAAGTAAGCACTGCACGCTGTACCGATTAAATACGTAACTAAAACAAACTTACGACCAAGACGTTCAATAAACCAAGCAGCTGTGAAATACCCTGGCAATTGAGCTAACGTCATAATAAGTACGTATTGGAAACTTTTTATTAAACTAAATCCTTTTAATACCATTACGCTAGGTAACCAAAGGAACATCCCATAATAGGAAAAGACAACACAAAACCATAGAATCCATAACATAATTGTTGCCTTACGATATTCCCCAGACCAAACTGCCTTTATATTTTCAATAACGGACGGTCTTTTTTCAACCTTTTGGAATCTCGGGGAATCCGGTAAATTCCATCTTAAATATAAAGCATATAGTGCTGGAACCGCACTCAATACCATTGCAACTTCCCAACCATATTTCGGAATAACAAAATACGAGATAAGAGCTGCAATTAGCCATCCACCTGCCCAAAAACTTTCTAATAGCACAACTATTTTGCCACGTTCATGTGCTTCAACGCTCTCTGATACTAATGTAGAAGCAACTGGAAGCTCTCCGCCAAGCCCCATACCAATTAAAAATCGTAAAACAAGGAACATCGCAAGTGTCGTCGTTAAAGCAGTTAAACCACTACCGATAGAAAATAGTAATAATGTAATAATAAAGACTGATTTCCGCCCTATTTTATCTGATAGTATTCCAAAAACGAGCGCTCCGACTGCCATACCAATTGAATTAATGCTGCCTATCCAGCCCATTTCTTGCGTACTTAATCCCCAAT
Organism: Bacillus sp. WC2507; assembly: GCF_052656125.1. NCBI lineage: Bacteria > Bacillati > Bacillota > Bacilli > Caryophanales > Bacillaceae > Bacillus > Bacillus sp. WC2507. Next base: position 360,129 of record NZ_JBQXPN010000001.1, on the reverse strand, counting down.
CTTTTTGCAGTGCTACCATTACAAATGAAAGCATACCAACATCCATTGCATCAAATAGCCATCCAAGCCCTGCTATACCAAGTAGCTTTCGCTTCGAAATTTCCTTCACCTTGCCCACAAGAAGTCCTCCTTACACAGCTGTCTTTACACATCATTTTACATGTGTGAATTGCATAAGTAAAATACTTTTGTGTAAAAAATTCTCCTTCATCATTCCCAAAAAATAAAATACTTATCCCGCCTCAAAATTCACCTGGAGCAAAAGAGTTAGATTGAAGATCGACTGCCAGTAAATGTTCGATTGGTGAAGACTAACAATCAGTAGGAGGTGAACAAAACCTCACTGATTAAAGGTGCATTTTATCAAAAATGGCCAAATAAAAAAGTAGCGATATTCCGCTACTTTTTCGAACGCATAACTTCTTTTAAAAATTCCGCTAATACTAACTGACGACGCCAGCGCGTTGGATTGCTACACAATCTATAAAACCACTCTAAATGAATCGATTGAATCCATTTTGGTGCACGTTTTACCTCTCCAGCCCATACGTCTAAACTTCCACCTACTCCAACAGCCATTTTCGTTTCTAAACGATGCTTATTAGTTTGGATAAAGTTCTCTTGTCTCGGGAAACCAAGTGCGACAAGTAATAGATCTGGTTTTGCTTCTTGAATACGAGAAATGATATTTTCTTCGTCCTCTTGTTTAAAATACCCATCTTGTATACCCACAATAGATACTGCTGAATACGTCTTCGTTAAATGATCTGCTGCAGCTTGTACAACATGTGGTTTTGCACCAAGTAAGAAAACAGATACCGGTTTATTCTCTTGTGATAGCTTCGCAAATAAATTACACATTAAATCAAAACCTGCTACACGTTCCTTTACAGGTGTACCTAACATACCACTTGCTTTTACAACTCCAATACCATCAGGTGTAATTAAATCTGTATTTAATAATGTTTGATGGAATGCTTCATCCTTTTTTGCACACATAACAATTTCAGGATTCGCTGTTACTACCTGAAAAGTATGCGTTCGCTCCAATTCTAGTTGCCCCTTCAAATATTGGACTGTTTCATCCATTGTCATTGTAGAAAAAGGAACACCTAGAATATCAACCGTTTTTACTTCCATGATTAACTATCCTCTCTATTTCAGTAAAAGTTTTTTATATGCATTATAAGTATCTTCATACAAATTTTTTAGCGAGAACTGAGTAGATGCATGATTATATAAACGATTTCCCATCGCTTCTAATTCACCATTCAACCATTTTTCGTAAGCATTCTCTAATGCGCTTGCTAACGAGTCTGCATCACCAATTGGTACAATCCATCCATACGTATCATCAACTATTAACTTTTTCATATCACCTACATTTGTTGCAATAGATGTTAAGCGTTGATTAGCCGCTTCCAATAAAACGAGAGGGAAACTTTCGCTATAAGAGGTTAACAAATTAATGTGTGCAGATGCATATAATTCTTTGGAATCTGTACGAAAACCTAGAAACATCACCTTATCCTCTAAGCCCTTTTGTTTTACCATCTCTTTTAATTCTGCTTCTATGGGCCCATCACCAAGCAAGAGCACCTTTATATTTGGAATTTTAATTTTTTGTAACGCTTCAAATAAAATATCATGACCTTTAACAGGATGAAGACGCGCTACTTGAATGGCTGTAAATACTCCTTCATCGATGCCAAATTCACTCTTATCATACGGTTTTGCCGGAGTATTATCATACTCAATTCCATTATAAACCGTACAGATTTTCTCTTCTGGTACACCTAGTTTTATTATGTTTCTCTTAAAGTTCTCCGTAATTGCAAAGAACAAATCTACCTTCCTGAAAGAACGTAAATTTAACTTCGTAAATACCCATCCTTTTAATCCCCTCTTCATAAAATCCAAAGTTGGATCACTGTGGACAGTCATTATCCATTTCGCTTTTATACCTTTTTTCAAGAGGGAGAGATAGAAATTTGCTCGTGCGCCATGTGTATGCACAATGTCAAATTGATTTTCATTAATAAATGCTTTTATTTTTGAAAGAATTGATAGGTCGTACCGAGATGATTGGGTAAAAACATGCACTTGAATACCAAGGTTTCTCGCCTCTCTAGCAATCGCACCTTCTTCAAATACCATTAATTCCACTTCTTCCTTTGAAAATTGAGATAAAAGTGAAATAATATGTGTTTTCCCCCCACCTTCTTCTGCACCAGCATTCATATGCAACACTTTCATTTCTTACATCCCCCATTTTTTCTTTTTATTTACTATAACAAAATAAAAGCTAACATATGCTAGCTTTTATTTTTCTATCATTCAATTTCCAAGTCAACTATTAAATATGCCATGAGTAATACTAAGTAGAAACTCACTCCTGGTGCAATTAAAATATGACCAGCCATGAATGAGATACCTAATCCGAGAAGTATCGCTGCAATTACCATTGCATATTTCACTGTGAATATTTGTTTAAATTTAGTAAATATACATGCAATAAATTTAATACCAAAGTATAAGAATGGAATTACAAGTAAAATGAACCCTATGATTCCGAAAGAATAGAACCAATCATGGAAGTCACGTTCAATTAATTTCGGCTGTTCTTTATAGTTACCAGCATAACCCATTCCTAATAATTTTTGAGACATTGGGGCTTCATTATAGAAATCTTTATACATCTGTTCAAATAATTGACGCCCACTAAAGATAAGTGCTTGCGTTTCTTCTTTTTTCTCAGCTACTTTCTCTTTTGCTTTCTCTTTCTCTTTTTCTTGCTCTGTCACAGGAGGTTTGTGCTCTTTAGCTTCCTCCTTCTTTTTCTCTTCCTTTTTCGCACTCTGTTCTTGTTCAATCAATTGGAAATGGAATCCCATATTTTTCATAAATGGTGAAAAAGGTGTATATGCCAATATGCCTACAAATACAGTTATTGCAAGAAAACCATTTAATAAATAGGCATGTTTCTTTCCGTCTTTACGCTGTGTAAATGCTTGAATAAAGCACATAACAACTGCTATAGCCATTGATCCAAAGATTGCTCCTACGCCAACCTTTGTCCCAATTGCAAATAATGAGTAAACAACTAAAATTGAAGGAATCCAATAGTATGCTTTACCTATACTTTTTGTTTTTTCAATTGAGTACAAAATAACAATTGGACACATGATGGCTAAAATAGATCCTAGTTCGTTACCTGCATAAAACCAACCGCGTGACCCTAACTTTACCCATTCATAACTATTATAATCTGTACCAGTAGTAATCGAAGCTACCATGACTACTCCTATAATTAACGATGCATACGTAATATAGTCGCGCATTTTTGAATGGCTTTTTTCTTTTAAAGACTTAAACACAAACACATAACAAGTAAGCATAACAAATGGATATAAAGCTTTTGCTATAAACTTAATTTCTTCTGTAAGTACCATAGGGTTTTTTGTAAGCTTGTTATTTACCAATCCGATGGTGAAGACTATTCCTACTAATATTATATACAATATATATTTTATATTTCCTTGTTTCTTCGTTTGAATTAAAATATATATCCCGCTTAGGAACATAACGAATAAGCGTGTAATAACTCCAATGGTCGTATCAATTTTTAAAACCATGATACAGAACGCTGTAAGTAAATCTAAAATCGGTTGCAACAAAATAAAGATTAGTAGAAAATTTTCAAATTTATTACTTTTACTATTTTCGCTTAACATCTAGAACCTCCATAACTATTACCTAATTTCAATCTATACAGTTAATATTTTTTTCTTATCTCAAATATTTATTATAACATATATTTTTTAATTAAACGTCTCACATTTCTCCCCAATCTTACCTTATAGAAAAAAGCATATTTGCATTTTCAAGCGCTTTCTTTCCTCATTCTTTCTTTTTTTCTACATGTAACGAAAATGCATTGTTATTTACATAACTTTAGTGTATATTTTTTCTCTGGAACATCTTTAGGAGGAAGGGATTACAGCAATGTTATTAATCGACATATTTACGTTTCTTGGCATTATCGCCGCTGCTATTTCTGGTACATTAGTTGGTTTAAAAAAAGATTTAGATTTATTCGGTGTCCTTTGTTTAGCTGTAGCTACAGCTCTCGGCGGCGGTATTATTCGTGATATTATGATCGGTAACCTGCCTCCTGTCGCATTTGTTAAACCCATTTACTTTTTCGTAAGTGTATTATCAGCATTATTTACTTGTATGTTTTTTGAGCGTATCAATAAACTACAAGTCGTTATCATGCTTTCTGATGCTGTTGGCTTAGGTGTTTTTACGGCTATTGGTGCAAATGCGGCAATGTCACATCATGTTGACGCCTCATTTTTAGTTGTTTCAATGGGAGTCATTACAGGTATTGGAGGCGGTATTTTGCGTGACATTTGCGCTCAAGATATCCCCTACGTATTCCGAAAAGAGATTTACGCAATCGCTTCTATCTTAGGAGCAATTAGTTTCCTAATCACATATGCAATGGGGGCACACGTATTAGCTTTCTATGTTTGTTTATTAGTAACATTCATTATTCGTGTTGTCACTGTAATATATAATGTACATTTCCCAGTTTTCTTTAAAACACATGCTAAAATTAATAAAGGCCATTAAGAGAATTCTACATAGAATTCTCTTAATTTATATACTATTCTACACACTAATGTAGAGTAATTGTATATAAAAATATATAATTATATAAGAAACAAAAATGAAAACGCTTTATACACAGGGGGAAGAACGATGCTCGGGGTTTTTAAAAAACATACAAATAAAACAAACGCCAGTATACTTGAATTAAGTAAGGAGCAACAAATCACTTTTAACGTGCCTACTAATTCTGAACTGAAAATTCAAATGGACATGCTACATATTTCAAAAGAAGATTTACAAACCGTAAAGGTACTGCAGCCCTTTATTTATGAAGAAATTGATTGGATTACGGAAAAATTCTATGCCAATATTACAAAACAGCCTAATTTAATTACTGTTATTGAACGTTATAGCTCTATTCCAAAACTAAAGCAAACTTTAAAAACGCATATAAAAGAATTATTCAGCGGAGATATGCATGAAGATTTTATTGACCAACGCGTTAGAATTGCAAAAAGGCATGTACAAATTGGGTTACATAGAAAGTGGTATACAGCTGCTTATCAAGAATTATTCCGCTCTATCATGAAGATTTTAAAAACGAAAATTACAACAATTGATGATTTTTCTTATTCCATAAATGTTATAAACAAATTATTCACTCTTGAGCAAGAACTCGTTCTTGCAGCTTATGAATCTGAATATGAAAGAATGCAAAAAGAACTTGAAAAAGAAAAAGAAATAACAGCTATGACCATTACGCATATTGCAACAGAACTAGCATCTGTATCTGAAAAAACGAGTTCTTCTATTCAACAATTAACCGCTAAATCTGAAACTATTGTAGAAATTGCCAAAACAGGTACATCATTAGCTACAACATCAGAAGAAAAAGCGAATAAAGGGAAAGAACAATTAAATCAGCAAAATAAACGAATGGAATACATTCAAACGAACATGGAAACGATCATTACAGATACTCATGAACTTCTCGATATTTCTAACAAAATTAACGAAATTATAGATATTGTAAAATCCATTGCAGAGCAAACAAATTTACTCGCACTAAATGCTGCGATTGAATCTGCACGTGCTGGGGAATTTGGCAAAGGCTTTTCTGTTGTAGCTGGAGAAATTCGAAAGTTATCCGAGCAAACGAAAGAATCTATATTCAACGTTACAAAGCTCGTTGAAAAAACAAATGAACAAATTATTCGTGTCTCTTCTTCTGTGAAACAAATTAGCTCCCTCGTATCTGAAGGAACGGATAGTATGTCTGCAACAGATCAATACTTCCAAGAAATTGTGAAAGACATGTCTAACTCGAAAGAACAGAATAAAAAAATTGAGAATGAGTTAGAAACCATTTCACAAGTAATGAAAGGAATTCAAGACGATTCCTCAAAAATGGCTCTAACAGCTGATAGTTTACAACTGGAACTGAACCGATAGAGTGAAGCTTATGTCAGTAGAGATTCTTTATCTCTGCTGACGGCTAATCCTCACCATCCATCAATAAAAAAAGAATCCAAAGTGGATTCTTTTTATTTTCTGAAGAATATTTTTTGACAATACACATAGCTCATATAAACACCAAAGCTTTGCAAAATAAACAATGCTGGCACAATAAGATTGTAATATGCCATATTTACTTGGAAGAGTCTTAACAATACGTATCCGCTAATTAACAATAAGAACAACATATACCCTTCATTTTGTTGTTGTTTAATAAGAAAGTGTAATAAAGCAATAGACATAAACAATGTTACCGCTATATATATAAGTTTTTCACATTTAAATAGAATAGAATGTATTCCCTCATCTGAGAATTGATTAATTACTGGCTTTAAAAGTTTAAATCTTTCTTCTTCAATCTCTTTTAGCTTTTGATCAATATGCTCTGTTACGCTTTGATTCTTAGTTGTTTTTTCCTCATTTTTCTCTTTTCCAATTAAAACAGATTGAACATACGTCTCATTTGAAATCGTATATTGTGACATTCCCATTGTCTGAATTCCATAACTCACACCAAAATGAGCACTATAAAATAAAATCAGTATCCCTATCATCTTTAATAGTACTTTTTGCTTCATTGCTGATTGAAAGAGTTCAATTAACAACACATATACAGCAATAAAAATAGGAAGAAATACCCCCATTGGAAACATCATATTACTACATGCAAATAAAATTGCTGAAAGCACCCACATATAAGGATGATCTAAACCTTTATATAAAAGTATGTAACAAGCCAAATAAAATAAAAATATTGCGAGCGATTCTGATGTTAATAAGGAACTCATAAATATATTTGGAATATATAAAGCGTAAAATACAGACGCAATACGCCCGCACTCTTCTCCAAAAACCATTGCTGCAATACGATAAATGAAAAATGCAGTCCCTGTGCAAAATAAAACATTAAATAACTGCAATGCGAATACTGTATCGCCAAATACACGAATAATAATTGATTCATAAATAATAAAAGGTAACTGCGCTACATTCTCTACGCTATTACCAATTGCAATCTGCTTTGCAGACTCAAACATCGCGTTCATATCACCGATAATCGGAACATCTACAAATAAAACCATACTAAGTCTCACAACTATAGATGTACTAATAAGAAAAACAAGAAATTGTTTATCTGTAAAACGATACTGTAAAATCGATGCCATTAACAGCATGAGAATAACAAAAATAACCAATACGATTGTTACACTTGTTGTACTGTCGCCAAAAAATTGTTTACTTGTTTCAAACGCAGACCAACAACTATAAACAAAAAATGCGAGCATCGCACCAATCATTATTTTACTGAAAAAAGACGAAAAATTTGTTTGTATATGATTCATATGTCCATTGCACCTCTATTTCCATTCATAACAAAACGATTCTATCATGAATAGGTACACAGCTGATAGGGAATTTCTATGACAAATACAGGGTCCGAATTTTTTCACTTGCAATGTAAGCGAATCCTCTTTTACACTACACTTTATATAGTGATAAATTTTCTTTCAGTTACATGAATACAAATACAGAAGTTTTACTAACCCTCTTCTGGAATTCTTTACTTCATTAAATATCTATTGATTTTTAATATTTTTGTACTCCACTTACAATACATGTCATTCTGATTGAAAACAGAAAATAGGGGCTGACCATATGGAAAAGAAATTCATGCGAGAATCCAAAGCAATTAAAACAACACGTGTTTTTCCGAATGATTTAAATAATCATCAAACACTTTTCGGAGGAAAATTATTAGCAGAAATTGATAGTATTGCTTCAATTGCAGCTGCAAGACATAGCCGTAAACATTGCGTAACAGCATCTATCGATTCTGTTGATTTTTTAACTCCCATTCACCAAGCAGATTCTGTTTGTTACGAAGCATTCGTATGTTATACAGGAAAATCTTCGATGGAAGTGTTCGTAAAAGTAATTGCGGAGAATTTATTAGCAGGCGAACGTAGAATAGCTGCAACATGTTTCATTACATTCGTTGCATTAAAAGATGGAAAACCTTCATCTGTTCCACAAGTACTACCGGAAACTGAAGAAGAACATTGGCTACACACAACTGGTTCTGAGCGTGCAGAAAGTAGAAAAAAAGGGCGTGTAAAAAGCAAGGAAATGGCTGAAGTTTTAACTTTAAGTAAACCTTGGAGTATATAGACCTCCACCATTAAAACATCTTCTGAGCGAATAGCTATCACATATTCGCTCATTTTTTATAAACAATTCCATACCTTCATACAACCATTACTCCTTTTCACACATATTATGTAATATTTTTATACATACCCGCTCGCTATTAACTTTTTCTAATTGATAAAATCTCATTTATCCCGCTATTTTCGGGCTGTAAACTCCCATCTTAAAATTCGGCTGGAGCAAAGACGTTAGGCAGGAGCCCCGCTGCCCGTAAATGCCCGATTGGTGAGGGCTGATAATCAATGCGGGATGAACAAAACCCCACTGATTAAAGTTTCACTTTATAATACGCTTCTATCCCATCAACAGTTGCTTTACAAAGTTTATGTAGGGTACACTTATACGGGTGGTCAACAAAACAATTTAAGGATTTGTAAACAGTGTAGAAAACACCTTACACTTCATTATATTGAGAAAATTAACTCTAGCAAAAAAACTTACTATGACATAGCAAGTATTTTAATGAAACTGGATTATTTTAATGGAAAGGTGAAATTATGCAGAAATCAATTGCTTCAAATATTTTTTATAAAATACTGCTCAACACGTTTAATATTATACTTCCAATTTTAGTTGGTCCTTACGCATATCGAACATTAGGAGCAAATTCAATTGGAACCGTTAACCTTGCTGAAACTTTTTTCAATTACTTCTTCGTGTTCGCCGTATTTGGTGTATATCAATATGGTTTACGTGAAATTAGCTTAATTAAAAACGATAAAAAGAAAGTTTCTAAGTTATTTACAAGTCTCTATGTAATTAACTTCACAACTAGTATTTTAGCTTTATCAGCCTTTGTGCTCTTTAGTTATATTGGATTCGGACATGAAAGTCTATTTCCTGTTCTTCTTATTTTCGGTTTTAACTTTATATCTAATATGTTTTATGTGGAATGGTTCAATGAAGCATATGAAAATTATGACTTCATCACTAAAAAAACAGTTATCGTTCGATTAATCTATGTCGTACTTCTTTTCTCTTTCATTCATGGGGTCGACGATTACAAAACATTTGCTGGTTTATTAGTCTTATCGACATTTTTAAACCACTCTATTAGCTTTATATATGTGAAACGCCAAGTGAAATTTGATTTTTCCGACTTAACGATTATTCCTCATTTAAAACCGTTACTATTAGTCTTGATTTTTTCAAATGCTAATATTTTATATACTCAATTAGATCGTCTGGTTTTAGGAGTATATGTTGGAAAAGAAGAAGTTGCATATTACGTAATGGCTTTTCAAATTATGATGATTATTAATACACTTATGTTAAGTGTTGTACAAGTAACCGTTCCAAGACTGTCTTACTTATCAGGGAACGCATCTGAAATGGAATACGAATCATTATTAAACAAAATTTCAAAAGTATATTTCATTACCCTATTCCCTGCCTCAATTGGTTTAATGCTCATTGCTCATGGAGCTGTTGTTATTTACGGTGGACAACAATTTGCTGAGGCTGGTAATACATTAATTGTTTTCGCTTTCTATATGATTACAGTCGGTATTGAGTCCATTTTATCGAATCAAATTATTTATGTGAAAAAGAAAGAAAGCATTTTAGTGCGATTTTTATTCATTTGCGGATTTATCAACTTAGCATCCAATATTGCACTAATATACTTCCATGTACTTACACCAACAACCGCAATTTTCACAACAACAATTGCGAATTGTTTCTTAATCACATTTGAATATATTTATGTGAAAAAGAAATTAAAAGTGAACTATACTTTATTCGATATACAAAAACTTAAATATCTATTTTATTCACTAACATTTGTCCCGATAGCATTCGTTATTGATATGCTCGTATCTGGACAAATACTACAAGTTATCCTAGTAATAATAACGTGTGGATTAACATATGCCCTTATCCTCTTTATAACAAAGGATGAAATTCTCTTTTCACTACTTGAAAAGATATTAGGACGATTCAAAAAGGCTTAAACGCAATCTCTAAAAGGAGCTGTTAAACTTGAAATTTTCTTTAATCATGGCTACTTGTGGCAGACGTGATGATATTCTTGACTTACTAAAATCACTTGAACAACAAACTTACAAAAACTTTGAACTTATCGTAGTAGATCAAAATGATACGCCAATCTCTGATTTATTTGATGAATATAAAGAAAAATTTTCTATTCATTACATTTATACACCTATTAAAGGACTATCGAGAGCTCGAAATGCAGGCTTAAAAGTAGCAGATGGTGATTTCATCGCTTTTCCAGATGATGATTGTATTTATGAAACAAATGTTTTAGAGAGTATATTAGAAACTTTCAACTCTAATAAAGATGTTCATTTCATCTCAACAAACACTACAAATGTGGAAGGCACAGGTTCTTTAATACACGCACCGAATTCAGACATTATTTTAAATAATAAATATGGATTCATGGGACCTTCTTTCACACTATTCTTCACAAAACAATTTGTACAAGATGTAGGTACATTTGATGAAGATTTAGGTGTTGGTTCTGGCACGATTTATGGAGCTGGTGAAGAAACTGACTTTGTACTACGTGGTATGAAACAAAATTATACTGGTTTATTTAGAAAAGATCTGTTCGTATACCATCCTGTAAAAGAAGAAATTATTAATGAGCAATCATTAAAACGTGCCGTTTCTTATGCTGGTGGTTTTGGTAGAGTTATTCGCTTACACTATGGATTCCCTTATTTCTTACGTGCTGTCGCTGCGGCAACATTCCGTATGACACAAAATATTTCTAATGATAAGCGCAAATTCCACGCAAATCGCTTACGCGGAATTGTTCGTGGATATTTAAAATAAAAAGCAAGGTGTAACTACTTTTATTAAATAGTTACACCTTGTTTTTTATTTCTCCTGCATCGCTTATTTCTTACAAAGTAACCCATCATTCTTTTATAATCGCATCCCCCCTGCTGATCAATTACATTATATATTTTTGAAATGATAGCATTATATCCAAGAATTTAGTATCATGATTCAAGACACTATTTAGAAACGAACGGAGGATATTATGAGCTTATTAACTGTTGAAAAATTAGGCCATACATTTGGTGATCGTACATTATTTAGAGATGTATCCATGCGCTTACTCGCAGGAGAACATGTTGGATTAGTTGGAGCAAACGGTGTTGGTAAATCAACATTTATGAATATAATTACTGGTCAGCTTATCCATGACGAAGGCCGTGTAGAATGGACACCTGGTACAAATTATGGTTACTTAGACCAACATACCATTTTAACACCTGGTCGCACGATTCGTGACGTATTAGCAGATGCGTTTTTACCTTTATTTGAAAAAGAAAAAGCTTTAAATGAAGTTGCAGAAAAAATGGGAACCGCTACACCGGAAGAATTAGAGGAACTTCTTGAACAAATGGCAGAAATTCAAGATGCCCTTGAAGCAGGTGGGTTCTATTTATTAGATATTAAAATTGAAGAAGCAGCACGCGGCCTTGGAATTGATGCAATTGGTCTAGATCGTGATGTTGCGGCATTAAGTGGTGGACAACGTACAAAAGTATTACTTGCAAAGTTACTACTTGAGCAACCAGAAGTATTACTATTAGATGAGCCTACCAACTATTTAGACGTTGAACATATTCATTGGTTAACAAATTATTTAAAAGAATATCCACATGCATTCCTATTAATTTCCCATGATACGGAATTTATGAATAAATGTGTCGATGTTATTTTCCATCTAGAATTCACAAAAATGACGCGTTATACAGCAACATATGAGAAATTCCTAGAGCTGGCAGAAATCAATAAAAACCAACATATTAACGCTTATGAAAAGCAACGTGAGTTTATTAAAAAGCAAGAAGATTTTATTGCAAAAAATAAAGCCCGTTACTCAACGACAGGCCGTGCAAAGAGCCGTCAAAAACAACTTGATCGCATGGAGCGTATCGATCGTCCTGAAACAGCTATTAAGCCTGAGTTCTCCTTTAAAGAAAGCCGTGCAAGTAGTCGCTTTGTCTTCGAAGGGGAAAATGTAGAGATCGGATATACACATCCGTTATTACCGAAATTAACAATGACAATTGAACGTGGTGAAAAAATTGCAATTGTTGGATGTAATGGTGTCGGTAAATCAACGCTATTAAAAACGATTTTAGGTAAAATTAAACCATTAAGCGGAAAAACAAGTCTTGGTGACTTCTTAAACCCATCATACTTCGAGCAAGAAGTAAAAGCTGATAATATAACACCAATTGATGATGTTTGGAATACATTCCCTAGCTTAGACCAACATCAAGTACGTGCAATGTTAGCAAAATGCGGTTTAAAAAACGAACATATCTCTCGTCCACTGAATCAATTAAGCGGTGGCGAACAAGCAAAAGTTCGTTTATGTAAACTAATGGGTGAAGAAAGTAACTGGCTACTCTTTGATGAGCCAACAAACCACCTTGATGTTACAGCAAAAGAAGAGTTGAAGAAAGCGATGAAAGCATACAAAGGGACAATTCTTCTTGTATGCCACGAACCAGACTTTTATGAAGATTGGATAACAAAAACTTGGGATGTAGAAAAATGGGCCCAAGAAAATTCTTAATCCCCTAACAACATCCCTTTACACTAATATTTAATGTGTAAAGGGATTTCGTTTTAAAATAACCATGCAATTTGATAAGGAGTTTTTAGTGATGCAACGCACAATCCCCCTAAAACTTAATACATTTTTTGTAAAGTGCTTATTAGTACTATGTCTAATTATTTCTGCTGCTATAACGTGGCAATCGATAGTGGTAATCCAAGAAAAAACCGACACACAGTCCTTTATTATAATCCCAATTATTATTATAATAGGTCTTCTATTTTTACTTATTGGGTATATTTTTAATACGTATATGTCTACATTTACATTTACCGTTTCACTTATTATTTTAGCTTTTTCTGTTCGATTAATTTGGGTTCTCAACGTTCCTACTCCTATCGAATCAGATTTTTCAGTGATGTACAATAGTGCTATTCAAGCCACTAAAGGCGATTTTAGTTTTGCACAAGATGACTATTATACTTCATGGGTTTATCAACTTGGATTTACAATGTACCAAGCACTCATTATTAAGTTATTCGGTGAAGGCCCTTTCCTTCTAAAACTTTTAAATATAATGTATTGCACAGGAACAACATGGCTAATTTACAAAATAACTTCATATGTTTTTAATGAGTGGTCTGGAAGAATGGCTGGATTGCTATATGCATTATATATCCCAAGCATTGTATTAAGCTCATTACTAACGAATCAACACATTGCCACATTTCTATTTTATCTTGGGTTTTATTTATTAATTACAAAAGGCCTAACCCATAAATATATGTGGATTTTTATAGGGATCTGCCTAGCTTTAGGAGATATTATGCGTCCACTTGGCGCTTTAGTTTTGATTGCAGTAGCCCTTTATGTCTTTTTACAAGGTATATTAGGAAAATCAAAACAGGATATTTTAACTTCTATAAAAAAATTGTCTGGGATTTTCATCATTTTTTACCTTGTTCATTACATTATAAGTTCTTCATTTATATCTGCCGGAATTACCCAATATCCGCTATCTAACAGGGATCCTCTCTGGAAATTCACAGTAGGACTTAATCACGAAACAAGAGGTGGATATTCTTCAGCAGATGTAGACTATGTTATGTCCTTTAAACTTGGAAAAGAACGAGAAGCCGTTGAGAAGAAATTAATTCAAGAACGACTAGCTGATCCACAAAAGGTTTTATCTTTATTTGGTGATAAATTCACAATTATGTGGGCAGATTATGATTCCGCTCCAGTATGGAGTCTGGCAACACTAAGTAACACAGAGAATGATATGATTACCTTACAAGAAGACCTTAAGATATACGATAAATATATATATATTACAACCATGTTATTTGGTACGTTAGCAACTTTTTATCTCTTATTAACTAAGCAAAATAACACACATTACACACTATTTTTATTATTAATAATTGGTTATATAACGATTCACTTCTTAATTGAATATCAAACAAGATATCGATACTTTATCATCCCTAGCTTTACAATCATTCAAAGTGCTGGACTATATGTAGTTTATCGTCTCGTGTCTAAAAGAAAGGCCAAATAAAAAAGGCATGAGCTCAGTGCAATACTGAGCTCATGCCTTTTTATTTATACTCTTTTTTTATTGTAAATGTGACTAATACCAAAAGCAGCTAAAAAGATCATAGGTATTGTAGCCGAATAATGATATCTCGGTGCTACTTCTACTATCATTTGTGCCATTGTTAGCCCAATCACATATAAACAAATAATTAAAAGTGAAGATTTATTTTTATTTTTTATAGCTACTAACGCTCCGAACAGTGAAGTAACTAGTAAAAAGTAATAGAAAACATTAGAAATTATAGTATAGCGTACTTTATGGTCCATAATTGGATCTGCATATTTAACAGCTTGATCATCATTCCCTAAAAAGATAATAAATTTATCATACATTAGTTTCCCGAAATCTATATCATCATTTTTGATTCTCTTTTTCGCTTCTTCAAGCATTTGCTTTTGAACGTCCTGAGCACTCCATCCTGGTTGACCACTATAATGATATAGTAATGCTGAATCTCCTGGATTCCATGTTCCTGAGGCTCCCTTATTAAATCCTACATGAATATTGTATCCCGGCACTGTTGCTATCTCTTCACCTAAACGTAATGTTACATAATGATTTACCGCCGAAGACATCATTAAATATCCAATAATGATAACCCCTACATATGCCACCTTATTAATAAGTAGCTTTTTATTTCCGATATGCTTTGTATCTATGATAAACATCCATATCGCTAAGGCTATAATTGGCACTGCTGCAATTGGTCTTGCCATATTTATTAATACAAGTAATGCAGCTAATAGAATTGAATACATCAGAACCTTTGCAATCGTTATATTTTCAAGTTTATCATAAACAATTATCATAATTGCCCAGGCTAATAATAGTATTGTACAATACAACGGTTCTGAAAGTGCAAACATGTTATACATCGTTTGTGATGGCAAGAGAATCCATAAAACACTTGCTGTTATCGCTGTTCTCACTCCACCAATTCTTCTAGCTATAAAATATATTAATCCCATCGAAATTGTAGTTAAAACAACATTAATAATTGGTGGAATCATAAAGTTTGCCCCAAATATTTTTAGGAAGATACTTAAGAATGAAGCATAACCAAAAATATGTGGAAATAATGCAACATATCTATCATGAATAACAAAGTTGTCACCTAATGCTTTTGCTGTATTAAAAAAGGCTTCATAATCACCAATTGGATCAATCTTATATGTAAGAATCCACGCTGTTTTCACTGCTAGACAAATAATTAACAGTGCAAAAAAGCACATTTTTTCATTTAATCTTTCAAGATATAGCGATCCGCTACTAAGTATAAAGTTTCCAATTGTACATAAAAGTAAGAATCCAACTACTATCATTACATAATTGTATTTTTGAGTATCCGAAAAATAATCAAAAATTAATATCGCAACGAAAAAGCTATAAATGCCGTATATGGCACGTGTAGAAAAGGTTGAAAACAATCCAGAAAAACGTTCCAAAAAACTCACTCCTTAAAATCTTTATACGGGAAAACATTATATTTCCTAAAAAAAATACACTCCCAGCTACTATACATTAATATTACCATGATTTCCATGTTTGCTTTCATATTGCCCATTATACCAATTTAAAGTAACCTTTTTTATTATTGACAGATTTATTCTATATCCTAAAATGATATCCACTCAAAACATATAACATCTTAGCATAAACTATGCTATAATTGATAGTTGTTATGTATGAATAACCTTTCTACATTTCCTATTTTGTTTATATATTTTATAAAGATGAGGATACTATTATGGAGAAACTCTTAAAGTTTGGTTTAGTAGGAATCTTTAATACGCTCATTACAATTATTAGCTTTTGGATATTATTAAAATTCGGGATGAACTACCTTATTGCGAATACAATTGCCTATTTAATTGGTGTTGCCAATAGCTACTATTGGAACAAAAATTGGGTGTTTAAACCTAATAATAAAAGTACGTCAATGTTCTTTAAATTTCTAACTGTAAATTTAATTGTATTGGCTTTTAATACATTATGTTTATTTATATTAGTAGATAAACTTACCTTTAATGCATTAATTGCACAAATCTTCGCAATTGGTGTCGGAATGGTTATAAATTTTGTCCTTAATAAAATTTGGACATTCAACCAAACTGAAAAGACTACTAATTAAACTTGAACAACTTATTAAAACTACGGAGGATACAACATGCAAAAATTAATTTCGGTTGTAGTTCCTATGTACTTCGAGGAAGAAGTAGCACAGGAATGTTATAACCGTTTAAAGTCCGTTATGCTTCAAAATGATATTAATTACGAATTTGTCTTTGTGAACGACGGTAGTACAGACCGTACAATGGAAATCTTATCTGAGATTGCAGCAAATGATTACCGTACAAAAATCGTTAATTTCGCACGTAACTTTGGACACCAAGTAGCAGTTACAGCTGGTATTGCTGCTGCAAAAGGTGACGCTATTGTAATTATAGATGCAGACTTACAAGATCCACCTGAAGTTATTCCTGAACTTATTGCAAAATGGGAAGAAGGATATGAGGTTGTTTATGCAAAACGTAAACAACGTAAAGGTGAAACTTGGTTTAAACTTTTAACAGCTAAATATTTCTATAAATTCTTAAACTACATGTCTGATATCGATATCCCAAAAGATACTGGTGATTTCCGAATCATCGATCGCAAAGTAGCTGATGTTTTCAATCAAATGACTGAGCGAAATCGCTTCATCCGTGGTATGATGTCTTGGGTTGGCTTCCGCCAAACGTATGTTGAATATGAACGTGATGAGCGCTTTGCTGGTGAAACAAAATATCCATTAAAGAAAATGATTAAATTTGCATCAGATGGCATTATTGCATTTTCAACAAAACCGTTACGTATCGTTATGACTTTAGGATTATTATCAGTTCTCGTTTCAATAATTGTCTTACTATATACAATTACTGTAAAAATCATTGGCACTGGTACGCAAACAGGTTGGGCATCTATTATGGTTGCTATTACATTCTTTAGCGGTATTCAGTTACTTGGTCTTGGCATCGTTGGCCAATATATTGCTCGTATTTATGACGAGAGTAAAAACCGTCCAATTTATATCGTAAAAGAGACAATCAATATTGAGCAAGAAGAGACTACACAAACAAAAGAAAAAGTGAATGCATAATAAAAAAGGTAACAATGAAAGCTATCATTGTTACCTTTTTATATTGTAATACCCCATAAGCCTCAAACGAAATTCTTTTAAATTTGGATATATATCTAAATTAGATAGCATCCCTTGAATGACCGGGATCCTTGGATTTTGCAATCTCATTTCTGCCTCCAAAACATCTAATGTAACAAGCAATTCCTCATCTTCTAATTGATCAGCTAATGTACGCTTAAACACAATAATTTCTTTTAAAAAATGTTCCTTAACCTGCTCCTTAATAAGCTCTGATTTGCAAAGAAATTCTCCAAGCTTTTCTTCATGTAACACGGGTTCTTCCGAAGATTTTACCAATCCGTCTACTAAATCGTCCACTCTTTTCAAAATAAAAGCAGAGACATAAGATAAGTCAATTTCTGGAGCTTGTAAAATGATCAATTCTAAATATCCACGGCATATGCCTTCTACCATAATTACTAAATCTAATAAATATGGCATAACCTTATCACCATAAATAGACAGTAAACTATTCCTATAAAATGCGTGAGACTCTAACTTCATCCGCATCATAAACTCTTCCACTTCTTTATTAAAAGGAATAGCATTTTCTCTCGCATGCATAATAATAAATTCCTTATGCTTTTGTATATCGTTAAACTGGCAATACAATTGTTTTGCAAATTTTTCACGTGGTAATAATGATTCTTTATCAATATCCATCATTTTATTTTGAATCTTGTCATAGTAATATCGAAGTGTTGCTAATAAAAGCTCATCTTTCGATTTAAAATATAAATAGAAAGCTCCCTTAGATATGCCACATGCTGTCACAATTTCCTGCACTGATGTCGCATTTACACCCTTAGTCGCAAATAACTTCATAGCCATCTCTATAATTAAGCGCTCTTTTTCTTTCATATCGTCTCTCCTAAATTCAATCTCGCATCTTATTATGAATTTATCCCACTATTCGCTAGGCAGTAAGACTCCCACCTCAAAATTCAGCAAATGCAAGAAAGATAGGTGGGAGATAACTTAACTGCCCGTAAAAGCCCGATTGGTGAAGGCTAATAATCAGTGGGTGATGAACAAAACCCCCACTGATTAAAGTTCCACTTTATTATACCATCCCTTTTCATTGACGACTGACCAATCAGTCAGTTATATTATGTATTAGACTGACCAGTTGGTCAATATGATAAAAAGGGAGCGCAAACATGAACAAAATCATTAATTTCTCATTAAAAAATAAGTTCGCAGTTTGGCTACTAACCATTATTGTTACCATTGCAGGTATTTATTCTGGGCTGAATATGAAGCTGGAAACAATTCCTGATATTACAACACCGGTTGTAACAGTAACTACGGTTTACCCTGGTGCTACACCAGAAGAAGTAGCTGACAAAGTTTCCAAACCGATGGAGGAGCAACTGCAAAATTTAAGTGGTGTAAACGTTGTTAGTTCATCCTCTTTTCAAAACGCATCTTCTATTCAGGTAGAATATGATTTTGATAAAAATATGGAAAAGGCTGAAACAGAAATTAAAGAAGCTCTCGCAAATGTGAAACTGCCTGAAGGCGTAAAGGATCCAAAAGTTTCACGTGTAAACTTCAATGCCTTCCCAGTTATTTCGTTAAGCGTAGCAAGTAAAAATGAATCTTTAGCTGCCTTAACTGAAAATGTAGAAAAAAATGTTGTTCCAGGATTAAAAGGACTTGATGGGGTCGCATCTGTCCAAATTTCAGGTCAACAAGTAGATGAAGTACAACTTGTCTTCAAGAAAGATAAGATGAAAGAATTAGGTTTAAGTGAAGATACTGTAAAAAATGTAATTAAAGGATCGGACGTATCTTTACCACTTGGCTTATATACATTTAAAGACACGGAAAAATCAGTTGTTGTAGATGGAAATATTACAACAATGAAAGCATTAAAAGAACTAAAAATCCCAGCTATTCCTTCATCACCGAGCGGTCAAGGTAGTCAAAATGCTGGAGCTGGTGCACAAACACCACAAATGAATCCAGCTGCTATGAACGGGATTCCGACAGTTACATTAGAAGAAATTGCTGACATTAAAGAAGTCGGAAAAGCAGAATCTATTTCTCGAACAAATGGAAAAGAAGCAATTGGAATTCAAATTGTGAAAGCTGCTGATGCGAATACAGTTGATGTTGTAAATGCAGTGAAGGATAAAGTAAAAGACCTTGAGAAAAAATATAAAGACTTAGAGATCATTTCAACATTCGACCAAGGTGCACCTATTGAGAAATCAGTCGAAACAATGCTGAGCAAAGCAATTTTTGGTGCTATCTTTGCGATTGTTATTATTATGCTGTTCCTACGAAATATCCGAACAACATTAATCTCTGTCGTTTCTATACCTCTTTCTTTATTAATTGCTGTACTAGTCATAAAACAAATGGATATTACGCTTAACATTATGACACTCGGAGCAATGACAGTCGCTATTGGACGCGTCGTCGATGACTCCATTGTTGTTATTGAAAATATTTACCGACGTATGTCGTTATCAGAAGAGAAACTGCGCGGGAAAGATTTAATTCGTGAAGCGACGAAAGAAATGTTTATCCCAATTATGTCTTCTACCATTGTAACAATTGCTGTATTCTTACCTCTTGGACTAGTAAAAGGTATGATTGGTGAAATGTTCTTACCATTCGCCTTAACTATCGTCTTTGCTTTATTAGCATCGTTACTAGTAGCGGTTACAATTGTACCAATGCTAGCTCATTCCTTATTTAAGAGAGAAAGCATGAGGGAAAAAGAAGTACATCATGAAGAAAAACCAAGTAAATTAGCAAACATTTATAAACGCATACTTGCATGGGCTTTAAATCATAAAATCATTACATCCAGTGTCGCTGTCCTTCTATTAGTAGGTAGTCTTGCACTTGTACCAATTATCGGTGTAAGTTTCTTACCATCTGAAGAAGAAAAAATGATTATTACAACGTACAACCCTGAACCAGGTCAAACGTTAGAAGACGTTGAAAAAATTGCAACGAAGGCTGAAAAGCACTTCCAAGATAATAAAAATGTCAAAACAATTCAATTCTCATTAGGTGGCGAAAACCCAATGAGTCCTGGTCAATCAAACCAAGCAATGTTCTTCGTGCAATATGATAACGACACGAAAGACTTCGAAAAAGAGAAAGAACAAGTCGTAAAAGATTTACAAAAGATGTCTGGAAAAGGCGAATGGAAAAACCAAGATTTCGGAGCGAGTGGCGGTAGTAACGAAATTAAACTATACGTTTACGGAGATAGCTCGGAAGACATTAAGCCTGTCGTAAAAGATATTCAAAATATCATGAAGAAAAATAAAGACTTAAAGGATGTAGACTCTAGTATTGCAAAAACGTATGCAGAGTACACTTTAGTTGCAGATCAAGAAAAACTAAGTAAGATGGGTCTAACGGCTGCACAAATTGGAATGGGACTTTCTAATCAACATGATCGCCCTGTTCTAACAACAATTAAAAAAGACGGTAAAGATGTCAATGTATATGTAGAAGCTGAAAAACAAAATTATGAAACAATCGACGACTTAACAAATCGAAAGATTACAACACCACTTGGTAATGAAGTGGCTGTGAAAGATGTGATGACTGTAAAAGAAGGAGAAACTTCGAATACAGTGAAACACCGCGATGGCCGTGTTTATGTGGAAGTAAGTGCAAAACTAACATCTGATGATGTTTCAAAAGCATCTGCTGCAGTCCAAAAAGAAGTAGATAAAATGGATCTTCCTTCTGGCGTGGATGTTTCTATGGGCGGCGTTTCAAAAGATATTGAAGAATCATTCAAGCAACTTGGCTTAGCGATGTTAGCTGCGATTGCCATTGTATACTTCGTTCTTGTCGTTACATTTGGCGGTGCTCTTGCACCATTCGCAATTTTATTCTCGCTACCATTTACAATTATCGGAGCTCTTGTTGCCTTACTAATCTCTGGCGAAACGTTAAGTGTCTCTGCAATGATTGGTGCGCTTATGTTAATCGGTATCGTTGTAACAAACGCAATCGTGCTTATCGACCGCGTTATTCATAAAGAAAATGAAGGTCTATCAACACGTGAAGCTTTATTAGAAGCTGGTGCAACACGCCTGCGTCCTATCTTAATGACCGCAATCGCAACAATCGGGGCCCTTATCCCGCTTGCATTAGGATTTGAAGGTAGCGGCTTAATTTCTAAAGGACTTGGTGTAACAGTAATCGGTGGATTAACAAGTTCAACGTTATTAACACTTCTTATTGTTCCAATCGTTTATGAAGCATTAAGCAAATTTAAAAAGAAAAAAGCAAAATAACAAAAAAATAACCTCGCTAACTGCGAGGTTATTTTTTATTTCCAAACAAGATTAGGAAATCACCATAGCCTTCTTTTTCTAATTCCTCTTTTGGAATAAATCGAAGAGCTGCAGAATTAATACAGTAACGAAGGCCATTTGGTCCTGGACCATCCGGAAATACATGCCCAAGATGTGAATCCCCTTCCTTACTTCTCACTTCTGTACGAGTCATATTATGACTCACATCCATTTTTTCTTTCAAACTTGCTGCCATAACTGGTTTTGTAAAACTAGGCCATCCACATCCACTATCAAATTTATCTATAGAAGTAAACAACGGTTCACCTGAAACGATGTCTACATAAAGACCTTCCTGTTGATGGTTCCAATACTCATTTCGAAATGGTGGTTCTGTGCCATTTTCCTGTGTTACATAAAATTGCATCTCATTTAGTTTTTCTTTTAAATGAGCATTATCTTTCGGCCAATGTTGTTTGATAAAAACATCTCGTCCCGAACCTTTACGATATAACTCATAGCGGAATGTATTTTTCTTATGATATCCTTGATGATATTCTTCAGCTGGATAAAATGTAGCAGCTGGCAATATTTTTGTCGCAATTGGCTTTGAAAAGCGGCCACTCTTTGCAAGCTCTTCTTTTGAAGCCTCTGCCTTCTTATGTTGTTCTTCATTATGATAGAAAATCACCGTTTCGTAAGACTGTCCACGGTCGTGGAATTGTCCTCCTATATCAGTCGGATCAATTTGTCTCCAATATATATTTAATAACTCTTCATACGGCATTTTATTTGCGTCAAATGTAATTTGTACTACCTCATAATGTCCCGTCGTTTCCGAACATACTTCTTTATACGTTGGATTCTCTTTATGACCACCTGTATAGCCAGAAACAACCTTTATAATCCCTTCCATCTCTTCAAATGGCGAAACCATACACCAGAAGCACCCTCCAGCAAATGTAGCTAATTCTACCTTTTCATTTACAGCCATTCTTTCACCCCTATTCTATATTCTCCTTACAGTATGGCATAAGAAACATAATGTTATAAAAGAAAAAGCATCGAACACCGATGCTTTTTCTTTACTTCACTTTATTTTGTTCCAACATCCTTCTCCATTTCATCACTTGTCACATCTAAGACATCTAATAAGAAGATGAAGATTGGAATACCGATAATCAGTCCCCATACACCTAAGAAGTGTTCTGAGAAAATTAATACCATAAACGTATAGAAAATCGGTAAATTTGTTTTTTGCGACATAAACTTTGGATTTAATACGTAACTTTCAAGCGCATGAATCACTGTTACGATAATTAAAATATAAACAACGTACATAATACCGCCGATATTGTAAGCAATCATACAAAGTGGGAATAACGAAATGATCACCCCGGCTACTGGAATTAAACCAAGTAAGAAAATCATTAACGCTAAACCTAGTAATTGTGGGAATCCTAATATCCATAGTGCAATAACGGATAAAACACAGTTAACAACTGCGATTAAAAATTGTGCTTCGATTACTTTTCCGAATGAACGTGCAAATTTCTTACCGAAGTACTCAATTTCAGTATAGAAAATTGCAAGTCGGCTTTCTTTAAATTTTGCAGTAAAAGCAACGATACGAGCTTTTTCCAATAAGAAAAATAAACTTAAAATTAAAGAAAGTAACACTTGAAGGCCAAATTTCCCAACATTCGTAATCGATTTATACAGAATGTCAACGCCTTGTCCTACATACTTCGAAAGTTCCATATGATTGACAGCATTAACTGCATACTTAATTAATTCACTATCTGGTGGGTTTCTTAAAAATACGTTAAATTGATAAATCAATTGTGAAATTTGTATCGTTAATACTGGTAAATATTTAAATAGCGTAATAGCAATTCCACCAATTAACATGACATATAGAAATGCTATGATGAGCTTTCGATTAATGGGCATAAAGTGGTCTAATTTGCGGGAAATAAACTTTTGGAATCGATCCATTAAATACGTGAGAATAAACGTAATTAATATTAAATTCAACATACTTTGTAGCCCGTATAACACGAGAGCAAGTATTACTAATACGAGTAACCTCTGAAATCCTTTGCTTTGAAACAGGTTTTTTATTTGCATAATCGACGAGTACTCTCTCCTGTCCTATAAAGTAAAACGTTAATAAGTAGATTTTTCTCTCTTTTCTACTTTTAATTATTCATTCATATTAAGATTTTTATAAGCTCATTATACGCCTACATTAGCAGGTCTATAGTAGCTTACTTCTTATTTTACAATACAATGACCTAATTCAAAACGTATTCTACACAGTATTAATGAAGATTTAAGGAAACTTACATTTTGTTTAAATAGGTCTTACCACTACTGTAACATAAAAAGCAAGCTATCAGTAGAAATCTGTCCTACAAATAGCTTGCTTTTCTCATTTTTTAAGTAAGTTTTACTATCCAATAAATGGCATAAACATCGGTATGACAACTACGGTTACAACCCCAACTACTGTTACAGCAATACTTGCCATAGCTGCCTCTACCTCACCCATTTCAATTCCTACTGCCACTCCTAATGCGTGACCTGCTGTTCCAAGTGCCAGACCTTTCGCAATCGGATGCTTCACTCTAAATGTTTTTAAGAATAATGCTCCTAATGCGTATACGATAACTGCGTTAAAAATAACTGCAAACGATGTAATTGCTGGAATGCCACCAATACTTTCAGAGATTGGTAACGCAA
Organism: Bacillus sp. WC2507; assembly: GCF_052656125.1. Taxonomy (NCBI): domain Bacteria; kingdom Bacillati; phylum Bacillota; class Bacilli; order Caryophanales; family Bacillaceae; genus Bacillus; species Bacillus sp. WC2507. Next base: position 335,437 of record NZ_JBQXPN010000001.1, on the reverse strand, counting down.
TTGCTGTTGTTGCTGCTTGTGGTAACATTGAATTCATTACTGCTGTATCTAAACCAATTGCTTTTGCAACAATGAACACGACAATTACTGAACAAATAGATCCAACTACGATAGCCGATAAAATTTGCCACCAATATTTTTTCAACTTATCAACTTGTTTATATAATGGAATAGCAAAGGCGATTGTTGCTGGTTCTAAGAAGAAGCTAATCATTTTGCCGCCAGTATTATATTCTTCAAAAGTAAAGTTACCTACTTTTAGAAAGACAATCCCTAATACCATCGCTACGAATAATGGTGTGAATAAGAAAAATCCTTTTGAATGCTTAAATAATAATGTTCCGATTCCGTATGCGATTAATGAAACGACGATTCCGAAGTATGGAGTCATTGTGCTTGCCATGTTCATTACCTCCTAACAATATATACTAAATTGGTTACGCAACTTTTCCGTGCTTGCGTCCTTTATTTACTACTTTCAATTCTTTCGTATCTTTTGTTTCTTTGTCATCTTTTCCTAAAATGAATTGTGCAAATAACCCTGTTACAGCTAGTAAAATAATTGTTGCGACAACAATTACAGTTAAAATTTGTACAAAATATTGTCCCATCACACCAAGAGAATTAATAACTGAAATACCTGATGGAACGAAAAGGAATCCGATAATACCTGTTAAAGCTGTTCCGAGTGATTCAACTTGCTCCAATTTAATAACTTTTAAACATAATAAGCTAAATAAAATGACTAATCCGATTACCGATGAGGGCATCGGAATTGGTAAATGTGTTGCAATAATATTAGAAACTAACATAATAGCTGAAAATATGAATGCTTGTGATAAGAAACTATATACTTTTTTCGTACTCATTTTGGCCACCTCTTTCGATTTGGTACCTTTATTGTATAAGATACAAACAAAACTGTAAGCGTTTACACAACAGAACGTCAAATATACAAAATTAGTTACAAAAATAGGCAGATGAAATACAAAAAGCTACTTCTTAAATACGAAGCAGCTTTTTGAGTTCTTTTGCATATGTACGGCTAACAGGTACTTTTGATCCTTCTTTCATAATTAAATTATAAGTAGAATTGAACCATGGTTGTATTTCTGTAATATGATTAATATTTGCAACAAAACTGCGATGGACACGCATAAAACTTGCTTGCGGCAACTTCTTTTCCAAAATGACAAGTGTATCATGAGTTACATATGTTTCTCTCGTCGTTTTTACTGTCACTTTTCCGTCCACAAGTCCTACGTATATAATGTCTTCAATATTCACAAGTACAATCGATTCTTCAATTGGTAATGCTAATTTATGCATCTCGGTCGTTACATCTACACTCTTTACTTCTTGTTTCGTTTCTAATTTTATTTGTTTTTGCTTTTTATATTTCTTTAATGTCTGTACAATACGTTCTTCATCAAATGGCTTTAAAATGTAGTCTAACGCATCTACTTCAAATGCTTGCAATGCATATTGATCATAGGCAGTAGCAAACACAATTGCAGGTGGATTTTTCATCTTCTTTAATATATTTGCGATTTCAAATCCGTTATCATCCGATAACTGAATGTCTAAAAAAACAATATCTGGTTTGTTTTTCATTAGCTCTTCTAATGCGTCCTCTACGCAATCCGCCTCACCAATTATCTCAACTTCTTTCGTTCTCTCTAATAAATACTTTAGTTCGTCACGTGCTAACATTTCGTCGTCAACTACTAATACCTTTAACAATCCGCTCTTCCTCCCCTACCTTTTTTGGAATAACAAAAGTAATCTCTGTCCCCTCATTTAATTCACTTTCGATATGAAGCATCGTTTCTTTCCCAAATAACCCGATTAGACGTTCATTAATATTATATAAAGCGGTTCCAGTCCCTTTCTTTGACGGAACTACCATCTTTCCTAATTGTTCTAAACGTTCTTCCTCAATTCCTTGTCCATTGTCTTTTACTTCAAAGTGAACCATGCCCTCTTTTTCAAAAACATGCACTTCCACTTCGCATACTGGTTGTTTCTTCGGAAAAGCATGGCGCAATGCATTTTCAACTAATAGCTGAAGTACAAATGGTGGAACTAAAGTCGTCTTTAACTCTTCCTCAATGTACATCTTCACCTCATACTTATTTGGGAAGCGCGCTTGTTCTAATGATAAATATGCATGTACATGGTTTAATTCCTGTTCTAGCGGAATTAATAACTGACGTGCCCCTTGCAAATTACAACGAAAATACACGCTAAGCTGTAATAATAACTTCCTTGCTTTTTCTACATCTGTTCGGCATAAAGCTGATACTGTATTAATCGCATTAAATAAAAAGTGCGGGTTAATTTGTGCTTGTAATGCCTTTATCTCTGCATCTTGTAATAATTTGCTTTGCAACTCAGCTTCACCTAATTCAAGCTGCGTGGAAAATATTTTTGCTAATCCTTCTGCTAGTTCCTCTTCAACACGACTTAACTGGTTAGAGTTCTTGAAATACAGTTTTAATGTCCCTATCGTATTTTCATGTGAAGTTAATGGAATAACAATAGCTGCTTGCAGAGGGCAGCCTTCATGTTGGCAATTAATAATCTCACGTGATTTCGCTTTCATTATTTTCCCTGTATGTAAAACCTCTTTCGATAAACCTGTTATTAAACTGTGTGAAGGAATATGATGATCTGATGCTAATCCAACGTGAGCTAATATTTTCTCTGTATCTGTTAAGGATACCGCATCCGTTCCCGTAAAACGGTGAATAATTTGTGCCACATGTTTACAAGACTCTTCTGTTAATCCTTGGCGAAAATATGGCAATGTCTTATCAGCAATTCGTAATACTTTATGTGTTTGCAGAGCTTTTGCGTTTTCTTCCTGACGCAAAATAGCTTGTATCATAGAAAGTAAAATAAAACTCCCGAAACTATTTACAAGGATCATCGGTATCGCAATTGTTTTCACAATACTCATTCCATCCTCTACAATTAATAGGATCATGATCATTTCTAAAGAAACGATAAACACACTTAAAAACGCTGAAAATTTAGGCGTAATTGTACGATTATATTTTTTAAAAATGTATCCAATATATCCCGTTATAACTCCCGCTAAAATTGACGAGATTGCACAACTTAGCGCTGTCGTTCCACCAAGCATATAACGATGAATACCCGCAATCGATCCTACTCCAATTCCAACGATAGGTCCGCCAAGTAATCCACTAATTCCAACACCCATAATACGTGTATTCGCAATTGTACTCGATGAAGAAACACCTTGTAGCCAATTTTCATTCATAATTGTATTCCCTGCTATTTCAATTCCAGTGTAATTGCTTACAATTGTAAACACTGAAAAAATACCGATAAGCTTAAACTTATCTACATATCCATCTTGTCTATGAAGAAGGCGCCTGAATGTTTTAATATGAGAGAGTAAAAATCCTAAAATAACAATAAGACCGACACGTTCAATCATCATAAGTACTAAATTTAGCATCTTTGATTCATTCCTTTTTTATATTCGTTAGTTTTATTATGGGAAGATAATGAAGTGGGCGTCAAGAAGAATGACATACCTTTTGAAATATTTTACACATAACAATTCCTTCTTTATTTGACAATCTAATAGAAGAGTGCTAAAAATAAAGTAATATAATACAGTCCTTTAACCCAACCCCGTGAGGTTGAGAAGGAAGTCGGAATATACTATACGTATGGCCTTTTTTAGGAATACGTATGCTTTTTTGGCCTTCTCATCATATCAGGTGAGAAGGCCTTTTGTTATTCTTCCATAGCGACTGTAGAAGAAAATAAGGAGGAGTAATGATGAACGTCACTACTGATGTACAATCAACAACAGAGGAGACGAAAGAGAAAAGATATAAAACATTATTTGGTTCTGCGCTAGGATATGCGGCAGAAGGTTTAGATATGTTGCTCTTATCTTTCGTACTTGTCTACATTTTAAAAGAATTTCATTTAAGCCCTGTTGAAGGTGGAAACTTAACATTAGCTACCACAATAGGAATGCTAATCGGATCTTATTTATTTGGATTTATTGCTGATTTATTTGGGCGTATCCGTACGATGGCCTTCACAATCTTACTATTTTCACTAGCAACCGCACTCATTTATTTCGCAACAGATTATTGGCAATTATTAATTCTGCGCTTTTTAGTTGGAATGGGAGTTGGTGGTGAATTTGGAATTGGAATGGCCATCGTAACTGAAACATGGTCTAAAGAAATGCGCGCTAAGGCAACATCAGTTGTTGCACTTGGATGGCAATTTGGCGTACTAGTCGCTTCACTCCTTCCAGCATTTATCGTCCCGCATTTCGGATGGAGAGCTGTTTTCTTATTTGGACTCATTCCAGCTCTACTAGCTGTCTATGTCCGCAAAAGTTTAAGTGAACCGAAAATATGGGAACAAAAACAACGATACAAAAAAGAATTGTTACAAAAAGAAGCTGAAGGTAATTTAACAACTACTGAAGCAGAACAACTCAAGCAAATAAAAAAGTTCCCACTTCGAAAGTTATTTGCAAATAAAAAGGTAACGATAACAACAATTGGTCTTATTATTATGTCATTCATCCAGAACTTCGGCTATTATGGAATTTTCACATGGATGCCAACTATTTTAGCGAATAAATATAACTACACATTAGCAAAAGCGAGCGGTTGGATGTTCATCTCTACAATCGGCATGCTAATTGGAATTGCAACTTTTGGTATTCTAGCCGATAAAATTGGTCGCCGTAAAACTTTTACAATCTATTATGTCGGTGGTACTATATACTGTCTCATTTACTTCTTCTTATTCACAGACTCAACATTATTGTTATGGGGAAGTGCATTGCTTGGATTCTTTGCAAATGGCATGATGGGAGGATTCGGAGCAATTTTAGCTGAAAACTATCCTGCTGAAGCTCGCTCGACAGCAGAAAACTTTATTTTCGGTACAGGACGTGGGTTAGCTGGATTTGGACCTGTTATTATCGGATTACTTGCTGCAGGTGGTAATTTAATGGGCGCACTATCTCTCATCTTCATTATCTATCCAATAGGTTTAGTTACAATGCTATTATGTGTCCCAGAGACGAAAGATAAAGTATTAGAATAGCTTAAAACTATACGAAATGTTTGTTCGAGTACTATCCCCTTCAGGGAAAGTAGTTGGGTAAATAGAAAAGAGGAAGCATCTCAAATAAAATGCTTCCTCTTTTTATATAAAATAATCTGCTTTATTATAAAATAAAACATACAATCATTTTGTTTATTCTTTATTTTGATTTACTAGCTTTTTGAAACAAGAAGGAAGTTTTATCTTCTTCTTTTACAATACCTTGTTTTAATGCTAATTCCCCTGCAACTTTAGGCGCTAACCATAACATTGGGAATAACAGAATGGATACAGGAACAGCCGTCACTACAATGAAGGATTGTAAGGCGTTAATACTTCCCTCACCCATGTATAAAAGAATCGCTGCAACTGCGCCCATAATAAGCGACCAAAAAACTCGCAAACTAATTCTAGGATCTCCATCTCCAGTCACTGCCATTGAAATGGAATAAGCCATTGAATCTCCTGTTGTCACTACAAATAAAATTGTTAATAAAAGAAACGCAGGTCCAATAATATTAGAAAGTGGCAATTGCTGCGTAATTGCAATCATAGCCGCCGGCATACCCGACTCACTTAATGCCACCGAGATAGAACCAGGATTCATTAACTCATAAAACACACCTGATCCCCCTAGTATAGTAAACCAAAATGTTGTAATAATGGGTGCAATAATTCCAATTGCAACGATGATTTCTCGGATTGTTCTTCCTCTTGAAATTCGGCTCACTAAAATTGCCATCATTGGTCCATATCCAATAAACCATCCCCAGAAAAAGATTGTCCACGATCCTAACCAACCTGTATCCCCACGATATGTGCTCATTGGAATAAATTCATTTATATAAAACCCAAACGAAGAAACAAATGAATCGATAATAAATCCACCTGGTCCAAACAGTAATACAAATACCATTAATAGAACTGCTAACCTAACATTTAAATTACTTATAATTTGAATCCCTTTATCAATTCCTGTTACCGCAGATATAGTAGAAACAGCTACTACACAAACAATAATAGCTAATTGAGTAGTAAACACATCAGGAATGTCAAACAATGCTTGTAATCCATAACTTGCTTGTAGTCCTAAAAATCCAATTGGACCAATTGTCCCTGCAGCTACCGCAATAATTGCAAACACATCGATCATTGTTCCAAGCCAACTCTTTCGCAATTTCTCTCCAAAAATAGGATATAAAAGCGTTCGAGGTTTTAGCGGCATGCCTTTATGATAATGTCCGTACATCATAACTACCGCACTAATTGTACCTAAAATCGTCCAAGCCAGGAAACCCCAGTGCATATAACTTTGTGCTAAAGCAGGCATTACCGCTTCTTTCGTTCCAGCAGATATACCTTCATGTATTGGTGGCACCGTCATCAAGTGGTACATCGGCTCTGCCGCTGCCCAAAAAACGCCACCTCCGGCAAGTAATGTAGACATAATAATAGCGAGCCACTTTGTCGTACTAATCTCAGGTTTTTCTAGCCCCCCAAGTTTAACTCTCCCATATTTGGAGAACGCCATACACATAGCCACAACAAATGTACCAATTAATAAAACTTGCCAAAAGGCACCAAAATATTTAATTGAAGCCGCAAAACTGCTATTAATGACTCCCTCTACGTAACTTTTATTTAAAATAACTGCAATTACAAATAATAAAAGTGAGCCACCACTAATAAGAAATACAGGCCAATCCGTTTTCCGACTCTTCATCCTCATTTACACTTCCTCCTTCCTCAGCAATCTAAAAAAACAACTTTATTATGTTGTATCGTTTACACCCAAAACACAATAATTATATAAGTATAATAATTTATCGATTTTCTACACACTTATGTTGTCCCTAAAAATATGCTAAATCCCTTATTTAAAAGAAAATTTCTATTCCTATTACATAAAACAGCAAAACAAAAGACCTTATATTTCTATAAGGTCTTCGAAACAGAAATTTGATTATAACATAAGGAACTCCTTGGTTCAAAAAGACCCTTCCAAAAATAACCGATAGTAAAGGCTTCCATTTGCTACGTAACAGTAATTAAAAAAAATTATATTTTGCAGAAGAAACCCCTATACTAAATATCATTTATGAAAGAAATTCGGCTTCAAAATTTCATTTAGATACGGTTTATGATAAATATGAGTAGTAGCTGGCGACAACGGCGGAATGAGCCACACCCAATTCCCTGTTACAACCCGTCCACACGCAGCTTCTTGCTTCTCAAACTGCTGAAATTGTTGTGCAGCCGTATGGTGATCCACAATACTAACTCCTTGTTTTTTAAAGGAATGTAATACAGCAATATTCAACTCAATTAGTGCCTTGTCTTTCCATAACGTACCGTTCCTCGATGTATCTAACTCCATCATCTCTGCAACTGCCGGAAGTAAATTATAACGATCATGATCCGCTAAGTTACGCGCACCAATTTCCGTTCCCATATACCATCCATTGAACGGAGCAGCTGTATAGGAAATACCACCAATTTCTAAGCGCATATCTGAAATCATTGGAACCCCATACCATTTTACTCCAAGCGACGAAATCGGGTATTCTGGATGTTCAATTGGTACTTCTTTCACTTCTTCTTTCGGAATTTCTTTATATATAGGTGCCTTCCCATCTATGGAAAATACAAGTGGCAATACATCGAAATTCGTACCTTCTCCTTGCCAGCCAAGTTCCTGACAAAAATCCGTAAATGTAGTGGAATGGGAGTCACCGATTACTCCCCTTTCTGTTTTATATCCTGCATATCGAATCAATTGGTGATTATAAATTCGTATATTATTTTCTTCACCTTGATATTGCTTAAAAATTGTAATTGTTGGTTTCACTTTTCCGTCGTTCGTTGCATATTTAATATGATGAATTAATGCATTATATACACCTTCCTCATCATCTACTTCACGTGCATCTAATATGTGCATCTTACTCCAAAATAGTCTTCCGATACACCGATTACTATTGCGCCATGCCATTCGCGATCCATGAACAAGTTCTTCAAATGTATGCTCATACGTCCCCGTCTTCTCTATCTCAACTTGAATTTCTTTCACGCGCTCTTCTATGAATTGTTCTTTATTCAGCTCTTTATAGCAAATCGTAATAAAATGACTCGCTTCCTCGATTAATTGTTTCGTTTTACTCATAAACGATCTCCTTCTATTTCAACAAAACGTTACTACTTTACAGTATAAGCAAAAAGGATAGTAGTCACAAATAAAAGTCGAAGTGTTACTTTTATTGTAATATTTTTCAGAAAATTAAAGACATTGCTATTGACTTACATAAAAAATAAGTGTATTTTTGACTCAGGTAAATTATTTTTACCTAGACCAACTTTTAATACGAAAGGAGGGAATGTTATGTCTTCATTTCAATTGCCAAAACTTTCATATGACTATGATGGGCTAGAACCATATATCGATAGCAACACACTTTCTATTCATCATGGGAAGCACCATGCGACATACGTAAGTAATTTGAATGCCGCTTTAGAAAACTATACGGAATTACATAATAAATCTTTAGAAGAATTACTATGTAATTTAGAAATTTTACCAAAGGAAATTGTTACAGCTGTCAGAAATAACGGTGGTGGACATTATTGTCATAGTCTTTTTTGGGAAGTAATGAGCCCACGAGGTGGCGGCGAGCCTAATGGAGACGTTGCAAAAGTAATTGATTATTACTTCAATACCTTTGACAACTTAAAAGATCAACTATCCAAAGCAGCAATTAGCCGTTTTGGAAGTGGATATGGATGGCTTGTCCTTGATGGTGAAGAACTTACTGTTATGAGTACACCCAATCAAGATACGCCTTTGCAAGAAGGTAAGATTCCATTACTCGTCATCGATGTATGGGAACATGCCTATTATTTAAAGTATCAAAATCGCCGTCCAGAATTTGTTACCAATTGGTGGCATACCGTGAACTGGGACCGGGTAAATGAAAAGTATTTACAAGCAATTCAATCACAAAAACATTAGTCGTACGTATAAGGTAAATTTAGTAATGTAAAATTAGTATTGTCGAAATCCTCCAGAACCCCCCGGATTGCCACCGGGGGATTTATGATTATTTCATTGCATGTATGTAATAACGTAATACTTTTTCTATTTCTATTTTCAACTCTCGGAACGAGAATCCTAATTCATTAGCTTTTCCATTATGTAATGTACAATTAATCACTTCATTATAAGGCGCTACATTATCTCCTACTTCTTGAACGAGTGCTTTTATTCCCGTGTTTTCTTCTATGAAATGAATAACTTCTCGAGTAGAAACTGCCCCGTTGCTACAAGCATTAATTGGCCCTTCTATGTCCTTCATCCCGCACCAAGCTAAAAATTCTCCTGCTTCTTCTTCATGTATAAATGACAACTCTCCATCTAGATGATTCACGGCGACAAATTTTTGCCTCATAATATGTTCAACGTAAAATTGTAACCTTTTCGTATAATCGTTTTCTCCAATAACAACTGGAAAACGCACTGCAACAACTGGGAATGTTGCCTGTTGAAATACAACTGCTTCGGCTAATCGCTTACCTTCACTATAACTGAAGTCAGTTCTATCTCCATACGCGATTTCATACTCGTACGGATTAAAATCCCCTTCTAACAAGCCTAGTGCTGGCTCATAAACAGCCATTGAAGATGTCATAATGTATTTCTTCGTTTTTCCTCGTAACACTTCACATATTATCTTCGCTGCATTCGAGCTATAGCATAAATTATCGTATACGATATCATAACTTTTATCTTCTAGACGCTCTGCTAATTGTTTTTCGTCTTCTCTATCTACAACAAATCTTTTTACTGCACAGCCAAAAGAATCTTCCGTAATTCCTCTCGTCGCAATCGTTACATCGTGTCCATCTTGCAAAAGTGCTTCTACTAAATGTTTACCAAAAAATCTTGTTCCCCCTAGTACCAATACTTTTTTCAACTTCATCATCCCCATTGTGATAAATTGTAAAATACTACCTCTCTATTATAAATGCTAATATATAAAAAGCATGGAATTAGTTTAACGATTCCATGCTTTTCTACAGAAAATATATTAACGTACTCGATATTTATAAATACAATAACAGCAGTATAAAATAGAAATTACGGATACATAAACCCATAGCTCATATACGAATCCCTCTCCCCATACTCCCATAAAATAAAAGAGTGAAGGCAACGTCAATGTTACCCATGATTGTACGAAGGCAATCCTTCCAAGATATTGATTGATATTCTTTTTTTGTGTATTTAATACAAAGAATAAATACCAAAGTAATGCCCACATAAACCACGTTAACGCATTAACAACATCGTGGAATTGAACAAATGAAACAACCATATAAAATAGAGCAATGATTGCTACCCAAATACAAAACCACCCTAGACCGCTACTATCCATTCCTTTTATAAAGGTAACACCTACATATAAATAGGTTAATCCAAATAAGAAAGTAGCTGCATATGAATACACTGTCCAATTGCTTTGGTCAGAAATCATGATTAAATAGAACGGGATAATAATTTGTAGTGCACCCACAAATAAATTAAAAACACCCGCACTTTTCATCTCTGCTTTTCCTAATATAACAAGACTATTTAAAAACAAAGCTGCACCCGAAAGTAATAATCCTACATAACCCATATATTCTCATGTGAAAACCTTACATTTCCACACTGTCCCTCCCCATCTTGTAAAAATTATATTATTCCTTATTCTCCTTCTTACTTCCAACTCCATACAAAGTTCTTTCGAAAATAAGTCAGACTTCCTACCTTTAAAAACGATAAAAAAATCCCTTTGATACATGTCATACAGTAATCATGTCCATCGCAATGTATCACATAATAAAAACGCTTTCAATAATGCGTAATGCAATTAGAAAGCTAATAGGATTATTTGATTATAAACGCACTTTACCAATGATACAAGTATTGGAATATTATTCAACATTACATTTTTTATTTCTATAAAAAATTAATAGAATGATACATTTTCCCTATTTCATTCTATCAATGATCTGCATAGAATATTGTAAAATCATATTAAATTAGAAAGGTCTGATATTTATGCCTCCTCATTATCCACATCAAGCTGTTATTCATTCAACAGGTGTATTAACAAGAGAGCCTGCAACAGTTTCAGCAGTAATAAACATTGTAAATTTAGATGCATATTATGCACACTATATAAATATAGAGGTTTGGGATTGGTCTAACTATTCTAGTCCTGTAAAATTACCTGTATTTATTGGTGAAGATACAGTTGTAGAATTTCCATACCTTTTACAAGGCAACAATCTAGCAGTATTTTATGCTAATTTAGATGAAGCTATTAATTTGTATGAAATTCGTATTTCTTATCCTACTCACTCCAATATTATTGCAAATTGTTTCGGACGAAGCGTACCGCCTTATACAAGCCAAGAAGGTAATACGGTGTATCATAAACAACTTGTTCGCATTCATTAATAGTTCTTTCCTCTATCTAAAATTGATATAGAACAAATTGCTGTTCAAACGCTATGATCAGTAATATGTTCTCTTTCCTAAAGTGAACATATTACTGATCTCAAGTAGTATAATAAAGAATACAATTTATTATATACATAAAATATCCTACAAAATAATAAGAGAATACTTTACTAACTACCTTAAATCATTTGATAGCCATTTTTATTATTTACTTGCCATCTCCAAGAATCTACACACATCTCTTCTAACCCATATTCCGCTTCCCATCCTAATTCTCGTTTCGCTTTAGATACATCAGCAAAACATATTGCTACATCACCGGGACGACGCCCTATCACTTTATAAGGTATTTTTTCACCCGAAACCTTCTCAAAAGCCTTTACCATCTCCAATACACTATACCCTTTACCTGTGCCAAGATTATATGCCTCGATTCCTTTCGTCTCAAGTACTTTCTCAAGTGCCTTCACATGTCCTTTTGCAAGGTCAACAACGTGAATATAATCACGGACACCTGTCCCATCTTTTGTTGGATAATCGTTTCCGAATATATTTAACTCCTTTAACTTACCTACCGCCACCTGCGTTACATATGGCATTAAATTATTCGGAATCCCATTTGGATCTTCTCCAATACGGCCACTTTTATGTGCTCCAAATGGATTGAAATAACGGAGTAACGCAACACTCCATTCATCATCAGCTTTTGCTACATCACGCATAATTTGCTCAATCATTAGTTTTGTTTGCCCATACGGATTTGTCACACTCAGCGGAAATTCTTCTGTAATTGGTGATGTTTTTGGAATTCCATATACAGTTGCAGATGAACTAAAAATAAATTTTTTAACATTATGTTTCTGCATCACATCACATAGTACGATTGTACTTATTATATTATTATAATAATATGTAAGAGGAATTGTAGTCGATTCCCCCACTGCTTTAAATCCAGCAAAATGTATAACCGCTTCAATATTATTTTTCAAAAAAATCTCATTCATTTTTTCACGATTTAAAACACTTTCTTTATAAAATTCAAATTGTTTCCCTGTTATTTCTTTTACTCGGTTTAAAGACTCGATTGAACTATTTGAAAGATTATCTACGACTATAATTTTATAATTATTATTTAATAATTCTATACATGTATGACTACCAATATATCCTGCTCCACCCGTTATAAGTATCGCCATATATAGTCCCCCACTGATTATTAATTATAAAATTTTATAACCTCAATACACATCTATCCTACCACGAATAGACTGATAATTCTAAAAATATTTTTAATTATTATTTATAAAAAAAGAGCCACATAACCTTTAAGTTATGCAACTCTTCAACATACATATGTGTCTATATCTTTTTTTATTAATCAAGAAGAATAAAAATCACTTGGAAATTTTATATTGTTAAATTACGTAGCAATATACACTTAAAAAGTGGGCAAGGCTTCCCAATAACACGAACACGTGAAAAATTTCATGATGCCCCATATGTTTAAACTCTAACCACTTTAGCTTTGTTCCATAAATAAATCCACCAATTGTATAAAAAATGCCTCCAAGCACTAAGAGCATTATACCTCCTGCACTTAAGTTAGCAGCTAACGGTGCAAAGAACAGAACAATTAACCAGCCCATTGTAATATAAATTGCTGTTGATAACCATCTCGGGCAACTAAACCAAAACATTTTAAAAACAATACCACAAACGGCAGTTGCATAGACTAAACAAAATAATAATAAACCGTTTGCGGAATGTAATGTAATTAAACAAAATGGTGCATATGTACCTGCAATCAATATAAAAATCATAGAGTGATCAAGCTTCCTAAAGAAATAAATAACACGTTCACTGGCTACAACACTATGATATACAGCTGATGCTGTATACAGAACCATCATTCCGATCCCAAACAACATAACAGCTGTAATTGCCGCAAAAGATGGCATCTTAACAGAAACTTTTACAAGCATAGCTAATAATGCAACAAATGATAATACAGCTCCTCCCAAGTGGGTAAAAGCATTAACCGGTTCTCTTATATACGCATTCATATAAACACCCCTCATATAATTACATGTAGTTTTGATAACTACATGTAATTATATACGCATTATTATTAGAGGTCAACATTTACAATTCATTTGTTTCGTAATACCATATTTAGAGATAAACTAAACATTATGCTCCACTAAGTTATAAAAGTGAGGGGTTCTACGTGGAAAATATAAATAAATTGCTTGAAACATTACATTTAGAAAAAAATATTACACTCGAGGATATTCCAAATGTCGACTTGTATGTAGACCAGGTTGTCCAACTATTTGAAAATACTTATGCGGATACAACAAGAACTGATGATGAAAAAGTATTAACAAAAACAATGATTAACAATTATGCAAAAGGGAAATTGTTTATTCCAATCAAAAATAAAAAATACTCAAAAGAGCATATGATTTTAATCAGCTTAATTTATCAATTAAAAGGGGCTCTTTCCATTAATGACATAAAAAGCTCCTTAGAAAATATAAATGAATCCTTATTAAGCGATGATTCATTCGAATTAAATATGCTATATAAAGAGTATCTTTCTCTTACCGAAAACAACGTCCAAAGCTTTAAACAAGAAGTAAATAACCGTATTTCAGAAGTAAGTGAGATTTCTTCCTTAGAAGATCAAAACTTAGAGAAGTTTTTATTACTAACATCATTCGTGTCGATGAGTAATATGTATAGACGCTTAGCTGAGAAGTTAATTGACGATTTAAAAGAATCCTAATAACCATAAAACGCTACCTACTTTTAGGTAGCGTTTTATTAACTTCAACTATCTGAATGATTGTAGTATTTTAGAAATTATGCTTCTAAGTATCTTCTCATCTTTGATTTTTCTATTGGAATTTTACTCTTTCAATAAAAAAGTACATTCTGCATATTAGCAAAATGTACCTCCCCTAAAATTATAATTTTTACTGCTTCTTTATTAACAATTCAAAGCGATCATAATACTCTTTTACTAATAATTTACACATAGCATAGAAAATGAAAACATTAATAATAACAATAAACATTCCCATATTTGTATTAAAGCCCGCGTACAGAACCATTACTATATTAAAAAAGATTGTTAACGTTAATCCTAAAGCTATTCCTGTCCACTTCATTTCATATAGTAGTAAAAAGATGACAAATACTAACGCTGGGAAAGCGTATCTCTCATGTATTTGCGTAGGTAACATAAAGAACGCAAAACTTATAAAGGTCGCAGCTTTTAATAGAACCGCTGTATTCATGTGACGATGGAAAAAGATATACAGACAAGTCAACGCTGCCGCAATAGACAAGAGTATTAATCCAACTGTTTTCAATGTAATATGCGGTAAAATTTGAATCGTATCCACTGTATTAGGATCCGTACCAATTGCGTAATACCAAATGTTCATAGCAAATACAGTTACTGTTGGGAACGTACCTACCGCATTTAAATATGCTTGTTTTAACATCGTGATAAATGTTCCATACGCTGCGAAATAAAGACCGAATAGTAATAAAGGAATACAGAACCCGATTACAAATTTGGTTAATTGCTTGCCTTCTTTTTTTTCCCAAATGATTTTTAAGAAATACATAGCAAAAACAGGGGCAATTACGATTGATTGAAATTTAGCTAGTAGTGCTATAGCGTAAATAGCACCAGACCAAGTTGGCTTAGACATTAATAATAAAATTGAACTAACCATCAATATGCTATGTAGCATATCTACTTGCCCCCAAATAGTTCCATCCACTATAACGGCTGGACTAAAGGCAAAAAATGTTACTAATGCTGCTCTCATAATCGAATTGTCTATTCTTTTAGAAACTATAGCAAAAATAATAATAGCTACTACTTCAAATACAATGGACGGGATTCGAATTAAAACACCCGCAGCTTCCACATGTATATTTAAAAATGACAATATTTCTCCATAAATACCTAAAAGAGCTAAGAAAAATGGCGGATAGTTTACTAAATCCCCATGTGCATACACATCACCTAGTCCATATTTACCTACAGTATTCATCCAATCCACGAAAAATAGTTGATCTCGTTCGTATCCTTCTAAATGAAATGCTAAATATATACGTAATAAAAGAGAAGCAAAAATTGCTAAGAACAAATAAAAATGAAGCCAATTCAAATTTCGCTTATCCCCAATCAAATTCATCAATGAAACACCGTCCTTACTTCTATATATTTTTAAGTAACAATATTAAAATTCTCCCTGATTTTCACATTCGTTATTGAAAAAAATCAAATGAAAATACTATTATGTTTAAAAAAAATCGTCAATAGAGATTATTCAAGCTCATTATGAATTACTCTCTCTATTGGTTACCTTCAAATATAATTAATTTATTAGCTAATTTCCCTATGAAAACAATTGGCTATTATACCTCTATATGAATAATAAAAAACTATCCACCTTTATAGTGGATAGTTACCCTCACTTAATTGCCTCATGAACTTTTAATTGTTTACCTTTTATCGTCGTATTCTTCATGACCTTTAAAACAAGTGGCCCTTTTCCGTTTAATATTTCAACATATGAAACATTGTCTTGTATTGTAATAATACCTATATCTTCAGCGGAAACACCTTGAATTTTAGCAATTGTACCGACGAAATCTACCGCCCTAATTTTCTTTTTCTTTCCGCCATTAAAGTACAATTTCATAATCCCTTTGTTTATATCTGCATTTTTATCTTTCTTTATAATTGGTTTAGCATATATCTTTTCCTCAAATACTGCTTTCCCTTTTATAACTTCTTCTTTTGAAGGGGCCAGTTCTTTTGGAATTTCAAACCCAATATATTCCTCAATCTCTTCTAAAAATCTATTTTCATAAGGCGTTATAAATGTAATAGCTTTTCCATTATTACCAGCTCGTCCTGTTCTTCCAGTACGATGTACATAACTTTCTTTTTCTAATGGAATATCATAATTAATAACATGTGTAATATTATCAATATCAATTCCTCTCGCAGCTACATCAGTTGCTACTAAATAACGGAATTTTCCTTTTCTAAAATCATCCATAACTTCAAAACGATCTTCTTGTACCATACCACCATGTATTTTGTCACAAGGATAATTAACTCGTTTTAGCTGTCTATATACATGGTCTACGTTTTCTTGTGTACGACAAAAAATAATGCAACTATCTGGATTCTCAATCGTTGTTACATCTTTAAGAAGTGAAAGCTTCTCTTCTTCTCTCACTTCAAAAAGTCTATGTTCAATTTTATCTGTTGTAATCCCAGCCGCTTTAATTTCAATATGAGTTGGTGCATTCATATATGTACGGGATAACTTTTCAACATCTTCCGGTAAGGTTGCTGAAAATAGCATTGTCATTCTTTTTTTAGGTAATTCATCAATAATTGCCTCTACTTGATCGATAAAACCCATGTTTAGCATTTCATCTGCTTCATCAATCACTAAATATTTCAATCGATCTAAAGAAAGAGTCCCTTTTTCAATATGATCCAACACACGTCCTGGAGTCCCTACTACAATATGCGTCTTTTGTTTTAACTCTAATTTTTGACGCGCAAATGGAGATTTACCATAGATTGCAGCAGCTTTAATTCTTTTGAATCGCCCTATATTCGTAATATCTTCTTTCACTTGAACAGCAAGTTCCCTTGTTGGTGTTAAAACTAATGCTTGTGGTTTATTTTCTTCCCACTCTACCATTTCACAAAGTGGTATACCGAACGAAGCCGTTTTTCCACTTCCCGTTTGTGACTTTACAACAAGGTCCTTCTTTTGCAACGCAACTGGAATAACCTCTCCTTGCACTTCTGTTGGATGCTCATATCCTAAACCAGTAAGTGCTCGTCTTACTTCTTTACTTAATGCATAATTACTAAAGCTTTTTTTACTCATATATTAACCTCATTTGATTTTATATTTAACCTATTATGTTCTTCATGCCTCACTTTAGACTATAGTAAGATACTATATTAATCCACTGTTTTTAATTCGTTTAAACCTAAATTTATCTAAATATAATTTTAAAATAGTAAAGGGCAGCCTTAATAATAAGTCTGCCCTATCTATACCATATTCATTTTTTACGGAACTAGTTTTTTCACAACTGGTATTCTTTGCAATACTAACGTAATTGCCATACTAAGAACAATTGTAATCGTTACATTAATAGGTATTGCCAATATTGCATGCACACGCTCATTTACCTTAGGGAAAACCATATACAACAAGTTATTTAATAAGAAGAAGTGAAGAATATAGATTCCAAGGCTTGCTTGATTTATAAAACGGAATAACAATGGTAATTCTCTTTCTGATTTTTGGAAAGCATATTTGAAAAATACAAATAATCCAATTGCCATCAGTACAACGCCTGGCGCAAAGTATCCGTACCAAAACTGCTCTAACTGTCCATTTGCTTTTACTGTATAGTAATAAGTAATAAAGAATGTACTAATAAATCCTACAAATCCTCCAATGTAAGAAATATTTCTCCATTTTTTCGAAATATCAAAATTAGATAAATAATAACCAAGTAGGAAATACCCTACATAATTTGTAACGTAAAATAATTCAATATTAAAGTTGATCGGATAATAATATTTCGCTAAATTGACTACAACAGATGCATATAGCCATAAAATTAAAAAGTATTCTATTTCTCTTTTTTTAGCGTTCTTCACAAAGATTTTCAGTAGAGGTGTAATCAAGTATATCCCTACAATCATGTATAAGAACCACAAATGTCCCCCAATAGTATCTGTTAAAAAGTGCTTGATCCCTTGCTTTAAAGATACTGGGAAATATCCTGCATATGCTCCATATGCATAAAATATAGCGCTCCAAGCTACAAAAGGTATAATCACTTTACTTGCACGCTTCTGTAAAAATTCCCCGACTGAAATATCTTTTGTCCCCTTTAACAATAAAGCTCCACTAATCATTACAAAAATCGGAACACTTGCACGTGAAATCGATTCAAATAGATTACCAGCCATCCAGCGTGAAACATTATTGGCATCTAAAACGGCAACATAACCAGCAGAAACGTGAATTGTAACAACTGCGATTGTCGCTAATACTCGCAACCAGTCCATATACATTAATCGCTTCATTAAAATCTCTCCCAAATTTGTATATTTAATTTTTTCTTTGCCTCACATAATTCTATATCAGAAAATCCTATATTAAAACATTTTTTGACAATACAAACCTATAATCAACTTAAATAGACTCAATTTGTAAATATAAACATCAAAACCTTTGACTTATGAGTGAAAATAATGTAAATTATCTTTTGGACGAACATTTTTAAATGAAATGAATAAAATATTCGTATTTTAGGGGTGTAAACGATGGAAAACGTATTCGACTATGAAGATATTCAATTAATTCCTGCAAAATGTATTGTAAACAGCCGATCTGAATGTGATACAACTGTCACTTTAGGTAAACATAAATTTAAATTACCTGTCGTACCTGCAAATATGCAAACGATTATTGATGAAAGAATTGCAACTTATTTAGCTGAAAATAATTACTTCTATATCATGCATCGTTTCCAACCAGAGAAACGAATCTCATTCATTAGAGATATGCAATCACGTGGATTAATCGCTTCTATTAGCGTTGGTGTAAAAGAGGACGAGTATGAGTTCGTACAACAATTAGCTGCTGAGCAACTTACACCTGAATACATCACGATTGATATCGCGCACGGACATTCTAATGCTGTGATCAACATGATTCAACATATTAAAAAGCATTTACCAGAAAGCTTCGTTATCGCTGGAAACGTTGGAACTCCAGAAGCGGTAAGAGAATTAGAAAACGCTGGTGCTGACGCAACAAAAGTTGGTATTGGACCTGGTAAAGTTTGTATTACTAAAATTAAAACAGGCTTTGGAACTGGCGGTTGGCAACTAGCTGCACTTCGCTGGTGTGCAAAAGCTGCAAGTAAGCCAATTATCGCTGACGGTGGTATTCGTACACACGGCGACGTAGCTAAATCTATTCGATTTGGAGCGACTATGGTTATGATTGGTTCTCTATTCGCTGGTCATGAAGAGTCTCCAGGGGAAACAATCGAAAAAGACGGCAAACTTTATAAAGAGTACTTCGGTTCTGCTTCTGAATTCCAAAAAGGCGAGAAGAAAAACGTTGAAGGTAAGAAAATGTTCGTTGAGCATAAAGGTTCTTTAGAAGACACTTTAATCGAAATGGAACAAGATCTTCAATCTTCTATCTCTTACGCTGGCGGAACAAAATTAGACTCAATTCGTACTGTAGATTATGTAGTCGTGAAAAACTCTATTTTCAACGGTGATAAAGTATATTAATTTTTAAATTTAACTCGAAGGACAAGTATTTTTATGCTTGTCCTTCTTTTTATGTATAAAAATGTTAAATATTTTCATTTAACTGAATTTTCTAGTATCATGTTTTTATATACTTATAATAAGGGGGATATAATAAATGAAAGATGTAATTGAGAAACGCCATATTCGCGCAGAAGTTCCTACTGAACTAACATGGGACCTCTCTGATTTATACGAATCTGATAAAGAGTGGGAAACTGCATTACGTGTATTAACAGATGATATAAAAAAACTTGATGCGTTTAAAGGACAATTACATACTAGCCCTACTACCTTATTACATTGCCTACTTTTAGAAGAAGAGCTTTTAATGAAGTTAACAAAACTATACTCCTATGCAAATTTAAAAGAATCTACTGATCGTACAAATCCAATTATTCAAGCGAACTCTTCCAAAATTGCCGCTTTATGGACGAAAGTACATACGGCACTATCCTTTATTCATAATGAAATCCTCTCATTCGATGAAGGTACAATTGAAAAATATTTAACTGAAGAAACACAGCTTGAACCTTTCCGTAAATCATTACTAGACATACTACAAAAAAGGTCGCACACGCTCTCTCCTGAAACAGAAGAAGCTCTTGCTGCGCTTGGCGAAGTACATAGTTCTCCATACAAAATTTACGGTATGACTAAATTAGCCGATATGGATTTTACCTCCATACAGGACGAACAAGGAAACGAACTCCCTGTCTCATTTGCATTATTTGAGAGCAAATATGAGTTTTCTCCAAGCGTAGACATACGCAGAAAAGCATACTCATCATTTGTTTCCACCTTGAAACGATATAAAAATATAGTGGCAACAACATATGCTACTGAAGTAAAAAAACAAGTAACACTTTCTCGTTTACGCAAGTTTGAATCTGTTACGCATATGCTTTTAGAACCACAAAAAGTCCCACTTGAAATGTATAACAATCAACTTGATATTATTTATAACGAATTAGCGCCTCATATGCGCCGTTTTGCAGATTTAAAAAAGAAAGTATTAGGACTCGATCAAATGCTGTTCTGCGACTTACATGCACCTTTAGATCCTGAATTTAATCCGACAATTACTTACGAAGAAGCTGGAAAACTTATTCAAGACTCTTTACAAGTACTCGGCAATGAATATAGTTCCATTATCAAAAAAGGATTCAAAGAAAGATGGGTCGATCTTGCAGATAATGTAGGGAAATCAACAGGTGCATTTTGTTCAAGTCCATATGGTTCTCATCCATACATTTTAATTACATGGCAAAATACGATGCGTGGATGCTTCACATTAGCCCATGAATTTGGGCATGCTGGTCATTTTTATTTAGCAAATAAAAACCAGCGTATTATGAATGTACGTCCATCTATGTACTTTGTAGAAGCACCGTCTACGATGAACGAATTACTATTAGCCCAGCATTTATTAGCGACTACTGACGATAAGAGAATGCACAGATGGGTCATTCTGCAACTACTCGGCACGTATTATCATAACTTTGTTACTCACTTACTTGAGGGAGAATATCAAAGAAGAGTATACACTCTAGCAGAAAAAGGCGAAGCACTTACAGCTACAACTTTAACTGAAATAAAAACAAATGTACTTTCTACATTCTGGGGAGATTCCGTAGAAATTGACGAAGGCGCTGGCTTAACTTGGATGCGTCAACCTCATTATTATATGGGCTTATATTCTTACACCTATTCCGCAGGCCTCACTGCATCTACTGCGGTAGCCCAAATGATTAAAGAAGAAGGACAACCTGTCGTTGATCGCTGGTTAGATGTACTTCGCGCTGGTGGTACGATGAAACCACTTGAATTAATGAAACACGCCGGAGTAGATATGTCCAAACCAGATGCAATCCGTAAAGCTGTTTCTTACGTCGGTTCCTTAATTGATGAATTAGAGCGCTCTTATCAAGAATAAAAAATAAGCCCTCGCTTTATGAGGGCTTATTTCATATTTACTTTCCAAATCTTTTACGGTATCCACATTTCCTGCATAGCTCTTCGACTGCAACTCTTTTCGAAAATCCATCGACAATGTTTGTTGCTCTTTCACCTTCTATAATGTTAGAAAATGAGTCATTATTAATATTCCCAAGGTTAATAATTCCCTCACCATCTAAACAGCAAGGAATAACCGTTCCGTTCGCTAAAATTCCAGCCTGATTACGAAGACCGTGACAGAATCCTTTTCCATCATCCTCTTCTTCATGTAATGCCGGCCACTGGAATTCATAGTCTTGATTAATAAAGACACGGTCCGCAATTTTTATACCTTTTCCTGGTGTAAGCTTCTCTTCAATTTGATAAGATAGATCAAACTCATTTTCAATGATGGATAATAAATCTCTATTTTTCTGGATTTCAGCATTTGTTTTATTATCCTGAGTTAAATTCCATAACCTTAGCGAAACAATTAAATCCGATTGACTTGTCGCTTCCCTAATAAAGGAAAGTATACTTCTTACATAGCCCTCTTTATCTTGCGAGCCTGGGTGTCCATCAAAACTGTGCAGTGAAAAATTCATTTGTCTTAACGCAGGCTTATTTAACAGTCTATGCCTTCTCTTATTAATTAACGTTCCGTTCGTTGTAATATTAACTTTAAACCCTTTTTCATGGCTTAAATCTAACAGCTGATCTATTTTCGGATGAAGCAACGGCTCACCCTTCACGTGCAAATAAATGTAGTCTGTGTGAGGTTTAATTTGGTCTAATCTTTTAGCAAAATCCTCCACAGAAATGAATTGCTTCTGCCTTTCCGTCGGCGGACAAAAGCTGCACGCAAGATTACATACACTCGTAATCTCCAAGTAAAACTTTTTAAACTTCTTCACCTTTAATTCCTCACTTCTATGACTACTTATACTTTTTTCCTCTTCATATTACATCACACTTTTTTAGAAATAGAAACATACTTATTTTAGGAAACCTATATACCATCTATTAATGTTTAAAAGACCATCGGTAATTTTTGTCCAATGGTCCTTTTTACTCTTGTTATATATAAAAGTAGTTTTATTTATGATACGGTTCACCACGATTAATCCGAAATGCTCTATACACTTGCTCAAGCAATACTAATCGCATTAATTGGTGTGGTAATGTCATCTTTGAAAAAGAAAGGGATTCGTTTGAACGCTTCATTACTTCTGAACTTAGTCCAAGGGATCCACCAATTACAAAGGCAACTTTACTCTTTCCATATGTAGCAAGACGATCTAAGCTTATCGCAAATTCTTCTGATGATTTTTGCTTTCCTTCTATCGCTAACGCAATCACGTGCGTATCATCAGAAATTTTATCCAGTATACGTATACCTTCTTTTTCTTTTACAATTAACATTTCTGCTTCACTTAAATTTTCTGGTGCCTTTTCATCTGGCAATTCAATTACTTCTACTTTTGCGTATGCAGATAATCGTTTTAAATATTCTGCTATACCTTGTTTTAAATATTTTTCTTTTAATTTCCCAATTGAAATAATCGAGATATTCACACGTATTCCCCACCTTACAAACATGTTATCCACAGGACTTATCCACATATCCACAAATGTTACCCACATATTGTGTGAGAATCTGTGTTCGATACAACATATGTCGCCTCATTTTGACAAAATTCACATGTTTTTTTCTCTTTTTCTGAGTTATCCACATTGTTGATAACTGGTGCAACTTCACACTCATCCACAATAATATCTAAAGCTAATTCAACATGTTCTAAACAACAAGGTAAATTCATATTCTTCACCTCACTTTTCTACAATAGAAAACAGGAGGTAGGCCCTCCTGTTTTTAATACTTTTGAATGCCTAGTTTAACCGTTGTTGTTGCTCGTTTTGTACCACGATAAAACGTAAGAGTCATTTTATCATTAATTTTTTTATCATATAAGGCCGTACGGAATCCGATAATATCGCGAACCGGTTTTCCATCTACTGCTACAATTACATCGTGTTCTCGTAAACCAGCATCTGTACCTGGCGAAGGACTTTTCACATCTAAAATGCAAACTCCCTCTGTTACATTGCCTGGTAAATGCAATGTTTTTGACCAATAGTAGTTTGGAATCTCATTTAATGATCTCAGTTCAATTCCAACATACGGTCTTCTTACTTTTCCATACTTCTCTAATTCATTCATAATTGGAACAGCTCTAGTAACAGGAATAGCTAGCCCAATTCCTTCTACTTCTTTTGCAGCAATTTTCATTGAGTTAATACCAATTAATTGACCTGCTGCGTTTACAAGCGCACCACCACTATTACCTGGATTAATTGCTGCGTCTGTTTGCAATACTTCTACTTGCCAATCATAATGTCCATCTTGATCTAAGTCTACAGGGACAATACGCTCATTAGCCGAAATTATGCCTTGTGTGACGGTTCCAGAAAATTGTAGCCCTAGTGGGTTTCCAATCGCAATGACTGGTTCTCCTCTTCGAACAGTATTAGAATCGCCAATCTCAATTACTTTTTTCACATGCTTTGCATCTATCTCTAGTACAGCCAAATCTGTGACTACATCGGTTCCTAATACCTTTCCTGAAACCTTCTTACCGTCACTTAAACTTACTTCAATACGATTTGCTCCAGCAACAACATGATTATTCGTTACAATATAAGCTTGACCATCTGTCTTCTTATAAATTACACCTGATCCCGTACCTGCTTCTGAATCTGCCTCTGAAAAATTATCTCGTTGAATATTAATAACTCCAACAACAGCTTCAGACGCGCGATCAACAGCATCCACAAAGCTAATCTGTTTAATTCCTTGAGCTTCGGCCATATTACTTCCACTTGCTTCAGCTTGCGGAAACGCGTCCGTATCATTTGAAAATAAAGGAGCTCCAAATGCAAATAATGAAGCTCCTACAATTGTTCCTGCTATGCTAGAAATAACAATACCTTTATGCTTCTTTTTCCTTGCACGTTTCATATGGTAATTTTCTTCATCAATAAAGGACATATTTGTTCACCTATCTTCCTGAAAACAACTATATTCACCTTTATTGTTTACTAAAATGAAGAATTATACGTATTGAATTTTTGTAGGCATTTTCGGATCTGTATCGTGAATTTCAAAAGCTTCTCCCACTCCAAATCCTTTTTCCTCTAATACTTGTGATACTGACATACGTGCTAGTTCTTTCATGTTATTATCTAAACTTAAATGGGCTAAATAAATATGTTTTGTCTCATCTGTAATTACATCTGCCATCGCTAATGCAGCATCCTCATTACATACGTGCCCAACATCACTTAAAATACGTCGCTTAATACTCCATGGATAACGTCCCATACGAAGCATTTCCACGTCATGATTACTTTCAAACACGAAAGCATTAGCTCCCTTAATAACACCTTTCATACGGTCACTCACGTACCCCGTATCTGTAATAAGGGCTAACTTTCTATTATTATTATGAAAAGCATAAAACATCGGCTCTGCAGCATCATGAGAAACTCCAAATGATTCGACCTCAATATCGCCGAATGTTTTTACATCCCCAACTGAGAAAATAAATTTTTGCTCAGTTGGGATATTTCCTATTAAATGTTCCATTGCATTCCATGTTTTCTCATTTGCATAAACAGGCAAATCATATTTACGTGCTAATACACCTAATCCTTTAATATGGTCACTATGTTCATGTGTTACAAGAATACCTGATACATCATTTATATTTAGTTCTGCCTGTTTAAATAAAGCCTCTGTTGCTTTACCACTTAAACCTGCATCGACGAGTAATTTTTTTTCATCCGTTCCTACATATAGCATATTCCCTGTACTTCCACTTGCAAGCACGCTAAAATGCAAACCCATTCTTTCTCACTCCAGTATGTTCATCAACCACTTGATTTTCCCTTTCCCCTAGTTCCATAACTTGTCCTTCAATTGCATTTACAAAGAAGTCCTGTTTCTGCTCCGTTTTTAAATTCCATGTTGGAGCGAGTACTTGGTTATTAGAAGTAGATGCGGTAAGGGTGGCATAACCAATTTGTGCTTCTTTTACATGTGTATTCCCATGAACTTTATTTTTTAAATACAGATTTTCTAAAGCCGTTTGGGCAGTAATAATTTCTTGCTGTTTCGTTTTTTCACTTTCGCCCATTTCTTTTAAATCAGTTAGCATCGTCTGCGTATACGACACAAGTTCATTTTTTTCATTTAATTCCACAACAATCATTGCCTGATCGTTATAGAAAATAGGCTTATCTTTATATTTTTGGAAGAAGTAAATTTTAGAGTCTTTCATCGCGCCAAACTCATACTTTTGTCCATCCAATACATAGTTCTTCAAAAAATCACTATACTTGTCTTTAGATAATGATTTTGTATTTAAAAAGGGCTCTTTTAGCTTACTTTCTATCTTGTACATATTTTGTATATGCGCCGTTTGATTTTTTAAAGACTGTACATCTTCTTCTTTAAATGCCTTGTTTTCCGCCCTAATAAATGACTCTTTTTTCGGTTCTTTAGGGAAATTACCCATAGTAATTTTGTTTGCTTTTAATTCTTGATCTATCTTTGTTTCTGCAATAAGCTCCAATTGATTACTATCTTGCTTTTGAATGAATTGAAAAATGAGAAAGAGGTCCAAAACAAAAAAGGTCACAATAAATATGGTTTTAATCCGATCCCAATCCATTTAGTCCTCCCTCACTCCACTCATATATTTTTTGTTTGCCAGCTTCATCTTCAACAAACTTTACATACCAGATTGGCTGTAGTCGAGCCACTTGCCCATCTAGTGATAATTTGTATCCAATACCAATGTCTTTAATGAATCGTTTATCTACCGCGGCATTATTTTCTAAAGATGCTATCACAACGTGACCTGATGGAAGAGTAACCTTCTGTTCTATACCTTTCGTATTTAAAGACAACAATGGTCTTTCATATTCCATTACTTCTTCTGATCCCCATACTTGTCTCAATTCAGCTAATCCATCTGTATTGAATACGGAATATCCATCTTCATGTAAACGGAATACTGTCTGTCCTTTATTCATATAGTCCAAACGATATGAATCCAAACTCCCACTGTGACCATTTACAAAATCAAAGCTTTTTTGTAAAAGCATTAAATTATCTGTCGTTTTCTCACTTGAAACAGAAGAATTCTTATACTTTAGCATATGATGATCGTTTTCAATCTCCATGGATCTAATACCATCTGTAAATGTCTCTTTCGATTTCTCGGTAATTGGGCTTAAATAACGTGGGTCACTAAAAAGAGCATTCTTAAATGTATCAACTGCTAAATTAGATGAAATATATGTTATATTATTTAATTCTGTCGTTCCATCTGGTAAAAATAGCTTCTTCATATCATTAATTTGATAATCAAAGTAAGGTTTCGCCGATACTATAAATTGATTTTGTGCGTTTACAACATCTTTTAAATACACACCACTTAATTTTGCTTCATATATTCTAGAGTTATCACTATCAGAAACAAAATTAATTTTAATTTCTTGATCTCTACTTCTAGAAGGATCAAGAATAATTCGATTAAAATGTTTCGGCTTATCTATACTTTTTTCTTTCATATTAAACATAGATTTAACTGCATCAAATGGGACGTTGGTAGGAAAAACAAGCTCAATTTTCCCTTCACCATGCACATAAGAAAGGAAATCAGCCTTAGCAATCGATATCTCTCTGAAATCATGTAATTCCCCTGCTTCCAAAGGTTTATAGATTGATTCTATATCTCCCTCTCTTTTGCTCCCGTAATGATTTTTATCTTTATGCACGATGATAGAAGTAGGGCGGACAACATCAGCGATTTTAGTTTGAGTAGTTCCTTCGTTCCCCTGCACAAATTTTGCGTTTTGCATAGATGTGGAATCTGGCACATACGTCCATAAGTTAAAAGTAAGAAATAGGCTAATTACAACTAAATTAATTAAAACTATCGTTTTAACATTTTCCATACTCATTCCCAATCGTCCTCTTCATCCGCTGCCATTGGCAATGTGAAATAAATAGTTGTCCCTTTTCCTTCCTCACTCTTCGCCCAAATCGAGCCACCATGTGCCTCAATCATTTCTTTCGCAATTGCTAATCCAAGTCCTGTACCACCCATTTGTCTGGAACGTGCTTTATCTACGCGATAAAAACGTTCAAAGATTTTATCGACGTTTTCTTTCGGAATACCCATTCCTTGGTCGCTTACACTAATCTCTAATAATTCCCCGCGATCACGTAAGCGATATGTTACTGTTCCACCTTCTGGTGAATACTTTAATGCATTCGAAATAATGTTATACAAAACTTGCGTAATTTTATCCGTATCCATATCAATAAATCGGGATTTTTTAGAGAAAGATCGTTTAAAACTTACGTTTTGCTCTTTAGACATTTCAAAACGATCAATAATGTTATTAAAGAAGTCAGTAAAGTCGACCCACTCTTTCATTAAACGATGTTCTGTACTATCAAGTTTAGATAGTTGCAATAACGCATTTACAAGTCTAATCATTCTTTCTGTTTCTTCTTGTGTAACTGTTAAAAATTGCGGTGCAATATTCGGATCTTGCCACGCACCGTCTGTAAGTGCCTCTAAATAACTGCGCATTGTTGTTAATGGCGTTCTTAATTCATGAGAAACGTTTGCTACAAACTCACGGCGTTCCCTTTCTATACGCTCCTGCTCAGTTACATCATATAATACGGCAATTAAACCATTTGCTTTCCCTGTCTCTTTTTGAATAACAGAGAAACTAGCGCGTAAAATATATGGCTCATTTCTTGTACTAAAATCTAATAAAACAGAATCCGGCTCTTCATATAAATGATCAAGTGTAAATTCTTCTTGTATCCCTAATACTTCTAAAACAGACTGATCGAGCGCCGTTTCACGCGAAACATTTAGCATCTTTTCCGCAGGATCATTTAATAAAATAATGTCCCCTTTTCGGTCAGTAGCAATTACTCCATCTGTCATATGTGATAAAACAGATGATAATTTACGTCTTTCACTTTCCGTTGAAGAACGAGCTTGTTGTAATTTTTTTGATAAATTATTGAAAGATAATGCTAATTGTCCAATTTCATCATGGCTATGCACTTTTACTTTCCTTGAATAGTTTCCTTTTGCCATTTCAATCGCTTGTCTTCGCATATCTGAGATTGGTCTCGTAATCGTTTGAGCTAACAAAATTCCAAGTACAGCTGTTACGAGTAATGCAATTACAGTTCCAGTCGCAAAAATTTGATTAATATCCTTCATCTGTTTATAAACATCTTCCATAGATGCAACAATGTAAATAACACCAAGTGCATCTTTGCCGTTATCATCTAGAATCGGAGTAAGCATAACTTGTACGCGATGGCCCGTACGGCCATCCTTCTCAATTTTCACTTCTGGCTTTTTTTGTACCAATACCCGCTGAACAGCTATATCAGTTGATGTTCTATTTACCTTATTTTGCTTTGACTCATCTGAAATAGCGAGTAACTTTCTATGCGAATCAAATACACTTACCTCTTGAATATCTTTCTTTCGATCAGAGGCAAATTTTCGAATTGACGTTTTAATCGTTTCATCTGTTGACTCTGTTTCTGCTTTTGTATAACTTTTTTTAAACTCTTGTTTCAAGTTATACGCTAATAAGTTCGTTTGCTGCGTTAAAGAATCTCTAAAGCCTTGTACAAGGCTCTTTTCTAACTCTCTTACGAAATATACTCCAATAACTTGCATAGCTATTAATATTAATAGCATATATATGAGTACAAATTTTAAATGAATAGATTGAAAAAAACCGACTTTCTTCATATACTATTCCTGCTCTGGGTCACGCAAGTAATACCCTACTCCACGTCTAGTTACAATTAAAGTAGGATGACTTGGATTATCTTCAATTTTTTCACGTAAACGACGCACTGTTACATCCACTGTACGTACATCTCCAAAATAGTCATAACCCCAAACTGTTTGCAATAAATGTTCGCGTGTCATAACTTGTCCTAAATGTTTTGCTAAATAATGTAGTAACTCAAATTCTCGATGTGTAAGTTCAATATTTTCCTCACGTTTCGTTACACTATACGCATTTGGATTGATAACAATTGGTCCAATAACCATTTCCGTATTTTCTTCTTTTTCTGCAGCACCACCTTGTTGATGACGACGTAAATTCGCCTTCACGCGAGCAAGTAATTCCCTCGTACTAAATGGCTTCGTTACATAATCATCTGCCCCAAGCTCAAGCCCTAATACTTTATCGATTTCAGAGTCCTTTGCTGTAAGCATAATAATCGGCATTTCTGAGCTTTTACGTATTTCACGGCAAACCTCTAAACCATCTTTACCTGGTAGCATAATATCTAATAAAACCATATCTGGCTGTTCTTCATTCGCTTTCTCAATTGCTTCATCACCATCATGCGCCATTACAATTTCAAAACCCTCTTTTTCTAGGTTGAACTTCAAAATGTCCGCAATCGGCTTTTCATCATCAACTACTAAAATTTTCTTTCCCATCATCGTCTATTTCCTCCTCATAAAAATATGGTCAATGATTCTTAAATATATTGATGTTTCTATAGTATATCCCTATATGACAGCAACCTTTATTTAAGTGTTCTCTCCTCTATTCTCATAGACTCATGTATGATCCACCTTTACACGGAATCCTATACGATCTACAGAAAAACCTCTAGCTTCAACTGCTAGAGGCTCCTCATCCTATTGTAAAATAACTACACACATTTGTAAAACTACACAAAATAAAAAGGATATTAAGTGGGCCCACTTAATATCCTGAGAGTGGCTCGGGACGGAATCGAACCGCCGACACGAGGATTTTCAGTCCTCTGCTCTACCGACTGAGCTACCGAGCCAAAACTATATATAAAACCACTAATGGTGGTATAAACAAAAGTGGCGGTCCCGACCGGGGTCGAACCGGCGATCTCCTGCGTGACAGGCAGGCATGTTAACCACTACACCACGGGACCAAAAATGAACATAAAAAAACATGACCCGTACGGGATTCGAACCCGTGTTACCGCCGTGAAAGGGCGGTGTCTTAACCACTTGACCAACGGGCCACGAAAAATAAAATGGTGAGCCATGAAGGATTCGAACCTTCGACCCTCTGATTAAAAGTCAGATGCTCTACCAACTGAGCTAATGGCTCATACTCACCAACGTCATATTTTCGTGACGACAAGATGTATCATAACATATCTTCTTTATTTTTTGCAACACCTTTTTTATTTTTTTATAAAAGATAAGAAAAAACTCATGCGGACATGAGTTTTTTCTCAAAAATATCAATTAAGCTTCGTATACGTTACGAACGATATTTGTTTGGTTACGATCTGGTCCAACTGAGAACATAGATAATTGAATTCCTGTTAACTCAGAAACACGTTCTACGTATTTTCGTGCATTTTCAGGAAGCTCGTCTAATGATTTTACACCAGTAATATCTTCTTCCCAACCTGGAAGTTCTTCGTATACAGGCTCACATTTCGCTAAAATGTTTAAGTTCGCTGGAACTTCATCGATAACTTCGCCATTGTATTTGTAAGCAACACAAATTTTAAGAGTTGGAATACCTGTTAGAACGTCGATAGAATTTAATGATAGATCTGTTAAACCACTAACACGACGTGCATGTCTTACAACAACACTATCAAACCAACCTACGCGGCGTGGTCGACCAGTTGTCGTTCCATACTCACGACCAACTTCACGAATTTGATGACCAATTTCATCATTAAGCTCAGTAGGGAACGGGCCATCACCTACGCGGCTTGTATATGCTTTACATACACCTACAACGCGAGTAACTTTCGCAGGACCAACTCCAGTTCCAACTGTTACACCACCAGCAATCGGGTTAGAAGATGTAACGAACGGGTACGTACCGTGGTCGATATCAAGCATAACACCTTGTGCACCTTCAAATAATACACGTTGATCGTTATCTAGTGCATCATTTAATACAACAGACGTATCACATACATATTGCGCGATTTGTTGTCCGTACTCGAAGTACTCTTCAAAGATTTCTTCTACACTGAAACCTTCTGTATCGTACATTTTTTCAAATAAACGATTTTTTTCTACTAAATTGCGCTCAAGCTTTTCTTTAAATGCTTCACGGTCTAAAAGATCAGCCATACGAATACCAATACGAGCAGCTTTATCCATATATGCAGGACCGATACCTTTTTTCGTTGTACCGATTTTGTTATCACCTTTACTCGCTTCTTCTAACTCATCTTGTTTTAAGTGATAAGGTAAAATAACATGCGCACGGTTACTTACGCGTAAATTATCAGTACTTACACCACGATCGTGTAAGTATTTTAACTCTTCAAGTAATGCTTTCGGATCTACTACTAAGCCGTTTCCGATTACACAAATTTTCTCTTTATAGAAAATACCAGATGGAATTAAGTGTAATTTATATTTAACTCCGCCGAAAACAATTGTATGTCCCGCGTTATTTCCACCTTGATATCTTGCAACTACTTCCGCATGCTCAGAAAGAAAATCAGTGATTTTACCTTTTCCTTCGTCGCCCCATTGTGTTCCTACAACTACTACTGAAGACATTATTAAAGCACCTCCGCAATTTTCAAACGATCTATTCAAACAATATAATTGTACCAAAACCGAAAAAGAAGTCAACCAAAAAGCGAACATTTTTTTATAAAAAAACATTTTCGTTCGTAAGAATTATATTTTCACATTATGAAAGCCTTATCTTTCCTATAAAAAAAAGAAACACATCTTATTATAAGAAATGTGTTTCTTTTTTATACTATCTTTATGCAGGCGGCGCATGTCCATCCTCGAAGCGACGTTCTAAGTTAACGAACTTATTGAACTCTTTAACGAATGCGAGCTCTACTGAGCCTACTGGACCGTTACGCTGCTTTGCAATAATAATTTCAATCGTATTTTTATTTTCCGTTTCTCGGTCGTAGTAATCTTCACGATATAAGAAGGCTACAATATCAGCATCCTGCTCAATACTTCCCGATTCACGAATATCAGACATCATCGGACGTTTATCTTGACGAGATTCTACACCACGAGATAACTGTGACAAGGCAATAACAGGCACTTGCAATTCACGCGCAATCCCTTTTAGTGTACGAGAAATCTCAGATACTTCCTGCTGACGGTTTTCTCCTGATTTCCCGCTTCCTTGAATAAGCTGTAAATAGTCAATCAAAACCATCCCAAGACCTTGTTCTTGCTTTAATCTACGACATTTCGCTCGAATCTCATTTACTTTAATCCCTGGTGTATCATCAATATATATACCAGCATTAGAAAGGCTACCCATCGCCATCGTTAATTTCGCCCAATCATCAGAAGTTAATGATCCGGTACGAAGTCTTTGCGCATCAATATTTCCTTCTGCACAAAGCATACGCATAACAAGCTGATCAGAGCCCATCTCCAAACTAAAAATCGCTACATTTTCATCCGTTTTCGTCGCTACGTTTTGTGCGATATTTAATGAAAATGCGGTTTTCCCTACTGATGGACGTGCCGCTACGATAATTAAATCATTTCGCTGGAAACCTGCGGTCATCTTATCTAATTCAGTAAATCCAGTTGGTATCCCAGTAACTTCACCTTTTTGATTATGCAAAAGTTCAATTTTATCATAAGCATCTACAAGAACATCTTTAATGTTTTGGAATGCTTTTGCATTTGTTTGGTGAGATACTTCTAATATTTTTTTCTCAGCCTCATTTAGAAGGCCGTCCACGTCATCTTCTCTCTCGTATCCATCTGACACAATATGAGTCGCTGTTCGAATTAAACGACGTAAAAGTGCCTTTTCAGCGATGATACGTGCATAATATTCTACGTTAGCAGCCGTTGGAACAACTTCTGCTAACTCTGCTAGATAAGAAACTCCACCAACTTCTTCTAATAATCCTTGATCAGCCATCGCTGATGTCATGATTACTAAGTCAATCGGTTCTCCTTTATCAGATAACCCAAGCATGACTTCAAAAATCTTTTGATGTTTCGTTCGATAGAATGAGTCAGGTACTAATAGTTCCGATGCTGACGTTAACGCATCCTGATCAATCAATATAGCACCCAAGACTGCCTGCTCAGCTTCTATATTATGCGGAGGGGTACGATCAGCCATTACATCACTCATACGCAATCCTCCTTGCTTAACTTATTTTTATTGTTCACTAACATGAACTTTTACTGTTGCTGTTACTTGCGGATGCAATTTCACAGTAACATTTGTATAGCCTAATGCACGAATTGCATCATCCATTTCAAATTTACGCTTATCAAGTTTAATCTTGTGTGATTTTTGCATTGCATCTACGATTTGTTTGCTCGTAATAGAACCGAATAAACGGCCACCTTCTCCAGATTTTGCCTTTACTTCTACAGTTAGTTTCTCTAATGTTTCTTTCAATTCTTTTGCATTTTCAACCTCTGCTGCTGCATCTTTTTCCTCTTTGCGCTTTTGAGCTTCTAAAGTTTTCATACTGCTATTTGTTGCTTCAGCAGCTAATCCTTGTTTTAATAAGAAGTTATTTGCATAACCATCTGGTACGTTTTTTACTTCTCCTTTTTTCCCTTTACCTTTTACGTCTTTTAGAAAAATTACTTTCATGATTGTGTGCCTCCCTGTAAATAGTCATCAATAACAAATCGAAGCTTCTCCTCAGCTTCATCTACTGTAACATTTTTCATTTGTGTGGCTGCATTCGTTAAATGCCCACCACCGCCTAAATTTTCCATAATTAGCTGCACATTCACTTCACCTAAAGACCTGCCGCTAATTCCAATGAAATTCTCGCCACGTTTTGCAATAACAAATGACGCAATAATTCCTGTCATTGTTAATAATGTGTCCGCCGATTGCGCAATAAGCACTTGATCGTAGTAATCATCACTATCAACTTTTGCAATCGCAATTCCATTTGTATAAATGTACGCATTTTTAATAGCTTTTGCAACCCGTAAATACTGATCCATATCTTCTTTTAAAAGCTCTTGTACAAGTACAGTATCTGCACCATGTGAGCGTAAATAAGAAGCAGCATCAAACGTACGAGCACCCGTCCGGAATGTAAAGCTTTTCGTATCAACAATAATACCCGCTAACAATGCTGTCGCTTCTAACATTGTCATTTTTAAATTTTTCGGTTGGTATTCAAGTAATTCTGTAACAAGTTCTGCCGTAGAAGAAGCATATGGCTCCATGTAAACAAGCAATGGATCTTCAATAAAATCTTCTCCTCGGCGATGATGGTCAATAACAACTACATTTTCAATTTTGCGTAAAAGCTTTTCTTCCATCACCATTGAAGGTTTATGCGTATCAACAACTACAAGTAAAGAATCATCATTTGCAAATTCCATCGCTTGTCCTGGTGTAATAAAGTGTGACCATAATTCTTCGTTTTGTTTCACTTTATCCATCAAACGCTTAATTCCCTTATCAGAATCATTTTCATCTAGCACAATATATCCTTTGCGCTCATTTAATTGCGCTACCTTCAAAATACCAATCGCAGCACCAATTGCGTCCATATCAGGAGCCCTGTGCCCCATTATAATGACATTGCTACTTTCTAATACTAAATCCTTTAATGCATGCGAAATAACTCTGGCACGTACACGAGTACGTTTTTCAACCGGATTTGTCTTACCACCATAAAACTTAACTTTACCTGTTGCCTGTTTAATAGCTACTTGATCTCCACCACGGCCAAGCGCAAGGTCTAAACCGGACTGCGCCATCGCCCCAAGCTCTGATAAAGGTAAATCACCTGATCCAACACCCACACTTAAAGTAAGTGGTATATTCCTTTTGGAAGTTTCTTCACGCACCTGATCTAAAATGCTAAATTTCCCTTTCTCCATCTGCGCTAAAATACTTTCATTTAGTACAACGAAGAATCTTTCTGAAGATGCACGTTTTAAATATGCCCCATACTTAACGGCCCATTCATTTAGTCGTGATGTTACCAGACTTGTTATATTCGTACGTAATTGATCATCTAAACCTTGTGTAACTTCATCATAATTATCTAAATAAATGACAGCCAAAACAGTACGTTGATCCTCGTACATCTTTTCGATCTCTGTTTGTTCCGTTACATCAAAGAAATAAATTAACTTTTCTTCCTTCCTTACAAAAACACGAAACTTTCGATTATTTAAAGAGACTATATCATCGGAAGTTTCTCCCTTAATAAAAAGAAGTAACGTTTCTGATACATCATAAAGGTGCCATCCAGCTAACGCATGCTGTCCCAGACATGAAGATAAATAAGGATTCGCCCAATCAATCCCATAATCCTTATTGTATAACAAAATACCGATCGGCATTTGGTTAAATGCCTCATTACTCACTTTCTTTACCCTTGTAATCATATCTGTCGTATGTTTTTCAAAATTCTTTTGAAAGGTAAGTTCAAATCGTACAACAACAAAAAGGACGATACAAAAAATAAAAAAGGCGGCTATCCCCATCATTAAATGAAAATAACAGAGGATCGAAATGAGCACAAACACGAAGAATGCCAATACATAAACAGGATATAAAAACCACTGTTTCTTATAAAATTCAGGCATGTATACAACTCCTATAAAGTAAAACTAACTCACCTTCCAGTTAGTTAAACAGATTAAAATAGTATAAGGAATATTACTTTATCCTCCTATTTTAGAACGCAATGAAATCCCTAAATCAATTATACCTAAGATTGTCACAAGAGGAAACAGCATCGGAATAAACATGCAGACAATAAAACTAATAATAGGAACACCTTTCGTAAAACCTTTTCTATGCGCTAAAAAAGCAATAAATGTCAGACCTTGCAGTACGAGTAATAATGCAAATATGAGATTTAGGTTAGAAAATACCATATGTAAATATGATGTCGGTTCTACTTTTATAAAAGTTGATAGCAAAATAAATATAACGTAATACCAAACAATACTCTTTGGTAATTGTATATCTTTAAATTTAGGCCAAGGTATAACATCATGTTTTAACTTTCTCAAAACACTGCCCGATAATATTACTGTGATCCAAGAAAAACATGCAGAAACGAGCACAAGTATACTTGGAAATAACGTTTGTAACATATCATTCATTTGTGCAAATAACTCTTTTTGTTCTTTACTAATCGGCATACCAGCAGCACTGACTATCTTTTCGCTTTGCGTCATACTTTCATTAAACATATTTTGCATTTGCTTCATTAAATCTATGTTAAAAAACTTTATACTCGCAACATAAATGAGCATAATACCAATTAAGTATGCAAGCATCCCCGCCATCAAAATTTCTACCGGCTTTTTTTGTTTTTTATACATATATCCTAAAACGATACCTATCAATCCAAACATAGTTGTCTTCACTAGGTTCATCGGCTGACTGACAATAACAGTAATAAAAAGCGCCGCCGTAAAAATTACAAAGGCATTAGATAATTTATATCTAATCGTTAGCAATATAAATGGCAATGGCAACGCAAACGTTACAACCGTACCTAAAATCGGAACATACATAGATATAAGCAATAACATTGCATATATCGCTAACAACGCTGCACCCTCAGTAATAAATTTCGTATTTTTCATCCTCTAACCTCTCTTTCAAAAAAGAAAAGCATAGCAAAATGCACAGTAGAGTCCGACTCTACTGTGCATTTCATACGCTATTATTCACCAACATATGGTAAAAGTGCCATTTGACGAGCACGTTTAATTGCAACTGTAAGTTTGCGTTGGTATTTTGCGCTTGTTCCTGTTACACGACGAGGTAAAATTTTACCACGCTCAGAAACGAAACGTTTTAATAAATCAACATCTTTATAGTCAATGCGAGTGATGCCGTTAGCTGTGAAGAAACACACCTTACGACGTTTCGCACGTCCACCTTTGCGTCCTGCCATATCTATTTCCCTCCATTCTTTGTTAAAACTAACAAATTTACTGTATTAGAACGGTAAATCGTCGTCGGAAATGTCGATCGGTTGACCTACATTTGAAAATGGATCGTCATTCTTCGTAAATCCAGAGTTACCTTGGTTACCCGGATTACTAGATTGACCAAATGGGTTAGAGCCTTGGTTACCGAAACCAGCTCCTGATGGTTGCTGATTAAATGAACCACGTTGCTCCCCACCGCCATTACGCGGCTCTAAAAATTGTACGCTTTCCGCAAGAACTTCTGTTACGTATACACGTTTACCATCTTGTCCATCGTAATTACGAGTTTGAAGACGTCCGTCTACGCCTGCTAAGCTACCTTTTTTCAAATAATTTGCTACGTTTTCTGCTTGTTTACGCCATATTACACAATTAATAAAGTCAGCTTCACGCTCACCTTGTTGATTGGCAAATGCGCGATTCACAGCTAACGTAAAAGTAGCTACTGCAACACCATTGGGCGTGTAACGTAAGTCAGGGTCCTTAGTTAAACGACCAACGAGGATAACACGATTCATCAATCGAACCACTCTCCCTTATATATCAATTATTTTTCTTCTTCTTTAACAACGATATGACGAAGGATATCTTCGTTGATCTTAGCTAAACGGTCGAATTCGTTAATCGCTTCTGCGTTAGAGTTCACGTTTAAGATCATGTAGAAACCTTCACGTAAGTCGTTGATTTCGTAAGCTAAACGACGCTTACCCCACTCTTTCGTGTTAATGATTTCTGCACCATTGTTTGTTAAAACACCTGCAAAACGTTCAACTAAAGCTTTTTGAGCTTCTTCTTCAACGCCAGGACGAATGATGTACATAATTTCGTACTTTCTCATTACACTTTCACCTCCTTTTGGTCTAAACGGCCCATAATGGGCAAGGAGCAATTAATTTATAGTAATTACTCACGAGTTTAGATTATATCATAGTAAGTTGGATGAATCAACTCACCCATACATAAAAAGCTTGGCAAACATATAATATATTTGCCAAGCTCATATCTTTATTTTTCCTAGGAAATATTAAATTAAACGTTGAAGCGGAAGTGCATAACGTCTCCGTCTTTTACGATATACTCTTTTCCTTCTAAACGTACTTTTCCAGCTTCTTTTGCAGCTGTCATAGAACCGTTTGTCATTAAATCATCATAAGAAACTGTTTCTGCACGAATAAATCCACGCTCAAAGTCTGTATGAATTACACCAGCACATTGTGGTGCTTTCATACCTTGTTTAAACGTCCATGCACGTACTTCTTGCACACCAGCTGTGAAGTATGTAGCAAGTCCTAATAAATCATATGCAGCACGAATTAATTGATCTAAACCAGATTCTTCAATGCCTAGTTCTTCAAGGAATACCTTTTTCTCTTCCTCGTCTAACTCAGCGATTTCTGATTCGATTTTTGCACATACAACGATTACTTGAGAATTTTCATTTGCAGCAAATTCTTTTACCATTTGTACGTATTTGTTTTCAGAAGGATCCATAATATCATCTTCACTTACGTTTGCTACGTATAACATTTCTTTCGTTGTAAGTAAATGAAGGCCCTTCACAATCTTCATTTGCTCTTCTGTAAATTCAACAGTACGAGCCGGTTTTCCCTCTTCGAAAGCTTCTTTTAAACGCACTAAAATTTCATGCTCATATACTGCTTCTTTATCTTTTTGTCTTGCTAATTTTGCAACACGCTCGATACGTTTATCAACAGATTCTAAATCTGCTAAGATTAGCTCTAAGTTGATTGTTTCAATATCATCGATTGGATCTACTTTCCCTGAAACGTGCGTAATATTTTCGTCTTCAAAACAACGAACAACTTGGCAAATTGCATCTACTTGGCGAATATGAGATAAGAATTTATTTCCTAAACCTTCACCTTTACTAGCACCTTTTACGATACCTGCAATATCAGTAAACTCAAATACAGTCGGAACAGTTTTTTTCGGTTCTACTAATTCCGTTAATTTATTTAAACGCTCATCTGGTACTTCTACAATTCCTACGTTTGGATCAATTGTACAGAATGGATAGTTTGCAGATTCTGCTCCTGCTTGTGTAATTGCATTAAATAAAGTGGACTTCCCTACGTTAGGTAATCCAACAATCCCAGCCGTTAATCCCATATTTTTCACTCCTATGTCTCAATCTTTCATCATTATAGATAGTAACGAAAAAAATGACAAGTTTCCTCCAAACGAAAAAAAGTAACAGCTACCCATTGCAACTGTTACTTTCTCTCTATTCTTCGTGCTTCACAAGTATTTTTTTCACCTTACGATCAAACTCTCTTCGAGGAATCATTACTGAATGGTCACATCCCTCGCACTTAATGCGGATATCCATTCCCATACGAATAATCTTCCAACGATTCTCACCACATGGGTGGGCTTTCTTCATTTCCACAACATCGTACAAGTTATACTGCTTTTGCTCCATTCTCCAAACCCCTCTCCATACTAAATTGCTTTTCCACTCACCAATTCTTCACGATTATATAAAACCATACGTGGATATGGAATTTCAATACCATGTAAATCTAGACGATTTTTAATTTCTTTACGAAGTGCTCTTGCAACAACCGCATGTTGCATCGGCTCTACTTCCGCAATAACACGTAATATAACTTCCGATGCAGCCAATGTTTGCACACCTAATAACTGAGGCGTTGTTACCATTTGCGCATACTGTGCAGGTAATTCTTCTAATAACTCTTCAATGACTTGCTCCGCCTTCGCTATGTCAGCCTCATACGAAATAGATACATCAACAAATGCAACACTGTTACTAACTGAATAGTTCGTAACTTGAATAATACTTCCGTTTGGTAAAGTATGAATTTCGCCTGTCCAACTCTTTACTTTTGTTGTACGAAGTCCAATTTCTAAAACGACTCCCTCAAACTGACCAATTTTTACATAGTCACCGACTGAAAATTGATCTTCTAACAAAATAAATAATCCTGTAATGACATCTTTCACCAAACTTTGAGCACCAAATCCGACCGCTAAACCAATTACTCCGGCACCCGCTAATAAACCAGATGCATTAATATTAAACACACCTAAAATCGCAATTAACATAATGAACATAACAACGTATGCCACAATATTTTCAAGTAACTTCGCTACTGTAACTGTACGACGTTCTGAAATTTGAATTGGTGAACGGCTTCCCATGCGAAACGCATTTCGTACAATTGCACGTGCAACTCGTACCACAACTGCACCGATTATTAAAATAATACATATTTTCAATGTCGCCGTTCCAATATCAGCCCAACGATCAGCATTTAATAAATACTGTTTCGTGGCATTAAACCACTGTGTTAATAAATCCATGTACCTCTACCTCTCCAGCCAAAATTTCTTTTTAGTTATCCTTCTTATTGTATCAGAAGTCTCCTAATTGCTGAAAAATTTTTATGACTTTAATTGCATTTGTTAACTTCCATACAGGTATAAAATGGAATGAATATATATATACTAGTACTATTATTTCCGTTTCCACTCAAGTTTTACAGGAATTACGCACTTATAGTTTTCCATTTTACTCACCATATAACATATTTTGAAAATTTA
Organism: Bacillus sp. WC2507; assembly: GCF_052656125.1. Classification (NCBI taxonomy): domain Bacteria; kingdom Bacillati; phylum Bacillota; class Bacilli; order Caryophanales; family Bacillaceae; genus Bacillus; species Bacillus sp. WC2507. Next base: position 293,841 of record NZ_JBQXPN010000001.1, on the reverse strand, counting down.
TTAAAAGGATGGATGCTTCATGAATATTGGAAGTTTTCGCTTACCTTTTTTCGAAAAAGAAACTCAAAATGTTATGCACCAAGACGTAGAAGCCTCCGAGACAATTAGTAACTTCTTACTTGCCCATATCCCTATTAAAACGAATATACCGGTTATTCTCATTTGTATCGGCACAGATCGTTCTACAGGCGATGCACTCGGTCCGTTAGTCGGTACGAAACTAGAACAAGTAGGAATTAAAAACTTCCAAGTGTTCGGCACACTAGATGAGCCAGTACACGCGCTAAATTTAGAAGAGAAAATTCAGAATATACAGAAAGATAATCCTACTTCATTTATCATTGCGGTTGATGCCTGTTTAGGAAAGTCTCAAAGTATTGGTTCCATCACTACCGGAATGGGGCCTAGTAAGCCTGGAGCTGCAATGAATAAAAAATTACCTGCAGTTGGTGATTTACATATTCATGGCATCGTAAACCTAAATGGTTTTATGGAGTTTTTCGTCCTGCAAAATACAAGACTAAGTTTAGTCATGAAAATGGCTGATGTAATTGCGCAGAGTATAAAAGAAACCGACCAAAAACTATCTGTATTAAAAAAAGCAAACCATCTATAAATAATAAGATGGTTTGCTTTTTAGTTTTTCTGTGCTAACAATTCTAAAATACGATTTAAATCTTCTTTATTAAAAAATTCAATTTCGATTTTACCTTTTTCTCTTTTCGTTTCTTTAATTTTCACATCTGTACCAAACTTTTCTCTTAAGAACGTTTCGCGTTCTACGAAAAATATGTTTCTCTCTTTTTTCACTTGTTTTGTTTCACGTGAAACGCGTTGATTAATCTCCTGAACAATTTTCTCTAATTGACGAACATTTAATCCTTCTTTTTCGATTCGTTTTAATAAAGAATTTAATTGTTCTTCATCTTTTATCGTAAGCAAAGTTCTCCCATGAGCCATTGAAAGCTGACCATTTGCAATCATATCTTGCACAAAAGAGGGGAGGCTTAATAACCGCGTATAATTTGCAATGTAAGGTCTGCTCTTACCAAGACGTTTCGCTAATTGTTCTTGCGTTACATTTAGCTCATTCATTAACATTTGATATGCCATTGCTTCTTCCATTGGATTTAAATCTTCTCGTTGTAAGTTTTCAAGCAATGCAAACTCCATCATTTGTTGCTCACTTAATTGTCTTACAACAGCAGGTACCTTCTCGAGTCCTGCCTCTTTGGCAGCACGATATCTTCTTTCACCTGCAACAATTTCATATCCTTTAATACTCTTTCTAGCAATTAACGGTTGCAATATACCGTGTTCCTTAATAGAAGCCGCTAATTCCTGAATCGCCTCTTTATTAAAGTGTTTACGTGGTTGATATGGATTCGGTCTTAATTCAGTTATCACAACCTCCTGAATTGTCTCTTCTTCTTTCACATCTAAATCAGGAAAAAACACATTGATTCCTCTTCCTAATCCTTTAGCCACCTGCAATCACTTCCTCTGCTAAATCTATATATACTTCTGCCCCTCTTGATTTAGCGTCATACTGCATAATTGGTTTCCCATGACTTGGTGCTTCACTTAAACGAACATTACGAGGAATAATCGAACGGTATACTTTATCCCTAAAGTATTTTTTCACTTCATCTATAACCTGAATCCCTAAATTTGTACGGGCATCCAACATCGTTAGCAATACACCTTGAATTGCTAGATTTTTATTTAAGTGCTTTTGCACAAGTCGAACTGTATTTAATAGCTGACTTAATCCTTCTAGTGCGTAATATTCGCATTGAACAGGAATAATAACAGAATCTGCTGCTGTTAATGCATTAATCGTTAATAACCCTAAGGACGGGGGACAGTCGATAATAATATAATCATATTCATCACGAACTGACTGTAATGCCCTTTGCAAACGTACTTCCCGGGAAATAGTCGGTACCAATTCAATTTCAGCACCTGCCAATTGAATTGTAGCGGGTAGAACATCTAAGTTTTCAGTTGCGGTTTTCCGTACAACCCCTTGAACATCTGCATCTTCCACAAGAACGTTGTAAATACATTGATCTAATTCGGATTTTTCAATTCCCACACCAGTCGTTGCATTTCCTTGAGCATCAATATCTACAAGAAGGACCTTCTTACCTACTTGTGCCAATCCAGCCCCTAAATTAACAGATGTTGTTGTTTTCCCAACGCCACCTTTTTGATTGGCAATAGCAATGATTTTTCCCATGATGTCACCTACTTTCAACCTTTCTATCTTATTCTAGTAACAATTACGTTTATTGTAACATGAAATAAAAGTTTTTCTTTTACGTCCTTATTAAACTTCAAAATTTATTTCTAAACTCCTTCTTCATCTAACAAGAAAATATAGTAAAAGAGACCTATCCAATAGGATAAGGTCTCTAACATGCCATTATTATTTTTTCTTCGGAATTTTAATTGTAATTTGATAGTACTCATCAAATTCTTCTTCCTCAGAATTAACATTTAAACCACTGTCAGCAACCATTTGTAATGACTGCCTAATTGTATTCATGGCGATTCTCGTATCTCGACTTACTGCTTTTTGCTTCGCCTTACGCTTCGGTTTTGCTTCCTCTAGTAATTTCGCAATTCGTTCCTCTGTTTGCTTTACATTCAGTTGTTTCTCCACAATTTCCTGTAAAACCTTCAGTTGTAATTCCTCATTCTTTAAAGGAATGAGCGCACGGGCATGGCGTTCTGTAATACTTTTTTCTAATAACGCACCTTTTATTTCTTCAGGCAACTTTAACAATCGCAACTTATTTGCGATTGTGGATTGTCCTTTTCCAAGTCGTTGTGCCAATGCTTCTTGTGTTAAATTATGTAACTCAATTAGCTTTTGATATGCCACAGCTTCCTCGATTGCTGTTAGTTCCTCACGCTGCAAGTTTTCAATTAAAGCTACAGAAGCTGTCTCTGTATCATTTAAGTTCTTTATAATTGCAGGTACCTTTTCCCACCCTAACTTTGTTGCCGCACGGAAACGCCTTTCTCCAGCGATAATCTCGTACTTATCATCCTCATATTGCCTCACAACAATTGGCTGAATCAGTCCGTGTGTACGAATCGTTAATGCTAGCTCTTCAATACGCGCATCATCAAAAACTGTTCGTGGTTGATAACGGTTAGGGGTAATATTTACTATCGGAATTTCCTGTATTTCTTCATATACCTTTTTATCTATTTCTTCATGGCTTTCGTCTTGTAATTCGAATTCGCTCTCTTTATCTCCAAAGCCAAATAAACGAGAAAACGTATTTTTCATACATATTCCACCACCTTTTAGGCCTATTGACTATTCTCCATAAAATGTTTCCTATGAAACATTTACGTTTTCATTTATATAATTTAATCTTACGTCTAATAAGATTTATTTTTCAATAGGTAATTTATTGGGTGTTCCCGGTTTGCGTGGATATTTCTTTGGTGTCTTGCGCTTTTTCTCGATTAATAAAATATTACGTTCACTTTCTTCAAACGGTAATTGGAACGTAGACATTTCTTTTAAATTCCCGCCTAGCACCTCTAAAGCATACTTGCCATTTTCAATTTCTTCATTTGCTGCGGCACCTTTCATTGCAATGAATGTTCCCCCAACTTTTACAAGTGGTAAACATAATTCACTTAATACCGAAAGACGCGCAACTGCACGTGCCATTACAATATCGTACGATTCACGTACACCTTCTTTTTTCCCAAATGTTTCAGCACGATCGTGACAAAACGCAACGTCACTTAATCCCAATTTTTGTGCTAAATGATTTAAGAAGTTAATACGTTTTTGCAATGAATCTACAATTGTCACTTTTAAGTGCGGGAAACAGATTTTTAAAGGAATACTTGGGAAGCCAGCTCCTGCACCAACATCACAAATTGAGAATGGTTTTGAAAAATCATAATAGAAAGCAGCGGTAATGGAATCAAAAAAGTGTTTTAAATATACTTCTTCTTTCTCCGTAATAGCCGTTAAGTTCATTTTTTCATTCCACTCTACTAATGTTTCGAAGTAGATTTCGAACTGCTCTAACTGTCTAGAAGAGAGGATGATACCCTTCTCTTCTAGCATAGATTGAAATTGTTCTATGTTCATCTAACAATATCTCCTTACTATTTATTGGTTCGATACTCGCGCAATTTTTCCTTGTTCAATATAAACAAGCAAGATGGAAACATCCGCTGGATTTACGCCAGAAATACGTGAAGCCTGACCCATTGAAAGTGGACGAACATCTTTCAATTTCTGTCTAGCTTCTGAGGCAAGACTAGAAATTGCATCATAATCAATATCCACAGGGATTTTTTTGTTTTCCATTTTCTTCATACGCTCTACTTGCTGTAAAGATTTTTCGATATATCCTTCGTACTTAATCTGAATTTCAACTTGTTCTGTAATTTCATCACTTAATTCTACTTCACTTGGTACTAAAAGATGAATATGCTCATATGTCATCTCTGGACGACGTAATAAATCACTTGCACGTATTCCATCTTTCAATTCACTTCCGCCAATACTACGAATTAATTCTTGAACTTCAGGACGTGGTTTAATAATAATGCTTCCTAAACGTTCCTTTTCCTGTTCAATTTGTAATTTTTTATTTGTAAATCGCTCGTAGCGCTCTTCTTTAATTAATCCAATTTCACGACCAACTTCAGTTAAACGTAGATCAGCATTATCGTGGCGTAATAATAGGCGATATTCTGCACGAGACGTTAATAAACGATATGGTTCATTTGTACCTTTCGTTACAAGATCATCAATTAAGACACCAATATAAGCATCTGCGCGACCTAAAATAACTTCTTTTTTACCTAAAGAACGACATGCTGCATTAATCCCAGCCATAAGCCCTTGTCCTGCCGCCTCTTCGTAACCAGAAGTTCCATTAATTTGTCCTGCTGTATATAAATTTTTGATTTTTTTCGTTTCAAGTGTCGGCCATAGTTGTGTTGGCACGATTGCATCATATTCAATTGCATAACCTGTACGCATCATTTCAACGTTTTCTAGGCCAGGTATTGTTCTAAGCATATCACGTTGCACATCTTCTGGTAAGCTTGTGGATAAACCTTGTACATACACTTCTTGTGTATTACGTCCTTCTGGCTCTAAGAAAATTTGATGACGTGGTTTATCATTAAACCTTACTACTTTGTCTTCAATCGAAGGACAATATCTAGGTCCTGTTCCCTTAATCATACCAGAATACATAGCTGAGCGATGTAAGTTTTCATCTATTAAACGATGTGTTTCCGTACTTGTATACGTCAACCAACATGGAATTTGATCCATAATAAATTTTGTCGTTTCAAAAGAGAAAGCTCGTGGTTTATCATCACCTGGCTGAATTTCTGTTTTACTGTAATCAATCGTATTACTATTTACACGCGGAGGTGTACCTGTTTTAAATCTAACAAGATCAAATCCAAGCTCCTCTAAATGTTCAGATAAAGTAATAGATGGTTGTTGATTATTCGGACCGCTCGAATATTTTAAATCTCCCATAATAATCTCACCACGTAAAAATGTTCCAGTCGTAATTACAACAGTTTTTGCTGTATATTCAGCACCAGCTTGCGTAATTACCCCTTTACATTCGCCATCTTCAACGATTAAACGCTCTACCATTCCTTGGAACAACGTTAAGTTTGGTGTTTCTTCAATTGTTTTCTTTAATTCATGCTGGTAAGAGAACTTATCTGCTTGTGCTCGAAGTGCACGTACAGCTGGTCCTTTACCTGTATTTAACATACGCATTTGAATATATGTTTTATCAATGTTGCGTCCCATTTCTCCGCCTAATGCATCAATTTCACGAACAACAATCCCTTTTGCTGGTCCACCAACAGAAGGGTTACATGGCATAAACGCTACCATATCTAAGTTAATTGTTAACATTAATGTTTTGGAGCCCATTCGTGCTGCCGCAAGACCAGCTTCACATCCTGCATGACCTGCACCGATTACTATGACATCGTATGAACCGGCATTGTATCCCATTGTTTATTCCTCCTAATAATCTCTATCTTTCTAAAACATCTCTATATTATTTTCCTAAACAAAATTGAGAGAACAACTGGTCAATTAGGCTCTCATGGACTGTGTCACCAGTAATTTCACCAAGTATTTCCCACGTTCTTGTTAAATCAATTTGCACCATATCAATTGGAACACCATTTTCTATCGCCTCAATTGCATCTCCAATTGTTTTTCCTGCTTGTGTTAATAATCCAATATGTCTCGCGTTAGAAACATATGTCACATCTGCAGAATCAATTGTTCCTTCAAAGAATAAATCAGCTATTGCCTGTTCAAGTTCATCTATTCCTTGTTCCTCAATTAACGATGTTGTAATAACACGATTTCCCGCTGCCAATTCTGTAATACGTTCCATATTGATTGCTTGCGGTAAATCTGTCTTATTTACAATAACAATGAAATCTTTTCCTTGTACAGCACGGAATAGATCTTCATCCTCATTCGTTAAAGCTTCGCTATAATTAACGACAACTAACACTAAATCAGCTTGGCTCATCATTTCTTTTGAGCGCTCTACACCAATTCGTTCCACAACATCTTCTGTTTCACGAATTCCGGCTGTATCTATAAGTTTAAGTGGTACACCACGCACATTAACGTACTCTTCAATAACATCACGAGTTGTTCCTGCAATATCGGTTACAATTGCCTTTTTCTCCTGAACGAGACTATTCAATAGCGATGATTTCCCAACGTTAGGTCTACCGATGATTGCAGTAGCAATACCTTCACGTAAAATCTTTCCTTGCTTCGATGTTTCTAATATTTTTGCAATTTCAGTACGAACATGTGTAGCTTTCTCAATTAAAATATTATGTGTCATTTCTTCCACATCATCATATTCTGGGTAATCTATGTTTACCTCAACATGAGCTAACGTTTCTAATATGTCCTGACGCAGACGGCCAATTAATTTAGATAAACGCCCTTCCATTTGATTAATTGCTACGTTCATTGCACGATCTGTTTTTGCGCGGATTAAGTCCATAACAGCCTCTGCTTGTGATAAATCAATACGACCATTTAAAAAAGCACGTTTCGTAAATTCACCAGGCTCCGCTAATCGTACTCCTTGCGCTAAAATAAGTTGCAATACTTTATTTACTGAAACAAGTCCGCCATGACAGTTAATTTCTACTATATTTTCACGTGTAAAAGTCCTTGGTGCACGCATAATAGACACCATCACTTCTTCAATAACCTGATTTGTATCTAAATCAACGATATGACCATAATGAATTGTGTGCGAAGGAACCTCTGTTAAATCCTTCCCTTTAAAAATACGATTAACTTTTTCAACCGCATCATCCCCACTTACTCGAACAATGGCAATTGCACCCTCTCCAAGCGCCGTGGAAATCGCAGCAATTGTATCAAATTCCATGTCCTTTCACCTCACTTGCTTATTTATCTCTATTTCAACATGATTATTTTCTTCACTAAATTATTAGAATACCATAACGAACCTATCTACAAAAGAATAATAACTCATTTTATTATGTCCTCATGTGAAAAACACTAAACTTATTCACAGTGGATAAGTTTAGTGTTTTTTAGTTATCCACATCTATTTTTCCCTCAAAAAAACCGGCACTCAATTGAGTAACCGGTCACTTGGAAGATATTACAACATGTCGATGTGGTTCTTTTCCTTCAGAAGTTGTAATGATATTTTGATGATTAGATAATGCTTGGTGGATAATCTTTCGTTCAAAAGATGGCATAGGCTCCAATACAACTCTTTTTTTCGTACTTACTACTTGTTTTGCTAATCGATAAGAAAGTGCTTCTAATGTACCTTTTCTTTTACTACGATAATTCTCAGCATCTAGTGTGATACCAATATACTGCTTCGTATTACGATTCGCCACAAGTTTTGTTAAATACTGTAAAGAATTCAAGGTGTTTCCTCTTTTTCCAATCAAAACACCTATATTTTCGCCAGAAATTGTAAATTCAACTTCGCGTCCTTTTACAATTTTACTAATCTCAGTTTCCACACCCATATCGTGAATAACATTTTTTAAATATTCTTCACATTCATGAATTGGATCTTTCTTCAATACAACTTCTACTACTGCAGGTCGATTCCCAAATAAACCTAAGAACCCTCTTTTACCCTCATCGATAATATTTATATCTACTCGGTCTTTTGAAACATTTAGTTGCCTTAAAGCATCTTGTACTGCCAGCTCGACTGTTTGTCCTTTAGCAGTAATTATACTCACTTGCTTGATCCTCCTGCCTTACTAGCCTTAATTTCTGGCCCCTTGATCAAGTACATTTGAGCGATACCAAAGATATTACCAACAACCCAGTAAAGTGATAATGCAGCTGGGAAGTTAATTGCAAAGACTAAAATCATAATTGGCATAAGCCAAATCATCATTGCCATTTGCGGGTTTTGACCAGCTGTTCCTGCCATTGCAAGCTTTTGCTGAATAAATGTCGTAATTGCCGCAACAACCGGTAAGATATAGTACGGATCTGCCTGTCCTAAGTCGAACCATAAAAATGTATGCTTACTAATTTCTGCTGTTCTCATAATCGCATGGTAAAACGCGAATAAAATAGGCATCTGAACAAAGATTGGTAAACATCCTGCTAATGGGTTTACACCATTTTTTTGATATAACTGCATCATTTCTTGTTGTAGTTTCTGCTGTGTTGCTTGATCTTTAGAGCTATATTTCTCTTTTAACTTCACCATTTCTGGTTGTAACGCTTGCATTGCTTTCGTACTCTTTGTTTGTTTAATCATTAATGGTAATAATGCAAAACGAATAATAAGAGTCGTAACAACGATTGCTAAACCGTAATTACTACCAAATAAGTTGGCAAAATACGTAATTAACTGAGAAAGCGGGTATACGAAGTATTCATTCCAAATTCCAGTGCTTTTTGGTGTAATTGGCTGTTTTACTTCACTACAGCCAGCAGTAATCGCCATTAATGCAATAACCATGGCTAGTAAACCTAATTTCTTTTTCAAAGCCTACTCCTCCTTGTATCGGTATGTATATAGTGTAATTCATTTCCTTACGCTACTTTTTTATTCTTTTCATACCAGAGCGTTTAAAGACATGAATTAAGCTTTTCTTTAATTCTTCATATGTCATCTCTGCACAAGGCTTCCTTGCTATTATAACAAAATCTTTTCCAGAATCTATCTCATCTTTTAATTCTGTGATCGACTGGCGAATCATACGTTTAATTCGGTTACGCACTACTGCATTTCCTATTTTCTTGCTGACAGAAAGGCCAATACGAAAGTTTGGCTGTCCTTCTTTATCTAGTTGATAGACAACAAGCTGACGATTCGCATAAGATTTTCCTTTTTGAAAAACCGTCTGGAATTCATCATTCTTTTTTATACGATGTTTTTTCTTCATATCAATTGACACTCCTGTAGTTCATCAGCGGAAATTCACTATTATTAGAAAAAAAGACCACTGAACGATCAGTGGTCTACGCAGATAATACTTTTCTTCCTTTACGACGACGAGCTGCTAGCACTTTACGTCCGTTCGCTGTGCTCATACGGCTGCGGAAACCATGTACTTTGCTGCGCTTACGTTTATTTGGTTGGTAAGTTCTTTTCATTATATGACACCTCCCTGAGGAATATCTGTTAAAGACAGTCTTATAAATTATAGTTAATCAACTAGGAAAATGTCAATGGTTCTTGAAATTTTCATCAAATATTCATTTTGAACCTATTCACATACTTTTTCACAGACCCCATATTTCCTTGTGGATAAATGTTTTTTCTTGTTTTTTATATCCACAAACTCTTTTCGTACTTTTACACAGTATATCGTGTTGTGGACAAGTTTATTCCACAAGGTATTGATTTTGTGGATAACTTTCTTAATTTCATTGCTATAGCTACTTTTTTTTGATATTATAGTTGTGTTTTCACTTTGAATAAGTTTTCCACATCTTTATCTTATCCACAATTTGTGTATAACATGTGGACAGTTTTAATCACATGTGGGTAAATGATTATCCACATTTACTTTTTTTGTCGAAAACCCTATCTCATATACAAACGACGTTTTTAGGTTTTAAAATACGTTTCGTATAAATATACATTTTATATTTATTTAGGTTGTACATTTGTTGCGCAACCTTATTCTTTTACCATCTTAGTAAAGGAGGGACACCTTTGGAAAACATCTCTGATTTATGGAACAGCGCCTTAAAAGAACTAGAAAAAAAGGTCAGTAAACCTAGTTATGAAACATGGTTAAAATCAACAACTGCACATAATTTAAAGAAAGACGTATTAACAATTACAGCTCCAAATGAATTCGCTCGTGATTGGTTAGAATCTCATTATTCAGAGCTAATTTCGGAAACACTTTATGATTTAACAGGGGCAAAGTTAGCTATTCGCTTTATTATTCCCCAAAGTCAAGCTGAAGAGGAGATTGATCTTCCTCCTTCTAAACCAAATTCAGCACAGGATGATTCTAATCATTTACCACAGAGTATGCTAAATCCAAAATATACGTTTGATACATTTGTTATTGGCTCTGGTAACCGTTTTGCCCACGCTGCTTCATTGGCCGTAGCTGAAGCGCCAGCTAAAGCATATAATCCCCTCTTTATTTATGGGGGAGTTGGACTTGGAAAGACCCATTTAATGCATGCAATTGGTCATTATGTAATTGAACATAACCCAAACGCGAAGGTTGTATATTTATCATCAGAAAAATTTACAAATGAGTTCATTAATTCTATTCGTGATAATAAAGCGGTCGATTTTCGTAATAAATACCGCAATGTAGATGTTTTATTGATAGATGATATTCAATTTCTAGCAGGAAAAGAACAAACTCAAGAAGAGTTTTTCCATACATTCAATGCATTACACGAAGAAAGTAAACAAATTGTAATTTCAAGTGATCGGCCACCAAAAGAAATTCCAACTTTAGAAGATCGTCTTCGTTCTCGCTTTGAATGGGGACTCATTACGGATATTACGCCACCAGATTTAGAAACACGAATTGCAATTTTACGTAAAAAAGCAAAGGCTGAAGGACTCGATATACCAAATGAGGTTATGCTTTATATTGCAAATCAAATCGATTCAAATATTCGTGAACTAGAAGGTGCACTCATCCGAGTTGTAGCTTATTCATCTTTAATTAACAAAGATATTAATGCTGATTTAGCTGCTGAGGCACTTAAAGATATTATTCCAAATTCTAAACCAAAAATTATCTCTATTTATGATATTCAAAAGGCTGTCGGGGATGTTTACCAAATAAAACTGGAAGATTTCAAGGCGAAAAAGCGAACAAAATCAGTTGCCTTCCCTCGCCAAATTGCAATGTATTTATCACGCGAACTTACAGACTCCTCCTTACCTAAAATAGGTGAAGAATTCGGTGGACGTGATCATACAACAGTTATCCATGCCCATGAAAAAATTTCTAAGCTGCTTAAAACAGATACGCAATTACAAAAGCAAGTTGAAGAAATTAACGATATTTTAAAGTAGTAGCTGAATAGTGTGAATAACTTTCCTTGTTTTACGCACAGTCTATCCACATGTAGATAGACTGTTTTTACATCCTTCAACGGAGTTATCCACATATCCACAAGCCCTACTACTATTACTACTATTTTTTTATCTTTATTAATTAAATAAAATCTTATACTTACCGGAGGTTTTTCTTTATGCGTTTTACAATACAAAAAGACTATCTTGTAAGAAGTGTACAAGATGTAATGAAGGCAGTTTCTTCTCGTACAACAATTCCGATCCTTACAGGAATTAAAGTTGTCGCTACGGAAGAAGGAGTTACGTTAACAGGAAGCGATGCGGATATTTCTATCGAATCTTTTATCCCAGTTGAAGAAGATGGAAAAGAAATCGTAGAAGTAGCACAATCAGGCAGTATTGTTTTACAAGCAAAATATTTTAGTGAGATTGTAAAAAAATTACCTAAAGAGACTGTCGAAATTTCAGTGGAAAATCATTTTATGACAAAAATAACTTCTGGAAAGTCAGAGTTTAATTTAAATGGTTTAGATTCTGCTGAATATCCATTGTTACCACAAATTGAAGAACATCATGTTTTTAAGATTCCAACAGATTTACTAAAACATATGATCAGACAAACTGTATTCGCAGTTTCCACTTCTGAAACAAGACCGATCTTGACAGGTGTAAACTGGAAGGTATATAACAGCGAATTAACTTGCATTGCTACAGATAGTCACAGGTTGGCTCTTCGAAAAGCAAAAATCGAAGGATATAACATTGCAGATGAATTCCAAGCAAATGTTGTTATCCCTGGTAAAAGCTTAAATGAATTAAGCAAAATTCTAGATGAGTCTGAAGAAATGGTAGATATCGTTATTACGGAGTATCAAGTATTATTCCGTACAAAACATTTATTATTCTTCTCAAGATTATTAGAAGGGAATTATCCTGATACAACTCGTTTAATTCCAGCCGAGAGTAAAACAGATATTTTTGTAAATACAAAAGAATTTTTACAAGCAATTGATCGTGCATCTCTATTAGCAAGAGATGGTCGTAATAATGTTGTAAAATTATCAACTTTAGAACAGGAAATGCTGGAAATTTCTTCGAATTCACCAGAAATCGGGAAAGTAGTAGAAGAAGTTCAATGTGAAAAAGTAGATGGGGAAGAGTTAAAAATATCTTTTAGTGCAAAATATATGATGGATGCACTAAAAGCCTTAGATAGTACTGAAATTAAAATTAGCTTTACTGGCGCAATGAGACCATTCTTAATTCGTACAGTAAATGATGAGTCCATTATTCAATTAATTTTACCTGTTCGTACTTACTAAGTAAGAAGTAAGGGTTGCTAGTTTTCAGATGCTAGTGGCCCTTATTTGATTTTTGGGTATTACTTTCCTAATGTTAGTTTATTTAGTACAATGAAAGAATGAACACTTTCAGAAAGTGAGCGATTTTATGAAACGTATTAAAATTTCAACAGAGTATATTACACTAGGACAATTTTTAAAGTTAGCCGATGTAATTGATACAGGTGGCGCTGTAAAATGGTTTTTACAAGAATATGAAGTGTACGTGAATCAAGAACTTGAAAATAGAAGAGGTCGCAAACTATATGCGAACGATATTATTGAAATTCCAGGAAGCGGAAGTTTCCAAGTTCAGGCATAAAGGGGGAGCCCTTTGTTTATTTCAGAAATACAATTAAAAAACTATCGCAATTATGAAAAGTTAGAGCTTTCCTTTGAAGATAAAGTAAATGTAATTATCGGTGAAAACGCGCAAGGGAAAACGAATTTGATGGAAGCTATTTATGTTTTAGCGATGGCGAAATCTCATAGAACCTCTAATGATCGCGAGCTTATCCGCTGGGATGAAGATTTCGGTCAAATTAAAGGGAAATTACAAAAGAGAAATAGTTCTTTGTCTTTGGAATTAAATATTTCGAAAAAAGGTAAAAAGGCAAAATTAAATCAACTTGAACAACAAAAATTGAGTCAATATATTGGCATGATGAATGTTGTCATGTTTGCCCCAGAAGATTTAAATCTTGTAAAAGGAAGCCCTCAAGTAAGAAGACGCTTTTTAGATATGGAATTAGGCCAAATAGCTCCAGTCTATTTGTATGAATTGAGTCAATATCAAAAGGTGCTCACGCAACGAAATCACTTGCTGAAAAAAATGCAAGGGAATAGTAAGAATGAGGAAACGATGTTGGATGTATTTACACTTCAACTTATTGAGCATGGTACAAAAATATTGCAAAAACGGTTTGAATTTTTGCATTTACTACAAGAATGGGCAGCTCCAATTCATCGCGGTATAAGCCGTGGATTAGAAGAATTAGAAATTGTCTATAAACCAAGCGTAGATGTATCAGAATCAATGGATTTGTCGAAAATAAAAGAAGTATACTATGAAAATTTTCAATCTGTGAAACAACGTGAGATTTTCCGTGGTACGACTTTAATTGGTCCTCATCGTGATGATTTACAATTCTTCGTTAATAGTAAAAATGTTCAAGTCTTTGGTTCGCAAGGACAACAACGAACGACCGCACTGTCCCTAAAATTAGCTGAAATTGAATTGATTTACTCAGAAGTTAAGGAATATCCGATTCTTTTATTGGATGATGTATTATCAGAATTAGATGATTATCGTCAATCGCATCTGTTAAATACAATTCAAGGAAAAGTGCAAACATTTGTGACAACGACGAGTGTCGACGGAATTGAACACGAAACATTAAAAGAAGCGAAAACAATTCATGTAACGAACGGCACGGTAGATTGTGAAATAGATAGGGCGTAATCCCTGTTTAAATGGAAAAGTAGGTGATCTTTGTGTCAATGGAACAAAAACAAATGGAAGAAAATTCGTATGATGAAAGTCAGATACAGGTACTTGAAGGACTAGAAGCAGTTCGAAAACGCCCTGGGATGTATATTGGATCTACAAGTGGAAAAGGACTTCACCATCTTGTGTGGGAAATTGTCGATAATAGTATTGATGAAGCACTTGCAGGGTATTGTGATGAAATTAACGTTAGTATCGAAGAAGATAATAGTATTCTTGTAACGGATAATGGACGTGGTATTCCAGTTGGTATACAAGAAAAAATGGGACGTCCTGCAGTAGAAGTTATCATGACTGTCCTTCACGCCGGAGGTAAATTTGGCGGTGGTGGTTACAAGGTTTCTGGTGGTTTGCATGGTGTTGGTGCATCTGTTGTAAATGCCTTATCAACAGAACTAGAAGTATTTGTACATCGTGATGGAAAAATCCATTATCAAAAGTATGAAAGAGGTATTCCAGCTGCAGATTTAAAAGTCATCGGTGATACAGATAAAACTGGAACAATAACTCGCTTTAAGCCGGACCCAGAGATTTTTAAAGAAACGACAGAATATGAATTTGATACGTTAGCGACTCGTATGCGTGAGCTGGCATTTTTAAATCGTAATATTAAATTAACAATTGAAGATAAGCGTGAACATAAGCAAAAGAAAGAGTTTCACTATGAAGGTGGAATTAAATCATATGTTGAACATTTAAATCGTTCAAAACAGCCAATTCATGAAGAACCTGTATATGTAGAAGGGTCAAAAGACGGTATTCAGGTTGAAGTTGCGCTTCAATATAACGAAGGATATACAAATCATATTTACTCATTTACGAATAATATTCATACGTATGAAGGTGGTACACATGAGGTAGGATTTAAAACAGCCTTAACTCGCGTGATCAACGATTATGGTCGTAAAAATAATATTTTAAAAGATGCGGATAGTAATTTAACCGGTGAAGATGTTCGTGAAGGTTTAACGGCAATTGTGTCAATTAAACATCCGAATCCACAATTCGAAGGACAAACGAAGACGAAACTTGGAAATAGCGAAGCAAGAACAATTACAGAGTCAGTATTCTCAGAGGCATTTGAAAAGTTCTTACTGGAAAATCCCAATGTTGCACGTAAAATTATAGATAAAGGTACGATGGCAGCGCGTGCGCGTGTAGCAGCTAAAAAGGCTCGTGAGTTAACTCGCCGAAAGAGTGCTTTAGAAGTTTCAAGTTTACCAGGGAAATTGGCAGACTGTTCTTCTAAAGATCCAGCAATTAGTGAAATTTATATCGTAGAGGGTGACTCTGCGGGTGGATCTGCAAAACAAGGGCGCGATCGTCATTTCCAAGCGATTTTACCGCTGAAGGGTAAAATTATTAATGTTGAAAAGGCACGCTTAGATAAGATTTTATCAAATGATGAAGTTCGTACAATTATTACAGCGATCGGTACAAATATCGGCGGAGACTTCGATATTGAAAAAGCACGTTATCATAAAGTTATTATTATGACCGATGCCGATGTTGATGGTGCACATATTCGTACCCTATTATTAACGTTCTTCTATCGTTATATGCGTCAAATAATTGAGTGCGGTTATATATATATCGCACAGCCACCTTTGTTTAAAGTACAACAAGGTAAGAAAATTCAATATGCTTATAATGATAAAGAACTTGAAAAAATCTTAGCGGAATTACCAGCACAACCTAAGCCAGGGATTCAGCGTTATAAAGGTCTAGGGGAAATGAATCCAACTCAGTTATGGGAGACAACAATGGACCCAGAAGTACGTTCATTACTTCAAGTTTCTCTTCAAGATGCAATTGAAGCGGATGAAACATTTGAAATTTTAATGGGAGATAAAGTAGAGCCACGTCGTAACTTTATCCAAGAAAATGCAAAATACGTGAAAAACCTTGATATTTAAATGAGTAATGACAGGAATCTAAGTATTCCTGTCTTCTACATATAAATCAATGTATGTGTAACGGAAATGTAAGAGGAGGTGCTCGTTGATGTCAGACAATCAACAACAAGCACGAATTCGAGAAATTAATATTAGTCATGAAATGCGTACCTCATTTTTAGATTACGCAATGAGTGTTATCGTATCTCGTGCATTACCAGATGTTCGTGATGGATTAAAACCTGTGCATCGTAGGGTTTTATATGCGATGAATGATTTAGGAATTACAGCTGATAAAGCGTATAAGAAATCAGCACGTATTGTCGGTGAAGTAATCGGTAAGTATCACCCTCACGGTGATTCAGCTGTTTATGAGACGATGGTACGTATGGCGCAAGATTTTAGCCAACGTTATATGCTTGTTGATGGGCATGGTAACTTCGGTTCTGTTGATGGTGATTCAGCAGCAGCAATGCGTTATACAGAAGCAAGAATGTCTAAGATTTCTATGGAATTAATACGTGATATTTCAAAAAATACGATTGATTATCAAGATAACTATGATGGTTCTGAAAGAGAGCCAATTGTATTGCCAGCGCGTTTCCCTAATTTATTAGTGAATGGTACGACGGGTATTGCGGTTGGTATGGCAACAAATATTCCGCCGCATCAACTCGGTGAAGTAATTGATGGTGTATTGGCACTAAGCCATAACCCCGATATTACGATTGCTGAATTAATGGAGTTTATTCCAGGACCAGATTTTCCAACAGCAGGTTTAATTTTGGGACGAAGTGGGATTCGAAGAGCATATGAAACAGGTAGAGGCTCTATTATGCTTCGAGCTAAAGTTGAAATTGAAGAGAAGTCAAATGGTAAACAATCTATTCTCGTAACTGAACTACCTTATCAAGTGAATAAGGCGCGATTAATTGAAAAAATTGCAGAATTAGTTCGTGATAAGAAAATCGAAGGTATTACGGATTTACGTGATGAGTCAGATCGAAACGGTATGCGTATTGTTATGGAAGTACGCCGTGATGCCAATGCCAATGTACTATTAAATAATCTATATAAACATACAGCACTTCAAACAAGTTTCGGTATTAATATGTTGTCTCTTGTAAATGGAGAGCCACAAGTGTTGAATTTAAAACAAAATTTATATCATTACTTGGAGCATCAGAAGGTAGTAATTCGTCGACGTACTGCTTATGAATTAGAAAAAGCAGAGGCGCGTGCTCATATTTTAGAAGGATTACGAATTGCTCTAGATCATCTTGATGAAGTTATTACGTTAATTCGTAGTTCGAAAACAGCAGATATTGCAAAGCAAGGCTTAATGGAACGTTTCGGTTTAAGTGAGAAACAAGCACAAGCAATTTTAGATATGCGTCTGCAACGTTTAACAGGATTAGAACGTGAAAAAATTGAGCAAGAATATCAAGACTTAATGAAGTTAATCGCTGAATTAAAAGCAATCTTAGCAGATGAAGAGAAAGTTCTTGAGATTATTCGTGAAGAACTAACGGAAGTTAAAGAGCGCTTCAATGATAAGAGACGAACGGAAATTACAATTGGTGGCATGGAATTTATTGAAGATGAAGATTTGATTCCAGAGCAAAACATCGCTATTACGTTAACTCATAATGGTTATATTAAGAGGTTGCCAGCTTCTACGTACAAAACACAGAACCGTGGTGGACGTGGTGTGCAAGGAATGGGAACAAATGATGATGATTTCGTAGAGCATTTATTAACTACTTCTACGCATGATCATATTTTATTCTTCACTAATAAGGGTAAAGTATACCGTACGAAAGGATATGAAATCCCAGAGTATAGCCGTACAGCAAAAGGTATACCGATTATTAACCTATTAGGTGTAGATAAGGGTGAATGGATCAACGCCATTATTCCAATTCGGGAATTTGGTGACGATGAATTCTTATTCTTCACAACAAAACAAGGTATTTCTAAGAGAACACCACTTTCATCATTTGCGAATATACGTACGAATGGTTTAATTGCAATCTCTCTTCGTGAAGAGGATGAAGTAATATCTGTACGTTTAACATCTGGTGATAAGGATATTATTGTAGGAACAAGCAACGGTATGTTAATTCGCTTTAACGAGCAAGATGTACGTTCTATGGGACGTAATGCGGCTGGTGTAAAAGCAATTACATTAGGTGATGAAGATCAAGTCGTAGGCATGGAAATTGTCGAAGAGGATGTAAATGTTCTAATTGTAACGAAAAATGGTTACGGAAAGCGTACACCGATTGATGAATATCGTCTACAAAGTCGTGGCGGTAAAGGTCTGAAGACTTGTAACATTACAGATAAGAACGGTAAATTAGTAGCAGTTAAGTCTGTAACAGGTGAAGAAGACATCATGCTAATTACAGCGGCAGGCGTTATTATTCGTATGCCAGTTGATCAAATCTCTCAAATGGGACGTAACACACAAGGTGTTCGTCTAATTCGTTTAGAGGATGAGCAAGA
>NZ_JBQXPN010000001.1:255000-270000 GCF_052656125.1 Bacillus sp. WC2507 | reverse complement strand
GATAAGTGCTGAAAGCATCTAAGCATGAAGCCCCCCTCAAGATGAGATTTCCCATAGCGTAAGCTAGTAAGATCCCTGAAAGATGATCAGGTTGATAGGTTCGAGGTGGAAGCATGGTGACATGTGGAGCTGACGAATACTAATAGATCGAGGACTTAACCATATAATATGAAGCAAATGTTATCTAGTTTTGAAGGAATATGCCTTCATAGTTTGGTGATGATGGCAGAGAGGTCACACCCGTTCCCATACCGAACACGGAAGTTAAGCTCTCTAGCGCCGATGGTAGTTGGGACCTTGTCCCTGTGAGAGTAGGACGTCGCCAAGCAACTAAAAACACAAGTCTTTTGACTTGTGTTTTTTTCTTATTTCCCATGAAATAGGCCCGGCTCTGCCAGTAAAAAAGCCGAAATATAGTAAGGGATTTTTTGAGCAGAAATGGTAAGGAATTGATAAATAAATGGGTAATCCTCAGAACCATAGCTTCCAAGTAAATCATACCACCAATCTGTTTCGTATCTAGAAATCATACTTAAATTGTAGAGCAATAAATAATGAACAAGAAGTTCAGGTAATACTGGTTTAGGATTTCTAGGGTCAGTTGTAAGTGGTAAGTAATAAGTATCAGCAAGATATTCGTAGTATAAGGGCGTACTATAAATAGGATTCCACGATTGGATAGGAGCTGTAAAAAGCAAGTTGGATTCGCTCGTTTTCCCGGGGATATGTTGCAAGGATAAATGCTTGCAAGTTGATTCAATGTAACGTGAAAATCTTTCTGTAGTCATATGGAGTCGATCTAGTATGTTGACTGAAAAAGAAAGTTCATTTGTATTTGTTGAAACGATTTTATATAAAGTGGCCCCTCTGTGACTATAGCGAAATAAGTTTTGTAATTCAGGAATATTCCCCATTAAATCCAACATGTTGAACTTCTCTGCTTCTAAGTGTTTCATGTGAAACAGCTGTTCTGCAACATGAGTAAATAATCCGTTTTTTTGTACCTTCACCTCATCTTCTAAAAATTGATATCCCTGTTTTTTCCGTTTACGAGTCGTAACACCATGAGCTAAAACAGTAGTGGATTCTGGATAGTTAGGATCAATGGTTAATAAACAAGCTTTAAAAAGTTGGCTCATTCCATAAAACAATAACATTGGTTGAATGGAAAAGGGGGCTACCTTATATAATTCATAATAATTTTTCCCATGTTCTAAGTAATAAATAAAGGGATAACAATTCTCGAAACTTTTTTTTTCAGCATCTTGTATGGAGGTTTTTTCATAACAACGGGCAAGATAACGTTGTACATTTTGAGATGAAAAGAAGAAACTTAATTGCTGCCAAGTACAATGTGTTTGATGCATATATTACGCTCCTTTTATTGTCTAAAAATTCTAACATATATATACGTCCTTGACAGTATTTTAACCAATTGATAAGCTACTAATAATAATTTCTGGTATCATGGGGGGAACAATTATGTGGGAATCTAAATTTGTTAAAGAAGGTTTGACTTTTGATGACGTATTACTTGTACCAGCAAAGTCAGATGTATTACCAAGAGAAGTAAGTGTTAAAACAGTGTTATCTGAAAGCTTACAGTTAAATATCCCGTTAATTAGTGCAGGAATGGATACAGTAACAGAAGCGGATATGGCTATTGCAATGGCTCGTCAAGGCGGTTTGGGAATTATTCATAAAAACATGTCTATTGAACAACAAGCCGAGCAAGTTGATAAAGTAAAACGTTCTGAAAGTGGTGTTATTTCAGATCCTTTCTTTTTAACTCCAGAACATCAAGTGTATGATGCAGAACATCTTATGGGGAAATACCGTATCTCAGGTGTACCGGTTGTAAATAATCTAGACGAGCGAAAATTAGTTGGTATTATTACAAACCGTGATATGCGTTTTATCCAAGACTACTCAATCAAGATTTCCGACGTAATGACAAAAGAACAGCTAATTACAGCTCCGGTTGGTACAACGCTAGAAGAAGCTGAAAAGATCCTACAAAAGTACAAAATTGAAAAACTCCCTCTTGTTGATAACAACGGTGTATTACAAGGGCTTATTACAATAAAAGATATTGAAAAAGTAATTGAATTCCCAAATTCTGCGAAGGATAAGCAAGGACGCTTATTAGTCGGAGCAGCGGTTGGTGTAACAGCTGATGCTATGACTCGTATCGATGCATTAGTAAAAGCACAGGTAGATGCAATCGTTCTGGATACAGCTCATGGACATTCTCAAGGTGTTATCGATAAAGTAAAAGAAGTTCGTGCGAAATATCCATCACTAAATATTATCGCAGGAAATGTTGCTACTGCTGAAGCGACAAAAGCATTAATTGAAGCTGGTGCAAACGTAGTTAAAGTAGGTATTGGACCAGGTTCAATTTGTACGACACGCGTCGTTGCTGGCGTTGGTGTACCACAATTAACAGCAGTTTATGATTGTGCAACAGAAGCTCGTAAACACGGCATCCCAGTAATTGCTGATGGTGGTGTTAAGTACTCCGGTGATATGGTTAAAGCTTTAGCAGCAGGAGCACACGTTGTCATGCTAGGTAGTATGTTTGCTGGTGTTGCTGAAAGCCCTGGAGAAACTGAAATTTACCAAGGTCGTCAATTTAAAGTATATCGTGGTATGGGTTCTGTCGGAGCGATGGAAAAAGGAAGTAAAGATCGTTACTTCCAAGAAGGAAATAAAAAACTTGTTCCAGAAGGTATTGAAGGACGAGTACCATATAAAGGACCTTTAGCAGATACAGTTCATCAATTGGTTGGTGGATTACGTGCAGGTATGGGATATTGCGGAGCACAAGATTTAGAATTCTTACGTGAGAATGCACAATTCATTCGTATGTCAGGCGCTGGTTTACGTGAAAGCCATCCTCATCACGTACAAATTACAAAAGAGGCTCCAAACTACTCATTATAGTGTCTTATATACAAATAGACGGAGATTTGATATCTCTGTCTATTTTTTTTTGATTATGTTAAAATAACGGTTATGTGAGTACATAGATATTGGGGGTAGCAAAAGTGAAAGGTATGTTTTGCAAAAGATTCATTGCATTAGTAACAATGTTTACACTAGCTTGTAGTATATTGTTACCATACAGCAATGCATCAGCAGAAACAGGAGCTGCTTTAAACATCGAAGCAGGAGCAGCAATTTTAGTTGAAGCAAATTCTGGGAAAATTTTGTATCAAAAGAATGCAGATGAATTATTATCAATTGCTAGTATGACAAAGATGATGAGTGAATATTTAGTGAACGAGGCTGTTGCGAAAGGGAAACTAAAATGGGATCAGAAAGTTAAGGTTTCTGAATATGCGTATAAAATTTCGCAAGATCGTTCATTATCAAATGTGCCGCTACGAAACGGTGATTCTTATACAGTAAAAGAGCTATATGAAGCAATGGCAATTTATTCTGCTAATGGTGCAACGATAGCTTTAGCTGAAGCAGTTGCCGGAAAAGAAGTAGAATTTGTAAAACTGATGAATGATAAGTCGAAAGAACTTGGATTAAAAAATTACAAGTTCGTAAATTCTACCGGCTTAACGAACAAAGATTTAAAAGGACAGCATCCTGAGGGGACAACTCCAGATGAAGAAAATAAAATGGCTGCAAGAGATGTAGCAATTTTAGCACAACACCTTATTCAAGATTTCCCTAAAACATTAGATACAGCGAAAATTTCAAAAAAGACATTCCGTGAAGGTACTACGGATCGAATTGAGATGATTAACTGGAACTGGATGTTACCAGGTTTATCTAAGGCATATGATGGTGTAGATGGCTTGAAAACAGGATCAACTCCAGAAGCAGGGGATTGTTTCACTGGTACAATTGAAAGAGATGGTATGCGTTTTATTTCTGTAGTTATTAAAACGAAGTCTCGTGACGCACGTTTCGATGAGACAAAGAAATTATATGATTATGGATTTGCTAATTTTGAAATGAAGCAATTATATAAAAAAGGTTCTTCAGTAAAAGGACAAGAAACAGTACGAGTAGAAAATGCTAAAGATAAAGATGTAGCAGTTCAAACAAAACAAACTGTTTCACTTCCGATGCCAAAAGGAAGTAAAGATGTTTATAAAACAGAATTAACAGAAGCAAGTAAGGGACAAGAAGCACCTATTAAAAAGGGAGCTGTACTTGGTCAAATGGTAATTACACCAAAAGATACGAATGATCCTGGATTTTTATCTGGTAAGTCATTACAAATAGATCTTGTAACAACATCTGCAGTGGAAGAAGCGAATTGGTTTACTCGTTCTATGCGTGGAATCGGTTCTTTCTTTAGTGGTATGTGGAATAGTGCTGTTGATACAGTAAAAGGTTGGTTTTAAAAGCCCCTCATTGTAGGGGCTTTTTCTTATTCCTATTTTTCATACCGACTTTATGAAAAAGTAGTAGACAAGCATCTGATAGTTAGTGGTAGAATGTAAGAG
The DNA here is from genome assembly GCF_052656125.1 of Bacillus sp. WC2507. NCBI lineage: Bacteria > Bacillati > Bacillota > Bacilli > Caryophanales > Bacillaceae > Bacillus > Bacillus sp. WC2507. Next base: position 265,528 of record NZ_JBQXPN010000001.1, on the reverse strand, counting down.
TATTCTTAATTTTCGCCTTTAACGGGGAAAAGCAATTCACCTAGGGGGGTTTTTGTAACATGACAAATGTAACAGGGACAGAACGTGTAAAACGTGGAATGGCAGAAATGCAAAAAGGCGGCGTTATTATGGACGTAATTAACGCTGAGCAAGCAAAAATTGCAGAAGAGGCAGGCGCAGTTGCCGTTATGGCATTAGAGCGCGTACCAGCAGATATTCGTGCAGCAGGTGGCGTTTCTCGTATGGCAGACCCAACAATTGTTGAAGAAGTTATGGGTGCGGTGTCAATTCCGGTTATGGCAAAATGCCGTATCGGTCACCTTGTAGAAGCACGTGTATTAGAATCATTAGGGGTAGACTATATCGATGAGAGTGAAGTATTAACTCCTGCTGATGAAGTATACCATTTAAATAAACGTGATTACACAGTTCCATTTGTATGTGGTTGCCGTGATATCGGAGAAGCTGCACGTCGTATTGCAGAAGGTGCATCAATGCTTCGTACAAAAGGTGAACCAGGAACAGGAAACATTGTAGAGGCAGTGCGTCATATGCGCCAAGTCAATGCAGAAATCCGTCAAGTTGCAAATCTACGTGAAGATGAGTTAATGACATATGCAAAAAATACTGGTGCTCCTTATGAAGTACTACTTGAAATTAAACGTCTTGGTCGTTTGCCGGTTGTAAACTTTGCAGCAGGTGGTGTAGCAACACCAGCAGATGCAGCGTTAATGATGCAACTTGGTGCCGATGGTGTATTTGTTGGATCTGGTATCTTCAAATCAGAGAATCCAGAGAAATTTGCACGTGCAATCGTTGAAGCGACGACTCATTATGAGGATTACGAACTAATTGCAAGCCTTTCTAAAGGATTAGGTAATGCGATGAAAGGTATCGAAATTTCAACGTTATTACCAGAACAACGCATGCAAGAGCGTGGATGGTAATTGAAGGAGAACTTTAAAATGGTGAAAATCGGTGTACTAGGCCTTCAAGGTGCAGTTCGTGAGCATGTAAAATCAGTTGAAGCAAGTGGTGCAGAAGCTGTTGTTGTAAAGCGTATAGAGCAACTTGAAGAGATTGATGGTCTTATTTTACCAGGCGGTGAAAGTACAACAATGCGCCGTCTGATTGATAAGTATGCTTTTATGGAACCACTTCGTACATTCGCGAAGTCTGGTAAACCAATGTTTGGTACATGTGCAGGTATGATTCTTCTTGCAAAAACACTTATTGGCTATGAAGAAGCACATATTGGTGCTATGGATATTACTGTTGAGCGCAATGCGTTTGGGCGCCAAAAAGATAGCTTTGAAGCCACACTTTCAATGAAAGGTGTAGGAGAAGAATTTATTGGTGTATTTATCCGTGCTCCGTATGTTGTAAATGTAGCTGATGATGTTGAAGTACTTTCCACACATGGTGATCGAATGGTAGCGGTAAAACAAAATCAGTTTTTAGCTGCTTCATTCCATCCAGAATTAACGGATGATCATCGTGTGACAGCATACTTTGTAGAAATGGTAAAAGAAGCAAAAATGAAAAAAGTTGTGTAAGTAACTTGCAACTTGTATAAGATTATAGTAAATTGATGGTAACAATTTTATAAAATAAGCGTGTTGATAGGAAATAGTAACAAATGTCGTTTCTTATAGAGAGTCGATGGTTGGTGGAAATCGATAGAAACAGTTTGTGAATCCATCCTGGAATGGAATGTGGAATATCTTTATGATTAGTAAGCATTCCCGGTGAAGAGCCGTTATTTCTACTTGAGAGGAAAGTAGTAATGCTTTCAACTAGGGTGGCAACGCGGGTAAACTCCCGTCCCTTTATATATAGGGACGGGAGTTTTTTGTGTTTTATAAAATAAAAGGAGGAGTATATAATGCTTGATATTAAATTTTTACGTACAAACTTTGAAGAAGTAAAGGCAAAGTTACAGCATAGAGGCGAAGATTTAACTGATTTTGGTCGCTTTGAAGAACTGGATACGAGAAGAAGAGAGTTACTTGTTCAAACAGAGGAACTAAAAAGCAAACGTAATGAAGTATCTCAACAAATCTCTGTATTGAAGCGCGAAAAGAAAGATGCAGAAGCTCTAATTCTAGAAATGCGTGAAGTTGGAGAAAAAGTAAAAGATCTTGATAATGAACTTCGTACAGTTGAAGAAGATTTAGAAAGATTAATGTTATCTATTCCAAATATCCCTCATGAGTCTGCTCCAGTTGGTGAAACAGAGGATGATAATGTAGTAGCGCGTACTTGGGGAGAAGTGAAAGAATTTGCTTTTGAACCAAAACCACATTGGGATCTTGCTACGGATTTAAGGATTTTAGATTTTGAACGTGCTGGGAAAGTAACAGGAAGCCGCTTCGTATTTTACAAAGGTGCTGGCGCAAGATTAGAGCGTGCTTTAATTAGCTTTATGCTTGATCTTCATACTGACGAGCATGGATATGAAGAAGTATTACCTCCGTATATGGTAAACCGTGCAAGTATGACAGGAACAGGACAACTTCCAAAGTTTGAAGAAGATGCATTCCGTATTGAAAGTGAAGATTACTTCTTAATCCCAACGGCTGAAGTACCTGTAACAAATATGCACCGTGATGAAATCTTGAATAAAGAGCAATTGCCTATCAGATATGCTGCATTTAGCTCTTGCTTCCGTTCTGAAGCAGGTTCAGCTGGCCGTGATACACGTGGTTTAATTCGTCAGCATCAGTTCAATAAAGTAGAGCTTGTGAAGTTCGTAAAACCAGAAGATTCTTATGAAGAGTTAGAAAAACTAACAAATGATGCAGAACGCGTGTTACAATTATTAGAGTTGCCATATCGCGTTATGAGCATGTGCACGGGTGATTTAGGATTTACAGCAGCGAAGAAATACGATATTGAAGTATGGATTCCAAGCTATGGCACATATCGTGAAATTTCTTCTTGTAGTAATTTTGAAGCTTTCCAAGCGAGACGTGCAAATATCCGTTTCCGTCGTGAGCCAAACGGAAAACCAGAACATGTTCATACATTAAATGGATCTGGTCTTGCAATTGGCCGTACGGTTGCAGCTATTTTAGAGAACTACCAACAAGAAGATGGTACAATTATAATTCCAGAAGTTCTTCGCCCTTATATGGGAGGAAAAACAGTTATTAAGTAAAGTTAAACATTCATCGGTATGAGTGATTGGTAATTATGAGCGTTGTCAGTACTGTAATGTAGGAGAGGGAAAGTAAAATTTTCCTTTCCTCATAATTTATTTTAGTAGGGTTGACTAACTGTTTTTCTTTTGATATTATATTTGATGTCAATATGGAGGTATACCCAAGTCTGGCTGAAGGGATCGGTCTTGAAAACCGACAGGCGGCGAGAGTCGCGCGGGGGTTCGAATCCCTCTACCTCCTCCAGATATAATTGACAACAGCGCATATAAGTGGAGATTGGAGAACTCGTTACCAACACGTAACGAGTTTTTATTTTAAAACCAATCATAAAGTATGGTGTAAGGCGATTTTCTCCTTATTACACACTCATATTCCGATGATTATCTTCATAGATATGAAAGGAGTCAACATGGATCTTATTATACAAACGTTTCCTTTAGATGGAAAAACTTTATATTATGTACAATGTCCTGTCTGTAAGAACAATAGAATTTTAAACAGTGGTGCAAATGTGTCACGCATTATTAGCGATGATACATTCCGTAAACTTTGTGGTTGCACTTGTGGTGTAAAGCAAACTGCGACAAAAGTAGAGGCACCAAAAAAAGTTGAAAAAGCAGCTGTAAAGAAAGAAGCAGCTCCAAAACGTACAGGTAAAGTATTAACAGCAGTGATTAACGGGAAAGAAATGACTGTTAAAGAGATTGCTGAAACATACGATATTAGTACAAGTACTGTTCGTCAGCGTATTAACGCTGGCAAACCTGAGAGTGAAATTATTGCTCCAACAAAAAAGAAGTAATTTAATAGAAAAACCCGTGCGTATGCACGGGTTTTTTATTTTACAAGTTTACGTGTTTGTTTTAAAAAATGGCCAATTTTTTTAATGATTGGTTCAATGGAATCGCCATCTTTTAAAATATCGTATTCATTAATGTTTAATCGTAAAACAGGGCATGAATTAAAGTTATTAATCCAGTTTTCGTAACGTCCATGCATCTCTTTCCAATACTCAATTGGTGTTTGTTGTTCCATCGGACGTCCGCGTTCTTGGATACGATCAACAATATCATCGAAAGAACCTTCTAAGTAAATTAGTAAATCTGGATGAGGGAAGTAAGGGGTCATGACCATAGCATCAAATAAACCTTTGTATGTTTCATAATCGGTTTCCGTCATTGTCCCTTTTTCATGATGCATTTTTGCGAAAATTCCAGTGTCTTCATAGATAGAGCGATCTTGAACAAAACCGCCACCATATTCAAAAATTCTTTTTTGTTCTTTAAATCGTTCTGCTAAAAAGTACACTTGCAAGTGGAAGCTCCAGCGTGTGAAATCAGCATAGAACTTGTCCAAATACGGGTTCGAATCTACCTTTTCAAATGATGTGCGATAACCTAAAGCGTTAGCTAATGCAGTTGTCATAGTTGATTTACCGACACCTACTGTTCCAGCAATAGTGATTACTGCGTCATTTGGTATATCATATTTTTGCCTTAAATTCATTATTATTTCGACTCCTTTAAGAGAGTATTTTGAAGGGCAGATAGGATGACGTTTAAATCATCAGGATTTTTTACAAAATCCATATCGTCTCCGTTAAATTTTAATACCGGAATGTCTGGATGATCCTTTTTAAAAGTATCCATTGCTGTTTCGTAATCTTTTGTGAGCTGTAGTAAGTAATTTGGATCCATATTTTTTTCGAATTCTCTTCCGCGCATTGCAATTCGTGTTTGTAATGTTTCAAGGCTAGCTGTTAAATAAACGATAACGTTTGGTACAGGCATATCTTGTGTAAGGATACGGTAGACTTGCATGTACTTGTCGTATTGAGAATCTTTTAATGTACGTGATGCGAAAATTAAATTTTTAAATATATGATAATCTGCTACTACTGGCTTCCTTTGATTCAAATACTTTATGTTAATATCTTCTAATTGTTTGTATCTATTACAAAGAAAGAACATCTCTGTTTGAAAACTCCATTCGTCGATGTCTTCATAGAACTTTCCTAAAAAAGGATTTTCATCAACAATCTCTTTCAGTAAGTGGAGTTGCATGTGAGTTGAAATTTCCTTCGCAAGTGAAGTTTTTCCAACACCAATTGGTCCTTCAACCGTAATAAATGGTACTCCGGTCACGCTGTTTCCTCCTTTCAATCAGTGATTTACCGTGACTACTAAAAACACAAAACAGAATTATTGTAGCACAAGAGGGAAGCGAGCGGGTTAATTTGATATAAAAAGTTAGAAAATAGATATATGTATTAATTAAATTTGATTTGAGATGACGGTACTATAGTTGCTTTTAATGTGGCTTCCATTATTTTTAAAGCATGCAGGTTATCCTGATCATGATTAGAGGCAATACAGTCCTGTGGTACATACAGTGTATAATTTCTCATATGAGCATCGTTAGCTGTAAAGAGGATACATATATTACCGGCGATTCCTGTTAATATTAGATTTTCTATTTTTAAATATCCTAATAAAGAATTTAAAGGTGTTTCATAAAAAGCAGAGTAATGTGGTTTAATAAAAATGTAATCATCAGAATTTGGAGCAATCTTATGAATGATATTTTCACTATACTCATTTGTACAATGGGTAATGAGTTGGTCAATATCAGATCTCCAAAGTTGATAATGGTCATTAATATAAATTATGGGATAACCGAAGGATGTCATCGTTTTCTTTAATTGTAAAATAGGATTTGTTATAATTTCGCATTTCTTGGCTAAGGTGGGCCCGTGTGAAAATTGAAAATCATTAATCATATCGATAATGAGTAAGGCAGTATTCTTCATATGTAATCCCCTCTCTGTTTTTCTTAGGGTGGATTGAATTTGTAAAAGTTATCCCATGTGTAGTAAATGGAAATAAGTGTACGTTATTTGTAATGAAAGGACTATGGTATGGAACACGATCAAGATATTTATTTTATGCAGTTAGCAATAGGAGAGGCTAAAAAAGCAGAGGCAATACAAGAAGTACCGATTGGTGCAGTTATAGTATTGGATGGTGAAGTAATTAGTGTTGCTCATAATTTAAGGGAAACTGAGCAAAGATCAATAGCTCACGCTGAGTTGTTAGCAATTGATGAGGCATGTAAAAAATTAGGGACATGGCGTTTAGAAGATGCGACGTTATATGTAACATTAGAGCCTTGTCCGATGTGTGCAGGTGGAATTGTTTTATCGCGAGTGAAGCGAGTTGTATATGGTGCAAGTGATCCGAAAGGCGGATGTGCAGGGACATTGATGAATCTTTTAACGGACGAACGCTTTAATCATCAATGTGAAGTGGTAGCTGGTGTATTAGAAGAAGAGTGCGGTACGCTGTTAACAAACTTTTTTAGAGAACTTCGTAAAAAAAGAAAAGCGATCAAGAAATTAGAGAAAAGCAACGAGAATTAACGTATTTGCATTTTATAAAAAAACAAGTTATACTGATAATGCCTTTAATGAAGGCAACCGAATATTGGTTTTAACTTTGCCGTGCTAAGCGGGGAGGTAGCGGTGCCCTATACTCGCAATCCGCTCTAGCGAGGCCGAATCCCTTCTCGAGGTTATGTTGCTGTAAGGTCTGCCTTAAGTAAGTGGTGTTGACGTTTGGGTCCTGCGCAACGGGACCCCGTGAACCTTGTCAGGTCCGGAAGGAAGCAGCAATAAGCGGGTCTTCTCGTGTGCCGCAGGAGTGCCTGAACCGAGCTAACTGCTTGAGTAACGCTTATGGTACGTAATCGACAGAAGGTGCACGGCAGTTATATATGTATACAAAACTCACCTTAACTAAGGTGGGTTTTTTGTATAGAAAATAACTTTTGGAATCTATAAACAGAATGGGTTATAATAAATGAGATAATAACCTTTGAGGGAGGCCGTATTTTCGTGTCATACCAAGCGTTATACCGAACATGGAGACCGCAAAAGTTTGAAGATGTAGTTGGTCAAAAGCACGTGACAAAAACGTTGCAAAATGCCCTTCTTCAAGAGAAAGTTTCACATGCTTATTTATTTTCTGGGCCGAGAGGAACAGGAAAAACGACAATTGCAAAAGTATTTGCAAAAGCAATTAACTGTGAACATGCTCCGGTAGCTGAACCTTGTAATGAATGTCCTTCTTGTTTGGGGATTACACAAGGATCCATTTCAGATGTATTAGAAATTGATGCGGCTTCAAATAACGGTGTAGATGAAATTCGAGATATTAGAGATAAAGTAAAATATGCTCCAAGTGCTGTAGAATATAAAGTATACATTATTGATGAAGTCCACATGCTTTCTATGGGTGCCTTCAATGCGCTTTTAAAAACGTTAGAAGAGCCGCCTGGACATGTCATCTTTATTTTGGCGACAACAGAACCACATAAGATACCGCCTACAATTATTTCACGTTGCCAGCGTTTTGAATTTCGAAAAATATCAGTAAATGATATTGTTGAGAGATTATCGACGGTTGTGACCAATGAAGGCACGCAAGTAGAAGATGAGGCGTTACAAATTGTTGCACGTGCCGCTGAAGGTGGTATGCGTGATGCGCTTAGTCTTATTGATCAGGCAATATCTTATAGTGATGAAACAGTTACGACAGAAGATGTATTAGCTGTAACAGGTTCTGTTTCTCAGCAATACTTAGGTAACTTAGTAGAATGTATACGTGAAAATGATGTATCAAGGGCATTACGTATCATAGATGAGATGATGGGTAAAGGGAAAGATCCGGTTCGTTTTATGGAGGATTTCATTTATTATTATCGCGATATGCTTTTATATCAAACTTCACCACAACTGGAACATATGTTGGAACGAGTAATGGTAGATGAGCAATTCCGGATGTTAAGTGAAGAAATGAAACCGGAAGCAATCTATGAAATCATTCATACTCTTAGTAAGGGACAACAGGAAATGAAGTGGACAAATCATCCGCGAATTTTCTTAGAAGTTGTTATGGTACAACTGTGTCAACAGTTTATGATGCAAGCAAACGGCACAGATCGTTTACAAGCGATTATGAACAGGATGCAGCAATTGGAGAAAGAGTTAGAAGAAGTCAAAAAGAATGGTGTGCCGGCTGGTGTACAGCAGGAAGTCAGGGAGACACGTGCAGCACCAAAGCCAGTGCGGACAGGGAGCATGAAGATTCCTGTTGGACGCGTAAATGAAGTGTTAAAGCACGCAAAGCGTCAGGATTTAGAACAATTAAAAGCTGTGTGGGGTGAGTTGTTAGGAAGACTCAAATCATACAACAAAGTAGCCTTTGCTGTTTTATTAGAAAATAGCGAACCAGTAGCGGCTTCGGATGATACTTACGTTTTAGCGTTTCAATATGAGATTCACTGTAAAATGGCAAGCGAAAATCGAGAAGCTATGGATACAGTGGAACAAGCTTTATTTGAATTGCTAAGTAAAAGATTAAATATGATTGCCATTCCAAAAAGTGAATGGGGTAAAATTCGTGAAGATTTTTTACAGCGTGAAGGTGGGAATTCTGAAGAAAGCCCAGAGAAAAAAGAAGATCCTCTTATAGAAGAGGCAGTAAAATTAGTAGGGCAAGAACTTATTGAAATAAAAGAGTAATAATAATTAGGAGGAATTAATTATGATGCGTGGCGGAATGGGAAATATGAATAATATGATGAAACAAATGCAAAAGATGCAAAAAGATATGGCAAAAGCGCAAGAAGAACTTGGCGAAAAAACGGTTGAAGGTACAGCTGGCGGCGGTATGATCACAGTTATTGCAAATGGTCATAAGCAAATTCTTGAAGTGAAAGTTAAAGAAGAAGTTGTAGATCCAGAAGATATCGAAATGTTACAAGACTTAGTGTTAGCTGCAACAAATGATGCACTTAAAAAAGCTGATGAACTTTCAAATTCTACAATGGGTAAATTTACAAAAGGCTTGAACTTACCGGGTGGAATGTTCTAGGAGGATACTGATATATGCATTATCCAGAACCAATATCGAAATTAATTGATAGTTTTATGAAGTTGCCAGGGATCGGACCAAAAACGGCGGTTCGCTTGGCATTTTTCGTATTAGATATGAAAGAAGATGATGTGTTAGGTTTTGCAAAAGCGCTTGTGAATGCGAAGCGAGATTTAGCGTATTGTTCTGTATGCGGACATATTACTGACCGTGATCCTTGTTATATTTGTAATGATTCACATCGAGATCAATCGGTTGTTTGTGTTGTGCAAGAACCGAAAGATGTAATCGCAATGGAAAAAATGAAAGAGTATCAAGGTGTATATCATGTGTTGCGTGGTGCTATTTCTCCAATGGAGGGAATTGGACCAGAAGACATTAATATCCCGCAACTTTTAAAGCGACTGCACGATGAAACAGTACAAGAAGTAATATTAGCAACAAACCCTAATATTGAAGGGGAAGCTACAGCGATGTATATATCCCGCCTCTTAAAGCCGACAGGTATTAAAGTAACTCGTATTGCACATGGTCTGCCAGTTGGTGGAGATTTAGAATATGCAGATGAAGTGACACTGTCAAAAGCGTTAGAAGGTCGTAGAGAAGTATAAGAGGAGAAACAAAAATGTTCTTTCAAAAAAAGGGTAAATTGCGTAAAGAGTATGATGATAAGCTAATTGTACTATTAGAAAAAGTGAAGAATGAATGGTTACGTCAGAAGAGAATGGTTGAACAAAGTGTGGAGCCATCTCAAGATGTACTTTGTTCTTTGAAAATAGCAGAGGCGAAATATTTCTTCTTGTTAAAAGAAGCAAAACGTCGTCCTGTAAAAATGGAACAATGGTAAAAGGTTCTGCTGAAAAAGCAGAACCTTTTATTTTATTCTTTAAGTATTTTGTGGTCACTTCGTTTGGAAAGAGTGATTAATGGTTTTTATAAAGAAAGTGTTGCTGAATAAAGGTGAATGAGATGAAACGACTGGAGTTGTATGATAAATGTTCTTTTTTATTGTCTTGTCCCATACAAATAAATGTGTATAGGTCATTCATAGGGAGGAAAAAAATGAATTCTACGATTATTATTGTCGGTATTCTTGCTCTAGTTTTTATTTTTCTTATTTTTGGTGTTTCTTCTAAGCCATTACGTTTTATAGGAAAAGCGCTCTTTCATGTTACATTAGGGATAGCGTTACTCTTTATCGTAAATGTTGTAGGAACATATTTTGATTTTCATATTCCAATTAACTTGGGTACAGCGACAATCACAAGTCTATTAGGTTTACCTGGTGTTGCTGCATTAGTGGTTATTAAGCTTTATATCATGCCAAGATAAAATTATTTTGGCATTTTTTTTAAAAGTGTTGACGAACGAATGATTAATATGGTAAATTAATAAGCGTCGTCAGGAACGAAAGAAAAAAGTTGTTGACAG
>NZ_JBQXPN010000001.1:197500-252500 GCF_052656125.1 Bacillus sp. WC2507 | reverse complement strand
AGGACCATCTCCCAAGGCTAAATACTCCCTAGTGATCGATAGTGAACCAGTACCGTGAGGGAAAGGTGAAAAGCACCCCGGAAGGGGAGTGAAAGAGATCCTGAAACCGTGTGCCTACAAATAGTCAGAGCCCGTTAATGGGTGATGGCGTGCCTTTTGTAGAATGAACCGGCGAGTTACGATCCCGTGCGAGGTTAAGTTGAAGAGACGGAGCCGCAGCGAAAGCGAGTCTGAATAGGGCGTTTAGTACGTGGTCGTAGACCCGAAACCAGGTGATCTACCCATGTCCAGGGTGAAGTTCAGGTAACACTGAATGGAGGCCCGAACCCACGCACGTTGAAAAGTGCGGGGATGAGGTGTGGGTAGCGGAGAAATTCCAATCGAACCTGGAGATAGCTGGTTCTCCCCGAAATAGCTTTAGGGCTAGCCTTAAGTGTAAGAGTCTTGGAGGTAGAGCACTGATTGAACTAGGGGTCCTCATCGGATTACCGAATTCAGTCAAACTCCGAATGCCAATGACTTATCCTTAGGAGTCAGACTGCGAGTGATAAGATCCGTAGTCAAGAGGGAAACAGCCCAGATCGCCAGCTAAGGTCCCAAAGTGTGTATTAAGTGGAAAAGGATGTGGAGTTGCTTAGACAACTAGGATGTTGGCTTAGAAGCAGCCACCATTTAAAGAGTGCGTAATAGCTCACTAGTCGAGTGACTCTGCGCCGAAAATGTACCGGGGCTAAATACACCACCGAAGCTGCGAATTGATACCAATGGTATCAGTGGTAGGGGAGCGTTCTAAGTGCAGTGAAGTCAGACCGGAAGGACTGGTGGAGCGCTTAGAAGTGAGAATGCCGGTATGAGTAGCGAAAGACGGGTGAGAATCCCGTCCACCGAATGCCTAAGGTTTCCTGAGGAAGGCTCGTCCGCTCAGGGTTAGTCAGGACCTAAGCCGAGGCCGACAGGCGTAGGCGATGGACAACAGGTTGATATTCCTGTACCACCTCTTTATCGTTTGAGCAATGGAGGGACGCAGAAGGATAGAAGAAGCGTGCGATTGGTTGTGCACGTCCAAGCAGTTAGGCTGATAAGTAGGCAAATCCGCTTATCGTGAAGGCTGAGCTGTGATGGGGAAGCTCCTTATGGAGCGAAGTCTTTGATTCCCCGCTGCCAAGAAAAGCTTCTAGCGAGATAAAAGGTGCCTGTACCGCAAACCGACACAGGTAGGCGAGGAGAGAATCCTAAGGTGTGCGAGAGAACTCTGGTTAAGGAACTCGGCAAAATGACCCCGTAACTTCGGGAGAAGGGGTGCTTTCTTAACGGAAAGCCGCAGTGAATAGGCCCAAGCGACTGTTTAGCAAAAACACAGGTCTCTGCGAAGCCGTAAGGCGAAGTATAGGGGCTGACACCTGCCCGGTGCTGGAAGGTTAAGGAGAGGGGTTAGCGTAAGCGAAGCTCTGAACTGAAGCCCCAGTAAACGGCGGCCGTAACTATAACGGTCCTAAGGTAGCGAAATTCCTTGTCGGGTAAGTTCCGACCCGCACGAAAGGTGTAACGATTTGGGCACTGTCTCAACCAGAGACTCGGTGAAATTATAGTACCTGTGAAGATGCAGGTTACCCGCGACAGGACGGAAAGACCCCGTGGAGCTTTACTGTAGCCTGATATTGAATTTTGGTACAGTTTGTACAGGATAGGCGGGAGCCATTGAAACCGGAGCGCTAGCTTCGGTGGAGGCGCTGGTGGGATACCGCCCTGACTGTATTGAAATTCTAACCTACGGGTCTTATCGACCCGGGAGACAGTGTCAGGTGGGCAGTTTGACTGGGGCGGTCGCCTCCTAAAGTGTAACGGAGGCGCCCAAAGGTTCCCTCAGAATGGTTGGAAATCATTCGTAGAGTGCAAAGGCATAAGGGAGCTTGACTGCGAGACCTACAAGTCGAGCAGGGACGAAAGTCGGGCTTAGTGATCCGGTGGTTCCGCATGGAAGGGCCATCGCTCAACGGATAAAAGCTACCCCGGGGATAACAGGCTTATCTCCCCCAAGAGTCCACATCGACGGGGAGGTTTGGCACCTCGATGTCGGCTCATCGCATCCTGGGGCTGTAGTCGGTCCCAAGGGTTGGGCTGTTCGCCCATTAAAGCGGTACGCGAGCTGGGTTCAGAACGTCGTGAGACAGTTCGGTCCCTATCCGTCGTGGGCGTAGGAAATTTGAGAGGAGCTGTCCTTAGTACGAGAGGACCGGGATGGACGCACCGCTGGTGTACCAGTTGTTCTGCCAAGGGCATAGCTGGGTAGCTATGTGCGGAAGGGATAAGTGCTGAAAGCATCTAAGCATGAAGCCCCCCTCAAGATGAGATTTCCCATAGCGTAAGCTAGTAAGATCCCTGAAAGATGATCAGGTTGATAGGTTCGAGGTGGAAGCATGGTGACATGTGGAGCTGACGAATACTAATAGATCGAGGACTTAACCATATAATATGAAGCAAATGTTATCTAGTTTTGAAGGAATATGCCTTCATAGTTTGGTGATGATGGCAGAGAGGTCACACCCGTTCCCATACCGAACACGGAAGTTAAGCTCTCTAGCGCCGATGGTAGTTGGGACCTTGTCCCTGTGAGAGTAGGACGTCGCCAAGCAAGCTAAAACACGAATCATTTGATTCGTGTTTTTTTGTGTTTTCAAAAAGTACGTAAAAAGAAGTAATGGTAATACAAACACGTTGCCCAAGGGTTAATCATATTATATAAGAGATTGATGTATATTTTTCTGTAAATTGTTAAGGAATAGAAGTATAAAAGATGTCCATTTAAATAGGGAGGGAAGGTTATGAAATCACAAAATGAAGTTTGTATTGTTTGTGAGACAGAAAGAAAAGAAGGGATATATGTTTATAATAATTTAATATGCTATGAATGTGAAAAGGATATGGTGAATACGGAGACAGATGATCCGAAGTATATATATTATTTAAAACAGCTTCGGAAATTAGAAGTATCATATTTTTAAATAGGCATATGCCTATTATTTTTTTTGTTCTGTATAATAGATAAAGAATGAAATAATAAGGAAGAGATATAGATGAATCAAAATCGCATACCTTTATATGAGGCATTAATAGAGTTTAAAGAAAGGGCACCGTTATCCTTTCATGTTCCAGGGCATAAAAACGGTTTAAACTTCCCTCAGGAGGCAGTAGGGGAGTTTAAAGATATACTATCTATCGATGTAACTGAGTTGTCAGGGTTAGATGATTTACATAGTCCGTTTGAATGTATAGATGAGGCACAACAATTATTAGCTGATGTATATGGAGTGAAAAAAAGTTATTTTTTAATTAATGGTTCAACAGTAGGGAACCTAGCAATGATTTTGTCTTGTTGCGGGGAACATGATATTGTTCTTGTACAAAGAAATTGTCATAAATCAATTATTAATGGTTTAAAATTAGCAGGAGCAAATCCAATTTTTTTAGATCCATGGATTGATGAAGCTTATAACGTACCAGTGGGAATTCATGGTGAAATTATTAAGGAAGCAATTGAAAAATATCCAAATGCTAAAGCACTCATTTTAACGCATCCTAATTATTATGGTATGGGGATGGATCTAGAGGCAAGCGTCGCTTATGCACATGCACATAAAATCCCTGTTTTAGTAGATGAAGCACATGGAGCCCATTTTTGTTTAGGAGGGGCATTTCCAAAGTCAGCGTTAGCATATGGGGCAGATATTGTAGTTCACTCTGCACATAAAACATTACCAGCGATGACGATGGGATCCTATTTACATATAAATAGTAACTTAGTGAAAGCAGAAAAGGTTTCTACTTATTTAAGTATGCTACAATCTAGTAGTCCATCGTATCCAATTATGACTTCTCTTGATATTGCACGCTTTACAATAGCGCGTATAAAAGAAGAGGGACATGATGAAATTGTCGAGTTTTTACGGGAATTTAAAGAAGAATTATCTTCTATTCCACAAATAGCTATTTTACAATATCCATTACAAGACGAGTTAAAGTTTACCATACAGACCCGTTGTCAGCTGTCAGGATACGAATTACAGTCTGTATTTGAAAAGGTCGGGATATATACAGAAATGGCGGATCCATATAATGTCCTATTTATTTTGCCCTTGCAAGTAAATAAGGAGTATATGAAGGCTATAGAGATGATCCGAGGGGCATTGCAATATTATGAGGTGAAAGACAAGAAGAAATCTATTCGTTATACTTATAAAGGAGAGTTTTCTCCTTTACCGTATACATATAAACAACTGGAAGGATATGAAACAAAAGTAGTATCTGTAGAAGAAGCAGTTGGGATGATAGCGGCGGAAATGGTAATTCCGTACCCACCTGGAATTCCATTGATTATGTATGGGGAAAGAATTACTTCAGAACATAAAGAGCAAATTATGTATTTAGAGAAATCAGGTGCTCGTTTTCAAGGTAGCACGAAATATATGAAAGTGTATGATATGGAAAGTAGGTTTTAGAATGAAGGGATTATTTGTAACAATTGAAGGTCCAGAAGGTTCGGGTAAAACAACATTAATTCAAAGTTTATTGCCATACTTTGAACAAAAAGAACAAAAGGTGATGGCGACGAGGGAACCAGGTGGTATTGCAATTTCTGAGGATATTAGAACGATTTTACATAAACAAGAATATACGATGATGGAAGCACGTACAGAGGCGCTTCTGTATGCTGCTGCACGTAGGCAACATTTGGTGGAAAAGGTTATGCCGGCGCTTAACGAGGACTACCTTGTACTATGTGATCGTTTTATAGATAGCTCTTTAGCGTATCAAGGATATGCAAGAGGATTAGGTATGGATAAAGTATTTGAAATAAATCGTTTCGCAACAGAGGACTGTATGCCTAGTTTAACGATTTACTTAGACATTGAACCAGAGATTGGTTTAGCTCGAATTGAAAAAGATGCAGGACGTGAAGTGAATCGATTAGATATGGAAGATATCTCTTTCCATAAACGTGTGCGTGAGGGATATTTACAAGTTGTAGAACGTTTCTCAGATCGTATTGTATCGGTAAATGCTGATCAACCAATGGAAAAACTTATAAAAGAAGTTGTTCAGATTATAGAAGATAAATTGTTATAATAGAAGGAAAGAATGAAATAAGTGAGGTATGCATTATGACGAAGACGTGGGAGCAGCTTTCTGCTATACAACCCATCGGTGTAAAAATGTTGATGAATAGCATTGCAAAAGAGCGTATATCCCACGCTTACTTGTTAGAGGGAGGGAAAGGGACAGGAAAATTTGCGACAGCAATTCAAATGGCAAAGAGTTTCCTCTGTTCTCAGCGGAATGGGGTAGAACCTTGTCATGTATGTACAAATTGTAAGCGAATTGATTCAGGTAACCACCCTAACTTACATATTGTAAAACCAGACGGATTATCTATTAAGAAGCAGCAAATTCATGATTTACAAGAAGAGTTTTCAAAAACAGGATTAGAAGCAAATAAAAAAGTATATATTATTGAGCACGCAGACCGTATGACAGCAAACGCAGCGAATACACTCTTGAAATTTTTAGAAGAACCAAGTAGTGATACAACAGCTATTTTACTTACTGAACAAAGTCATCAAATTTTAAATACGATCTTATCTCGCTGTCAAGTTGTTACATTTAGACCGTTACCTACGGAATCTTTAATTAAAAGATTACAGGATGAAGGTATTACGGCAGCTTTATCGACACTTGCTGCGCAGCTCACGAATAGTTTTGATGAAGCTTTAGCTTTATGTAGTGATGAATGGTTTGCACAAGCACGAGCTTTAGTGATAAAATTATGTGAAGCGCTCGAAAAAGACAAAGCCTCTATTTTTTTTGTTCAAGAAAAATGGGGAAAGCACTTTAGAGAGAAAGAACAATTACAGCAAGGTTTAGATATGTTACTCCTTATTTATAAGGATTTATTATATGTTCAACTTGGAGAAGAAGATCGTCTTGTTTTTCATGAGCAGAAAGAGATGTTTGAATCTTTCTCCTATGCTCAGAAGCGCATTGTATCAGCTCTCTTTAATATATTAGAGGCAAAAAATAGAATCAACGCTAATGTAAATGCGCAGCTTGTGTTCGAACAGTTAGTGTTGCGGTTGCAGGAGGGATGACCGTTTTGTATGATGTAGTAGGTGTTCGCTTTAAGAAGGCCGGAAAGGTGTATTACTTTGACCCGAATCAGTTCGATATCTCTGAAAATGAGTTTGTAATTGTAGAAACAGTAAGAGGTATTGAATACGGAAAAGTAGTTATTACCAAAAAGCAAGTTGATGAAAACGACGTTGTATTACCGCTAAAAAAGGTTATTCGTATTGCTAATGAAAACGATCGTACCATTGTTGAAGAGAACAAACATGCTGCGAAAGAAGCATATCAAGTTTGTCAGCAAAAGGTAGTAGAACATAATCTTGATATGAAACTTGTAGATGTAGAGTATACGTTCGATCGCAATAAGATTATTTTCTATTTTACTGCGGATGGTCGAATTGATTTCCGCGAACTAGTGAAGGACTTAGCAGCAATTTTTAGGACAAGAATTGAACTAAGACAAATTGGTGTTCGTGATGAAGCAAAGATGCTTGGTGGTATTGGTCCATGTGGTCGTATGCTTTGTTGTTCTACTTTTTTAGGAGATTTTGAACCTGTATCCATTAAGATGGCAAAGGATCAAAATTTATCATTAAATCCTGCAAAAATCTCTGGTTTATGTGGTCGCTTAATGTGTTGCTTAAAATATGAGAATGATGAATATGAGGCAGCAAAGGAACAACTTCCTGATTTAGATCAACGTATACAAACCCCGCATGGTACTGGCCGTGTTATCGGATTAAATATTTTAGAAAGATTAATTCAAGTGGAACTAGTAGACAAGGAACGGATAGTAGAATATACGTTAGATGAGTTAGTGAATAAAGGGGTCGTTTCGAGTCAAACCACAGATTAATGAGGTGGGTGCTTGTGGAGAAAAAAGATATTTTTGCATCGGTTTCTAGTATGGAAGAGCAAATTGGACATTTATACAAACAGTTGGGAGAATTAAAACAACATCTTGCAGAGCTGTTGGAAGAAAACCAACATATAAAAATGGAAAATGAAAATTTGCGACACCGCTTTGAAGAAGTGCAGATTAAAGAAAAACAAAAAGCTCAAAAACGTAAAGAAGTGAAGCCGAAGACAGATATTGGTGAAGGCTACGATAATTTAGCAAGACTATATCAAGAAGGTTTTCATATTTGTAATCTGCATTATGGAAGTGTACGTAAAGAGGGAGATTGTTTATTCTGCCTGTCATTTTTAAATAAAAAGTGAAATTACCTTTCCAATAATAATTGGAAAGGTAATTTTTTATACATGAGAGTAGAATGAAATATGTTTTTTTATTAGTAGAAGATGAAATAGGGTAGGTTAAGTGTAAGAAAAGGAGTAACATATGAATTTATATGAAGATGAACGTTTAGATTACTTATTAGCGCAAGATATGAAAATCGTGCAAAGTCCATCAGTATTTAATTTTTCTTTAGATGCTGTTTTACTTGCAGACTTTGCCTGGGTACCAATTCAAAAAGGTAATTTACTTGATTTGTGCACAGGTAACGCAGTTGTGCCCCTTCTATTAAGTACAAGAACAAAAGGGAGCATTACAGGTGTGGAAATTCAAGAACGTTTATATGATATGGGAATCAGAAGCGTTCAATACAATAAGTTAGAAGAAAGAATTCACTTAATACATGGAGATTTGAAAGATATGCCGGAGAAACTTGGACGTCATCAATATGATGTTGTCACATGTAATCCGCCTTATTTTGAAACACCTGCAACTTCTGAGAAAAATATAAATGAACATTTAGCGATAGCTCGTCATGAAATTATGTGTACATTAGAGGATGTTGTATCTGCAAGTAGTCAGCTAGTAAAGCAAGGCGGGAAAGTAGCATTTGTACATCGTCCAGGTCGTTTACTAGATATTGTTACATTAATGCGTAAATACAAAATTGAACCAAAACGGGTACGATTTGTTTATCCTAAGGCAGGTAAAGAAGCGAATACATTGTTAATTGAAGGAATTAAGGACGGAAACGCAGATTTAAAAATATTGCCACCTCTTTTTGTATATGAAGAAAATAATGAATACACAAAGGAGATTCGTTCAATTTTATATGGAGAAGAATAAGCATTGTTTTTATGTAGTAGAGTGCTCTGATGGAAGTTATTATGCTGGATATACAAATCATATAGAGAAGCGGATTCAGACCCATAATAATGGAAAAGGGGCTAGGTATACGCGTGCTAGACTTCCTGTTGTTTTAAAATACGTAGAATTTCATGAAGATAAGCGTACAGCTATGCAAGCAGAGTATTATTTTAAGCAATTAAATAGAAAACAAAAAGAAGAATATATGCAAAAAGGAGAACGCTATGTGGCAACAAAAAAGCTTTCAACAAAATGAAAAGGGAGTTTTATATTTAGTACCAACTCCTATTGGAAATTTAGAAGATATGACATTTCGTGCAATCCGAATTTTAAAAGAAGCTGATTTAATTGCTGCTGAAGATACGAGACAAACGAAAAAACTTTGTAATTATTTTGAAATTGAAACCCATGTTATGAGTTACCATGAGCATAATAAGGAAGTAAGTGGGAAAAAAATATTAGAGAAGTTAGACGAAGGAAAGACTGTAGCACTTGTTAGTGATGCTGGTATGCCGTGTATTTCCGATCCAGGTTACGATATTGTTGTAGAGGCTGTAGCGGAACAGTATCATGTTATCCCGCTTCCTGGGGCAAATGCGGCCCTTACAGCATTAATTGCATCAGGTCTTGAAACAAAACAGTTTTATTTCTATGGATTTTTACAAAGAAATAAAAAAGAAAGAAAAATGGAGTTAGAGAAGCTTCGTTATGTACAAACTACAATGATGTTTTATGAAGCGCCTCACCGTTTAGATGATACTTTAATCTCAATGCAAGAAGTGTTGGGAAATAGAGAAATTGTATTATGTCGAGAGTTAACGAAAAAATTCGAGGAATTTATTCGAGGAACAGTTGAAGAAGCAATTGAGTGGACGAAACAAAATGAAGTTCGTGGTGAGTTTTGTATTTTAGTAGCTGGTTCAACGGAAGAACCTGCCCCAGAAGAACAATGGTGGGAAGCTATTTCAATATATGATCATATTGAACATTATATAAACGAAAAAGGTATGAATTCAAAAGAGGCGATAAAAACAGTCGCTAAAGATCGAGATTTGTCGAAACGCGATGTATATCAAATCTATCATGTCGATAAAAAATAAGCTTCTCATAATTGAGAAGCTTATTTTGCTGTTTCGATATAATCTTGAAGTTCGTTTAAGATTTGCTCAGCGCCTTCTTTGCTTAAGATAATTTTACCTTCAGCTAAAGATAGGTTACCATCAGATACTTCACCAGTTACTTGGCAAGTCATGTTTGGTTTATATTTTTTTAAGATGATTTTCTCGTCATCAACGTAGATTTCAAGAGCATCCTTTTCTGCAATACCTAAAGTACGGCGTAATTCGATTGGAATTACTACACGACCTAATTCATCAACTTTACGAACGATACCAGTAGATTTCATAATTCTTTTCCTCCTAAAGAAATAGTTTATAAGTTTCGAGTCTATTTTTAGATTCGTCATTTTTCGACAAAATACCCTATGGACATATGATACCAATCATTTACATTTCCGTCAATTCTTTAATTCTATATTTTTTAAAAAGATTTATAGATTTCTTACTTCTTATATATAATAGAATGGGAGTAATTTCTACTATTATTTCACTTTATTTTCAGAAAAATTTACGAATTGTAAGTTAGGGTTGTATATTTTCTTGAAATATGAGTAATAGATGATAAAGATACTAGGCATTAACTCGTTTTTATCTCTCATTAACAAGTGGTAAGATTCCAAATTCAAAATTTGGCTGGAGCAAAGAAGTTAAGTGGGAGTCGGGCTGTTCGTAAAAGCCCGATTGGTGCAGGCTAATAATTAGCAGGGATGAACAACCCCACAGATTAAAGTTTCACTTTATATATAAGTTTTTGATATACTATTTATAAATACATATGAGGTTATTCGGGAGGTCCAAAACAATGACAGAGGAAAAAAAATCCTTTTATATTACTACCCCAATTTATTATCCAAGTGGAAAATTACACATTGGACATGCTTATACAACAGTAGCAGGAGATGCGATGGCACGATATAAGCGTATGCAAGGATATAATGTTCATTATTTAACAGGAACTGATGAGCATGGACAAAAGATCCAAAAGAAAGCAGAAGAATTAAACGTTACACCACAAGCATATGTGGATAACATCGTTGCAGGAATTAAAGAACTTTGGGAGAAGATGGATATTTCTTATGATGATTTTATTCGTACAACTGAAGATCGTCATAAAGATGTTGTTGAAAAAATCTTCAAGCAATTAGTAGATCAAGGCGATATTTATCTTGATGAATATGAAGGTTGGTATTCTGTACAAGATGAGACATTCTATACAGAGCATCAATTAGTAGATCCAATTATGGAAGGTGACAAAGTAGTTGGAGGAAAAAGCCCAGATAGTGGTCATGATGTAGAACTTGTTCGTGAAGAATCGTATTTCTTTAGAATGGGTAAATATGTCGACAGACTATTAAAATTCTATGAAGAGAATCCACATTTCATTCAGCCAGAGTCTCGTAAGAATGAAATGATTAATAACTTCATTAAACCAGGCTTAGAAGATTTAGCAGTTTCTCGTACTTCATTTGACTGGGGAGTTCGTGTTCCAGGTAACCCGAAACACGTTATTTACGTATGGGTTGACGCATTATCTAACTACATTACAGCATTAGGTTATGGAACAGAAAATGAAGAGATGTATAAGAAATTCTGGCCGGCAGACGTGCATTTAGTTGGAAAAGAAATCGTTCGTTTCCATACAATTTATTGGCCAATCATTTTAATGGCATTAGACTTACCTCTTCCGAAAAAGGTCTTTGCTCATGGTTGGATTTTAATGAAGGATGGAAAGATGAGTAAGTCAAAAGGAAACGTAGTAGATCCAGTTACATTAATCGACCGTTATGGATTAGATGCATTACGTTATTACTTACTTCGTGAAGTTCCATTCGGATCTGATGGCGTATTCACACCAGAAGGATTTGTGGAGCGTATTAATTTCGACTTAGCAAATGACTTAGGTAACTTATTAAATCGTACAGTAGCTATGATTGATAAGTACTTTAACGGGGAAATCCCTGCATTTAAAGCAAATGTAACGGAATTCGATGAAACGTTAGTAACGTTTGCACAGGATACATTGAAAAAAGTAGAAGAGGCAATGGAGAATATGGAATTCTCTGTAGCGCTAAGCTCAATTTGGCAATTGGTTAGTCGTACGAATAAATATATTGATGAAACACAACCGTGGGTATTAGCGAAAGATGAGAATGATCGTGAAAAGTTAGCTTCTGTAATGGCTCATTTAGCAGAAGTACTTCGTCAAACAGGTATTATGCTTATGCCATTCTTAACAGTAGCACCAAGCAAGATGTTTGCTCAGCTTGGCCTTACTAATGAAGCACATAAATCTTGGGAAAGCCTATCTACAATTGGTTGCATTCCAGCTGGAACAAAAGTAGAAAAAGGAAACCCGATTTTCCCTCGTTTAGAAATGGAAGTGGAAGTAGAGTACATTAAAGAACAAATGAAAAGCTCTGCTCCTAAAGTAGAAGAGAAAAAAGAAGAAGAACCGAAGGCAGAAGAAATTACAATTGATGATTTCTTTAAAGTAGAATTACGCGTAGCTGAAGTACTATCTGCTGAACCTGTGAAAAAAGCAGACAAGTTGTTAAAAATCCAACTAGACTTAGGCACAGAAAAGCGTCAAGTTGTTTCTGGAATTGCAAAATTCTATTCGCCAGAAGACCTAAAAGGTAAAAAGGTTATTTGTGTAACAAACTTAAAACCTGTAAAATTACGCGGTGAATTATCGCAAGGTATGATTTTAGCAGGTGAAGAGAATGGCGTATTGTCATTAGCATCGATTGACCAAAATCTACCAAATGGTACAAAAATCAAGTAATTAAGACAAGAAAAGAGATGTTTCACGTGTAACATGTGTGAAGCGTCTTTTTTCTTTTTACACTCTCTATTTTTGCATTAAGATTGTAGTATTGTTATCGTTAAGTTATTAAAGAACTTATTTTTGTAGAATAAACTTGATTTCAATATAAAAGGAGTTATGTATTATGTTGTTTGATACACATTCACATTTGAATGCAGAGCAATTTGAAGAAGATTTGCAAGAAGTTATTGCACGAATGAAAGAAGCGGGAGTTACTTATACAGTTGTTGTTGGTTTTGATGAAGTAACGATAAACAAGGCGATTGAATTAGCTGAAGCCTATGATTTTATTTACGCTGCGGTTGGATGGCATCCAGTTGATGCAATCGACATGACAGAAGAACATTTAGCTTGGTTAGAAGAACTTGCTTCTCATCCTAAAGTCGTTGCACTTGGAGAAATGGGCTTAGATTATCACTGGGATAAGTCTCCAAAAGAAATACAGAAGGAAGTATTCCGTAAACAAATTGCATTAGCCAAAAGGGTAAAATTGCCGATTATTATACATAACCGCGATGCAACTCAAGATATTGTTGATATTTTAGAGGAAGAGAATGCAGCTGAAGTGGGAGGCATTATGCATTGCTTTAGCGGCAGCGTAGAAGTAGCAGAGCGATGTGTTGATATGAACTTTTTAATTTCGTTAGGCGGACCAGTTACATTTAAAAATGCTAAGAAACCGAAAGAAGTTGCCACGGAGATTCCATTAGAGAAATTGTTAATAGAGACGGATTGTCCATATTTAACACCACATCCATTTCGAGGGAAACGAAATGAACCGAGTTATGTAAAACTCGTAGCAGAAGAGATTGCGAACTTAAAAGGAATTTCTTATGAGGAAGTAGCAGAAATAACAACAAAAAATGCAAAAGCTTTATTTGGTGTTGAATAAAAAGGAGTGGGAGAACCCATTCTTTTTTATTTTTGTGAAAAAATAAGGGCGAATGAGGAAGTGTTACAATAAGGAGAGAGAACAAAGTTTTGGACATTCTATTTTTTAAAATGTAAGAATGGGGAAAATAATAATGGAAAAGTCGTCATTTTTTTGTTTTACTAAGTAGAGACGAAACGAGTGTGGAGGCAAGCATGAAAATTAAAGAGATTATCGTTGTAGAAGGTAAAGATGATACAGTTGCGATTAAGCGTGCTGTTGATGCGGATACAATTGAAACGAACGGTTCAGCAATCGGTGATCACGTTATTGAGCAAGTTAAATTAGCGCTGCAAAAACGAGGCGTTATTATTTTCACAGATCCGGATTATCCTGGAGAGCGTATTCGAAAAATTATTTCTGATAAGGTGCCTGGATGTAAACATGCTTTTTTACCGAAGGAAGAAGCACTTGCTAAAAGGAAAAAAGGCGTTGGAATTGAACATGCTTCTAATGAATCAATTCGCCGTGCTTTAGAAAATATACATGAAGAAATGGAAGCTTACACAAGTGAAATTAGTTGGAGCGATCTAGTCGATGCAGGTTTAGTGGGCGGAGAAATGGCAAAGAGTCGCAGAGAAAGAATGGGTAAGCTATTAAAGATTGGTTATACAAACGCAAAACAGTTACATAAACGTTTACAAATGTTTCAAGTTTCAAAAGAAACATTTGCAGAAGCTTATAAGCAAGTCATACAGGAGGAAAGAAAATGAAGGATATCGCAACGCCAAATCGTACGAAAGACATTGTTGAAAAGTACGGATTTTCATTCAAAAAAAGTTTAGGACAAAATTTTTTAATTGATACGAATGTATTAAATCGTATTGTCGATCACGCTGAAATCGGTTCAGAAAGTGGTGCAATTGAAATTGGACCAGGTATCGGTGCGTTAACAGAACAATTAGCGAAGCGTGCTAAAAAAGTAGTGGCTTTTGAAATTGATCAGAGATTATTACCGATTTTAGATGAGACGTTAGCTCCATATAGCAACGTTACAGTTATAAATAAAGATGTATTAAAAGCAGATGTACATGAGGTGTTTAGTGAGCAATTTGAGGAAGGGCAAGATGTAATGGTAGTAGCTAACTTACCATACTATATTACAACGCCAATTTTATTTAAATTGCTGGAAGAGAAATTACCGGTTCGTGGATTTGTTGTTATGATGCAAAAAGAAGTTGGAGATCGTTTAGCTGCTAAACCTGGAACGAAAGAGTATGGTTCTTTATCAATTGCTATTCAGTATTATACAGAGGTAGAAACAGTTATGACTGTACCGCGTACAGTGTTTGTGCCACAACCAAATGTTGATTCTGCGATTATTCGTCTCCTAAAGCGCCCGAAACCAGTTGTAGAAGTAACAGATGAGACATTCTTCTTTGAGGTAGTACGAGCAAGTTTTGCACAGCGTCGTAAAACGTTAATGAATAATTTATCAAATAATTTAAATGGTTTCCCGAAAGATAAAGAGCTGTTGGATCGAATTTTAACAGAAGTAGGGATTGATCCAAAACGAAGAGGCGAAACGCTATCTATTGAGGAGTTTGCAACATTAAGTAATGCATTAGTTCTTCATAAATTGTCATAAGAATATAAAAGGGACAGTTCAACTTGAACTGTCCCTTTTGTCACCTTTCTCCTCCCAAATTCATACTTTAAAAACAGGTAAGATGGCCTAACGAGTTTGGAGGTAGGAGAATGGCTTTACATGTTGGAGAATTAGTGGAACGATATTCTCATAATAGGGATATTCTTTTTCGTGTTATAGAAATAAAAGGCGAGATAGCTATATTGTTTGGAGAGGAAATTAGACTGGTGGCGGATGCGCCACTTGAAGATTTAATTAGTATAGATCAACGAGAACATAAAAAAAGAGCGAAGCGTGAGAAAGAAACAATGGAGCGTACGTATCGTTTGTTTCAACAAGATTATGTATTAATGAAACAAAGGCATGAACACACTTCAACTGGTGGATATACAAGTGAGGTGAATTATTTTCAAATGCCAGGACGTGTATTGCATATAGATGGAGACCCGTTATATTTGCGCAAGTGTCTAGACTTATATAATAAAATTGGTGTTCCTGTACAAGGTATTCATTGTAAGGAAACAGAGATGCATGAAAAGGTAGTAGATTTAATAGATCATTTTCGTCCGGACATTTTAGTTATTACTGGGCACGATGCATATACAAAATCAAAAGGGGTAAAGGGAGATTTAGCAGCATATAGGCATTCAAGGCATTTTGTACAGGCTGTTCGAGAAGTGAGAAAAAAATATCCATCATTGGATCAACTCGTTATTTTTGCTGGAGCATGCCAATCTCACTTTGAAGCATTAATTCGAGCAGGAGCTAATTTTGCTAGTTCACCATCTAGAATTAATATTCACGCACTAGATCCTGTATATGTAGTTGGTAAAATTAGTTTTACGTCATTTATGGAGAGAGTAAATGTATGGGATGTTGTACGTAATACGATTACCGGCGAAAAGGGACTTGGCGGGATTGAGACGAGAGGGATTTTACGAACTGGATTACCCTTTCAACATTATGAAGAATAAGCAAGGTACATACGTATCTTGCTTTTTTTGTATGGAAAGGATTTAAATCAGCTTGGATAAAAAGAGACAAGAACGCACAGACTACATAATGATACTTTTACAATATAGTATTTCTTCTATCTATTCGAACGCATGATGCTTTTATAATGATATTGTCTGTGAGTTGCGGTTAATAATTGGGATAGATATATCGTATTTTAAGTGTTCAATCTAAATTACAGCGAGGTGTAGCAAGGGATATGTCAAAACGTTTAGATGATATTAAAAACGAATTGGATCACCATCTTGGACAGAGACTGATGTTAAAGGCGAATAGTGGGAGAAGAAAAACAGTAGAACAATCAGGTGTACTTGCAGAAACGTACCGTTCTGTTTTTGTTGTACAATTGGATCAGCAAGAAGATGCGTTGCAACGTGTATCATATAGCTATGCGGATGTTTTAACAGAGACAGTAGAATTAACATTTTATGGTGAACCTCATAATGAAGTGATTTTATAATTCATGTATCGTTACATAAATTCCCACAAATGAAAAGCTATATTATTTTGCATACTAATTATACCGTAGCAAAATAAGGAGGGACTCTGCATTGAGTAGACGAAGAGGTGTCATGTCAAATCAATTTAAAGAAGAGCTTGCAAAAGAGCTAGGCTTTTATGATGTTGTTCAGAAAGAAGGATGGGGCGGAATTCGTGCGAAAGATGCTGGTAACATGGTGAAACGTGCTATAGAAATTGCAGAACAGCAATTAATGAAACAAAACCAGTAGTTGTAAGATACTTTCTATGCTACGGTAGCCGAGGAGTGATTCCTCGGCTTTTTGTACTCGAAAAGGTGCCATCATTTTACATAAGTAGTTTCATTCTGAATGCTTTTCGTTATAATTAGGGAAGTGTCATCGTCTTACTATAAATTTATGGTAAAATAAACGATAAAAGATTGAGTACATAGAGTGGGTGAATAGATTGAAGCTACTAGTGAAAGCACCAGCAAAGATTAATCTGTCGTTAGATGTACTGGGAAAAAGACAAGACGGATATCATGAAGTGAAAATGATTATGACAACAATTGATTTAGCGGATCGTTTAGAACTAATGGAATTAGCAGAAGACCGTATTGAAATTTTATCCCATAATCGGTATGTCCCAGACGACCAAAGAAATTTAGCTTATCAAGCAGCGAAATTATTAAAAGAGAAGTTTAATGTGAAAAAAGGCGTATCTATTACTATTGAAAAAACGATTCCAGTAGCAGCTGGATTAGCAGGTGGAAGTAGTGATGCAGCAGCGACATTACGTGGCCTTAATAAATTATGGAATTTAGGGCTTACAATTGATCAGTTAGCAGAGCTTGGCGCAGAAATCGGATCAGATGTATCGTTTTGTGTATATGGTGGGACAGCAATTGCCACTGGAAGAGGAGAGCAAATAGAGCATATAAAAACTCCACCTTCTTGTTGGGTTATTTTAGCAAAACCACATATTGGTGTATCTACTGCTGATGTGTATGGAAATTTAAAGTTAAATCGAGTTACACATCCAAATGTAGATAAAATGGTTAATGTCATAAATGCTGGGGACTACAAAGGGATTTGTGATACTGTTGGTAATGTTTTAGAAGAGGTAACGTTTGCGATGCATCCTGAAGTTGCACGTATTAAGTCACAGATGAAGCGATTTGGAGCAGATGCCGTATTAATGAGTGGAAGTGGTCCAACCGTATTTGGTCTTGTGCACCATGATTCGCGAATGCATCGTATATATAACGGATTAAAAGGATTTTGTGAACAAGTATACGCAGTACGTTTATTAGGAGAGCGAGAAACGCTTGAATAAAGACGTATAATACGTTATGATTTGTTTAGAATATTCGTGATTTGAGGTGAGAGTATGAAAATTAGACGAAGTACAAGATTAGTCGATATGACGTATTACTTGTTACAAAACCCTCGTCAGCTAGTTTCTCTCACTTTTTTTGCTGAAAGGTATCAATCAGCTAAGTCTTCCATTAGTGAAGATTTAGTTATTATTAAGCAAACGTTTGAACAACAAGGGGTCGGCACATTGCAAACGGTACCAGGAGCAGCAGGAGGAGTGAAATATATACCATATATAAGTGAGGAAGAGGCAGATTTAATTATTGGTGAGCTTTGTAGCTTATTTGAAAATCCAGATCGTATTTTGCCTGGTGGTTACTTATATATGACAGATCTTTTAAGTAATCCTCGCCATATTAATGGCGCAGGTCGTTTGTTTGCTTCTGTTTTTGCTAGACAACCAATTGATGCGGTTATGACGGTGGCAACGAAGGGGATTCCACTAGCTTATGCAGTGGCAAATTACTTAGATGTACCGGTAGTAATTGCAAGGAAAGATAATAAGGTAACAGAAGGACCAACTGTTAGTATTAACTATGTATCAGGTTCTTCTAAGCGAATTCAAACAATGACGTTAGCAAAGCGTAGCCTTCCAGAAGGATCAAATGTTTTAATTATTGATGACTTCATGAAAGCTGGCGGGACAATTCAAGGTATGATGAGTATGTTAGAAGAGTTTAAGGCTAATGTTGTTGGTATTGGTGTATTAGTAGAATCCACGGACATTGAAGAAAGATTAATTAATAATTTTGTATCATTAATTCGTCTTTCAGAAGTTGATGTGAAGGAAAAAGCGATTCAAGTGGAAAAGGGAAACTATTCACTGGCACCATTTGATGAAGGGCTTGTAGAGGCTGAGTAAAAAGGTAAAGCAGATAGCTTTATCTTTTTTTTTATTCTATTTATAAATTATAAAATAGATGGACAAACTGCTTTTCGTGCACTATTTTTAAAGAGTAAAAATAAATAATAAAAGGGTGGAAAAACATGAAAGTTGTTCAAACAAACAATGCACCACAAGCAATTGGACCATATTCACAAGGGATTATTGTAAATAATATGTTTTACAGTTCAGGACAAATTCCGTTAACTGCAAGTGGAGATCTTGTAGCAGGAGACGTAACAGTACAAACAGAGCAAGTATTTCAAAATTTACAAGCAGTATTAGAAGAAGCTGGGGCTTCATTTGATACAGTAGTAAAAACAACAGTATTCTTAAAAGATATGGATGATTTTAATGCTGTTAATGAAGTATACGGCTCTTATTTCTCTACTCATAAGCCAGCTCGTTCTTGTGTACAAGTAGCAAAATTACCGAAAGATGTTTCAGTTGAAATCGAAGTAATTGCCCTAGTTAAGTAATTCTTTGTAAGCGATAACCTCTACTAATCTCTATATTCAATTACATTAAAAATTTTTATCTTAAAAATTTTTAAAAAATTAAAGGGAAAATAGAAATTTTGTGGAATTTATACAAATATATCGCTTATTTAGAAAAGGGTGGTGAACACAAGATGGAAGTGACTGACGTAAGATTACGCCGCGTAAACACAGAAGGCCGCATGAGAGCAATCGCCTCTATTACTCTAGACCATGAATTTGTTGTTCATGATATTCGTGTAATTGATGGTAATAATGGATTATTTGTAGCAATGCCAAGTAAACGTACTCCAGATGGAGAGTTCCGTGACATTGCACATCCAATTAATTCTAATACACGCTCTAAAATTCAAGATGCGGTTTTAACAGAGTATCACCGTTTAGGCGAGTTAGAAGAGGTTGAGTTTGAAGAAGCAGGCGCTTCGTAAAATTCGAATGAAAAGGGCTTTTTAAAGAAATCCCTATAATTTTGTAGCAAACCCCTGTAAGCATTTACAGGGGTTTGTTTTTTTATGGTTTTATATTGCATTACATCCAGAAAATTCGAAATTTATTAAGGTGAAGAGAAAAAACTTCTAATTTTTTCAAAATCATTTTAAATAGTATAGCTTATTTCTTAAAAAAGATACTAAAGAGTAAAACATCTTATAAGAATTATGGTAAAATTTAATAGTTAAAATGTGTTTCTTGAAATATATGCTGATTTAGGATAATATCGTTAATGGATAAATAGGTTGCGATGGAGGGTCTATATGTCAAACAGATTTGCAGTGATTCTAGCTGCAGGTAAAGGCACACGTATGAAGTCTAAGCTATACAAAGTGCTTCATCCTGTATGTGGAAAACCTATGGTACAACATGTTGTCGATCAAGTATCTCAATTAGGCTTGCAGAAACTTGTAACAGTCGTAGGACATGGTGCTGAAATGGTACAAGAACAGCTAGGAAACGTAAGTGAGTTTGCATTACAAGCAGAACAACTTGGTACAGCACATGCTGTAGATCAAGCTGCAAGTGTACTTGCAAATGAAGAAGGAACAACTTTAGTTATTTGTGGTGATACGCCGCTAATAACTGCTGAAACGATGGAAGCATTGCTTCAGCAACATAAAGAGGCAGGGGCAATGGCAACGGTGCTAACAGCTTACATAGAAGAACCTGCTGGATATGGTCGTATCATTCGTAATGAGAACGGTCATGTTGAAAAGATTGTTGAGCATAAGGATGCAAATGAGAAAGAATTAGCTATTAAAGAAATCAATACAGGTACGTATTGTTTTGATAATAAAGCTTTATTCGCTTCACTTTCTAAAGTTTCAAATGATAACGTACAAGGTGAATATTACCTGCCAGATGTTATCGAGATTTTAAAAAATGAAGGTCATATCGTATCAGCTTATCAAACAGAGCACTTCGATGAAACGTTAGGTGTTAACGACAGAGTCGCTCTATCGCAAGCGGAAATTATTATGAAAAACCGTATCAACCGAAAGAACATGGTAAATGGTGTTACAATTATTGATCCAAGTAACACTTATATTTCTGCTGATGCAATTATCGGTAGTGATACAGTTCTTCATCCAGGAACAATTATTGAGGGTAATACTGTAATTGGTTCTGATTGTGAAATTGGACCGCACACAGTAATTCGCGATAGTGAAATTGGAGATCGTACGACAATTCGTCAATCTACTGTACATGATAGTAAACTTGGTACAGAAGTATCGGTTGGTCCATTTGCACACATTCGCCCAGATTCAGTTATTGGAGATGAAGTGCGCGTTGGAAACTTCGTGGAAATCAAAAAAACTGTTTTTGGTAATAGAAGTAAAGCTTCACACTTAAGTTATATCGGGGATGCGCAAGTTGGAGAAGACGTGAATCTTGGTTGTGGTTCAATTACGGTGAACTATGATGGCAAGAATAAATTCAAAACTGTGATTGGTAACGGGGTATTTATTGGATGCAATTCAAATCTTGTTGCGCCAGTAACAGTTGAAGATGGTGCTTATGTGGCAGCGGGCTCTACAATTACAGAGAATGTTCCATCAAAAGCATTATCAGTAGCACGTGCACGTCAAGTTAACAAAGAAGACTATGTTGATCAATTGCTGAATAAGAAAAAATCATAATGTGGAGGGTTAATCTAGATGTCGACTCAATATCTAAATTCTAATTTGAAAGTATTCTCTTTAAACTCTAATAAGGAACTTGCTGAGCAAATTGCAAAGCACATTGGAGTAGGACTAGGAAAATGTTCTGTTGATCGTTTTAGTGATGGAGAAGTTCAAATTAACATTGAAGAAAGTATCCGTGGTTGCGATGTATTCATTATTCAATCTACAAGCTTCCCAGTAAACGAACATATCATGGAATTACTTATTATGATCGATGCATTAAAGCGTGCATCTGCAAAAACAATTAATATTGTTATTCCTTACTATGGTTATGCGCGCCAAGACCGTAAAGCGCGTTCTCGTGAACCAATTACATCGAAACTTGTAGCAAACTTGCTTGAAACAGCAGGTGCAACTCGTGTAATCACTCTAGATTTACATGCTCCACAAATTCAAGGGTTCTTTGATATCCCAATCGACCACTTAATGGGTGTACCGATTCTTTCAGATTACTTTGAAACAAAAGGTCTTAAAGATATCGTAATCGTGTCACCTGACCACGGTGGGGTAACTCGTGCTCGAAAAATGGCAGATCGCCTAAAAGCACCAATCGCTATTATTGATAAGCGTCGTCCTCGTCCGAACGTATCAGAGGTAATGAACATTATCGGTAATATCGAAGGTAAAACAGCAATTTTAATTGATGACATCATTGATACAGCTGGTACAATTACATTAGCAGCAAACGCTCTTGTTGAGAACGGTGCTTCTGAAGTATATGCTTGCTGTACACACCCAGTATTATCTGGTCCAGCAATTGAGCGTATCCAAAACTCAAATATTAAAGAGTTAGTTGTAACGAACTCTATCGTATTACCAGAAGAGAAGAAAATCGACAAAGTACATGAACTTTCAGTTGCTCCACTAATCGGAGAAGCAATCATTCGTGTATACGAAGAAGAATCTGTAAGTGTATTATTCAATTAATTGGATAGAATGAGACGTAACCAAGATTGGTTACGTCTTTTCGTATCGAAAAGAGAAAGTAGTGGTACAAGAATGAAATTGATAGTAGGACTTGGGAACCCGGGTAGAGAATATGAATTAACAAGGCATAATATTGGATTTATGGCGATTGATGAACTTGCAAAGCGTTGGAACATTTCTTTAAACGAACAAAAATTTAAAGGAGTATTTGGTGCAGGATTTGTTAATGGAGAAAAAGTAATCTTATTAAAGCCACTTACATATATGAATTTATCTGGGGAAAGTATTCGTCCGCTCATGGATTACTATAAAATTGATGTAGAGGACTTCGTTGTTCTGTACGATGATTTAGACATCCCTGTAGGTAAATTACGCCTTCGTATGAAAGGTAGCGCGGGTGGACATAATGGTGTGAAGTCAACAATTTCACATTTAGGAACACAAGAGTTTCAACGTATCCGCATGGGAATTGATCGTCCGAAAAATGGAATGAAGGTAGTAGATTACGTATTGGGACGTTTTACATCAGAAGAAATTCCGGATGTCGATCATTCTATTGAAAAAGCAGCGGATGCATGTGAAGAATGGTTAAATAAACCTTTTCTTCAAATCATGAATACTTTCAATAGTTAAGGATATGATTAGGAATATTTTGTTTTATTTTTACCCATACTAGTAGTAATTGGATATTTAGGAGGCTAGTATGGAAGGGTATTATTATTGCAGACATTGCGGGAGTGATGTAGGCTCCGTTACTGCAGAAAAAGTATATAGCGACGTTTTATTTCAACTAACAGAGCAAGAAGTAGTAGAGATGATTCATTTTCATGAGAATGGAAATATATATATAAAAACGATTTGTGAATCGTGTCAAGAAACGCTCGCATCTTATCCTGAGTATTATGAATATGAAAAATTTCTGCAATAAAATGTTGTCGCTTTGGCATGTCCAAAGCATTTTTCTGTTTTCTTTTTCCGAAATATTTGCATAAAATATAATGGCTTGCTCTTTATGTTGAGAGGAGTTTTGAAAATGATAGGTTTATTAGAGCAATTTTATAAAAATGAAGAGATCCAATCTGTTATTAATGGATTAGAAGATGGTTTAAAAGAGCAACTTGTATCAGGTATGGCAACCTCTTCTCGTTCGTTATTAATGGCGGCTTTATATAAAAAAACAAAAAAATCACAACTTATTGTGACGCATAATTTATATCAAGCACAAAAAGTGCATGAAGATTTAGTGGCGTTACTTGGTGAAAAAGATGTATGGCTATACCCAGTGAATGAATTGATAGCATCAGAACTTGGTGTTGCAAGCCCAGAATTAAAGGCACAACGTATTGAAGTATTAAATCGTTTAGCTGCAGGAGAGAGTGGGGTTATTGTAGCACCAGTTGCAGGACTACGCAGATTTTTACCAATGAAAGAATTGTGGAAGCAAAGGCAAATCGAAATCAATCTAGGGCAAGAGATTGATTTAGATACATTCTTGCACACTTTACATCATATTGGTTATGAGCGTAAGTCGATGGTAGAAGCTCCAGGGGAATTCAGTTTGCGCGGGGGAATATTAGATATTTATCCATTAACTGAAGAATTACCATTTCGTATTGAATTTTTCGACACAGAAGTCGATTCTATTCGATTATTTGATGTGGATGAACAGCGCTCTCAAGATAAAAAAGAACGTGTTAGATTTGGTCCAGCAACAGAGTTTTTATTTTCACAGGAAGAATTGAAATCGGGAATTAAGCATCTTGAGGAAGGCTTGACTAAGACGATGCAAAAACTTTCCGACGATAAATTGAAGACTACAGTGCTTGAGACGGTAAGTCATGAAATTGAGATGTTAAAAAACGGGCAAAGTATAGAACAGATGTTTAAATATTTATCTATTTTCTATAATGAACCTGCTAGTCTGATAGATTATTTACCAGAAGATGGTATTGTGATTTTGGATGAGATTTCTCGTATTCAAGAAACAGCATCACATCTTGAAACAGAAGAGGCGGAATGGTATATATCACTTCTTGGTGAAGGAACAATTATTCAAGATTTATCTTT
Source organism: Bacillus sp. WC2507 (assembly GCF_052656125.1). NCBI lineage: Bacteria > Bacillati > Bacillota > Bacilli > Caryophanales > Bacillaceae > Bacillus > Bacillus sp. WC2507. The sequence goes on along the minus strand of NZ_JBQXPN010000001.1, from coordinate 228,409 downwards.
CTCTCACTCGTTTGAAGAATTTCTTCATAATAAAAAAAGAAGTTTTGTATATTTAACTTTATTCTTGCGTCATATAGCACATACACATCCGCAAAACATTGTGAATGTGACATGTAAAACAATGCAAGATTTCCATGGACAGATGCAGTTGTTGAAAACTGAAATTGATAGATGGAACGAAGGGCATTTTACGACTGTTGTGCTCGGCACAGATGATGAACGTGTAAAAAAACTACAACATATTTTAAGTGATTATGATATTGAGGCAGATATTGTAGAGGGCACAGATATATTATTGCCTGGAAGGTTACAAATTGCTGTAGGTGATTTACATGCAGGATTTGAAATGCCGATGCAAAAGCTTGTTGTCATTACTGAAAAAGAGCTTTTCCATAAGAAAGTTAAAAAATCACAACGTAAGCAAAAGTTATCTAATGCTGAACGTATTAAAAGTTATTCGGAATTAAAAGTTGGAGATTATGTAGTTCATGTAAATCATGGTATAGGTAAATTCTTAGGTATCGAGACATTAGAGATTAATGGCGTTCATAAAGATTATTTGAATATTAAATATCAAGGCAATGATAAGTTATACGTTCCAATTGAACAAATTGACCAAGTGCAAAAATATGTAGGATCTGAAGGTAAGGATCCAAAAGTTTATAAATTAGGCGGAAATGATTGGAAGAAGGTCAAAACGAAAGTTGAAAAATCTGTACAAGACATTGCGGATGACCTAATTAAACTATATGCTGAGCGTGAAGCTTCAAAGGGTTATGCATATACACCAGATACGGCAGAACAACAAGAATTTGAATCTTCTTTCCCATATCAAGAGACGGAGGATCAATTACGTTCTATTGAAGAGATTAAAAAAGATATGGAACGCGGACGTCCGATGGATAGGCTTCTTTGTGGTGATGTAGGATATGGAAAGACGGAAGTAGCTATTCGTGCGGCATTTAAGGCAATTATGGATGAAAAACAAGTTGCAATTTTAGTGCCGACAACAATCCTTGCACAACAACACTATGAAACAATTCGAGAGCGTTTTCAAGATTATCCAATCAAGATAGGATTATTAAGTAGATTCCGTACGAGAAAACAGCAAAATGAAACAATTAAGGGCTTGAAAGATGGTACGGTAGATATTGTAATCGGAACACATCGTATTTTATCTAAAGATGTTACTTATAAAGATTTAGGGCTTCTTATTATTGATGAAGAACAAAGATTCGGTGTAACGCATAAAGAAAAAATTAAACAATTAAAAGCAAATGTTGACGTATTAACATTAACGGCAACCCCGATTCCGCGTACACTTCATATGTCTATGTTGGGTGTGCGTGACTTATCTGTTATTGAGACACCACCAGAAAATCGTTTCCCAGTCCAAACGTATGTAGTAGAGTATAATCCAGCGTTAATGCGAGAAGCGATAGAACGAGAGCTTGCAAGAGGTGGGCAAATTTACTTCTTATATAATCGTGTGGAGGATATCGAACGAAAAGCAGATGAAATTTCGATGTTAGTTCCAGATGCGCGTGTAACATATGCACATGGGAAAATGAACGAAAGTGAATTAGAGTCTGTTATGCTATCGTTTTTAGAAGGGCAGCATGATGTTCTTGTAAGTACAACAATTATTGAGACGGGTGTAGATATTCCGAATGTAAATACGTTAATTGTATTTGATGCAGATCGTATGGGATTATCACAGTTGTATCAGCTTCGTGGGCGTGTTGGGCGTTCTAATCGTGTTGCATATGCCTACTTTGCATACAAACGTGATAAAGTGTTATCGGAAGTTGCAGAGAAGCGTCTGCAAGCGATTAAAGAATTCACAGAGCTTGGGTCTGGTTTCAAAATCGCAATGAGAGATTTATCAATTCGTGGTGCAGGTAACTTGTTAGGAGCCGAACAACATGGATTTATTGATTCTGTCGGATTTGATCTGTATTCTCAAATGTTAAAAGATGCAATTGAACAGCGTAGAGGAACAGATGGAGTTGAAAATACAGTTAATGTTGAAATTGATTTAGAAGTAGATGCATATTTACCAGATGCTTATATTTCAGATAGTAAACAAAAAATTATGATGTATAAACAATTTAGAGGTGTTTCTGCAATTGAGGATATTGAAGAGTTGCAGGAAGAGATGATAGATAGATTTGGTGATTACCCGCAAGAAGTTGGTTATTTATTACAAATTGCAAATATTAAAGTATTAGCAATGAAAGAACAAATTGAATTAATTAAGCAAAATAAATTTGAAGTAACAATCTTGTTCTCAGAACAAGCAAGCCAAAATATTGATGGTGGAAAATTATTCATGCTTGGAAATAGCTTCGGTCGTATGATCGGTCTTGGAATGGAAGGATCACAATTGAAGATTGTTATGAAAACGAATGGTTTAGAGACATCAAAATGGTTAACAATTGCTGAAAATTTATTAAAAGGCTTACCAGATGTAAAAAAAGAAGTAATAAATGCCTAATATAAGATAAAAAATACAATTCGACGTGCATAGAAGAACTAATGTGTAAAATACTATGTCTAACAGTTGGTGATTTTTACATGAACAGGTAAATTCACCACTTTGATCATCAGTAGAAAGTGAGGCAGCATTAGAATGAAAGCAACTGGAATCGTACGTCGAATTGATGATTTAGGTAGGGTAGTAATCCCGAAGGAAATTCGTAGAACTTTACGTATTCGAGAAGGAGACCCACTAGAAATATTTGTTGATCGCGATGGAGAAGTGATTTTGAAAAAATATTCTCCAATTAGTGAACTAGGTAATTTCGCAAAGGAATATACGGAAGCTTTATACGATAGCTTAGGACATAATGTGCTTGTATGCGATCGTGATTCTATTATCGCAGTAGCAGGCGTATCTAAAAAAGAATACTTAAATAAAAGCGTTGGCGATTTAATTGAGAAGACAATGGAAGAGCGTAAGTCTGTAATTATGACAGATGAAAGCGAAATTTCAATTATTGATGGAGTAACAGAAAAAGTGAGTTCCTATACAATTGGCCCGATTGTTGCGAATGGGGATCCAATTGGAGCTGTTGTTATCTTCTCTAAAGAGGCTATTATAAGTGAAGTAGAGCATAAGTCAGTAAATACAGCTGCAAGCTTTTTAGCGAAACAAATGGAGCAGTAAGGCTATATCGAATTTTAGAAGTAGCAATCTTTCCTAATTATGATATTTCTTCTTGAGAAATCAAATATTTGGAGATATATGTATATTGAATGAAGGTAGCGCTTTGCTACCTTTTTTCGTTGAACATTTCTATCGTTGCGTGAACGTATTATTACTCGTGTAAGCAAGGAAGCTTGTCCTTTTCTTTATGATATAATACGAGGGGTGAGAATAGAAAAAGGAGTTTTCTTGTATGGAATCGAGGAAGTATCAAGCCTTTTGGCGTGGGGCTATTATATTAACAATCGCAAGTTTTGTTACAAAGGTATTAAGCGCTTTTTACCGTATTCCATATCAAAATATAGCGGGTGATATTGGTTTTTATATTTACCAACAAATTTATCCGTTTTATGGATTTTGTTTAATTTTAGCTACTTATGGGTTCCCCATTATAATTTCAAAAATGGTTGCGGAACGATTAGAGCGAGGGAAAAAACAAGAAGCAGAAGAAATTATTTGTGTATCTTTTTGGTTTTTATTAGGGATTGGTTTCATAGGCTTTTTTACATTGTTCTTTGGTGCCGAAGCAATTGCAACAGCCATGGGCGATATACACTTAGATAAGCTATTACGTGTTATTTCCTTTTCATTCATATTGATGCCGTTTTTATCTGTAGCAAGAGGGTATTTTCAGGGGTTTAATAATATGGTGCCAACAGCTGTTTCGCAAGTGATAGAACAAACAATTCGCGTTTCTATTATTGTATTTTTATCTCTATTCCTCATTGCTCACGGATTTGATTTATATACAGTCGGTGCAGGTGCTATGTTAGGCTCAATCGCAGGCGGATTGATTGGGATTATCGTACTTGTACTTTATATGCGTCATGACTTTCGTTCCATATTCTTTAAAAGTGTAAAGAGAATTAGAGGGAAAAAGAGGATTATTAAGATCCTGTTTTGGCAAGGACTGGCGATTTGTGTTAGTAACTTAGTGCTTATTTTTATACAAATGGCCGATTCTGTTTCCTTCTATTCTTTACTTATTGGGGCAGGAGAGCAAGCTGAAAGTGCAAAGGTATTAAAAGGTGTGTATGACAGAAGTATCCCACTTATGCAATTAGGTACTGTTGTGACAACTTCTTTCTCGTTGTCACTTATTCCAATTATTACAGCGGCGAAGGAAAGAGGAGATCTTACCTTTATTCGAGAAAAGGTAAAGTTAGCAATGAAAATAACATTTGTTATCGGATTTGCAGCGGCCATTGGATTAACTTGTATTATTCAGCCTACGAATATTATGTTGTTTGAAAATAATAATGGGTCAGATGTTTTATCCATTTTATCTTTATCTATTTTATTTAGTTCATTGTCGATTACAACTGCTTCTATTTTGCAAGGGTTAGGACAAATATTAAAACCAGCGATATTCGTTATATTTGGAGGTTGTTTAAAGTTAGCTTTAAACTATATGTTAATGCCGTATTTTGGTGTGAAGGGAGCTGCAATTGCAACACTAGTTGCGTTAATTGTAATTTCTTTGCTAAATAGTGCATTACTTATGCGAGCTGTATCAGAGTCGCTTATCGATAAACGGAATATGTTAGGTGTAGTTATTAGTGGTATCGGTATGGGATTTGTATTAATAATGTTTATGCGTGTATTGAAAATGTCTGGATTAGTAATTGATACGGAACATAGAGGAATTGCGACACTTGAGGCGTTGTTAGGTGTAGCTATCGGTGGATTAACATATGTGTTTTTAATTTTAAAATTACGTGTATTTACAAAAGCGGAAATAGGAACCGTTATGAAAAAAGAGAAAAAAGAAGGTTCATTGAAGAAGAGTGGATAGAGGTGGCAGGTTGTGAGTGGAATCATTACTATTTTAGGATTAGGTGCTGGTGAGTTAGATCAGTTAACGATGGGTGTATATCGGAAAATAAAAGAAGCAGATCATATGTTTGTTAGAACGAAGGAACATCCCGTTATAGAAGAGTTGGAGAAAGAAGGTATACAATATACAGCCTTTGACAATATATATGAAGCACATGATACATTTGAAATTGTATATGAAACAATTGCGAATACATTGCTAGAACAAGCTGAAGGCACAGAAATCATCTATGCCGTTCCAGGACACCCGCTTGTAGCGGAAAGAACGGTTCAGCTACTGTTGGAAAAAGGTGAAGCAGCGAATGTTGAGGTGCGAATTGAAGGTGGACAAAGTTTCCTTGATCCGATGTTTGCAAGTCTAAAGATTGATCCGATTGAAGGATTCCAATTAATTGACGCCACATCATTTGAAAGAGGACAATTAGAATTACGTCAACATTTAATCTTTTGCCAAGTTTATGACGCATTCGTTGCATCAGATGTGAAATTAACATTAATGGAGATGCTACCAGATGATTACGAAGTGTATATCGTAACAGCTGCAGGGACTTCATTTGAACAAGTTAAAAAGGTACCATTGTACATGTTAGATCATGAAACCGAGTTGAATAATTTAACGAGTGTGTACGTACCACCAGTTCAGGAACGTGCGTCCTTGTATCAACAGTTTGATGTGCTTAGAGAAATTATTGCAGACCTTCGTGGACCGAATGGTTGTCCGTGGGATAAAAAGCAAACACATCAATCTTTAAAGAAGTATTTAATTGAGGAAGCTTATGAAGTGTTGGAAGCAATTGATGAAGAGGATGATGATCACTTAGTAGAAGAACTGGGTGATATATTATTACAGGTTATGTTACATGCCCAAATCGGAGAGGACGAAGGTTGGTTCTCTATAGATGATATTATTCGAACTTTATCTGAGAAAATGGTTCGTCGCCATCCGCATGTATTTGGGAATACGGATGTAAATAATGCCGATGAAGTAATTGCTAATTGGGAAGAAATTAAAAAACAAGAAAAAGGATTCGTGAAAGAATCTGTTTTAAATGGAGTTCCAAAGAGCTTACCACAGTTACTACGTGCTTATGAAATTCAGAAAAAAGCTGGTAAGGTTGGTTTCGATTGGGTTGATGTACAACCGATGATAGAGAAAGCCTTAGAAGAATGGCAAGAGTTCCAACAAGAAGTTATAAACATGGATGAGGCGAAGATGTTAGGTGAATTTGGCGATTTACTATTTGCGTTTGTTAATATAGCTCGTCATTATAAAATAGATCCAGAAGAGGCGTTACGTTCAACTAATGAGAAATTCGTTGGTCGTTTCTTATACATGGAAGCAAAGGTAGCTGAAATGAATAAAGAAATGCAAGATTTATCATTAGAGCAGTTAGATGTTTTATGGGAAGAGGCAAAACAAACAGAGCGTTAATAGGGGGATTTCATATGCGTCTAGATAAGTTTTTAAAAGTATCACGTTTAATTAAAAGAAGAACATTAGCGAAAGAAGTAGCTGATCAAGGAAGAATATCAATTAATGGTCAAGTGGCAAAAGCGAGTTCAGATGTGAAAGTAGCTGATGAATTAACAATTCGTTTTGGGCAAAAAATAGTAACTGTAAAAATAAACGAATTGAAAGAAACGACAAAAAAAGAAGATGCAGCAAATATGTATAGCTTAGTTCGTGAAGAAAAAGTAAAGGCTGAAGAAGGCTTGTTCTAAAATCAATTATTCCTTCATACATTACTATTAGCTAGTATAAATGTATGGGGGGATTTACGTGAATAATGGTTACTCACCTATGTCTTCTAATCAACAAAATGTTTCTGTAGAGCATGATATTATTATGCGTGGCAGGCGTGTAATTGATATTACCGGTGTAAAGCAGGTAGAGAGTTTTGATAGCGAAGAGTTTTTACTTGAGACCGTAATGGGCTTTTTAACAATTCGTGGTCAAAATTTGCAAATGAAGAATTTAGATGTAGAAAAAGGTGTTGTATCGATTAAAGGGAAAGTTCATGAGATGCTGTATATTGATGAGAATCAAGGGGAGAAAACTAAAGGTTTCTTTAGTAAGTTGTTTAAATGAGTCTAACAATTCAGTTGTATACGATGCTCTCAATGATTGGAATGGGTGCTTGGATTGGGGCATCTTTAGATACATACCAACGATTTTTAAAGCGTCAGGAACGCAAACGTTGGCTTGTATTTATACATGATATACTATTTTGGATTGTCCAAGCATTATTCGTTTTTTATGTATTGCTGCTCGTAAATGAAGCTGAATTACGTATATATGTATTTTTGGCATTATTATGTGGTTTTGCGGCGTATCAAAGCTTATTGAAAGCACTATACATGAAACTGTTAAATTTTCTCATCTATATTTTTATGCAAACAACACATTTTTTTGTTCAAATTATAAAGCTACTCATGATAAAACCTGTTATTATTATAGCGCAGCTATTTATTGCATTTATATTATTCTTATTTCGTATACTGCTTTCAATTGGACATGTGTTATGGAAAATGGTGATTTGGATATTACTTTTCATATGGAAAGTTTTTTTCTGGCCTGTTCGATTTATTGCTTCGCTCATATGGAAACTTCTCCCTAATCGTGTTAAACTTTTTATAATGAAACATGTAGGGTTCCTGCAATATATAGCAAAATTGAAGGGACACATCTTCCAATTATGGGAGCGTATAAAAAAGAAGTTAGGGGGACCTCGAAAATGAGGGAACTGAGACAAAGAACAATCGAAAAACAGAGTCCAAATCCTGTTAAAAAGCATATAATACAAACGGATGAGAACAGGAAGCGACTTTATCGCCGTTTAGCGGTTTTTCTTGTCTTTGCTTTTACAATTATTGCGAGTATTAGTGTAACGTTTTATCAACAAAACAGTTCCATTAGAGCAAAAGAAGCAAAAGTTAAGGACATGAAAAAAGAACTGGATTCATTAACGAATAAAGAAAAAAGTCTAAAAGACGAAGTTCAAAAGTTAAATGATGAAGAGTACGTATTAAAGATTGCTAGAAGGGATTATTTCTTCTCTGGAAAAGGGGAGATAATTTTTCCTGTTTCTAAGTAGAGTATGTCTTATTGACACTATATTTTAGGATTATATATAATAAAGTAAAATTTGACTTTTTAACCACTAAGGAGGAGCATTTTTTTTATGTCAATCGAGGTAGGCAGCAAGTTACAGGGTAAAGTAACAGGTATTACAAATTTTGGGGCTTTTGTGGAGCTGCCAGAAGGCTTAACGGGTCTGGTTCATATTAGTGAAGTTGCTGATAATTATGTGAAAGATATTAACGATCACTTAAAAGTAGGCGACCAAGTAGAAGTAAAAGTTATTAACGTTGAAAAAGATGGTAAGATCGGTCTATCTATTAAAAAAGCGAAAGAGCGTGAAAAAACAGAAGGAGATCGTCCACGTGGTGAATACCAACGCGGTGGCGATCAACAACGTTCTGGACGTCCACAACGTAATCGTTCTTTCAACAGAGATAACCGTGGCGGCGGTAACGAACGAGCACCAAAAGAAACATTCGAGCAAAAGATGGCACGTTTCTTAAAGGATAGCGAAGATCGTTTAACTTCTTTAAAGCGTAACACAGAATCTAAACGTGGTGGCCGTGGCGCACGTCGCGGATAATCAGAACGTTTAATTCTTAGTATATAGAGAGGTGCCCAGGGCGATTGCTCGGGGTACTTTTTTATATGTGAAAATATATTTTTAAAAAAGTTTTCGAGATGTGTTGACTTTAAATTATATCTGAGGTAAGATACTAATTGTCCGTTAAATAAGACGACATGGCGGTGTAGCTCAGCTGGCTAGAGCGTACGGTTCATACCCGTGAGGTCGGGGGTTCGATCCCCTCCGCCGCTATATTTAATTTAACGGCCCGTTGGTCAAGTGGTTAAGACACCGCCCTTTCACGGCGGTAACACGGGTTCGAATCCCGTACGGGTCATCTAAAAAGATCATGCAAATTTGCATGATCTTTTTTTGTTAAATAAATTAAGACATACAACACTTCTACAAAATCACCCTATATTTTCTGAATGTTCTATTAAATTGCTAAGAATAAATTACATACCGTGTATATATGTAGAGTTATTTCGAATAAAAAGTCGAACGATTATAAAAGTGAAAACTGTTGTTTTGACAAAAATCCCAATAATCATCTTTTATAATGACAGTAATTAAACTATGCAGGTGGTGTTAAAAATATGCCTAAAGCAGGAAGGAATACTATGAATACAAGTGCATTGGCAATGAATGAGAGTCAGCTTGGAGCAGTAAAGTGGACGAGTAAGTTGCGAATGAAGTTTGAGCAAGTTTTCTTTAGATGGGGATTTATTATTGTTGTTATTGGTTTTCTTTTGGGACGAGCATATATATTAACAAACATTTTACCGTTTGCACTGCCGTTTTTTGCTGCTGTTTATGTTATGAAGCGGGATAAAATGCCGCTCGCGTTCTTGGCTCTGATGGGGGGCGCACTTTCAGTTTCGATAGATAATTTATTCTTTACCTTTGCATCTATTTTTACTTTCTTCATTTATAATATCTTCTTTAGTCGGTTTACACGTAAAACTGTTGGACTTGTTCCGTTCCAAGTATTTATCTCCGCATTAACCGCACATTTAGTTGTTGTATATTTTGCGCAACAAACTGTCACCATGTACGATTTACTCGTTAGTACGATTGAGGCAGGGCTTAGCTTCGTATTAACTATGATATTTTTACAAAGTGTTCCGCTTTTAGTAGAAAGAAAGGGTAAACAACAAGCGCTAGAGACAGAAGAAATTGTTTGTTTAATTATATTACTAGCATCTGTTTTAACAGGTACAACAGATTGGTTTGTATATGACGCGTCTATTCAACATATTTTTACTAGGTACTTAGTGCTCGTGTTTGCATTTATCGCGGGGGCTGCTACAGGATCTACAGTGGGGGTCGTCACTGGATTAATATTAAGTTTAGCAAATGTCTCCAGTTTGTCTCAACTTAGTCTGCTTGCTTTTTCTGGGTTGCTTGGTGGTTTGTTAAAAGAAGGGAAGCGTTTAGGTGTTAGTTTAGGTTTATTAATTGGGACAAGCTTGATTACGCTATATGTAGACAAGCAAACAAACATTGTGACAACTTTAATTGAATCTGGTGTAGCAATTGCTTTCTTCTTATTAACACCGAAACTTGTTATGGATCGTATTGCTAAATTTATGCCAGGCACACAGGAACATTCACAAGATCAACAACAGTATTTAAGAAGGATGCGTGATGTTACAGCAAATAAAATCAATCAATTTGCCAATGTATTTGCTGCTTTATCTAATAGCTTTTCTGTATATGGATATGTGGAGGAAGAAGATAAAGAGACAGAAGCAGATTTATTCTTAAGCACAATTACTGCAAAAACATGTCAAACATGCTTTAAAAAGGACCAATGCTGGGTAGTTAATTTCGACAAAACGTACGATTATATGAAACAAATAATGAGTGAAACGGAAGAGGGGACGTTGCAACATAATCGCAAGTTAGTTCGTGAGTGGGACAAGCATTGTGTGAGAGGGAAGAAAGTGACGGATTTAGTAGCGGGTGAATTAGATCACTTCTATGAGGGGCAAAAATTACGAAAACAAATGAAAGAAAATCGTAGAATAGTAGCGGAGCAACTATTAGGTGTATCAAAAGTTATGGAGGATTTTGCTAAGGAGATACAAAGAGAGCGAGAAAATCATCAAGTGCAGGAAGAACAGATTCTGCAAGCGTTTCGTGATTTTGGTGTAGAAGTAGAGCATGTTGATATTTATTGTTTAGATAGAGGAAGTATTGATATTGAAATGTTGATTCCAGTTGCATCTAATGAACATGGAGAGTGTGAAAAGCTAGTTGCGCCGATGCTTTCTGATATTCTAAAGGAAAATATTGTTGTTAAACATGAAGAGAAATCTTCTTATCCGAACGGCCACAGCTTAATATCATTTGGCTCAGCAAAAACGTATTCTCTTGATACAGGGTTGGCCACAGCTGCAAAAGGCGGTGGGTTTGTTTCAGGTGATTCTTATGCGATGATGGATTTAAGTGTTGGTAAATATGCGCTTGCAATTAGTGATGGTATGGGTAATGGGCAAAGAGCTCATATGGAGAGTAAAGAAACGGTAAAATTATTACAAAAAATACTTCAATCAGGCATTGATGAGGAAATCGCGATTAAGTCTATCAATTCTATTCTTTCTTTAAGAACAACAGAAGAGATGTTTACGACGTTAGATTTAGCTATGGTAGATTTGCGAGATGCAAGTGCGAAATTTTTAAAGATTGGCTCGACGCCGAGTTTTGTTAAACGTGCAAATAATATTTTGAAAATTGAGGCAAGTAATTTGCCAATGGGAATTATTGAGGATGTTGAAGTTGATGTAGTGGGTGAACAATTAAAAACGGGCGATATTCTTATTATGATGAGCGATGGAATTTTTGAGGGAGCACAACATGTGGAGAATCATGAACTATGGATGAAGCGGAAAATTAAAGAGTTACAAACCGAAGATCCGCAAGAAATTGCTGATATCATTATGGAAGAAGTGATTCGCTCTGGTGATGGTTATATAAATGACGATATGACTATTGTTGTGGCGAAAGTGAAGAAAAATATGCCGAAGTGGGCTACAATTCCAATTGTAGGAATGCAGGCGCAATAAAGTGAAACTTTAATAAGTGGGGGCTTCATCCCCCGCTGATTATCAGCCCGCACCAATCGGGCTTTTACGGGCAGTTGATTCCCCCTAACTAACTTCTTTGCTTTCGCTGAATTTTGAGGTGGGGGTCTTACTACACGTTAATGCGGGATAAAGATTAAGAGTGATGTTTCCCTATCGCTGTTTTATTCTAAAAACCTAGGTAAATGCCTAGGTTTTTTTGCTTTAAAAGATAATGTTATTATTTTTGTGAATATGTACGGATGATGTAAGATAAAAATGTAATTTTTGTATATCTTTTTTTTGCACAATGTTTGTAAAAGTTGTACCATTATAAACAAGGTAACTAACGTTGCTGTTCTTGTTTAATGAAAGGTGATTACGAAGTTGAAAGATACATTTGTTGAAAAGGTAGATGACTTTGTAAAGCAGCATGATGTATTAAAGGAACGTTCAACAATTGTTGTAGGGGTTTCTGGTGGTCCTGACTCTTTGGCTCTTCTATATTATTTGTTAGAAAAAAGAGCAGCAAAACAGTTTAAAATTGTAGTGGCACATGTGGATCATATGTTTAGAGGTGATGAATCTCATGGGGACCTACAGTTTGTGCAGGACCTTTGTAAAGGGCTGGGAGTTATTTGCGAAACGATAAGGATTAATGTGTCGCAATATCAACAGCAACACGGAATGAATGCACAGGTTGCTGCTAGAGAATGCAGATATGCATTTTTGGAAAGAATAATGAAGAAATATGATGCGAGATATGTAGCTCTTGGACATCATGGTGATGATCAAGTAGAGACGATTTTAATGCGCCTTGTACGAGGGAGTACTCCGAAAGGATATGCAGGAATTGCAGTGAAGCGTCCTTTTCATAATGGATATTTAATTAGGCCGTTACTTGGAGTAACGAAGGAAGAGATTGTTGATTACTGTAATAAGCTAAAAATAATTCCCCGTATAGATCCAAGTAATAAAAAGGAAGTATATACAAGGAATCGATTACGTAAATATGTTCTTCCTCATTTGAAAGAAGAAAATTCACAAGTACATGAGAAATTCCAAAAATTTAGCATGCAAATGCAAGAGGATGAGGCGTATTTGCAGGAATTAGCTTTTGAGAAAATGAATAAAGTAATTACAAAAAAAAGTGATAAACAAATTAGCTTATCAATTCCTGCCTTTGAATCCATGTCTATGTCTTTACAAAGAAGAGGGATTCAACTAATATTAAACTATCTTTATGAATATAAGATTCCATCTTCTCTTTCCTCTGTACATATTGACAAAGTGATTGAGTTTTTTAAGCGGACACAACCTTCGGGTTCACTTGATTTTCCAGGTGATTTAAAAATTGTTCGCGCATACGAAGAGTGCAGCTTTGGATTTAAACAAGGAATTGTTTCTCCTTTTTTACAAGATTTATCAGTGCCCGGGACAATTACGCTATCGAACGGGGATAAGCTTGTAACAGAGGTGAGCGAAGACATACCAAGTAACATGAATGAAACAGTATTTGTTGCTAAGTATAATGATATATCATATCCACTTCGTATTCGTTCTAGAGAAAATGGAGATCGCATGTCAATACAAGGTATGAATGGCACAAAAAAGATAAAAGCTATCTTTATCGAAGCGAAAGTACCAAGAGAAAAAAGAGAAGAATGGCCGGTCGTTTGTGATGCAAGTGGGAATATTATTTGGGTACCCTTGTTGAAGCGATCTGCATTTGCTATCTCGAAAGAGACGGCAAAGAAGGATAAATATATGATTATTCACTACAAAAGCAAGGAGTCTTCCGGGAGGATAATGAAATGATGAATCAAGATATCGAAAAAGTATTAATTTCTGAAGAACAAATACAAGAAAAGGTGCTCGAATTAGGCGCAATTATTGCAGAGGATTATAAAAACACAGTACCTCTTGCGATTGGTGTATTAAAGGGCGCGATGCCATTCATGGCAGATTTATTAAAGAGAACAGATACATATCTTGAAATGGACTTTATGGCTGTATCTAGTTATGGTCACTCTACCGTTTCAACAGGCGAAGTGAAAATTTTAAAAGACCTTGATACTTCTGTAGAAGGTCGCGATATTTTAATCGTTGAAGATATTATTGATAGCGGTCTTACGCTAAGTTACTTAGTAGACCTATTTAAATATCGTAAAGCGAAGTCTGTAAAAATTGTTACGTTATTAGATAAGCCGACAGGCCGCAAGGTAGATTTGAAAGCGGATTATGTTGGATTTACTGTTCCGCATGAATTTGTTGTAGGATATGGATTAGATTATAAAGAGCAGTACCGTAATCTTCCTTATGTAGGAGTATTAAAACCAAGCGTTTACTCAAATTAATTAAATACAGGCGTTACAATTGTATAGGAAAGTTTTTCTATGTTACGATTTACAATAGTGTTTATGCCGTGAGAGGAGGTTAGGAATGAATCGTATCTTCCGTAATACCATCTTTTATTTACTGATATTCCTAGTAGTAATTGGAATCGTGAGCTATTTTAATGGTTCGACGCAAAAAACGACATCAGTTAGCTACGATAAATTCATTACTAAACTAGAAAAAGGTGAAGTGCGTAATGTGCAACTTCAACCGAAAAATGGTGTATTTGAGGTAAAAGGACAATTTAACAACTCTAGCCAAGGAGAACAATTTGTTACTTATGCACCAAATACTGAGGAATTACAAAAGAAAATTAATGACAAAGCGCAAGGTGCTGAAGTTAAGTATCAACCAGCAGAAGAAACAAGTGCTTGGGTAACGTTCTTTACTTCTATCATTCCGTTTGTCATTATCTTCATTTTATTCTTCTTCTTATTAAACCAGGCTCAGGGCGGCGGTAGCCGTGTTATGAACTTCGGGAAAAGTAAGGCGAAGTTATATAATGACGAAAAGAAAAAAGTTCGTTTCAGAGATGTTGCTGGAGCGGATGAAGAGAAACAAGAGCTTGTTGAGGTAGTTGAATTCTTGAAAGATCCTCGTAAGTTCGCTGAAGTTGGTGCCCGTATTCCGAAGGGTGTTCTATTAGTAGGACCTCCAGGTACAGGTAAAACTTTACTAGCGCGTGCCGTTGCAGGTGAGGCTGGCGTTCCATTCTTCTCTATCAGTGGTTCTGATTTCGTAGAGATGTTCGTTGGTGTCGGTGCATCACGTGTACGTGATTTATTCGAAAATGCAAAGAAAAATGCTCCTTGTATCATTTTCATTGATGAAATTGATGCAGTAGGACGTCAACGTGGCGCAGGTCTTGGTGGTGGCCATGATGAGCGTGAGCAAACGTTGAACCAATTACTTGTTGAAATGGATGGATTCGGTGCAAACGAAGGTATTATTATCATTGCTGCAACAAACCGTCCTGATATTCTTGATCCAGCGTTATTACGTCCAGGTCGTTTTGACCGTCAAATTACAGTAGATCGTCCAGATGTAAATGGCCGTGAAGCTGTACTGAAAGTACATGCTCGTAATAAACCGCTTGATGATCATATCAACTTAAGAGCAATTGCAACTCGTACACCAGGGTTCTCTGGTGCTGATCTTGAAAACTTATTAAACGAAGCTGCTTTAGTAGCTGCGCGTCAAGATAAGAAGAAAATTGATATGAGTGACATTGATGAAGCAACGGATCGTGTTATTGCAGGTCCTGCTAAGAAAAGTCGTGTTATCTCTGAAAAAGAACGTAATATCGTTGCATTCCATGAAGCGGGCCATACTGTAATTGGTGTTGTCCTTGATGAAGCAGATATCGTTCATAAAGTAACAATTGTCCCTCGTGGTCAAGCTGGTGGATATGCAGTAATGCTTCCGAAAGAAGATCGTTACTTCATGACAAAACCAGAGTTACTTGATAAAATCACTGGTTTACTTGGTGGTCGAGTAGCTGAAGAGATTGTGTTTGGTGAAGCAAGCACAGGTGCTCACAACGACTTCCAACGTGCGACTGGTATTGCAAGACGTATGGTTACGGAATTCGGTATGAGTGATAAGCTTGGACCGATGCAATTCGGTAGCTCACAAGGTGGTCAAGTGTTCTTAGGAAGAGACTTCCATTCAGAACAAAACTACAGTGATGCAATTGCACATGAAATCGATGTGGAAATGCAAACTATTATAAAAGAATGTTATGCTCGCGCGCACCAAATTCTTACTGAAAAACGTGATAAGCTAGATATTATTGCGAAAACGTTACTTGAAGTAGAAACGTTAGATGCAGAGCAAATCAATCATTTATATGATTACGGCAGATTGCCAGAGCGTCCAACATCTTCAGATGATGTGAAAGTAAACATCAATATGAAGAAGGACGATGAAGAATCAGAAGATAAGTAAGAGATGAAGGAGTGACGATGGTCACTCCTTTTTTTATTTGTGGAACGAAATGAAGTAGAAAAAGAATTTAAATAAATTGGGTATTAAAAATTGAAATAGAGCGTAATCTTTTTGTAAAATGATGAGGATAGAAAAGCTGATTATATAAGTATGTGTGATATGATGTTTTTATAAGTTTTATACATACTGCACAAATATAGATTAAATAAGATAAGTGGTGAGAATATGATTTTTGTATTGGATGTAGGGAACACAAATGCTGTACTAGGCGTGTTTGAAGAGGGGGAACTTCGTCAACATTGGCGCATGGAAACAGATCGCCATAAGACAGAAGATGAATATGGAATGCTTGTAAAGCAGTTGCTTGAGCATGAAGGTCTTTCGTTTGAAGATGTGAAAGGTATTATCGTGTCTTCAGTCGTACCACCAATTATGTTTGCTTTAGAGCGCATGTGTGAAAAGTATTTTAAAATTAAACCGCTTGTAGTAGGTCCTGGAATAAAAACAGGGCTAAATATTAAATATGAAAATCCACGTGAAGTAGGCGCGGACCGAATTGTAAATGCAGTAGCAGGAATCCACTTATATGGAAGTCCGCTTATTATTGTCGATTTCGGTACGGCTACTACATATTGTTATATTAACGAAGAAAAGCATTATATGGGTGGAGTTATTACGCCAGGAATTATGATTTCAGCAGAGGCTTTATATAGTAGAGCGGCAAAACTTCCTCGTATTGAAATTACAAAACCAAGCAGTGTTGTTGGAAAGAATACGGTAAGTGCGATGCAATCTGGTATTCTTTATGGTTATGTTGGACAAGTGGAAGGTATTGTTAAGCGTATGAAAGAGGAAGCTAAACAAGAACCGAAAGTTATTGCAACAGGTGGATTGGCGAAATTAATTTCAGAAGAATCGAATGTAATTGATGTTGTAGATCCATTCTTAACATTAAAAGGTTTGTATATGTTATATGAGCGTAATGCAAATTTACAGCATGAGAAAGGTGAATAAATAAGTATGAAAGATTATTTAGTAAAAGCGTTAGCGTTTGATGGAGAAGTGCGTGCATATAGTGTGCGTACTACAAATACAGTAAGTGAGGCGCAAAGACGTCATGATACATGGAGAACAGCTTCAGCGGCACTTGGTCGTTCTTTAACTGCAGGTACAATGATGGGCGCAATGTTAAAAGGTGACCAAAAGTTAACGATTAAGGTAGAAGGTAATGGCCCGATTGGTCCCATCTTAGTAGATGCTCATGCAAATGGGGATGTACGTGGTTATGTAACGAATCCACATGTTGACTTTGAAGGAACGGAACAAGGGAAATTACGTGTATATCAAGCGGTAGGTACTGAAGGATTTGTAACAGTAATTAAAGATATTGGTATGCGTGAGCCGTTTATTGGTCAATCTCCAATTGTTTCAGGAGAATTAGGGGAAGACTTCACGTATTATTTTGCAGTTTCTGAGCAAACACCTTCTTCTGTAGGAGTCGGCGTACTTGTAAATGGAGATGACAGCGTATTAGCGGCAGGTGGATTTATCCTTCAAATTATGCCAGGTGCACAGGAAGAAACAATTTCGTTCATTGAAGATCGTTTACAGAAGATTCCTCCTGTATCAACATTGATCGAACAAGGGCTTTCTCCAGAGGAGTTACTGTATACAGTTCTTGGAGAAGATAAGGTAAAAGTATTAGAAGTGATGGATGTTCAATTTAATTGCACATGCTCACGTGAACGTATTGAGAGTGTGTTAATTAGTTTAGGTAAAACAGAGTTAGAGCAAGTTCGTGAAGAAGAAGAAGAGACAGAAGTTCATTGTCATTTCTGTAATGAGCGATACAAGTTCTCTAAAGAAGATATTACAAATTTAATTGAGAGTTTGTAATAAGGGGAGAGAGGGAATCCATCCTCTAAATAGATTGACAAACAGGGAATTTTCTGACAAAATCTAAATATAGATAAAACCAATAAAAATACTCGGTGTTAGGAGTGACAGGAATGCGAGTGGCACAATCAGTTTCAGAATTAATCGGGAAAACGCCGATCGTTAAGTTGAACCGCATCGTAGAATCAGACAGCGCAGATATATATTTAAAATTAGAATTTATGAATCCAGGGAGCAGCGTTAAAGATCGTATTGCATTAGCTATGATTGAAGATGCTGAAAAAAAAGGATTATTAAAAGAAGGCGATACAATTATTGAGCCAACAAGTGGTAACACGGGAATTGGTTTAGCGATGGTAGCGGCTGCTAAAGGATATAAGGCAATTTTAGTAATGCCAGAAACAATGAGTATTGAGCGTCGTAATTTATTACGTGCTTACGGTGCTGAATTAGTATTGACTCCAGGGCCTGAAGGAATGGGTGGAGCAATTCGTCAAGCGACTGAATTAGCAAAAGAACACGGCTACTTTATACCGCAACAGTTCAAAAATCAATCGAATCCAGAAATTCATCGTTTAACAACAGGGCCAGAAATTGTTGAACAAATGGGTGACCAATTAGATGCGTTTATTGCAGGTATTGGTACAGGTGGAACGATTACTGGTGCTGGTGAAGTACTGAAGGAAGCGTATAAAGATATTAAAATTTATGCAGTAGAACCTGCGGATTCACCAGTGTTATCTGGTGGGAAACCGGGTCCACATAAAATCCAAGGAATTGGGGCGGGATTCATCCCAGAGACATTGGATGTAGAAGTATATGATGAAATTGTTCAAGTAAAAACAGAACAAGCATTTGAATATGCAAGAAGAGTGGCTAAAGAGGAAGGTATTTTAGTGGGTATCTCTTCTGGAGCAGTTATTTATGCAGCAACAGAAATTGCGAAAAAATTAGGTAAAGGGAAAAAGGTACTTGTTATTATCCCAAGTAACGGTGAACGTTATTTAAGTACACCACTTTATCAATTTGAATCTTAATTATATGTGATTGAAAAAGCATCCTTGAAAAAGGATGCTTTTTCTTTTTGGATTGGAAATAGGAAAAGAGTGAATGACTAGAAAACTTCATGTAAAATAAGAGGTAGTATAATTAATTTATTTTCACTAGCCTTCGAGTATAACCACTTTATATACATAACGAATGTAGTTTGAGGTGGTTAATCTAAGAGGGTGGGATAAAAGAAGACGGGGTGTTGATATGCAACGAAGAAAATCTTTAGCGCTTTCTATTCCATATCAGTTAGATTTCTTTAAGCAATATAAATTTCTTTCTAAGGATAAACCGCAACATATTTTGTTAGAGAGTGGACGTGGCGGTCGTTATAACATTGTGGGGTTGAACCCAGTAGCGGTAATCCGAGGGAAGGGTGAAACGTTACATATAAGCGAAAGTGGTAAGGAAACAATAAAACAAGGAAACCCATTAGATTTAATGCAGGAATATATGGAGCGATGGAAAACGGACTATAATCCGGAATACCCTCCATTTCAAGGTGGTGCAATTGGTTACTTTAGTTATGATTGCATCCGTTATATTGAAAAACTCCCTTCCCTTGCGGAAGATGACATTAATATACCTGATATATTCTTTTTATTATTTGATGATGTGTTTGTTTATGATCAAAAAGAAAAAGTATTATGGATTATTACACATTATGTAGATAAGCATGAAGAGGCAAAAGAGCGATTAAATGAATGGAAGATTCTTTGGGCGACAGAAGCGCCAGAAGTGAATATACCTTTTGCGTGCCCTGAAGAGAAAAGTGAAACAGTTGCTTTTACAGAAGAAAGCTTTATGAAGGCGGTTGAATGTATTCAAGAATATATTGGAGCTGGTGATGTGTTTCAAGTAAACTTGTCGACAAGGCAAGAAAGAACGTTACAAACACACCCACTCGAAATTTATACAAGTCTTCGTGAAATTAATCCATCTCCATATATGGGTTACTTGGAGCTCGGGGATTTTCAAATTGTTAGTGGATCGCCAGAGTTGCTAATTAAGAAAGAGGGAACCGAAGTAAGTACAAGACCGATTGCTGGAACGAGATCTAGAGGGGCGAATGAGCAAGAGGATGAAGAATTAGCAAAAGAATTAATTGAGAACGAAAAAGAAAGAGCAGAGCACGTTATGCTTGTGGATTTAGAACGAAATGATTTAGGGCGTGTTTGTAAATATGGCACTGTAGAAGTAGATGAATTTATGGTAATTGAGAAATACTCACATGTTATGCATATTGTTTCTAATGTGCGTGGTGAGGTGGAAGAAGATAAAGATGCTTTTGATTTAGTGAAGGCTGTATTTCCTGGGGGAACAATTACTGGTGCCCCGAAAATACGTACGATGGAAATTATTGAAGAATTAGAACCTGTTCGCCGAGGGATTTATACAGGTTCAATCGGGTGGATCGGTTATTCTGGAGATACAGAATTGAATATTGTAATTAGAACACTGCTTGCTAAAGATGGAAAAGCACATGTACAAGCAGGAGCGGGAATTGTAATTGATTCAAATCCGGAAAATGAATATAATGAGTCGTTAAAAAAGGCGATTGCTTTATGGCGTGCAAAAGAACGTAGCGAAGAAACGGTTAGGTGAGAGAAATGATATTAATGATTGATAATTATGATTCTTTTACATTTAATTTAGTGCAGTTTCTTGGAGAACTTGGACAAGAGCTTGTTGTTAAACGTAACGATGAAGTGACTATTTCAGATATTGAGAATATGAAACCAGACTTCTTAATGATTTCGCCAGGTCCGTGTAGTCCTAATGAAGCGGGTATTAGTATGGAGGTTATTCAATACTTTGCTGGAAAGATTCCGATTTTTGGGGTTTGTCTTGGACATCAATCCATTGCACAAGTGTTTGGCGGAGAGGTTATACGTGCGGAGCGCTTAATGCATGGGAAAACGTCGCTTATGCATCATGACGGAAAGACGATTTTTTCGGATATCCCTAATCCGTTTACTGCGACACGTTATCATTCCCTTATCGTTAAGAAAGAGACGTTACCTGATTGCTTAGAGGTAACATCTTGGACAGAAGAAGGGGAAATTATGGCGCTCCGTCATACAACATTACCGATTGAAGGTGTACAGTTCCATCCGGAATCAATTATGACTTCCCACGGAAAAGAGTTGTTGCAGAATTTCATTCGTAAATACAGTCCAAGTGTGACATCATGTTAATTTACTTAAATGGTGAGTATGTAGAAGCAAGTGAAGCGAGAATTTCTCCTTATGATCATGGTTATTTATATGGTCTTGGAGTTTTTGAGACGTTTCGTATTTATAATGGTCATCCTTTCTTATTGGATGATCATTATGACCGTTTAACAGATGCGCTGGATACATTGCAAATTAAATGGACAATGACGAAAGATGAAGTACTGCTTATTTTGAAGGATCTACTCGTTAAGAATGAATTAGAGCATGCATATGTACGTTTTAATGTATCAGCGGGTATAGATGAAATTGGATTACAAACGGAAATGTATGAAGAGCCATCTGTTATTGTTTTTATAAAACCTTTAGCAGTCCCGGGAGATGTAGTGGAAAAAGAAGGGGTTGTTTTAAAGCAAGTGCGAAACACACCAGAGGGTGCATCTCGTTTGAAGTCTCATCATTATTTAAATAACATTTTAGGAAAGCGTGAAATTGGAAATGTTGTGAATAAGGAAGGTATTTTCCTTACTGAAACAGGTTATGTTGCAGAGGGTATTGTTTCGAATCTCTTTTTTGTGAAAGATGATATTTTGTATACAGCTTCGCTGAAAACAGGGATTTTAAATGGTATCACTCGTGCGTTTATTATAAAGGTTGCTGAAGAGCTGGGTATAGAAGTAAAGGAAGGTTTCTTTACAAAAGATGAATTACTTTCAGCTGATGAAGTCTTCGTAACAAACTCGATTCAAGAAATTGTTCCGCTTTATCATATAGAGGGACGAGATTTCCCGGGTAAAGTAGGTATGGTTACAAAAAGATTTATGAGTCTTTATGAAATGCAGAGAGAGAAATTGTGGAGCAGAAATGAATTACGAATAGGAGATGTGTAGTTTGAAGTGGGATTATGATTTGCGCTGCGGCGAATATACATTGAACTTAAATGAAAAAACGTTAATTATGGGGATTTTAAATGTAACACCAGATTCGTTTTCTGATGGTGGGAGTTACAACGAGGTAGAGGCTGCGGTGCGCCATGCGAAAGAAATGCGAGATGAAGGTGCTCATATTATTGATATCGGCGGTGAATCTACTCGCCCGGGTTTCGCTAAAGTATCAGTAGAAGAAGAAATAAAGCGAGTTGTTCCGATGATTCAGGCGGTTTCAAAAGAAGTAAAATTGCCTATTTCCATCGACACGTATAAAGCTGAAGTTGCAAAACAAGCAATCGAAGCTGGTGCTCATATTATTAATGACGTTTGGGGAGCGAAGGCGGAACCAAAGATCGCTGAAGTTGCAGCTCATTACGATGTACCTATTATCTTAATGCATAATCGCGATAACATGAATTATCGTAATTTAATGGCTGATATGATTGCTGATTTATATGACAGTATTAAAATTGCTAAAGAGGCTGGCGTGCGAGATGAGAATATCATTTTAGATCCAGGCATCGGTTTTGCTAAAACACCTGAACAAAATTTAGAAGCGATGCGTAATTTAGAGCAGTTAAATGTACTAGGTTATCCAGTTCTTTTAGGTACTTCAAGAAAGTCCTTTATTGGACATGTGCTAGATTTACCGGTGGAGGAACGTCTTGAGGGAACTGGAGCTACCGTTTGTCTTGGTATTGAAAAGGGCTGTGAATTTGTCCGTGTTCATGATGTGAAGGAAATGGCGCGTATGGCTAAAATGATGGATGCGATGATTGGTAAGGGGGCAAAGTAATTGGATAAAATTTATATCCATGATATGGAGTTTTACGGTTATCATGGTGTATTCCCAGAGGAAAATAAATTAGGTCAAAGATTTAAAGTCGATTTAACGGTAGAATTGGATTTGAAACAGGCAGGAGAAAGTGATGACTTAGAGCATTCGGTCAATTATGGAGAGCTTTTCGAACTATGTAGAAAAGTTGTTGAGGATAGAACGTATAAGCTTGTAGAGAGTATCGCTGAAAATATTGCCACAGATATATTGAAACAATATGAGAGTATTTCACGATGTACAATTAAGGTGATTAAACCGGATCCACCGATACCGGGGCACTATCGTGCTGTAGCAGTGGAAATTACGAGAGAACGTCCATGAATAATATAGCTTACATTGCATTAGGTTCCAATATTGGAGAACGTTATACGTATTTAACTGAAGCGATTCAGTTTTTGAACAAAAACCCGTATATCCAAGTTAACGATATTTCATCTGTATATGAAACAGAACCAGTTGGCTATACTGACCAAAGCTGCTTTTTAAATTTAGTTATAAAAATTTCTACCAATTTATCACCGCAAGAGTTATTGAAAGTTACACAAAGAGTAGAGAATAATTTAGGAAGAAAAAGGGAAATTAGATGGGGTCCGAGGACTATCGACCTTGACATTTTACTATATAATCAAGAAAATATTGAAGCAGAGAATCTTATTGTTCCGCATCCGCGGATGTTCGAAAGAGCTTTTGTTATCGTTCCGTTGTTAGAGATTAATCAAGATATAAAACAAAACATTTCACGTTCACAAGTAGAAGAAATGAAAAGGCGAGAGGGAGTAACGGTATGGAAGCAGAAAAATGGGGAAGACGCATTCGTGCTTTTCGAAAGCTAAAAGGTTATACGCAAGAAGGTTTTGCAAAAGAATTAGGGGTATCTGTATCTGTTTTAGGTGAAGTTGAGAGAGGGAATCGATCGCCTTCCCAAGATTTTGTAGTGGAAGTTGCTAAAGCGTTAAAGGTCTCGATAGATGAGTTAATGCCGAAGTGACTATGAAGGAAGGAGTAAATCGAGTGTTAAAAATCGCAAATATTGAGATGAAAAATCCGGTTGTATTAGCACCGATGGCGGGAGTGTGTAACTCTGCATTCCGTTTGACAGTAAAAGAATTCGGTGCAGGTCTAGTTTGTGCTGAAATGGTAAGTGATAAGGCAATACTACTGAACAATAAAAGAACATTAGATATGTTATATATCGATGAGAGAGAAAAGCCGTTAAGTTTACAAATTTTTGGCGGAGAGAAAGAAACTCTTGTAGATGCTGCGAAATACGTAGATAAATATACGACAGCAGACATCATTGATATTAATATGGGTTGCCCAGTACCCAAAATCATTAAGTGTGATGCGGGAGCAAAGTGGCTTTTAGACCCAAATAAAATATATGAAATGGTAGCGGCAGTTGTAGACGCTGTAGAAAAACCAGTTACAGTTAAAATGCGTATTGGTTGGGATGCGGATCATATTTTCGCAATCGAGAATGCAAAAGCTGTTGAGCGTGCTGGTGGACAAGCGGTAGCGGTTCATGGTCGTACACGAGTACAAATGTATGAAGGAAAAGCGGATTGGGATATTATTAAACAAGTAAAGCAAGCTGTAAATATCCCGGTTATCGGAAATGGTGATGTCGAAACGCCACAAGACGCAAAGCGTATGCTTGATGAAATTGGTGTAGATGGTGTTATGATTGGTCGCGCTGCCCTTGGAGACCCGTGGATGATTTATCGCACGGTAAAGTATTTAGAGACAGGTGAATTAATGCCGGAACCGACAGTGCGTGAGAAAATTGACGTATGTATGTTGCATCTTGATCGTCTTATTGATTTAAAGAACGAAAATGTCGCTGTAAGAGAGATGAGAAAGCATGCAGCTTGGTATTTAAAGGGTGTTCGTGGTAATGCAACTGTACGTAATGGTATCAATGCTTGTAATACGCGTGAAGACCTTGCGGATGTATTAGGTGCATTTGTAGAAGAAGTAGAAGCAAAACAACAAACAATTCACGTTGGTTAATAATAGATAGGGAAGATTGACATTCTTCTATACACTTCCTATAATTACGTGAAAGAAAGAGGAACTGCCAGTTAGTTGCTGGCAGTTTTTCTAGTTGAGTAGAAAATGCTATACTGTATATATTGTAAAAATTAATAGAGCTGGAGTGATATCAATACCATGGATAACATGAACCACGAAGAATTAAACGACCAATTGCTTGTTCGTCGTGAAAAGCTACATAACTTACGTGAGCAAGGAATCGATCCGTTCGGTAAACGATTTGAACGTACAAATGCAACAAATGACTTATTAAGCTTATATGGAGAGTTCTCTAAAGAAGAATTAGAAGAAAAGGAAATCTCTGTTTCTATCGCTGGCCGTATTATGACAAAACGCGGTAAAGGAAAAGCTGGATTTGCACATATTCAAGATTTACATGGACAAGTTCAAATTTATGTTCGTAAAGATGCTGTTGGAGATGAAGAGTACGAGTTATTTAAAACAGCAGATTTAGGTGACTTAGTAGGTATTGAAGGTAAGGTATTCAAAACGAACGTTGGAGAACTTTCAGTGAAAGCAACGGGCTTTACACTATTAACGAAATCTCTTCGTCCATTACCGGATAAATATCATGGATTAAAAGATGTTGAACAACGCTACCGTCAACGTTACTTAGACTTAATTACAAGTATGGAAAGCCGTGAAACATTCGTTACTCGCAGTAAAATCATTCGTGAAATGAGAAGGTACTTAGATGACAACGGTTATCTTGAAGTGGAAACACCTATGATGCATGCAATCGCAGGTGGAGCTTCGGCACGTCCTTTCATTACGCACCATAATGCGTTAGATATGGAATTATATATGCGTATCGCAATTGAACTTCATTTAAAACGCCTTATCGTGGGTGGATTAGAAAAAGTTTATGAAATTGGTCGTGTATTCCGTAATGAGGGTGTATCAACTCGTCATAATCCTGAGTTTACGATGATTGAATTATATGAGGCGTATGCTGATTATAAAGATATTATGAAACTAACAGAAAATATGGTTGCTCATATTGCGAAGCAAGTACTAGGTACAACAACAATCCAATATGGTGATTATGAAATTAATCTAGAACCAGAATGGACACGTCTTCATATGGTAGATGCAATTAAGGAACATTCTGGAGCAGATTTCTGGAATCCAATGAGTGTAGAAGAAGCGCGTGAACTTGCAAAAGAACATAATGTGGCTATTAAGGATACAATGGAAGTTGGTCATATTATAAATGAATTCTTCGAACAAAAAGTAGAAGATAAATTAATCCAACCAACATTTATTTACGGTCATCCGGTAGAAATTTCGCCACTTGCGAAAAAGAATGACGAAGATCCACGATTCACAGATCGTTTCGAATTATTTATCGTTGCACGTGAACATGCAAATGCATTCACTGAGTTAAATGATCCAATCGATCAAAAAGAACGTTTTGAAGCGCAATTAAAAGAGCGTGAACAAGGTAATGATGAAGCTCACATGATGGATGATGATTATATTGAAGCTCTTGAGTACGGTATGCCTCCTACAGGTGGACTAGGAATTGGTATTGATCGTCTTGTTATGTTATTAACGAATGCACCATCTATTCGTGATGTATTATTATTCCCTGCTATGCGTCATAAACAAGACTAAGCTTTGGAGATTTCTCCAAAGCTTTTTTATTTGAGTATGAGCTGCGTGAGGATAGTAGATCGTGATGGTGCGAGAAATTATATTTATATAGAAGAAATGCGCTGTTTTTATGCTTTTTTACTAAGTTAAAAATTTTATTAGAAAAACTATTGCATTTTAATAATCAAACTGGTATATTTATATTCGTTGCCACGAAAGGTAACAAGCAAAACAAACGAAAAACAACTTATTGAAAAAAGTTGTTGACGAAAATATAACGAAATGTTATATTAATAAAGTCGCTTCTGAGCGACGAAGTAGTTCTTTGAAAACTGAACGAAACAAACAACGTGAAACGTCAATTTTTATTTTTAGATGCTAGACAAACTAACTTTATTGGAGAGTTTGATCCTGGCTCAGGATGAACGCTGGCGGCGTGCCTAATACATGCAAGTCGAGCGAATGGATTAAGAGCTTGCTCTTATGAAGTTAGCGGCGGACGGGTGAGTAACACGTGGGTAACCTGCCCATAAGGCTGGGATAACTCCGGGAAACCGGGGCTAATACCGGATAATATTTTGAACTGCATGGTTCGAAATTGAAAGGCGGCTTCGGCTGTCACTTATGGATGGACCCGCGTCGCATTAGCTAGTTGGTGAGGTAACGGCTCACCAAGGCAACGATGCGTAGCCGACCTGAGAGGGTGATCGGCCACACTGGGACTGAGACACGGCCCAGACTCCTACGGGAGGCAGCAGTAGGGAATCTTCCGCAATGGACGAAAGTCTGACGGAGCAACGCCGCGTGAGTGATGAA
Organism: Bacillus sp. WC2507; assembly: GCF_052656125.1. NCBI lineage: Bacteria > Bacillati > Bacillota > Bacilli > Caryophanales > Bacillaceae > Bacillus > Bacillus sp. WC2507. Next base: position 200,958 of record NZ_JBQXPN010000001.1, on the reverse strand, counting down.
GGCTTTCGGGTCGTAAAACTCTGTTGTTAGGGAAGAACAAGTGCTAGTTGAATAAGCTGGCACCTTGACGGTACCTAACCAGAAAGCCACGGCTAACTACGTGCCAGCAGCCGCGGTAATACGTAGGTGGCAAGCGTTATCCGGAATTATTGGGCGTAAAGCGCGCGCAGGTGGTTTCTTAAGTCTGATGTGAAAGCCCACGGCTCAACCGTGGAGGGTCATTGGAAACTGGGAGACTTGAGTGCAGAAGAGGAAAGTGGAATTCCATGTGTAGCGGTGAAATGCGTAGAGATATGGAGGAACACCAGTGGCGAAGGCGACTTTCTGGTCTGTAACTGACACTGAGGCGCGAAAGCGTGGGGAGCAAACAGGATTAGATACCCTGGTAGTCCACGCCGTAAACGATGAGTGCTAAGTGTTAGAGGGTTTCCGCCCTTTAGTGCTGAAGTTAACGCATTAAGCACTCCGCCTGGGGAGTACGGCCGCAAGGCTGAAACTCAAAGGAATTGACGGGGGCCCGCACAAGCGGTGGAGCATGTGGTTTAATTCGAAGCAACGCGAAGAACCTTACCAGGTCTTGACATCCTCTGAAAACCCTAGAGATAGGGCTTCTCCTTCGGGAGCAGAGTGACAGGTGGTGCATGGTTGTCGTCAGCTCGTGTCGTGAGATGTTGGGTTAAGTCCCGCAACGAGCGCAACCCTTGATCTTAGTTGCCATCATTAAGTTGGGCACTCTAAGGTGACTGCCGGTGACAAACCGGAGGAAGGTGGGGATGACGTCAAATCATCATGCCCCTTATGACCTGGGCTACACACGTGCTACAATGGACGGTACAAAGAGCTGCAAGACCGCGAGGTGGAGCTAATCTCATAAAACCGTTCTCAGTTCGGATTGTAGGCTGCAACTCGCCTACATGAAGCTGGAATCGCTAGTAATCGCGGATCAGCATGCCGCGGTGAATACGTTCCCGGGCCTTGTACACACCGCCCGTCACACCACGAGAGTTTGTAACACCCGAAGTCGGTGGGGTAACCTTTATGGAGCCAGCCGCCTAAGGTGGGACAGATGATTGGGGTGAAGTCGTAACAAGGTAGCCGTATCGGAAGGTGCGGCTGGATCACCTCCTTTCTATGGAGAATTGATGAACGCTGTTCATCAATATAAGTTTCCGTGTTTCGTTTTGTTCAGTTTTGAGAGAACTATCTCTCATATATAAATGTATGTTCTTTGAAAACTAGATAACAGTGTAGCTCATATTTTTTAATTTTTAGTTTGGTTAAGTTAGAAAGGGCGCACGGTGGATGCCTTGACACTAGGAGTCGATGAAGGACGGGACTAACGCCGATATGCTTCGGGGAGCTGTAAGTAAGCTTTGATCCGAAGATTTCCGAATGGGGAAACCCACCATACGTAATGGTATGGTATCCTTACCTGAATACATAGGGTAAGGAAGACAGACCCAGGGAACTGAAACATCTAAGTACCTGGAGGAAGAGAAAGCAAATGCGATTTCCTGAGTAGCGGCGAGCGAAACGGAACATAGCCCAAACCAAGAGGCTTGCCTCTTGGGGTTGTAGGACATTCTATACGGAGTTACAAAGGAACGAGGTAGACGAAGCGACCTGGAAAGGTCCGTCGTAGAGGGTAACAACCCCGTAGTCGAAACTTCGTTCTCTCTTGAATGTATCCTGAGTACGGCGGAACACGTGAAATTCCGTCGGAATCTGGGAGGACCATCTCCCAAGGCTAAATACTCCCTAGTGATCGATAGTGAACCAGTACCGTGAGGGAAAGGTGAAAAGCACCCCGGAAGGGGAGTGAAAGAGATCCTGAAACCGTGTGCCTACAAATAGTCAGAGCCCGTTAATGGGTGATGGCGTGCCTTTTGTAGAATGAACCGGCGAGTTACGATCCCGTGCGAGGTTAAGCTGAAGAGGCGGAGCCGCAGCGAAAGCGAGTCTGAATAGGGCGTTTAGTACGTGGTCGTAGACCCGAAACCAGGTGATCTACCCATGTCCAGGGTGAAGTTCAGGTAACACTGAATGGAGGCCCGAACCCACGCACGTTGAAAAGTGCGGGGATGAGGTGTGGGTAGCGGAGAAATTCCAATCGAACCTGGAGATAGCTGGTTCTCCCCGAAATAGCTTTAGGGCTAGCCTTAAGTGTAAGAGTCTTGGAGGTAGAGCACTGATTGAACTAGGGGTCCTCATCGGATTACCGAATTCAGTCAAACTCCGAATGCCAATGACTTATCCTTAGGAGTCAGACTGCGAGTGATAAGATCCGTAGTCAAGAGGGAAACAGCCCAGATCGCCAGCTAAGGTCCCAAAGTGTGTATTAAGTGGAAAAGGATGTGGAGTTGCTTAGACAACTAGGATGTTGGCTTAGAAGCAGCCACCATTTAAAGAGTGCGTAATAGCTCACTAGTCGAGTGACTCTGCGCCGAAAATGTACCGGGGCTAAATACACCACCGAAGCTGCGAATTGATACCAATGGTATCAGTGGTAGGGGAGCGTTCTAAGTGCAGTGAAGTCAGACCGGAAGGACTGGTGGAGCGCTTAGAAGTGAGAATGCCGGTATGAGTAGCGAAAGACGGGTGAGAATCCCGTCCACCGAATGCCTAAGGTTTCCTGAGGAAGGCTCGTCCGCTCAGGGTTAGTCAGGACCTAAGCCGAGGCCGACAGGCGTAGGCGATGGACAACAGGTTGATATTCCTGTACCACCTCTTTATCGTTTGAGCAATGGAGGGACGCAGAAGGATAGAAGAAGCGTGCGATTGGTTGTGCACGTCCAAGCAGTTAGGCTGATAAGTAGGCAAATCCGCTTATCGTGAAGGCTGAGCTGTGATGGGGAAGCTCCTTATGGAGCGAAGTCTTTGATTCCCCGCTGCCAAGAAAAGCTTCTAGCGAGATAAAAGGTGCCTGTACCGCAAACCGACACAGGTAGGCGAGGAGAGAATCCTAAGGTGTGCGAGAGAACTCTGGTTAAGGAACTCGGCAAAATGACCCCGTAACTTCGGGAGAAGGGGTGCTTTCTTAACGGAAAGCCGCAGTGAATAGGCCCAAGCGACTGTTTAGCAAAAACACAGGTCTCTGCGAAGCCGTAAGGCGAAGTATAGGGGCTGACACCTGCCCGGTGCTGGAAGGTTAAGGAGAGGGGTTAGCGTAAGCGAAGCTCTGAACTGAAGCCCCAGTAAACGGCGGCCGTAACTATAACGGTCCTAAGGTAGCGAAATTCCTTGTCGGGTAAGTTCCGACCCGCACGAAAGGTGTAACGATTTGGGCACTGTCTCAACCAGAGACTCGGTGAAATTATAGTACCTGTGAAGATGCAGGTTACCCGCGACAGGACGGAAAGACCCCGTGGAGCTTTACTGTAGCCTGATATTGAATTTTGGTACAGTTTGTACAGGATAGGCGGGAGCCATTGAAACCGGAGCGCTAGCTTCGGTGGAGG
>NZ_JBQXPN010000001.1:30000-192500 GCF_052656125.1 Bacillus sp. WC2507 | reverse complement strand
GGAGGGACGCAGAAGGATAGAAGAAGCGTGCGATTGGTTGTGCACGTCCAAGCAGTTAGGCTGATAAGTAGGCAAATCCGCTTATCGTGAAGGCTGAGCTGTGATGGGGAAGCTCCTTATGGAGCGAAGTCTTTGATTCCCCGCTGCCAAGAAAAGCTTCTAGCGAGATAAAAGGTGCCTGTACCGCAAACCGACACAGGTAGGCGAGGAGAGAATCCTAAGGTGTGCGAGAGAACTCTGGTTAAGGAACTCGGCAAAATGACCCCGTAACTTCGGGAGAAGGGGTGCTTTCTTAACGGAAAGCCGCAGTGAATAGGCCCAAGCGACTGTTTAGCAAAAACACAGGTCTCTGCGAAGCCGTAAGGCGAAGTATAGGGGCTGACACCTGCCCGGTGCTGGAAGGTTAAGGAGAGGGGTTAGCGTAAGCGAAGCTCTGAACTGAAGCCCCAGTAAACGGCGGCCGTAACTATAACGGTCCTAAGGTAGCGAAATTCCTTGTCGGGTAAGTTCCGACCCGCACGAAAGGTGTAACGATTTGGGCACTGTCTCAACCAGAGACTCGGTGAAATTATAGTACCTGTGAAGATGCAGGTTACCCGCGACAGGACGGAAAGACCCCGTGGAGCTTTACTGTAGCCTGATATTGAATTTTGGTACAGTTTGTACAGGATAGGCGGGAGCCATTGAAACCGGAGCGCTAGCTTCGGTGGAGGCGCTGGTGGGATACCGCCCTGACTGTATTGAAATTCTAACCTACGGGTCTTATCGACCCGGGAGACAGTGTCAGGTGGGCAGTTTGACTGGGGCGGTCGCCTCCTAAAGTGTAACGGAGGCGCCCAAAGGTTCCCTCAGAATGGTTGGAAATCATTCGTAGAGTGCAAAGGCATAAGGGAGCTTGACTGCGAGACCTACAAGTCGAGCAGGGACGAAAGTCGGGCTTAGTGATCCGGTGGTTCCGCATGGAAGGGCCATCGCTCAACGGATAAAAGCTACCCCGGGGATAACAGGCTTATCTCCCCCAAGAGTCCACATCGACGGGGAGGTTTGGCACCTCGATGTCGGCTCATCGCATCCTGGGGCTGTAGTCGGTCCCAAGGGTTGGGCTGTTCGCCCATTAAAGCGGTACGCGAGCTGGGTTCAGAACGTCGTGAGACAGTTCGGTCCCTATCCGTCGTGGGCGTAGGAAATTTGAGAGGAGCTGTCCTTAGTACGAGAGGACCGGGATGGACGCACCGCTGGTGTACCAGTTGTTCTGCCAAGGGCATAGCTGGGTAGCTATGTGCGGAAGGGATAAGTGCTGAAAGCATCTAAGCATGAAGCCCCCCTCAAGATGAGATTTCCCATAGCGTAAGCTAGTAAGATCCCTGAAAGATGATCAGGTTGATAGGTTCGAGGTGGAAGCATGGTGACATGTGGAGCTGACGAATACTAATAGATCGAGGACTTAACCATATAATATGAAGCAAATGTTATCTAGTTTTGAAGGAATATGCCTTCATAGTTTGGTGATGATGGCAGAGAGGTCACACCCGTTCCCATACCGAACACGGAAGTTAAGCTCTCTAGCGCCGATGGTAGTTGGGACCTTGTCCCTGTGAGAGTAGGACGTCGCCAAGCAACTAAACACGAGTCAAATGACTCGTGTTTTTTCGTGTTTTCTTTTATAATCCATAGTAAGTAAAAAATGTGTTTAAATTATTATTATTTTGATTAAATACAGGGGAATGTGGCTAGGATAGTGAATAAGCAAAAGAGTTGCAAATTTTATTAATACGTATATAATTAAAGTCAAAGATAGTCAAAGTCAATAAAGGTGGCGGATAAATGAGAAATATATCTGATATCATTGAGCAATATCTAAAGCAAGTTATTGACTTAAGTAATAATAATGTGATTGAAATCAAAAGAAATGAGATTGCGGATCAATTCGAGTGCGTACCATCTCAAATCAATTATGTAATCAATACCCGTTTTACGTTAGAAAGAGGATTTGTAGTAGAAAGTAAACGTGGTGGAGGAGGTTACATTCGCATTATAAAAGTCAAACTGCATGACGATATAGACATTATTGATCAAATGCTTCATATGATTGATCATAGCGTTGCGCAAGGAAATGCAGAGAGTATGATTATACGTTTAATAGAAGAGGGAATCATAACAAATCGTGAAGCTAAACTTATGTTAAGTGTACTAGATCGCTCTGTATTATCAATGGATGTTCCTTCTCGAGATGAACTTAGGGCTCGAATATTATGCGCAATGTTAAGAACACTGAAATATAAATAAATACAGCTTTTGTAAAAGAATGATAACTAAAAGATAAGGCAGTTAAATATTGTAGAAGTTTTGAAAAAAGAACACGCACTTTTATTTAAACGAATAAAGGAAAGTGAACAATCTAGTAATGTATGAAAAGTACTATGAGATAGATCGTTCCTGTTGTAAAGGTGGGGATAGTGATGACTTGTCAAAACTGTAATATAAGACCAGCAACTTTACATTATACAAAAGTAATCAACGAAAAGAAGACGGAAGTTCATCTTTGTGAGCAATGTGCAGAACAAAGTGGCTATACGTCTTTCTTTCAATCATCGCAGTCTAGCTTTTCATTCCATGATTTATTTGCTGGGTTATTACACGGTGAATCAACAATGTTTGAAGAAGGCAAAAATGGATTTTCAAATAAAAGTATATTAAGGTGTCCAGATTGTAAGATGACATACGAGCAATTTACAAAGGTGGGACGCTTTGGATGTGCCTCTTGTTACGATACATTTAAGGAACATTTAAAGCCATTATTAAAACGTCTTCACGGCGGGCATACAGATCATTGTGGAAAAATTCCGGAACGTATAGAAGGAAATATTCACTTAAAGAAAGAATTAGATGAACTAAAACTCATTCTGAAACAATACGTACAGAAAGAGGAGTTTGAGAAAGCTGCTGAGGTAAGGGATAAAATTCGAGGTCTTGAAAATCAGCTTAGTGAGCATAGAGAGGGGGAATAGTTCTATGTCACTGGACAAAATTATGAATGAAGCGATTAGTCCATGGATGAAGGGGGATGGCCCTGATTCTGATATTGTTTTAAGTAGTCGAATTCGTTTGGCTCGTAATTTTAAAAAATATCAATTCTCTACTATGCAAAATGAAGAAGAAGCTAAACAGATTCATGAATTATTTAAAAAGGAATTTATAAATAAAACGGTAGAACCTTTTGGAGAGTTTGAACTATTAAAAATGAATGAATTAACGCCTCTTCAAAGGAGAGTATTAGTTGAAAAGCATTTAATTAGCCCCAACCTTGCAGGTACAGAATATGGAGCATGCCTATTGTCAGAAAATGAACATATTAGTGTCATGCTTAATGAAGAAGACCATATTCGGATTCAGTGCTTATTTTCAGGGTTGCAGTTATCAGAGGCTCTTCAAAGTGCCAATCAAATAGATAATTGGATAGAGGAAGAGGTTGAATATGCTTTTGATGAATCACTTGGATATATTACGAGTTGTCCTACTAACGTCGGTACAGGATTAAGGGCTTCCGTAATGATTCACTTACCGGGACTCGTTTTAACGAAAAGAATTAGCCGTATTATACAAGTAATTCAAAAATTAGGGTTAGTAGTAAGAGGAATATACGGTGAAGGTAGCGAAGCGTTAGGTAATATATTTCAGGTGTCAAATCAAATGACGCTAGGAAAATCTGAAGAAGATATTATTGCAGATTTAAAGAGTGTCATTCAACAAATCATACAACAAGAAAAAATGGCTAGAGAATTAATTGTACAAAATTCAAGTATTGAGCTTGAAGATAAAGTTTATCGCTCTTATGGCATACTAGCAAACAGTCGGTTAATTCAATCTGCGGAAGCGGCCACCTGCTTATCAGATGTACGACTGGGTATTGATTTAGGATATATAAAAGGTGTATCGAGAAATATTTTGACTGAGCTAATGGTTCTTACACAACCAGGCATTTTACAACAATATGCAGGAGGACCTTTAGGACCAGAAGAAAGAGATTATCGAAGAGCAACCTTAATCCGTGAGCGATTACGTATTGAAAAAAACTAAGCGCAAGTAGGAGGCGATTTCTATGATGTTTGGAAGATTTACAGAAAGAGCACAGAAAGTATTAGCTTTATCTCAAGAGGAAGCAATTCGTATTGGGCATAATAATATTGGAACAGAACATATTTTACTTGGGCTTGTACGCGAAGGTGAAGGAATTGCAGCAAAAGCGTTAATTGCTCTTGGGTTAAGTCCAGAGAAAGTTCAAAAAGAGGTAGAAGCGTTAATTGGACGCGGAACAGAAGCTTCTCAAACGGTACATTATACACCGCGTGCGAAAAAGGTTATTGAGTTGTCTATGGATGAAGCTCGTAAATTAGGTCATTCTTACGTTGGAACAGAACATATCTTACTTGGTTTAATCCGTGAAGGTGAAGGTGTAGCAGCACGTGTTTTAAATAACTTAGGTGTTAGCTTAAATAAGGCAAGACAACAAGTATTGCAACTTCTTGGAAGTAATGAAGCAAGTTCAGGTCACCAAGGTGGTTCTTCAACAAATGCAAATACACCAACACTTGATAGTTTAGCACGTGATTTAACAGTTGTTGCACGTGAAAATCGTTTAGACCCTGTTATTGGGCGTGGTAAAGAAATTCAACGTGTAATTGAAGTTTTAAGCCGTAGAACAAAAAACAATCCTGTATTAATTGGAGAGCCTGGTGTAGGTAAAACGGCAATTGCAGAAGGATTAGCACAACAAATTGTAAATAATGAAGTTCCTGAAACTTTAAGAGATAAGCGTGTTATGACACTAGATATGGGTACAGTGGTAGCTGGAACGAAGTATCGTGGTGAATTTGAAGATCGTTTGAAGAAAGTTATGGATGAAATCCGTCAAGCAGGAAATATTATTCTATTTATTGATGAACTTCATACATTAATTGGTGCAGGTGGAGCAGAAGGTGCTATTGATGCATCGAATATTTTAAAACCATCTTTAGCTCGCGGGGAGTTACAATGTATTGGGGCGACAACGTTAGATGAATATCGCAAATATATTGAAAAAGACGCGGCTTTAGAGAGACGTTTCCAACCAATTCACGTTGATGAGCCAAGTTTAGACGAATCAACTCAAATCTTGAAAGGTTTACGTGATCGTTACGAGGCACATCACCGTGTATCTATTACAGATGATGCAATTGATGCAGCTGTAAAGCTTTCAGACCGTTATATTACAGATCGTTTCTTACCAGATAAAGCAATTGATTTAATTGATGAAGCTGCTTCAAAGGTTCGCTTACGCTCTTATACAACACCACCAAATCTAAAAGAGCTTGAAGTGAAGCTTGAGGAAATTAGAAAAGAAAAAGATGCAGCTGTACAAAGTCAAGAATTTGAAAAAGCTGCTTCCTTACGTGATATGGAACAACGCTTACGTGAGAAGTTAGAAGATACGAAGCGTCAATGGAAAGAGCAACAAGGAAAAGAAAACTCGGAAGTGACAGTAGAAGATATTGCAAATGTCGTTTCTACGTGGACTCGTATCCCGGTTTCTAAACTTGCACAAACAGAGACTGATAAATTATTAAACTTAGAATCCATTCTTCACGATCGTGTTATTGGTCAAGATGAAGCGGTAGTAGCTGTAGCGAAAGCTGTTCGTCGTGCTAGAGCAGGATTGAAAGATCCGAAACGTCCGATTGGTTCCTTTATTTTCTTAGGACCAACAGGTGTAGGTAAAACGGAGCTAGCAAGAGCATTAGCAGAATCTATGTTCGGTGATGAGGATGCAATGATTCGCATCGATATGTCTGAGTACATGGAGAAGCATTCTACCTCTCGTTTAGTTGGATCTCCTCCAGGATATGTTGGATATGAAGAAGGCGGTCAATTAACTGAGAAGGTTCGCCGTAAGCCATATTCAGTTGTCCTATTAGATGAAGTAGAGAAAGCTCATCCTGATGTGTTTAACATTTTACTACAAGTATTAGAAGATGGTCGCTTAACGGATTCTAAAGGGCGTACAGTTGATTTCCGTAATACAATTGTTATTATGACATCTAACGTTGGTGCAGACGCGTTAAAACGTAATAAACATCTTGGATTTAACGTACAAGATGAGAGCCGCGATTATTCAGATATGAAAGGTAAAGTAATGGATGAATTGAAAAAGGCATTTCGTCCAGAATTCTTAAACCGTATTGATGAAATTATCGTGTTCCATATGCTTGAGAAAAAACATATTCAAGAGATTGTAACACTTATGGTGAATCAGTTAGTGAATCGCTTAAAAGAGCAAGAGATTGAATTGCACTTAACAGAAGGAGCGATTTCAGCGATTGCTGATAAAGGGTTTGATCGTGAGTACGGTGCTCGTCCGCTTCGTAGGGCAATTCAAAAGCATGTAGAAGATAGACTATCGGAAGAACTTTTAAAAGGTGCTATTGAGAAAGGACAAAAAGTTATCTTTGATGTAGAAGGGGAATCATTTGTCATTCATAGTGCTGAAAAGGTAAAATAAGTATAGACAAACTAAGAGGGCTATGAGATAGCCCTCTTTCTTGTACGAGAAGGATAAATGTTGATAGATGAAAGTGAAGTGAAATATAAAACGATATGGCTAAAAAGAAAACAAAATTCACATGTCAAGAATGTGGTTATCAGTCACCAAAATATATGGGTAAATGTCCAGGATGTGGTCAATGGAATACGCTTGTTGAAGAGATGGAGCCGGTTGTATCATCAAGGCGCCTTAATTATGCAAATGCAATTCAATCAGAAGTAACAAAACCAAGACGTCTTACAGAAGTAGAAACAAAGTCTGAGGCGCGTATTGAAACAAAATTTCAGGAGTTTAACCGTGTCCTTGGTGGCGGGATTGTAGATGGATCCTTAGTACTTATTGGTGGGGATCCTGGGATTGGGAAATCAACGTTGTTATTACAGATTTCATCACAATTAGCAGACGCTTCATATGATGTACTGTACATATCAGGTGAGGAGTCAGCAAAGCAGATTAAACTTCGTGCAGATCGTTTGGATGTAAAGGGTAGTAATCTATTTGTTGTAGCAGAGACTGACTTACAGCGAATTGCAGCACATATTGAAGAGATGAATCCAGCTTTTGTTGTTATTGACTCTATTCAAACGATACATTTACCTGAGGTGACGTCAGCACCTGGAAGTGTAGCGCAAGTACGTGAATGTACAGCAGAATTAATGAAACTTGCCAAAACAAAAGGAATCCCTATTTTTATCGTCGGACACGTGACAAAAGAAGGGGCAATTGCAGGACCTCGTATGTTAGAACATATGGTCGATGCAGTTCTCTACTTTGAAGGAGATCGACACCATACATATCGTATTCTACGAGCTGTTAAAAATCGTTTTGGTTCCACGAATGAAATGGGTATTTTTGAAATGAAAGAGCTTGGACTTGCGGAAGTCTTAAACCCTTCTGAAATTTTTCTTGAGGAAAGACCAGTTGGGGTCGCAGGATCAACAGTAGTTGCCTCAATGGAAGGAACAAGACCAGTTTTAGTAGAAATACAAGCATTAATCTCCCCTACTAGTTTTGGAAACCCTCGAAGAATGGCAACGGGAATTGACCATAACCGTGTATCGCTTATTATGGCAGTGCTAGAAAAAAGAACAGGTTTATTATTACAAAATCAAGATGCATATTTAAAAGTAGCAGGTGGTTTGAAATTAGATGAACCAGCAATTGATTTGGCTGTTGCTTTAAGTATAGCTTCAAGTTTTAGAGATAAATCTACGGCACCAACCGATGCAGTAATAGGAGAAGTAGGATTAACTGGAGAAATAAGAAGAGTATCAAGAATTGAACAACGTGTACAAGAAGCAGCTAAATTAGGATTTCAACGCGCTATTATTCCTAGAAAAAATTTGGGAGGATGGACAATTCCGGATGGGATTGAGGTAGTAGGTGTATCCAATTTAGGAGAAGCGCTTCGTTTGACATTAGGAGGCTAGGCTATGGAAGAAAACAAGCAACGTGTCAAAAGTATGATTAATATTTTACAACTTGTAGCCCCGGGGACACCACTGCGCGAAGGGATAGATAATGTACTTCGCGCACAAACAGGGGGACTAATTGTTCTTGGATATAATGAACAAATTAAAAGTATTGTTGATGGAGGATTTCACATTAATTGTGCATTCTCTCCTGCGAGTTTATACGAATTAGCAAAAATGGATGGGGCACTTATTTTAAATGAAACTGGAAGTAAAATTTTAATTGCAAATGCACAGTTAGTTCCAGAGGCATCTATTGATTCTATTGAAACAGGTATGCGCCACCGGACGGCAGAGCGTGTAGCAAAGCAAACAGGTAGTCTCGTTGTGGCTATTTCACAAAGACGTAACGTAATTACACTATATCAAGGGAATTTACGTTATACACTAAAGGATATAGGTGTTATTTTAACAAAGGCAAACCAAGCTATTCAAACGTTAGAAAAATATAAGGCTGTATGGAATGATGGTATTACGAATTTGGGCATTCTAGAATTTGAAGAGGTCGTTACAATGTCCGAGGTGGTTCATGTGTTACATAGTGTTGAAATGGTACTTCGTATTAAAAATGAAATATTGAGCTATATTCATGAGCTAGGAACAGAAGGTAGGTTAATTCGTTTACAACTTACAGAACTACTAGCTGATTTAGAGGCAGAGGCAGCGTTATTAATTAAAGATTATTATCAAGAAAAAACACAAGACCATCATCAAATTTTGAAAAAGTTACAAGATCTTGCGAATACACAACTTCTAGAGGATAGTGATTTAGTTAAATTACTTGGCTACCCAGGACAAATGAGTTTAGAAGAAAGTGTGACGCCGAGAGGATACCGAATCACAAGCAAAATTTCGCGCGTTCCGCCACTTATCATTGAAAATTTAATTAATCGATTTAAGACCTTGCAAGGTGTTTGTCGAGCAACTATTAATGAATTGGATGATGTGGAAGGAATTGGAGAAGTCAGGGCGAAGAAAATACGAGAAGGCCTAAAAAGAATCCAAGAGCATCTCTATATGAGTAGACACAATTAAGAATATTACATTGATTCCATAATATAACGACACTAGAACATTTTTGGTATATGATATGGTATATTGGTAAATAAAACTATTTATAAAAAAACACGTCCGCTTTTGCATTCGGCGTTTTGATTAGCGAAACAATGGTTAATAATGAGTAGGAGGTGGTTGGATGTTAAAACGGATTGTACAGCTCTTCTTTCTAGTAATTGGAGGAGCGTTAGGGATTTACTTAATCCCAAAAGTTATTAATGTATTGGACATCGGTGCTGTTCCTTTATTAGAAGGATCGTATGTTCGTGCAATTATTGGTGCAATTATTTTATTTTTAACAACATTTTGGCTTGTAGATTATATCGTTCAACTTATCAAGCATATTGAAGAGGCTCTTGTAAAGGCGCCTGTAGCAGATGTTTTATTTGGTACATTAGGGTTAATCTCTGGTCTTATTGTTGCATATTTAATTTTAATACCAATTCGTGAATTTACAATTCCAGTTATCAGTACAGTGTTGCAAGTGTTCTTTACTCTTTTACTTGGATATTTAGGATTCCAAGTAGGGTTTAAAAAGAGGAATGAATTGCTAGGATTATTTACATTACCACAACGTGGGAAGAAGAAAAATAATAATAGTGAGAATGAAGAAACTGAAACTGAGGTAGAAGAATCTACAACTCATTGGAAAATTCTCGATACGAGTGTAATTATCGATGGACGTATTGCTGATATTTGCCAAACAAAGTTTTTAGAAGGAACAATTGTGATTCCACAATTCGTGTTAGAAGAACTTCAGCATATTGCCGATTCTTCTGATGCTTTAAAGCGTAATCGTGGACGCAGAGGATTAGATATTTTAAATCGTATTCAAAAAGAGATGCCGATTCCGGTAGAAATTTATGAAGGCGATTTCGATGATATTCAAGAAGTGGATAGCAAACTTGTAAAGTTGGCGAAAATCACTGGTGGAACGGTAGTAACGAACGATTTCAACTTAAACAAAGTTTCTGAATTACAAGGGGTAACGGTGTTAAACATTAACGATTTAGCTAATGCGATTAAACCTGTTGTACTCCCAGGTGAAGAACTAAGCGTTTATGTTGTAAAAGATGGAAAAGAACAAAATCAAGGTGTTGCATATTTAGATGATGGCACGATGATTGTAGTAGAAGATGGTAGAGAATACGTAGGTTCGCAACTCGATGTACTTGTTACGAGTGTGTTACAAACATCAGCTGGTCGTATGATTTTCGCCAAACGTAAATTATTAGAAAAAGCATTATAAGTAGAGGATTATTAATATGTATACATTAATTATTCCAGCAGCTGGTCAAGGAAAGCGAATGGGTGCTGGCAAAAATAAGTTGTTCTTACTTATTAATGAAGTACCGATTATTGTGCATACGTTACGTGCTTTTGAAAAGGATAAAGCATGTAAAAATATTATCATGGCAATTAACGAAGAAGAGCGCCCATATTTTGAAGAGCTAATGCAGAAATATCCGATTGAAAAGCCAGTACAATTTATTCAGGGTGGAGCTGAAAGACAAGATAGTGTATATAATGCGATTCAGCATACGAGTGATGTTGAGTATGTTCTTGTGCATGACGGTGCGCGCCCATTTGTAACGAATAAAGTGATTCAAGATGTATTAACTGCAGCAGAAAAATATGGGGCTTCCATTTGTGCGGTGCCAGTGAAAGATACCGTTAAGAAAGTAGAGCAGGGTGTTGTTGTCGAAACGGTAGAAAGATCTCAGCTTAAAGCTGTACAAACACCGCAAGGGTTTTCTGTTTCTCTTTTGTTAGAAGCTCATAGAAGTGCGAAACAGAGTTGTTTCCTTGGTACAGATGATGCAAGTCTCGTAGAACGTATCGGGAAGCAAGTAGGTGTAGTAGAGGGGAGTTACTATAATATTAAAGTGACGACTCCAGAGGATTTACTAATTGCTGAAAGCTTTCTTCATGTTCAAAAGAAATAATAGCAATGATTATAGCGAAGAAAAGCTCGGCAACGGCCGGGCTTTTCTTTATAAGGATAAGCGATATAATATAGAATCATAAAGCTCAGTAGTTTAGCTCGAGGAGGATGTAAAAAATGTTTCGAATTGGACAAGGTTTTGATGTACATGAATTCGCGGAAGGTAGACCGTTAATTATTGGTGGAATTACAATTCCTCATGAGAAAGGATTAATCGGTCACTCTGATGCGGACGTATTGTTACATACGATCGCGGACGCATGTTTAGGTGCCATTGCAGCAGGAGATATTGGAAAGCATTTCCCTGATACAGACCCTGCCTTTAAAGATGCGGATTCAGCTGTATTGCTGCAAAAGGTTTGGGAATTTGTATGTGAACAAGGTTACGAGTTAGGGAATCTAGATTGTACAATTATTGCTCAAAAGCCAAAGATGGCACCACATATTGAAAGTATGCGTAAACGTATTAGTGAACTATTAGAAACGTCTATTGATAATATCAATGTAAAGGCAACAACAACAGAAAAATTAGGATTTACAGGTAGAGAAGAAGGAATCGCTTCTCAAGCAGTTGTTTTATTACAGAAAAAATAACGGTTTTTAATTCGTAAGATGGATAATCACATTTTTTTGGTGTACAATTATAGAATGTGTTGACATTAAGATTGGAAGGTGTACCAACTATGGAAAAGCAAGTGAGAGTGCGCTATGCGCCAAGTCCAACAGGACACTTACATATCGGAAATGCGCGTACGGCATTATTTAATTATTTATTTGCTCGTCATCAAGATGGTAAGTTTATTATTCGTATTGAAGATACTGATGTAAAACGTAATGTTGCTGGTGGAGAAGAAAGCCAATTAAAATACTTGAAATGGCTCGGTATGGACTGGGATGAAGGTGTTGATGTTGGTGGTGAATTTGGACCATATCGTCAAACAGAGCGTTTAGATATGTATAAAAAATTATATGAAGATTTATTAGAGCGTGGTTTAGCTTACAAATGTTATATGACAGAAGAAGAGCTAGAAGCAGAACGTGAAGGGCAAATCGCTCGTGGTGAAACACCTCGTTACGCAGGTAACCACCGTGATTTAACTGAAGCGCAAGTGAAAGAATTTGAAGCTGAGGGACGTATTCCGAGTATTCGTTTCCGTGTACCAGCTGACCGTGATTACACATTTAAAGATATTGTAAAAGATGAAGTTGCATTCCATTCAAATGATTTCGGTGATTTCGTTATCGTGAAAAAAGATGGAATTCCAACTTATAACTTTGCGGTAGCAGTAGATGATCACTTAATGGAAATTACACACGTACTTCGTGGTGATGATCATATTTCAAACACGCCAAAACAAATGATGATTTATGAAGCTTTCGGTTGGGATATTCCGCAATTCGGTCATATGACTTTAATTGTAAATGAAAGCCGTAAAAAATTAAGTAAGCGTGATGAATCTATTATTCAATTTATTGAGCAATATAAAGAACTTGGATATCTTCCAGAAGCAATCTTTAACTTTATTGCACTACTAGGTTGGTCGCCAGTAGGAGAAGAAGAAATCTTCTCTCAAGAAGAGTTTATCAAAATGTTCGATGCAGCTCGTTTATCAAAATCACCTGCATTATTTGATTCTCAAAAACTAAAATGGATGAACAACCAATATATGAAAAAGCAAGATTTAGATACGGTGGTAGAATTAAGCTTACCGCATCTAGTGAAAGCTGGACGTATAGGTGAAACTGTAAGTGAACAAGAACAAGCTTGGATTCGTGATGTAATTGCGTTATATCATGAACAAATGAGTTTTGGAGCTGAAATTGTAGAGCTTTCTGAAATGTTCTTCAAAGATCATGTTGATTATGAAGAAGAAGGACAAGAAGTATTAAAAGGTGAACAAGTACCAGAAGTACTTCGTGCATTTGCTGGTCAAGTAGAAGCACTAGAAGCGATGGAACCAGCAGCAATTAAGGCGGCTATTAAAGCAGTTCAAAAGGAAACAGGTCATAAAGGTAAAAACTTATTTATGCCAATCCGTGTTGCAACTACGGGTCAAACACATGGCCCAGAGCTTCCTAATGCTATTGCACTTCTTGGAAAAGAAAAAGTTTTAAATCGTCTTCAAAAAGTAATTGGTTAACATTTTCTAGGTTTAGAAATATAATAAGTATACTTAAAACCTAATAAGGAAAAGCGACGAGAAGGAGAAGTAGAAAATCAGGCTTTTTACAGAGAGAACCACCTTTAGGCTGGAAGTGGTTTATAAGCGGATTTTTGAAATGCCCCTTCGAGTCTTCTGCTGAACAGCGAATTGTTTTGTGAAACGTCTTAGGGCGTAAAGTAAGCAGAAGCGGTGTACACCGTTATCATAGATGAGTTTGAGGCTTTCTTTAGCCTAAACAGAGTGGAACCGCGCTTATAAGGCGTCTCTGTCAATATGACAGAGGCGTCTTTTTTTATACCGTAAAATGGGTATGAGTATAAGTTTTATCCCCGTGCATAAAGATTTAGGGGGATAAGTAGGGAGTTAAGGGAGTTAGTTCACTCGAAAAAGCAGCCCATAAAGGGGAGGGAACGTCGATGTTTAAGAGGCTTCGGGAAGATATTGAAGTCGTTTTTGAACAGGATCCAGCGGCAAGAAGTTATTTCGAAGTCATTTTGACTTACTCTGGATTACATGCAGTTTGGGCCCATCGAATTGCACATGCTTTTTATAAAAAGAATTTCTTCTTTATTGCACGTTGGATCTCACAAGTTAGTCGTTTCTTTACTGGTATTGAGATTCATCCAGGAGCAACAATTGGTCGTCGTTTTTTCATAGACCATGGAATGGGGGTTGTAATTGGAGAAACGTGCGAAATTGGTGATAATGTAACGATCTATCAAGGTGTTACATTAGGTGGTACGGGTAAAGAAAAGGGGAAGAGGCACCCTACAATTCAGGATAATGTATTAATTGCAACAGGTGCTAAAGTACTAGGTTCTATTACAGTTGGAGAGAATTCTAAAATTGGAGCAGGGTCTGTCGTATTAAAGGAAGTCCCTGCACATTCTACAGTTGTAGGTATACCTGGCCGAGTCGTTATTCAAAATGGAGTAAAGATCGGTCAAGAATTAAATCATTCTGACCTTCCAGACCCGATTTTTGATAAGTTAAAGGTCATGGAAGTAGAACTTGATAAATTGAAAAAACAACTTGAAGTAAAGGTAGAAAGGAAGGATAAAAATGACTATTCACATTTATAATACGTTAACGCGTCAAAAGGAAGAGTTTACTCCATTAGAAGAAAATAAGGTAAAGATGTATGTGTGCGGACCTACAGTTTATAACTATATTCACATTGGGAATGCAAGACCACCTATGGTATTTGATACGGTACGCCGTTATTTAGAATATAAAGGGTATGATGTGCAGTATGTATCTAACTTTACTGACGTAGATGATAAATTAATTAAAGCAGCAAATGAATTAGGTGAAGATGTGCCGACAATTGCTGACCGTTTCGTTGAAGCGTACTTTGAAGATGTAACGGCACTAGGTTGCAAACATGCAACGGTTCATCCGCGTGTAACGGAAAATATGGATATCATTATTGAATTTATTCAAGAACTTGTGAATAAAGGATATGCATATGAATCAGAAGGTGATGTGTACTTTAGAACGAAGGAATTCGAAGGGTACGGTAAATTATCGCATCAACCAATCGCAGACTTACGTCACGGTGCGCGTATTGAAGTAGGAGAAAAGAAACAAGACCCTCTTGATTTTGCTTTATGGAAAGCTGCCAAAGAAGGAGAAATCTTCTGGGAAAGCCCTTGGGGGAAAGGTCGTCCAGGTTGGCATATTGAATGCTCGGCCATGGCGCGTAAATACTTAGGAGATACAATCGATATTCATGCTGGTGGTCAAGACTTAGCATTTCCTCATCATGAGAATGAAATTGCGCAGTCTGAGGCGTTAACAGGAAAAACATTTGCACGTTATTGGATGCACAATGGATATATTAATATTAATAATGAGAAGATGTCTAAGTCACTGGGGAACTTCATTTTAGTTCACGATATCATTAAGCAATATGATCCACAGCTAATTAGATTCTTTATGCTATCGGTACATTACCGTCACCCAATTAATTTCAGTGAAGAGTTATTGCAAAGTACAAATAACGGACTGGAAAGAATTAAAACGGCTTACGGTAACTTAAAACACCGTATGGAAAGTAGTACTGATTTAACAGACCATAATGAGAAATGGTTAGCGGAACTGGAAAAATTCCAGACTGCATTTGAAGAAGCGATGAATGATGACTTCAACACTGCTAATGCAATCACTGAGTTATATAATGTAGCAAATCATGCAAATCAATATTTACTGGAAGAACATACGTCTACAGTTGTAATTGAAGCATACGTAAAGCAACTTGAAACATTATTTGATATTTTAGGGTTAGAATTAGCGCAAGAAGAGTTGCTTGATGAAGAAATTGAGGCACTTATTCAAAAGCGCATTGAAGCTCGTAAAAATCGTGATTTTGCATTATCAGATCAAATTCGCGATGATTTAAAAGACCGTAATATTATTTTAGAAGATACCGCTCAAGGTACAAGATGGAAAAGAGGATAAGAATGATTGATGCAAAGCAATTAAACAGCTTAGCGTTAGCATATATGGGTGATGCGGTATATGAACAATATATCCGCTATCACCTACTTCAAAAAGGGAAAGTTCGTCCCAATCAATTACATCGATTAGGGACAAGCTTTGTTTCGGCAAAAGCACAGGCGAAAGTTGTTTATCATTTATTAGAGACAGCGTTTTTAACAGAGGAAGAAGAAGCGGTACTAAGAAGAGGGCGTAATGCAAATTCAGGTACTGTTCCGAAAAATACTGATGTACAAACATATCGATATAGTACAGCCTTTGAAGCATTAATTGGCTATCATCACTTATTAAATAATCGTGAAAGATTAGACGAAATTGTGTATAAGGCAATTGCTGTTTTAGAAGAAAAGGAAGGGGGCACATCATCATGAGTAGTGAATATATTATCGGACGTAACCCTGTAATTGAAGCGTTACGATCAGGAAGAGATATTAATAAAATTTGGATCGCAGAAGGTGCTGCCAAAGGACAAGTACAAATTGTACTAGCACTAGCGAAAGAAAATAAGGTTATTTTACAACATGCACCAAAAAAGAAGTTAGATCAATTAGTTGAGGGAAACCATCAAGGTGTAATTGCTCAAGTGGCTGCATATCAATATGCTGAGCTAGAAGATCTATTTAAAGTAGCAGAGAAGCGTAACGAAGATCCGTTCTTCTTAATTTTAGATGAAATTGAAGACCCGCATAACCTAGGTTCTATTATGCGTACTGCGGATGCAACAGGGGCTCATGGAATTATTATTCCGAAGAGAAGAGCTGTGGGACTTACAGCATCAGTTGCGAAAGCATCGACTGGAGCAATTGAATATATTCCTGTTGCACGTGTAACGAATTTATCTCGTACAATCGATGAATTAAAAGAACGTGGACTTTGGATTGCTGGTACAGATGCAAAAGGGAAAACGGATTACCGTAATTTAGATGGTAAAATGCCAATTGGATTAGTAATTGGAAGTGAAGGAAAAGGTATGAGTCGTATTATTGGTGAAAAATGTGATTTCCTAATTACTTTACCGATGGTCGGTAAAGTTACATCCTTAAATGCTTCAGTAGCCGCAAGTTTGTTAATGTATGAGGTATATCGTAAGCGTCACGAAATTGGTAAATAAAAAATGAACGATATTTTAATCGTTGACGGTTACAACATTATCGGAGCTTGGGGAGATTTGAAGAAACTACGGGATGTAGATTTGCAATCATCAAGAGATGCACTGATTGATAAGATGGCGGATTACCAAGGTTACACAGGTACAAAGGTAATGATAGTCTTTGATGCTTATACGGTCCAAGGTATTGAAAAAAAGATGAAACAATCGCGTGTGGAAGTCATATTCACGAGGAAGAATCAAACTGCAGATGAAAAGATAGAGCAACTAGCGATTGAGCTTAGAAATATAAATACGCAAATATATGTTGCGACTTCTGATTATACGGAACAATGGGTTATATTTGCGCAAGGTGCTCTTCGGAAATCTGCACGTGAATTAGAGTTGGAAGTACAAGCGATGGAGCAACAAGTAAGAAGGCGTACACAAGACACAAAAGAAAAGCAACCCGCCATGCGAAAGATATTTAGTAAAGATATTACAGAAAAATTAGAAAAATTAAGAAGAGGAGAGCGTTGAAGCATTGACGCTCTTTATCTTTTTACTGTATAATATTGCTAAATAAATAGCGGTCGGAGGGATCAAGGTGGAAGCAGGCTTCGTAAGTGTAGGCGACGTTACATTTCGTGATTTAGAGGATGAGGCAATCGTTGAGTTAGTTCGAAAAGGTAATACTGACGCTCTAGAATATTTGATTCACAAATATAAGAACTTTGTTCGCGCGAAATCAAGATCTTATTTCTTAGTGGGTGCCGATCGAGAAGATATTGTTCAAGAAGGTATGATTGGATTGTTTAAAGCGATTCGTGATTATAAAGAGGACAAGCTATCTTCATTCAAAGCATTTGCTGAACTGTGTATCACTCGGCAAATTATTACCGCTATTAAAACAGCAACAAGGCAAAAACATATTCCATTAAATTCATATGTGTCTTTAGATAAGCCGATTTATGATGAGGAATCTGATCGGACATTATTAGATGTTATTTCGGAAGCGAAGGTAACGGACCCTGAAGAAATGATTATAAGTCAGGAAGAATATACAGACATAGAGTCTAAAATATCTGAATTATTAAGCGATTTAGAAAGAAAAGTGCTATCTTTATATCTAGATGGTCGTTCTTATCAAGAGATTTCGGAACAGTTAAATAGACATGTGAAATCTATTGATAACGCTTTACAGAGAGTGAAGAGGAAATTGGAACGATATATGGAAATGAGAGAGAGTACCACTTTAAATTCATAACAAATGCTACAGGTGTAAAAATCACCTGTTTTCTTTTTGTAGAGAGTACAAAAGGCATGTCATTGACATTGTCTTTTGTTGTATGATACATTTTTAGGGACATAATGTTACAAGGTTGGTGTAACTAATGAGGAAAAAAGTTGTACTCTCATGTGAAGAGTGTAAAAATCGAAACTACTCTACGATGAAAGATACGAGCTCAGTAGAGCGACTTGAAATAAAGAAATTTTGTAAAACATGCAATCAGCATACAGTTCACAAGGAAACAAAATAAATAATTGAAATAATACACTGGAGGTCCCGTAGATGCGTTTAACGAACTTTTTCGGCGATGTAGGTCGCGAAATGAAAAAAGTAAGTTGGCCTAAAAAAGATGAATTACTCCGTTCAACAGCGACTGTTATCGCTACAGTTGTCTTCTTTGCGATTTTCTTCGCAGTGGTTGATATGGGCATTTCTTCTTTAATTCGGTTAATTCTTGGTTAATTCTTGAATAAGAAGCACTTATCCATGATATAATGTTATTTATAAGAACTGTGTAAAAGCCCGGTGAACGGGTTTTTTCATTTGCGCAAAAAAATGTACGTCAGGGAGGGAAGGACGCTCGTCCTAAATGAATGGAAAAAAGTTGGTATGTTGTCCATACTTATTCTGGATATGAAAATAAAGTAAAAGCAAACCTAGAGAAACGTGTAGAATCAATGGGTATGCAAGATAAAATTTTCCGTGTTGTTGTCCCGGAAGAAGTAGAAGTAGAAATGAAAAACGGTAAAGAAAAATTAATGAAAAGAAAAGTATTCCCAGGTTATGTATTAGTAGAATTAATCATGACTGATGACTCTTGGTATGTTGTACGTAACACACCAGGTGTAACTGGGTTCGTTGGTTCTTCTGGTTCTGGATCTAAACCATCACCTCTATTAGAAGAGGAAGTTGTTACCATTATGAAACATATGGGAATGGACAACGAAGTGGTTGATTTCGACTTTGAACTTCATGAAACAGTACGTGTAAACGAGGGACCATTCGCAGATTATACAGGTGCTATCGAAGAAATTGATGTGGAGAAGAAAAAGGTTAGTGTGCTTGTGGACATGTTTGGTCGCGAGACTCCAGTTGAACTTGACTTCCATCAAATTGAAAAATTATAAAATGAAACTTGAAATGAATTGTAAAAAGTGATAATATCTTTTAAGTCAGTACGTCTTCGTTATCGGAGACGTTTTTTGAAAGATTTTATCCTTACAGATAAAATATGACGTGGGAGGGCAAATCACTGTCCAATTGACCACATCACGGACTTAAGGAGGTGTGTCTCGTGGCTAAAAAGGTAATTAAAATGGTAAAGCTTCAAATTCCTGCAGGTAAAGCTAACCCAGCTCCACCAGTTGGTCCAGCATTAGGACAAGCAGGTGTTAACATCATGGGCTTCTGTAAAGAGTTTAACGCTCGTACAGCTGATCAAGCTGGTCTTATCATCCCTGTTGAAATTACGGTATTTGAGGACCGTTCATTCACTTTCATTACTAAAACTCCTCCTGCTGCTGTTCTTCTTAAGAAAGTAGCTGGTATTGAGTCTGGTTCTGGTGAACCAAACCGTAATAAAGTGGCAACTGTTAAGCGTGATAAAGTACGCGAAATCGCTGAAACTAAAATGCCTGACCTAAACGCTGCTAGCGTAGAAGCTGCAATGCGTATGGTTGAAGGTACTGCACGCAGTATGGGCATCGTTATCGAAGACTAATTCGATTTGTTTTTAAAAAAAGGTTGCGGGTCTGGAATTCCAATTCGCAACCTTTATTATCGTAAATGATTATCGTTTTTAAATAAATGGATGGCGCGCATCCTCAGGTTATACCTGAAAATAAGCGTAAACGTGGGAGGTTATTCCGCTAAAACCACATTCGAGGAGGAAAT
This sequence comes from Bacillus sp. WC2507, assembly GCF_052656125.1. Taxonomy (NCBI): domain Bacteria; kingdom Bacillati; phylum Bacillota; class Bacilli; order Caryophanales; family Bacillaceae; genus Bacillus; species Bacillus sp. WC2507. The sequence goes on along the minus strand of NZ_JBQXPN010000001.1, from coordinate 172,515 downwards.
AAAAATGGCTAAAAGAGGTAAAAAGTACGTAGAAGCTGCAAAGCTTGTTGATCGTGCAGCTGCTTACTCTGCAACAGAAGCAGTAGAATTAGTAAAGAAAACAAACACAGCTAAATTTGATGCAACTGTAGAAGCTGCATTCCGTTTAGGTGTTGACCCTAAGAAAGCTGACCAACAAATCCGTGGTGCAGTTGTTCTTCCACACGGTACTGGTAAAGTACAACGTGTATTAGTATTCGCTAAAGGTGAAAAAGCTAAAGAAGCTGAAGCTGCTGGAGCTGACTTCGTAGGCGATGCTGATTACATCGGTAAAATCCAACAAGGTTGGTTCGATTTCGATGTAGTAGTAGCAACTCCTGACATGATGGGTGAAGTTGGTAAACTTGGTCGCGTATTAGGACCTAAAGGTTTAATGCCAAACCCTAAAACTGGAACAGTTACTTTCGATGTAACTAAAGCTGTTAACGAAATCAAAGCTGGTAAAGTTGAATACCGCGTTGATAAAGCTGGTAACATCCACGTTCCAATCGGTAAAGTATCTTTCGAAGATGCTAAATTAGTAGAAAACTTCAGAACAATTGCTGACACTTTACAAAAAGTTAAGCCTGCTGCTGCAAAAGGTACTTACATGAAGAACGTAACAGTTGCTTCTACAATGGGACCTGGCGTACGTGTAGACGTTTCTACATTAGCGTAAATTTTGGAAGTTGACTTCATAAAGAAGTTTTTATATAATCATTTATGTTGTGAATTTAATTAGTGTACCGTAGACAGTAGGTGTCAATAGACTTAATTTCCTACCTAGGTGTTAATATACGAAACGGAATTTTTTTCTGTGACTATATGCCTCCATGTCTACAAGTTGGGCATGGAGGTTTTTAGTGCACTTTCGGTACATCTTCTATATAATCTACAGGAGGTGTAATAACATGAGCAAAGTAATCGAAACTAAACAACAAGTTGTAACTGAAATCGCGGACAAACTTCGTGAAAGTAAATCTACAATCGTTGTTGACTACCGTGGTTTAACAGTTTCTGAAGTAACAGAATTACGTAAAAACTTACGTGAAGCTGGCGTTGAGTTCAAAGTTTACAAAAACTCTTTAACTCGTCGTGCTGCAGAGTCTGCTGAAATGGCTGAGTTAAACGAATTCTTAACAGGACCAAACGCAATCGCGTTCAGTAACGAGGATGTAGTTGCTCCTGCGAAAGTATTAAACGACTTCGCTACAAAACATGAAGCTTTAGAAATTAAAGCTGGTGTAATCGAAGGTAAACTTGTGACACTTGATGAGGTTAAAGCTATCGCTACTCTTCCATCACGTGAAGGCTTACTTTCTATGCTTCTTAGCGTTCTTCAAGCTCCAATCCGTAACCTTGCACTTGCTACTAAAGCAGTTGCAGATCAAAAGGAAGAGCAAGGCGCTTAATTTTTTAAAAGATAATTACTTGTTATCTATAAAACAATACAAACCTATTTAAGGGAGGATATTTACAATGACTAAAGAACAAATCATTGAAGCAGTTAAATCTATGACTGTATTAGAACTTAACGACTTAGTAAAAGCTATCGAGGAAGAATTCGGCGTAACTGCTGCTGCTCCTGTAGCTGTAGCTGGTGGCGCTGGTGAAGCTGCTGCTGAGAAAACTGAATTTGACGTAGTACTTGCAAGTGCTGGCGCTCAAAAAATCAAAGTTATCAAAGCTGTACGTGAAATCACTGGTCTTGGCTTAAAAGAAGCTAAAGAATTAGTTGACAACACTCCAAAAGCAATCAAAGAAGGCGTTTCTAAAGAGGAAGCTGAAGAAATGAAAGCTAAACTTGAAGAAGTTGGCGCTGCTGTAGAAGTTAAGTAATTAACTTTTGATGCTTTAAAAAAGCTCGCTCTCATGCGAGCTTTTTTTTTAACTGTAAAGAAAAGAGGTGGCCATATGGCAGACCATTATTTTTCTAACGACCCTTCTAGTAAAAGTGATCGTAAGCGATGGGAATTTACACTTCGTGGATCTCAATTTACTTTCTTATCTGACCGTGGGGTGTTCTCGAAAAACGAAGTGGACTTTGGTTCTCGTCTTTTAATTGAAGCGTTTCAAGTGCCAGATATTAAAGGTGATATATTAGACGTAGGTTGTGGATATGGACCAATTGGTTTATCGTTGGCGAAAGAGTTTCAAGACCGTAAAGTTCACATGGTGGATGTGAATGAAAGGGCGCTTGAGCTTGCGAAAGAAAATGCCGCTAACAATAGAATTGGAAATGTACACATTTTTCAAAGTAGCGTCTATGAAAATGTAGATGGTATGTATGCTGCTATTCTATCTAATCCTCCAATTCGTGCTGGTAAAGATATCGTGCATGAGATTTTAGAAAAGGCTGTAGAGTATTTAGTTCCGGGTGGAGAGTTGTGGATTGTTATTCAAAAGAAGCAAGGTGCACCATCTGCGCTGAAGAAACTAGAGGAAGTATTTTCTGAAGTCGAAGTTGTAGAAAAGAAAAAAGGATATTATATCATAAAATCAAAAAAACGTTGACGGTTATTTTTGGCTATGTTAACATTATACAATGCCAATATATGATTTTCTGCGTTGAGAAAGATGTATATTTTTGTTTCTCTTGGAAAAGATAGTAAAATCAGCAGATTATGAAACAGAATGATGGTTTTCTTATAGAAGCCATTTTTCTTTTTTGAGCAGGTAGAAAGACTCAACGTATTTATCTTTAAGAGAAAAAAACTACGCTAATAGCAGTAGTTGTATTTATTTGTGATTTTGCACAAATTTTTTTGTGCATTTATAATACTCATGATTTGAGGGGTGAAGCAGTTGACAGGTCAACTAGTTCAATACGGACGCCACCGCCAACGAAGAAGTTATGCCCGTATTAGTGAAGTATTAGAGTTACCAAATCTTATCGAAATTCAAACCTCTTCTTATCAGTGGTTTCTTGATGAGGGTTTGCGAGAAATGTTCCAAGACATTTCTCCGATTGAAGACTTTACGGGAAATCTATCGCTTGAATTTATCGACTACAGCTTAGGTGAACCTAAATACTCTGTAGACGAATGCAAAGAGCGTGATGTGACGTATGCAGCACCACTTCGTGTAAAAGTGCGTCTAATCAACAAGGAAACTGGTGAAGTAAAAGAACAAGATGTGTTCATGGGAGATTTCCCACTCATGACAGAGACTGGAACATTCGTAATTAACGGTGCAGAACGTGTTATCGTTTCCCAGTTAGTTCGCTCTCCAAGCGTATACTATAGTGGCAAAGTGGATAAAAACGGAAAACGTGGTTTTACTGCTACTGTAATTCCAAACCGCGGAGCTTGGTTAGAGTATGAGACAGATGCTAAGGATGTTGTATATGTGCGTATTGACCGTACGCGTAAACTTCCTGTAACTGTTTTGTTACGCGCATTAGGGTTTGGCTCTGATCAAGAAATCACCGAGCTTTTAGGTGATAACGAATACTTAAGCAACACATTAGAAAAAGACAACACAGATAGCACAGAAAAAGCATTGCTTGAAATTTATGAGCGTCTACGTCCTGGTGAACCACCAACAGTAGAAAATGCAAAGAGCTTACTTGTGTCTCGTTTCTTCGATCCAAAGCGCTACGATTTAGCAAATGTAGGTCGCTATAAGATCAACAAGAAGTTACACATTAAAAACAGATTGTTTAATCAACGTTTAGCTGAAACATTAGTGGATCCAGAAACTGGTGAAATTTTAGCGGCGGAAGGAACAATCTTAGATCGTCGTACACTTGATCGCATTTTACCTTACTTAGAGAAAAACATTGGATTCAAAACAGCGAAACCAATGGGTGGAGTGGTAGAAGGCGATGTTGAGCTGCAATCTATTAAGATTTATGCTCCTGAGTCAGAAGGCGAACGCGTAATTAATGTAATTGGTAATGCAAATATTACTCGTGATGTAAAACACATCACACCAGGTGATATCCTTGCTTCTATCAGTTACTTCTTCAACCTACTATACAAAGTAGGGGATACAGATGATATCGACCACTTAGGAAACCGTCGTCTGCGTTCTGTTGGAGAACTATTACAAAATCAATTCCGTATCGGTCTTTCTCGTATGGAACGTGTTGTTCGTGAGAGAATGTCGATCCAAGATACAAATGCAATTACACCACAGGCACTAATTAATATTCGTCCTGTTATTGCATCTATTAAAGAGTTCTTCGGAAGTTCTCAGTTATCTCAGTTCATGGACCAAACAAACCCATTAGCAGAGTTAACTCACAAACGAAGACTATCTGCATTAGGACCTGGTGGTTTAACGCGTGAGCGCGCAGGCTTTGAAGTGCGTGACGTTCACTACTCTCACTATGGTCGTATGTGTCCGATTGAAACACCAGAGGGACCAAACATCGGTTTGATTAACTCATTATCATCGTTCGCGAAAGTAAATGAGTTTGGTTTCATTGAAACACCATACCGTCGTGTTGACCCAGAATCTGGTCTTGTAACAGGGCAGGTTGATTACTTAACGGCAGATGAAGAAGATAATTATGTTGTAGCCCAAGCGAATATGAAATTATCTGAAGAAGGAGAATTCCTTAGCGAAGATATCGTAGCTCGTTTCCGTGGTGAAAACATTGTCACAAATAAAGAACGCATCGACTACATGGATGTATCTCCAAAACAAGTAGTGTCGGCAGCGACAGCTTGTATTCCGTTCTTAGAAAACGATGACTCTAACCGCGCACTTATGGGAGCGAACATGCAACGTCAGGCGGTTCCGTTAATGAATCCGGAATCTCCGATTGTAGGTACAGGTATGGAGTACGTATCAGCAAAAGACTCAGGTGCTGCAGTAATCTGTAAACACCCTGGTGTTGTTGAACGCGTAGAAGCACGTGAAGTTTGGGTACGTCGCTATGTAGAAGTTGACGGTCAAACAGTAAAAGGCGACTTAGATCGCTACAAAATGCAAAAATTCATTCGTTCTAACCAAGGAACTTGCTACAACCAACGTCCAATCGTAAGTGTTGGAAATGAAGTTGTAAAAGGTGAGATCCTTGCGGATGGTCCTTCTATGGAATTAGGTGAACTAGCACTTGGACGTAACGTGCTTGTTGGCTTTATGACTTGGGACGGTTATAACTACGAGGATGCGATCATTATGAGTGAGCGCCTTGTAAAAGATGATGTGTACACTTCTATTCATATTGAAGAATATGAGTCAGAAGCTCGTGATACGAAGCTTGGACCAGAAGAAATTACACGTGACATTCCAAACGTTGGGGAAGATGCATTACGCAACCTTGACGAGCGCGGTATCATTCGCGTTGGTGCGGAAGTAAAAGATGGAGATTTACTTGTTGGTAAAGTAACGCCTAAAGGTGTTACAGAATTAACAGCTGAAGAACGTCTATTACATGCTATCTTTGGAGAAAAAGCACGTGAAGTACGCGATACATCACTACGTGTACCACACGGTGGTGGCGGTATTATCTTAGACGTAAAAGTATTCAACCGTGAAGATGGCGATGAATTGCCACCAGGTGTGAATCAACTTGTACGTGCATATATCGTTCAAAAACGTAAAATCTCTGAAGGTGACAAGATGGCCGGACGTCACGGTAACAAAGGTGTTATCTCTCGTATTTTACCAGAAGAAGATATGCCTTACTTACCAGACGGTACGCCAATCGATATCATGTTAAACCCATTAGGGGTACCATCTCGTATGAATATCGGTCAGGTATTAGAGCTTCATCTTGGTATGGCAGCAAGATACCTTGGTATTCACATTGCAACACCAGTATTCGATGGTGCTCGTGAGGAAGATGTTTGGGGCACGATTGAAGAAGCTGGTATGGCAAATGACGCGAAAACAATCCTGTATGACGGACGTACTGGTGAACCATTCGATAACCGCGTATCTGTTGGTGTCATGTATATGATCAAACTTGCGCACATGGTTGACGATAAACTTCATGCTCGTTCTACTGGACCATACTCACTTGTAACGCAGCAGCCTCTTGGAGGTAAAGCTCAGTTCGGTGGACAGCGTTTCGGTGAGATGGAGGTTTGGGCACTTGAAGCTTACGGTGCTGCTTATACTCTTCAAGAAATCTTAACAGTGAAGTCTGATGATGTTGTTGGACGTGTTAAGACGTATGAAGCAATTGTTAAAGGCGAAAATGTTCCAGAACCAGGCGTTCCTGAATCATTCAAAGTATTGATTAAAGAGCTGCAAAGTTTAGGTATGGACGTTAAAATGATGTCTAGCGACGATACAGAAATTGAAATGCGTGATACGGAAGATGACGATGATCATCAATCAGCAGATAAATTGAATGTCGAAGTTGAGACAACTAAGGAATAATTGGGATAACCTGTAGACTAAAAGGGAGGTAGGCCCCTTGATAGATGTAAATAACTTTGAATATATGAAGATTGGACTTGCTTCACCTGACAAGATTCGTTCTTGGTCATACGGTGAAGTTAAGAAACCAGAAACAATTAACTATCGTACGTTAAAGCCTGAAAAAGACGGCTTGTTCTGTGAGCGTATTTTCGGACCACAAAAGGACTGGGAATGTCATTGCGGAAAATACAAACGTGTACGTTATAAAGGTGTAGTTTGTGATCGATGTGGCGTTGAAGTAACGCGTGCAAAAGTACGTCGTGAGCGTATGGGTCATATCGAATTAGCTGCTCCTGTATCTCATATTTGGTATTTCAAAGGTATCCCGAGCCGCATGGGACTTGTCTTAGACATGTCCCCTCGCGCGCTTGAAGAAGTAATTTATTTCGCTTCTTATGTTGTAACAGAAAGTGGAGATACACCACTTGATAAGAAGCAATTACTTTCTGAAAAAGAATACCGTGCATATCGTGATCGATATGGTAGCACATTCCAAGCTGCTATGGGTGCAGAAGCTATTAAAAAGCTATTACAAGACATCGATTTAGATAAAGAAGTAGACTTCTTAAAAGAAGAATTAAAAACAGCACAAGGACAACGCCGTACTCGTGCTATTAAACGTCTAGAAGTATTAGAAGCATTCCGTAACTCTGGAAATGAGCCATCTTGGATGATCTTAGATGTTCTACCAGTAATCCCACCAGAACTACGCCCAATGGTACAGTTAGATGGTGGACGTTTTGCTACTTCTGACTTAAACGACTTATACCGTCGTGTAATTAACCGTAACAACCGTTTAAAACGTCTATTGGACTTAGGTGCACCAAGCATCATCGTTCAAAACGAAAAACGTATGTTACAAGAAGCTGTAGACGCATTAATCGATAATGGTCGTCGTGGCCGTCCAGTAACTGGACCAGGTAACCGTCCATTAAAATCACTATCTCACATGCTTAAAGGTAAACAAGGACGTTTCCGTCAAAACTTATTAGGTAAACGTGTTGACTACTCTGGCCGTTCTGTAATCGTTGTAGGACCGAACTTAAAGATGTATCAATGTGGATTACCGAAAGAAATGGCGCTTGAACTGTTCAAACCTTTCGTAATGAAAGAGTTAGTTGAAAAAGGATTAGCACACAACATTAAGAGTGCGAAACGTAAAATCGAGCGTGTACAACCTGAAGTTTGGGACGTTTTAGAATCTGTGATTAAAGAACATCCAGTACTTCTAAACCGCGCACCAACACTTCACCGTCTTGGTATCCAGGCGTTTGAACCTACATTAGTAGAAGGTCGCGCAATCCGTCTTCACCCACTTGTATGTACTGCATACAACGCGGACTTTGACGGTGACCAAATGGCGGTTCACGTTCCGTTATCATCAGAGGCACAAGCAGAAGCTCGTATTCTTATGTTAGCGGCACAAAACATCTTGAATCCAAAAGACGGAAAACCAGTTGTTACTCCATCTCAGGATATGGTATTAGGTAACTACTACTTAACACTTGAGCGTGAGGGTGCAATCGGTGAAGGTATGGTCTTCAAAGATGCAAACGAAGCAATACTTGCATACCAAAATGGATATGTACATCTGCACACACGTGTGGCAGTTGCTGCAAGTTCAGTAAATAATGTAACGTTTACTGAAGAGCAAAAGGGTAAGCTTCTATTAACAACAGTTGGTAAATTAATATTTAACGAAATCTTACCAGAGTCGTTCCCTTATATTAATGAACCAACAAACTCAAACCTTGAAAAAGAAACACCAGCGGAATATTTCGTTGAAAAAGGTGCAAACATTAAAGAAATTATTGCTAGTCGCGAAGAAGTGGCGCCATTCAGCAAGAAAATCCTTGGTAACATCATTGCGGAAGTGTTTAAACGTTTCAAAATTACAGAAACGTCTCGCATGCTTGACCGTATGAAAAACTTAGGATTCAAATACTCTACAAAAGCTGGTATTACAGTTGGGGTATCTGACATTCTTGTATTAGGTGAAAAAGATGAAATTCTCCACGAAGCACAAGCAAAAGTAGATAATGTAATTAAACAATTCCGTCGCGGTTTAATCACGGAAGAAGAGCGTTACGATCGCGTTATCTCTATTTGGAGTAATGCAAAAGATGTTATCCAAGGAAAACTGATGAAATCCTTGAATAAACGCAACCCAATCTTCATGATGAGTGATTCCGGTGCCCGTGGTAACGCATCGAACTTTACTCAGCTTGCTGGTATGCGTGGTCTGATGGCCAATCCATCTGGTCGTATCATCGAACTTCCAATCAAATCAAGTTTCCGTGAAGGTTTAACAGTACTTGAGTACTTCATCTCTACGCATGGTGCACGTAAAGGTCTTGCCGATACAGCACTTAAAACTGCCGATTCTGGTTACTTAACACGTCGTCTTGTTGACGTTGCACAAGATGTAATTGTTCGTGAAGATGATTGTGGAACAGATCGTGGTTTATTAATTGGTGCGATTAAAGAGGGTAATGAAGTTATTGAGTCATTATATGATCGTCTTGTTGGACGTTTTGCAAGAAAAACTGTAAAACATCCTGAAACAGGTGAAGTATTAGTTGCTGAAAATCAATTAATTACTGAAGATATCGCTCATATTGTTGAAAATTCGGGTGTTGAAACTGTAAACATTCGTTCAGCGTTCACGTGTAACACTCGCCACGGTGTATGTAAGAAATGTTACGGTCGTAACTTAGCTACTGGTACAGACGTAGAAGTAGGAGAAGCGGTAGGTATTATCGCAGCTCAATCTATCGGTGAGCCAGGTACACAGTTAACGATGCGTACGTTCCATACAGGTGGGGTTGCCGGAGATGATATCACTCAAGGTTTACCTCGTATCCAAGAGATCTTCGAAGCTCGTAACCCGAAAGGTCAGGCAGTTATCAGTGAAATCGATGGTGTTATCGCAGCGATCAACGATGTTAAAGATCGCCAAGAAGTAGTTGTACAGGGTGAAGTTGAAGCTCGTACGTATGCTATTCCTTACGGTGCACGTCTGAAAGTAACTCCAGGACAGCCAATTAGCCACGGTAAAGAGTTAACAGAGGGTTCTATTGATCCGAAAGAATTACTAAAAGTAACGGACATTACGGCGGTTCAAGAATACTTATTACGTGAAGTTCAAAAAGTATACCGTATGCAAGGGGTAGAAATTGGTGACAAACACGTAGAAGTAATGGTACGTCAAATGTTACGTAAAGTTCGTGTAAGTGATGCGGGTGAAACAGATGTATTACCAGGAACATTACTAGATATCCATCAGTTTACTGATGCGAATGCGAAGGTGTTACTGCAAGGTAAACAACCAGCAACGGCTAGACCTGTTCTACTTGGTATTACAAAAGCTTCACTTGAAACTGATTCATTCTTATCTGCAGCGTCGTTCCAAGAAACAACTCGTGTCTTAACTGATGCAGCAATTAAGGGTAAACGCGATGAACTTCTAGGATTGAAAGAAAATGTTATTATTGGTAAACTTGTTCCTGCTGGAACAGGTATGAATCGTTATCGCAAAGTGGATCTTGTAAAAACAACACAAGGTGACATGAATGTAGAAAACGATGAAGTTTATGTGGAACAGTAAAATTTTCCGTCATAAATTTTGTATAAAAACAGTTAATCCTAGTTGACATTGTATGAGTCAAAATGTTACTATAAGCAAGGTTGCTCCTGAACGATGCTTTGGAGGATATTTATATGTCTTATCAAAAAGTGTCAAATGCTGAAAATGTAGTCGTTGGTCATAAACGCACATTGGAGGCAATCAAAAATGGTATAGTTAAAGAAGTTGTTATTGCGGAAGATGCTGATATGCGGTTAACCCATGTTATCATTCGTACTGCATTGCAACATAACATACCCATAACAAAAGTTGAATCAGTTCGTAAACTTGGAAAAGTTTCGGGGATTCAAGTGGGAGCTTCAGCAATAGGAATAATAAGTTAAAACTGTTTTTGTGAGGAGAGAGCATTTGCTCTCCCTTGCAAAAACTTTGTTTTCAACTAATAATGAACCACCTGGATATGTGGTCATACAAACATGCGAAGGGAGGATAATCAAATGCCTACTATTAACCAATTAGTGAGAAATGGTCGTACTGATAAAGTATGGAAATCTAAATCACCTGCGTTAAACAAAGGGTTCAACTCTTTAAAGAAAAAATCAACTGATATCTCTGCACCTCAAAAACGTGGTGTATGTACTCGTGTTGGTACAATGACTCCAAAGAAACCTAACTCAGCGTTACGTAAATACGCTCGTGTACGTTTAACAAACGGTATCGAGGTTACAGCTTACATCCCAGGTATCGGTCATAACCTACAAGAGCATAGCGTAGTATTAATTCGCGGTGGTCGTGTAAAGGATTTACCGGGGGTACGTTACCACATCGTTCGTGGTGCGCTTGACACAGCTGGTGTTGACAAACGTATGCAAGGACGTTCTAAATATGGTACTAAGCGACCAAAACCTGCTAAAAAATAATAACTTTGAAATGAAAGGAGGAACTCAATATGCCTCGTAAAGGACCTGTTGCAAAACGTGACGTGTTACCAGATCCAATGTACAATTCTAAGCTAGTAACACGCCTTATCAACAAAATGATGGTTGACGGTAAAAAAGGTAAATCTCAAACAATTCTTTATAACGCTTTCGATATCGTTCGTGAACGTTCAGATAAAGAACCAATGGAAGTATTCGAGCAAGCTCTTAAGAACATCATGCCTGTTCTTGAAGTACGCGCTCGTCGTGTTGGTGGTGCTAACTACCAAGTTCCAGTTGAGGTTCGTCCAGAACGCCGTACAACTTTAGGTCTTCGCTGGTTAGTAAACTATGCTCGTCTTCGTGGTGAAAAAACTATGGAAGAGCGTCTAGCTTACGAAATCTTAGATGCAGCTAACAACGCTGGTGCATCTGTTAAGAAACGTGAAGACACTCATAAAATGGCAGAAGCTAACAAAGCATTTGCTCATTACCGTTGGTAGGATTCAACGTAAAATAAATGTAAGCATAAACCGCTTTATTTGTCGCTTATGGAAGTGTGGAGAGGGAGAATGCCTCTCCCTTTCGTTGGGCGCTCGTTTTACATAATGAGGGTACTGGACATACTGACATGTGTAACAATATAAAGTGGCTTTTTTGCTACTTAAAATAAAAAAATCCAATCCATATATGGAAGGAGCAAGACACCAAATGACAAGAGAGTTCTCTTTAGAAAACACTCGTAATATTGGTATCATGGCTCACATCGATGCTGGTAAAACAACAGCAACTGAGCGTATTCTGTATTACACAGGACGTATTCATAAAATCGGTGAAACTCATGAAGGTGCATCTCAGATGGACTGGATGGAGCAAGAGCAAGAGCGTGGTATCACAATTACTTCTGCTGCAACTACAGCTCAATGGAAAGGTCACCGTGTAAACATCATTGACACTCCAGGACACGTAGACTTCACAGTAGAAGTAGAACGTTCTTTACGCGTACTTGATGGTGCGGTAGCAGTACTTGATGCACAATCTGGTGTAGAACCACAAACAGAAACTGTTTGGCGTCAGGCTACTACTTACGGTGTACCTCGTATCGTATTCGTTAACAAAATGGATAAGATTGGTGCAGATTTCTTATACTCTGTAGGAACAATCCACGATCGTTTACAAGCAAACGCACACCCAATTCAGTTACCAATCGGTGCTGAAGATGAGTTCAATGGTATCATTGACCTTGTTGAAGAATGTGCTTACATGTACGGTAACGATTTAGGAACAGACATCGAGCGTGTTGAAATTCCTGAAGAGCACAAAGAATTAGCTGCAGAATACCGTGGAAAACTTATTGAAGCGGTAGCTGAGCTTGATGAAGAAATGATGATGAAGTACCTAGAAGGTGAAGAAATCACTGTAGAAGAGCTTAAAGCTGGTATCCGTAAGGCTACAACTTCTGTAGAATTCTTCCCAGTAATCTGTGGTTCTGCATTCAAAAATAAAGGTGTTCAAATTCTGTTAGACGCAGTTATCGACTACCTACCATCTCCATTAGACGTACCTGCTATTAAAGGTACTCTTCCGGATACAGATGAAGAAATCGAACGTAAGTCTAGCGATGAAGAACCATTCGCAGCTTTAGCATTCAAAATCATGACTGACCCTTATGTTGGTAAGTTAACGTTCTTCCGTGTGTATTCTGGTGTGTTAAACTCTGGATCATACGTGAAAAACTCAACTAAAGGTAAGCGTGAGCGTGTAGGTCGTATCCTACAAATGCACGCTAACAGCCGTGAAGAGATTTCAACAGTTTACGCTGGTGACATCGCTGCTGCTGTAGGTTTAAAAGATACTACTACTGGTGATACTCTTTGTGACGAGAAGAGCCTTGTTATCCTTGAGTCTATGGAATTCCCAGAGCCAGTTATCTCTGTAGCTATCGAACCAAAATCTAAAGCTGACCAAGATAAAATGGGTACAGCATTATCTAAGCTTTCTGAAGAAGATCCAACATTCCGTGCTCACACTGACCAAGAAACTGGCCAAACAATCATCGCTGGTATGGGTGAACTTCACCTTGATATCATCGTTGACCGTATGCGTCGTGAATTCAAAGTGGAAGCAAACGTTGGTGCTCCTCAGGTAGCATACCGTGAGACTTTCCGCGCTGCTGCGAAAGTTGAAGGTAAGTTCGCTCGTCAATCTGGTGGTCGTGGACAATTCGGTCACGTTTGGATTGAGTTTGAACCTAATGAAGAAGGTAAAGGTTTTGAATTCCAAAACAAAATCGTCGGTGGTGTAGTTCCACGTGAATACATCCCAGCTGTTGGAGCGGGTCTTGAAGACTCACTTAAAAATGGTGTACTAGCTGGTTATCCACTAGTTGACATCAAAGCTGCGTTAGTTGACGGATCTTACCATGATGTCGATTCATCTGAGATGGCTTTCAAAATCGCTGCATCTATGGCGCTTAAAGCTGCGGTTTCTAAATGTAGCCCAGTAATTCTTGAGCCAATGATGAAAGTTGAAGTTGTAATTCCTGAAGAGTACATGGGTGACATTATGGGCGACGTAACGTCTCGTCGTGGACGTGTAGAAGGTATGGAAGCTCGCGGTAACGCTCAAGTTGTTCGCGCTATGGTTCCACTTTCTGAAATGTTCGGTTATGCGACAGCATTACGCTCTAACACTCAAGGACGCGGAACATTCTCAATGACATTTGATCATTATGAAGAAGTACCGAAGTCTGTTTCTGAAGAAATTATTAAAAAAAATAAAGGTGAATAATTGATTTTTATCGATTGTTCAAGTATAACTACTTATGTAAGCTTAGAAAGTGAGACTTAAGTTTCGCTTTCTAGTCTAAATATAAAATAACCTATATAAACTAAGGAGGAATTTAGAATGGCTAAAGCTAAATTCGAACGTTCTAAACCCCATGTTAACATCGGTACAATCGGCCACGTTGACCATGGTAAAACTACATTAACTGCTGCGATCACTACAGTTCTTGCAAAAGCTGGTGGTGCTGAAGCACGCGGATACGATCAAATCGACGCTGCTCCAGAAGAAAGAGAGCGCGGAATCACAATCTCAACTGCACACGTTGAGTACGAAACTGAAACTCGTCACTATGCACACGTTGACTGCCCAGGTCACGCTGACTATGTTAAAAACATGATCACTGGTGCTGCTCAAATGGACGGCGGTATCTTAGTAGTATCTGCTGCTGATGGCCCAATGCCTCAAACACGTGAGCACATCCTTCTTTCTCGTCAAGTAGGTGTTCCTTACATCGTTGTATTCTTAAACAAATGCGACATGGTAGACGACGAAGAACTATTAGAATTAGTAGAAATGGAAGTTCGCGACCTATTATCTGAATACGGATTCCCAGGCGACGACATTCCTGTAATCAAAGGTTCTGCTCTTAAAGCTCTTCAAGGAGAAGCTGATTGGGAAGCAAAAATCATTGAATTAATGACTGAAGTTGATGCTTACATCCCAACTCCAGAACGTGAAACTGACAAACCATTCTTAATGCCTATCGAGGATGTATTCTCTATCACAGGTCGTGGTACAGTTGCAACTGGTCGTGTAGAGCGCGGTATCGTTAAAGTTGGTGACGTAGTAGAAATCATCGGTCTTGCTGAAGAAAATGCTTCTACAACTGTAACTGGTGTAGAAATGTTCCGTAAGCTTCTTGACCAAGCTCAAGCTGGAGACAACATCGGTGCTCTTCTTCGTGGGGTTGCTCGTGAAGATATCCAACGTGGACAAGTTCTTGCTAAAACTGGCTCTGTAAAAGCTCACGCTAAATTCAAAGCTGAAGTTTTCGTATTATCTAAAGAAGAAGGTGGACGTCACACTCCATTCTTCGCTAACTACCGTCCTCAGTTCTACTTCCGTACAACTGACGTAACTGGTATCATCCAATTACCAGAAGGTACTGAAATGGTAATGCCTGGTGACAACATCGAAATGACTATCGAACTTATCGCTCCAATCGCTATCGAAGAGGGAACTAAATTCTCTATTCGTGAAGGTGGACGTACAGTAGGTTACGGTGTAGTTGCTACTATCGTTGAGTAATCTTAACTGATATAAAAAAACCCAAGGGATTTTCCCTTGGGTTTTTTGTTTGTATTTATATAATGAATGAAATGATATTTTTATATTTTGACGAGTTTCTTCTATAGTAATACAAAATCAATAAACTAAAATCCAGAAACTGTAAAATGAATTCTGTGAGATGAAAACTTGAAATTCTTTAAAGTGCCATGTATAATAGCAAAAGTAGAGAAAAGCAGATGCAAACAAAAAGATGCTTGCATCTAGACGAATAACATTGTATAATAGACAATGTTGGTCTTTGACTGCGATGAAGTGGAAGGTTGCTGACACACCCGGCCGCTTTGCCATGGCATGGTGTGGGGAAATTTCCATGGAGAAGGTCTATTTTAGAAATAGGCGAACGAAGGAGGGAAAATAATGGCAAAAGAAAAAATTCGTATCCGTTTAAAAGCTTATGATCACCGTATTCTTGATCAATCAGCTGAGAAAATTGTAGAAACAGCTAAGCGTTCTGGGGCAACAGTTTCTGGTCCGATCCCATTACCAACTGAGAAGACTATTTACACAATTCTTCGTGCTGTTCATAAGTACAAAGATTCTCGTGAGCAATTCGAAATGCGCACACACAAACGTTTAATCGATATCGTGAGTCCTACTCCACAAACAGTAGATTCATTAATGCGTTTAGACTTACCGTCTGGTGTAGATATCGAAATCAAACTATAATTTATATAACTTAAAAATGTAGGAGGTGTAACTCATGACCAAAGGAATCTTAGGAAGAAAGATCGGTATGACTCAAGTATTTGCTGAGAACGGTGAGTTAATCCCAGTAACGGTAATCGCTGCTAATCCAAACGTTGTTCTTCAAAAGAAAACAACTGAAACTGATGGCTACAATGCAATCCAGTTAGGATTCGAAGATAAACGTGAAAAGTTAACTAACAAACCTGAACAAGGCCACACTGCTAAAGCATCTACAACTCCTAAGCGCTTCATTCGCGAAATCCGCGATGCAGACGTGGACGGATTAGAGGTTGGTCAAGAGGTAAAAGTTGAAGTTTTCGCTGCAGGTGAAATCGTTGACGTAACAGGAATTTCTAAAGGTAAAGGTTTCCAAGGTGTTATCAAACGCCACGGACAATCTCGCGGACCTATGTCTCATGGTTCTCGCTATCACCGTCGTCCAGGTTCAATGGGGCCAGTTGCTCCAAACCGTGTATTCAAAGGTAAAAAACTTGCTGGACGTATGGGTGGAGACCAAGTTACTATCCAAAACTTAGAAATCGTTCAAGTTGACACTGAGCGCAACTTATTACTAGTAAAAGGTAACGTTCCAGGTGCTAAGAAATCTCTTGTAGTTGTTCAAGGCGCTGTGAAGGTTAGCAAATAATTCACAATAGGAAGGAGGAATTCCAATGCCAAAAGTTACTGTATATAACCAAACTGGTTCACAGGTTGGTGAAATCGAATTAGCTGAAGCTATTTTCGGTATCGAACCAAATGAAGCTGTACTTTTCGAAGCTGTAATGATGCAACGTGCATCTTTACGTCAAGGTACACACAAAGTAAAAACTCGTTCTGAAGTTCGTGGTGGTGGTCGTAAACCATGGCGTCAAAAAGGAACTGGACGTGCTCGTCAAGGGTCTATCCGCTCTCCTCAATGGCGTGGTGGTGGTACGGTATTCGGACCTACACCAAGAAGCTATGCGTACAAACTTCCTAAGAAAGTTCGTCGTTTAGCAATCAAATCTGCATTAGCTACTAAAGTAGTTGAGAACAACATTGTAGTTCTTGAAGACCTAGTGTTAAATGCACCAAAAACAAAAGACATGCTAGCAGTACTTAAAGGATTAACTGTTGAGAAGAAAGCTCTTATCGTAACTGCTGATGCAAACGAATCTGTAGAGTTATCTGCTCGCAATATCCCTGGAGTAACAGTAATCACTGCTGATGGCGTAAACGTTTTAGACGTGCTTCATCATGATAAGCTAATCATGACAAAAGCGGCAGTGGAAAAAGTAGAGGAGGTGCTTGCATAATGAGAGATCCTCGTGATATCATTAAGCGCCCAGTTATCACTGAACGTTCTATGGAAATGATGGCTGAAAAAAAATACACGTTCGATGTGGACGTTAAATCTAATAAAACAGAAGTTAAAGATGCTCTTGAAGCGATCTTTGGTGTTAAAGTAGAAAAAGTGAACATCATGAACTACAAGCCGAAAGCAAAACGCGTTGGTCGTCACGCTGGTTTTACTAGCCGTCGTCGTAAAGCAATCGTTAAGCTAACTGCTGACAGCAAAGAAATCGAAATCTTCCAAGGCGTTTAATTCTTACTAAAGAAGGAGGGAAATTGAGATGGGAATTAAAAAGTATAATCCAACTACTAACGGTCGTCGTAACATGACTACGAATGATTTCGCTGAAATCACGACTGACAGACCCGAAAAGTCATTACTTGCTCCTTTAAGCAAGAAGGCTGGTCGTAATAACCAAGGTAAAATTACTGTACGTCATCAAGGTGGCGGACATAAGCGTCAATACCGTATCATCGACTTTAAGCGTAACAAAGATGGAATTCCAGGACGCGTTGCTACGATCGAATACGATCCAAACCGCTCTGCGAATATCGCATTAATTAACTACGTTGACGGTGAAAAACGTTACATTCTTGCTCCTAAAACTTTAGAAGTAGGTATGGAAGTTATGTCTGGCCCTGAAGCTGACATTAAAATCGGTAACGCATTACCATTAATCAACATTCCAGTAGGTACTGTTGTTCATAACATCGAGCTTAAGCCTGGTCGTGGCGGACAATTAGTTCGTTCTGCTGGTACATCTGCTCAAGTACTTGGTAAAGAAGGAAAATACGTACTTGTACGTTTAACTTCTGGTGAAGTACGTCTTGTATTATCTGCTTGTCGCGCTTCAATCGGTCAAGTTGGTAACGAACAACACGAACTTATCAAAATCGGTAAAGCAGGTCGCTCTCGCTGGTTAGGTAAACGCCCAACAGTTCGTGGTTCTGTAATGAACCCGGTTGATCACCCACACGGTGGTGGTGAAGGACGTTCTCCAATCGGACGTAAGTCTCCAATGTCTCCATGGGGTAAACCAACTCTTGGATTCAAGACTCGTAAGAAAAACAAAGCGTCTGACAAATTCATCGTTCGTCGTCGTAAAAAATAATGGGATTGTAGTACGGTTCATTTCCAGAACCGTACGCCAATCACGAAGGGAGGCACCAAAATGGCTCGTAGCTTAAAAAAAGGACCATTTGTCGATGATCACTTAATGAGCAAAATGGAAAAATTAGTTGCATCTGAGCAAAAACAAGTTGTTAAAACTTGGTCTCGCCGTTCAACAATCTTCCCTCAGTTCATCGGACACACAATCGCTGTATATGATGGTCGTAAACACGTACCTGTGTACATCACTGAGGATATGGTTGGCCATAAGTTAGGTGAATTCGCACCAACTCGTACGTATAAAGGTCACCTTGCTGACGATAAGAAAACTAGAAGATAATGAGAGGAGGCACTTCAATGCAAGCTAAAGCAGTAGCGAGAACAGTTCGTATTGCTCCTCGTAAAGTTCGTTTAGTAGTAGACTTAATCCGAGGTAAGCAAGTGGGTGAAGCGATTGCTATCCTTAACCACACACCAAAAACTGCTTCTCCAGTTGTAGAGAAAGTTTTAAAATCTGCAATCGCAAATGCAGAGCACAATTATGAGATGGATATTAACAACCTAGTTGTTGAAAAAGTTTTCGTTGACGAAGGTCCAACGTTGAAACGTTTCCGTCCACGTGCAATGGGTCGTGCAAGCCAAATTAACAAACGCACAAGCCACATTACAGTTGTGGTATCAGAAAAGAAGGAGGGATAATCGATGGGTCAAAAGGTTAATCCAATTGGTCTTCGTGTCGGCGTTATCCGTGATTGGGAATCTCGTTGGTTCGCAGAGAAAGATTACGCTACATTATTACATGAAGACATCAAAATCCGTGAGTACATTACTGTACGCTTAAAAGATTCTGCTGTTGCTAAAGTAGAAATCGAACGTGCAGCAAATCGTGTAAATGTTACAATTCACACTGCAAAACCTGGTATGGTAATTGGTAAAGGTGGTACTGAAGTTGAAGCACTTCGTAAAGCTCTTAACCAATTAACAGGCAAGCGTGTACACATCAATATTTTAGAAGTTAAGAGAGCTGATCTTAACGCTAAATTAGTAGGCGAAAACATTGCTCGTCAATTAGAAAACCGTGTATCATTCCGTCGTGCACAAAAGCAAGTTATTCAACGTGCTATGCGTGCAGGTGCTAAAGGTATTAAAACACAGGTTTCTGGTCGTCTTGGCGGAGCTGATATCGCTCGTGCAGAATCTTACAGTGAAGGAACTGTTCCACTTCATACACTTCGCGCTGATATTGACTATGCAGCAGTTGAAGCTGATACAACATACGGTAAATTAGGCGTAAAAGTATGGATCTACCGTGGAGAAGTCCTTCCTACAAAAAAGAAAGCTTCTGAGGAAGGAGGAAAATAATATGTTAATGCCAAAACGCGTAAAATATCGTAGAGAGCATCGTGGTAAAATGCGTGGTCGTGCAAAAGGTGGAACTGAAATTGCTTTCGGTGAATTCGGTTTACAAGCACAAGCTGCTTCATGGATTACAAACCGTCAAATCGAAGCTGCTCGTCGTGCAATGACTCGTTACATGAAACGTGGCGGTAAAGTATGGATTAAAATTTTCCCTTCTAAGCCTTACACTGCAAAACCTCTAGAAGTACGTATGGGTTCCGGTAAAGGGGCACCAGAAGGCTGGGTAGCAGTAGTAAAACCTGGGAAAATTATGTTCGAAATCGCGGGTGTATCTGAAGAGGTAGCACGCGAAGCATTACGTCTTGCAGCTCACAAGTTACCTGTGAAATGTAAATTCGTAAAACGTGAAGAAAATGGTGGTGAATCTAATGAAAACTAATGATATTCGTGAATTAACCACTGCCGAAATCGAAACAAAAGTTAAAGCTTTAAAGGAAGAATTGTTCAATCTTCGCTTCCAACTTGCTACAGGACAATTAGAGAATCCAACTCGCATTCGTGAAGTGCGTAAAGCAATCGCTCGTATGAAAACTGTAGTTCGTGAAAGAGAGATCGGAATTAATCGATAAATTGAGGGGAGGTTTGCATAGTGAGCGAACGTAACCAACGCAAAGTTTATACTGGTCGTGTTGTGTCTGACAAAATGGACAAAACGATTACAGTTTTAGTTGAAACTTACAAAACTCATTCCTTGTACGGAAAACGTGTTAAGTATTCTAAGAAGTACAAAGCCCATGATGAGCAAAACCAAGCGAAACTTGGCGATATCGTTAAAATCATGGAAACTCGCCCGCTTTCTGCTACTAAGCGTTTCCGTTTAGTTGAAATCGTTGAAGAAGCGGTTATTATCTAAATAGACGAATCGGAATTTTTAGTCCGAAGGGAGGTTTCATAACATGATCCAACAAGAATCTCGTTTGAAAGTTGCTGACAACTCTGGTGCACGTGAACTTTTAACAATTAAAGTATTAGGCGGCTCTGGTCGTAAATATGCTAACATTGGTGATATTATCGTTGCTACGGTAAAACAAGCAACACCAGGTGGCGTTGTTAAAAAAGGTGACGTTGTT
Organism: Bacillus sp. WC2507; assembly: GCF_052656125.1. Lineage (NCBI taxonomy): Bacteria > Bacillati > Bacillota > Bacilli > Caryophanales > Bacillaceae > Bacillus > Bacillus sp. WC2507. Next base: position 151,857 of record NZ_JBQXPN010000001.1, on the reverse strand, counting down.
AAAGCAGTAGTAGTACGTACGAAGAGCGGAGCTCGTCGTCCGGACGGTTCTTACATCAAATTTGATGAAAACGCAGCGGTTATCATTAAAGACGATAAGAGCCCACGTGGTACTCGTATCTTCGGACCAGTAGCTCGTGAATTACGTGATAGCAACTTCATGAAGATCGTTTCTTTAGCTCCAGAAGTTCTATAATTTAAGGTATTGCCTTGCTAAGGAGGTGCAGAATTAAGATGCATGTAAAAAAAGGTGATAAAGTACAGGTAATCACTGGAAAAGACAAAGGAAAACAAGGCGTTATCCTTGTGGCTTTCCCAAAGCAAAACCGTGTTATCGTTGAGGGTGTTAACATCGTTAAAAAACACTCTAAGCCATCTCAATTAAATCCACAAGGTGGAATTATTACTAAAGAAGCACCTATTCACGTTTCTAACGTTATGGTTTTAGATCCGAAAACAGGTGAACCTACTCGCGTAGGCTTCAAAGTAGAAGATGGTAAAAAAGTTCGTATTGCAAAAAAATCTGGTGAATTATTAGATAAATAATTTTCTTAAGAAAGGAGGTCACTTCATTGAATCGCCTTAAAGAGAAGTTCCAAAAGGAAATTACTCCTGCTCTAGTGAGCAAGTTTAACTATAAATCTGTGATGGAAGTACCGAAAATCGAAAAGATCGTAATCAACACTGGTGTTGGTGACGCGGTATCTAACTCAAAAGCTTTAGACAATGCAGTAGAAGAATTAACACAAATCGCAGGTCAAAAACCTGTTGTAACTCGTGCTAAAAAATCAATCGCTGGTTTCCGTCTTCGTGAAGGTATGCCAATCGGTGCGAAAGTAACTTTACGCGGCGAGCAGATGTATGAGTTTTTCGACAAATTAGTATCGGTTTCTTTACCACGTGTACGTGATTTCCGTGGTGTTTCTAAGAAATCATTTGATGGTCGTGGGAACTACACATTAGGTGTTAAAGAGCAACTTATCTTCCCTGAGATCGATTATGATAAAGTAAGCAAAGTCCGCGGTATGGACATCGTAATCGTTACTACAGCGAAAACTGATGAAGAAGCTCGTGAACTTTTAACACAATTCGGTATGCCATTCCAAAAATAATGGAAACCAACGCTAAGTAGAGGAGGCGAAAACGTGGCTAAAAAATCTATGATAGCGAAACAAAAGCGTACTCCTAAGTTTAAAGTACAAGAGTATACACGTTGCGAACGCTGCGGTCGTCCGCATTCTGTATACCGCAAATTTAAGCTTTGCCGTATTTGTTTCCGTGAACTTGCATATAAAGGTCAAATTCCTGGTGTTAAAAAAGCTAGTTGGTAAAACCCACAAATGGGAAGGAGGTAAAACACATGGTGATGACAGATCCAATTGCAGACATGCTTACTCGCATCCGTAATGCGAACATGGTACGTCATGAGAAATTAGAGGTTCCTGCTTCTAAAATCAAAAAAGAGATCGCTGAACTTTTAAAACGTGAAGGTTTCATTCGTGATGTAGAATACATCGAGGATAACAAACAAGGTATCCTTCGTATTTTCCTGAAATACGGTGCAAACAATGAACGTGTAATCACTGGATTAAAACGTATCAGTAAACCTGGCTTACGCGTTTACGCTAAAGCTGATGAAGTACCACGTGTACTTAACGGATTAGGTATCGCTCTTGTTTCTACATCTAAGGGAGTAATGACAGACAAAGACGCTCGTCAATTACAAACTGGTGGAGAAGTAGTAGCATACGTTTGGTAATATATATTTAAAACGAACGGAGGTGTGACCACATGTCTCGTATTGGTAAAAAGATTCTTGAAATCCCTGCAGGTGTTACTATTACAATTGCAGAAGACAATACTGTAACAGTAAAAGGCCCAAAAGGTGAATTAACTCGTAAATTCAATGCTGATATGTCTATCAAAATTGAAGAAAATACACTAACAGTTGAGCGTCCATCTGAACAGAAGGAACACCGTGCATTACACGGTACAACTCGTGCTTTAATCGGAAACATGGTTGAAGGTGTAACTACAGGTTTCGCACGCGGACTTGAATTAGTCGGTGTTGGTTACCGTGCTCAAAAACAAGGAGATAAACTTGTATTAAGCGTAGGTTATTCTCATCCAGTAGAAATGACTCCGGAAGCAGGTCTTGAAGTTGAAGTACCTGTACCAACTAAAATCGTAATCAAAGGTATCGACAAGCAACGTGTTGGCGAATTTGCTGCTAACATCCGTGCTGTACGTGCTCCTGAGCCATATAAAGGTAAAGGTATTCGTTACGAAGGCGAAGTTGTTCGTCGTAAAGAAGGTAAAACTGCTAAGTAAACCCGTTAGGTGAGAGAAAGGAGTGACAAGAATGATCACTAAAGCTGATAAAAATGCGACTCGTAAGAAAAGACATGCACGTGTACGTGCTAAACTTACTGGTACTGCAGAACGTCCACGTTTAAACGTGTTCCGTTCTAATCAACATATTTACGCTCAAGTTATTGATGATGTGAATGGTGTAACGTTAGTAAGTGCATCTACTCTTGATAAAGACCTTGCTCTTAACGGTACTAGCAATACTGAAGCTGCTACGAAAGTAGGAGAATCAGTTGCTAAGCGTGCTGTAGAGAAAGGCGTTAAAGAAGTAGTATTTGATCGCGGTGGTTACTTATACCATGGCCGTGTTAAAGCTCTAGCTGAAGCTGCTCGTGAGGCTGGATTACAATTTTAATGGTCAAAGGAGGGAAAATTGATGCATCGCATTGACCCAAGTAAATTAGAACTTGAAGAACGTGTAGTTACGATAAATCGTGTCGCGAAAGTTGTTAAGGGTGGTCGTCGTTTCCGCTTTGCTGCACTAGTTGTAGTTGGCGATAAAAACGGTCATGTTGGATTCGGTACTGGTAAAGCACAAGAGGTACCAGACGCAATCCGCAAAGCTATCGAAGACGCTAAGAAAAACTTAATCGCTGTACCATTAGTTGGTACAACAATTCCACACACAATCAACGGTCATTTTGGAGCTGGTGAAGTATTCTTAAAACCTGCTGCTGAAGGTACTGGTGTTATTGCAGGTGGACCTGTTCGTGCGGTACTTGAATTAGCTGGTGTACAAGATATTCTTTCGAAATCTCTTGGTTCTAACACACCAATCAACATGATTCGCGCTACTGTGAACGGATTAAGCGAACTTAAGCGCGCTGAAGATGTTGCAAAATTACGCGGTAAATCTGTAGAAGAGCTACTAGGTTAAGGAGGGAAAACAAATGGCGAAAAAGTTAGAAATTACCCTCACTCGTAGTGTAATTGGTCGTCCACAAGATCAACGTGCGACGGTAGAAGCTTTAGGTCTTAAAAAGTTGAATTCAACTGTAGTTAAGGAAGAAACTCCTGCTATTCTTGGTATGATCAACAAAGTTTCTCACCTTATAACTGTAAAAGAAGCTTAAGGATAACTCATTAATATAAGGAGGTGCCTGGGAATGAAACTTCATGAATTAAAACCTGCAGAAGGTTCTCGTAAAGTACGTAACCGTGTCGGTCGTGGTATCGGTTCTGGTAACGGTAAAACTGCTGGTAAAGGTCATAAAGGACAAAACGCACGTTCTGGTGGCGGTGTTCGTCTTGGCTTCGAAGGTGGTCAAACTCCATTATTCCGTCGTTTACCAAAACGCGGCTTCACAAACATTAACCGTAAAGAGTTTACTATTGTAAACTTATCAACGTTAAATCGTTTTGAAGATGGTACAGAAGTAACACCTGAATTATTGCTGGAAACTGGCGTTATCAGCAAGTTAAACGACGGTGTTAAAATTCTTGCAAGCGGAGCAGTAGAGAAAAAATTAACTGTTAAAGCGCACAAGTTCTCTTCAAGTGCTAAAGAAGCAATTGAAGCAGCTGGCGGATCAGTTGAGGTGATCTAATGTTTCGTACAATCTCCAACTTTATGCGCGTTGCTGAGATAAGACGTAAAATATTATTCACTTTAGCGATGTTAATCGTATTCAGGATTGGCACGTTTATCCCAGTGCCATTTACAAATGGAGACGTACTGAAAGCACAAGATCAATTAAATGCCTTAGGTATCCTAAATACATTTGGCGGTGGCGCCTTGAAAAACTTCTCCATCTTCGCGATGGGAATCATGCCGTATATTACAGCATCCATCATCGTGCAATTATTGCAGATGGATGTTGTTCCTAAATTTTCGGAATGGTCGAAGCAAGGTGAAATGGGCCGTCGTAAACTAACGCAATTCACGCGTTACTTTACAATTGTTCTTGCGTTTATTCAGGGGTTTGGTATGTCAATCGGTTTTAACGGTATGGTAGGTGGACAATTAATTTTGAATCCTGGTTGGAGCACTTATTTATACATTGCTACGGTACTGACTGCTGGTACTGCATTTTTAATGTGGTTAGGTGAACAGATTACAGCTAAAGGTGTAGGTAATGGTATTTCCATCCTTATCTTTGGCGGTATTGCCGCAGCGATCCCAAGTGTTATATCTCAAGTGTATCAACAACAGTTTCAAAATATCGGAGATCAATTGTTCATGAGTATCGTTAAAGTTGCGTTGATCTTACTAGCTGTGCTAGCGGTTATTGTTGGTGTTATTTTCATTCAACAGGCTGTTAGAAAGATCCCAATTCAATATGCGAAGCGTGTAACAGGAGGGAATGGGAATCATGCTGGAGCACAAAACACACATTTACCGCTTAAGGTAAATAGTGCGGGTGTTATTCCAGTCATTTTTGCTGTTTCATTCTTAATTACGCCTCCAACTATTGCACAGTTCTTCCCGAAGCATGATGTATCGCAGTGGATCATTGCAAACTTTAACTATTCTCACCCAGTGGGAATGATCATATATGTTGCGCTCATTGTAGCCTTCACATATTTCTATGCGTTTGTTCAGGTTAATCCAGAGCAAATGTCAGAGAATCTAAACAAACAAGGTGGATATGTTCCAGGTATTCGTCCGGGTAAGAATACGGAACAATATCTAACAAAAATCTTGTATCGTTTAACCTTTGTAGGATCAATTTTCCTAGCAGCGATTGCAATCTTACCAGTTATCTTTACGAAACTGGGAAATCTTCCTCCATCTGCACAGATTGGTGGAACGAGTATGTTAATCGTTGTCGGCGTTGCTTTAGAAACAATGAAGCAGCTAGAAAGCCAACTGGTAAAACGCCATTACAAAGGGTTTATCAAGCAGTGAGTAAGTGGGAAGGTTTGTCTTCCCTACATGCTCATGTACTCTGAGGGGGAACAAGGATGAACTTAATTTTAATGGGGCTTCCTGGTGCTGGTAAAGGTACACAAGCCGAACAGATTGTTGCCAAGTATAACATCCCTCACATTTCAACAGGAGATATGTTCCGTGCAGCTATGAAGGCTGAAACTGAAATGGGTCTACAAGCAAAATCTTTTATTGATAAAGGTGCGCTTGTTCCAGATGAAGTTACAATCGGAATCGTTCGTGAACGTTTAAGTCAAGAAGACTGCGTAAGAGGTTTCTTACTAGACGGTTTCCCACGAACTGTTGCACAAGCATCAGCTCTTGAAGAGATTATGAAAGATCTTGGTAAAAAAATCGACTATGTTTTAAACATTAATGTGGATTCAGGGTTGTTATTAAAACGCCTTACAGGCCGTCGCATTTGTAAAGAGTGCGGTGCGACTTACCACTTAGAATTCAATCCACCAGCAAAAGCTGATGTGTGCGATAAATGTGGTGGCGAATTATATCAACGCTCTGATGACAATGAAGAAACTGTGGCAAATCGTTTAGATGTAAATATTAAGCAAACAAAACCTTTGCTTGATTTCTACGAGGAGCTTGGTTACTTACAAAGCATTAATGGTGAGCAAGATATCAATAAAGTATTTGCTGATATCGATGTTCTCATCGGAGGCTTAGCGTAATGATCATCTGCAAAACTCCTCGCGAGATAGAAATCATGCGAGAAGCTGGCAGGATCGTTGCTTTAACTCATCAAGAGTTGAAACAGCATATTACTCCAGGAATTACAACGAAAGAGCTCGATCAAATAGCGGAAAAGACGATTCGAAAATATGGTGCTACGCCATCTTTTAAAGGATACAACGGATTTCCGGGGAGCATATGTGCTTCTGTAAATGAAGAGCTTGTACACGGAATTCCAGGGAAGCGCAAGCTCGAAGAGGGCAATATCATCAGTATCGATATTGGTGCGAAATACAATGGGTACCATGGAGATTCTGCATGGACGTATCCAGTTGGAAACATTTCTGAATCTGTTCAAAAGCTACTTGATGTCACAGAAAAATCGTTGTATCTTGGTCTAGAACAAGTAAAACCAGGCGAAAGATTATCAAATATCTCACATGCGGTTCAAACCCATGCTGAAGAGAATGGGTTCTCGATCGTTAGGGAGTATGTTGGTCACGGAATCGGGCAAGACTTACATGAGGACCCTCAAATCCCGCACTATGGTCCACCAAATAGAGGCCCTAGATTAAAGCCGGGAATGGTCATCTGTGTTGAGCCGATGGTGAATCAAGGAAGACGATATGTAAAAACACTATCTGATGACTGGACAGTGGTAACGGTAGATGGTAAATGGTGTGCCCACTTTGAGCACACGATTGCTCTTACAGAAGCAGGATACGAAATCCTTACCACTTTATAAGTAGCTGGCTCTCCGGGATTTCAGAGCAGTGTAAAATGTTACTGATTTGAAGAAGGGAGAACTATTGAATGGCTAAAGATGATGTAATTGAAGTCGAAGGTACCGTTCTTGAAACGTTGCCAAATGCTATGTTCAAAGTAGAATTAGAGAATGGGCATGTCGTATTGGCTCACGTTTCTGGTAAAATCCGTATGAACTTCATTCGTATTTTACCAGGAGACAAAGTTACGGTAGAATTATCTCCGTACGATTTAAATCGTGGTCGTATTACGTACCGTTTTAAATAATATAGCACTCCGTAATCTTTAAGGAGGTTCGAGACATGAAAGTAAGACCGTCAGTTAAACCAATCTGCGAAAAATGTAAAGTTATTCGTAGACGTGGAAAAGTAATGGTTATTTGTGAAAACCCTAAACATAAACAAAAACAAGGTTAATCAGAAGGAGGTGCATTCAGAATGGCACGTATCGCAGGTGTAGATATTCCTCGAGACAAACGCGTTGTTATTTCTTTAACTTACGTATTCGGCATTGGTCGCACAACTGCTGAAAAAATTCTTACTGAAGCTGGTATTTCTTCAGAAACACGAGTTCGTGATTTAACGGAAGACGAACTAGGACGTATCCGTGATATCATCGATCGTATTAAAGTTGAGGGAGACCTTCGTCGTGAAGTATCTCTTAACATTAAACGTCTAATGGAGATCGGTTCTTACCGTGGTCTTCGTCACCGTCGTGGTTTACCAGTTCGTGGTCAAAACTCTAAAAACAATGCTCGTACACGTAAAGGTCCACGTCGTACAGTAGCAAATAAAAAGAAATAATAAGTAAAGGAGGTTGAACTAACAATGGCACGTAAAACAAACACTCGTAAAAAACGTGTGAAAAAGAATATTGAAGCTGGTATAGCTCATATTCGTTCTACTTTCAACAACACAATCGTAACACTTACAGATACTCATGGTAACGCACTTTCTTGGTCTAGTGCTGGTGCACTTGGTTTCCGTGGATCTCGTAAGTCTACTCCATTCGCTGCGCAAATGGCTGCTGAAGCTGCTGCTAAAGTTGCAATGGAGCACGGTTTAAAAACTTTAGAGGTTACTGTTAAAGGTCCTGGTGCTGGTCGTGAAGCTGCAATTCGTGCTCTTCAAGCTGCAGGTCTAGAAGTAACAGCAATTAGAGATGTTACTCCAGTTCCTCATAATGGATGTCGTCCACCAAAACGTCGTCGTGTGTAATTTTTCTGTATAGAATTTTCCCTTTTGTCTATAATGGATATGATGCATTATCGAGAAATTTCGTACAGAAACATCGCTTGTTGTGCACAATCGGGAACTGCCTAAGGGGGACTTTCGGTTAGACAGGGGGTATCCCTTTGTTTAACCGGGGTTTCGACGTTTTGAAGGAGGGTTTAGTTAATGATTGAAATCGAAAAGCCGAAAATCGAAACGGTTGAACTTAACGAAGATGCTAAATATGGTAAATTCGTAATTGAACCGCTTGAGCGTGGATATGGTACTACTTTGGGTAACTCCTTACGTCGTATTCTTTTATCCTCACTCCCTGGTGCCGCTGTTACTGCCATCCAAATCGATGGCGTATTACATGAATTTTCAACAGTTGAGGGCGTAGTAGAAGACGTTACGACGATCATCTTAAACTTGAAAAAGTTAGCTCTTAAAATCTACTCTGAAGAAGAGAAGACGTTGGAAATTGATGTACAGGGCGAAGGTATTGTCACAGCTGCTGATATTACTCACGATAGTGATGTAGAAATCTTAAATCCAGATTTACACATTGCAACGTTAGCAAAAAATGCGCATTTCCGCATGCGTTTAACTGCAAAGCGTGGCCGTGGGTATACGCCAGCTGATGCAAATAAAAGCGAAGATCAACCAATAGGAGTAATTCCTATTGATTCTATTTATACTCCAGTATCACGTGTAACTTACCAAGTGGAAAAGACACGTGTCGGACAAGTGGCTAATTATGATAAGCTTACGCTTGATGTATGGACGGATGGAAGCATCGGGCCAAAAGAAGCTATCTCTTTAGGTGCCAAAATCTTAACTGAGCATTTAAATATCTTTGTTGGTTTAACTGATGAAGCACAAAATGCTGAGATTATGGTCGAGAAGGAAGAAGATCAAAAAGAGAAAGTTCTTGAGATGACTATCGAAGAACTAGATCTTTCTGTTCGTTCTTATAATTGCCTAAAACGTGCAGGAATTAATACTGTACAAGAGCTTGCGAACAAAACAGAAGAAGATATGATGAAAGTTCGTAACTTAGGACGTAAATCCTTAGAAGAAGTTAAACATAAACTTGAGGAATTAGGTTTAGGTTTACGTAAAGACGACTGAGGATTTAAACCCATCAACAAAGGAGGGAACTACGAATGGCATACAGAAAATTAGGCCGTACAAGTGCGCAACGTAAAGCTATGTTACGTGATTTAGCTACTGATTTAATTATCAACGAGCGCATCCAAACGACAGAAACTCGTGCAAAAGAACTTCGTTCTGTAGTGGAAAAAATGATCACTTTAGGTAAACGCGGAGATCTTCATGCTCGTCGTCAAGCAGCAGCTTTCATTCGCAATGAAGTAGCTAACGCTGAGACTGGTCAAGATGCACTTCAAAAATTATTCGCTGATGTAGCTCCACGCTATGCTGAGCGCCAAGGCGGATACACTCGTATTGCAAAAATTGGTCCACGTCGCGGAGACGCAGCACCAATGGTAATTATCGAGTTAGTATAATGATAATTAAAAGGGCAGGACAGTTCTTTTCAAGAAACTGGTCATGGCCCTTTTTTTTAAATATAAAAATAGGCTAACTTGGCAAAGGAAAGGGTGCCTTGTATTGAAAAAAGAGAAACTTCGGACAGAAAATATATCATTTCAATATCCTGGGGCAGCCAATTATGCATTAAAAGATGTTTCATTTTCCTTGTATGAGGGAGAATGGGTATCTGTTATTGGACAAAACGGTTCAGGGAAGTCTACACTTGCAAAATTATTGAATGGTTTGTTTTTGCCAGAAGCAGGGACTATTACAGTAAATGATACAATGGTTTTATCAGAGGAAACGGTATGGGATGTTCGAAAACAAATTGGGATGGTATTTCAAAATCCAGACAATCAATTTGTTGGAACGACAGTGCAAGACGATGTTGTTTTTGGCTTAGAGAATATCGGAATGCCAAGAGAGCAAATGATAGAAAGATTAGATCAGGCCCTCAAACTTGTCCGTATGGAAGATTTTCTTAATGATGAACCTCATTCGTTATCTGGTGGGCAAAAGCAGCGAGTGGCAATAGCAGGCGTTTTAGCACTTCAGCCATCTATTTTGATATTAGATGAAGCAACGTCAATGTTAGATCCTCAAGGGAGACGTGAAGTAGTAGAAACGGTTAGACAACTTGTTAATCAAAAAGGTATTACCGTGTTATCAATTACGCACGATTTAGAAGAAGCGGCACAATCAGACCGTGTCATTATTTTAAATAAGGGAGAGATATTAGAGGAAGGGATTCCAGAGCAAATTTTCAAGTCCTCTCATATGCTCCAAGAAATTGGATTAGATGTACCATTTTCTGTGAAAATAGCAGAATTATTAAAAAGAAATGAAATTCTCTTGCAAAATACGCATCTTACAATGGAAAGCTTGGTGAACGAACTTTGGAGATTACATTCCAAAAAGTAGAACATCGTTATCAATATAAAACTCCATTTGAAAGACGCGCACTTTATGATGTAGACGTGTCGTTTCCAAGTGGGGGCTATTATGCCATTATCGGTCATACTGGTTCAGGTAAGTCGACGATGATTCAACATTTAAATGGTTTATTGCAGCCGACAAATGGCACAGTTCAAATTGGTGAACATTTCATTTCGGCAGGAAAGAAAGAAAAAAAGCTAAAGCCACTACGTAAAAAGGTAGGGGTTGTCTTTCAATTCCCAGAACATCAGTTGTTTGAAGAGACTGTGGAGAAAGATATTTGTTTCGGCCCTACTAATTTTGGGATATCTGTAGAAGAAGCGAAGCAAAAGGCAAGAGAGGCAATTGAACTTGTGGGGTTAGAACCAGAACTGTTAACACGTTCACCATTTGAGTTAAGTGGTGGGCAAATGAGGCGTGTTGCGATAGCGGGCGTATTGGCGATGGAACCAGAAGTGCTTGTATTAGATGAACCTACAGCAGGATTAGATCCAAAAGGGCAGAATGAACTTATGGAGATGTTTTATAAGCTACATAAGGAGAAAAGTCTTACAGTTATTCTAGTAACGCATAATATGGAGGATGCTGCTAAGTATGCGGAGCAGATTGTAGTCATGCATAAAGGAACGGTCTTTTTGCAAGGAAGTGCAGAGGAAGTATTTTCACATGCTGATGAACTAGAGAAAATTGGTGTGGATCTTCCTATGTCTTTAAAGTATAAACGTGCAATTGAAGAGAAGTTTGGCATTTCAATCCCAAAGGCTACCTTATCTTTAGAGGATCTTACTCATGAAGTTTTGCAGGTGTTACGAAAAGGTGGTCATGAATCATGCAGCAGTTGATTATTGGAAGGTATATTCCAGGGAATTCTCTTATTCATCAACTTGATCCACGTACGAAGCTGCTGATTGTCTTTTTATATGTATTTGTTGTTTTCTTGGCAAATAATGCGATTTCATATGGATTTTTATTTTTATATGCACTCATTGCTTTATTTTTTGCAAAAGTGCCGATTCGTTATGTACTTTCGGGCTTAAAACCAATTTTATGGATTTTTCTTTTTACATTTTTCCTGCATATTTTTACAAATAAAGAGGGGGATGTACTATTCCAGCTTGGTTGGTTTTCGATACATGAAAAAGGATTAGAGCAAGGGATATACATTTCTATACGATTCTTCGTTATTATTTTAATGACGACATTATTAACGTTAACGACGACACCTATTGAAATTACAGATGGTTTGGAGACGTTATTAAAGCCATTGAAGCGTATAAAAGTCCCTGTGCATGAAATCGCACTAATGATGTCAATTTCTCTTCGATTTATCCCAACATTAATGGATGAAACGAGTAAAATTATGAAAGCACAAGCATCACGCGGTATTGATTTCGCTGGGGGACCGATAAAAGATAGGATGAAAGCTATTATCTCGCTACTCGTTCCGCTATTTATCAGTGCATTTAAGCGTGCAGAGGATTTAGCGATTGCGATGGAAGCACGTGGATATAAAAGTGGTGAAGGACGTACTAAATTTAGGCAACTACGCTGGAAAACAAGTGATACAGTAACGATTATAAGCTTACTTTGTTTAGCTTGTATTTTGGCATGGGTGCGATTGTAATGGAGAATGGAAAGATGGAAAGAATAAAATGTACGGTTGCATATGATGGCATGCATTTTTGTGGTTATCAAATTCAGCCGCAGCATCGTACTGTTCAACAAGAGATAGAGAAAGCATTGCAGAAATTGCATAAAGGAGAACTTGTTCGTGTTCAGGCATCGGGCAGAACGGATTCCACCGTTCATGCAAAAGGACAAGTAATACACTTTGATACACCTTTGTCTCTTGAAGAGTGGCAATGGGGTAATGCTTTAAATACAATGTTGCCAGATGATATTGTTATCGGACAGGTGGAGAAAAAAACAGAAGAATTTCATGCACGTTACGGTGTTGAGAGAAAAGAATATCGTTATCGTGTATTATTATCGAAGACTGCGGATGTATTCCGTAGAAATTACGTATATCAATATCCATATCCGCTCGAAATAAGCTCTATAAAAAAAGCGATTCCTTATTTTATTGGAACGCATGATTTCACTTCTTTTTGTTCGGCAAAAACTGACAAAAAAGATAAAGTGCGAACAATTTATGAAATTGAGTTAATTGAGCAAGACGATGAATTAATTTTTCGTTTTGTAGGTAATGGATTTTTATATAATATGGTCAGAATTATTGTTGGTACGTTACTTAGCGTAGGGCAAGGAAAGCTTGATCCTGATAGCATTCCAGAGATTTTAGCGAAACAAAATCGTCAGTTTGCTGGAAAGATGGCTCCAGGTCATGGACTTTACTTATGGCAGGTAAACTATAACAACTAATCCTGGTGTAACATTTGCTTGACATTAGAAACTCAAAAGTATATCATAACATATGGTATTGTTTCTAAAACCACGATTAGCCCCGGAAGGAAATCGTGTTTAAGATAAACAATAGATTTTTTCTATGGAAAAGATAACGAGGAGGGAAACACATGCGTACGACTTTTATGGCAAAAGCTAACGAAGTTGAGCGTAAATGGTATGTGGTTGATGCTGAAGGTCAAACTTTAGGTCGCCTATCTACTGAAGTAGCATCCATTTTACGTGGTAAAAACAAACCTACATTTACACCACACGTTGACACGGGTGATCATGTAATTATTATTAACGCTGAGAAAATTCATTTAACAGGTAATAAATTAAACGATAAAATTTACTACCGTCACACTAACCACCCAGGTGGACTTAAGCAAAGAACAGCTCTAGAAATGCGTACAAACTACCCTGTACAAATGTTAGAGCTTGCAATTAAAGGGATGCTTCCAAAAGGACGTTTAGGACGTCAAGTATCTAAGAAATTAAACGTGTATGCTGGAGCAGAGCATCCACACCAAGCACAAAAACCAGAAGTTTACGAACTTCGCGGATAATTAATTAAAGGAGGGCTTACTTTGGCACAGGTTCAATACTATGGCACTGGACGTCGTAAGAGTTCAGTAGCGCGCGTACGCCTAGTTCCAGGCGAAGGACGCGTTATCATTAACGGTCGTGATTTTGAAAACTATATCCCATTTGCTGCATTACGTGAAGTAGTGAAACAACCTCTAGTTGCAACAGAAACTTTAGGTAACTACGATGTACTTGTAAACGTAAATGGTGGTGGATACACTGGTCAAGCTGGTGCTATTCGTCACGGTATTTCTCGCGCTTTATTAAAAGCTGATCCAGAATACCGTCTAACACTAAAACGTGCAGGTCTATTAACTCGTGACGCACGTATGAAAGAGCGTAAAAAATACGGTCTTAAAGGCGCACGTCGTGCACCTCAGTTCTCAAAACGTTAATTTTTGCGAACTACAAACCCCAACCATTTTGGTTGGGGTTTTTTTATGTTTCATTCCTCTTTTGTAATTTTTGTAGTTTGGAATATTTTAGTGCTATTCTCTCGCGTATGCTTCTTCTTTAGAAGTTTAGACTAATACGTATTAGGGAGGTTTATAAGTACTATGAATGTCATTGTCAGCTTACAAGAAAAACAAAAAGAAAAGCAGTTGAAATATGAACGGAAGATGCTGCGAGAATTATCATTAAAAACATTGCGCTCAAATATTCGGGATGCCTTTCAGATGCAGGAACTTCATCGTCAGTATGAAGATTACTGTATTGAATTAGGGATAGAATCGTATTTATTAGGAGCGAGATATAGTAAATTTGGTTATTATGGCGAATCGTTCTTTGATGTGAAATATAGAGCCTTAGAAGAAGAGCAACAATTAACGGAAACGCTATTTCAATTTTTAACGAGCATGACTATGCGGGAAATTAAGTTACAAGATGAGGAATTACTTTTTGAATCTTGCCAGCAGTTTATCGGCTTATGGTGGCAGGAGGGATATGAAAAAGGTGAAAGAAGATATCGATTAAAGCTTCATTAAGACAAGCATAAACTTTCCTCTTGTCCCATATAAGTAATTAGAGGGACTAGCTGGAGGAGGAAAGGTATGAAGAGAATCCGAATTATCTCTTTTGCACTCGCTGCGGTTGTTTTGTTTTTTTTAGTCAAACAAGAATTTCAAATTACAAAATCGTGGCGAGCTTGGAATTTACCCTTATCAGGGAAAGTGATTGTATTAGATGCTGGGCATGGTGGGCCAGACGGAGGGGCTGTTGGTGGAAAAGATATTATAGAAAAAGATATTACGCTGGAGATTACAAAGAAGGTACAAGATTATTTACAAGAACAAGGTGCACTAGTTATTTTAACACGTGAGGGAGATTATGATTTAGCTCAGAAAGATACAAAATCATATAGTAGACGTAAAGCAGAGGATTTAAAAAAGCGTGTAGAGATTATTAATAAACCTGATGTAGACTTTTTTGCGAGTATTCATTTAAATGCTTTAACTAGTAGTGGATCGAAAGGCGCACAAACGTTCTACTACCGATCTTCGGTTGAAAATGAACGTGCTGCGAAATTTATACAAGCTGAATTGAGAACAAGTTTAGAGAATACGAATCGTTCCGCTAAAACAATTTCTCATGTGTATTTATTAAAGTATGCGAAAACACCAGGTGCTCTGATTGAAGCTGGCTTTTTATCGAATGTAAATGAAAGGTATATGTTAAATTCGGAGAAATATCAGCAAAAGGTAGCGGCTGCAGTATATCGTGGTATATTACGTTATTTCACGGAAAAAGGAAATCCTCCAGAATAAGGAGGATTTTTTGAGTTTCTCTCGTTAACGAAGTTTTCCGAAAATATGTTATACTGGAAATGTAAACGCATTTATTTCGAAAATAAAGAGAGAAAAATTTAATTAACATTACGTTATTTTTCATACAGGGGGCTGGGCTAACTATGGTAACGAAAGAGCAAGTAGTGGAAGCGTTAGAAGGGATTGTAGATCCGTTTTTACATAAAACGTTAAAAGAAACAGGTGCAATTAAAGAGGTAACAGTTAAGCCTGAGAAGGAACATGTAAGTGTTAAAATTGCAATCGTAAAAACCGGTACAGCGGAACAAATGCAATTGCAATCTGGAATTGTAAAGTTAGTAAAAGAACTAGGAGCAGCAACAGTAGGGCTTCGCTTTGCGGAATTTACAGAAGAAGAATTAGCTCAGTTTGCACCAGAACAGGAAGAAGAGCAAAATGAATCTTTATTGTCACCAAATTCAAAAACGACATTTTTAGCAGTGGCGAGTGGAAAAGGTGGAGTCGGAAAATCAACAGTTTCTGTTAACCTTGCTATTGCTCTAGCTCGTCTAGGAAAAAAGGTTGGTATTATTGATGCCGATATTTATGGTTTTAGCGTACCGGATATGATGGGGATAGAAAAACGTCCTGTTGTAAGAGGCGATAAAATTATTCCAGTGGAGCGTCTAGGTGTAAAGGTAATCTCAATGGGGTTCTTTGTAGAAGATAATGCACCGGTTATTTGGAGAGGGCCTATGCTTGGGAAAATGTTAAATCACTTCTTTACAGAAGTAGAGTGGGGCGATTTAGACTATTTAGTTTTAGATTTACCACCGGGTACAGGTGATGTTGCGCTAGACTTACATTCGATGTTGCCGGCTTGTAAAGAGATTATTGTAACGACGCCGCATCCAACGGCGGCATTTGTAGCAGCACGTGCTGGAGCCATGGCTCTACGTACAGAACATAGTATTCTTGGTGTTGTTGAAAATATGGCGTATTTTGAAAGTAAAACAACTGGTGAAAAAGAATATGTGTTTGGAAGAGGTGGAGGAGATAAATTAGCTACAGAACTTCAAACAGAAGTACTTGGCCGAATCCCGCTTCAACAACCTGATTGGAATAAAGAAGACTTTGCGCCCTCAGTATATGAAGATACACATACAACGGGGCTTATTTATCGCACGATAGCTGAGACAGTAATTGATAAAACAGCTGTTGCACAAAAATAAAATAATAATGAGTGGACGATACATATATATTGTCCACTCATTATTATCGTTATTATTTTTATTGCTGTTCCTTTTTACCGTCTTGGGAACCACCTTCACCGCCTGCTTCTTTTTTATCAGATCCACTTTTTTCCGCTTTTTGTACACCTTTACTAATAATATCAATCATCTTAGCTTGGAAGAGTGGGCTTTCAGCAGTTTCTGTGAGTACTTGTTGTAAATATTGACGGTATTCTTTGCTCTTCATTGTTTGTAACATCATTTTTTCTACTTCAGGGTTTTTCATAATTTCTATAACACCGGATTGGTATTCAGGGTCTTTCAGTAATGTTTTCATTAAGGTTGTTTGTTCTTTCCCCATACTTTTAGCGAATTTCGATGAGAACTCAGGGTCTTTAAAGAGCTTTTCCCAGAATTGTTGCCCTTTGTCGGATACCATTGCATCTTCAATCGTTTTCTTTACTACTGTTTCATCTAGTATGAGTGCTTGTTTCATTTTTTCATCAGTTAATACATCTTGAATGGCCTTCTTACCTTGGTCGGTTTTTAAAATATCAACAATCATTTTCTTCGTTTGATCATAATCAAGTTCGGACTTTGCTTCTTTTCCTTGTGCACATGCTACAAGTACAAGAAATAGAAAAGAAGAAGTCAAAACGAGCAGCATCCGTTTCATAAGTTGGAACTCCTTTCAGCACAGTTCTCTCTTTTTAATATAAATATCTTTAAGGAATTTATACATGAACATGGCTAGCTTTTTGAAATTGTCATTGATACAATTTAATTAGAAATATAAGGATAATGGGGGATGTGTTGTGAATAGCCGCAAGTGGGTACGACTATTTTTTACGACGTTGTTTCTTGGTGGGATTAGTACGGTCATTATTGGCTTTGTTTTGGAGTGGGACAAGTACGCTAAATTTTTTCAAAATTTCGACGGAAAGGAAATTCTAGCAGTTTCTTTCTGGTTGATGGGTGTAGGATTTATTTTTAGTGTTATAAGTCAAATGGGGTTCTTTGCCTATTTAACAATCCACCGTTTTGGACTAGGTATGTTCCGATCGTCTTCTTTATGGAATGCAGTCCAGCTCTTCTTTATTGCATTTGTTTTATTTGATTTCGTGTATTTAAGATCCGTACTGATTGCAAATGGGGAAGTTTCATTAGGGAATAACATACTTGTTGCTGGTGTGCTATTTGTGTTTGGGGCGATTGTTGCTTACATAAAAAGTAAAGAAACGAATAGAAAGGCATTTGTGCCCGCTCTATTCTTTATGGTTGTTGTAACGATTCTTGAGTGGGTACCAGCCCTCCGTATTAATGATACAGACTGGTTATATTTAATGGTGATACCACTTTTATTATGTAATGCATATCAGTTACTTATATTACATCGTTTAATTGGACAGACGAGTAAGTCTGCTTAACTAAGAGAGATTTTTTGAATTTTTACGCAGAGGTAGTTGTATGAATGAAAATAGCGGGATGAAAAAAGCTCTACTACCTTAAGGAAAGGTAGTAGAGCTTTTTATGTGTGAAGGCACGATGGAAGAATTACTGTACATCTTCACTTTTCGTATTTGTGTTGGAAATAAGTTGTGATACGGATATTTGCTCATATCCGTCGCTCTTTAATTTTTGCAGGAGCAGTGGTAAAGCTTTATTTGTTTGAAGGGCAGAATCGGATGCATGTAATAAGACGATATCTCCACCTTTTAAATTATGAGAGACGGTGGAAACGATATTGTTTACACCAGGGTTTTTCCAGTCGTTTGAGTTATTACTCCAATGAACGACAGTGTATCCAAGTGATTCTGCTATTTTAAGTGTTGCTTTGTTAAAGTCTCCACTAGGTGGACGCAATAATTTGATTTGTTTCACACCGAGTTTTGTAAAAACATCTTGTGCCCGCAAAAGATCTCTTCGTATTTCATTTGTCTCTAGAGAAGTGTAGGACGTGTAATTATAACCCATACTACCGATTTCATGTCCATCTTTTATGATGCGTTCGACAACATCAGGGTGTCTTTCTGCCCATGCAGCAGAAAGGAAAAAGGTTGCATTCTTAATGTCTCTTTCTTTAAGTGTATCAAGGATTGGAATTGCTTTTTTGTCTCCCCAACTAATATCAAACGTGAATGCAACTTGTTTTTTAGAGGTGTCGCCTTTGTAGATGACTTTAGGCCCTGTAGCAGTTGAAAAAGCAGACTCGTGTGAATATGTTTTCAAAAAGAGTAGCCATGCTGTAAATAAGGAAAGTATCACTATTAAGCTAATGTGTTTAAAATTTCTTTTACTCGTAATAAAAAAGAAAAACATAATATTACGCCCCTTTGTCCAATCCTTTTCAGTTACATATATGCTGTAAATATAAAAAAGAGAACAAGGGATTAATA
Organism: Bacillus sp. WC2507; assembly: GCF_052656125.1. NCBI lineage: Bacteria > Bacillati > Bacillota > Bacilli > Caryophanales > Bacillaceae > Bacillus > Bacillus sp. WC2507. Next base: position 133,102 of record NZ_JBQXPN010000001.1, on the reverse strand, counting down.
TCGTAAGTAGTGGATATAATGGATGATAGGATTTTGTTAAATGAAAATGAGCGGAACGTTTATTGCTCTGTAAGAAATGATTGAGGTGATGAGTTGCTTGGATTTATGTTAACGAAAGAAGAGAAAAAAGAAATGGAATACATATTGAAGAGAGAGTTAGAAGAACTTTTATTTGATTTTGAAGATGAACGTATTCATGAAGTTGTAAAAAAGGCGATGGAAGAAAGATATAAAATCATTTTTTGTTTGTTTCGAAGAGTCGCTAATGCAGAGGAATGTATTCGTTATGTAAGAAAAAGAACTTTTTATTAAAAACTATTGACGTTAATGGTTATTATATGATAAATTAATAACCGTCGCTGATGCGGAAACGCAGAAAACGACAAAAAAGAAATTGAAAAACTTAGTTGACATGGAAAAACGAAGATGTTAACATAAGGAAGTCGCAAATGAGCGACCAAGTAGTTCTTTGAAAACTGAACGAAACAAACAACGTGAAACGTCAATTTTTATTTTTAGATGCTAGACAAACTAACTTTATTGGAGAGTTTGATCCTGGCTCAGGATGAACGCTGGCGGCGTGCCTAATACATGCAAGTCGAGCGAACGGATTGAGAGCTTGCTCTCAAGAAGTTAGCGGCGGACGGGTGAGTAACACGTGGGTAACCTGCCCATAAGACTGGGATAACTCCGGGAAACCGGGGCTAATACCGGATAACATTTTGAACTGCATGGTTCGAAATTGAAAGGCGGCTTCGGCTGTCACTTATGGATGGACCCGCGTCGCATTAGCTAGTTGGTGAGGTAACGGCTCACCAAGGCAACGATGCGTAGCCGACCTGAGAGGGTGATCGGCCACACTGGGACTGAGACACGGCCCAGACTCCTACGGGAGGCAGCAGTAGGGAATCTTCCGCAATGGACGAAAGTCTGACGGAGCAACGCCGCGTGAGTGATGAAGGCTTTCGGGTCGTAAAACTCTGTTGTTAGGGAAGAACAAGTGCTAGTTGAATAAGCTGGCACCTTGACGGTACCTAACCAGAAAGCCACGGCTAACTACGTGCCAGCAGCCGCGGTAATACGTAGGTGGCAAGCGTTATCCGGAATTATTGGGCGTAAAGCGCGCGCAGGTGGTTTCTTAAGTCTGATGTGAAAGCCCACGGCTCAACCGTGGAGGGTCATTGGAAACTGGGAGACTTGAGTGCAGAAGAGGAAAGTGGAATTCCATGTGTAGCGGTGAAATGCGTAGAGATATGGAGGAACACCAGTGGCGAAGGCGACTTTCTGGTCTGTAACTGACACTGAGGCGCGAAAGCGTGGGGAGCAAACAGGATTAGATACCCTGGTAGTCCACGCCGTAAACGATGAGTGCTAAGTGTTAGAGGGTTTCCGCCCTTTAGTGCTGAAGTTAACGCATTAAGCACTCCGCCTGGGGAGTACGGCCGCAAGGCTGAAACTCAAAGGAATTGACGGGGGCCCGCACAAGCGGTGGAGCATGTGGTTTAATTCGAAGCAACGCGAAGAACCTTACCAGGTCTTGACATCCTCTGAAAACCCTAGAGATAGGGCTTCTCCTTCGGGAGCAGAGTGACAGGTGGTGCATGGTTGTCGTCAGCTCGTGTCGTGAGATGTTGGGTTAAGTCCCGCAACGAGCGCAACCCTTGATCTTAGTTGCCATCATTAAGTTGGGCACTCTAAGGTGACTGCCGGTGACAAACCGGAGGAAGGTGGGGATGACGTCAAATCATCATGCCCCTTATGACCTGGGCTACACACGTGCTACAATGGACGGTACAAAGAGCTGCAAGACCGCGAGGTGGAGCTAATCTCATAAAACCGTTCTCAGTTCGGATTGTAGGCTGCAACTCGCCTACATGAAGCTGGAATCGCTAGTAATCGCGGATCAGCATGCCGCGGTGAATACGTTCCCGGGCCTTGTACACACCGCCCGTCACACCACGAGAGTTTGTAACACCCGAAGTCGGTGGGGTAACCTTTATGGAGCCAGCCGCCTAAGGTGGGACAGATGATTGGGGTGAAGTCGTAACAAGGTAGCCGTATCGGAAGGTGCGGCTGGATCACCTCCTTTCTATGGAGAATTGATGAACGCTGTTCATCAATATAAGTTTCCGTGTTTCGTTTTGTTCAGTTTTGAGAGAACTATCTCTCATATATAAATGTATGTTCTTTGAAAACTAGATAACAGTGTAGCTCATATTTTTTTAATTTTAGTTTGGTTAAGTTAGAAAGGGCGCACGGTGGATGCCTTGACACTAGGAGTCGATGAAGGACGGGACTAACGCCGATATGCTTCGGGGAGCTGTAAGTAAGCTTTGATCCGAAGATTTCCGAATGGGGAAACCCACCATACGTAATGGTATGGTATCCTTACCTGAATACATAGGGTAAGGAAGACAGACCCAGGGAACTGAAACATCTAAGTACCTGGAGGAAGAGAAAGCAAATGCGATTTCCTGAGTAGCGGCGAGCGAAACGGAACATAGCCCAAACCAAGAGGCTTGCCTCTTGGGGTTGTAGGACATTCTATACGGAGTTACAAAGGAACGAGGTAGACGAAGAGACCTGGAAAGGTCCGTCGTAGAGGGTAACAACCCCGTAGTCGAAACTTCGTTCTCTCTTGAATGTATCCTGAGTACGGCGGAACACGTGAAATTCCGTCGGAATCTGGGAGGACCATCTCCCAAGGCTAAATACTCCCTAGTGATCGATAGTGAACCAGTACCGTGAGGGAAAGGTGAAAAGCACCCCGGAAGGGGAGTGAAAGAGATCCTGAAACCGTGTGCCTACAAATAGTCAGAGCCCGTTAATGGGTGATGGCGTGCCTTTTGTAGAATGAACCGGCGAGTTACGATCCCGTGCAAGGTTAAGTTGAAGAGACGGAGCCGCAGCGAAAGCGAGTCTGAATAGGGCGTTTAGTACGTGGTCGTAGACCCGAAACCAGGTGATCTACCCATGTCCAGGGTGAAGTTCAGGTAACACTGAATGGAGGCCCGAACCCACGCACGTTGAAAAGTGCGGGGATGAGGTGTGGGTAGCGGAGAAATTCCAATCGAACCTGGAGATAGCTGGTTCTCCCCGAAATAGCTTTAGGGCTAGCCTTAAGTGTAAGAGTCTTGGAGGTAGAGCACTGATTGAACTAGGGGTCCTCATCGGATTACCGAATTCAGTCAAACTCCGAATGCCAATGACTTATCCTTAGGAGTCAGACTGCGAGTGATAAGATCCGTAGTCAAGAGGGAAACAGCCCAGATCGCCAGCTAAGGTCCCAAAGTGTGTATTAAGTGGAAAAGGATGTGGAGTTGCTTAGACAACTAGGATGTTGGCTTAGAAGCAGCCACCATTTAAAGAGTGCGTAATAGCTCACTAGTCGAGTGACTCTGCGCCGAAAATGTACCGGGGCTAAATACACCACCGAAGCTGCGAATTGATACCAATGGTATCAGTGGTAGGGGAGCGTTCTAAGTGCAGTGAAGTCAGACCGGAAGGACTGGTGGAGCGCTTAGAAGTGAGAATGCCGGTATGAGTAGCGAAAGACGGGTGAGAATCCCGTCCACCGAATGCCTAAGGTTTCCTGAGGAAGGCTCGTCCGCTCAGGGTTAGTCAGGACCTAAGCCGAGGCCGACAGGCGTAGGCGATGGACAACAGGTTGATATTCCTGTACCACCTCTTTATCGTTTGAGCAATGGAGGGACGCAGAAGGATAGAAGAAGCGTGCGATTGGTTGTGCACGTCCAAGCAGTTAGGCTGATAAGTAGGCAAATCCGCTTATCGTGAAGGCTGAGCTGTGATGGGGAAGCTCCTTATGGAGCGAAGTCTTTGATTCCCCGCTGCCAAGAAAAGCTTCTAGCGAGATAAAAGGTGCCTGTACCGCAAACCGACACAGGTAGGCGAGGAGAGAATCCTAAGGTGTGCGAGAGAACTCTGGTTAAGGAACTCGGCAAAATGACCCCGTAACTTCGGGAGAAGGGGTGCTTTCTTAACGGAAAGCCGCAGTGAATAGGCCCAAGCGACTGTTTAGCAAAAACACAGGTCTCTGCGAAGCCGTAAGGCGAAGTATAGGGGCTGACACCTGCCCGGTGCTGGAAGGTTAAGGAGAGGGGTTAGCGTAAGCGAAGCTCTGAACTGAAGCCCCAGTAAACGGCGGCCGTAACTATAACGGTCCTAAGGTAGCGAAATTCCTTGTCGGGTAAGTTCCGACCCGCACGAAAGGTGTAACGATTTGGGCACTGTCTCAACCAGAGACTCGGTGAAATTATAGTACCTGTGAAGATGCAGGTTACCCGCGACAGGACGGAAAGACCCCGTGGAGCTTTACTGTAGCCTGATATTGAATTTTGGTACAGTTTGTACAGGATAGGCGGGAGCCATTGAAACCGGAGCGCTAGCTTCGGTGGAGGCGCTGGTGGGATACCGCCCTGACTGTATTGAAATTCTAACCTACGGGTCTTATCGACCCGGGAGACAGTGTCAGGTGGGCAGTTTGACTGGGGCGGTCGCCTCCTAAAGTGTAACGGAGGCGCCCAAAGGTTCCCTCAGAATGGTTGGAAATCATTCGTAGAGTGCAAAGGCATAAGGGAGCTTGACTGCGAGACCTACAAGTCGAGCAGGGACGAAAGTCGGGCTTAGTGATCCGGTGGTTCCGCATGGAAGGGCCATCGCTCAACGGATAAAAGCTACCCCGGGGATAACAGGCTTATCTCCCCCAAGAGTCCACATCGACGGGGAGGTTTGGCACCTCGATGTCGGCTCATCGCATCCTGGGGCTGTAGTCGGTCCCAAGGGTTGGGCTGTTCGCCCATTAAAGCGGTACGCGAGCTGGGTTCAGAACGTCGTGAGACAGTTCGGTCCCTATCCGTCGTGGGCGTAGGAAATTTGAGAGGAGCTGTCCTTAGTACGAGAGGACCGGGATGGACGCACCGCTGGTGTACCAGTTGTTCTGCCAAGGGCATAGCTGGGTAGCTATGTGCGGAAGGGATAAGTGCTGAAAGCATCTAAGCATGAAGCCCCCCTCAAGATGAGATTTCCCATAGCGTAAGCTAGTAAGATCCCTGAAAGATGATCAGGTTGATAGGTTCGAGGTGGAAGCGTGGTGACATGTGGAGCTGACGAATACTAATAGATCGAGGACTTAACCATATAATATGAAGCAAATGTTATCTAGTTTTGAAGGAATATATAATTTTCTTCTTGATATTTCGAAAGAAATGTTTATAATGATAAAAGTCTGGTAATGATGGCAGAGAGGTCACACCCGTTCCCATACCGAACACGGAAGTTAAGCTCTCTAGCGCCGATGGTAGTTGGGACCTTGTCCCTGTGAGAGTAGGACGTTGCCAGGCTATTATTATTCCGCAGTAGCTCAGTGGTAGAGCTATCGGCTGTTAACCGATCGGTCGTAGGTTCGAGTCCTACCTGCGGAGCCATTATGCTTCCATAGCTCAGCTGGTAGAGCACTTCCATGGTAAGGAAGAGGTCACCGGTTCAAGCCCGGTTGGAAGCTTGGGAAGAGTTTTAAAATTTTTGGCCCGTTGGTCAAGTGGTTAAGACACCGCCCTTTCACGGCGGTAACACGGGTTCGAATCCCGTACGGGTCACCACTTTTGGAGGATTAGCTCAGCTGGGAGAGCACCTGCCTTACAAGCAGGGGGTCGGCGGTTCGATCCCGTCATCCTCCACCATATATATTTTAAATGTCGGAGGGGTAGCGAAGTGGCTAAACGCGGCGGACTGTAAATCCGCTCCTTCGGGTTCGGCAGTTCGAATCTGCCCCCCTCCACCATTTTCTTTAAAATAACCTGAGAGGGTTTATTTTTTTGAAAAGATAACCATACTAGTAAATATTAATGGGCTATAGCCAAGCGGTAAGGCAACGGACTTTGACTCCGTCATGCGCTGGTTCGAATCCAGCTAGCCCAGCCATTTACGAGCCATTAGCTCAGTTGGTAGAGCATCTGACTTTTAATCAGAGGGTCGAAGGTTCGAATCCTTCATGGCTCACCATTTTCGCGGAAGTAGTTCAGTGGTAGAATACAACCTTGCCAAGGTTGGGGTCGCGGGTTCGAATCCCGTCTTCCGCTTAATTACTAAGGGGCCTTAGCTCAGCTGGGAGAGCGCCTGCCTTGCACGCAGGAGGTCAGCGGTTCGATCCCGCTAGGCTCCATCTAAATAAAAAAGCTTACATCATATGATGTAAGCTTTTTTTGTATTTAAAAAGACAACTTTCATACTTGTCGTTTAAAATGAAGAAAATGTAAAAAGAAAGGATGGGGGATAATTGTGAAAGTTGTTATTGCATCTGATTCATATAAAGAAAGCTTAAAAGCTATAGAAGTATGTGAAGCTATTGAAAGAGGTTTTGGAGCGATTTTCCCTAAAGCAGAGTATGTAAAAATACCAATTGGGGATGGGGGAGAAGGAACGGTTGATTCGCTTGTGGATGCTACAGGTGGAAGAATGATATCACTTCAAGTGACAGGGCCGCTTAGAGAACGTGTACAAGCCTTTTACGGTATGTCTAAAGATAAAAAGACAGCGTTTATTGAAATGGCAGCAGCATCAGGATTACAACATGTTCCGGTTAAAAAGCGAAACCCACTTATTACAACGACTAAAGGAACAGGAGAACTTATACTACATGCGCTAGACGAAGGAGCTGAGCACATTATTTTAGGACTTGGAGGAAGTGCTACAAATGATGGCGGAGCAGGTATGTTGTCAGCTTTAGGAGTCAGGTTTATAAATGAAGAAGGGGAAGTAATAGAGCCATCTGGAGGCACGTTACATTCGATTGTCGCTATTGATTTTTCGCGAATGGATTCACGCTTAACGCATATAAAGATAGAAGCAGCATGTGATGTAGATAATCCGTTAGTTGGGATAAGGGGAGCATCTTTCGTATTTGGCAGACAAAAGGGTGCGAACGCAGAGATGATGAAAGAGCTGGATGAGAATGTAAAGCATTATGCGAATATCCTTAACCAATCTTTATCTTGCGACGTATCTAAAATACCTGGTGCAGGAGCCGCAGGAGGAATGGGAGCAGCTGTTATTGCAGTGTTAAAGGGAAACTTGCGGAGAGGAATTGAAATTGTATTAGATTATACAAATTTTGATAAGCATATAGAAGGTGCAGATTTAATTATAACTGGCGAAGGGAGAATAGATGAACAAACAGCATATGGAAAGGCCCCTGTAGGTGTTGCGGAGCGTGCAAAGCCTTTTCGTATTCCGGTGATTGCTATTGGAGGATCTGTATCTCCGAATTATCCGGCTGTTCATGAAAAAGGAATTGATGCAGTATTTAGTATTACAGCGAGTCCGATGACATTAGAAGAGGCATATAAAGTAGCAGAAGAGAATATTGAAATGACAGCAAAGAATATTGCAGCATTGTGGAAAATAGCATCAGAAAAACACTTCTAAATGTAGGAGTGTTTTTTATTATTATTTAATAATAATGATGAAAATTGTTTCATTAGGTTAACTTTATACATAGAATAGTCTTAACATTTGGATTTTAAAGCGAATATAAGTGAATAATTTGTATATCCATACAGAAAAATGTCGAGTTGAGTCAGACTATATAAAAGATTTAAAATATTTAGTGAAGGCACAAAAGGGGGATACTATCTATGAAAAAAGAAATCTCAGTTATTGGAGTTCCAATGGACTTAGGGCAGATGCGTCGTGGAGTTGATATGGGGCCGAGCGCAATCCGTTATGCAGGTGTAATTGAAAGAATTGAAGAAATTGGATATGACGTTAAAGATATGGGAGATATATGTATAGAGAGAGAAAAAGAAGTAGATGTAAATACAAGTTTAAGAAACCTTACACAAGTTGCAACTGTATGTAACGAATTAGCAAGTAAGGTGGATCATATTATAGAAGAAGGACGTTTTCCACTTGTATTAGGTGGCGACCATAGTATTGCTATTGGTACATTAGCTGGTGTTGCGAAACATTATAAAAATTTAGGTGTTATTTGGTATGATGCACATGGCGACTTAAATACAGAAGAAACTTCACCATCTGGAAATATTCATGGCATGTCACTCGCAGCAAGTTTAGGGTATGGGCATCCTTCACTTGTAGATTTATACGGGGCATATCCAAAGGTGAAAAAAGAGAATGTTGTAATTATCGGTGCACGTGCATTAGATGAAGGCGAAAAAGACTTTATTCGCAATGAAGGTATTAAAGTATTCTCTATGCACGAGATTGATCGTATGGGTATGACGGCTGTTATGGAAGAAACAATCGCGTATTTATCTCATACTGATGGTGTGCATTTATCATTAGATTTAGATGGTCTTGACCCTCATGATGCACCAGGAGTTGGAACACCTGTAATTGGTGGCCTATCTTATCGTGAAAGCCATTTAGCAATGGAAATGTTGGCGGAAGCTGATATTGTTACATCTGCTGAGTTTGTAGAGGTAAATACGATTTTAGATGAGCGAAATAGAACGGCAACAACAGCGGTTGCTTTAATGGGTTCTTTATTCGGTGAAAAACTAAAATAAATGTAAGAAAAGCAACTGAGAAGTTGCTTTTTTTATTTGAAAATAAGCGTATAATAATGATTTATATTATACTGTACGATAAGAATGTTTGACATCTTACCAATTTAGGCTAAAGGGGGTTGTTTGTAATTGTTGTTTGTTTCAAGTATGGTATAATTAACTAGTTGTTGGAAATACATACAGATAGAGCATAAAACAATATTTCAATATATGGATAGAATTGCTCGTAAGTAGGAGGAAGGGTTAGCATGCCTTTTGAAGATACGACCATTTTGAAATATCTTAGTACGGTATTAGATATTGCCGTTGTATGGTTTATTATATATAAGCTAATTCTCATAATCCGTGGGACGAAAGCTGTTCAACTTTTAAAAGGGATTACAGTTATTATTGTCGTTCGGATGATCAGTATTTTCCTTGAATTGCATACGCTATATTGGCTAACGGAACAAGTATTAACGTGGGGATTTTTAGCCGTTATTATTATTTTCCAGCCAGAATTGCGGAGAGCACTTGAGCAGCTAGGACGCGGGAGTTTATTTTCGCGTGTTGGAACTCATGAGGATGATGAACCTGAAATCGTTGCAACAGCGATAGCGAAAGCAACGGAATATATGGGAAAACGTAGAATTGGTGCATTAATTACTTTGTCAAAAGAGACCGGTATGGGTGATTATGTGGAAACGGGTATTCCACTAAATGCAAACGTATCATCGGAATTACTTATTAATATTTTCATTCCTAATACACCTCTTCACGATGGGGCAGTAATTATGCAAGGAAGTACCATTAAAGCAGCAGCGTGTTATCTTCCGTTATCGGAAAGTCCATTTATCTCTAAGGAGTTAGGAACTAGGCATCGTGCTGCAATGGGAGTTAGTGAAGTCACTGATAGTATTACTGTAGTTGTGTCGGAAGAAACTGGCCAAATTTCTTTAACGAAAAATGGTAAGTTGCATCGTGATTTGAAGGCAGAACAACTGAAAGATATGTTGTTGGCTGAATTTAGTGGAAACGAAAAAACGACTTCTTCGTCTTTATGGAATTGGAGGAGAAAGCGTCATGGATAAGTTAATGGAGAATCATTGGTTTTTAAAAGGGATCTCATTACTATTGGCGTGTATGCTTTTTATGTCAGCGACTTTAACTGAAAAAAATACGACATCGGGGATACTACCTTTCGCAAATGATGCGAAAGAAACATTAACTAATTATGAAATTAATCTTAAGTATGATGAAGAGAAATATATTGTAAGTGGTATTCCGTCAGAGGGTGTTAAGGTGAAGTTAGAGGGCCCAAAAGCAGCAGTTGCTACGGCAAAAGCAAAAAAACAATTTGATATACCAGTTGATTTGAGAGATAGCGAAAAAGGAACGTATGAAGTTTCTTTGAAAACGAACGGGCTTCCAGATGATGTGAAAGGAACAGTTCAGCCATCAATAATTAAAATTACTCTTCATGAAAAAGCGAGAAAATATGTTCATGTAGACTTAAAATTATCAAATGAAGATCAGATGCCTGCGGGTGCTACTCTTGAAAAATCAAATATTAAACCGGATACTGTTGAGGTAGTTGGGACGAAAGAAGAAATTGAAAGTATTTCATCTGCTAAGGCGTATATTGATTTAAAGGGTGTTAATAAAACTGTTACAAAAACAGCCGAGGTTACATTATACAATAAAGAAGGAAAACGTTTAAATGTAAGAACGAGTCCATCTAAAATTAGTGTAACATTGAATGTGGCGACGCAAGCTACAGCCAATAATACTGAAAAAACTGTTCCTGTAACGTATACGAAAAAGGGGAGTTTACCAGAAGGATTGGCCGTTACAAATATTAGCGTTGAGCCGAGAGAAGTAACGATAGCAGGTCCAAAAGATATCTTGGATAATATACAATCGATAGAGGGGGTCGAAGTAGATCTTAGTCAATTGACAGAGTCTACAACATTCGATACCTCTGTTTTATTGCCAAAGGGTGTAACAAGTGCAAAACCGAATCAAGTGAAGGTTTCGGTAGGAGTGCAAAAAACAAAACAAACGAAAACAAGAACGATTGATGGTATATCGATTCAAAAAAATGGACTTTCTAAAGATGTTACGGCCCAGCTACTTTCGCCGCAAGATGGGAAGATAAGCGTTGATATTTCAGGAGAAACAAGTATAGTAGATAAAATAACAGCTGCTCAAATAACAGCAGCAATTAATTTGCAAAATGTATCTCCGGGGACGAAGGATGTTTCTATTCAAGTGAGTGGTCCTGGTAATATTTCAATAGAGCCAAAACAAAAAAGTGCTAAAGTCACAATTGTGAAGAAAGAAAATCCAGATAAAGAAGTACAGGGTAACGGTGAAAAACCAGATTCAAATAATAACCAAGATAATCAAACTGAAAAACCAAAAAATCCTGAACCTAAACCTGATCCGGAAAAGGAACAGGAACAAAATAAAGAAAAAGAAACTAATCAAGAGCCAACAGTAGATAATCAAAAAGAGCCAGAAAAAGGAGCGAATCATAATGGGTAAATATTTTGGTACAGATGGAGTACGCGGGGTTGCGAACCAGGAGTTAACACCTGAATTAGCGTTCAAAATTGGACGTTTTGGTGGTTATGTATTAACAAAAGATACAGATCGTCCAAAAGTAATTATCGGCCGTGATACACGTATATCAGGACATATGTTAGAAGGAGCTTTAGTAGCAGGCCTATTATCAACTGGAGCAGAAGTAATGCGCCTTGGTGTTATTTCTACACCAGGTGTTGCTTATTTAACAAAAGCGTTAGATGCACAAGCAGGTGTTATGATTTCTGCATCTCATAATCCAGTACAAGATAACGGAATTAAATTCTTCGGTTCAGACGGTTTTAAATTAACTGATGAGCAAGAAGCAGAAATCGAAGCTTTATTAGACAAAGAAGTTGATGAATTACCACGTCCAACAGGTACTAACCTAGGACAAGTGAGTGATTATTTTGAAGGCGGACAAAAATATTTACAATACATTAAACAAACTGTAGAGGAAGATTTCTCTGGTTTACATATCGCTTTAGATTGTGCGCATGGTGCTACGTCTTCTTTAGCTCCGTACTTATTTGCTGATTTAGAAGCTGATATTTCAACAATGGGAACTTCACCAAACGGTATGAATATTAACGATGGAGTAGGTTCTACACATCCAGAAGTATTAGCTGAATTAGTAAAAGAAAAAGGTGCTGATATCGGTCTTGCCTTTGATGGTGATGGTGACCGTTTAATCGCTGTAGATGAAAAAGGAAACATCGTTGATGGCGATCAAATTATGTTTATTTGTGCGAAGTACATGAAAGAAACTGGTCAACTAAAGCATAATACAGTCGTTTCAACTGTTATGAGTAACTTAGGTTTCTACAAAGCACTAGAAGCTAACAATATCACAAGTGATAAAACAGCAGTTGGCGATCGCTATGTAATGGAAGAGATGAAGCGTGGTGGATATAACCTGGGTGGAGAACAATCAGGTCATATTATCTTACTTGATTACATTACAACTGGTGATGGAATGTTAAGTGCACTTCAACTTGTAAACATCATGAAAATGACGAAAAAACCACTATCTGAGCTTGCAGGTGAGATGATCAAATTCCCACAATTACTAGTAAACGTTCGTGTAACAGATAAAAAACTAGCATTAGAAAACGAAAAAATTAAAGAAATTATTCGTGTTGTAGAGGAAGAAATGAACGGTGATGGCCGCATTCTTGTTCGTCCATCTGGAACAGAGCCACTTATTCGTGTAATGGCAGAAGCACCAACACAAGAAGTTTGTGACGCATATGTACATCGCATTGTAGAAGTTGTGAAAGCTGAAGTTGGCGCTGAATAATTCGATAAATTTATTGAAAAGGAGCACAATAAGTGCTCCTTTTTCATATGTTTTATAGACGATGAAAAAAATTTCATTGACGGTTTATCCATGTTTGTTATAAGATGGTCTTGTTCTTTTTCTCAAAGGAAATATTGTAAATTATAGAAGCGCCAGAACTACAAGTAGTGTAGTTGACGAGGTGGAGTTTATCGAGATTTCGGCGGATGACTCTCGGTTGTTCATCACAACCGCAAGCTTTTACTTAAATCATTAAGGTGACTTAGTGGACAAAGGTGAAAGTGTGATGAGAGAAAAGGAACGGATGAAAACTAGCTGTATAAGTATATACGGACTTAAACCCAATCGAGAGGAAGGTGAAAGCCGTTACAAGCTTACAGGGCTAGCAATATGTAATCCGTTTTTTAGTATAAATAAAAATGGTATCGGACTATGTCGTTACATGTTCGCAGAGCAATGTAAGCATTTGTAACGGCGACTAAACATGTGTGGAATCGTAGGATTTATTGGAGAGCAAGATGCAAAGGAAATTTTATTAAAAGGTTTAGAAAAGCTAGAATATCGTGGATATGATTCAGCAGGTATTGCAGTACAAGCAGAGAACGGTGTTGTTGTATACAAAGAAAAAGGTCGTATTGCAAAACTTCGCGAAATCGTAGATGAGAACGTAGCAGCAAGCGTGGGAATCGGTCACACACGCTGGGCTACACATGGTGTTCCAAGCAAAGTAAACGCGCATCCGCATCAAAGTACATCAAAACGCTTTACGCTAGTTCATAATGGTGTAATTGAAAACTATGAGTTAGTGAAAAAGGAATATTTACAAGATGTAACGTTCGTAAGTGAAACAGATACAGAGGTTATCGTACAGCTTATGGAACAACAAGTGAGCACAGGACTAAGTGTAGAAGAAGCGTTCCGTAATACGCTATCTCTTTTACATGGCTCTTATGCAATCGGATTACTTGATGCTGAAAATCCAAACATGATTTATGTTGCTAAAAACAAAAGCCCGCTATTAGTAGGTGTTGGTGACAACTTTAATGTTGTGGCGAGCGACGCTATGGCGATGTTACAAGTTACAGATCAATTTATCGAATTAATGGATAAAGAAATCGTAATTGTAACGAAAGAAAGTATTACAATTAAAAACTTACAAGGTGAAACGATTGAACGTGCACCGTTTACAGCGGAATTAGACGCAAGTGATATTGAAAAAGGAACGTATCCTCATTTCATGCTTAAAGAAATCGACGAGCAACCACTTGTAATCCGTAATATTATTCAAAAGTACCAAGATGAAAATGGCGAGATTGAATTGAATGAAGATATCCGTAACGCAATTTTAGATAGTGATCGCATTTACATCATTGCATGTGGAACAAGTTATCATGCAGGTCTTGTTGGAAAACAATTTATCGAGAAGTTTGCAAAAATGCCAGTTGAAGTGCATGTAGCAAGTGAATTCTCTTATAACATGCCATTATTAACAGAAAGACCATTCTTCATTTACATTTCACAAAGTGGTGAAACAGCTGATAGTCGTGCAGTACTTGTACAAACAAATGAAATGGGTCATAAAGCATTAACAATTACAAACGTACCTGGTTCTACGCTTTCTCGTGAAGCTGATTATACACTTCCATTATACGCGGGACCAGAAATTGCAGTGGCATCAACGAAAGCTTACACAGCACAGCTTGCAGTACTTTCAATTTTAGCAGCTGATATTGCTAAAGCAAAAGGTGAAGTTCTTGATTTTGACTTAACACACGAACTAGGACTTGTAGCAAACGCAATGGTAGTACTTTGTGATCAAAAAGAAGAAATGGACGCATTAGCAAAGAAATTTTTAGCAACAACTCGTAACTGTTTCTTCATCGGACGTAGCGTAGACTTCTACGTAGGATTAGAAGGTGCGTTAAAGCTAAAAGAAATCTCTTACATCCAAGCAGAAGGATTTGCTGGAGGAGAGTTAAAACACGGTACAATCGCCTTAATCGAAAATGGTACACCAGTTATCGCACTTGCTACACAAAAGCACGTAAACCTTGGAATTCGTGGTAACGTGAAAGAAGTAGTAGCACGCGGAGCTAATCCATGTATCATCTCAATGAAAGGCTTAGAAATGGAAGGTGACAGCTTCGTATTACCAGCTGTACACGAAACACTAGCACCACTAGTAGCAGTTATTCCATTACAACTTATCTCATACTACGCAGCACTTCATCGCGAGTGTGATGTTGATAAGCCACGTAACTTAGCTAAGTCTGTTACGGTTGAGTAGGAGATTGGTAGGTTAATAAATAAATGAATCGGTACCCCTTTAGATATTGTATCTAAAGGGGTATTTTTGTATTGAAAAAGAACATCTAAAATTGGTAAGTGGATAGCACCCTACTAATGAAGGTTTTACTTTATTGGAGTTGGAATAGAACTACTTTGATTTATTTGAATTTTCAGCTATCATTTTAAGTATGTGTGAACAATTCTCTTTATTATAAAGAGAAGAGACGATAGATTCATGGTCATTACAAGGGGGGCTTATTAATGAAAGTGAAAGCAAAAACATATTTAAGTATAGAAGAGATTATTTCATCACCGGTCGTATCCAGTGCAAATATAAGTGATGATGGAAAAAACGTAGCATTTGTAAAAAAGACAGCTAACTGGGATGACAATACGTATAGAAATCATGTATGGATATATGAGAAAGATAAAGGGCAGGGTTATCCACTAACAAATGGGGATATAGATAGTACACATCCATTATGGTCTCCAGATTCTAAGACTATTGCATACCTTAGCCCAGGCAGTGACGGAGCTAATACAAATCAGATCTTTGTTAAATCAATAGATGGTTGTAGTGAGGTTCAAATGACTGATGAGGAAGAAGGTGTCAGTACATTTAAATGGAATCCCACGGGTAAAGGTTTTTATTATGTTGCACAGTCAAAAGAATGTGAGAAAATAAAGAAGCATAAGGAACGATATGGAGATTTCCACCATGTAGGTAAGGAACATCGGAATAATTGTTTATACTACGTTGAAATAGAAAAAGTGATACAAAATGATAAAGGGGAACGGAAGGTTAGCAGTGTTTATCAACTAACGGACGGTAAGGAGTTTTATATACATAACTTTGATATTTCAAATGATGGGAAAAAGGTTGTATGTATGGCTACACCAAGCCTAAACGATTATATGAATGGTGAGCTCTACATATTAGATGTTGAAGCTGGAGAACTACAAAAAATGAATATGGATAAGTTGTTAGGAGCAAGCGTCTGCTTTTCTCCCGAGGGCGATAAAATATGTTACGCAGCAAGCATAAGAGAGAAGGATTACTATAGGAATCATATACAAGATAGTACATTAGAGATATATGATATGAATACGGGAGAGGTAATTCAACCTCTAACAAATTTTGATAGTACGGTTATGCCATTACAGTGGACAGCTAAAGGGATTTTAATTAGGTGGCAGGATAAAACGAATTACCGTATTGGATTGCTATGTGAGGATGGAACTGTGGAAATGTTAAGCGAAACAGTAGAAGGATTTATAATGGATGCCTCTATAACAAGGGATGGAAATCATATAACATATACTAAGGCTATAACAAATGAAACCTTTGAAATCTATTTGGATGATAAAAAAATAACAAATGAAAATAGCTTTTTCGAAGGCAGGCTTAAAAGTAACAGGGAAATCATCTCATGGAGAAGTAGTGATGGTCTTGAAATAGAAGGTGTTTTATCAACCCCAGTAGAGTTTGAGGCAAATAAAAAACATCCCTTATTAGTAGTAATCCATGGTGGTCCGAATTGGGCGTCCTTTCCGATATTTTCAGACTGCTTCAATGAGAAATATCCGATTGAACAGTTTGTTGAAAAAGGCTTTATCGTTTTAGAACCAAACTATAGAGGAAGTTCTGGTTATGGTAATGAATTTTTAAAAGCAAACTATAGAAAACAAGGATTTGCTGATTATGATGATATTATATCTGGAGTGGATGCACTAGTTGAAAAAGGGATTGTAGATAAAGATAGAGTAGGAGTTATGGGATGGAGTAACGGAGGATATATATCAGCTTTCTGTTCTACATTTAGTAGTAGATTTAAAGCTATTTCAGTTGGAGGTGGAATTACTAACTTGAGTACCCATTATGTAAATACAGATATCCCTTACTTTATTAGAATGTATTTAGGAAATACTCCATGGAATGATCCAGAGATATATAAGAAGACATCACCAATGACATATATTAAATCAGCTTGTACGCCTACGTTAATTCAACATGGAGAAAAGGATGTAAGAATTCCAACTACAAATGCATATGAGCTATATGAAGGATTAAGAGAAATGGAAGTTGATACAGAATTAATTATATTTAAAGGAATGGCATATAGCTCGGATCAGCCAGGAATGAGAGTAGCTATTATGAGGCAGAACTTGATGTGGTTTTCACACTATATTCTTGGAGAAAGCATGAAAGGTTTTCGTACTATATAATGGATATATGTACAGGGATTTTTCGTTGTAAACTGTATACAAACTATCATTGAAAAGATTTAAATGATTATAAGGAAACGTAATTCGGAGGATTAATATGACGGAGAATAAAAATGAGTTATCTGCAGAACAACGCGAAGAACTATTAAAAGTATTACAAGCCCGTTTTGAGAAAAACATGAACCGCCATGAAGGTCTTGAATGGGCTAAAGTTGAAGCAAAGCTGGCTACTAATACTGAAAAACTATGGTCAATTAATGAAATGGAAGTAACTGGCGGTGAGCCGGATGTTGTTGGTTATGATGAGGAGAAGGACGAGTATACTTTCTATGATTGTTCAAAGGAGAGTCCTAAAGGTCGCAGAAGTCTTTGTTATGATCTTGAAGCATTAGAGTCAAGAAAAAAACATAAGCCAGAAAATAATGTTATTGATGTGGCAACTGCTATGGGCATTGAATTATTAACGGAAGAACAATATCGAGAGTTGCACCAGCTCGGGAATTTCGACATGAAATCATCAAGCTGGGTACAAACACCTTCAGATATTCGAGAACTCGGCGGTGCTCTATTTTGCGATTATCGCTTCGGACACGTTTTCGTGTATCACAATGGAGCAGATTCATACTATGCTGCTAGAGGATTTCGTGGTTCGCTAAAGGTCTAAATTTGGAAAAAGTAAGAGTATGTTTTAATTAATCTTTTTGAAACATGCTCTTTTTTATAATTGTTATTTAGAGTTATTCATATTGGTTTGATTAACCTAGTTAAGAACTGTAATACTATGTAAAATTAATTAATATCTAGCATATTAGTAAACTCATACCTAGAGGTGTAGCAAAAAAGGATTTCTAAAAATAGGAATTCTTTTTTATTTGTTGTCAGGATTTTTAAAGAATTTAGAGATTTCATAGAAAACAAACGGGATATCGAGTAAAATGTTAAGTATTGTTTTCGACATTCAAAAGGGTATTTTAAAGGTTTTTTTCGCTAATTTTTATAAGTCTATTAAAGGAGGAAGATATATCTAAAATAGCGAGATATATCAAATTAAACATGAGTATTACATTTCATAAAAAGGTAGTAGCATTAACAGCAGGATTAACGGTATTATCTTCATCTGTGGTATCGTTCGCAGAGGAACAACAATCAGTAAATAACTATCAATCTATAAGTGCCCTGGAACAAGGTGAAACAGGTCAACTTCAGGTATCAGACGAACAAGCTTTAAAAAGCATTGAAGAAAGTTTTCAAGGAGTAGATGGACGTGGTGGAGGTACTGTCGATAATAAGAAAGTGGACAGTCTTCAAGGTTCAGAAGGTATGTATGAAGAAACAGGTACATTAACGGTTCCTAACAATTCAAATAGAACAAAACGTAGTCTTTCTTTTTCAGCACCTAAAGTTTCTAGTACTATAAATGGCGTTCCATTTACTGAATGGATTGTTCCGACTGGTAATGAGAATATTCGTCCTCAAAACCACATGATTCCAAAGTATATTACAATTCACGAGACTGACAATAAAAGTGTAGGAGCAGGAGCTAAAAACCACGCTCAATACTTATATAACCAAGCAGTAGGACAAACAGATCGAGCTGCATCATGGCACTTTACAGTAGATGATAAAGAGATTTATCAACACTTACCATTAAACGAAAACGGATGGCACGCAGGAGACGGTGATGGACCAGGTAATAGAGAATCTATTGCCATTGAAATTGCAGTTAACAGTGATGGTGACTATAATAAGGCAGTAGATAACGCTAAGAAACTTGCAGCTCATTTAATGAAAGAAACAGGTGTACCATTAAATAATGTCGTAAAACATCAAAAATGGAGTGGTAAAAACTGTCCTGCTATTATGATTAACAGTGGACAATGGGTTCCATTCGTAAATGGTGTTGAAGGGTATTATAATAAATTTTATCAACCAACAGACGATATAACAGGAGGTTGGTATGAGCCAGCTATTCGTGATTTGAATAGAAGAGGTATTATGGTCGGAGAAGGAAACGGTATTTTTGCGCCTAATAGATCTGTAACAAGAGCTGAGTTTGCTCAATTAATCTCTAATTCTCTAAGTCTTCCAGCTGGAGATGCAACGTTTAAAGATTTAAATGATGTAAATCCAACTTTACGAGATGGTATTAAACGTACTGCAAGTGCAGGCATCATTTCTGGTAGAGGAGACGGTAATTTTGACCCTAACACACCTATTACAAGAGAAGAAGCTGCAGTTATTGTAAATAAAGCTTTACAGTATAAAAAAATAAATGGACCATTGGCAAACTTACCATTTGCAGATAAAGATCAAATTATCTATAAAGAAGCAGTACAAAGATTATACGGTTTGGGTATTGTAAAAGGTATGGGAGATAATCTGTATGTGCCTAAAGGAACGACGACTCGTGGTGAAACAGCAGCATTCATTTTAAACATGCTTCAAGTAATTGAAACTGGTAGTGTTCAAAAAGGAATTGGTACAGTTGAAATTAATGGAATTGGGGTAAATGTTCGCAGCGGAGCAGGTGCTAGCTACTCTGTTGTTAGAAAAGCAAGCAAAGGTGAAAAAGCTACAGTATACGAAGAAAAGAATGGCTGGCTAAGAATTGGTACAGATGAGTGGGTTTATAATGAGCCTAGTTACATGGTATATAAGAAGGATAAAAATTAAACCGTTAAGACGAAAGTTATATATTAGGTATTCCAATTAAAAACAGGCGATGGGCAGTATTTTTCCCATTGCCTGTTTTTCTGTTGTATTTTCTTTTATATTATTTAAAATGTTTTGTCATATTGCTATAATAAAAATAGAGATATATGGAAAGGAGACAAGGATTCAATATGCGTACGAACTTGTAATGATTAGAAATTAGATAGATGAATTTTTCTCTCATAAGTGAGGGGTTATTTAGCTATCTGTAAATCATTCAAGGACTGCATATTTGGCTTGTACATCCCCTTTGTAAGGATAGATACCTATGTGGGGAAATTTATATCTCTTATATAAAATATGCGTCCTTTAAAATTGGAGGAGTATATGATGAATCAATTAAAACATAAAGTAGCAATTGTTACAGGTGTAAGTCGTTTAGATGGTATAGGCGCAGCGATTTGTAAAGAGTTAGCTGAAGCAGGATACGATATATTTTTTACGTATTGGACAGCTTACGATAAAGAGATGCCTTGGGGCGTCGATCAAAGTGAACAAATACAATTAAAAAAAGAGTTACTAAAAAACGGTGTGAAAGTATCGAGCATGGAGTTAGATTTAACTCGGAATGATGCACCGAAAGAGCTTATAAATAAAGTTACTGAACAACTAGGATACCCTCATATATTAATTAATAATGCAGCGTATTCTACAAATAATGATTTCTCTAATTTGACTGCTGAAGAATTGGATAAGCATTACATGGTAAATATTCGTGCGGCTACATTGTTAAGTAGCCAATTTGCCCGAGGATTTGATAAGAAATCTGGTGGTAGAATTGTGAATATGACTTCAGGTCAATTTCAAGGGCCTATGGCTGGAGAACTGGCGTATGCAACAACGAAGGGAGCTATTGACGCTCTTACTAGTACGTTGTCAGCGGAAGTAGCCCATTTAGGAATAACAGTGAATGCAATTAATCCAGGTCCAACTAGTACAGGGTGGATGACTGAAGAGATAAAGCAAGGATTAAAACCAATGTTTCCTTTCGGCAGAATTGGTGAGCCAAAGGATGCAGCGAGGCTTATTAAGTTTTTAGTAAGTGAAGAAGCAAAATGGATTACAGGACAAGTTATTCATTCAGAAGGCGGATTTAAAAGATAAAGTGAAACTTTAATTAGTGGGGGGTTTTTTCATCCCCCACTGATTATTAGCCTTCACCAATCGGACTTTTAAGGGCAGTTGATCCCCCACCTAACTTCTTTGCTCCCGCTGAATTTTGAGGCGAGGGTCTTACCGCCCGTTAATGCGGGATAAAAAGAAGGTATCTCATTTCGGTGAGATGCCCTCTTTTTTAATCTTTCTTCAATCTTCGTGCAACACCATTCCCTAAAGACTGTAACCCTTGAACGAGGATAATTAAAATAAAGACGGTTGCATACATTACTTCAGGTTCGTAGCGTAAGTGTCCGAATCGATATGCTAAGTCCCCTAGCCCGCCAGCCCCTACAAGTCCAGCCATTGCTGTTGCACCGATTAAGCCGATTGTTGCAATTGTTAAGCCAAGTACAAGGGAGGGACGAGCTTCTTTCACCATAACGTGCCAAATAATTTTTATAGTAGAAATGCCCATTGCTTGGTAAGCTTCAATAACACCACGGTCCACCTCTAATAAAGCTGTCTCCATTAATCGTGCAATGTAAGGTGCTGTGAATACGACAAGTGGTACGATGACACCTTGCACGCCAATGGATGTTCCCATTAGAAACTTTGTAAAAGGTAAAATGAAGAATAATAGAATGATAAATGGAAGAGAGCGAATGATATTAATAATTGTATTAAGAATCGGATAAATGATTTTATTTTCGTGCTGCCCACCAGGTCTCGTTAAAACAAGTGTGACGCCAAGTGGTAATGCAATAAGGATAGAGATGAATAGTGAAATAGATGTCATTTGAAATGTTTGAATGGTTGCTTCCCATATGACTTTACCCCATTCATCCAAAAAGGACTTGTTTCCCATAATCTGTTCTACCTCCTTCTACGATGATCCCTTGTTCTTGTAAAAATGATAAAGCGCGGTCTACTTCATTTTTTTCACCCTGCATATGAATGACCAGTTTCCCATATGCTTCATGTTTTAACTGTGTAATGTTACCGGATAAAATATTTGGATACACTTGAAAACGTTTTGTAGCAATAGCTAACGCTGGTTCGCCAGAAGAAGTTCCTATAAATGAAAGTGTTACGATTTCTCCGGTTCTTTGTAGTTCTTTTTGTACCTCTTCTGGAATTCTAGCTGCAAATGCACTATTTACGAATTTCTTCGTTGTTATATGTTGTGGGTTGGTGAAAATATCTTTCACAGTTCCACTTTCGATTACTGCTCCATGTTCCATAACAGCAACTCGGTCACATATACGCTGGATGACATTCATTTCATGTGTAATTAATAAAATTGTGATCCCGATTTCTTCATTGATTTTTAATAATAAGTCAAGGATAGAATCGGTTGTTTCCGGATCTAAAGCGCTTGTTGCTTCGTCGCTTAATAACACTTCAGGTTCGTGTGATAGTGCGCGTGCAATGGCAACACGCTGCTTTTGGCCACCAGAAAGTTCACTCGGATAGGCATCTTTTCGATTGAAAAGATCGACAATACGTAAGTATTTTTCTACCCTTTTTTCAATTTCTACTTTGGGAATGCCAGCAAGGCGTAAAGGTAATGCGATATTTTCATAAACTGTCACGGTTTTAAGTAAATTGAATCCTTGAAAGATCATTCCGATTTTTTGTCGCGCTTTTGCGAGTTCTTTTGCTGATAAAGTTGTTAAGTCTTGGTTGTTTACAATGATATTTCCTGTCGTTGGCTTTTCTAATAAATTTACACATCGAATTAATGTACTTTTACCAGCACCACTATATCCAATGATTCCAAATACTTCGCCCTTTTTTACTTGAAGGGAGGTAGGTTTAAGAGCTTCCACATTCCCTTTTTTTGTTGTGAATACTTTGGATACATTTTTTAATTCAATCATTATCGTCAGCTCCTACCAAGACGGTAAAACAGAACCATCAAATTTTTTCTCGATAAATTCTTTCACTTCTTTAGATTGATAAGCTTTCTTTAATTTATTTACAACAGCATCATCTTTATTTTCAGTACGAACAACGACCCAGTTCACATATGGTGAATCTTTTCCTTCACGGAAGATAGAATCTTTCGCAGGGCTTAATTTTGCACCTAATGCAAAGTTTGTATTAATCGCAGCTGCTTTTACTTCACTTAGTTGTGTCGGTAATTGAGATGCCTCTAATTCAACAATCTTTAAGTTTTTTGGATTTTCAATTACATCTTTCGCAGTCGCTTTTTCTGTAGCCTTTGGATCTACTTTTAAAACACCGGCTTTTTCAAATAGCTTTAAAGCTCGAAGTTCATTTGTTGGATCATTTGGTACAGCAATTGCGTCGCCCTCTTTTAAATCCTTTACATCTTTTAAGCTTTTCGAATATACACCCATAGGGAATGTTACTGTTGAAAATACTTCAGTTAATTTCATATTACGTTCAGCTTTAAATACGTCTAAATATGATTTCGTTTGATAGCTATTTACATCGAGGCTTTTTTCATCTAGGGATACGTTTGGTGCTACATAATCATTAAATACTTTTACATCAATTTCGAGACCGTCTTTTGCGGCAACTTCTTTTACCTTTTCAAAAATTTGTTCATGCGGACCGCCTGTTACACCGACAGTAATCTTTTTCTCATCTAACGCTTTTACTTCTTTATCTGAACCCCCGCTACATGCGCCTAATAATAATACCGCTCCACTTACAATGCTCAATAATACTTTTTTCATCTATAGTTCCCCCTTCATATACGTTCCAAAATAAAAAGCACCTCTCAAAAATAAGAGAGGTGCCGAATAGACAAAATAGGTTCCTCTCTTATCTTCCAAAACGAAAGCTCGTTTTGCAGGAATTAGCACCTTAGCTTATACGTCATAAGCTCGGTTGCCGGGCATCATCGGGCCAGTCCCTCCGCCACTCTTGATAAGAGTATGTGTATGTAGTTTTTTTAATATGCTACTAATAGTAAATCTTACAAAAAGAATTGTCAATGTTATTTTCTGAATATATTTTATTTTAAGGTAATCGAAACATTTCCTTTTTTATGCCCTTTTTCTACATATATATGAGCTTCAGTAATTTCTTCTAATCGGTAAGTTCTATCAATAACAGGCTTTAAATGTTCTGCTTCAGTTAGTTTTTTTAGTAGAATCATATCTTCTTTACTTACTTTTGCCATCATTCCATTCACAGATACATATTTCCCATTAGGTGTTAATGCCTTTTCACAAAGGGATTTTTTATGTTTTCCAACTGCATCAAATATAATATTGTAGCGTTCACCCCGCTTAGTAAAATCTTCTTTTGTATAATCAATTATTTTATCAGCTCCTAAAGATTGCACGAGTTCAAAATTTGAATGACTACAAACAGCCGTAACGGTCGCACCAAAATATTTAGCAAGTTGTACGGCAGCTGTTCCTACTGATCCAGAGGCACCATATATGAGCACTTGTTGTCCTTTTTTTATACGGCCCTTTCTCAGGAAATGTAATGCTGAAGTTCCGCCAAAAGAAATAACTGCCGCTTCTTCATACGTCACATTGGTAGGTTTTAATGCTATTAATCCACTTTCATGTACACATGTGTATTCGGCATAACCACCAAGGTTTAGTTCTGTTAATGCAAAAATTGGATCTCCTTTTTTAAATTGGGTTACATCTGTTCCAATTTCCTCAATTTCTCCAGCTAATTCTACGCCGAGTATAGGTTTTCTCGGTTTTCTGAAACCTAATATGATCCGCATAGGAATCCAAAATAAGAGGGGACTATTAAAGCCGCGTATTCTACAATCTCCAGTCGATACACTTGTTGCATGAATTTTAATTAATACTTCGTTCTTTTTAGGTGTAGGTTTCTCTATATTTTGAAGCTGGAGAACGTTAGGTGGTCCATATTTTGTGCAAATCATTACTTTCATAATAACCTCCCGAATTTCGTTGTTTTTATTTACATCATATTTAAACCTTTCATCAAACATGTTGTTATTTAGAGTTGAATTTAAATAAGGACATTGGAAATCATATAGATTTAAAAGATAAAAAAGTGGTATTATTTGGTAAAGGGGGATTTTTATGAAGAAAATTATAGTAGCTTCTAGTTTATTACTTACAATTGGTTTAGGGGTAGGGTGTAGTAGTGATAAAGTATCGAAGACGGGTGAACCCAAAACGGCATCAGTAAAGAAAGAGAAGGATTTAGCCGCAAAAGATGTTTTTAATAAGGCGTATGAGAACTTAAAAAATGAAGAGTATGTAACGGTGATGCAGGATATGGATATAAAGGCTGATGGACAAGAACTGAGTATAATGAAGGCTAAAATACAAATAGAGCTGAAAACAAAGAGTTCTCGTGCTGAAATGAATGTTTCGGGTACGGATATTATCATTTATGGTGTAAATGATAAAATTGTTGGTCAAGTGAAGAATCCTAATACAGGTGAAGTTATATCTATACCAGAAGAGAAATTAAATATTAGTGGGATGAATGCAGCCAAGAGTGTGAAAGAGAATGTAGAAATCCCACCAGAAATTGTACAAAAAATGAAGATGGAAAAAAGTGGAGACAAATATAAATTAAAGGTCAGGTTAAAAGGAAAAGATGCAGAGAGTATTTTAGGTAGTATAGGTGAAACGCAGAAGAAAGCATTAGAAGCACAAAATGCAAAGGTAGAAGAGATAGATGCAGAATATATGATCACAAAAGATTTTAAATATGAATCATTAAAATTGGATATAGTTGTGAGTAGAAATAGTAAGGAGAAAGCAAAAATTATGACGGATATAAAATATACATCATATGAAAAATTTGATCCCATACAGTTGCCAGTAACGAATTAATTGATTTGAAGAGAGATGCCTAAAAGAGCAAGGGTATCTCTCTTTTTTCGTTACTAACATATTTTCTTCTTAGAAAAATATGTACAATATGTAGTGAAAGAAATTCAAACAAGGAGAGTGTCATTTGAAAAAAAGAAAGATAGTAGTTGTCATTGTAGCGTATACCGTTTTGTTAGCGGCGTCTGTACATACGTATAAAAAACAACTCGATCATCCTATGATGAGTGATGTCGGTAAATTGCTCCCGACAAAGATTAAACGTGTTGAAAGTGCTACGGATGAGCACTCGTTAATAAAATTAGTGCAAGATGCAAAAGTTTCAGGAGAGAAAATTTCGATTGCGGGTATGCAGCATAGTCAAGGCGGTCAGACGTATTATCCGAACGGTACGATGCTTGATATGAAAGGGTATAATAAAATATTAGAATTCGATGCGGAGAAGAAGAGGATTAGGGTGCAAGGCGGTGTCACCTGGAATGACATTCAAAAGAAAATCAATCCATATGGTCTTGCGGTTCAAGTGATGCAATCTCAAAATATTTTTACTGTTGGTGGTTCATTAAGTGTAAATGTACATGGGCGTGATATTCGTCATGAAGCATTGATTGATACGGTCGAATCCTTTCGACTATTAATGGCAGATGGTACTGTACGCAATGTAAGCAGAAAAGAGAATACGGAGTTATTTCCATATGTCATTGGTGGTTACGGGTTATTTGGTGTTATTTTAGATGTGACGTTAAAGTTAACGGATGATGAATTATATGAAACGCACACAAGAATGCTAGATTATAAAGAATACGCATCTTATTTCAAAGAAAAAGTGAAAAAAGATGAAAATGTTCGTATGCACTTAGCGCGTATTTCTGTTGCTCCAAACTCATTTTTAAAAGAGATGTATGTGACAGATTATACAGTGGCACAAAATCAAAATATGAGGGAAGAGTACAGTGAATTAAAGGAAGAAAATATTATAGCTGCACCGAAATTTTTGCTTGGGTTATCGCGTTATAGCGAATGGGGAAAGAATACGTTTTGGGATATACAAAGAAATTATTTTGAACGTACAGATGGAAAGTATGAGACGCGAAATAATGTTATGAGGTCAGATAGTGCTTTTATGGAATATGAAAATCCGAATAGGACAGAAGTGTTACAAGAATACTTTGTGCCCTTAGATTCTTTCACAAAATACATAGATGATTTACGTAACACATTAACTAAAGAAGAGCTGAATTTGCTCAACATTACGATTCGTTACGTGGAAAAGAATGAAAATGCAGTTTTATCCTATGCGAAAGATGATATGTTTGCACTAGTTCTTTTAATTAATCAGGGACGCTCTGAGAGAGAGATAAAGAAAACAGAAGGTGTCATTCGGAAGATGATCGATGTTACTTTAAAGCATAATGGTAGTTATTATTTACCGTATTATTCTTACCCAACGAAAGAACAGCTAAAGAAAGCATATCCTCGTATAGAAGAATTTCTTCAGAAGAAGAAGGAAGTAGATCCAGAAGAGAGATTTGTGAATTTATTTTATAGGGAGTATACGAAATGACATATAGAAGATTTGTAGCCTCACAAAGTATCATTATGATGGCGGGAAGTATGGTATTTCCCTTTTATATATTATTGCTTCGGAACGTTGGAAATAGTTTCTCACAGTTTGGTTGGGCGTATGGCTTATTTGCTTTAACTTCAGCACTTGTATATCCGTTAGTAGGAAAGATGTCTGATCGAGTAGGCGATCAAAAATTATTAATTATATATGCTTGGTCCATGGCGATATTAATGCTTTGTTTTCCGATCGCCACGGAAGTCTGGCATGTATACATTCTTCAAATTCTAATGGGTATTTTAGGGGCTGTGCAGCGTAATACGGAGAAGACATCGTTAGCACGAAAAGTTGTGCAAGAAAATGCTGGTTATGAGATTGGAAAATATCATGTGTGGACATCGATTGGAGGAGCAGTAGCAATTATTGCAACGGGATATTTAGTAGATTTCTTTACGATTGGTACCATTTTTTATATTGCATCTATCTTATATGTAGTGAGCGGAGTTGTATTAAGTAGTAAAAAAATATAAACATTCCCATTTTTACCTGTATACCCTTTATTTGTTATACTAAAGGGGAAAACAAAAGAAAAGGGGACATTGCCTTTGATGAAATTTTTAATTTTAGCTATTCTCACTTTGTTTTTAATTCCATGGACAAGAAGCGGTAGTAAACTGCAAGCAGTGGATAAGAAAGAGGCTGGGAAGGTTGTAAGGGGTAAGAAATCATCTATTTTAGTTATTCCTATTTTATTTTGGATAGGTATTGCAATCTATGAATATCTTTGGCTAATTGATGATCGAGCAGATTCGATTCTTACTCATTATTCTGTTGCAGTAGCAATTTTAATTGGGCTTGTTTTATTTTCACAAGAGAAGATAGGGAAATTAGAAGGGACATTAAAAGGACTTCTAATGTTTGTTTTACTCGCAAGTTACGGTTATTTTGGTTATTTACACGATATAGTAATCACGCAAACGAAGTATGATTCTGTTGTTAAAGTAGAGAAAGATATTTCAGAGCCATTTACTGAAAATGATCAGCCGTTTACAGTGCCGCCAAAGACAGCGGAGAATAAGATGAAAAAAGTATTTGGGGATATTCCGAAAGTAGCTTATTTTGAGCTGGGAGAATTAACACCACAAATGGTAAATGGTGAGGCTTTATATGTAGCACCGATTGAAGTTTCAGGATTTTTTAAAGCACGTAAGGCTGAGACAATTCCAGGGTATGTAACGATGTCAGGTACGAATCCTGATGCGGAAGCGAAGCTGCACCTCGGTTATAAAATGAAATATGTGCCGAGCATGTTTTTTGGTAATAAATTAGAACGTGTCGTTCGAAAAGCAGAACCGGATTTAATTTTTAAAGGGAAGCCTAAATTCGAAGTTGATGATCAAGGGAAACCGTATTATACAATGACGTATGGTGAATTTATTTCAGGAAGATCTGGATTTGAGGTAGAGGGTGTTGTAGTAGTAGATGCACAAACAGGTGAAGTGAAAAGATACGATAAAGGAAAAGCGCCTAAATTTGTTGATGGTGTGTTAAATCACGAGACCGCATCTACATTAAATACGTATTTTGGTAAATATATTCATGGATTTTGGAATACAAAATTCTCGCAAACGGATATGAAGATTCCGACTGAGTGGGGAACGAAAGAAGGAGTTACACCAATCTTCGGTAAGGATGGAACGCTATATTACTTTACTGATTTCACCTCTCCGAAAGAAGGAGTAGATTCTGCGTTAGGTTACTCGCTTATCGATGCGCGTACAGGTAAGTTGTATTACTATAACGGAAAAGAAGTAAAGGGAATTATGGATGGTTCAGCTGCTTCGGAAGTAGTGGATAATTCCTTTAAGAGAGAGAAATGGCACGGAACGATGCCGGTTATTTATAACGTGTATGGTAAACCTTCTTGGATTGTACCTGTTATTGATGACGGAGGATTAGTACGTGCTCACACGGTTATCTATGCTTCTAATGCGAAAATATTTGCAACAGGTTCGACACAAAAAGAAGCGCTTGAGAATTATAAAAATGCGTTGAGTGGAAGTGGAGATTCATTTAGACCGACTTCAAGTGGTAAAGAAGCACAAAAAGAAGGTACTGTACAACGTGTATATAAAGAAAAATCAAGTGAAAATACGATTGTGTACGTACTATTAGAAAATGAGCAAAAAGTATTTATGGTACCAGCGAAGAAATTCCCATATGCAATGTTTACAGAAGTAGGGGATCCAATCCAAATCACATATTTAGACACAGGAGAAACAATGGCATCTGTATCTAAATTTACAAATAGTAATTTGAAAAAGTAAAGCGATAGAAATTCTATCGCTTTTTTTTACAGTATAAAACAGGAAAATGCACTATACTTGACGTATGTTTATGTTGTAACTATAATTGTTACGATTTAGTATGTATCGGAAAGGGTGAATTGAAAAAGTGAATGAAGTTAATCACGAAATATATAAACCTGTAAAGATGAACAGGTTATGGATGATTCTTGTACTAGGGACACTTACGGCGATCGGGCCATTATCTATTGATATGTATTTGCCTTCGTTACCGAAATTAACAGATGATTTACAAACGGGTGCATCCCTTGCGCAGCTTACATTGACAGCTTGTTTGCTTGGGCTATCAGTAGGACAGTTGTTTGTCGGTTCAATTAGTGATATTTACGGAAGACGCAAACCTCTTATTATTGCTCTTATTATTTATGTTGCTTCTTCTTTACTTTGCGCTATTGCGCCATCTATTTGGAGTTTAGTATTATTACGCTTCTTACAAGGAGCTTCAGGATCAGCAGGGATTGTTATATCACGTGCAATGGTACGTGATATGTATTCAGGTTCTGAAATGACGAAGTTTTTCTCGCTGCTCATGTTAGTAAACGGAGCAGCGCCTATTTTGGCACCGATTATTGGGGGACAATTACTACAGTTCACAACATGGCGCGGTGTCTTCATCGTTCTTGGAGCAATTAGTGTATTTATGTTAATATCAGCTACTTTCGTATTACGTGAAACATTACCTCCTGAAGAAAGAGAAACAGGTGGTTTGTCAGGGACATTGGCGACGTACGGAAAACTGTTAAAGGATCGTCTGTTTATGGGATATGCATTGTCACAAGGGTTAGTAACGGCGGCAATGTTTGCGTACATTTCGGGATCACCATTTGTGTTGCAGAACATATACGGAGCATCACCACAGCAATTTAGCTTATTCTTTGCGATTAATGGTATCGGTATTATTATTGCTAGTCAGGTTACGGGCCGTTTAGCGGGGAAAGTGAATGAGAAGACATTATTTGTTTCCGGTATTATTATTGCAGCTGTTGGTGGTTTATCTTTACTATTAACAATCGTACTAGGAATAGGTTTAATTGGTGTTTTATGTTCCTTATTCCTTGTCGTGTCAAGCGTGGGGGTTGTATCAACAACTGGGTTCTCATTAGCGATGAGAAATCAGAAACAAGCTGCAGGAACAGCATCAGCTTTATTAGGCTTATTACAGTTTATTTCAGGAGCACTTGTTGCACCGCTAGTAGGTATTGGTGGAAGCAACACCGCATTACCGATGGGAGTTGTTATAGCGCTTTGTGAAATTGGTGCTGTATTATGTTATCTATTTATGGCCAGAAGAAGTGAGAAGCAGTTTGAACTGCAACAAAGACAAAATTTAGAGGCTTAATAAAAAAGAGCTGATTCAAATATTTTTTGAATCAGCTCTTTTTTCATTTTTTGAAATAACGCATACAGTTTCGTAAGGTGATGCAAAAGTTATTTGCTTGAACTACTCACCACTTAACGTCCTTACGGACTGTTTGAAGTGGGAGATTCCTAAGTACAGAAGCCTAGTGGCTTCTAATTCATTAGGCTATCCCCGTAGTTCCTACGGTTAGAAGCCTTAAAGCTTCATTTTTAAGATTGATACTTGCGTTAATATCTCTGTCGTGATGACTATTGCACTCAGGACAATCCCATTCACGAAGATTTAGATTCTTAACGTCTTTATTTTGATACCCACAACAAGAACATAATTGGCTTGAAGCAAATGTTTTGGATACCGGAATGACTTGTTTTCCATACCATTTTGCCTTGTATTCTAGCAACGTTCTAAATTGTGACCAAGATACTTCACTAATCGCTTTTGCTAACTTATGATTTTTTAACATATTCGATACTTGTAAATCTTCTATACCGATAACATCGTGGTTTTTGATGATTTCAGTTGAGATTTTGTCCAAGTAATCTTTTCTAGCATTAGCTATGTATTCATGAATTCTAGCTACCCTTACTCGTTGTTTATTCCAGCGAGAAGATCCTTTCATTCTTCTAGAAAGAACACGCTGTGCTTTTGCCAACTTCTCTTCCAATGAGCGAAAAAATTTAGGGTTTTTATAGGTTGTTCCATCTGACAAAATGGCGAAATCTTTTAACCCTACATCCATTCCAATATAAGAATGTGTTTTCGGAAGTTCTTGCACTTCTGTTTCAACTAACAAGGACACAAAGTATTTACCAGAAGGGTTCCGTCTAACCGTAGCATTTAAAATACGTCCCTTTACTTCACGACTTTTGGCAAATCGAACAAGACCTAGTTTCGGCAATTTCATTTTGTTTCCCACAACAACAATGTTTTCATTTGTTTGTTTTGTGGTATAAGATTGTACGTTGTTCTTTTTAGATTTGAAACGCGGGGCACTGTTTTGTTTTTTAAAAAAGCGTGTGTAAGCATCCGCAAGGTTGCGAACAGACGATTGAATAGCAATACTATCCACTTCTTTTAGCCAAACAAACTCTTTCTTCATGGCAGGAAGTTTGGCAGAGCATGTACCATATGTCAAACCCTTTCCTGTTTCTTTGTATGCATTATCCCATAGAGATAGGAAGTGATTGAATACAAAACGAGAACAACCAATCGTTTTATTAATCAGGATCGCTTGTGCTTTATTTGGATAGATACGAAATTTATACGCTTTATTAATCATCCTTCGTTTCACCTCCATTTCGATATATGTCTATTATATACCAAACATACATTCGATTGATAGTGAAGTGATTATTACAAATTTCCTGGTAATACTTTACATATGTCGAACGATTAAGATGACTTCCTGTCATCTCTTGTTCGAAGCCAATTCATCTCCCACCTACTCGCTGGGCTACGTCCTTCACGATCCTTGAGGAAGGAGTCTTCTTGGCTAAATTGATAAAGTGACGATACTGTGACAAAAATGTTGGTGTGTATATTAAGATATCGTCTTAAGTGTAAAAAGTAGGGTGTTCTCGGTATAATAACAAGTGGAGATAAAATAAACTATAATGAGTAATAGCTGTAGATAAAAGGAGAAGAAGAGATGAAGAAGGTTTTGGGTATTGCTGTAATGGGAAGTATGCTCCTTCTAGCAGGGTGTAATGGAAATAAAGATACGAAAGAACCGAAAGAAAAGGTAGAGCAATCTACTGAACAAAAAGAAGAGATAAAAGAATACCTTGCAGTACATGAAAAATACGATATAAAAATAAATAAAGAAATTAATAAAGCACTGCAGTTATTTGAAGTGGCAAAAGAAAAGGGCGGTAAGGAAATAACGAATGCTACATATAAAGAAGACGTGCAAAAGGTAACGACGAGCATGTTAGAAGATATTGATCATATACGTAAAGAAATTCGTGTTCCAAAGTCGAAAGAGAAAGAACATGAGGTATATGTTGGTTTCTTGAATGAATCAGAACAAGCGATGAAAAAATTACAGAAGTTAGCTAAAGAAGAAGATTCATCGTTGATTCGTGATATAGAAATTAATTTTGCAACAGCATCGACATACTATAAACGTTTTCAAGCAGAAACGAAAAAATAACCTTGCGCATGCAAGGTTATTTTTTCTTCTTACCATCTCCGTCTTCATCCTCGGATACTAATACCTTCTGTTCTTCGTGAAATTCAGAAATTGTTTGTCCGGTAATATTATCGAATGGAGTTATAAAAAGAAGTGATACGTTTCTTTTGAATAAAGAGTTTATAGAAGCCGATGATGACAAGTATAACGATGGTTAATGGTAATCCTATAGTAGCAAGAAGTAAGGAATCCATTTTATAACTCCTTTAATACAATTTCTTTTTATTATAAGCGAAAGATTGTAATTTCAATAACTAGCATCGCAGAAAACTGATTTTTCTAAATATATCTAATTTGATTGACTTTTCATTTTTTCAGAATTATAATTCGAAATATACAATTTGAACCAAATAATAATATAGCAATTTACTTATCCAGAGAGGTAGAGGGACTGGCCCTATGACACCTCAGCAGCGGGTTCTATAACAGGAACACCGTGCTAATTCCAGCAAGCAAGTCTTGAAAGATAAGTGATGGGCCTTTGTTTATTAAGCCTTGATCTTATTTTTTTAAGATCAAGGCTTTTTGTATTCTAAAAAGAGAAAAGGGAGTAATGGGGAAAATACGTTAATAAAACTAAGTAAATTTATGTGTTTAGGGGGTTATTGAAGTGTATGTAATTAAAAAATTATCGGTTATGGTATTCACACTATGGGTTATTACGACAGTGACATTTCTAATTATGCATATTATTCCAGGCGATCCATTTTCATCGGATGCGAAAATCTTTCCTGAAGAAGTGATACAAAATATGAGAGCAAAGTATCATCTTGATGAACCGTTATGGAATCAATATGTTGCGTATCTAGACGGCGTAGTTCATTTTGATTTTGGTGAATCCGTTCAATCGACGGGGCAAGGCGTATCAGAAATTATAACGACAGGATTTGGTCCATCAGCGATTATTGGTTTACAAGCACTTGTTATTTCATTATTAGTCGGAATTGCAGCAGGTACATTTGCTGCTCTCTATCACGGGAGAGTAATTGATTATGGTGTGAGTTTACTTGCGATTCTCGGCATATCTATTCCAAGTTTTATTTTAGCACCACTATTTATACAAGTATTCGCTATTCAATTTGAGCTCTTACCAGTAGCGTCTTGGGGCACATTCGAGCATACGGTGTTGCCATCCTTTGCATTAGCGTTAGGGCCAATCGCGGTTATTACAAGGTTTGTTCGTTCTAATATGATCGAAGTTTTGCAGAGTGATTATATTAAGCTAGCAAGAGCGAAAGGTATACCAATTAAGAAGATTATTATAAGACACGCTCTTCGGAATGCAATTGTTCCAGTACTTACATTTGTTGGACCGTTAATGGCTGGGCTTTTAACAGGGACTTTCGTTATTGAAAAAATATTTTCCATTCCTGGTTTAGGAAAATATTTCGTAGATAGTATTTTTAATCGAGATTATCCGGTAATTATGGGAACAACCATTTTCTATAGTGCGCTATTGATTGTATGTATTTTTATTACAGATATCATTCATCGTATTGTTGATCCGCGCATTCGTTCTATTACGTAAGGAGGGGGGATATTTAAATGGGAGCTTATGAAATTAATAAACAGTTATTAACGAATGAAGAGAAAAAAGAATTAACGATAAATAAAGAGCAGCAAACGATTAGCCGAAAAAAGGAAGTACTTCGTAAGTTTGTATCGAATCCAATCGCAGTTTTAGGGTCAGTGACGTTATTACTAATTATTGTATTCTCTCTTATTGGTGAAAGTTTAACGCCATTTACTGCGAGTGAGCAAGTAAAAGAGGCAACAAACTTACCGCCTAGTAGTGAACATTGGTTCGGAACAGATGATTTAGGTAGAGACATATGGGCACGTACATGGGCTGGCGGGAAAATTTCGCTAACAGTTGGATTGGTAGCAGCAGCTCTTGATATAGGGCTAGGTGTACTGATCGGTGGATTTAGTGGATATGTGAGAGGGCGCAATCGCCTTGGAACGTTAATTGATGAGTGGATTATAAGAGGGATTGAAGTATTATATGGTATCCCATATTTATTAATTGTTATTTTACTATTAATCGTTATGAAACCAGGTCTTTTTACCATCATTATCGCCCTTGCATTAACAGGGTGGATTGGAATGGCTCGTCTCATTCGAGCTCAAGTCTTGTCTTTAAAACAAAGAGAGTTTGTTATTGCAGCAGAGCGATTAGGTACATCGCATATGAAAATTATATATGGACATTTAATTCCAAACTTAACAGGCATTATTATCGTGAATTTGTCATTTACAATTCCAGCAGCTATTTTCTCAGAATCATTTTTAAGCTTTATTGGCCTTGGAGTGCAATCGCCAGCAGCGAGTTGGGGAACGATGACGAACGATGCACTTGGGACATTACTAAGCGGAGAGTGGTGGCAGCTATTCTTCCCGGCAATCATGATTGCACTCATCATGTTCGCATTTAATGCTATTGGTGATGGTTTGCAAGATGCAATTGATCCGAAAATCGTAAAACGGAATCGAAAGGAGAAAAAACATGGGACAGCTCTTATCTTTAGAAAACGTAACGTTAGCCGTTGAAAAAGAGAATAGTAAGCAAGCGATTGTGAAACATGTTTCCTTTTCTATTAACAAAGGTGAAATAGTGGCATTGGTAGGGGAGAGTGGTTCAGGAAAAAGCGTTACAGCGCAATCTATTATCGGCTTAAATCAAGAATCCATTCGTATCGATGGTGGAAATGTATCTTTCCAATCAAAGGAATTAACGAATTTACAAGAATCAGAATGGAATCAAATTCGCGGGAAAGATATTTCCTTTATCTTTCAAGATCCGCTTTCATCTTTAAATCCGACGATGAAGGTGGGAAGGCAAATTACAGAAGTGATTTTGCAACACGAAAAGAAATCGAAAAAAGAGGCAAAAAAAATTGCAATTAACCTATTAAATGATTTAGGAATACATGAAGCAGAGAAACGTTTTGAACAGTACCCACATCAATTAAGTGGCGGTATGAGGCAACGTATTTGTTTAGCAATTGCGTTTGCTTGTCATCCAAAGCTTGTTATTGCAGACGAGCCAACAACAGCGTTAGATGTAACGATTCAAAAACAAATTATGGGATTATTAAAAGAGCGGAAAGAAAAACAAAATACGAGCATTTTATTAATCACACACGACTTGGCGCTTGTACGTGAAGTAGCTGACCGGGTGGTAGTTATGTACGGTGGACGTGTTGTTGAAAAAGGGACGATACAGGAAGTAATAGGTTCTCCTAAACATCCATATACGAAAAGCTTATTACAAGCAATTCCGAATATGGATGATTCAGAAAAAGTATTACGTGCAATAGAAGGAACGACACCTTCCATTGAAACATTAAATAGCTTTGGTTGTCCCTTTGTTAATCGTTGCCCAGTAGCAATAAAAGAATGCATTCATCGCTTCCCAGAGAGAACAACATATTCTGAGGAGCATAGTTCTCATTGTTGGCAGCATGTTCTAGAGCATAACCAAGCGAAATCAAAAGAGAAGGTGAATGCTTCATGACGACAGATTTAATTACGGTAAAGCAAGTAAAGAAAACGTATGGAAGTAAAAACAAAGAAATCACAGCTTTAAAAGATATATCTCTTTCTATCCCGAAAGGAACAACGCTTGGCATTATTGGAGAAAGCGGTTCTGGAAAAACAACACTCGGTAAGCTTATAGCTGGGATCGAGAAACCAACGTCTGGTGAAATTGATTATAACGGTCAAGTTGTTCACAAGTTGAAGGCAGCTCATAAGCGTGATTTCTTACAGAAAGTGCAGTTCATTTTTCAAGATTCCACAGCGGCATTAAATCCGCGCTGGAAAGTACGCGATAGCGTAACAGAAGGCTATATTTCATTTGGTTTAGGCGATAAAGGATTGAAAGATAAAGTCGCGGGTGATGCGCTAGAGCGTGTTGGGTTAGATAGACGATATATTGATCGTTACCCGCATGAATTTAGCGGAGGGCAACGTCAACGTATTGCTATTGCAAGAGCTTTATTATGTGAGCCAGAAGTATTGATTCTGGATGAACCAATTTCAGCATTAGATGTTTCACTTCAAATCCAAATTGTGCACTTGCTGCAAAAGATTCAAAAGGAACAAGGCTATACATATTTATTTATCGCGCATGATTTACCGATGGTTCACTATTTATGTGAAAAAGTGGCTGTCTTATATAAAGGAGAACTTGTTGAATTTGGAGATACGGATGAAGTATTCCGTAATCCACAACATTCTTATACAAAAACATTATTAGCATCAACACCAAAAATTTCAGGGTAAAGGGGAATGTAAGATGAAGAAGTTTTTACTGTTTGTCATTATGACCGTTTTAGCAATTACTTCTGTCGCTTGCGGTAAGAAAGAGACGCAAAAGGCAAGTGCTGGTAAGGGAGGAGGAGATCGATTAGTAACGAATATTGGTAGCGATCCATATACACTTGATTCCGCTATTGCAACAGATAGCACGTCAGGTTATGTAATTGGACATTTATTCTCAAGTTTATATACGCAAGATAGTGATGGGAAATATCAAAATGAATTAGCAGAGAAAGAAGAAGTAAATACTGATGGAACTGAATATACAATTCATTTAAAGAAAGATATTAAATGGTCAGATGGTTCTGCTATTACAGCAAATGACTTTGAATTTGCATGGAAGCGATTATTAAATCCAAAAACAGGTTCTATGAATGCGACAGAAATGTATTTTATTAAAGGTGCAGAGGCATATAATACTGGAAAAGGTGAAGAAGGCCAAGTGGGTATTCAAGTTGTTGATCCTCAAACATTAAAGGTAACACTAGAGCACCCAGTGTCTTCTATTAAACAAAAATTAGCAAGTTCATTATTTATTCCATTATCTAAAAAATCAATTGATGATAATAATAAATTAAAAACAGATCCAAAAGAGTTAATTACGAACGGACCATTCACGTTAAAAGAATGGAAGCATAACCAAGCAATTACAGTACAAAAAAATAAAGAATACTATGATAAAAAGGTAACATTAAAAGAAATTGAGTTTCGTATTATTCCAGACTCTAAAACAGCGTACCAATTGTACAAATCAAAAGAATTAGATTTACTAAGTGGTTTACCACAAGAGATGATTGAGAAAGAAAAAGGAAATAAAGAATATAAGCGTGTTGCAGGATTTTCATCTTATATTTATTCGTTTAACGTAGAAAAAGAGCCATTCACAAATGCGAAAGTACGTAAAGCATTCTCATTAGCAGTTGATCGCAAGTTTATCGTGGAAAAACTGTATAAAAACAATGCACAAGAAGCAAATGCATTCGTTCCAGAAGGAGCAAAAACACAAAGTGGCCGTGATTTCCGTAAAGAAAAAGGTGGTTACGTTAAATTTGATCCAGCAGAAGCGAAAAAATTACTAGAAGAAGGTATGAAAGAACAAGGCTGGTCTACATTACCTGAAGTAACATTAAAATTCACTACAGATACACAACATAAAAAAGTAGCAGAAGCAATGCAAGAAATGTTTAAGAAAAATCTAGGCGTAGATATTAAATTAGAAAATAAAGAGTGGAAGAGTTACATCGACACATATAAGCAAAGTGATTTCCAATTAGCTTATATGGGATGGGGCGGCTCTCTATTAGATCCAATTACTAAACTAGATCTATATGCAGGTGATGGTCCGAATAACTATGCAAAATGGCATAATAAAGAATTTGATGCTTTAGTAAAAGAAGCAGAAGTTGAACAAGATGAAGATAAGCGCTTTGACTTACTGCATAAAGCAGAAGATATTATGTTTACAGATTCACCATTAATTCCGGTTATATTCCCTTCTGATTCCTATTTACAAAAAGAATCAGTATCTGGACTTCAATATTATGTTGGATCTAAGCCAGATTTAAGATATGCAAAAATAAAGAAGTAGGCAACCGCCTACTTCTTTATTTTATTTCTCTTTTATATTCTTTTTTCGTTCCATCAGAGAAGACAACTTCTAAATCGAATTTTTGGTAGTCTTTATCAAGTTTGAACACGTTCACTACTTGATCGATTACTTCTTGGTCAGGAGTATCTTTATCAAATTTTAATTCTTTTAGAAGTGGGCTTAATTTTGTAATAGCCTCGTCTCCTGTTAATTTTACATCTGCTTTATGATCTTCAATTTTTGCTTCCATTTTTTTATCAGCTGCTACGTTTTTATAGTCTGCTTCGTAGTCTTTCTTTGTATCTTGGTAGTCTGCCTTTAAATCGAATTCATTGAAGTTTAGTTTTAAATCAGCAGGAGCTTCATTCTTCGCCTCTTCTGTAGTCTTTTTATTAGAAGTTGTGTCTTCTTTTGCAGGGGCTTTACATCCTGTTAATGCAGGTACTAGCATAAGAGCTAATAAAACTGATAGTAAAATTCTCATTATAAATTCCTCCTTATGTAAATTCGTTCTATACAAGTTTTTCCCAAAATCATGTAATTATGTATGTGCTAAAAATAAATTATTATTCTGTAGCCACAAGGGCTAATCCGCAATTTAAATCAAAAATAATTTGTATGTATATGGTAAATTGAAGTTGTGAGGGGGTACTAAAATGCATGAAGAATATAAAGAGATGATGAAAAAAGCAATTGAATATATAGAGGAGCATTTACATGAGGAGCTTACAACAGAAAAAGTGGCATCTCACATTGCAGTATCGATGTACCATTTTCATCGTATTTTTCAAAGTTATATTGGGATGAGTGTCACGGATTATATTCGAAAGAGAAGGTTAACTCATGCTGCGCAGGTTTTAGTGTCAACTGAGAGAGCAGTTATTGATATTGCAGTGCAATACGGTTTTTCCTCACAAGAGGCATTTACGAGAGCTTTTAAAAGAATGTTCCAATTGCCACCAAAGAAATATCGAAAGTATTTCCAATCATTTTATATAGAAAGAGAGGGTGTTTCAATGCAAAAAGGTATACCGAAAGGATGGATCTTAAGTGGAAGTCATCCTGCTGAATATGAGATGGGTTTAGATTATGAAGTTGTCCATCAAGGGAAAGTATCTGCATACATAAAAGCAAAAGAGAATGTTACGCACGGAGGATTTTCAACATTAATGCAAATGTTCCGAGCGGATAAATATGTAGGAAAGAGATTACGTTTTACAGCATTTGTTAAGAGTGAAAACGTAAGAGATTGGGCAGGATTGTGGATGCGAGTAGACGGAAAAGATACAGAACCGCTCGCTATGGATAACATGCAAAATCGTCCAATTAAAAATACGAATAACTGGCAATCGTACTCGGTTGTATTAGATATAAAGGAAGAAGCACTTGGTATTGCATTTGGTGTTTTATTATCAGGAGAAGGTTGTGTGTGGCTAGATAGTATTCGATTTGATGAAGTGGATGGAAAAATTCCTTCAACAGATTTGGCTGAAAACTTTTATGAAACACTCCTAGAAGAGCCGGTAAATCTGCAATTTGAAGAGATAGAAAAGTAAGGAGAAAAGGTATGTTCAAATATGTAAAACTAATAAGCATTAGTTTAGTAGTATCTTCTTGTATTATGGGGATTAACTATTTGATTAGCTATCTTTGGTCAGGGCATATACCTTCTTTGACGTGGAAAATATATTTGATGTTTTTATTTATATTTATGATGAGTTTTAGTTCAATGCAAAAAGAAGGGGAAGAGGATTATTGACAATAGTCTTCTTCGCTTTTCTTTCATTAACACAAATGTTCATAACTGTTTTCGGAAATGCAGGTATGATCTTTAATATAATTTCACTATCGTTACAACTTGTAAGTTCGGGTGTAATCGTACCACATGAGATGCTTTCTAAAACATATCAAACAATCGACGAATTATTTCCCGCAACATATGCAGCAAATGGCTATTATACAATAATATTCGGAGGAGTTAGTTTAGAGAGAAATATTATTTCATTATTAGTTATTGTATTGGTTACACAATCAGTAGCAGTGATGACTTTAGCGATAAAAGGAATGGTAAAGGGAAGAAGAAGCTCTGTAGTTAAAGAAGCATAAAATAAAAAGGTATCCTTCTTGGGATACCTTTTTTACTTTATTATTTTGCAACTTCTGTCCACTTGTAGTTAAACTCACCGCCGAAGTCAGTTGTTACAAGTCCTTTAATAAATCCGCGTTGTAAGTAAGAACGACCTTGTTGGTATAAAGGAGCGACAGCACCGTCTTGTAATAGGATTTTTTCAGCTTGCTTCATTGCTTCCCAGCGTGCTTTTTCATCACCGGCTAAATCTGTTTTTACTTTATGAATTAGCTCATCATACTCTTTATTAGAGTATTTATCGAAGTTGTAAGCACTATCTGTTGTAAATAAATCTAAGAATGTAATTGGATCAGCGAAGTCAGGGCCCCAGCCATCGATTCCGATTTCATAATCACCACTTAATAGTAGTTTTAACTGTTGTTTACGTGGTTGTGGTTTTAAATTCACTGTTAAGCCATCTAAGTTCTTTTCTAGTTCACCTTTTAAATATTCACCAGTCTTTTTAGCTAAAGCATTATCACTAGTTAATAGTTCGATTGTTACTTTGTCAGTACCAAGTTCTTGCTTCGCTTTTTTCCAGTTTTCTTTCGCTGTTTTCACATCATCTTTGACTAGATTTCCATTTTCTTTACGGAAGTCATTGCCTTCTGGACTCTTTGCGAATTTCGCAGGAACCATTCCTTCAGCTGGAACAGCGCCGTTATTTAAAATTGTTTCTACGTATGCCTTTTTATTCATTGCGCCGTTAATAGCAAGGCGTGCATGTTGATTTTTTAATGTTTCATTTTTTTGATTGAGTCGTAAAAATTGAATGCCAACTTCAGCTCGTTCTTTGAAGTTTGGATCGCTCTTATATTTATCAACAAACTCCGCAGTCAAAGCAACACGATCAATTTGTCCTGAATCATATAAGTTAACTTCTGTAGATTTATCCTTAACGACATTGAAGTTGATTTCTTCTAATTTTACCGTTTTAGCATCCCAATAGTTAGGATTCTTTTTCAATTGGAAGCTTTGTTCATGTTTCCAGTTATCTAATGTGAAAGCACCGTTGTAAATTAAATGATTTGTTTCTAAACCGTATTTATCACCTTGAGATTTTAAGTACTCTTCATTAATTGGTAAGAATGTTGAGAATGTCGTTAAGTTTAAGAAGTAGGGAACAGGACGATCTAGTTGTACTTCTAAAGTTTTGTCATCAAGAGCTTTAATACCTAATTGATCAACCGGTAATTGTTTTTGGTTTATTTGTTTCGCATTCTTTATATCGAAGAATAAGAATGCATATTCAGCTGCGGTATCAGGATTTACGGCACGTTGCCAAGCGAAGACGAAATCTTTTGCTGTAACAGGAGTACCGTTTGACCATTTTGAATCACGCAGGTGGAATGTATATTTTGTTTTATCGGGACTAACGTCAACCGACTCAGCAACACCCGGAATCGGTTTATTATCTTCTCCCATTGCATATAAACCTTCAAAAACATTTCGCATTACGTTCATGGATTCACCATCCGTTGCTTTTGCAACATCCATTGTTGGAATTTCTGAAGCGAATGATAAGTTAATGGCCTGTTTATCAGGTGCTTTATCATTTGCTTTCGCTCCGCTTGCATTATCTTTATTTCCCCCGCAAGCAGTTAGTAATAGACTTGCCCCTAAAACAGATGCAACAACAGGTACAACTTTTTTCTTCATTGTTCGTTCCTCCCTAAATGTGTTGTTTGTAACGTCATAATGTCCATGTCTTGAAGTGTAACTATAGAAGAAGAGAAAACCTATTATAAAAATGTGCATGTAGGTCATCAGGTGTTCTATATGTATATACATGTTGAACTATAATCTATCGTTATATGTTTCAACGTAGAAGACATTATATTTTGATGGTTAAATATTTAGTTTCTTTGATTATTTAGAATATTAACACTGGAAAGAACTATATGTC
The DNA here is from genome assembly GCF_052656125.1 of Bacillus sp. WC2507. NCBI lineage: Bacteria > Bacillati > Bacillota > Bacilli > Caryophanales > Bacillaceae > Bacillus > Bacillus sp. WC2507. The sequence goes on along the minus strand of NZ_JBQXPN010000001.1, from coordinate 90,129 downwards.
AATAATAAAAAATGGAGTATTATTTTTTAAAAATAATATATTGAAAAAGCGGATTTTCTCCTAATGAGAAATCCGCTTTTGATACATTTTTCCAATAAAACAATTGGTATGGGTAGAAAAACTTCAATTCAGGTTGCCTTTTATTTTTCAATTTGTGCCCATTTGAAGTTTAATTGACCTGCAAAGTCTACTTGCACAATTCCTTTCACATAAGAACGTTCTAAATAAGATTCACCTTTTTGGTAAAGAGGAGCGATAACAGAGTCTTTAAATAATATTTTCTCGGATGCCAGTAATGCTTCCCAGCGAGCTTTTTCATCACCAGCTAAAGTTGTTTTCACTTTTGCTATTGTTTCATCGAACTCCTTATTAGAGTAATGATCTAAGTTGTAAGGGTTATTCGTTGTAAATAGTTCAAGGAATGTAATTGGATCCGCAAAATCAGGGCTCCAGCCGTCAATTCCGATTTCGTAGTCACCTTTTAATAAAAGTGAAACTTGTTGTTTACGCGGTTGTGGTTTTACATTTACTGTTAATCCGTCTAAATTCTTTTCTAGTTGCCCTTTTAAGAACTCGCCAGTTTTCTTCTCAAGGTCACCATCACTTGTTAATAATTCTAATGTGATCTTTTCAGAACCAAGCTCTTGTTTTGCCTTCTTCCACAATTCTTGTGCAGATTTTGTATTGATTTTTGTTAAATCCCCGTTTGCAGTACGGAAGTCTGTTCCGTCAGGCCCCTTTGTAAAGTTTTTCGGCACGAGACTAAAGGTTGGTGTAGAGCCATCATTTAATAACGTATTTACAAAGGATTTTCGATCAATTGTTTGATCGATTGCTTGGCGTGCAGAAACATTTTGAAGTACTTTGTTTTGTTGATTCATACGTAAAAACTGGACCCCTACGTTCGGGCGTTCTTTAAAGTTGGCATCTTTTTTATATTTATCAACGAAGTCAGATGTTAGTTTTATACGGTCTAATTGTTTAGATTCGAATAAATTTACTTCTGTAGATTTTTCTTTTACGACGTTAAAATTGATTTCTTCTAGTTTGACAGTATCTTTATCCCAATAGCTAGGGTTTTTCTTGAATTTAAAGCTTTGTTCATGCTTCCAATCGCTTAGTGTAAAAGCTCCATTGTACAAGATTGCATTATCTTCTAAAGCGTACTTATCACCTTGTGCTTTAAAGAATTCCTCGTTAATTGGTAGAAATGTTGGGAACGCTGTTAAGCTAATAAAATACGGAACAGGACGCTCTAATTCTACCTCAAACGTATGGTCATCAATTGCTTTTACACCAAGTTGGTCGGCTGGAAGTTCTTTGTTGTTAATTTTTGTTGCGTTTTTAATATCAAAGAATAAAAATGCATATTCAGAGGCTGTTGCTGGATCGACAGCTCTTTGCCAAGCGAAGACGAAATCTTTCGCGGTAACAGGCGTACCGTTTGACCATTTTGAATCTCGTAAATGGAATGTGTATTTCGTTTTATCGCCACTTACTTCATGAGATTTTGCAACACCAGGGACAGGTTTGTTACCTTCACCAAGATTATACAAGCCTTCAAATACGTTTCTCATCACTTGACCAGAATCAGTATCTGTAGCACGAGCTGTATCCATTGTTCGTATTTCAGTAGGTGAAGATAAGTTTAAAACCTGTTTACTAGGTGCCTCGCCTTTTGCATTTGCTCCGCTTGCTTCGTTTTTATAACTACCGCAACCAGTTAATAAAATACTTACTCCTACAACTGATGCGATACCGGGTACAAACTTCTTTTTCATTTGATTTTCCTCCTAAATAATTAAGTTTGGATGATGATGAGGGAAATGAAAAATAAAAAATCCCTCTTTTCGTATTGAGAAAGAGGGATTTTTACGTACAAGTTATGCACCCGTATATAAACGAAGTCCCTCATTCTATCTTTCAAGCACAAAGCTTGCAGGAAGTGGCACAGTATTCAAAATGAACCTGCTGCCGAGGTTTCAAAGGGCCAGTCCCTCCACCTCTCTTGATACAATGAGTAAACGAATAAATTTTATTAATTTTTGTGTTTCTTTGATAATTCAAAATCTTACACCTTGGATAATGAAGTGTCAACCGGATGGAATATAGTTTAAATTTTCAGTTTTATTTAACGTAAAAACCACTGCATATGGCAGTGGTTTTTCTACTAGAAGTTAAAGTTATCTGGATCTGGACCAACGCGACGATCTTCATTTAGAGCTTGAATTGCTTTCATGTCATCAGCACTTAATTCAAAATCGAATATATTTGCATTTTCAATAATGCGATGTTCTTTAATAGATTTAGGGATTGTTACAACTTCGTTTTGTAGATCCCAGCGTAAAATAATTTGTGCAGTTGATTTATTATATTTTGTAGCAATGTCTTGTAATGTTGGGTTATCCAGTAGCTGTCCTTGCATTAATGGCGACCAAGCTTCAAGCTGAATGTTATGTTCTTTACAGAAAGCATGTAATTCTTCTTGTGCTAAACGTGGGTGGTATTCCACTTGGTTGACCATTGGCTTAATTTCAGCAATTTCAAATACGTCTTGTAAGTGGTGAATGTGGAAATTACTCACACCGATAGCGCGAACACGGCCATCTTTATAAAGCTTTTCTAATGCTTTCCATGATTCAGTATATTTCCCTTTTACAGGCCAATGTACTAAATATAAATCTAAATATTCTAGACCTAATTTTTCTAATGTAGTTTCAAATGCTTGGAGTGTTGTTTCATATCCTTGATCGCTATTCCATACTTTTGATGTAATAAATAATTCTTCACGTGAAACACCTGATTCACGAATCGCTTGTCCAACGCCTTCTTCATTTTGATAGATTGCTGCAGTGTCGATGCTGCGGTAGCCATTTTTAATTGCTGCTTTTACAGAATCAATTACTTCTGAACCATCTTCTACTTTAAAAACACCTAAACCGAACCAAGGCATTTTTACACCGTTATGTAATGTTGTATAGTCTTTTAAACTTGTTAAACTCATATTATTTCCCCCTAGCTTTTTTGTTTGTTGCTTCTACTGCTTTTTGAATTGCCTCTGAAAAATTATACTCATATAAAGTTTTGAGACCTTCAGCTGTGGAACCACCTGGCGTTGTTACTTGTTCGCGGAGGTTAGCCGGATTTTGCGTTTGTTCAAGCATAGAAGCAGAGCCAGAAATCATTTGAATGACAAGGTGTTTTGCGGTTGCTTCATCGACTCCATAACTTTTTGTTGCTTCAATCAAGCTTTCAGCAAAGTAATAAAGGAAAGCTGGTGCACTTCCAGTAACTGCAGTAAGCTGATGAACTTCCTCTTCAGTGCAAAGTTGCGAAGTACCAATGCCTCTTAAAAGCAGTTGCAGGGTTTCTTGATGCATCTCGGTTACTGATTGTCCCATTGTATATAAGGAGATTGACTTCCCAATTTCAGCAGCTGTATTTGGCATAATCCAAGCAACAGGCGTGTCCTTAGGTAGTCTAGCTTCTAAATAAGATGGGCCAATGCCAGCAGCTACCGTTACGACAAGTTGATTTGATAGTAACGGAGATAACTCTGCTAATAATTCTTCATGTGCAGAAGGCGGCATTGCTAAAACAATCGTATTAACAGATGTAACATGCTGCTTCCAATCTGTTGTAATAGACACATTATAGCACCCTTTTAATTGTTCTAGCTTTTCTACGTTGCTACGGTTAGAAACGATAATTTCTTCGATGTATTCTTTGCTTGTTTTAAGTAATCCGGAAAATATAGCTTCTGCCATACGACCAGCACCAATAAATAAAATTCGATGTTTAGTTAGCATATCCTTTATTCCTTTCTAGTGGAGATATGTTATAAAAAACGATACCATTTTTAAGAGAATTTTGTAAAAAGAAAAGACTTATCGTGAAAAGGATGAAAATGGAGGGAGGAGGGTTAATGCAAATAAGGTTATAAATATTATTATATTTAAAAAATAGTTGTAATAAAAAATCCCTGAAGCATAATTGCTTCAGGGATTAATAGACTATAAGTTTATGCTTTTGTCATACCAAGTAATACAGCGCCGCCGATAATTAAAACACTACCTAGTGCAATAAAGATCAATTGACGTTTTGTTTTCTTTTCACCTAAGAAGACAATCGCACCGAATGTTGAGATAACGATTCCAGTTTGAGATAATGGGAAGCTTGTTGCCACTCCAACACGTGGTAATGAAAGAAGTAAGAATAAGTTTCCTGTTCCCCATAGTAAACCAGATAAAGCATTACGGATTGCATATTTGTTAAATGGCTTATGTTTAGATGTCAGTACAACCGCACCAACAAACATACCAACTGCTTGTGGTAAAATAGCAGACCAACCATCGATATTATACCAACGAATGATAATTACATATACAAGGTAGCCGAAAGTAGAAACAATTAAAGTAAGAAGTCCTTTTTTCAATTGTCCTGGTGGCTGAGCATTTTCTTTGTCATCTAGTGATGTGAATACAACACCAACTACGATTAATAGGATTGCAATCGTTCCCATAATGATTGTAGTAGTAGTAGTCCACTCACGGAAAGCGATAACCCCAAAGATAGAAGTTGCAACAAGTTGCATACCAGTAGAAATCGTTACAGTAGTAGAAACACCTAACTTTTCAACTGTTTTTAATTGGTTTACTTGTCCTAAAGCCCAGAATAAACCTGAAATAAAACCAACAATCAAGATTGTCATTGTTAAAGCCGGTTGAGTAAATACATACATAATTGTTGCGAAGAATAGAGCACCGATTGTCATACCTACCGTTTGGCTATATGCACCACCGCCCATTTTTACGCTTACTAATAAGATGTTTCCCCATGCAATTGCAGGAAGAAGCGCTAATAAAATGTCCATTACAAGACTCCCTTCGGTTTTCTATACCAATATAATTACATATCGTTCTAACGATCGGTAATGCCCCACTAATAGAGTAGAAGATTACCGATCGCTAAAACAGGATGAAGAACTTACGATATAAATGCGTTTTCATTTCTTCATTTTTTGAAACACCTCCATATAATAACAGGAAATTGCCTATTTTAGAAAGTGAATTCAAATAAAATGTATATTTAAATAAAAGGTAAAATTCAGTTATTTCCCGATGGTATATTTTATTTCCTAAGAAATAAAAAAAGCAGCTTCAAAAAAAGCTGCTTTAAGAGTTAGTGATTCTTTTATTAATAAGCTGAATACATAGCAAAAATAGGAGGGACATACTAATAGTGATAACTACTAGTGTCCAGGCGAGTTGCATATTACTTGCATCAATTGCCATGTAAATTGCAGTTGGGATCGTCTGTGTTTTACCAGGAATGTTCCCAGCAAACATGAGTGTAGCACCAAACTCACCGAGCGCACGAACAAAGCTCAAAATCATTCCGCTTAGTAAGGCAGGAAATGCAAGCGGAAGTGTGACGTGTAGAAAAACTTGATATTCACTTGCACCAAGGTCACGAGCACTTTCTTCAATTTGTACATTCGCGATAGAAAATCCTGTTTTTGCTGATTGGTACATAAGCGGAAATGCAACAACTGTAGAAGCAATGATAGCAGCAGTAGATGTGAACATAATAGACTGCTGAAATATTGATTCTATCCACGTTCCAATGGGACTGTTATTTCCAAAAATGATAATGAGAAAAAAGCCGATTACAGTTGGCGGAAGTACCATTGGTAATAAGAAAATAGTTTCTAATATTACTTTATATCTCCATGAGGAGCGTGCTAGTGCTCGTCCGATAATCGTTCCTAAAATTGTAACGATAATGGTGGCACATGCAGCTACTCGTAAAGATAGAAAGATTGGTGACAAAATAACATCAAAGCTCATGGCAATTATGATAGGACTGTAAATCCATATTTCTTAAAGATAGATTGTGCATCTTTTGACTGCAAATACTCATAAAATGAAGTCGCCTCTTTCTTATGCTTAGATTCCTTTATAATACCTAAAGGATAGTGGATTGGTTCATGAGAAGTCGCTGCTGCTGTTTCACCAATCTTTACTTTGTCTGAAATGAGAGCATCTGTTTTATATACAATACCAGCATCGACATTACCTGTTTCTACATATGTTAACACTTGGCGAACATCTTTTGTAAATACGATTTTATTTTGAATGTCATTCCATAGATTTTCATGGGTGAGAGAAGCCTTTGCGTATTTTCCCGCAGGTACAGATTCAGGTGTACCAAGTGCGATTTTCTTAATTTTTTCATCTTTTAAATCTTGAATTTTTGTAAGAGAACTATCTTTTGGGACGACTAGAACGAGCTCATTTCCAAGAAGATTTTTCCCTTCTTTTTCATTAATGAATCCTTTTTTAACAAGAGTTTGGAATTTATCTTCAGCTGCTGAGAAGAATAAATCAGCAGGTGCACCTTGTTCAATTTGTTGTTGAAGTGCACCAGAAGCGCCGAAGTTAAAAGAAAGTTTAATAGTAGGTTCTTTTTCTTTATATTTTGTTTCAATTTCTTTTAATGCATCTTGTAAGCTTGCAGCTGCTGATATAGTAAGTTCGACTGTTTTTCCTTCTTTGGCAGTTGATTTCTCTTTCTTCTCTCCGCTTGTACATGCAACACTAAATATAAGAAGAAAAGAAAGTATAAGTGCCCCGATGGATCGTAATGTAAACTTATTCATAAAAAAATCCCCTTTCGTTTTGACATATTCAATTATAACTAAATATAACTAAATATAACTAGTTATAATTGAATATAATTTGAACGATGTAGTTGTTTTTAAAATATAGGAGAAATATTCTTTTCTTTGTTACAATGAAGAAAGAAAGTGAGGAATCGTCTATGGATCATCATTCCTACACAACGGAAGAAGTAGCAAAGCGATTAAAAGTATCGAAATTAACTGTATACGACTTAATTAAAAAAGGAGAACTTCCTTCTTATAGAGTTGGTAGACAGATGCGCATTGATGCAGAAGATTTAGAACAATATATTAAGCAAATGAAAACGGGGAAAATACAAGGTACTCCTGTAAAGAGCGAAGATAGTAGAGGCTTGGGTACATGTATTATTAGCGGGCAAGAACTAACATTAGATATGCTGGCAAAACGTATAGAAAATCGCCTGCCAAGTTCAAATATATTACGGGCATATCAAGGTAGTTTAACGAGTTTAGTAAAGATGTATCAAGGAGAAGGAAGTATCGTTAGCTTGCATTTGTTTGATGGAGAAACGGATACATATAATGTTCCGTATGTAAAACGTATTTTAGTTGGACAACCATGTATTATGATTAATTTATTAGCAAGGAACGTTGGGTTTTATGTGCAAAAGGGGAATCCAAAAAATATAAAAACATGGGCTGATTTATCTCAATCGTCTATACGATTTGTAAATCGAGAAAAAGGTTCTGGCATTAGGGTGTTAGTCGATGAACAATTGCGAATTCAAAAGTTAAATAAAGAACGTATTAGTGGATATGAATGGGAAGAATCAAATCATCTTGGTGTTGCCACGCAAGTCGCGAATGGAAAAGCTGATGTGGGAGTAGGTTCAGAAAAATTTTCGCAAATTGTAAATGTAGATTTTATTCCAATCATGAAAGAACAGTATGATTTAGTGATTTTGAAGAATAAAGAAAATGAAGAGCTGATTGAAGTCGTGAAAGACATTCTACAATCGGAAGAATTTCATAATGAATTAAAAGCAATTGGCGGATACGATATGACGAAAACAGGTCAAATTATATATGAAATAAAGTGAAACTTTAATCAGTGGGGGTTTTCTTCATCCCCCACTGATTATTAGTTGAACCAATCGGACTTTTATGGGCAGTTGATCCCCCACCAAACTTCTTTGCTTTCGCTGAATTTTGAGGTGGGGGTCTTACTGCCCATTAAAGCGGGATAAACTAAAAAGCTGCTTGTCTATAAGACGAGCAGCTTTTTCTATATATAAAGGGGTTTGGGGAAACAAAGTGTTAAACAAGACCTTGAGCAAGTGTGTAAATGAAAGCTGTAAGAAGAGTCGCTCCACTTGCAAGTCCTAAAAAGTCTGATTTGTTGAAAGTAATGTTGTTCATTATAATCTCTCCTTATTTGTTTAATGTAGTTGCAATAGCTTTTGCATCGACAAGTGCGGATAGCACCATGCCCATTGTATTTAAAAATTTGTTTGATTTCATTTTGTTCATCATGCGTATCCGCTCCTTTTCGAATTGTTGTTGCCCTGCTTTATGTCTTAATTATAGGAAATATGATCGGTTACAACTATCGAATTAGCTTACGGAAGGCTTACACTTTTGTAAGAAAAAAAGACATTCGCGTAAGAATGTCCTTTAAAGCATGTTGATATGATGATGCTCTTCAATTGTTTTTAAAAAGCTGCGCATTGAATTCGTCATATAGCTATCTTTACGACGTATGAAAACCGTTGAAATACTACCATATTTTTCAGGGATTGCATGACAATGCACTTTACCTGCTTTAGAAAGATGATGGACAGCAGACTGGGGTACGAGTGTAATCCCAAGGCCGAGTGCAACACTGTTTAATATTGTCTCTAATATATTAAATTCCATAATTCTTTTTGGTAGCAAACCTTCGTCTTTCAGCCATCGTTCTAGTTTGGAACGGTATCCACATCCTTGGTTAAAAACGAGTAGGGGTGTTGTTGTAAATTCTTCTATATGAAAAGCTTTATTCTGTGTTATAAGCATTAATTTTTCTGTACTAACATCGTATTGTTCGATTAGTGGATGTTTAATAGGACCTGATATAAAGGCACCATCTAATTGATGATCAAGTACTTGTCTAATTAATTCTTCTGTTAGACCCGCTTGTAATGATAAATCGACGTTCGGATAGCTTTTATAGTAAGAAGATAAAATGGTAGGTAATGTACTTACTGTTTCGACAGTACCGATTTTTAATATGCCAGAGGGTGTTTCACTATCTAAAAATACTTGTTTTAGCTCATCAACATCTTGCAAAATTTTATTAACATAAACGAGCATTTTTCTTCCTTCAGCTGTTAAAGTCATGCCTCTTTTATGACGATAAAAGAGCGGTGTTTTCAGCTCGTTTTCCAGTTGTTTAATACGTGCAGTTACATTTGATTGTACGTAGTTTAATTCCTTTGCTGCACCGGTTACACTACCGCGGTCGGCAACGCTTTGGAAGATTTGTAAGTCTCTTAATTCCATAGTATGATCCTCCTTGATGTTAACTATCATTATAAGTGATAGTTAACATCATTTTGAATCATTTTACGTGATATATTTTTTCTTTTACAATTCTCTTTGTGCAAATAGAAAGAAGCGGGGGAATTGTGTTGAGAAAAGGTCAAATGATAATAGGGGCTTTAGCATGTTTAATTGCAAGTATGTCATGGGGGGCAATGTTTCCGGTTGCTGATCATGCGCTAGAATACATAGATCCATTTTATTTTTCGCTCATTCGCTATGGAGCGGTGGCGATCGTACTTATTGTATTGTTGTTAATGAAAGAAGGAAAACAGGCATTTCGTTTAGAGGGAAGAGGAAAGTTACTCGTCTTTTTCGGAACGATGGCGTTTACTGTATATAATGTACTTATATTTTTAGGTCAAATGTTAATGGGGAAATCAGGCGTGATGGTAGCTTCTATTATGGAAGCACTTATGCCGATGATTTCTATTTGTATTCTATGGGGATATAAGCATGTAAAACCGAAAAAGTATATGATAACGAGCATGATTATCGCTTTTGTAGGAGCTGTATTCGTTATTACGAAAGGTGATGTGAGTTTCTTTTTAACATTGAAAGATAACATGTTTTCACTGGCCTTTATATTTGTTGGTGTTGTAGGTTGGGTTATTTATACGATGGGTGGTCAAACGTGTAGCGATTGGTCAACATTACGTTATTCTACGTTGACGTGTGTATTCGGTACGACTGTCACAGGGATTATAACTGTAATTATTACATCGCTTGGATACGTATCGGTTCCGAGTGTGGGAACGATTTCTATTGTGAAATATGATTTATTGTTTATGATGACATTACCAGGTATCGTAGCGTTACTCGCTTGGAACTATGGTGTGAAAATTTTATCATCTATTAATGGGATTTTATTTATTAACTTTGTACCGATTACGACTTTAATGATTATGATGATGCAAGGATATCAAATAACGATGTTTGATATTGTAGGAACTTTACTTGTTATTGCGGCACTTATTCGCAATAACGTTTGTCAGAGAAAAGAAGAAAATATAAATAAGAAGATTTTACAAGAAGAGCAATTACGCCAAGCTGTTTAATAGGCAATTGGAGGATTTCACATGTTAGAAAGTTTATTGTTTTTCTTCGCCGTCGGAGTTGCCTGCGAGCTTGCAGCAATTAACCGAAATGGTCGTAAAAAGATAAAACAACAAGCTGAGATGATACAGCTTTTAAAAGAATTGAAAGAAAGAAAAATGTAAAAAGACGACCGGGCATAGACGGTCGTCTTTTTCTATATAAAGGGGAAAGGGGACACAAAGTTATCAAGCGTAGCAGCGTAAATAAAAGCAGTAAGAAGAAGAGAGCCGCTAGCTAATCCTAAAAAATCTAATTTGTTAAAAGTGATGTTATTCATGATACATTCTCCTTACTTGTTTAATGTAGAAGCAACAGATTTTGCATCGATTAGAGCGGAAAATACCATGCCCATTGTATTTAAAAAATTATTCGTTTTCATCGTGTTCATCATATTGATCCGCTCCTTTTCGAATAGTTGTTGTTTCTTTCTGACTTAATTGTATGAAATATTTTGGGAAGTAACTATCGAATTAGCTTACAAGAAAATTACACTTTTGTAAGAATTGAAATGTAACAATTAATACTTAAAATTATTACCAACTCCTAAAACTTAGTGTTATAATCGTTGTAAGAGAATGATTATAATTCGGATATTCAGAAAGGAACGAAACAAATGTATAAACCAATTACATTTTTGTTGAAATATATATTTAAAACAGCTGGGAAAGTAGAAGTGCAAGGAAGAGAAAAGTTACCAGAAGGTGGCCCATATGTTGTTGCATGTACACATACAAGTTTTATGGATGTATTAATGTTAGCTACAGGGATGTACCCGACCCAAATTCATTACATGGCAAAAAAAGAGTTATTTGAAGGGAAGTTCAAAAATTGGTTCTTTAAAAATGTGAATGCATTCCCTGTAGATCGTGCGAATCCAGGACCGAGTACACTTAAAATTCCATCACGCCTATTAAAAGAAGGAAAAGTAGTAGGGATTTTTCCGAGTGGGACGAGATCAACAGAAGACGTTTCATTAAAAGCTGGAGCTGTTACGATTGCGCTGCGTTCTAACGTTCCGTTAGTACCGGCAGCTTATATTGGTCCATCAAGTGTAAAAGAATTGATAAAAGGGAAAAAAGCGCAATTAGTTTTTGGTGATCCAATTCAAATTGATGCCGGAGAACAAATAGATCGAAAAACAGCTATGAAAATGATGACAGATCAATTAAATGAGAAGTTTGAGGAGCTAAAGGAAACTTTGCAATCACATCAAAAGTAAGAAAAGACGACCGGGCATAGACGGTCGTCTTTTCTATTACTATTTATAATAAAGGGGAAAGGGGACACAAAATTTATACAAGCGTAGCGGCGTAAATAAAAGCAGTAAGAAGAATCGAGCCACTAGCTAATCCTACAAAATCTAATTTGTTAAAAGTGATGTTATTCATCATGCATTCTCCTTACTTGTTTAATGTAGAAGCAACAGCTTTTGCATCGATAAGAGCGGAAAATACCATGCCCATTGTATTGAAGAAATTGTTTATTTTCATTGTGTTCATCATATGAATCCGCTCCTTTTCGAGTAATTGTTGCCCTGTTTCTGACTTAATTGTATGAAATATTGCGGAGAGTCACTATCGAATTAGCTTACAGGAAAATTACACTTTTGTAAGAAAAACGAATGAAGTTGTAATGATAAGAAGATTTGACATATGTTGATGGGATTCATTAAGTTAAAAGTAGAGGTGAGTGTATGGCTAATATTAAAGATATCGCAAAGATGGCGGGAGTTTCAGTTACGACTGTTTCGAGAGTATTGAATGATCATCCGTACGTAAGTGAAGAGAAAAGGAAAGCGGTTATAGAGATAGTTGAGAAGTTGAATTACTCACAAAACGCAAATGCTGTTCATTTATCAAAAGGGAAAACGAATATCGTTGGTGTGATTTTACCGTATATTAATCATCCATGTTTTGATGCGATGGTGGGCGGGATGATGGAGGTGGCGTTAGCTCATAATTACAGAGTGCTACTTTGCCAAACGAATTATAATGAAAAAGAAGAAATGAAAAGTTTACATATGTTAAAAACAAAACAATTGGATGGTCTGATTATTTGTTCTCGTGCGAATGAATGGGAAACGATAGAGCCGTATGCTTCCTATGGGACGATTGTTGCTTGTGAAGATAATGATATTTCAAATATCTCAAGTGTATATACGAACCATTCGGCAGCTTTTCAATTAGGAATGGATTATTTAATTGGGAAAGGTTATAAAAAAATTGGTTATTGTACGGGAAGGAAATTAGGACCGAGTAGTCAAAAGCGTTTTGATGTTTATAAACAACGATTGCAATCTATAGATGAAGAAGTGAATGAAGAGTGGATTTTCACAGAATGTTTTACATTAGAAGATGGTGTGAAAGTGGCTCATAAATTAAAGGGGATGCAGGATCTTCCCGAAGCATTAATAGTAGCAGGAGATGAAGTTGCGATTGGAGTTATGACAGAAGCTGAAAAATTAGGTATTCAAGTTCCTGAGGATTTAGCGATTATTGGCTTTGATAATCAACCTATTTCGCAAGTATTGCAACTTACAACCATTGATCAAAATTTAAAGGAGATAGGTAAAAAGGCTTTTGAAATGTTTTATAGGAAAATAAGTGATGAAAGTTCTAAACAAGAAAAGTTGGAAATTCCATACGAACTTGTGGAACGCTCTACAGTTTAATTTTAATCCGTTATGTGTACATCACATAACGGATTATTTTTTTGAAATATCTTTGACAGGAAACGCGTTTCATACTTTATAAAGAAGTTAAACCGGTTTGTAACAATCCATGGATTCTTTTCAAGAATAATATTTGGAGGGATATGCATGAATGAACTTTTATTAAGTATGAAAAAGTATATAGAGGATGACGAAAAGATTTTAGCCTTTGTAGTAGGGGTCTTTGAGAAGGATAATTTTATGTTATGTTATCAACATGGAATTTTTGTTGCCACTACTAGACGTCTCCTGTTTTACGGGAAATTTCCGTACTATCCTTCAACATTTAAAGAGTACTCATATTTGCATATAGATAGCATAGATTTTCATCCGTACTTTGAGTTTACTTGTAATCATGAAACGGTTAGAGCTAAGCATATTCAGAAAGGGAATGTGGAGCGATTTGTCCGTACAGTGAGAATGAATATGAATAATTAACCACCCCTTTGTTTAAACATAATATCTCGATTTTTAAGAGGTAAAATGCGGAATAAAAACCACTTCTAAACCTCTAGGAGATAGTGATACAATGTCAAATGGGGGGAGGGTATGAACTATGGTTAATCAACGTATAAAGGAAATAACACTAATTACAATTGGTTCATTATTATTCGCAATTGGTATTAATTACTTTGCAATTCCAAACCGTTTATCGGAAGGTGGAATTATTGGTTTAACGGTTGTTACGTACTACTTATTTGATTGGTCACCAGGGATTGTGAACTTTGCTATAAATGCAATTTTACTAGCTATTGGTTATAAGTTTTTTGATAAAAAAACGATGGTTTATACAATTTTAGGGATTGTAGAAACATCCTTGTTTTTATATGTTACAGAACATATTGAGTATCATGTAAATAGTGATACGCTATTAGCAGCTTTATTTGCTGGTTTGTTTGTAGGTATCGGATTAGGCTGTATGTTCAAAGCTGGAGGTACATCAGGAGGATCGGCAATTTTAGCACGGTTAGCAAATCAATATTTAGGGTGGAGCGTTGGTAAAGGTGTACTTATTATTGATATCGTTGTAATTGCTGGTTCTGTATTTATAATAGGACAAGAAAAAGCGATGTACACACTTGTTGCAGTATTCATCGGAGCCAAAGTGATTGATTTCATTGTAGAAGGAATGGATACAAAAACGGCTGTCACAATCATTTCAAATCAACCAGACTTAATACGTGAGGCTATTACGAAAAACATGACACGCGGTGTCACTGTATTAGAAGGACGCGGCGGATATACTGGTAAAAATAAAGAAGTTTTATATGTTGTTATTAATAAACAAGAGCTTGTTAAGTTAAAGCAAGTTATTAGCCGAGTAGATGAAGATGCTTTCGTTGTTATTCACGATGTACGTGATGTGCTTGGTGGTGGTTTTAAAGCGAGCTAAAAGGTGAACGAGTAAATTCGTTCACCTTTTTTTATTCTTACAAAAATGTAAGTGTAATGTAATGAGATTCAATAGTAGATTTTATTCCTTCTTTTTAAAATGGATGTATATATATCCTGCAGAGGAGGAATGTTTAGTATGAAGAAAAAAATGATCACTACTATAATAGCGATGCTAGTGATAGTAGTAATGTTACTGCCTACGAAACTTGGACCATTTATCGATAAATATAATCCGCTTTATAAGACGAAAGAATACTATACGGTTGTGAATACAATTGGTCAGCATGTTGGTGATGAGTGGTATGAATATGAATTTATTGCGTTTGACGAACGTGGAAGAGAACAAAAAATAAAGAAGACTGTTAAGCATATGTTAAAGAGAGATGAAGCATTAAAGGTGTACGCAAAAGGACGCTACGGTGAGTCAATTGAAGAAATTGAAGCTGTAAATATTCCTATTAATGCGAAGAGTAAACTTTTAGCGATGAGATAGCGAAATATACCCCTACCTATTTTTTGTCGAAAACAAAAATACAAGGTAGGGGTATTTTGAGATGCGTAAAAAACCTTAATCCATATGGACTAAGGCTTTTTTTATTATATAAAGGGGAAGGGGGTACATTGTAGTAGCATGAGTGAAAGGTATAAGAAGAGTAGCTACTAGCAATGTAATTTGGTTATGTGAGTGTTCTTCTTATTTGGCTTACTTTCTAACTTTATTGTACGAGATGTAGGCAAGGGAAACTATCGAATTACATTACACATAGCTTACAAACATGTAAGTCTTCTGTAATGTAATTCGATAGTTAAAAGATAGTGAATTTCATATAGTGTAATTAGAAAGTCGCACTGTATTACTTTCTGTTTGTAATGTTAATGAAGAATGAAAAACCAACTACTTTTTAATAGCCCTCATCTGTATGTAGATGGGGCTCTTTTTATAAACCTTACAACATTGTAAGGTTTACGTAAGTTAATTCGATAGTAAATTTGTCATATTTTTTGCATAATAGATACAAATAGATAAAATAATTAGGGATATAGTAAGAAGGGAGAAAACTGGGATGCGTAAAGAAGAAGTAGTGAAGTTTCCAATTAAAGATTTCTGTAGCTACTTTACTGTTGCCGTAGTATGTATTGGATTATTTGATATCATAACAAACTTAATTGTTAAATAATATAGATGACAAAACAAGAAGGGAGATCCTTTCTTGTTTTTTTTATGGGGGAATAAAAATGAAATGGATTGATAGTCATATACATGTTGATCAATATAAGGATGAAGAAAAAAGTAGATTACTTAAAGATGTGGAAAATAGTAAAGAGATAAAGGGGCTTATTGCGGTATCTATGAATTATCAATCATGTAAAGAAACTTTATCTTTAGCAAAGCGATATCCTTTTGTGCATCCAGCAATAGGTTTTCATCCGGAGCAACCGATTCATAAAGAAGACTGTGAGCAAATGTATAAATTAATTGAAGATCATGTAGAGGACATAGTTGCGATTGGTGAAGTGGGATTACCATATTATTTAAGGCAAGAAGAGAAAGATATTACTCTAGAGCCATATATAGCGGTATTGAAAAGGTTTATAGAGTTAGCGAGGAAGTACGATTTGCCGATTGTTTTGCACGCTGTTTATGAAGATGCTGATATCGTATGTGATTTACTAGAGGAACATAAAGTTTCGCGTGCACACTTTCATTGGTTTAAGGGAAGTGAAACAACAATGAAACGGATGATGAGGAACGGTTATTATATTTCTATCACACCAGATGTTTTACATAAGGAGAAGATTAGAAAAATTGTTTCGTATTATCCACTTGAATATATGATGGTAGAAACAGATGGACCGTGGGAATTTCAAGAGGATGTTATGACGCATCCGAGGATGATTCGAGAGGTATTAAAGGAAATTAGTGTTATAAAAAACATATCTGTTGATAGGGTTACGAAAACGATATATGAAAATACGATTCAATTTTACTTAAAAGGATAGGAGAGTTACTCTTATCCTTTTTATTATGGATATTTTTTCTAATATTTTCTATAATTTATGATGTGTTTAATTTGATGAAGGAAGTAGGGGGAAAAATGGGGAAAGCATATAAAAAAATAGCTATTACAATGATGGTCGGTGCACTTTCACTTGCAGCATTTGGGTGTGAAGCAGAAACAAAGGCTATAAATCCAAACGCAAAACAAGAAAATAAGGAAGAAAAAATTGATCCAGTAGTTGAAAAACAGATGAAAGAAAATGAGAAGAATGGGAATACGGTTGGAAACAGTTCTAATGAAGGGAAAATGGCAGAAAGTAACGGCTGGATTTACTATGCGGTGAATGGTGATAAAAATACAGGAGGCATTTATCGTACGAAAGATCAATTTCAAACAGCAGAGCCTGTAGTAAAAGGCGTAAATGCTTCTTACATAAATATAAAAGATAAATCTTTATATTTTATTCATACGGATAAAGATAAGAATGCAGGATTATCTTATTTAATGAAGTATGATATATCTAGCAAAAAGCTAGACACGTTAAAAGATGATACAAATTATGTTTATATAAAAGACCAAACTTTATTTTATCCGAAAAAATATTCTGAGCATGGTGGCTTTGATATTGTAGGGATTGTAAAAATGGATTTGAAAACGGGACAGGAAGAAGAAGCGGCATTTAAAAACTCTGGTTGGTCTCGAACGATAGACGATAGTATTCTACATTGGAATAAAAATCGTGGAACGCAAGTGACAAAGGATAATAAAACTTGGTCAAAAGAAAATTATGCAACAATATCTAGTGCTACGTATAATAATGAAAAATTATATGCTGTTGTCGACTTCTCGTTACCTTTTGAAACAAATGAAGCTGAGCATGGCATATATGAAATAGACATTCAACAAAATAATGAAAAGCTATTGGTAAAGGATGCCTTGCAGATGAATGTGAAAGGGGATACTTTTTATTATTTAAAAAAGGACGGAGTATATAAGAAGAAAATGAATGGTGGAAATGAAAAAGTGATTTATAATAAAGCGGTTGAACCAACGAAATCCTATTTATATTTTGTAGCAGGAGATATGTATCTCTATACGGATAACGGGACTATTTTGAATCTAGATACAAAGAAATCAAATGAAGCACAAGATAAGAAGTTAGCAGATGACGGTATGTTACAGAAAGTATGGAATGCACAGAAGGAACTTACTAATATTCAAATGGCTGCACTAACAGGAAACCCAAAACGAGTAGGGGATTTTTCGTACGGGGAATTAGTGAATCCTATTTATAATACGAGGGATACTTTAGAGACTACGCTATCTACGTACTTCTCAAAATCATTTATAGCAGAGTATATGAAGAGTAAGTATATTAAAGAGTTAAATGGAAAAATGCACTATGCTATTGGAGATCCAGGGTCAAAAGCAGCGACTAAATTTACAAAAATTATTTCTACCGATTTGAAGGATGGGAAAATAAAAGCGCAGGTAGAAACGTATAATGACTATGATAATGTAACGGAAAAAGTAGAAGTTGAATTTGTTTATGAAAATAATCAATGGGTTATTAATAACATGCCACGTTTTGGTTTAAGTTAAAAAAACCACCAAGCATTCTACTTGGTGGTTTTGTATTATGACTCTAATTTTTTCGCGCGTCTTAATAGGAAAAGAAAGACAATGACGAAGAAACCAAGTATAAGGAAGAACCCATATTGTTTTATATAATCCATTACGTCATCTGCGCTTGTTGGTTTTTCAACATGAATGCCATCTTTGTTAGTGGTAATATGAATATTTTTCATTTTCACTTCATTTGTTTCTTTTTGTAAATCAATCCATTCTATATTTGGAATACTTTCTAGATCCTTTAATACTTCTTTTAATGGTTTCACACCTAAGTAAGGATGATAGAATGCACCAATAACGCCATCGGATAATTTAGCAACAGATACAGCACGTTCCTTCATCTTTGCAATAGCATGTGGCTTATCTTCTTCGATAAAGCCGACTGTTTCAGGCATTAATTTCATTCCGTGTAAAAATGATGGGGTACTTGTATAAAATGGTGAGTGCATGGATTTCCAAGTTGTATCACTTAACTGTAGTTGTCCTACATAAGTTGAAAAGTACCTTGATAATATTTCGTATCCTTTTTGAGACATCGTGTAATGAGGTGCTTCAAATGCGACAGGATATAGTTTGGCATCTACAAGTTCTTGAATGCCTTTTTCAATATGATCAGTCGTATATTTTTCTTCAAACTCTTCTCCTTTTTTTACGTATGCATTATATGCCTCTATATTAGGAAAGTCATCTTTTGTTTTTGATTTTTCATGCTTCGGTTGACGAATTGGTTGATCTGTTTTTACGTCCCAAAATTCAAAACCTTCACCAGTTTCACTATCATAAAATTGGTGAGTATAACCATGCATAATAATTGCTGCACCATCATCTTGCATAGAGCGTAAAAGATCGACTAGCTCAGGTTTATCTTTTAAATGTATGGTCTTTCCTGTATCCGGATCTTTATATACCGGTATGACTGTAATCATATAAGGGATCTTTTTCTCTTTTAGTAATTCAGCAATTTCTTTTAATTGATTTGTATCTGCGGCTGGATGAACGTCCTCAAGACGTAAATAAGCTTCTACTTTATTTGTCGTCGATTTTTGTCCAAAGTAAGAAAATAACATTTCACCGACGTAATGAGACATCCAGTCAAAGAGATTTGGCGTTGCAACGTAATAAGATGTTTCATGGTGAACGATAAGTGGGTTCTTGCTATTTGAGCTTACAGCGTTAGCAAGAACAGTTCCGTTTGTATCAAAGGATTGAATCAACCGTTCCTCTTCTAAAGTGTTTTTTAGTTTATGGCTTGGATATTCGATTTTATTAACTCGTATCTCATTATCCTTTAGAGTAATGAAAGAAAAGCGATTAGATAATTGTTCAACATTTTGTCCTAGAACTAATACTGGGCCTGAGAAATTTTCTATCAGTTGTTTTGCTTCAGCAGGAAACTCTTCCTTTTGTTCACCGATATAGACAATATGTGTATAAGAAGATGAATTAGTAATTTCATTAGCTTGTTTTAAACTTTTCGTAGTTATATCGTTTGTAAAATGGCCTAATTGAGTATTAAGTATTTGAATATTATTTGTAATTTTATCGTCTTTTGTACTATATAAAACAAGTACTTTTGGTTTTGGTGACGTTTGTGCAGAGGTGTGGATAGGCATAAGAAGTAAAATGCTGAACAAGAGTATTATGCACTTTTTCATTTGGTTTGCTCCTATTCTATATGTAGAGTTCAATTTACAATTATATACAAAAAATACGTTGTGGTCTATGAAAGTTACATTTTTGCACGTATTTACCAGCTGTTTTTTCACAAAATCGGTCTAAAGCATGATGATAATATGTATAGTTATTTGCTATGATAAAAGGGTAAGAGAATGATAGAATGTTGGTAATTGTAAAGGGAAGAAGGCTGAAAGGGGACAAATTTCAGCGGAGAAAGAGGTAGAGGTAGTGAAGAAATTCTTTGTAGGATTTTTAGTTGTTCTTGGGGTGTACTTATATTTCCAAGGAAAGTCTGAAGGAATGGGCAAGTTAATGAATGAGACAAGCTATGTTGACTCAGAAGAAGCAAAACAGATGAAACAAATTATTATAGAGGAAGCAAAGAAAGTCAATCTTCCAGAATGGATACCTCTTACAATTGCCGAACATGAAAGCCGGTTAAATCCAAGAAGTGTTGGAGATAATGGAACTTCATTCGGATTGTTTCAATTGCATCGCGGGGGTGGACTTGCACCAGAGCATTTAACTGATGAAGAGTTGAAAGATCCACGTACAAATGCGCAAATTGCAATGCCGCATTTAATGAAAGGATATAAGCGCGGGGTGCAAAAAGGTTTGACTGATTTTGCATTACTAAAATATATAGCAAATACATCTGGATGGCCGGGAAATTTAGGACCAGAGTGGACGGATAATAACATGAAGTATAACGTCGGGTTAGAGGACGTGTACTATCGAAATAAAGGTGTAATCAAAGAGTAGGTTTTCTATACCTACTCTGTTTTTTTGTGAATAATTGTATCTTTTTCGCTCGTGAAGTACTGCGCGAGTTGTATTTTCACGTCTTCTAGTTTTGTGGAAACTTGCGGTATTTTATATCCTACATACAATGGTGAAACGACAAACCTAGGAACAACTTTACAAATGATTTTTCCGTCTAAGTAATAGAAGAATAAGTTATAACTACTACATCCTTTATGGAAATCTGTCAGTATGTAACGTACAGTTTGTTGAATATAATTTGCTAGTTCATCTATGCATTCAACATCTTCAATGATGATATTAAATTCAGTAAAACCGATAATAGGACGATCTGAAATATTGAGTTCAATGTGTTCGTTTTTTTGCACAATTACTCCTTGGAAGTTTTCCTGTTCTACGTTATCGAGGTAGTCTACATATTTCATTCCAATAATCTGCATGTGTGCATGATGCAAACTTCCGCCTGAGAATGGACCATGATTTTTGTATAAAATCACAGATGTGAATTCTTCATTCTTCTGTAAGTCTAACCAATGTTGAATGGAGAAACGGATTAGCGATCTCATATGTTCTTCTGTATATGTCGCAATATGGTCTTCACAATTATCTGTTTCGATTAGCACCGTTTGAAATGTATCTTTTAATGTAGGAAATTTGTTTTTTAGCCAAATAATTGAGTCTTCAGTAGCTAAAATATCCGTTAAATTTTCTCTGTCACAAAAAGGACATGCAGCGCTTCTATTCCGGATGCTTTCTGGTTTTTGTTTGCCGATATCGTTTAAAAAGTATAGTTGTTGTGTATCCATTTGTATATGTGCCCCTTTAAAATATGTGTAAAAAATCCCGCTTAATACATTCGGGAAAAGGAGAAGGAAATCCTTTAAAGGGGATAGGAAAAATAAAAGACAAGATATCCTCATTAAGATAGGGTACCTTGTCTTTTATTTTTTCTTTAATAATGTGTATGGATAATATAGATCGTTTTTATTGTGCTTCTTTTTTCTATTTTTTATTGTGTATAAGGCAATTGCTGTACTTGCGATTACAATAATGGCTTTCTTCATATTCATTTACCCCTTTTTTATTGTTCGTTTAATTCTTGGCTAACTGCTTTTGCATCAACTAGAGCGTGTAAAATCATTTTTACCATGTTCATCATATTCCTTCACTCCTTTTTATAGTTCGTTTAGTTCTTTTACAACTGCTTGTCCGTTCACTAATACCTCAAAGATTGCTTTTACGATTTCTTTCATCATGATTGTTTTCCTCCTTTTGTTGTCTCTCTTGTTTACATCTTTATTGTATAGGGAGGCGCTTTTTCGTACTATCGCTTTCCATTACGTGAACATAACAGTGTTGTAAGATTTGATGTCACTTATTGAAATGTTTAGTCTATCTTCATTATTTTCAGAAAAATGACTATTCAAACATGAAATGGGGAAGTATAATAAAGAAGTAAGTATTAAATTCCGTACGAAAGAGGTGAATGAGATGAAACGTTCTTTAGCTGCACGTGCCAAATTTTTAGATTATATCTATTTTTGTCGTGCGATTTTTCATGATGTAGTTGTTAACGGGATACGTCTGTCCTTTTTTAACAATTGCATAGTAGCTATTGAACGATAGAAATCTCTTCACCCATTTTTAATAAACGTGTGAAAAGGGAGCTATTTGGCTTCCTTTTTCTATGCCGAAAACCATGGGGAATGTTTCTTTCCCATGGTTTTTTATATTGAAAGGAGTACGGAAAATGACAATTTGTAGTGTAAATAATGTAACGAAATCTTTTGGTGGAAACATCATATTTGAAAATATATCGCTTGAAATAAAGAATGGTGAACGTGTTGGATTAGTTGGTCGTAACGGTAGTGGGAAGACAACAATCTTTCAGCTTCTAACTGGAATGGAAAGTTTGGATGCAGGGGCCATTCATATGAAGAAAGGTACATGTATTGGTCATGTGGCACAAATTCCGAAATTTGATGAGGGTATGACTATATATGATGTATTGAGTTCCGCCTTTAAAACAGAAAAGGAATTAGAAAGAGAAATGCGTGCTTTAGAAAAACATATGGCAGAAGAACGGGAACCGTCTGCTTTACAAAGATTAATGGAGAGATACGGAGTAATCCAAGAAAAGTTTGCGTTTCTTGGTGGTTATGAAATAGAAGCGAATATGATGAAGGTAGCAAACGGTCTACAGGTGACAGAACTATTTCTCCGATCATTTTCCGAGTTAAGTGGTGGGGAACAAACAAAAGTAAGCCTTGCATACATGTTGTTGCAGAAACCAGATTTACTTCTATTAGATGAACCAACCAATCATTTAGATTTATTCGCCGTAGAATGGCTAGAGCAATTTTTAAAAGAATACAATGGAACGGTTATGGTCATTTCACATGATCGCTATTTCCTTGATGAAGTTGTAACGAAGATTTTTGATTTAGAAGATGGAGAGATTCACGTGTATCATACAAACTATTCTCAGTTTGTTGAGGAAAAGGAAGAACGGTTACTTCAGGAGTTTCAGGCTTATCAAGAACAGCAAAAGAAAATAAAGAAAATGAAAGAAGCAATTAAACGACTACGTGAATGGGCAAATCAGGCGAATCCTCCGAATGAAGGATTGCATAAGAGAGCGAGAAGTATGGAACGTGCACTGGAACGTATAGAGAAACTAAAGAAACCTATTTTAGAACGAAAACAAATGGGACTTCAGTTTGAAGGGAAAGAGAGAAGTGGGAAAGATGTTGTTGTAATGAAAGAAGTGAGTAAAGGATTTGCTGACCACCCTTTATTTAACGAAGCGAATTTACATGTTCGTTTTCAAGAGCGTGCGGCGATCGTTGGTCGTAATGGTACAGGAAAGACAACGCTACTAAAGTTATTATTAGAAGAAATAGAACCAGACGTTGGAGAGATCCGTATTGGTAGTAGTGTGAAAATTGGTTATTTATCACAACATGCGTACGGAAATATGAAGAGTAATGTATTAGAGGCTTTCAGGGAATATGTAGCTGTAACAGAGGGAGAAGCGAGACATATATTAGCTAAGTTTTTATTTTATGGTCCAGCGGTGTTTAAGAAAGTAACGCAACTGAGCGGTGGAGAAAAAATGAGGTTAAGACTTGCGCAACTTATGTATCAAGATATCAATTTTTTAATTTTAGATGAGCCGACAAACCATCTCGACATTGAATCAAGGGAAGTTTTAGAGGAAGCTCTTGAGCAATATAATGGAACGATTTTAGCTGTTTCACATGATCGTTATTTTTTGAATAAGTTATTTGAAAAGACGTATTGGATTGATGAGCATAAATTATTTGAGTTTGCAGGGAACTACGCATGGGCTCGTCAAAAGTGGGAAGAAAAGCTCGAGAAACAAGTAATAAAGCAGCAACGCCAAGGAAGAAAAAATATTGAAACAGCTCCTGTAAAAAAGAAAGAAGTTAGGAATGTTGAGGATATTGAAACGGAGTTAATGCATGTAGAAGAGGATATATATGCGCTTGAGTGTAAGATGGAGCATGTAGTTGATGTTGAAATGCTTGAACAATTGTATGAAGAAAAAACGAAGAAAGAGTTGTTGCGAGCGGAGTTATATAATGAGTTAGAGAATATTGTGGAGTAAAGAAATTAGAATGAAAGAGCAAGTTGTTTTTCTCATATTTTGAGGGAGGCTTGCTCTTTTTGTGTACGGAAAGATAAAAATTGGTATAATTTTCTTGTTGTTGCAATAAAGAGAAGAACTTTAAGTTATTAAAACGTGAGGAGAATGTTATGTTAGGATACGCACGGATTGCTACAATCGTTATGATTTGTTTTGTTTATGCAAACCATGTTTCACGTGAAACAGCACATTTGCAACTTTTTGTAGGTACAGCACTTTTTATTTATATTGTGAATCATATTTTGCTAGTAAAAGTAAGTGGAGGTAAAAAGCTTGTTTTTTATACACTATTAGCAAATGGGATAGTCACAGCTTTATTAGGTTTTTTATTTCCTGAGACATGTTTATATTTAATTATATTTGGAATTGATGCAGTAGGACTATTTATTCATGAATTTCGTAGAAGCATGACGTACTTTTTTATTACTTTTTTCTTTCTTTGTTGGCTTATTAATATACTACATGCATATCAACATACAGGTAGTTTAGAATTGGAGAGTAATGCCATTAATTTTATGTTCATCGTTTTTAGTGCTTTAGCTGGAAGCTTAATAAAAAAACTTACAGCTGCTCGGAAAATGGTAGATGAGCAATATGGAGAATTAGCATTATCTCATACAGCTTTAAAAGAAGCGCATGAACAATTACGTCTATATGCCAAAGAGGTAGAAGAATTGACAGCTGTTCGGGAGCGAAATGATATTGCCCGAGAAATTCATGATACTGTCGGTCATAATATGACAGCCTTACTTGTTCAATTACAACTGGCAGAGGCTTTGTGGAAACAAAAATCGGACGCTACGGAAGAGGTTTTACATACATGTCATGGGCTAGCCAGAAAATCACTTCAAGAGGTTAGAGCTTCTGTACATGCTTTAAAAGAAGAAGGTAAACTAGGGAACATAATAGAGAATATGCGTGAAATGTTACATGGATATTCTAAAGCGACGAAAGTACAAGTATCTTTTCAATTAGAAGGGGATCCGGTTGTGATTCCGTTGTCACTACAACCTACACTGCTCCGAGTTATGCAAGAGTCTTTAACAAATGCAAAGCGGCATGGGAAAGCGAGTTTATGTGAAGTGAGTTTAATTTGTTCGGCGAAACAAGTTAAACTATGTATTTTGGATAATGGCGTGGGAGTTAACGAGGTAAGCCCGGGTTTTGGTTTACTTAATATGAAAGAACGAGTAGAGGAACATGGTGGAACTATTCAATTTGAGAGTGAGATAGAAAAAGGCTTTCGGTTACAGATTGAATTTCCACTTCAGGAGAAAACGTGGATAATAGGGGGAACTGTATGATTCGGATTATGATTGTTGATGATCAATCGCTCATTCGTGATGGTTTAGCGATGTTATTAAATTTAAGTCCGGAACTCGATGTAGTGGGAACGGCTACGGATGGAGACGAAGTGATACAAAAGGTGAAAGAGCTACATCCTGAAATTATTTTGATGGATATTAGGATGCCTCGTATGAATGGTGTTGAAGGAACACGTTTAGTTAGAGAACAGTTCCCTCATATAAAGGTACTTATGCTGACGACTTTTAGTGATAGTGAGCTTATTTTTGAAGCATTGGAGCAAGGAGCGAGTGGTTATTTATTGAAAGATATGGAGGCAGATGCAATTGCTCAAGCAATTTTAACGGTGCATAGTGGAGGGGCTGTGCTTCCTCAGGATATAACAGCGCAAATCATAAAAGAATTAAAAAAGACAAAAGTAGCAGTAGAGTGCACCACACCAGAACAATTAGCGCAATTAACTGAGCGAGAAGTAGATGTTTTAAGAGAAATTGGACTTGGTTTAAATAATAAAGAGATTGCGGAAAAGCTATTTATTACAGAAGGGACTGTTAAGAATCATGTTTCTAATTTAATTAGTAAGTTAGAACTGAGAGATCGAACGCAAGCTGCCATATATGCAGTAAGGTATGGCATCACGATGTACACATGACTTTTGGCATATATAATTGTGAAAAAGCAGCAGAATTTGCTGCTTTTTTATTTTGTATTTCTATCTCAAGGGTGATGGAGAGAAGAAAAAAATTTTCTACAATGAAAGTGTAGATGAATGCAAAGGGGCTGAATCAGTATGTTAGTCATAGATCATATTACGAAATCATTTGGTAAGAAGGAAATCATAAAGAATGTGTCTTTTGAAGTGAAAAAAGGTGAAACATTTGGATTGCTTGGTCCAAATGGAGCGGGAAAATCAACGACAATATCAATGATTTGTGGATTAATTCCGTACGATAGTGGAGATATAAAAGTTGGTGGGAAATCTGTAAAAGAATATCCATTAGAAGCGAAAAAGAAAATTGGTATTGTTCCGCAAGACATTGCTTTGTATCCGACACTTTCAGCAAAGGAAAATTTGATTTTTTGGGGAAAGATGTACGGTTTAAATGGAAAAGTTGCAAAAGAGAGGGCAGAGGAAGTATTAGCCTACGTCGGTTTACAGGACCGCGGAAAAGATAAAATTGAAACATTTTCAGGTGGCATGAAAAGGCGTATTAATATTGGTGCAGCACTTATGCACGAACCAGAGTTATTAATTATGGATGAACCGACAGTCGGGATTGATCCACAATCGAGAAATCATATCTTAGAAACTGTTAAGAAATTAAATGAAAAAGGTATGACGGTTATTTATACGAGTCATTACATGGAAGAAGTAGAGTATTTATGTGAACGAATTGCAATTGTTGATCACGGAAAGGTAATTGCATTAGGAACGAAAAGGGAGCTATGTAATCGCCTGGCAGATGGGTTTATAGTGAGATTGCAATTAAATCGTTATAGTACGGAATTGCTACAAAAGTTGAAATCACTATCTGTTGTTGAACGGATTATTTTTGATGAAGATAATAGCACGATTGATATTGGACTAAATGGTGGCGAGTCTATTGGTACAGTTGTGTCAGTAGTTGTTGAGAACAACGCTCAAATTTTAAAGCTTGAAGTACAAGAACCAAATTTAGAGGCACTCTTTTTACAATTAACAGGACGTTCACTTCGTGATTAAGGAGGTTAGTGTGGGATGAAAAGTTTTATTATTGCATGGAAGGATTTAAAAATACGTTTAATTGATCGGCGCGGATTTATGATGATGTTAATTATGCCGCTTTTATTAACAGCGATTTTAGGTTCAGCGTTAAGTAATATATTTGATAATGGTGGACTACCGAAAACAGTGATTGGCTATTATCAAGTGGGAACTGATGAGTTGGCAGATGTCTTTCAAAAAGACGTATTGCAATCTAAAGAAATAAAAGATGATGTGAAAGTAAAGATAGTTCATTCTCAGGAAGAGCTTGAAGATATGTTAAAGGAAAAGAAAATCGATGTGGGAATCGTCATCCCAAATAAATGGAGCGAACAAGTACAAGATGGAAAATTAAAAGAACCAAAGGTGCTTATAGACCCATCAAAAAATATACAAGCGAAAATTGCTGAATCAATGATCCGATCCTTTTCAGAACGTGTTCAAACAGTCGCAGTATCTACTAAAAGTGTTGTAACAGAATTAGTGAAATCTCAGCAGGGTGATGTAGCACAAGTTGCAAAAGAGGTAAGTGGAAGTTTACAGGCGATAGCAACTACAAATGCGGATAACATTAAAAGAGGGACGATAGGTAAAAAAACAGTTGCAGCGATGCAATATTATGCAGCAGCGATGTTAGTCATGTTTTTACTATATAACATAACAGTAGGTGCAAAGTCAGTTGTAACAGAGCAACGAACTGAAACGTTGGCGCGTTTGTTCAGTACACCGACGAGCTCATTTTCAATTTTATTTGGAAAGTTTTTAGGTACATTACTATTTGCTTGTATACAATTTGGAATATTTATAGCTGCTACGCACTTTATGTTTCATGTGGAATGGGGAGAAGATGTGTCTCAAATAGTAGTATTGGGAATTTCGTATGCAATTTGTGTTTCTGGTTTATCTATGTTAATTGCGGCTTTTATCCATGAGGAAAAAACGGCAGATGTAATGGGAGGAATCGGTATTCAAATACTCGCTATATTAGGGGGATCAATGTTACCGATTTACGTATTCCCTGATACACTTCAAACCATTGCAAATGTTACTCCGAATAAATGGGCACTTACAAGCTTCTTAAATATTATGTCGGGAACATCTTGGGATGTGCTACTCCCTGTTATTTTTAGTTTATGTAGTGCAGGAATTGTCTCCGTTATGGTTGGAACATTACGTTTACGTACGAGATAGGAGGGGAAATGATGAAGAAGGTTTGGGCGCTTTGTTGGTTAGAGCTAAAACAAATTTTAATAAAGCCACAAAGTTATATACTCATGTTTGGAATGCCTATTATTTTTACACTCATTTTTGGAGGACTTTTAGGTGGAAGTGGGAATGAGAAAGTAAATGTTAGCTTAGTAGATGAAGATGGTTCTGTACTATCTAGCAAATATTATGAGGAAATAAAGAAAAGTGACTTAATTTCTATAGAGAAGGTAACGTATCAGGAAGGAAAACAGAAGGTTGAAAATAAAAAATCATCGGGTATAGTTATCATTCCGAAAGACTTTCAAAAGAGTATGCTAGATAGGAAGATAGAAAATATTCAGTTTCAGGCCAGTGCTGATTTTACTGGTGGAACTTCTGTAGAGCAAGTATTGACAAGCACATTAAAAAAAATGGAGATAGAAGTTAGTGCAGCAAGAGATTTTGAGAAGAAAAGTAACACTTCGTGGGAAACGATGTATAAAGAAACCTATACAAAAGTAGAACCTGTTTCGATTCAAAAAGAGTCAATTTCACATGATGATCAAAAGTTAAATAACGTTACAGGACGAGCGGCAGGCTTTTCCATTCTATTCGTTATGATTGTTATGTTAAGTGCGACGGGGACTATTTTAAAAGCTAGGCAACTTGGTGTTTGGTCTCGTTTATTAGAAGCGCCAGTTTCAAAAGTTCAAATACTGGCGGGATATATCCTTTCCTTCTTTTTAATAGGGTGGATTCAATTTGGTGTTTTAATGATATTAACGCATTCCTTATTTGATGTGCAGTGGGGAAATTTATTAGGAGTTATTACCCTCACCTCGGCGTTATTACTAGCTGTCATTGGTCTAGCCTTATTATTAGCAAGCATCGTAAAAACAACAGAACAGCAGTCCGCGCTAGGGAATATCGTTGTGATTTCAACATGCATGATTGGTGGTCTTTATTGGCCAATTGAAATTGAACCAGCATGGATGCAAACAGTAGCAAACTTTGTTCCGCAAACTTGGGCAATGCGTGGATTTACGGAGTTGATTGTAAGAGGAGGTGCATTAGCAGATATAGGAAGCTATATTGGTATACTCATTTTATTTGCAGGAGTATTTTTCGTGATTGGTTTAACAAGAATACGTTACGATTGAAAAAAGCAGAGTTACAGCTTTACACGCTGAACTCTGCTTTCTTTTTGTGTGGTATCTTCCTTTGTTGAAATGATAATAGCGATCCCGAGCATAATAAAAAAAGCTAAAAAGAGGACGAACTTTGGGAAGAATGGGAATAGTAATAGCGCCCCAACTATCATAATTGTTAATAATACGTAGTGCAGGACGTATTGGAATAGGTTGTCCATGTTTTCGCCCCCTTTTTGGTAATTGGTTATTAGTATTCTATGTTTCATGCTGAACGAATAGAAGTGGATTTTCAATTTTTTAATACGAAATAAAAGAGAACGATTGACATGTTTAAAGGAAAGGAATAATCTTGAAATTAATTCATACTATTTTTATAGGAAAAATAAAGATAGTTACAGGAAGGGGGCCTATGTTCCTACATCGTTAAAAATTAGGAAGGTAAAGGTGAGAGTGCAATGAAAAATGCTTTTAAAGGAGCACTTGTTACATTTCTTAGTGTATCAGTATTACTAGCCGGATGTGGTCAAGAGGAAGCAAGTACAAATGAAGCCGGGAACGTACCAAAAGTAAAAGATGAATTTATTAAGGCAAGCGACAAAGCAAAAAGTCCTACAAAAGTAAAAGAAAGAAAAGATACCTTTGTAGTTGGAATGCCGAGTCCTGGGGGTATATTCCTTCCGCACTTTATGGAGAATGGATGGGATGGTAATATAACGCAAGCTATATTTGCGCCTCTTGTTGGACTGGATAAGGAAGGGAAACCAATTCCTATTTTGGCGAAGAAGTGGGATATTTCGGAGGATCAGCTTACATATACATTCCATTTGAAAGATGATTTAAAGTTTAGTGATGGTACACCGTTAACTGCAGATGATGTAGCATTTACATTAACTTTATTACACGACCCAACTTATAGTGGGGCGACTGATATAAGTCAAACAGCAATAAAAGGTGGGCAAGCATATAAAGAAGGAAAAGCAAATTCTATTGAGGGAATTCAGGTCATTGATCCGAAAACAATTACGATTACAACCGAAAAGGTAAATGCCCAAACATTATCGTTAATTGGCGGAGAAGTTATATCTAAAGCTTATTACGGGAAAGAGTATAAACAAGGACACTTGGAGTACTTAAAAGAGTTGTATGGGAAGCCAGTGGGAGCAGGAGCTTATAAGTTAGATCAATATATTCCTGGTCAAGAAGTTCGATTTGTAGCAAATGAAAATTATTTTGAAGGAAAGCCGAAGATTGAGCACTTTATTTATAAAATTTCAAAAGGCGATACGAAGTTGCAGCAATTCCAAGCTGGAGAAGTGGATTACGACGGATTTTCTACAAATGCAGAAACAATTGAACAATTAAAAGATTTAGGTTTTGCTAATATTAATGTGTATACAGGAAGCTCTTACGGCTACATTAAAATGAATTATAAGAAGCCATACTTTAAAGATAAACGTGTTCGCCAAGCATTTATTTATGGATTAGAGCGTCAAAAGGTTATTGATACGTATTTCCAAGGTTATGCGTCACTTGTTAATGTACCGATTACGCCAGTTTCTTGGGCGTATACAGAAGAGGGCATTAATAAATATGAGTATAATTTAGAGAAGGCAAAGAAATTATTGGATGAGGCTGGATGGAAAGCAGGTTCGGATGGAATTCGTGAAAAGGACGGACAAAAACTGAAAGTAAGTTATTTTGCCTCATCAGCAAGTAAAATAAATGATGTAATGATTCCTGTGATGAAAGAAGATTATAAAAAGCTTGGTGTAGAGTTCAACCCGGAATATATGGACTTTAATACGATGATTTCAAAAGTGATAAAAGGTGATTATGATTTGGCGATGGTATCTACGCCAATGATTGATGATCCAAGTGGAACAATTGAGGAGTTTGTTTCGACAAGTAAACGAAACTATGATGGATACTATAATCCAAAAGTAGATGAATTAGCTAAGCAGGCACTAGAAACATTAGATATTGAAAAACGAAAAGAAATTTATAAAAAGTTGTACCAGGAGTTGAGCGAAGATCCGCCTGTTATTTTCCTAAATAATAGTAAAGTTGTGTCTGCACATAATGCACGCATTCAAGGATTGCAAGAAGATAACTATAACGGTATCTTGTTAAGTTTACCTAAATTAAAGATAGAACAATAATTTTGGAAAAATTCTCAAAATATTTATTTAGAAAGAATTGACAAAATATAATGGACGATATAAGCTAATAACCATAAAGTCTACCGGAAAGGTCGGAATAGGATTGTTACCCCTCAAAAACGTCTATTTTTTTACGATTAAAACCGACTTTTCCGATTGGCTATAAATGTGCTGTGGGAGGCATACATAAGCTAATAAGTTCAAAGGGTATCACTATTAAACAGTTAGGGTGGGGACAATGAAGAAAAAGACAAAAAAATGGGCTGGTGTATTTTCGGTATTACTGAGTAGTTCACTTGTGTTATCTGCTTGTGGGGGACAGGAGGATACGGCT
The DNA here is from genome assembly GCF_052656125.1 of Bacillus sp. WC2507. Taxonomy (NCBI): domain Bacteria; kingdom Bacillati; phylum Bacillota; class Bacilli; order Caryophanales; family Bacillaceae; genus Bacillus; species Bacillus sp. WC2507. Next base: position 58,081 of record NZ_JBQXPN010000001.1, on the reverse strand, counting down.
TCTACAGAACCGGTAAAACAGCAGGATTTAAAAAATGTAAAAGTTGAAAAAATTGCGGCTACAGATAAAACGAAAGTACCTGATAAGGCAAAAAATAGAAAAGATACGTTTATTTCTGGTATCTCAAAGCCTGGGGGAGTTTTCTTACCTTACTTTCAAGAGAACGGTTGGGATGGGAATGTGACATCGGTTATTTTTGCTTCCCTTGTTACAACAGATAAACAAGGAAAACCTATACCAGATCTTGCTGAGAAGTGGGATGTTTCTTCAGACCAATTAACATATACATTTCATTTACGCAAAGACTTGAAATTTAGTGATGGATCGCCATTAACCGCTGAGGATGTAGCATTTACATTATCACTTCTACATGATAAAGCGTATGAAGGCGGCGATGATATTTCACAATATGCAATTAAAGGTGGAAAGGAATATAAAGAAGGAAAAGCGACGTCTATTGAAGGAATTCAAGTTGTTGATCCACAAACAATTAAAATTACAACTGAAAAAGTTAACTCACAAGCGCTAATTGCTTTAGGTGGTCCAGTATTATCGAAAGCTTATTATGGAAAAGAGTATAAACAAAATACTAGTTTAGATTATTTAAAAGAGTTATATGGAAAACCGATAGCTGCGGGGCCATATAAGTTTGAAAAGTATATCCCAGGACAAGAAGTTCGTTTTATAGCAAATGAAAATTATTATGCAGGCAAACCAAAAATCCCAAACTTTATTTATAAGATTACTTCACCGGATACAAAATTCCAATTATTCCAAACAGGTGAGATAGATTATACAGGAGTAGGCTACGGGGATGAAATTCTAGAACAAGTGAAGAGTTTACAGTTTGCAAATGTTGAAATAGAGACGGCTGCTTCATTTAGTTATATAAGAATGAATAGTAAAAAACCGTATTTAAAAGATAAGAAAGTTCGTCAAGCTCTTATTTATGGATTGGATCGTAAAAAATATGTAGATACAGCTTTGAAAGGATACGGTACAGTAGCAAATGTTCCAATTCATCCAACATCTTGGGCTTATACAGAAGAGGGTATTAATAAGTACGAATATAACTTAGATAAGGCGAAGAAATTATTAGATGAAGCTGGATGGAAAGCTGGTTCAGACGGAATTCGTGAAAAAGATGGTCAAAAACTTAAATTAACGTATTATGGTGCAAGCTCAGCAAAAGAAGGTGATTTATTTATTCCGATCGCAAAAGAGAACTATAAAGAATTAGGTGTTGAGTTCAATCCTGAATTTATGGATTTTAATACGATGCTATCAAAAGTGAAAAAAGGCGATTATGATTTAGCTTCTGTTGCAACACCAATTACAACAGATCCAAGTGAAACTGTAAGTGGTTACTCTTCAGAAGGTGATGATAATACCCTAGGTTATAAAAATGAAAAAGTAGATGCATTAATTAAAAAAGGAATTGAAACCGTAGATATTGAGAAACGTAAACCAATTTACAAAGAACTGTACAAAGAACTAAGTGATGATCCGCCAGTAATTTTATTAAACTATCGTAGAATCATCACAGCTTACAATGGAAACATTAAAGGAATTGATCCTGAGAAGTATGACAGTATTAGTTCGAACTCGCCAGTATTATCTATTGAAAAATAACGAGAAGAATGTATAAGTAGAAGACATTTTTTCATTCGGCTAGTAATATGCTGATTCGAAAAAATGTTCTTCTATTTTAAGCATAAGATTGGAGAGAAAAAGGGTGAAAACGTATATCGTTCGTAGGTTGTTACAAATGATTCCTACACTTTTGGGAACGTCAATTGTTATTTTCTTCCTGTTTGCACTTCTTCCAGGGGATTATATTGATTCGAATCCTAAGATTACACCGCAAAGGGCGGCAGAGCTTCGGGAATTGTATGGATTAAATAAGCCAATTGTTGAGCGCTATTTTCATTGGTTAGGTAATGCGTTACAAGGCGACTTTGGTTTTTCGTTGCAGTATCAAGAACCTGTAACATCATTATTAAATAAATTTATTTGGAACTCTTTTAGTGTAGCAATTATTGCATTGTTTTTTATTTGGCTAATTGCACTTATTATCGGTGTATTTTCAGCGACAAAACAACATTCTTTATTCGATAAGCTTGTAACAATTGGTATCTTTGCAGCAATGTCATTTCCTTCATTTTTTATAGGTCTGTTTTTAATTAAGGTGTTCGCAGTTGATCTTAAGTTATTGCCAATAGGTGGAATGATTGATGTTGGTAGTAATTCAACCGGATTCGCTTATGTGATAGAAGTTGCAAAGCATATGGTTTTACCGGTATTTATTTTGACTCTTCTTGGTGTGGGCTCATTAACTCGCTACTTTAGAACAAGTATGTTAGAGGTTGTAAGACAAGATTACATACGAACAGCACGAGCAAAAGGGTTAAAAGAGAAGACTGTTATTTATAAGCATGCATTAAAAAATGCCATTTTACCGGCTATTACATTGCTTGCGTTTGAGTTACCTGGATTGTTTTCTGGGGCAATTATTATTGAACAAATTTTTAACTGGCCAGGGATTGGCGGTATTCAATTGGAAGCACTAAATTTCCGTGATTATACAGTATTGATGGCATTTACGATGTTTCTTTCTTGTTTAACAATCGTTTCAAATTTTTTCGCAGATATCGTATATGCAGTTGTTGATCCACGAATTCGGTTGAAGTAAGGGGGGAAAGAAATGGAGACTGTTACAGTAATTACAGAGAAGAAAGAAAAAAAGAGAAGAAAAAATGAATCATCGCCATGGCGACAAGCTCTTAAACGGATAAAGAGAAATAAGATGGCGCTCGTAGGGTTGTATGCACTAATTTTTATGTTTTTATTTTGTTTTATCGGTCCGTTCTTTTCACCATATGCATCAGGGAAAATACAAGTTGCGTTAATTAACAAACCACCTAGTTTTTCTCATTGGCTCGGTACAGATCAATTAGGAAGAGATATTTTAACAAGACTTATGCAAGCGGGACGAATTTCATTAACGATTGGCCTAGCATCAATGGTTTTATCAGTGATACTAGGAGCTGTATTAGGAGCTATCGCAGGTTTTTATCGTGGTATCGTTGATAATATTATTATGCGTCTTGCCGATATATTAATGTCGATGCCAGGATTACCATTACTTATTATAATGGGAGCGATTTTATCAGAGTGGAAAGTACCGTCTGATTATCGTCTGTATGTCATTATGATTATTTTAAGTTTAGTAGGTTGGCCGGGGCTTGCACGTCTTGTAAGAGGTCAAATTTTATCACTTAGAGAGCAAGCATTTATGCAAGCTGCTGATGTGCTAGGAATAAAAGATTACCGAAAAATTATATACCACTTAATTCCTAATGTTTTACCGATATTAATTGTTGTATCCACATTAGGTGTTGCGGGTTCAATTTTAGGGGAGTCCGCACTAAGCTACTTAGGTCTCGGCGTCGTCCCACCTACACCATCATGGGGGAATATGATTAGTGCAGCTAACTCATTAATTGATTTCCAAAAGCGTCCGTGGTTATGGATTCCGCCTGGTTTTGCAATCTTTATAACAGTTGTATCAATTAACTTACTTGGTGATGCACTTCGTGATGCGTTAGATCCAAAGATGAGACGGTAGGTGAGAAGGTATGAATAAAGCGGTAGTAGAGCTGAAAGACTTACAAACACACTTTCAGACAGAAGAAGGGACAGTAAAGGCTGTAAATCACGTTAGCTTTGCAGTTCGAGAAGGTGAAACGGTTTGTGTTGTAGGTGAATCAGGGTGCGGGAAAAGTGTAACGGCTTTATCTATTATGGGACTTATTGCTGAATCAGGCAGTGTAGTAGGTGGAGATATTTTATATGAAGGAAAAAGTCTTTTAGGAATGAAAGAGAAAGAACTTCGTAGTTTACGAGGAAATGATATTGCAATGATTTTTCAAGAACCGATGACATCGCTAAATCCTGTCTTCACTGTAGGTGAACAAATTGTAGAAACGTTAAGAGAGCATGAATTACTTAGTAAAAATGAAGCGTATAAGAAAGCAATTGAGTTAATTCGTAAAGTCGGCATAGCTCGTGCGGATGAAATCGTCCATTCTTATCCGCACGAACTAAGTGGTGGCATGTTACAACGTATTATGATTGCTGTTGCACTTAGTTGTAATCCAAAGTTATTAATTGCTGATGAACCGACAACGGCTCTTGATGTTACGATTCAAGCTCAAATATTAGACTTATTAAGACAAATAAAAGAGGAATTTAAAACATCCATTTTATTAATTACACATGATTTAGGCGTTGTAGCAGAAATGGCTGATTACGTTGTCGTTATGTATGGCGGGAAAGTTATTGAAGAAGCACCAGTGCTGGAGATATTCCAAAATCCGAAACACCCGTACACGAAAGGATTGTTGAAATCAAAACCAGTGATGGGAAAACGAATAGATAAACTATATTCTATTCCAGGGCAAGTTCCTAATTTAGTCGGTTTGGATGAATTTTGCTACTTTAGCGGTCGTTGTGAGCATTGTATGGAAATATGTAAAGAAGAAGCACCGAATCTAAATGTACATGATGAAAATCATAAAGTAGCTTGCTGGTTATATGAGGAGCGTGCGGAACAATGAGCGAACCATTATTAGAAGTAAAAAACTTAAAGACATATTTCCCCATTAAAGGTGGCGTATTTAGTCGAACAATTGGACATGTAAAAGCAGTTGATGGAGTAAGCTTTACTATTAATAAAGGCGAAGTGTTCGGTCTCGTTGGTGAATCAGGAAGCGGAAAAACGACGATAGGAAAAACAATTTTACGTCTCGTCCAAAAAACGGAGGGGGAAGTGAAGTTTAAAGGACACGATGTTCATTCTCTATCAAAAGAGGAATTGAGAAAACATCGTCCTAATATGCAGCTCGTCTTCCAAGATCCATTTAGCTCATTAAATCCAAGAATGAGAATTGGAGAAGCGCTTGGCGAGCCGATGTTGGCTCACGGACTAGCGACGAAAGAAAACGTTCGTGAAAAAGTGACAGAAGTATTAGAGTTATGCGGTCTAGCTCCATATCATATTGACCGTTATCCTCACGAGTTTTCTGGTGGGCAACGTCAGCGTATCGTTATCGCGAGAGCTATGGTATTAAATCCAGAATTTATTGTAGCTGACGAACCTGTGGCAGCACTAGATGTATCTATTCAAGCACAGATCATTAATTTGTTTAGTGAGTTACAGGAGAAAAAGGGACTATCTTATTTGTTCATTTCACATGATTTAAGCGTAGTGGAGCACTTATGTACGAAAATTGGGATTATGTATTTAGGAACGATTGTGGAAACAGCGCCGCGTGATGAGTTATTTACGAACCCACTTCATCCGTATACAAAAGCATTGTTATCGGCTGTGCCAATACCAGATCCAACAGTGAAGCGAGAGCGAATTATACTAGAGGGTGACATTCCAAGTCCAGCAAATCCACCTTCGGGTTGTCGCTTTCATACACGTTGCCCGTTTGCGACGGATATTTGTAAACAAACAGTACCAGAATTCCGTAATGTTGGTGAAGAGCACTTTGTTGCTTGTCATCATGTATAAAAGAGAGGGACTCTTTCAGAAGTTGAAAGAGTCCCTTTTTTACCCCGCATTAACTGCCTGTAAAAGCCCGATTGGTTCAACTAATAATCAGAGGCCCCCCCTCTGATTAAAGTTTCACTTTATTTACTAGATGAAGTTTGTTTCAATACAAATTGCTCGATTGCATGAGCAACACCATGTTCATTGTTTGTTAATGTCACAACATCACATAGTTTTTTTACATCTTCTTCAGCATTTCCCATTGCAACTGATAAACCAGCTACTTCTAACATGGGTACATCGTTAAAATTGTCACCGATAGCAACTGTATCTTCAATTGGTATATTAAAGTGGGCTGCCATTTGTTTCAGCCCATTCCCTTTATGCCCATTCTTATCCATAATTTCTAAGTTAGTAGGAGCAGATGCTGTAACCATAATATCAGTGTCTTCTTGTAACATACTTAATAGCTGTGCGCGATGCTCTGCATTAAATGTCAAAATAAAGAATTTAGATATTTCTAGTTCTGGATTATTTACAACATCTTCGATTTTTTGGAAATCAGTAATTAAGTTTGATTTCTTTTGTTTTTCTGTAATTCTTTCGAGTTCCTCAAGTGTAACATCTAGTGCATGCTTGTTTTCTTCGAACGCTTGCATGACTTGATTTTGCCATGTATATGGAGAATAAACTCCTTTATTCGTATATAGCTTATAAGGAAAACCTTCAGATTCTAGTAATTTTGCAAGCTTGTATACTTTATCATTTTGTAAACAACGCGAGTTAATTACTTTTCCATCCACATAAACAATTGCCCCATTGCTCGCTCCAACTGGAAGAGATAGTTTATATTCTTCCAATAATTTCAAAGCATCCTCTTTTGCACGGCCAGAACAAATCATTACGATATGACCGGCTTCTTTTGCAGTTTGGATTGCTTGTAAGTTCTCTTTGGAGATTTCGAGATTAGATGATAGTAGCGTACCATCCATATCTAATGCGATTAATTTCAAAATGACCACCTCTTTGTTTTTATTATACATAGTTATATAGAGGAAACATATAAACTTATCTTGGAAAGATGGTGTTTTATCCCGTATTAACTGTCAGTAAAGTTTCAATAGGTTCACTGTCATTTATTAGAGTTTTACTTTGATTTGTAACAAAAGTAGGGAGAGAAATGATTATATTTCGTTTTATGACTGTAATATTACACGAATGTTACAAACGTGAACTTAGTAGAAAGTGCATTAAAACAAGGTTTTTGAGGGTGTTTATAAAAAAACGTAAAAAAAGTGTAATAAAATTTACGTAATTATATTGCAACGTAATAATAGTTATGTTACATTAATGTTACAAACGTTACGTTATTAAATTTAATGTAACGCTAACATAAAAACTATGAAATAAACATTTCTTAGAAATTACATATAGATAACTTATTAAAAAGGAGGATACATAAAATGAAAGAGCAAGTATTACAAGTAACAAAAGGTGACTTCGTAGGATCAGCAAGTGGAGCAGTAGTATTAACAGCATTAATCGTATTTCTATCAAGCGTATTAGTATAATAAAAGTTTTGTGACAAAAGAAAATAGAAGGGAGAATGAAAGATATGAAAGAGCAAGTATTACAAGTAACAAAAGGTGACTTCGTAGGATCAGCAAGTGGAGCAGTAGTATTAACAGCGTTAATCGTATTTCTATCAAGCGTATTAGTATAATAAAAGTTTTGTAATAAAAGAAAAAGAGAGGAGAATGCAAAATGAAAGAGCAAGTATTACAAGTAACAAAAGGTGACTTCGTAGGATCAGCAAGTGGAGCAGTAGTATTAACAGCGTTAATCGTATTTCTATCAAGCGTATTAGTATAATAGAAGTTTTGTAATAAAAGAAAAAGAGAGGAGAATGCAAAATGAAAGAGCAAGTATTACAAGTAACAAAAGGTGACTTCGTAGGATCAGCAAGTGGAGCAGTAGTATTAACAGCGTTAATCGTATTTCTATCAAGCGTATTAGTATAATAAAAATTTTAAATCTCACAAAATGAAAGGAGAATGAGGAATATGAACAGTGAACAAGTGTTACAAGTAACAAAAACAGATTTATTAGGATCATTAGGTGGAGCGGTAGTATTAACATCATTTATTCTATTCCTTGCAAATGTATTAGTATGAGACATATAAATACAATCATTCAAAAAAAATAAAGACTCTAGCATATTAGTAAGTAGTTAATATGTTGGGGTCTTTTTTGTTTTTCTTCTATATATTCCTTCAAGTATTAACAGTCTTCCTTTATCTCGTAAAACTTCATTGATTAAAGTTTCACTTTATTTTAAAGAGAAAAAAGTCGAATTTTATATGTAAGAAAAAAAGAGGAATTTGACAGAAAAGATAGAAAATTTTAAAGGTCAGAATTTGTTAGCTTGCTAACTAATTTCTATTAATCGATGTTGGAAGCGTTTTCGGTTGGTTTTAAGTATGGACCATTTAATCTATTTACAGGGGGATGAGGATTTTATGAAACAAAAATCTATGGATACGCTAGCTGCACAAATGGAGGACTTTTTTCCAGTACGTGATGTAGATCATTTGGAATTTTACGTAGGGAATGCAAAGCAATCAAGTTATTATCTTGCGAGAGCATTCGGATTCAAAATTGTGGCTTACTCTGGATTAGAAACTGGTAACCGTGAAAAGGTATCTTATGTTCTTGTGCAAAAAAATATGCGTTTTGTTGTGTCTGGAGCTTTAAGTAGCGACAATCGTATCGCAGAGTTTGTAAAGACTCATGGTGATGGTGTGAAAGACGTGGCATTACTTGTTGATGATGTTGATAAAGCATACTCGGAAGCAGTAAAACGTGGTGCCGTCGCAATTGCTCCGCCTGTAGAGTTAACGGACGAGGACGGTACATTGAAAAAAGCAGTTATTGGTACGTATGGTGATACAATTCACACGCTTGTAGAGCGTAAAAATTATAAAGGAACATTTATGCCAGGATTCCAAAAGGTCGAGTTTAATATTCCATTTGAAGAGTCAGGGTTAATTGCTGTAGACCACGTAGTTGGTAATGTTGAAAAAATGGAAGAGTGGGTTAGTTATTATGAGAACGTTATGGGCTTTAAACAAATGATCCATTTTGATGATGACGACATTAGTACAGAGTACTCGGCGTTAATGTCAAAAGTAATGACGAATGGAAGTCGTATTAAGTTCCCTATTAACGAACCGGCAGATGGAAAGCGAAAATCACAAATTCAAGAATATCTAGAATTCTATAATGGAGCAGGTGTACAACATCTTGCTTTACTAACAAGCGATATCGTTAAAACAGTGGAAGCGCTTCGTGCAAATGGCGTGGAGTTTTTAGATACACCCGATACTTATTATGATGAGTTAAGTGCACGAGTTGGAAAAATTGATGAGGAAATTGATAGGTTAAAAGAATTAAAGATTTTAGTAGATCGTGATGAGGAAGGCTACTTACTACAAATCTTTACGAAACCAATTGTAGATCGTCCAACTTTATTTATTGAGATCATTCAACGTAAAGGTTCTCGCGGATTTGGAGAAGGGAACTTTAAAGCATTATTCGAATCAATTGAAAGAGAACAAGAGCGTCGCGGAAATTTATAAAATTTATATCCACCAGCAAAAATTATTTTGTTGGTGGAAATTTCATTTTCATAGGGAGGAATCATGATGAAATTTGTTACATTTCGTCTTCCTTCAAAAGAAATGCGAGCTGGATGGCTTGAAGGTGACAAAGTAATTGATATGAATCTTGCTAGTGATGGGAAATTACCTTCTTCTATGTTCGCCTTTTTAGAGAAAGCGGATGAGTATGTAGAAGTATTGCGTAAGATTAAGAATCCGGAAAAGGGTGTATATTCCTTAGAGGAAGTACAATTAGCGGCGGCAATTCCTAATCCGAGTAGTATTCGGGATTTTTACGCGTTTGAACAGCACGTAAAAACGGCTCGTGGCCGAAGAGGGCTAGATGTTGTACCTGAATGGTACGATTTCCCGGTTTTTTATTTTACGAACCATCGTGCTGTAATTGGTCCTGATGATTTTGTAATCGGTCCGAAGAAATCTAAAAAACTTGATTATGAGTTAGAGATTGCTTGCGTAATCGGGAAAGAAGGAAGAAATATTTCTCGTGAGCAAGCAGAAGAATACATTTTTGGTTATTGTATTATGAATGACTGGAGTGCAAGGGACTTACAAGCAACAGAAATGAAGGTAGGACTCGGTCCAGCAAAAGGAAAAGATTTTGCAACTTCATTAGGAGCGCACCTTGTTACGAAAGAGGAACTAGCTGTGTATCGTAACGGTGACCGCTATGAGTTAGAAATGACTGCTCATGTAAATGGAAAGCTATTATCAAAGGGGAACTTCCAAGATATTTACTATACATTTGCTGAAATGATTGAACGTGCTTCAGAAGACGTTACTTTATATCCAGGCGATGTGATTGGTTCTGGGACAGTAGGAACAGGTTGTATTTTAGAACTGGGTACGGAAGAGTGGCTGCAAGATGGAGATGTTGTAGAACTTACGATTACTGGTTTAGGTACGTTACGTAATACGGTCAAAAAAGAAATGGAAGCAGGTGATGGGCATGTTTTATCGTCACATGGGGGAGCTACCTCATAAACGACATGTACAATTCCGTAAAAAGGATGGATCGCTTTATCGTGAACAGGTAATGGGAACGAAAGGCTTTTCTGGTACGCAGTCTATTTTGTATCATCATTATATGCCAACGGAAGTATCGCATTCGGCAGTATCACATTCCTGTCAGTTGCAGTATGAAGAAGATGTAGCTCTTGCTCACCGTCATTTTCGCACGAAAGAAAATAAAAAAACTGGTGATGCAGTAAGTGGAAGAAACTTTATGCTTGGGAATGAGGATTTATTAATTGGAGTAGTGACTCCAACAGAAAAAATGGACTATTTCTACCGTAATGGCGATGGAGATGAAATGTTATTTGTTCATTACGGAACAGGGAAAATTGAAACGATGTTTGGAACGATTCACTATCGAAAAGGTGATTATGTAACGATTCCAATTGGCACAATCTATCGTGTTATTCCAGATGAAGGAGAGACTAAGTTTCTTGTTGTAGAGGCAAATAGTCAAATTACAACGCCGCGTCGCTACCGCAATGAATACGGACAATTGTTAGAGCATAGTCCGTTTTGTGAGAGGGATATTCGTGGTCCTGAAAAATTAGAGACGTATGATGAAAAAGGTGAGTTTGTCGTAATGACAAAGTCGCGAGGGTATATGCATAAACATGTTTTAGGGCACCATCCGTTAGATGTTGTTGGATGGGATGGCTATTTATATCCGTGGGTCTTTAATGTAGAGGACTTTGAACCGATCACAGGCCGTATTCATCAGCCACCTCCAGTACATCAAACGTTTGAAGGTCACAATTTCGTTATTTGCTCTTTCGTACCACGTTTATACGACTATCATCCAGAATCTATTCCGGCACCATATTATCATAGTAACGTGAATAGTGATGAAGTACTGTACTATGTAGAAGGAAACTTTATGAGCCGGAAAGGTGTGGAAGAAGGTTCTATTACACTTCATCCGAGCGGAATTCCTCATGGGCCGCACCCTGGGAAAACAGAGGCGAGTATAGGGAAGAAAGAAACGCTTGAATTAGCTGTTATGATAGATACATTCCGTCCGCTTCGTATTGTAAAACAAGCACATGAGACGGAAGATGAAAAATATATGTATAGCTGGATTGAAGAAGGTTCACATACTGTGAAATAAGTAAAAAGAGGCATGCTCACTTAGTGAGCGTGCCTCTTTTATGGAATCGACATGTATAATAATACCAAAAAAAGTTATAGAAAGATATATAGAAAGAAGGATAAGGATAGGACATATTCAGAAGAATTTCTACTTATTTCGACAAAAGTATTGACTAGGAAAAGTGCTATGAGTAAAATAAAAAAGCGAATTAAAAATTTTCAGAAAATTTAAAACTTGGAGGAGCATGCTATGAAGCAAATTTTTCAAAAGAAGCCTATTGCAAAGTTAATGCAAGAGAGTAAGCAAAAGACATTAGCAAGAACATTGGGCGCATTGGATTTAACTATGCTTGGAATCGGGGCAATTGTTGGAACAGGTATTTTTGTTCTAACGGGCGTGGTGGCAGCAAAACACTCTGGACCAGCTATTATATTATCATTTGCGATAGCCGCGTTAGCCTGTGCCTTTGCTGCATTTTGTTATGCTGAATTCGCTTCTTCAGTTCCCGTCTCAGGCAGTGTGTATACGTACACATATGCGACGATGGGAGAGGTATTCGCATTTTTAATTGGATGGGACTTAATGCTTGAATATTTACTCGCTACATCTGCTGTAGCAAACGGTTGGTCCGCTTATTTTCAATCTTTATTAAAGGGATTTGGGATTCATATTCCGACTATTCTCTCCTCAGCACCTGGTACAGGGAAGGGTGGAATAATTGATTTACCTGCAGTTTTAATTATTTTAATTATGACAGTTCTTTTATCTAGAGGTGTTCGTGAAAGTGCACGAATAAATAACATTATGGTGTTTATTAAATTAGCGGTTGTTCTTATTTTTATCTTTGCTGGTTTTAATTATGTAAAACCTGAAAATTGGACACCTTTTATGCCGTTTGGCTTAGATGGTGTAATGGCTGGAGCTGCTACGGTGTTCTTTGCATTCATAGGATTTGATGCAGTTTCAACAGCTGCAGAGGAAGTGAAACGTCCACAACGTGATTTACCAATTGGCATTATTGCATCTTTATTAATTTGTACGGTTCTTTATATTGTCGTTTCACTTATTTTGACAGGAATTGTTCCATACGGACAGTTGAATATATCAGATCCAGTTGCTTTTGCACTTCAATTTATTGGACAAGATAGTTTAGCTGGAGTAATTTCAGTAGGGGCAATTACGGGAATCACAACAGTAATGTTAGTTATGATGTATGGGCAAGTACGTGTTTCGTATGCAATGAGTAGAGATGGATTATTGCCGAAGCGCCTTGCTAAAGTCCATCCGAAATTTAAAACACCATTTTTAAATACATGGACAACAGGAATTATTGCAGCACTTATTTCAGGATTAATAGATTTAAATGTGTTAGCGCATCTTGTAAATATGGGGACTTTGTCAGCCTTTGCACTTGTAGCTGTTGCTGTTATTGTAATGAGAAGAACTCATCCTGATTTACCAAGGGCATTTAAGGCGCCGCTTGTACCATTTTTACCAGCATTAACGGTGATTTTTTGTTTATACTTAATGCTTCAGTTATCCGGGACTGCTTGGATTAGTTTTGGGGTATGGATGGTTATCGGTATTGCGGTTTACTTCTTATATAGCCGAAAACATAGTGCGTTAAATAATAGTAAAGACGAAGAAGATGCAGCAAATTTATAAGTCGAAAAATCCATTCTAATTCTGTTAGGATGGATTTTTTATTTTGAAAATTTACATTTTTCTGAATTAGTTATAAGATAATTGTTGGCGAACGAAAGGGGTGAAATGATGAAAAATACGTGGCGTGAGTTAAGGGAGATGGACCGTAACGTATGGATTCGATTTATTGGAGAGACGTTAAATGGAATTGCGATGATGATGTTGATGCCTTTTTTTGCATTATATTTAAAAGATAAGGTAGATTCGTTATTGCAGGTCGGAGTGATTATGGCGCTTTCTCCAATTGCAGCAAGCTTTGGATCAATTATAGGGGGAAGAATTGCTGATATATATGGAAGAAAGCCGATTATGATATTTTCGATGACGAGTAATGCGGTGTTAATGCTCGGTTTTTTATTTATAGAAGGATTTATTCCGTATGCGATTTTATCTATTTTTTTAGGGTTAAGTAATTCGCTATTTCATCCAGCTGCATCAGCGATGGTTGCGGATGTAACAACGCCAGAAAAAAGAACAGAAGCATACGGTTTATTACGAATGGGGCACAATATAGGTGCTGCAATTGGCCCGATAATGGGCGCTTCAGTAGTTATGTTGTCGAAGAACCTTGTGTTTATTATTGCCTCGTCTACGATGTTATTTTATGCATTACTTGTATTCATTCTTATTCAAGAGACAATGCCAAAGAGCGCGAATAAAGAAGAGAATAAAGAAAAGGAATCAGGGGCGGTTTGGAAAATTGTAATGAGAGATAAGGCACTAATGATTTATTTGTTAGCAGGTATCATTATTTCGATGGGATTTTCTCAAACAGAAGGCATGTTGCCGCTGCACTTTGATAATGAAATGAAAGGCATTTTTGGGATTAACAATCCATACCCATATTTAATGGCTTTAAATGGACTATTAGTTGTGTTGTTCCAATTTCAAATTTCAAAATGGGCCACAGATAAACCTGTCGGAAAGACGATGTTATATGGCGCATGTTTGTTCGGGATTGGTTTGTTCTTTATAGGATGGTTACCGAAGTGGTTTGGAGAATTCGATGCAAATGCTACGATTATTTTAATAACGTTGTTGTTCGTTTATGCCATATATACGTTAGGTGAGATGATTATGTCGCCTGTACAGATGACGTTTGTAGCGAATTTGGCCCCTGAGCACTTGAGAGGGACTTATATGGGAGCTGCAAGTTTGCAGTGGATTACAGGAGGTGCATTCGGTCCGCTTCTTGGAGGTTTTTTATTGGATCGATTACTTGGCCACTTTCTATTTACAATTTTAGCTGTAGGATGTGTAGTTGCAGGTATTGTATATGTTTCTTTAGATCATCTCGTTGAAGAAAGGCAAAAAGGCACAATGACCAAACAATCTTCTTAATGAGTAGATGACATACACAAAAAGGGGATTTCTACATATTCTAGGTACATAACTAGAGTGGGGTGCAATTTTATATATTTATGAAGAAAGTTAAGTGGAAAAAGTATAGAAAACCAATAAGTGGAGTCATTTATTTATTTGTGGAAGTTACATTTTATTTCAAATAGGAACTACCTATTTTTATAAAAAGTGCTAAAATAGAAAAATGAAAACAATTGGTTAGGGTGATTTCAGTGACAAAAATTAAATTAGGTTTATTATATGGTGGAAAATCAGCTGAGCATCAAGTTTCGCTACAAACGGCTCTTGCTGCTATTAAAGCATTAAATCAAGATAAATTCGAGATTCATCCAATTTATATTACAGAACAAGGTCAATGGGTGCGCGGTGAGCGTATCGAAGGTGAAGTAACAGATGTTGAAGTTCTAAAAATGAGCGGTGCAGAAAATGCGATTTCTCCGTTATCATTAAGCACAGAAATCATTCCATCTGCAGCTTCTGAGGAAAATGCTATCGACGTTATTTTTCCATTATTACATGGACCAAATGGTGAAGATGGAACGGTTCAAGGATTATTAGAATTAATGAACATTCCTTATGTAGGAAATGGTGTTCTAGCATCTGCTGCTGGTATGGATAAAGTTGTTATGAAAAACATCTTTGCAGAAGCTGGATTAAAACAAGCAAAATATGCATCATTTATTCGTAGCGTATGGGAAAAAAATCGTGAAACAGCATATGAAAAAGTAGAAGAAGTATTAGGATATCCTTGCTTCGTAAAACCAGCAAACCTTGGTTCAAGTGTTGGTATTAATAAGTGTAAAAATCGTGAAGAACTTGAGAATGCATTTGAAGAGGCGTTCCAATTTGACCGTAAAATTATTGTAGAAGAAAATATTGTTGGACGTGAAGTAGAAGTTGGTGTACTAGGTAATGATGAACCGAAATGTTCAGTTGTAGGTGAAATCGTACCGAAAAAAGACTTCTATGATTATAAGTCGAAATATATCGATGGCGATACAGCGTTAATTATTCCAGCTGAAATGACAGAAGAAGAGTCTAATGTCATTAAGCGAGATGCGATTATTGCATTCCAATCTTTAGATAGTGCTGGCTTAACAAGAGCTGATTTCTTCTTAACAAAAGACGGAGAAGTATATATTAACGAAGTGAATACGATGCCAGGATTTACGCCGTTTAGTATGTTCCCTCTACTATGGCAACATACTGGATTACCGTATCCGGAATTAATTGAAGAGCTAATTCGTTTAGCGATTGAGCGTCACGAAGAAAAACAAAAAATTAAATATACAATCTAACAAAAAAGGAGGAGGCACTATTCGCAGGAATAGTGCTTCCTCTATGTAAGGAGTGTTTTCATGATAAATCGAACGTTAAAACAAGTAGAACAGATGATAAATGGTACGGGATTAGCAGCGCAATATGAGGGAATTACTATACAAGGAGTGTCTATCGATACGAGAAAAATCGAAAAAGGAAACCTATATGTTCCGATTCAAGGTGAACGTTTCGATGGACATGCTTTTGTAGATAAAGCTGTTGCAAATGGAGCTGTGGCGACATTATGGATGAAAAATGTAGCAAATCCACCTGAGAATCTTCCAGTTATTTTTGTAGAAGACACGCTATCAGCATTACAAATGTTAGCGAAAAACTATCGCGATCAATTGGATGTTAAAGTTATTGGTGTGACAGGTAGTAACGGTAAAACATCTACAAAAGATATTGTAACAAGTCTTCTTGCGACTAGATTCAAAGTTCAAAAAACAGAAGGAAACTTCAATAACCATATCGGATTACCTCTTACTATTTTAAACTTAGAAGAAAATACAGAAGTAGCTGTATTAGAAATGGGTATGTCAAGCCGAGGGGAAATTGAATTCTTATCTAAGTTAGCTCGTCCAAATGCAGCTATCATTACAAACATTGGTGAGGCACATTTAATGGACTTAGGTTCTCGTGAGGCAATTGCTGAAGCGAAATTAGAAATTGTGACAGGATTACAAGAAGGTGGAGTATTCGTATATAACGGAGATGAGCCATTATTAACAAATCGTGTTCCCGAAATGAATTTAATAGCTGAAACAGTTACGTTTGGTGATGCTAGAGCAAATGATTATTATCCAACGACTGTAGCATTACAGGCGACTGGGACACATTTTAAAATGAATAGAGATGAAAATATTTCATTCTAC
This sequence comes from Bacillus sp. WC2507, assembly GCF_052656125.1. Taxonomy (NCBI): domain Bacteria; kingdom Bacillati; phylum Bacillota; class Bacilli; order Caryophanales; family Bacillaceae; genus Bacillus; species Bacillus sp. WC2507. The sequence continues at coordinate 41,479 of NZ_JBQXPN010000001.1, read as the reverse complement.
TTACCAGTATTGGGAAAACATAATGTGTATAATACACTTGCTTCAATGGCAATTGCGAAACATTTTGGTGTAACATGGGAAGAAATGAAACAAGGTTTAGTAACACTTCAAATGACGGGCATGCGTATGGAAATTGTAAAAACGGATAGTGGATTAACAATTATCAATGATGCTTATAATGCAAGTCCGACAGCTATGGAAGCAGCATTCCATTTAATGAATGGTTTAGATGGATTTGCTAAAAAAATTGTTGTGCTCGGCGATATGTTAGAGCTTGGAGATCAAGAAGTACAGTTTCATTATGAAGTAGGTAAATTAATCGATCCAGCAAAAATCTCATATGTGTTCACATATGGTAAATTAGGAGCTCAAATTGCTGAAGGAGCGAAAATTAATTTCCCAAATGAACGTGTAAAGGCGTATGATAATAAAGAAGAGTTAGTAAAAGAGTTGCAAGCAGTAGTCGATGTGAAAGATGTTGTATTAATAAAAGCATCTCGCGGTATGAAATTGGAAGAAGTAATTACTATGTTGAAATAATTGGTGTATATAAATAGGGATGATAGCCACGAAAATAGAAGAAACTTATAATAAGCGCTTACAGTAAATATAAAAAAATAAAAGTGAAGAAAAAAACTCTGAATATGAAAATAAGGTAACAGTTGGGTTTGCTTTTTACACATACAAAACTTATAATTGATAAAGTGTAATAACGTTTAGAAGTATTTTCGCGAAGAATATACGCCCGTTTATATACGTGAGCATTCAGGAAAAGGGCTTTTCCGCAAATTCGGAAAACGCCTTTTTTTAAATGATAAGTATAGGATAGAAAAGGAGAAGTAACATTGACAACATTTCGAGAATTAGGATTAAGTGAGTCTTTACTACAATCTGTTGAAAGTATGGGCTTTGAAGAGGCTACGCCGATTCAAGCTGAAACAATTCCACATGCATTGCAGGGTAAAGATATTATTGGGCAAGCACAAACAGGTACAGGGAAAACAGCAGCATTCGGATTACCACTATTAGATAAAGTGGATACAAATAAAGAAGCAGTTCAAGGTATTGTTATCGCGCCAACGCGTGAATTAGCAATTCAAGTTGGAGAAGAGTTATACAAAATTGGTAAACATAAGCGCGTTCGTATTCTACCAATTTATGGTGGTCAAGATATTAACCGCCAAATTCGTGCTCTAAAAAAACACCCACACATTATTGTTGGTACGCCGGGTCGTATTTTAGATCATATTAACCGTAAAACACTTCGCTTACAAAACGTAGAGACTGTTGTTCTTGACGAAGCAGATGAAATGTTAAACATGGGCTTCATTGAAGATATTGAAGCGATTTTAACAGATGTGCCAGAAACACATCAAACATTATTATTCTCAGCGACAATGCCAGATCCAATCCGTCGTATTGCTGAGCGTTTCATGACTGAGCCTCAACACATTAAAGTAAAAGCAAAAGAAGTAACAATGCCAAACATTCAGCAGTTCTATTTAGAAGTGCAAGAAAAGAAAAAGTTTGACGTGTTAACACGCTTGCTAGATATTCAATCTCCAGAGCTTGCAATCGTATTCGGTCGTACAAAGCGTCGTGTTGATGAATTATCAGAAGCATTAAACTTACGTGGTTATGCAGCAGAAGGTATTCATGGTGACTTAACACAGGCGAAACGTATGTCTGTATTACGTAAATTTAAAGAAGGTGCTATTGAAGTTCTTGTTGCAACAGACGTTGCTGCACGTGGTCTTGATATTTCAGGTGTAACACACGTATACAACTTCGATATCCCACAAGATCCAGAATCATACGTTCACCGTATCGGTCGTACTGGCCGTGCGGGTAAAAAAGGTATTGCAATGTTATTTGTAACACCACGTGAATCAGGACAATTAAAAAATATCGAGCGCACAACAAAACGTAAAGTTGACCGTATGGAAGCACCGACACTTGACGAGGCATTAGAAGGTCAACAACGTTTAATCGCTGAAAAGCTTCAAAGCACAATCCAAAATGAGAACTTATCATACTACAAGCGTATTGCAGAAGAAATGTTAGAAGAGAATGATTCTGTAACAGTAGTAGCTGCTGCTTTAAAAATGATGACAAAAGAGCCAGATACAACTCCAATCGCTTTAACATCAGAACCACCAGTTGTTTCAAGAGGTGGCGGTTCTAAAAAACGCGGCGGTAACGGAGGCGGATACCGTGATGGTAACCGTAATCGTAGTCGTGACGGACGCGGCGGTGGCGATGGTCGTAACCGTGATCGCAATCGTGATGGACGCGGTGGTGGCGATGGCCGTAACCGTGATCGTAATCGTGATGGTGGTAGCCGTGGTCGTAAAGGTGAAGGTCAAGGTCGCCCTGGATCTTCAAATGGACGTGGCGAAAGAAAACATCATAGCCGTCCACAAGCTTAATAAAAAAGAGAATGCCCTTTGCGGGTATTCTCTTTTTTTATTTCTGTAATTGTACATACTACATAATAACTTGTGTAGAAAAGAGGTGCTACATGCTTGTAAGACTTGGGTATGTTGCGATGAGTGTACATTTAAAGAATGCATCTCCATCTCAAACGATGACATATGCGCAGTTTCAACGAATTGATGATCGGGAGGCTGCAATTCGTAAACTCGAAAGAATTGCCAATTCGAATTTAGAAAATTGTTTACGGTTGTTAAAGCATAATAAAGGGCATGATATATCTTTCTTTCGGCTTAGTTCCAAGCTTGTTCCTTTAGCGAATCATGAGGAGTTGCTAGAGTGGAACTACATTCGTCCGTTGAAAGAAAATTTAAAAGTGCTAGGTGAATACGCAATTCGTATGAACATGCGAATTGATTTCCATCCAGATCATTTTGTTGTACTGAATTCACCTGAAGAGAGTATTTTTAAACAATCCGTAAAGACATTGCAGATGCATAAAAAATTATTAAAAGGTATGGGGATTGAACATAAACAGAGGTGTGTATTGCATGTGGGTGGAGGTTATAACGATAAGGAACTTGCATTAGAACGTTTTATAGAAAATTGGTCGAATGTCCCAAGAGGTATTCAAGAGATGGTCATATTAGAAAATGATGATACGACCTTTTCTTTAGAAGAAACATTGTATTTGGGTGAGAAGTTAGATATTCCAGTCGTGTTTGATTTGCATCACCATATGATGAATCATGATCGAGAAGATTGGCATGAAGATTGGGCTCGTGTTGTACATACGTGGGAATCGTCTTTGTTACCAGTGAAAATGCACATTTCTAGTCCTAGAGAGGGAAAAGACCCGAGAGCACACGCGGACTTTATTGATGTAGATACTTTTTTATCTTTTTTAAAAAAGATAAAGGGAAGTGTTTCGCAAATTGATTGTATGATTGAGGCGAAGAAGAAGGATGAGTCTTTATTTCAACTAATGAGAGATTTAAGTAAACAAACAGATGTAGAAATTGTCGATGGTGCAAGCTTTTATATTAAATAAGCTCTGCACCATCGAGTTTTTTTATCCCGCTATTTGTGGGTTGATTAAAGTTTCACTTTATTAAAAAAGGGGTGCAAATACCGCCAATGATCAATCCTGTTAAATGGCTTATGGGGTTAGCGGAGGGATTGAAGAAAGTGAATAGGAGTAATATACATATCATAATTGAAAAAATAGCAATGTCTCTTGGATTGAAAGAACGATATCGACTATATAATAGAAATAATTGTGCCCCTAGCAATCCAAAAATACCACCAGATGCCCCGGCATGAATATATTCAAGAGGCATAATAAGATAAGAAGAAATATTTCCAAGAATGCCAGAAAGGAAAAAAATAATGATGAAAGAAAAGTGCCCTAGTTGCTTTTCAATAGAAGAGCCAAACACGAATAAACAAATACTATTAGAAAGGAAATGTTGTAAGTCTACATGTACAAGTAGAGAAGTTATGAGACGCCACCATTCTCCTTTAGCGATATATTCATTATAGGCTGCCATGGGAAAGAGAAAAAAGTCGCCTAACATAATCATGACTAATTGTATGAGAAGTAAAGCGATGACGATTGGTTGTAAGGAAATGCGGAAAGATGGTATTAGCATGTTGTTAGTATCACTCCTTTTGCATCAGAAAGATTCTCTGTTATTCTTACAATATGAAAGAAGAAAGCTAAATAGAAGAAGGGGATTTTGAAATGATTGTAGGGATTGGAATCGATATTATTGAATTGAATCGAATTGAAAAAATGCTAGATGGAAAACTTAAATTTATGGAACGTATTTTAAATGAAAATGAACGTAATGTTGCTAAGGAGTTGAAAGGAAGTCGCCTTATAGAGTTTGTGGCTGGAAGATTTGCAGCAAAAGAGGCGTATTCAAAAGCGGTAGGGACTGGTATCGGGAAAGAAGTAAGTTTTTTAGATATTGAAGTAAGAAATGATGATAGAGGTAAGCCAATTCTTGTTACAAGTACAGAGCATATTGTTCATTTATCAATTAGTCATAGTAAGGAATTTGCTGTTGCTCAAGTTGTTTTAGAAAGCTCGTCACGCTAGTCTGCATATTTTATATCTTTGTCTCATATATTTGATGTAGCGATAAGGAAGGTACATCTTCCATTCATTTATAGGGGCAAAGGGGCTGAAGTGATGAAAAGGCGTCTGTTTTTAGTTCTTGTCGGTTTATTAACCGTTTTTGTGTTGGCGGGTTGTATGGAAAAGAAACAAGATGATGTTGTGAGAGATTTAGAGGCGAAAGTAAAAGGGATGAAAAGTTATCAAGCTGAAGCAAAATTATCTATTAAAACAGGGAATGAGCCTCAGGAGTACAAGGTAGAAATATGGCATAAGGAACCTTCTTTTTATCGTGTGAATTTGCAGAATGCGAAAAAAGATCAAAGCCAAATTATTTTAAGAAATGAAGAAGGGGTATTTGTATTAACGCCAGCGCTTAATAAGAGTTTCCGTTTCCAAAGTGATTGGCCGCAAAATAGTAGCCAGGCTTATTTATATGAATCACTTGTGAGAGACATTTTACAGGATAAGAAAAACCTTACTTTTGAAAAAACAGATAAGTATTATATTTTTAAAACAAAAACAAACTATCAACATCAAAACATGTTGCCAAAACAAGAGATTACATTGAAGAAAAGTGATTTAACACCAGTTTCGGTGAAGTTAATGGATAATGATCAAAATGTTCTTGTGAAAGTAGATTTCTCAAAAGTGAAATTTGATGCGAAATTTGATAAAGGTGCATTTGATACGAAACAAAATATGTCTAGAGCGCAAGTAGATGTTCAAACGACAGCGAAAGAAGACAAACCATTTGCTGTTTTGTATCCGCGTGATACGCCGCAAGGTATGGTTTTGAAAGACGAAAAAGAGTTGAAGACAGACAGTGGCAAGCGTGCGATACTCACATACACTGGAAGTAAGAAATCCTTTACTTTAATACAAGAAAAGGCAAAAGTTGCAGAGGCTTCGTCAGCGATAAGTGTGAGTGGAGAATTGGTTGATCTTGGCTTTACGATTGGTGCATTGACGAAAGACTCTTTAACGTGGTCGCATAACGGAGTAGAATATATGCTCGTGTCTAAAGGTTTAGAGCCGAAGGAGCTGTTAATGGTTGCTCGTTCAGTTACAGAGAAGCAAGTGAAGTAAACTTCTTAGACGTGGTGATATATGTGCACCACGTCTTTTCTTAGTTTGAAGGTGGATTTCATAAAAGAAGCATATAAAAGAATAAGCTTCGCATATCGTGTATAAGGAAGTGTATTTATGGAAGAAGCACCATTTTACCGTGATACTTGGGTGGAAGTGGATTTAGATGCGATCTATAACAATATTACACACATTAAAGATTTCATTCCAAGTGATGTAGAGATTTTTGCTGTAGTTAAAGCGAATGCATATGGACACGATTATGTACCGGTGGCTAAAACGGCATTAGAAGCAGGGGCGACAAGGTTAGCGGTTGCCTTTTTAGATGAAGCTCTAGTGCTCCGAAGGGCTGGTATTACTGTGCCAATTTTAGTGTTAGGTCCTTCCCCGCCTCGTGATGTCAATGTAGCGGCTGAAAATGATGTAGCGTTAACTGTCTTTCAAAAAGAATGGGTGGATGAAGCGATCAAACTTTGGGATGGTTCATCTACAATGAAATACCATATTAATTTCGATAGTGGTATGGGGAGAATTGGAATACGCGAACGCAAAGAATTAAAAGGGTTTTTAAAAAGTTTAGAAGGTGCACCATTTTTAGAATTAGAAGGAGTTTATACACATTTTGCAACAGCGGATGAGGTGGAGACTTCTTACTTTGATAAGCAATATAACACATTTTTGCAGCAGTTAAGTTGGTTGAAAGAGTTCGGAGTGGATCCTAAGTTTGTCCATACAGCTAATAGTGCTGCAACGCTACGTTTTCAAGGGATTACATTTAATGCAGTACGAATTGGCATTGCGATGTATGGGTTATCCCCGTCTGTAGAAATACGCCCTTTTTTACCGTTTAAATTAGAACCAGCGCTATCATTGCATACGAAAGTTGCTCATATTAAACAGGTGATTAAAGGGGATGGGATTAGTTATAACGTCACTTACCGAACGAAGACGGAGGAATGGATTGCAACTGTTGCAATTGGATATGCAGATGGATGGCTTAGAAGATTACAAGGGTTCGAAGTGCTTATAAATGGTAAAAGGGTACCGATTGTAGGTCGAGTAACAATGGATCAATTCATGATACACCTTCCTTGTGAAGTGCCGCTTGGTACGAAAGTTACACTCATTGGAAAACAAGGTGATGAGTATATTAGTGCTACTGAGGTTGCTGAATATTCTGGGACTATTAATTATGAAATTATTGCAACGATAAGCTTCCGTGTGCCGAGAATATTCATACGGCACGGCAAGGTTGTAGAAGTAATCAATTATTTGAACAATATATAGAAGGTAGTATGATTTGCTTCTTGTCATTTGAGAGGACTGTTCATTGGTTAAGAATAAGCTCATTTTTGATGAGAAGCTTTTTACTTATCATTACTTTTAACATAATTTAAAGTGAATTTTGCTGGGAAACTCTTTCGTTTCTTGTTTGTAATAAGATAAAAATAAAAGAATATGAATGTTTTGTTTGTGAATTGGAAAACATAAGCAAGGAATAAGGAAGTCTTTGCAACAGGCTCCATACAATGGTATTATTACAATAGGTGTCATATATATATTTGGGTGTGTAGTTGACGGTGGAGGTGTATTTTTGTGTCCGAATCAAGTGTAACTACTGAAATCGTGGTTCGGTTGCCAAAGCAAATGGTAACGGAATTGGACGGAATTGGAAAACAAGAGAATAAGAATCGCCATGAACTAATTTGCCAGGCAACACAACTGTTATTGCGTCAACATAAGACGAAGAAACGCTACCAACATGAATCAATGCGACGTGGGTACATTGAAATGGGAAAAATTAATCTTGGTATTGCATCGGAAGCTTTCTTAGCAGAGTATGAAGCAGCTCATACAGTAGAACGCTTAGTTAGCGGGGGGTAATATTTTGATTGTAAAACGCGGCGACGTGTATTTTGCAGACCTTTCCCCAGTTGTTGGTTCTGAGCAAGGAGGCGTTCGTCCGGTTCTTGTCATTCAAAATGACATCGGAAATCGTTTTAGTCCAACGGTGATTGTAGCGGCTATTACTGCACAGATTCAAAAAGCTAAATTACCCACTCATGTGGAAATTGATGCGAAAAAGTACGGTTTTGAGAGAGATTCTGTTATTTTACTTGAGCAGATTCGAACAATCGATAAGCAGCGCTTAACGGACAAAATCACTCACTTAGATGAAGTGATGATGATTCGTGTAGATGAAGCGCTACAAATTAGTTTAGGACTAATAGATTTTTAAATCGGCAGTTTAAGTTGCTCTCTTTACAGGGCAACTTTTTTTTATTATAGAGGAGGTTACGGTTGTATATGGAAATGGTAGATAATCGACAAGCGTTAATGAAAATGTTAGTGAAGGAATTAGGCTTTACCGAAAAGCAAGTTCGTCATGTTATTCAATTAACAGAAGAAGGTAACACAGTTCCATTTATTGCTCGTTACCGAAAAGAATGGACAGGCTCTTTAGATGAGGTGCAAATTCGTACAATTTTAGAGAGATGGCAATATATGATGCAGCTTGAAGATAGGAAAGAAGAGGTTCTTCGTCTTATTGATGAGAAGGGGAAACTGACAGAAGAGTTACGTCAGCAAATTGTTAAAGCTGTAAAGTTGCAAGAAGTAGAAGACTTATATCGTCCATATAAAGAGAAAAGAAGAACGAAAGCAACGATTGCAAAAGAAAAAGGACTAGAGCCGTTAGCTGAATGGTTATTGTTATATAAGAAAGAAGATCCAAATCAGAAGGCAGTGGAGTTTATTGACGCAGAGAAAGAAGTGCAATCTGCAGAAGAAGCATTACAAGGTGCCCAAGACATTATTGCAGAAATCGTTTCAGATGAAGCAGCTTATCGAAGTTGGATTCGGAATGTTACTTTTAGAAAAGGTGTTATGTCTTCGTCCGTGAAAGATGAAGAGAAAGATGAAAAGAATATATATGAAATGTATTACAGTTATGAAGAACCGTTGCAGAAAGTAGTACCGCATCGTGTATTAGCGATGAATCGCGGTGAGAAAGAAGATATATTGAGAGTTTCTGTTGTTCCACCAGTAGATGAGATAGTAACTTTCTTATATAAGAGAGTAATTCGTGATAACGATTCGAAAAGTGCACATTATGTAAAGTTAGCAATTGAGGATGGTTATAAACGATTAATTCAATCCTCCATTGAAAGAGAGATTCGAAAAGAATTAACAGAAACAGCTGAGGAACAAGCGATACATATTTTCTCTGAGAACTTACGTAATTTATTATTACAACCTCCAATGAAAGGAAAGGTTGTGTTAGCTGTAGATCCTGCATATAGAACGGGTTGTAAATTAGCTGTTGTAGATGATACGGGGAAGGTTCTATATATTGATGTTATTTATCCGCATCCACCTGTTCGTAAATATGAAGATGCAAAAACGAAAGTTCTTTCTATTATAGATAAATATCAAGTTGAAATGATTGCGATTGGGAATGGTACAGCTTCTAGAGAATCGGAAGAATTTATAGTTGATGTATTACAAAATGTGAAACAAGAAGTCTTCTATATTATTGTGAACGAAGCTGGTGCGAGTGTGTATTCGGCCTCTGATTTAGCTCGTGAGGAATTTCCGAATTTGCAGGTTGAAGAAAGAAGTGCTGTTTCTATTGGGAGACGTCTGCAAGATCCACTTGCTGAACTTGTGAAGATTGATCCTAAATCAGTTGGGGTTGGACAATACCAACATGATGTATCTCAAAAGAGGTTGAATGAATCATTAACATTTGTAGTAGAGACGGCAGTTAACCAAGTTGGTGTGAATGTAAATACAGCTTCAGTTGCTTTATTGCAATATGTTTCGGGTTTATCGAAAACCGTTGCGAAAAATATTGTGGCAAAGCGTGAAGAAGAAGGGAAATTTACAAAACGAACAGACTTAAAGAAAATACCGCGTCTAGGTGCGAAGACATATGAACAATGCATAGGTTTCTTACGTATATTAGAAGGGGCAAATCCTTTAGATCGAACGGGTATTCATCCAGAACAATATAAAAATGTTGAATTGTTATTGAAGAGTCTAGGGTTATCAAAAGATGACGTAGGGCAATTGCAATTACAAAAGAGCTTGGAAGAAGTGGAGATTTCTAAGTTGTCGCAAGAAACGGGAGTTGGGGAGCCGACATTAGTAGATATTATAGATGCGCTCATTAGTCCGGAGCGAGACATGAGGGATGAGTTGCCTAAACCGCTTCTGAAAAAAGGGATTTTGAAATTAGAAGATTTAAAACGTGGTATGGAACTGGAAGGAACAGTTCGTAACGTTGTTGATTTTGGTGCTTTTGTTGATGTAGGTGTAAAACAAGATGGTTTAGTACATATTTCTAAACTAAGCAAACAGTATGTGAAGCATCCGTTAGATATTGTATCTGTCGGACAAATCGTCAAGGTATGGGTAGATGATATTGATACGAAAAAAGGTCGCGTTGCACTATCCATGTTGCCGATAGAATAGTAAGAGGAGAGAGCGGATGAAACTGCTCTCTTTTTTTATGGGATAAAACGTGTAATGGATTATGAGCTTTGGTGTATTTTGCTATAATAAAACCAGCATTCATTTAGTAATTTAATTTGATACCGGTTTTTTTCAAAATATGCGCGTTGCATTTGTTTTTTTAGCCACGTAGGCATAGGAATCCCTCCTTGTTTAATCCTACTCTCAACAATCTAAGGTACTATTGATGAGAGGTTGGTGAGTGGATTTCTATTCATGCTATATTTTTAGAAACCACGCTTCTTGAATGAGGATGGGTATATGTACTATTTAATATATGTATAAGGGAGGAGAAAAGTGTAAAAATATTTTTTAGTTTAGGAGGAATGAGAGTGGATGAGCAAGAAATACAGCGTCTGGTGGAAGAAGTATCACTACAATACTTCGGAATGCCATTTTTACATAAAGCTATGTTCAATAGTAGGTTGCGTACAACTGGTGGACGTTATCTATTGAATACACACAATATTGAAGTGAATTATCGATATTACGAAATGTATGGGAAAGAAGAGTTAGTTGGAATCATTAAACATGAGCTTTGTCATTATCACTTGCATATTACAGGAAGGGGCTATAAGCACCGGGATAGAGATTTTCGTGAATTGTTAAAAGAAGTTGATGCGCCACGCTTTTGTAAACGAATAATGAATGAAGAGAAGGAAAAAAAGGTTTATACGTATGAATGTATGGGCTGTTCGCTTCAATATGTAAGAAGACGTCAAATAAATACAAAAAGATATGTCTGCGGAAAGTGTAAAGGGAAACTGAACCTGATAAAGAAAACATCTTGACAGTGAAAACGCAATCCAGTATATTATAAACATGTCACGTTTGTACAAGATGTTATGAAAAAACATCTTGACTTACGATGAGAAATTTTATAAGATACAAATTGTCTTTATTATTCCGCAGTAGCTCAGTGGTAGAGCTATCGGCTGTTAACCGATCGGTCGTAGGTTCGAGTCCTACCTGCGGAGCCATACAGAGAAGTACCCAAGTGGCTCAAGGGGCTCCCCTGCTAAGGGAGTAGATCGCTAACGCGGTGCGAGGGTTCGAATCCCTTCTTCTCTGCCATACATACTGGCCCGTTGGTCAAGTGGTTAAGACACCGCCCTTTCACGGCGGTAACACGGGTTCGAATCCCGTACGGGTCACCACTTCGGAGGATTAGCTCAGCTGGGAGAGCACCTGCCTTACAAGCAGGGGGTCGGCGGTTCGATCCCGTCATCCTCCACCATATAAATTATATAAGTAATATCATCGCGGGGTGGAGCAGCACGGTAGCTCGTCGGGCTCATAACCCGAAGGTCGCAGGTTCAA
>NZ_JBQXPN010000001.1:0-25000 GCF_052656125.1 Bacillus sp. WC2507 | reverse complement strand
CCCCGGGGATAACAGGCTTATCTCCCCCAAGAGTCCACATCGACGGGGAGGTTTGGCACCTCGATGTCGGCTCATCGCATCCTGGGGCTGTAGTCGGTCCCAAGGGTTGGGCTGTTCGCCCATTAAAGCGGTACGCGAGCTGGGTTCAGAACGTCGTGAGACAGTTCGGTCCCTATCCGTCGTGGGCGTAGGAAATTTGAGAGGAGCTGTCCTTAGTACGAGAGGACCGGGATGGACGCACCGCTGGTGTACCAGTTGTTCTGCCAAGGGCATAGCTGGGTAGCTATGTGCGGAAGGGATAAGTGCTGAAAGCATCTAAGCATGAAGCCCCCCTCAAGATGAGATTTCCCATAGCGTAAGCTAGTAAGATCCCTGAAAGATGATCAGGTTGATAGGTTCGAGGTGGAAGCATGGTGACATGTGGAGCTGACGAATACTAATAGATCGAGGACTTAACCATATAATATGAAGCGAATGTTATCTAGTTTTGAAGGAATATGCCTTCAATAGTTTGGTGATGATGGCAGAGAGGTCACACCCGTTCCCATACCGAACACGGAAGTTAAGCTCTCTAGCGCCGATGGTAGTTGGGACCTTGTCCCTGTGAGAGTAGGACGTCGCCAAGCTATTTATATCATCGCGGGGTGGAGCAGCACGGTAGCTCGTCGGGCTCATAACCCGAAGGTCGCAGGTTCAAATCCTGTCCCCGCAACCAAATGGTCCCGTGGTGTAGTGGTTAACATGCCTGCCTGTCACGCAGGAGATCGCCGGTTCGACCCCGGTCGGGACCGCCATTTTATATAAAGAAAAGAACGAAACATGTTGTTTCGTATTTTTTTATTTGTTTTAACAAAAAACTAATAAAGACAGTCAAACTATCCTTAGGAAAACTCCTAAGGACTTTTTTATATATTCAAAACCTGTATAATAAAGAGCAGAGAACATTGTGAGTAAAGTAGGTGAAGTCTGTGAGTAAATATGAAATAACAACAAAATCTTCTGAAGAAACACAAAGATTATCAGAAAAGCTAGGTGAACTTGTCGGGGCACAAGATGTAATTATTCTAGAAGGAGATCTAGGGGCTGGTAAGACAACTTTTACAAAAGGACTAGCAAAAGGTCTTGGAGTGAAAAGAGTTGTAAATAGTCCTACCTTTAATATTATTAAAGAATATAAAGGGAGATTACCGCTATATCATATGGACGTGTATCGCTTAGCAGAAAGTGAAGAGGACTTAGGTTTTGATGAGTATTTCTACGGTGAAGGAATTACCGTAGTAGAATGGGCTCATTTAATAGAAGACTATTTACCAAATGAGAAGTTGCAAATTAGTTTATTCCATGCTGGAGATGACACAAGAAAAATTGTACTCGAGCCAATTGGAGATCGATATATTAGATTATGTGAGGAGCTATTACAAGATGAAAGTACTAGCAATTGATACTTCAAATTACGTAATGGGTGTATCCCTTATTGAGGAAGGAAACGTAATTGGGGAAATCATTACAAACTTAACAAAAAACCATTCTGTACGTCTTATGCCAGCTGTAGAACAACTGTTAAAAGAATGCGGTGTAAAACCGAAAGAATTAACTAAAATTGTTGTAGCTGCTGGGCCTGGATCATATACAGGTGTTCGTATAGGTGTGACAGCTGCAAAAACATTAGCTTGGTCACTTCAAATACCAATTGTAGGTGTATCAAGTTTAGAAGTAGTGGCTGCAAACGGTGCTAATTTTGATGGATTAATCTGTCCTTTATTCGATGGAAGACGTGGACAAATTTATACGGGCTTATATACATATGAAGGAGAGCATTTAACTTCTATAGAAGAAGACCGAATCATCCTTATTGTAGACTGGTTGCAAATGTTAAAAGATAAAGGAAAGCCTGTTTTATTTATTGGTAATGATGTTAAACTACACAAAGAAACAATTATCGAACATTTAGGCGATCAAGCTGTATTTGCTCCTTTCACTAAAAATAACCCAAGACCAAGTGAGTTAGCATTCTTAGGATTACAAAAAGAAGAACAAGATGTACATTCATTTGTTCCTAGTTATCTTCGTTTAGCTGAAGCTGAAACAAAGTGGTTAGAAAGTCAAAACAAGTAGGAGCTTGGAGAAGATGGATATGATATTTAGAAAGATGGAACTTGATGATATCGCTCAAATTGTAGCTATTGAAGAAGCATCTTTTTCAACTCCTTGGACTGCAGATGCCTTTCACCGTGAGTTAACGATGAATGAACATGCACATTATGTTGTGCTAGAAAAAGATGGCCGTGTAGTTGGATATTGTGGATTGTGGATAATTATTGATGAATCACATATAACAAATATAGCTATTTTGCCAGAATACAGAGGTCAAAAGCTAGGAGATGGTTTATTGAAAGAAGTTATTTCCGAAGCGAAAGACCTAGGGGTAAAAACGATGACACTTGAAGTACGTGTATCAAATGAAGTAGCAAAACAGTTATACAAAAAATACGGATTTCAAAATGGTGGAATTCGTAAACGATACTATGCAGACAATCAGGAAGATGGTCTCGTAATGTGGGTGAATATATAATGGGAAAAAATACGATTATACTTGGTATTGAAACAAGTTGCGATGAAACAGCAGTAGCAGTTGTTAAAAATGGAACGGAAATTATTGCGAATGTCGTTGCATCACAAATTGAAAGTCATAAACGTTTTGGCGGGGTTGTACCAGAGATTGCATCTCGTCATCATGTAGAAGAAATTACAGTTGTGTTAGAAGAAGCTTTAAAAGAAGCAAATATCACATTTGATGATATTGATGCAATTGCTGTAACAGAAGGACCTGGTTTAGTAGGGGCACTTTTAATAGGGGTAAATGCAGCGAAAGCAGTGGCTTTTGCACATGATATTCCTCTAGTGGGTGTTCATCATATTGCTGGTCACATTTATGCGAACCGTTTAGTAAAAGAAGTTCAATTCCCACTACTATCACTTGTTGTATCTGGTGGGCATACAGAGCTTGTTTATATGAAAGAACATGGTTCATTCGAAGTAATTGGTGAAACAAGAGATGATGCAGCTGGAGAGGCATATGATAAAGTAGCTCGTACGTTATCTATGCCATATCCAGGTGGTCCTCATATTGATCGCCTTGCGCATGAAGGAAAGCCGACAATTGATTTGCCTCGTGCATGGCTAGAACCTGATTCGTATGATTTCAGTTTCAGTGGATTGAAATCCGCAGTTATCAACACTGTGCATAACGCAAAACAACGTGGGATAGAAATTGCACCGGAAGATTTAGCAGCAAGTTTCCAAGAGAGTGTAATAGATGTGCTTGTAACGAAAGCATCTCGTGCAGCAGAAGCGTATAGCGTAAAGCAACTGCTTCTTGCGGGTGGAGTAGCTGCGAATAAAGGACTTCGCGCACGTTTGGAAGCAGAATTTGCGCCAAAAGAAAATATTGAGCTAATTATTCCTCCGCTATCTTTATGTACCGATAATGCGGCAATGATTGCAGCGGCAGGTACAATTGCATATGAACAAGGAAAACGTGCTACATTAGCTTTAAATGCAAATCCAGGATTAGATATTGAAGCATAGTTATGCACAAAATTAACCACAGCCTGTGGATAAAACCCATATTATCTGTTGATAATGTGGGTTTTGTTGTGTATATAAAATGTTGATAACTTTTTCGTTGATTGTGGATAATGTGGAAAAGTAATTTTGAGGTTTATTTTATAAAGGTGGATATGTGCATAAACTTGTGGATAAAGTAGATGAAGTCTGACCTTTAAATGTATTCTTTTTTGGGAAATAAAAAACAAGAAGATATCCTTAAAAAACATTTTGAAATATGCTCTAATTATAGATGTCGCTAACATTGTCAAACTTTGTCGGCAAATTGATATTTTGTGTCGAATCGTTGATTTGTTTAAAAAATCGTTTTGACAATATGACGTTGATTCCAACTAGAAGATAAAAAGGATGTCGCATAGTCAAAAATCCCGACTTATGAGACATCCTCTTTATCAATACTTTTATAAATGCAATTCTTCCCATTCTGCCATACAAGCTTCCAGTTGCTCTTGTAGTGTTTGCTTTTTCGTTGTAATTTCACTAGCCTTTTCATAATCTGCATATATTTCTGGTAAGCAAAGTTGATCTTCTAACGTAGCAATTTCTTCTTCAAATTCTATGATGTTTTGTTCTAGTTCCTCAATTTTCCGAGTGCGTTGACGCTCTAATTGTTTACGCTCTTTTTCTTCGAGATAATTTAATTTTTCTTGAGCTACAGTTTTTTGAACAGGTGCCTGATTTTCTTGCTGTTCTTGTTGTTCAAATTCTGCACGTTCGATCATCTCATTCTTCTTTTCAACGTAGTAATCGTAATCCCCTAGATATTCCTGTGCACCTTCTGTTGATAACTCAATAACAGTTGTCGTTACACGATTAATAAAGTAGCGGTCATGTGATACGAATAGAAGAGTTCCTGGGTAATCAATTAAAGCATTCTCCAAAATCTCTTTACTATTTAAATCGAGATGGTTCGTAGGCTCATCGAGAATTAATAAATTCGATTTTTGCATCATAAGTTTTGCAAGAGCTAATCGAGCTTTTTGTCCACCACTAAGAGAAGATACGGGCTTTAATACATCATCTCCTGTGAATAAGAAGTTACCTAGTATCGTGCGAATTTCTTTTTCAGGCTGCAATGGATATTCATCCCATAATTCATTTAAAACTCGCTTAGAAGATGTTAAGTTAGCTTGTTCTTGATCATAATAGCCAACAGAGACATTGGATCCGAAAGAAACATCACCATTTAGTAGAGGTAACTTATTCACAAGTGATTTTAACAATGTGGATTTCCCGATTCCGTTCGGTCCAACTAAAGCAACACTATCCCCGCGAGTTAAGCGCATTGTTACATGTTCAATAATCGGATCCTCATCATAGCCGATGGTTGCATCCTTTACTTGTAAAACATCATTTCCGCTTTGTTTTTCAATATCGAAGTGGAAGGATGCTGACTTAGAATCACCTAATGGTCTTGTTAATAATTCCATTCGGTCTAATTGTTTACGACGGCTTTGCGCACGTTTTGTCGTAGATGCACGAGCTATATTTTTTTGAACGAAGTCCTCAAGCTTAGCAATTTCATCCTGTTGCTTTTCATAACGTTTCATTTCTTGCTCGTATAGCGCTGATTTTAAATCTAAATATTTACTGTAGTTACCAACAAATCGTCTGCTCTCTTTATTCGAAATTTCATATACTTGTGTAACGAGTTTATCTAAGAAATAACGGTCATGGGAAACGATTAGTATTGCGCCAGGATAGCCTTGTAAATATTGTTCAAGCCATGTTAATGTTTCGATATCTAAATGGTTTGTAGGCTCGTCCAAAATAAGTAAGTCCGGTTTCGTTAATAATAATTTACCGAGAGCCAATCGAGTTTTTTGTCCACCGCTTAATGTAGAAATCGTCGTCTGATGCGTTTCAACTGGGAAGCCAAGCCCGCTTAAAATCGAACGAATATCTGCTTCGTACTGATAGCCACCTTGATCTTTATAATCTAATTGTAATTGATCGTAATCAGCTAATAATCTTTCATATATAGCCTCGTTTGAAAAGTTTTCTTCTTTTCCCATCTCTTGCTCTAGCCTTCGAAGTTTTGTCTCCATTTGCTGCAAGTGTGTAAAGACGGTTAACATTTCATCCCAAATTGTTAAAGATGTTTCTAACCCGGTATTTTGAGCTAAATATCCGATGGAGACATCTTTCGGTTTTATAATTTCGCCACCATCATGGGATAGCTCACCAGCTATTATTTTTAATAATGTAGATTTTCCGGCTCCATTTCGTCCGACTAATGCGATACGATCTTTCGTTTGAACTTCCAATTTTATGTTTGCAAGAATCGTTTCTGCACCGTATAATTTCGAAAGCGCGTTTACTTGTAATAAAATCAATGTTTTCACCTCAAATAATTTCTTAACTTTGCCATGTTTATATTTCTCAATCATACTAAAAATAGTGTATAGTTTAAAATAAAGAGAGAATACTTCTTTTCTTTATTATACAGGGAAATTCATGAGTGCTAAACTTCTGTATTTGATTCAAGCATATGAATAAAGATAGGAAGAGAGGAGAGGTTATATGGATCAGCACAAAATTCCACAGGCCACTGCCAAACGATTGCCTCTATACTATCGATTTATCCAAAACTTATCTCTTTCTGGTAAGCAACGTGTTTCATCAGCCGAATTGAGCGAAGCGGTAAAGGTTGATTCCGCAACGATTCGAAGAGATTTTTCATATTTTGGAGCGTTAGGGAAAAAGGGTTATGGATATAACGTAAATTATTTATTATCATTTTTCCGTGAAACACTCGACCAAGATGATATAACACGTGTAGCACTTATTGGAGTAGGTAATTTAGGGACCGCTTTCTTACATTATAATTTCACGAAAAACAATAATACAAAAATTGAAATGGCGTTTGACGTTAGTGAAGAGAAAGTCGGAACAGAAATCGGGGGCATTCCTGTATATCATTTAGATGAATTAGAAGAACGTTTATCAACTGATATACAAGTGGCAATATTAACAGTACCCGCTACAGTAGCACAATCTGTAGCAGATAGATTGGCGGAAACGAACGTGCATGGTATTTTAAATTTCACACCAGCGCGCTTAAATGTGTCAGACAATATAAGAATTCATCATATTGATTTAGCAGTAGAATTACAAACACTTGTTTACTTTTTGAAGAATTATCCACAATAAAACGCAGAGGAAGCGACCTCTGCGTTTTATTATTATTTTTTCTTTGTGAATTTAACTAAGATAAGGCGAAGTGCCAAATTAAAATCAATTGTTGCCATAACTGCAAATAGTATTGTCCACATATTCCAGATTGTATCTGTTACGTTCGTAATGGCGAAGCGTGTAAAGATACATCCAAGAAGGAAGTACAATGCAGCCATGAATAATGGCGAGTTTCTCATACTAAAAATCCTCCGATAAAGCCTTGCATTTTTTCAGCTTCTTTAATCATTTCTTGAATTTGTTCATTACTCACTAAAACTTGAGCAATTGCAACTAATGTATTCATTGCAACATGGGCTGCAATTGGAACGATAATGCGCTTCGTTTTTACATATAAAAAGGCGAATACGAGCCCCATAGCAGTGTATACCAATAAGTGAGTAAAATCAAAATGAATTGCTGCGAATACGAGAGAACTAATGATAGCAGCAATAAAGAAATTAAACTTCTTATACAGTGTACCAAATAAAATTTTTCTAAATACGATTTCTTCCAAAATAGGTCCTATTATAGATATAACGATAAGGAACCAAGGTGTCGTTCTTGCGATATCCATAAGTCTCGCTGTATTTTCAGATCCAGGTTTAATACCTAATACATACATTTCGATCATACCGGCAATACTTTGCGAGAAAAATGCTAAGAAGAATCCGATAAAAATCCAACCAATCGTAGCTGGAACAGTAGAGCGCTTTGTATCTAAATGTCTGTCGCGAATATCAGCTTTAAGTAACCAAAGTACGATACATAATGCAATAAAGAAGCTAATGATTGCCCAGTGTCCAGTTATGAGTTGAAATTTCTCTTCTCTAGTAAATCCCCTGTTATCATAAAGTCCAGTTTTCAGCAGAAGTGGTAATCCAGCAATGGATGATAACTGCATTAAAATGTATGTAACGATAACCCACCAATATTGTTTTTTCAAATGGTTTAACCATCCTTTCTAACTCTAGTGTATGAGATAAGGTAGGATAACATGTAAGTATGCTACCTACGATATAAACCTCACTTAAATTATGTTTTTTTCGTAAATCCTTATTTGAAATGATAATAGAAGACAGGAGAAAGTTGTGTGTATAGCGAAAACAACTTAGGGTGTCCTTTCATATTGTAACATACGAGTAGTGGAAACAACGATTCATATAGTAAAGGTAGAAGAAGAGGGACTCTATATAGAAAAGTGTATAGCTTAATTTGCGAAAAAATTATGATTTTTTTACTTGCAAAAGAAATTGAGATTATTTATTATTATAAGTGTGTTAGCACTCGGGTGAGTTGAGTGCTAATAAATAAAATTTACATAACAAAATGAGGAGGTTATTGTTCATGCTAAAGCCATTAGGTGATCGCGTTGTAATTGAGCTTGTTCAAGCAGAAGAAAAAACAGCAAGTGGTATTGTATTACCAGACACTGCAAAAGAAAAACCACAAGAGGGTAAAGTTATTGCAGTAGGTACTGGTCGAGTGCTTGAAAATGGTGAGCGTGTTGCTTTAGAGGTAGCAGCAGGTGATCTTATCATCTTCTCAAAATATGCAGGTACTGAAGTGAAATACGAAGGTACAGACTACTTGATTTTACGTGAAAGTGACATTTTAGCAGTTATCGGTTAATTATATAAATCTTAAAAAATCCAAGGGGGTCAATTATTATGGCAAAAGATATTAAATTTAGTGAAGAAGCACGTCGTTCGATGCTTCGCGGTGTCGACACTCTTGCAAACGCAGTAAAAGTAACGCTTGGACCAAAAGGTCGTAACGTTGTACTTGAGAAAAAATTTGGTTCACCACTTATTACAAATGATGGTGTAACAATCGCAAAAGAAATCGAATTAGAAGATGCATTCGAAAACATGGGTGCAAAATTAGTAGCAGAAGTTGCTAGCAAAACAAATGATGTAGCTGGTGACGGAACAACAACTGCAACTGTATTAGCACAAGCTATGATTCGTGAAGGTCTTAAAAACGTAACAGCTGGTGCGAACCCAATGGGTCTTCGTAAAGGTATCGAAAAAGCTGTTACTGCTGCAATTGCAGAATTAAAAGAGATTTCTAAACCAATCGAAGGCAAATCTTCTATCGCACAAGTAGCTGCTATTTCTGCAGCTGACGAAGAAGTAGGTCAATTAATCGCTGAAGCAATGGAGCGCGTTGGTAACGACGGCGTTATTACTTTAGAAGAATCTAAAGGATTTACAACAGAATTAGACGTAGTAGAAGGTATGCAATTTGATCGTGGATATGCATCTCCTTACATGATTACTGATTCTGACAAAATGGAAGCAGTTCTTGATAACCCATACATCTTAATTACTGATAAGAAGATTTCTAACATCCAAGAAATCTTACCAGTATTAGAGCAAGTGGTACAACAAGGTAAACCACTTCTTATCATTGCTGAAGATGTAGAAGGTGAAGCATTAGCTACATTAGTAGTGAACAAACTTCGTGGTACATTCAATGTAGTAGCTGTTAAAGCTCCTGGATTTGGTGACCGTCGTAAAGCAATGCTAGAAGATATCGCAATCTTAACTGGTGGCGAAGTAATCACTGAAGAATTAGGTCGTGACTTAAAATCTGCTACAATTGAATCTTTAGGACGCGCTGGTAAAGTTGTTGTAACGAAAGAAAACACAACTGTAGTTGAAGGTATCGGAAATTCACAACAAATCGAAGCTCGCATCGGTCAAATCCGCGCGCAATTAGAAGAAACTACTTCTGAATTCGATCGTGAAAAATTACAAGAGCGTCTTGCAAAACTTGCAGGTGGCGTAGCAGTAATTAAAGTAGGTGCAGCAACTGAAACTGAGTTAAAAGAGCGCAAACTTCGCATTGAAGATGCACTTAACTCAACTCGTGCAGCAGTAGAAGAAGGTATCGTTGCAGGTGGTGGTACTTCACTTATGAACGTATACACGAAAGTAGCTTCTATCGTAGCTGAAGGCGACGAAGCAACAGGTATCAACATCGTACTTCGTGCATTAGAAGAGCCAGTTCGTCAAATCGCAATCAACGCTGGTCTAGAAGGATCTGTAGTTGTAGAGCGTCTAAAAGGCGAAAAAGTAGGCGTTGGTTTCAACGCAGCTACTGGCGAGTGGGTTAACATGCTTGAAACTGGTATCGTAGATCCAGCTAAAGTAACTCGCTCTGCACTTCAAAACGCAGCATCTGTTGCAGCTATGTTCTTAACAACTGAAGCTGTAGTTGCTGACAAGCCAGAACCAGCTGGTGCTGCTGGAATGCCTGACATGGGCGGCATGGGCATGGGCGGTATGGGCGGAATGATGTAATAAGCATCACTCTGTGAAGCTGTGCAATGTATAAATAAATAATTAGAAGGCTACTTCCTTGGTAAAAGGAGGTAGTCTTTTTTGTGTTGTTAAATTTTGCATACCAAGAATTTCTGGAAGACCGTAAGTTTAGGAATACAACGGAGGTAAATATTCAAAATTATAAGGTTCTCTTAGGTGGTTTTATTGATTACTGTCACGATAATGACATTTTGAATGTTGAAGAAGTAGAATTAAGGATGTGCAGGAACTAATAAAAGAGTATGCGGATAAAGTTCTGGATAGAGTAGATGTAAAAAATGATTATCACGATTCGTATACAGCATCTAAAGTATTACGTGAAGAACTTAAGGATGCAGCGCATCATCTAACGCCTTGGAACGACAGTAGGGCAGAAAAGGCACAAAAAATATTAAAGGAATTTAGGATAGACCATGATTCGGCGGCTAACGGAGTATTTTTATCTTATAAAGTGAATGAATACGTGGTTACTGAAGTCTTACACATAGGCAATCATAGTTCAGAGTACATACTTGAAGTAGAGAGGGTATGAAGTCTTATTAAGAAACGAGGCGGTACCCAGGAAGATATTGTTGAATCTTTACATGATATAAGAGAACGTTTATTGAATGGTGAATTAAAATTAAATAAATCGAAGAAAGAGTAATCTTATTTATACTAGAAAAATAGCAAAGGAGAGTAAAAATGAAAATTTGGGAATTAAAGAGTTCATTTGATGACTATGAATCCTTTCAGCTATTGAATTTAGAAGGAGATTCTAAAAAATATTTTGAAGGAAAAATTGACTCGGCAGCAAAAGCATCTGATTCATGGGGAGAAATACGTATTAAATGTGTAGAAGAAGGAAATCAAAGTGATTCCCCTCATTTTTGGGGAGAAGTTGGTACACCAATGGTTAGTGAGAAAGCTAAAAAATTCTTAGAATCTATGCTGGGTGATAATGTAGAATTTCTTCCCCTAATTCATGATATGACGGGCGAAGTCTATTATATAATTAACGTTTTAAATGCAATAGATGCTATTGATTATGAAAAAGCTATACTAAAGAAATTACGCTCTGGTTTAGTAATAGACTTCAAAAAATACGCATTCTTATCTAATATGGTTAAGAACCAAACAATATTTAAAGTTTACTTAAATGAAATATTACATATTCCTTCTGTTTTTGTATCAGATGAGTTGAGAAGTGCAGTTTTAGAAAGTGATTTAAAAGGTTTTGAATTTGTAGAGGTATGGGATTCAAAAGTGGACATGTAAAAGAAAGTCCTAAAATAACTGATAGAAGTTGAAATAATGGTTTGCATTAACTAGACACTTATAAGATGGAGATAGTGTAGATATAACTTGGTCTATACCCAAATATAATACCTATACTAAAAGTGAATAAATACTCTTAGTAAGAAGTTTTTTAGCAGAAACTTATCAGACGGTACTTATCTAGAATTTGATAAACCATCTGGCACAGTAATGAAAACATATAATGATTTCATTACAATGCTTGAGGAAGCATTGAAAAAGAGTCCTTCTTTAATACGGAGGTATTAACGCTATGTTTAACTTTTTGAAAAAACATATTGTAGCAGACGAAAGTATTAAATCTAATCAAACCCCTATTTTTTACCCTTTGCCAAAAGAAGAGATAGCAGAAGCAGGGGATTTGTTAAAAATACAGTTCCCTAAAGAACTAAAACATTTCTTTGAGGAAATTGGTTATGGATTTTTAAGTACCAATAGAAATTTAATCAATAGATTTATGGACCCGATTTCAGTTGCAGATTTTCGTTTAAGACAGGATATTTATGAACATAATCCAAACTTGGATGATACAGATGATGAAGAATCATTGGTATTTTTCGAAATTACGGAAATTAGTTTTTTAACAATTAAATTTAAAGAGGAAAATGAATTAGGCCAATGTCCTATTTACTCTGAGGATGAGAAAATAGCGGATTCTTTAGAAGAATTTTTAATTAAAATGGACGAAAACCCTGACTATTATATTTAATCTTATTAATAATTGCTTTAAGGCTTAGGGTTTGAGAAACAGCTAATTATGAATAACAAAAAGCTTATGTATAACTTGCATAGGCTTTTATAATGTCTATTAACCCTCTTATTTTGAGGTGTATTTATGTCAGCGTAAGAGCTAGAACAGGTTGATGAAATTCTTAAAGAAGCTGGTTACGGTTTTCAGTACATACATAAGTCATAATGTATTAAAAATTTTTATACGGATAGGTAAACATAAATAGGAAGAAACTGATGATACAACTTTACAACTATTAACCACTATTTTTCACTTGAAATATAATTTTCAAGCTAAGAAGTAGTACTGCTTCTTAAAATATATACATAGCTAAACTAACAACTTTAGCTATAGTAGCCGACAAGCCAGAACCAAATGCACCAGCAATGCCTGACATGGGCGGAATGATGTTTTTTTATGTTTTTTAGCAAAGGAAATGAATTTCTGTAGAATTTTGTCGCTTTCTCTCTTGACCATATAGATACTTCATTGTTAGAATCTAGGAAGATAATATAAAACGATCCTTCATATATCCTCAAAGATAAGGTTTGAGAGTCTCTACCGGGTTACCGTAAACGACCTGACTATGAAGGCAGTGTGTCTTATATTTATAAAGAGCGGAGACTATCTTTCTTTATAAAGCCAGACCCCTGCCTTTTCTTTGTTATGAGACTAGAGGCGGAGGACTGGCTTTTTTTATTATATTAGTAATGCTTTTCGCCAAATTGGTGAAAATATTTATATACGAGAACTAACGTTGGGGTGATTATTTTGAAGAAGCAGCACGATACAATTATCGTTTTAGATTTTGGGAGTCAATACAATCAGTTAATAGCACGTCGAATTCGTGAGTTCGGTGTATACAGTGAACTTCATCCACATACAATTACTGCAGAAGAAATTAAAGCAATGAATCCAAAAGGGATTATCTTCTCTGGTGGACCAAATAGTGTATACGGTGAAGGTGCATTACATTGTGATGAAAAAATCTTTGAACTAGGATTACCGATCTTCGGAATTTGTTACGGTATGCAGCTTATGACGCAACACTTTGGTGGTAAAGTAGAGCGTGCGAATCACCGTGAGTACGGAAAAGCTGTTCTGAAAGTAGAGAACGAATCAAAATTATATGCGAATCTTCCAGAAGAGCAAGTTGTATGGATGAGTCATGGTGACTTAGTAACTGGTTTACCTGAAGGATTCGTAGTAGATGCAACAAGTGAGTCTTGTCCAATTGCTGGTATGAGCAATGAAGAGCAAAACTTATACGGTGTACAATTCCACCCAGAAGTACGTCACTCTGAGCACGG
Organism: Bacillus sp. WC2507; assembly: GCF_052656125.1. Classification (NCBI taxonomy): domain Bacteria; kingdom Bacillati; phylum Bacillota; class Bacilli; order Caryophanales; family Bacillaceae; genus Bacillus; species Bacillus sp. WC2507. Next base: position 11,534 of record NZ_JBQXPN010000001.1, on the reverse strand, counting down.
TAACGATTTAATTAAAAACTTCGTATTCGGCGCATGTGGCTGTTCTGAAGGATGGAACATGGAGAACTTTATCGAAGTAGAATTAGAAAAAATCCGTGAAACTGTTGGAGACAAAAAAGTACTATGCGCACTTAGCGGCGGTGTAGACTCTTCTGTTGTAGCAGTATTAATTCATAAAGCAATCGGCGACCAATTAACATGTATTTTCGTTGACCATGGTTTACTTCGTAAAGGTGAAGCAGAAGGCGTTATGAAAACATTCAGCGAAGGCTTCCACATGAACGTTATTAAAGTGGATGCACAAGAACGTTTCATGAACAAGTTAAAAGGTGTAGAAGATCCAGAACAAAAACGTAAAATCATCGGTAATGAATTCATTTACGTATTTGATGATGAAGCTTCTAAATTACAAGGTATGGACTTCCTAGCACAAGGTACACTTTACACAGACATCGTTGAAAGTGGTACAGCAACTGCACAAACCATTAAATCTCACCATAATGTTGGTGGTCTTCCAGAAGACATGCAGTTCAAATTAATTGAGCCTTTAAACACGTTATTTAAAGATGAAGTACGTGTATTAGGATCAGAACTAGGAATTCCTGATGAAATCGTATGGCGTCAACCATTCCCAGGCCCTGGTCTTGGTATTCGTGTATTAGGTGAAATCACAGAAGAGAAATTAGAAATCGTTCGTGAATCTGATGCGATTTTACGTGAAGAAATTATTAAAGCGGGCTTAGACCGCGAAATCTGGCAATACTTCACTGCGCTTCCTGGTATGCGTAGCGTAGGTGTTATGGGTGACGAGCGTACTTACGATTACACAGTAGGTATCCGTGCAGTAACATCTATCGACGGTATGACAGCTGACTGGGCACGTATCCCTTGGGATGTATTAGAGAAAATCTCTGTACGTATCGTAAATGAAGTAAAACACGTTAACCGTATCGTGTATGATGTAACGAGTAAGCCACCAGCAACTATTGAGTGGGAATAGTAAAAAGAAGCTTAGAATCCTTGGTTTATAAGGGCTCTAAGCTTCTTTTCTTTTGTCTTTGCAAACCAATTGCAAACAATCGGATGAATTAAGTCTCTAAAGAAGGTTTTTACTTGATTAGAGTATTTACAAATAGTGCTCTTTGGTTCTCGTCTTTTGTAAATGGGACAGAAATAAAATGAGCATTATTTACTTGTTTTAAAATTTCCTCATATTCACTGTATGCACTTCCTAGATTGGGAGGAGTCTTACCCAATAAAGAACTTATCATCAGTGCATTTTTTTCACCAACATCAATATTATGTTTACTCAATGATGAATAGGTTTCAGCGTTAATAATAGCGGGTGCTGGTGGTTGATTAGGTTCGGATTGGTCGAAAAAGTATAAAAGGTATTCAATTTTAGTTAATTCGTTATCTTCTTTTTCAACATATCCTTGATAACCAAATAGCTCACCGTTCTTAATTGTTAGCCTAACCATGTCGTTAGCTATATATTCTCCGTTAATATTAGAATTCTTACTCACTAAGCCTTTTCCATGACCTGTGATCAATACACCTTTTTCATTTATTCTATCTAAATCTGCATAAAAAACATTTGTGGACATAAATATCGCCTCTTTCAAAAAAATGATATCATTTCATATAATACCATAAATTAGTATTTTATTAAAAATATTCATATTTTTAAGAGTGTAAATTATATAGATTTAAAGGTTTTTAATATATTATTTTTTATGTTTTACATATTGATTGCTTGTTAACTTCCTACTACAATCAGTCTTTTGGGAAATACAAATTAAATTCGTTAATTTATTCGCTACTTCTTTATTTATATTGGGATATAAATGTCCGTAAGTACCCAATGTAGTTTGAATATCTTCGTGGCCCAATCTGTCGCGAATTACTAACGCATTTTCACCCAATGAGATTAATAGAGATGCATGTGAATGTCGCAATGCATGAGTTTTAATCTTATGAACTTTCGCAAGTCTTGAATGCCGCTCAATGATATGGAAGGTTGCGCTTCGATTTGTTGGCACGCCATTATAAGATAAAACATATTTTGAAGGTACGTTTCTAGTTTGAACTTCTTTCCACGCTAACAAAAATTTTATTGTATCGTCATCTAATGCGATTACTCGATTACTTGCTTTTGTTTTAGGTTCAGTGATATAAAATTCACTAGCATTTTTATAGTACATTGATTTACTAACAGTTAAAGTTTTTTCTTTGAAATCTATATCCGTATGCCATTCTAATGCTTGAGCTTCACCAAAGCGTAATCCTGTCATAAATAATAGCCAAATAGTGATGAAGCAAAAATGCTGATGATAGTCTGCAATATTAAAAGTTGCAATGACTTTTTCGAATTCTTCTTTAGTCCAAAAATCTACTTTCTTTTTAACCTTCTTAACATTTCCTACAGCTTTAGCGATATTTTTCTGCAATAAGCCTAATGTCACTGCCAAATCTAAACTTTTTTGAAATAATCCATGTAGATTTCGGATGTATGCACTTGAGTAGTTTTCAGAAAGTTTATTATGCCATTGCTTTATTAATGGTCGGCTAATATCTTTTAACTTTTTACTAAAGAAAAATGTGAAGTGAAGATTCATAGAAGAAATCCTATTCTCAAAAGTTCTAGTTGATACAGAACGTTTATAATCTGGTTTGAAATATGTTTCATAAAACTCTTTGTATGACATAGAACTATTTTTCTTTATGGCAGTGGTAGAGTAGTTATTCATATAGTCATCATAGGCTCTTTTTGCTTCTCGTTGGGTGGAGAAACCACGTTCCCAATGTTGTACTCTTTTACCACGTTCGTCATAGCCTAAACTTGCTACAAAGTACCACTTTCCACTTTTCTTATCTTGATAGACATTAGGAATTTTTGGCATGATGAATTTCTCCGTTTGGATCAATAGTAAAACCTAAAATCTCCTCGACAGCTGAAACAGGGACTCGTCCCAATCTTTTACTAGCATAAAAAGAAAATCCTTTTTCACGCATTAAACATTTAGCTTGTCTGATAATATCAGCTGATTGACTAGGACCAAATCCTAACCCAATCAATTCTTTTTTAGTTATTGTAATCATGGTGAATATCCTCCTTTTTAAACTTCGTATAAAGAACAGTAGAATTTTTAAAAGAATTATCCTTCGTCTGAAAGTCTGGGATATTTCGTGTATACTGTTTACTGTAAACTATTTTTTGATTAGACAAATCAATCGGTTGCAACGAATTGGTTCGTCGTACTTTGGGTGTTTTTAAATTTTGCGATTTAAAAAATGCCTTTTTTTTGTGGTCTTTCATATCTAAATCTTTTGAAAAATATTTACTTACATATCGTCCACGATTATCTTTACTATCAACATCAATCTTATTTAATTTAACAAATCCATGTCCCCATACTTGTTGTAATTCTTTTAGCTTTATAAAAGGGAAGTTAAAGAAGATAATGTGATAATGAATCGCCCCACGTTTTTGTTTTTCCCAAACAGCTAAATATTTTAGTTGCTGTTTCTTAGTTTGATATAAACGATAATTCAAACGCTTAATAAATTTGTTGAATTCCGTATTTGTAAAAGAAATATCTTGCTCATTTTCTTTAAAGGTTAACGTCATAAATTTTGTATTATTATCAAAATTACAATCTATGATACGAGCAATTTCCCAACGTGTTTGTTCATAATGGCGTTGTTTTCGCTTCAAGCTATCATATTGACTATTGGTATTATCAATTTCTTTATCCAGAACCAAATCTTCAAGCCATTTGACACCATCACAAGCATTTTCAACATCGTTTTTGACACTATAGAAAACAGAGTCGTCAAGATATTCCCATACCTCTATAGTAGTTGGTGTTTCAACAACTTTATATTTATAACTTCTGATTTCTTTCTTAATAGAAACCACTCATTTCAAACATCTAGCGTTAGTTTCTCGAGGTTTCATTTTCTCTAGATGTTGTTCTATATATCAAGTTAAATAAGCCGAGCAAAACCCGCTCGTCTAGCCCCCTCAAAGCGGGCGAAAAGACTCGGTCACTCCGTTCAGCCCGCTACGCGTCTGCCTCCCCTTTTCACCCGCTTCGAGGGGGGACATTTAAGAGTTTTCACGTTCCCTAATAATATTCTGTAATTCTCCGATAAAATCGAATCCGCCTGTAAGTAAAGGTGTTTCTATGTATACAGGAGCATTATGTTGTCCATCTATCATGACATAGCCCCCGCCTATCTCACGAATTGACTTAAATTCCATATCGACAGAACCAAACAACATTCTTCTACCCTCATCTGTCATATTTCCTAAGCCAATTCTCACACCAAATTGGTCTCTTAAATTTCCACTTAAAATATTAGCGTCAGGTCTTTGCATAATCATAACAACTTCAATGCCTGCCTGCCGCCCTTTGAGAATTAGGTTGAATAAATATCCTTGTACTTCTTTAACGACCTTCTGTGAAGACACAGCAGCGAATGCAGCGTATTCATCTATCACTACTACCAAAGGCTTAACGTCTGAAAAATCTTTCCACGTTTTACCGAATGAGCTTTCATCAGCAAATAATTTTCTATAACGTCTTTCCATTTCTTCGCTCGCTTCACGCAATAATTTCGCAATCTCATTTTCGGTTGTTGCCGTATGTTCTTTATCTACTATTTTCCCAATCATTGCGAGGTCGGCAGATTTTGGATCAGCCACGAATAACTCCGCGCCCTTACTCAAATAATCTAGAATTAATGTATTGACCATATAGGTCTTCCCACTGCCCGTTGAACCCACTATTAAAAGGTGGGGAGGAGACCCAATTTTCCACTTGATTTTAGAAGTAATTGGTATTTCGTAATTATTAGTATTTCTTTTAGAGTTTGAAACAATAATTCGTTTATCTGGAACTAATTCAAAAACATAATCACAATATTGTACTTCATCAAATTTTTTATATAGTGGTAACCCAAACAATGCACTTAGCAATGTATCGTAGGAATTAGCCTTATCGGAAAACTTATCAGCTTTCTTCCAAGCTCGAACAATTAATTCATCGTCTGTCATTTTGTACAAAAAATAAGCGGAATTAAATACTACTTTTTCTCGTTTGGGACTTCCGTTTTCATTCGTACCAATTTCTCGCATTTCTTCCTCATATAATTTATTCTCCACAATAAAACGCTTCAGTCTTTTGAAAGGAGAACGATTGAATTTTCGTTGTGATGTAAACCATTTTCTAATAATCATTACTAAAGCGACGCAGAACAGTAGAAAACTAATAAATTGTAAAAAGTTTGGCAAGTAACTACCAAGAAAAATCTCGACACTCACTAGCAAACAGATAGAAAAAATTAAAAATGCGACACGATTAAGTAGCGGGATTTTTGAAAAATAGCTTACTTGGATAAAATCATTTTTAGAATTGCGCATTTGTTATCACTCCTCGACTACTACACATCTGTCTGCTTTAGCAGAAATTTGAATCCAACCATTCGAAACATATGGAGTAATTACCAAGTTTTCAAATTCCACATATGTGTTATCGGGAACTTCCTCATCATAAAGTGGGCGAGGCTCGTCAATTTTTATAGAAACCTTTTCAAACTTTCTTTCAACACAGACCACTGTATAAACGTAATTTAGGATTTTCTCAGTTCTCTCAAATTTTCCATTTTCTTTTTCTATGCGCTCATACGCTGGTTTTACATCTACCAATAATAATGTTTCTCCTAGAGTTGCTGCTGGATCAATAATAGGTTTAATAGCCATTTTTAATTCCCCATTTCTAAATTTTTATCTTATTCAATAGTTTTAAGTTCAGGCGAATGCATAAATTATTCTTTTGTTGATTAGCGAAATATGTAGAAGGGCTTCTAATAAGAATCCTCATAATTAATCCCTCCTCCTTAACGCCATAAGCTAGAAAAACCTGCTACGACTTTAGTTAGGTACTCGTAGGAGAAGCCACGAGGACTAGGAAAAGTACTATCTGCCACATTTTTTAATTTTTGAAATAGTAATGAGTTTTTTGGCATTTGAATTTGGAAAGTTTCTATAAGGTCCGGATAGTCCTTTGCTAATTTTGCAAACCTAGCATGTTCCACTTTAAAATCATTTTTTATTAGAAAATCAATTGGGTCTGAACTTTGCTCAAATTTTGGGATTGATTGAAAACTGTTTAAGTTATCTTCAGCCCATATGTACCAATTGTTGAGAATTTTTTTTGCAGTAATTTGTGCAATGCCACTTCCCATTACATCTTTTAGTTCCTGTATAAAATCATCAAATGAACTATCGTATTCTACTCCCTCCATCATCGGTAAATTTTTTCGTTGGAAATAACGGACTCTTGATTTACTCATTTGAGTTATTCCATGACATTGTTCTTCTACATATTTGATTGTTTTTAACATTTCTTTTGCTTTCATTAAATCATCCCCTTATTTTGTTAAACCTCGTATAATTGAATAAAAAATATTTATATTAACTCTAACGAGGTTATAAACAATATAATTCAAAAAAAATAGCACTGTCAATAATTAAAAATGATATTTACAATAAATATATGCATATACGGGGTTTTGTGACTTATATTTACTCGTTAGTTGTGTGGTATTATATTGATATTCGAAATTGTTTTGTAAGGAGGAGTAAAATGACAGAAAGTAGAAATGAAAAATTTAAAAGATTGGCGAGTCAGAGAATGACACGTATCTTTCAGACTGCAAACTTATTAGCCAATCTTTCAAATAGAGCGAATTATTTATATGACAAAAGTGAGATTGATGAAATTTTTGAGGCATACTATAAAAAAGGGCAAGAAACAAAAGCTTTTTTTGAAAAGGTACCTCTGAAAGAGAAGTTAGCAACAGAATTTAAATTTTCAAATACAGATAAAGTGTTGAACAATAAAGAGGAGAAATTTAAACGATTAGCTGAACAACGCTTAACTAAAATTTTTCAAGACCTTGAACTTATTAGCCGATTATCAAACAGAAAACACTACACATATAGCGCACAAGAGATTGATGCCTTATTTACTGCTTTTGAAGAAAAGGGAGAGGAAATTCGAGTTTGTTTTGAACCACTTGAACCACTAAAAGATCACTTTTCGTTTGAGAGTGAGTAAGAAATCATCTTTAACAATTATTTTGAGCTGGCTTAAACGTGCAAACAATTTGCAAACATTAGCAGTCAATTTATAAGGAATCAAAGAACTGTAAACAATTCAAAAGGCCTGATATTCAATAAATTAATTTCTATAATATTTAGAAAGCATTGAGTGGGAATAGTATTATAGTAAAAAAGATCCATCTATTGCTTAGGCATAGATGGATCTTTTTATTTATGTGTTTAATACGAACAAAATTATAAAAAAATATAAAAATGTTCGTTTTTAAATTGACAAAAGCGCTTATGCGAGTTAATATGAGTATGTAATTCAAACGAAAAGTGAATATTATGCCGTCGTATAATATCGGGGATATGGCCCGAAAGTTTCTACCTAGCTACCGTAAATGGCTTGACTACGAGGCGTTTAGATAAAGATGAGGGGAAACTTGTCTTTATTCATAGAACGCTTCCATGTATATGCAATGGAAGCCTTTTTTATTTTTAATAGATAAAAGAGGGCTAGGGAGATTGCGGCGAGTAATCATATAACGGGGGAAACGTAAGATGAAACGCTATTTTCAGTTTGATGAACTCGGCACAAATTATAAAACAGAGTTCATAGCAGGTTTAACGACATTTTTATCTATGGCTTATGTACTATTTGTCAATCCTGCTACGCTGTCACTTGGAAATGTTAAAGGGTTACCGGCAGGTACAGGAATGGATCCAGGTGCAGTATTCGTTGCTACAGCATTAGCAGCAGCAATCGGTTCGTTAATTATGGGTATTTTCGCGAAGTATCCAATTGCTTTAGCACCAGGTATGGGAATTAACGCGTTCTTTGCTTATACGGCAGTGTTAACGATGGGGATTCCGTGGCAAACAGCGATTGCCGGAACATTAATGTCAGGTATTATCTTTATTATTCTTACTGCTTCAGGTATTCGTGAAAAAATCATTAATGCAATTCCATCAGAGTTAAAGTTCGCAGTAGCGGCAGGTATCGGATTATTCATTGCTTTCCTTGGATTCCAAAATGCTGGAATTATCGTGAAAAATGATGCTGTCCTTGTTGGGTTGGGGGATTTAACAAAGGGCACAACGTTACTAGCAATCTTCGGGGTTGTTACTACAATCATCTTCATGATTAAGAAAGTTAATGGTGCAGTGTTTTACGGTATGATTCTTACGGCAATCTTAGGAGTAGCAACAGGATTGATAGATACTCCGAAAGCTGTAGTGGGAGCAATACCGAGTCTAGAACCAACGTTCGGTGTGGCGTTAACGCACTTCGGAGATATTTTCACTGTTCAAATGGGGATTGTTATTATAACGTTCTTCTTTATCGATTTCTTTGATACAGCAGGTACACTTGTAGCGGTTGCAAATCAAGCTGGATTAATGAAGAACAATAAATTACCACGTGCAGGAAAAGCGTTATTCGCAGATGCGATTGCAACTGTAATCGGTGCAATCCTAGGTACATCAACAACAACGTCTTATATTGAATCTTCTGCTGGGGTAGCAGCGGGTGGACGTTCTGGATTTACAGCAGTTGTAACAGCAGGGTTCTTCTTGCTAGCGCTATTCTTCTCACCACTATTAAGTGTTGTGACACCAGCTGTAACAGCGCCAGCGTTAATTATTGTAGGGATCTTGATGGTTTCATCTTTAGGAGAAATTGATTGGAAGAAATTCGAGATTGCAGTACCAGCATTCTTTACTATCATTTCAATGCCACTTACGTATAGTATCGCAACAGGAATTGCGATCGGGTTTATCTTCTATCCAATTACAATGGTAGTAAGTGGTCGCCGTAAAGAGATTCATCCAATTATGTATGTTATGGGAGTTTTATTTGTACTATATTTCATCTACGTTCGTAAATAAAAGGGGTTTTTTGAAAGGTCTAGACTTAAGGGGAGTCTAGACCTTTTTTGCGTCTTCAGAAAAACTTAAGGATTTCCGAGCGTTTTTCTTCAGAAGTTTTCCTATAATAGAAGTTAGGGATTAAAAAAGTGATGGGGGAGATATTGTGGCAAATGAAACAATACTTGTCGTAGATGATGAAAAAGAAATTAGGAATCTTATTACAATCTATTTAAAGAATGAAGGATATAAAGTACTGCAAGCAGGAGACGGAGAAGAAGGGTTACGTCTCCTGGAAGAAAATGAAGTGCATCTAGTCGTATTAGATATTATGATGCCGAAAGTAGACGGTATCCATATGTGTATGAAAGTAAGGGAAGAAAAAGAAATGCCAATTATTATGCTTTCTGCGAAAACGCAAGATATGGATAAGATTTTAGGACTAACAACGGGTGCAGATGATTACGTAACGAAGCCGTTTAATCCGTTAGAGTTAATCGCAAGAATTAAATCTCAGTTACGCCGTTATATGAAAATGAATGGTTTCGCTATACAAAATGAGGACGAGCTAGAAATTGGAGAGATGAAAATAAACATCTCAACCCATAAAGTTATTGTGGATGGAGAAGAAGTGAAACTGACCCCGAGGGAATTTTCGATTCTAGAATTACTAGCTCGTAATCCGGGTATGGTCTTTAGCGCGGAACAAATTTATGAAAAGGTTTGGAACGAAAGATCTTTCCAGTCGGATAACACGGTAATGGTTCATATTCGGAAAGTACGTGAAAAGATTGAGGAGAATCCAAGGAAACCTAGATATATAAAAACAGTATGGGGAGTGGGGTATAAGATTGAAAAAGATATTTAATCCATTTACTTATGTAAGGAAAACAAGACAACTAATTGAGAAATTAGTAAAGAGCGTACGGAAGAGTATAAGAATTCAATTGATTACTACTTTTGCTGCTTGTGCGTTATTAGGAGTTTTGTCAGCAAAGGCAGCTGCGCCATTTTTTGAGAATGCGAATCGTCAAGCGACTATCGATTATCGGGCTGGTATGGAACGAATTAATCACCAAGCTCAAGGAGCAGCAAATAGTTCGGTTCATGAAAATAAATTAGAAGCTATATCCAATATGATCGAAATGGAGAATCAAAATTTAGAGCGAGGATCTAGAGCTTTAAAAATATTGGTTACTGATGAGAGTGGTAAAGTTTTATATAAAACGAAGCAGGCGCAAGAAGAGCAAATCGATTTGCATAATACGATTCGTAATGCAGCATCATTTGCGATTAACTATTCAAATGGTCGAGATGTATTTGAAAATACGAGAAAAGAATTTATAGCTTTTTCACCTATTACAATAGAAGATAAGAATTTGTATATGTTCGTTAGTGGAATACCAGATGGTGTAGTAATGTATGATACGCAAGAAGGACCATTCCCATTTTTAATTGGTGTACTCGTGTTCATTTTCTCTTTCTTCTATATAACAAAGAGAAAGATGAAGCAAATTGAAGCGATGGCAGAAGGTGTAAAGGAAATAGAAAAAGGAAACTTAGCGTACCGTATTGAGAAGAAAGGTGAAGATGAGATTGCGTCTTTAACTGAGAATATTAATAATATGGCGGAAGAGCTTATGAATAATATAGAAAAGGAACGTAAATTAGAGAAGCAAAAGAATGAGCTTATTACGAATGTATCTCACGATTTACGTACACCGCTGACTTCTATTATGGGTTACTTGCGATTACTTAGAGATTCTAAATATGAAAATAAAGAACAACATGATGAGTATACGAGAATTGCTTTTGCGAAGTCGGAGCAGTTAAAGAACTTAATAGAAGATTTATTTGAGTATACGAAGTTAACAAATGAGCAAGTTGTATTGGAAAAACAAGAGGTTTGTATAAATGAGTTATTGGAGCAATTAATAGAAGAGTTAGTACCGCAGGCAGAAGAGCATGGACTTACGTTTGTTAAGAAGTTTCCTGAGGAACGTGCCTATGCAGCGATTGATTCGGAAAAGATGGTCCGTGTATTTGATAATCTATTAATGAACGCGATTAAGTATAGTAAAGATGATGGGGAGATAAAGGTTTCTCTTCAAAGGCAGCGCCGGGATATACAAATTGTAATTGCGAATCATAGTGAAGAGTTTACGAGAGAAGAGTTAGGGAGTTTATTTGAACGCTTTTATAAGAAAGATCAATCTAGAAGTAGAGTAACAGAAGGATCGGGACTTGGATTAGCGATTGCGAAAAGTATTGTTGAGTTGCAAGGTGGTAGTATTCGAGCTGAATATGAGGATGGTATTATTCAGTTTATCGTCTCGTTACCAATTATAGAAAAATAATAAACGAATAGAATGCTATATGATAAAAAGGCTTATTTTAAAGGGAATAAGCCTTTTTATATTTTTTTAGAAAAACATGTTGACGATTAAGATTTAGAGGTGTAATATAGAACAAGTCGCCGATGCAATAACGCAGAACGCGGCAAACGAAATAAAAAACTTAGTTGACATTAACTAACGAAGATGTTAAGATAAGG
>NZ_JBQXPN010000003.1:0-447499 GCF_052656125.1 Bacillus sp. WC2507 | reverse complement strand
AAATCCATTTTATAGCCATATAGACCTTGTCCGAAGGCTCTATTTTTCAACGTATCTTGTAATACATCTACTAATGGGCCGTTACCAGATAAATAAACTGCATTTTTCATCTCATGTGCAATGGTTAGACCTAAATATGTTTTACCTGCTCCTGGCTCGCCAGATACTAAAATGAGATGATGGGTATTTGTATGTTGGGCTTCTTCAATAATTGAGCGTACAGTTTGTTGTACTTCTGGGAAATTACTGCTTGATACAGCTTTAATGTCAGGGAGTGGTTCATTATTTAAAATAGAACGAGCAGCTTCTAGCATAGAAGGTGAGGGTTCATAGACCCCATCGATTATTTCCTCTAGCGTCAAATTTGGTGCTTCTGTTTTATTTAATATTCGTTTAAGTATGGTTTCCAATCCATCAACGGTGGAAAGGGTGACTTGATAATCTTTTTGGAAAACCCAGCGTTCACCTTCATAGTTTGTAAGCAGTAAAACACCTATGACTTGCATGTCAGATTGTTGAATGGCCGAGTGATAATGTTCGAGATCACGCATATAAAGGGATGTTTGGATATATTCAGAAGGGGAAACGTTATTATAACTTTTACATTCGAGAACGATCAAATAACCATTAATCAATAAAAGTACATCTGGACGACGACCGCCTCCGCGTAAAATCTCATATTCAAAAATAAGTGATGCATCTAAATCAGAAAATCGATTAAATAAATCTTGTAGTTTATTATAACTATCAACCCATGCTCTCTTTTGAGAATCTATTTTTGGGTCATTTGTATTGGTTTTATAAACATGATCTAGCAATTGTTTAACGAAAAACTGTACATCTAATTGCTTAAATTGTTCAATAGTTCCAGCCCAGCCATAGTTCAAGATAAAGGCCTCCTTGAAGTGTAGTAGGATATATTCTTATTATAAGGAATAATATAACTAATTTGGAATAAAAAAAGAGTCAAGTCTTTTATTTGAAGTGTTTTATCCTCAATTCTCCAATTAAAATGGTGAAGTAAGGAAGGATGAAGGAAGATAATTATTTTATGTTAAGGGAAATTAACCAAGGCCTACTAAATAATCAGGGATACGTCTATGTACTTACAGAATGAATACAGAGTTTTATAATATTTAACAAAATGTTAAATATTATATGCGGAATGTTAAAAATAGTATACAAAATGTTAAAAAAAGGATATCTTATTTATAGGAGGTGAGGGTAGTTGTTAAACAACCGGATAGTTGTTTGTCGTGCCGAAAAAGGTTGGACACAGCAAGATTTAGGAGAGAGAGTAGGTGCTAGTCGACAGACTATCGCTTCTATGGAAAGGAATAAATATAATCCCTCTTTAATTCTTGCATTTAAAATAGCCCAAGCTTTTGGAAAACCATTAGAGGAAGTTTTCGAATATAAGGAGGAATAATTAAATGGAATTTATAAAATATGCTGTAATTATTATTATAGTTTTATCATGCCTAAGTGAATTATATATGTTTAAATTTCAAAAAAGCCAAGAGGCAAGAGATGAGAGAGGTTTAGAAATTCAGTATAAAACTACTAATTTTTTATATAACACTCTTTATCTGGGAATAGTTATATTATTTCTCTTTCACATACTACAATATATTACAGCAGAACAATTTGTGAATATTCTCTTATATTTCTTTATTTCTTTAGGGATAATAAAAGTTGCTTATTCATATTGGAAAAGGAGCTATTAAATATAAAAAGAAATACTAAAAATAAGGGATTATATTTTTAATATACTTGTTACTGAATTAATAATAGATTAATTTCTGCGGAGGTATTAGTACTTAATCTTTAGAGAAATTAGCCGCAGCTTACTAATATAATTATAGATAGGCCTATGTACTTACAGAAAGAACACAGAGTTTTTATAAGTGTGGAAAAGTTGTAGTTTCAATAGAAACTACAACTTTTCATTTTCTTTCACTTTTATAGGAGAGGGGAGGGAGCTAAGATACAGCTGTTTTAGTAGATTTGTTTTATTTTAAAATTTGTTTGAACGAAGAGGATAATTTACTAAATACACTATGCTGTTCATTTCCTTCTTGGTTCATACCTGCTTGATAAGAAGGAAATCCTTTATACGTTTTTCTTTTCCATTGCCATAAGCCATTATTTTGATCGAATTCGCCATAGTATTGATTGTAATCAAGTATGTTTCCAGTGTTTTTATTAAAATTATTGCTAATAAAAATACGGCTATTACTTGCATAGATTTGGTTATTGGTAATCACAGTATTGCGGGTATCATAATTTAATTCGATTTGGCCACTCTCTTGATCTTTTGTATCATTTTTATAAATTACATTGTTCGTAATCGTGTTATTTTTAGCATATCCTTGTTGGTTGTCATATCCACCAATTGCAATACCACTCATGATATTATTGGATATTGTATTGTCTTTAACGGTAATTTGGCTTGCGCTTTTTCCTGCATGTTCGCTAGCTACTTCAATCCCCAGGTCGTTTTCATAGCTTTGATTTTGCTCAATGATAATTTCTTTTCCGCCATCCACGTAAATACCATCAGCTGAATATTCATTATAACTCGTATTATTGATGGATGAATTGTGATGAACAATGTTATTACGAACGACTCCATTCCGTGCTTGATCTAAAGAAGCTACTGGTGATACTCCTTCATGTCCAATCAGAACAATTCCGATGTTATTGTTATCATGTACTTTGTTATTGGTAACTTCAAAGGAATCTACATTCCCATTCACAGCAATTGCTTCACTAAGCCCTAATTTCAAATTTGTTACTTCGTTATTATCGATGGCAATATGATTTAAATTATTTTGTGCACTAGATGAAGTACCGTATACGGCAATGCCGTGTGCGTTTCCATTCTTTACATTTGCTTCAATGTGGTGAATATAATTATTTCTAATATCAATATAACTTCCTGTTCCGGTGATATAAATACCAATAGGGGTTTCGTTAACTTTCGTTGATTTTAAATTGCGAAATTCTAATCCTATTACTTGAATATAGTTTTTGTCTTTTATTGTAAATAACCCATCATCTTCTAACTTGATTTTAGAACCATCGAGAATGACTTTTTCATCCTGGTAATTTTGAAAAGTAATGGGTGCTTCTGAGGCACCAGAGTGAGTGACACGAACCTTTTGGTAATAAACTCCGCCTCTTATGTAGATTGTACTGCCTTCTTTAACGACGTTAGCAGCTTTTTGAATAGTAGCGAAAGGTTGATCTAATGTACCGGGATTGAGGTCGCTTCCTGTTGGAGATACATAGTAATTTGTAACAGAAATTACATTGTTATTTGATTGTGCAATGGTAGAGGCAGGGAGTGTAAAAATTAACATACTGAAAGAAAGAATAAAGATAAAAAGCAATTTTTTAAATAAGGTAAATATTGTTTGATATTTCATCATGATCCTCCTTCTTTTTTTAGCATTCCTTCTCAACTATATAGTTAAAACTGACGATTTATATCTTGTATCAATAAAAATATTTACTTGGAATTTTGGGTGGCGCATTAATGACTAGTTAAACCGCTAAACATTTATTTTGGGCGCTACCGTTCGTGAATCTCACATGTTTCATGTAGAGATACTGGAAAAAATGAAAGGGTTATTATTGCTACCTAATTTAGAAATGGCGACTCCGAGACAAGTAGCGGATTTTTACGAAATAAATCAAAATACACTACGCCAACTAATCAAAGAACATTGTGACGAATTAGAAATGGATGGGCTGCATTATAAGAAATATGCCGAAATTAAGACGTTAGGTAATCTCACGCCTAAAATGGAAGAACTAGTTGCATTAAGTATTAGCCGTGTGATTTTACGTGTTGTGATGTTATTACGAGATTCAGAAATTGTGAAAGAGGTTCGCAATCAACTATTAAATATCGAAGAGAAAACGAAAAGTGAAGCTAAAGTCGCGGATATTGATGAAGAAATAAAATTACAAATGGAGGTAGGACAAGCATTTATGTCGGGGGATATCAATGCCTGAGCACAAGCTAAAGAAAAATTAATAGAGCTTAAAAGTCGTCATATTGCTAAAATTGAGAACAAGTTACAAGGACAAAAGACGGTAAAAAAACGTTAGTAAAGAAGAGGGGCATTATAAAACTCCAGGACACATTCTTCGTAAGCTCGTTAACCGGTATTCTGTAGTTATTCACGTTACCATTTGGACAAATAAAGGTTGGTAAGACCGCTGCAACATCTTGTAAATAAGTTGGAGAAAGGAATGGATTTGAAACCTCGAAGAACTAAGGAAAGAAGAAGTAACCCTAGGGTGGCGTATATAAGTGTCATCCGTCCTGAAGAATTTAAAATCATTATTTCTGCAATGGTGGGAATATGTATGAGTAGTGGAGTGGATGTTGCTGATATTCTGAAAGATGCTTAAAAACAAAAAAACCGCGATCTGAATGCGCGATTTTTTGTTAATTAGAGTTTCTTTCTATATTAATTGTGATGCTAGTCCTACGGGGCTTAGGTGTTTGTTCCTGCGTCACTTCTGTTTCGGTTAATTTTTTACATTCCATATAAAGTTTAGAAGAAGAATCGTACACGTAGAATAATTTTTCATTTGAATCCAGTTCTTTATAGAAGACTGATCTATTTTCGTCCATTTGATAATCAAATTTTAAATTAGCTACTGACTTAAATGTTTCTTCAGAAATAGGCTGAATATTATATTCACATTTTGTATTTCTAGCGGTAGCAATTTTGTGGAGTGTAAAGAAATATAATATGCTAAATACAAAAGAAAGTAGTGGTATATTCAAAAAGAAAGCCAAATACTGTTTACTTATGATATATTCACATGAAATTGAGAAGATTAAAAATATGCTAGTTAATATATGAAAAATGAACCCTTTTAAATGCCAGTTTGTTTTAATAACCCTTTTAAATGGTTTTATAGGTATTAATGTAACAATAAAATATATAAATAGAAAGAACCATATGATAGCATTCAAAGTGAATAAGATGGAGTTCCGATATTCATGTAAAGCCGGATAGAGGAGGAAGCTATAAATAATATATACAAGAGTTCCTATAAGTATGCCTATTGTATAAGACCAAAACTTTAGTTTTAATTGATTGGATTTATCTTTAAAGCGTCCGTCAAGTGCGTTCGTTGTTGCTACATTAATGAATTGATTAATAATGTATATGAAAGCAGCTGTAGTGGCACCTAAAAGTGCTACAATGACGGGGGAAAATTTGCTTATGGTTTCAATGGATAGATCGTTAAACATTTCATTTATTCATTCCTTTTACATAATATTTATATAAAATATTATAACAATTTTAAAGGCTAACAAAAATAAATTTTTGGTGTTTATCAATGTTTTTAATTTTAAATGTTATTGCATAAACAATGTATGCAAAAAGACAGGGTTATTACGCCTTGTTTTTTTCTTTCAGTACCGCTAACCCAGATAAATAATAATTAACTTGTTTGTCGAATTATTACTGAGAGTATTAAAGAGATACGTATAGAAAATGGTGAGGTAAATG
Source organism: Bacillus sp. WC2507 (assembly GCF_052656125.1). Taxonomy (NCBI): domain Bacteria; kingdom Bacillati; phylum Bacillota; class Bacilli; order Caryophanales; family Bacillaceae; genus Bacillus; species Bacillus sp. WC2507. The sequence continues at coordinate 441,956 of NZ_JBQXPN010000003.1, read as the reverse complement.
AAAAGACAAAGCGTTCATTCAGCAATTTCCGCTTTAATGACACTATTATATGAACACAAAGATTCAGAACTGGGAATTAAGACTTTAGAGTTTTACATTGAGAATGGTTTGTTAAATGATACAGAGTTACTGGCGAAGATATTCGAAGAAACACAGTGTTACGACTAACTTAATACAATAAGGCTATTCGATATGACAGCTGCGGAACGGATAGAAGATATTTTACGGGGGAATTGAAGATAGATATTCAAAAAGGAAGATTTAATGTGAACGATTTATATATGTTACAGCCCGTGGATGTACGTCAGTGGGTACATGATAATGTCATGACTACTCCAGAAGCGATTGAAATATTGGGAATATCACGAGCAAGATTGTCACACCTGATAAAGAAAGGAAAGATAACGCCAATTAAGAAGCAAGGTTGCACCTCCTTTTTCTTACGAGAAGATTTGGAAAAGAAACTTGATAGATTAATTAAATTAAGAAAGCACTATCGTCCTTACGAAAATTAATATAATTCAGTCGATTTAATTTTAAATTTCAAAATCAGTAAAGTTCCTTATTTAATCACATCCCAAAAAATGAGCAAATCCACAATAGAACAAAACACCTATATCTTCCATAACTTAACATTGTATAAAAAAAAGGGGAGATAATATATGTATGATTACAATCCGTATTACCAAAACGGAACCAATGAACAACAGCAGGTTTCGAGGTTAGTTAATTCAAGCTCTGAAGGTGAATATCGTCAAGCAGCACGTTTTTTTTTCAAAGGTAACGGGGATTTCAAAGTGAATTGTCCAACACGTAATGCTCATCATGCCAGTAGGGTGGTTGCATCAATTTGTGAAGTATCTTGGAACGGATCTGATTGGGTGCCATGGTCAGGGGATGCTAACATGTCAATTTCGAATGTCATTCCTAAGCATGGCGGGGACGTAGAAGTACGGGGGCATATATTCTGGGGTTCACCTCTCAATTATCAAATTTCACTCATTTGGTTTTAAGGACATTTACCATAAAAAAGCAACTATAGGGCTCATGAAGCTTGGATAACGTTAATGCAACAGTTTTCATATGAAAGTGATTTCAAACCTCTTCATGAACACCCGCTGTGACGATGTGGGGCAACTTGTTTCATAAGGATGATGAAACTTATAAGGAAAGAACAAGAACGTGAAGCTCGACGGATTGAACGCATGGAAATGATTAAGAGTTTGGAGTGAAGGTACTCGGCTGGCTACCGAGTACCTATTTTGCTATTTCAGGCTCCCATATACTACATGAGCCTTTTGTCATTGTCGCTATAAACATTTTTTATATCACATATATTTTCATGTGGCTTCCTTACAATTTTTTTCTTTTATCTACAATAGTAGTGTCAACAAAAGAATTAAAGCCGCTATCTCAAGCGGCTTTAATCGTCATATGTTAGTTTCAGAAATCACTTTACTGTTACGAATGCATTTACAAGTCTGGCTCTACTTTCTTTGGGATACGCATGTCTTTCTAAAAATTCTTGATGCCATGTTCTATCCTGGACGTTTAAATCCTCTATTTTATAGCCTAAATAAGCGTTAAATTTATCCCGATTCAATTTAATTTCATGAACTAATCCTTTATAAGGAATATTGATCGAAACGTTATCTAAAAACGAGAACTGGCGTAGTAGGCGAGCGCTTTCTTGAGTTAGTATTTTATTAATCTTGTCGCCTGTTCCGAAATATTCTTCGTATGCTTTAGCGTCATTACCCGTTTTTTCATTTAGTACAACGTATTCTTTGAAAGAATTAACGTATTGAATGTTGACGTTTTTAGAATCCTCGCTTATACATACTTCCTTTAGAAATGGGCTTCCTTGTATATTCTTTATGTACAAACGTAATGCGGGATGTCCTTGTGTAGCATCGATTACCCATGTTTTTCCTATCTTTTTTGATAGTACATCACCTTTTGCACATAGATTTTTTATGTATCCAGGCGATAAGTTCCATAAAACTGCAGCTTCTTCAACTCCAATTACTTTATTTAAAATCATTCGAACCCTCCTATTTAGTGCGGTAACGCACTTTATATTGTTATTCACACATTAACATGCGTTATCGCATTTGTAAAGTGATTAATGTATGTACACTATTAATAGTTGAGGATAGAGTGCGAGCATAGTATCAGATATTAAGGAAAAACGAAAAATAACACCACTGTCTACGAAAAGTGGATAACGGAAGTGACTGCTGCTAACTAAGCGAAGTGTAAGTGGATGGGGAACGGAGTAAGGCAGACGCAAAGTTTAAACGAAAATAACGAGACGACTTACTGATAATACAGAGGAGGACAAGGTACTTGGGAGTTAGGGGAAGTGGACGAGGGCAAAAAAAGAACGCTATTGTATGAGAGCGTCCTTGAGGCAGTTAAACTGCTTTTATGATAAATCAATACCAACTTTGTTTGCTTTTTCAATTAGATAATTACAAAATGCGGAACAAGCAGGCACAGTATAAATGTTGTAGAGGGGAGAATTCAGTAGAAAAAATTAGGTATCCTTAAAAAGAGTTTTCTTATTTAAATTAAGTAGTTGTTATGTAACGGGTATGTTATGAAACATTTCTTTTTACTAGACTCATATAAAGATTGTTCTTTTACCTGTGTCACATTACAGTTAAATAATAATGTCCTTCAAAATTTATCAGATAGCGATAAAGCGGTATTAAAAAAGAATTAGATACAATAATAAAGTCTGATTTTTAGATAGAAAGATGATGATTATACATAAACACTGTATCGAATGCATTTGCTTTATTTTCCATTACCTCATCTTTCTATATGAAGTCAAGTGGATCAACACATAAATTAATTCCTTTGTGGGTACTACTTCTTTCTTATAGGAAGCACTGCTTACTTGATATCAAAGTAACTTTTTTCATTTTTGCTTTTATAATTTGAGTGTCGTGGTCTTAACTTTGTATAATAAACCCTATTATTATAAAATGTGAAATATAAAATAAAGAAACAATTCATAAGAAAGAATCATGTCAAAGAGGAAAAGGTGTACAATGATGAAGAAATTCGACTTAAACATTGAAAAAGTTTTGGAACATTGGACTGTAGCACATGCATTAAGGGAAATCATCGCGAATGCATTGGATGAATCTATTTTAAGTGAAACAAAAGAACCGATCATATGGAAAGATGATAATGGAAAATGGCATATTAAAGATTACGGAAGAGGACTGAAACATAATCACTTAACGCAAAATGAAAATAAAGAAAAGTTGATACATGTCGAAAAAGTAATTGGAAAATTTGGAGTCGGATTGAAAGACGCTTTGGCAACTTTTGATAGAAGAAACATACATGTATTAATAAAATCTCAGCATAATGATATTACAATTAAAAAGTTATCGAAAGAAGGATTTGCAGATATTACGACATTGCATGCAATCGTTCAGGAACCTTCAGATCGCAATATGGTTGGGACCGAATTTATTTTAGGAGGGCTGCAAGATTCAGATATTGAAAAAGCAAAAGACTTTTTCTTGTTATATTCAGGAGAACAAGTGATTGAAGAAACAAAATATGGCGCTTTACTCGAAAAAGTGGATAACAAGGAATCTCGCATTTATGTGAATGGGCTTTGCGTAGCTGAGGAAGAAAATTTGCTCTTTTCCTACAATATTACCTCACCAACTAAAAAACTTTTAAAATCGTTAAACAGAGAAAGAACAAATGTAGGAAGAAGTGCGTATTCGGATCGAATGAAATCCATCTTACTGGCATGTACTGGATCTGTATTTGCAGAAAAATTGGTTAGTGATCTTGAAAAAATTCAAAAAGGTAACTCTCATGATGAGCTACAATGGATAGATGTGCAACTGCACGCATGTAAGATTTTAAACTCGAAAGAAAAAATATTGTTTTTAACCTCGGATGACTTAATCGGGGGCAGTAAATATATCAATTACGCGAAAGATGAAGGGCATAGAATTGTTACCATACCAGAAACGCTTGCACTCAAATTATCTAAAACAAAAGATATTTCTGGAAATGAAATCGTGAATTTGGATTACTATTCAGTGCATTGGAATAATAGTTTTGAATTTAAATTTGTAGATGAAAAAGAATTAAGTAAAAAAGAAAAGGAAATTCATGAGTTAAAACATGTGATTCAAGGATGGTTTCCGAAAAATATACAACCTGTAAAGGCAATCAAGATTTCTGAAACCATGAGACCTGATGGCTTTACTGGATCAGATGCGCTAGGATTATGGGATAAATCGGACCGTACGATTATTATAAAAAGAAGCCAATTGAAAAGTGTTGAAGCATATGCTGGAACTTTAATTCATGAGTTTGTTCATGCTTATACAGACGCAGATGATGAAACAATAGAATTTGAAAGCGGATTAACAGATATGTTAGGTAAAATAGCAACAATGGTCATAACGAGTAAAGAAAAAGATACATGGTTCAAACGAGTGTTCAAGTTTTAGTAAGTATGTCTCTTGCTACTTCCTAACGTTAAAGCGGGGAGTTTCTCGCGATAAATGATAAAAAACGGTAAAGAGCGTTCTTTACCGTTTTTAAACCAATTTATTTCTCCCTAGTTTTATCGAATTGGAATAAATCTTCTATTTTACAATCAAAGTAAAGTTCTTCCCACGTTATTTGAGCTACTTAACTTTGAAAGGGGGTCTCTTTTTTGTATTTTTACTTTTGCTTTTGTTTCAATTCAAATGCTTTTGCTCGACGGTCTCTCATGCCGATAATGACATTTTGGTTCACATTTATTTTTTCGGTACGTAAACGCTCAATACACTCGTCTATGATAGCAATTTCGTTATCATAATCTTTCAATTTCCGAAACGCCATAGTATACGAAGTGTATAGCGCAGGTGCGTTGTAGCCGTTGTATCTTGCTTTATCGAACAACTCAATAGCTTTTTCTAAGTTGCTCGCCTTACGTTCTTTATCTCCTTTTTCCCAGTACGGCATACCCTCGTCAAAACCTCGGCCCCAGTTGTGTAGATTTTTTATTTCAGATAAAGGTACTCGTGAGTGAACAGGGTTAATAGAAGAAGGTCCACTCTCTTTTGCTACAATTTCGCCGTATTGTTCTTTTAGAAACTTCCAAACATCAATCAGATGATAGGTAGGTACGTTTCTACCTAATTTCTCTAAGGCTTGTTGTTGGTCTAACTCATAGTTTTGGACTTCATCGTCGCCTACATATATCCATGCACTAACGGACTTAGCGTATTTGCTCTTTAGTATTTTTTTTCCGTTTTCTGTTAGTAGAGTATTCACTTCATCTAGATACTTCTCTAGGTTTCCGCCGTAGATTATGCTGATTTCATCTCGCATATTGCGTGTGATGAATACAACAGCTTTCAAATTTTTCTCTTCTACTTTATCAAACGTTCTAGACTTTTGCCCGAAGTAATGTTCATCAATTTCATTTGAAAACAACACAGGAGCAGTTTCAAATTTTAATTCGGGTGTGTTAGGACTGCGAGAATAACCATTATCACGATTAACAAATAAAGGGGTTATCCGGTTTGTTAATCTATTGTTTGTTTCGTTTAACACTCTAGCCATTTCTTTACTTTCAAGCTCAATAGCTTCGTCCTCTGTTAATCCAGTTGCAACGAAACGAGAGTCAGTTTCGTATTGTTCGCGAATTTTTTCAGCTACATAAGCTCTTGCGTGATATTCTTTATAACGATTACCCCGTCCTTTGCCCACATAAAAAATTTCGCCAGTTTTTTTTATGAACCATTCATATACATAAAAATCATTCGCGGTACCTTCAGTAGATACGCCAACAGGAGAAGAAGAAATTGTAATATTTCTATCTTCGTAGTTTGGTGTGAGGTTGATAGAAATAACTCGTCCGATATTTTTGTTTTCACTTTCTTCCAGTTCATCTTTTTTTGTTTTGACTATCATCTTTCTCATTTCTCCGAAAGAGTTTTTATTTTCTTCTTGTTCATTTTTCTTTTTGTTCCCGAAAAATTTATCGAATAATCCCATAGGTGAACCTCCCCCTTTATTTTTATGATATTCGAATATGATATTTAACACTATACCGTTTTTTTGTTCTATTTCGCGGAACGTTCATTCTCAATTCTTAATTGATATTTATAAGTTTTTGTTACCATAGATTACCAGTAATTGGCTTTTCATTTTGTACTCTAAACAATTATTTAAAAACTTTTGTATAATTAAAGTTAAATCTTTTCTATTGGTAGAGTATTTTAAATAGATTAATAATTTTTTGTAAGTTATGGATTTGTTAATGGAAGTGATACTTTATTCCATAGAATTAATAAGTGATCAGAAGTGGGAATTTAATCCGGCTTTTCAAGAGTTTATTTAAGAATGAATCGAAGAAACGTGAAAAAATTATGAAGTCTGACTAACAAAAAACATCACTAACTAAGATAGATGAAAATATAGACAATTATGGATAACTATGATAGTGGTAAAGGTGATATAGCTAGACACAGATTAAGACTTTAGAGGGGGAAATGAAGAAATGGACAAACAAGGGCGTATAGAGTTAATAAACAGTAGGCATATGGTGAATAATTCATTTGGAGTAATTGATGAAGTAGGAATCTCTTCTTTAGCTGCTGAATGTGAGGTGTCAGTAGTAACAATTAAAAAAGATTTAAAAGAAATGGGTTGCATTATTTATAAAAGAAAAAATCCTAAAATAAAAGATTTAAGTGAATATGAAGCAATCGTTGAGCAGCTGTCATTAAAAATAGTAAAACGAATGCCTAGATATGCTCAAAAAAGGTCAGTGAGAGAGGGTATTGGTAAAAAGAATTGGGATAAAGTTAGAACGGTTATGTTAGAGAAATATTATCGTAGATGCTCTGTATGTGGTTTTAAACCAGAAGATACAGGTATGCTTGAAGTTCATGAACAGTGGGAATACGATGAAAATAAAATTGTATTAAAGTTAGTGGAACTTTCATTGTTATGTACATATTGCCATAGTTTTCAACATTTAGAGCATACAGCTATGCTTAGAATAAGACGTAAAACGTGGGGAGAAGATCGCCACAAACTAAACATACATTTCATGAAAACGAATCAATGCACGCAAGATGTATTACAGGCTAGTCTATCTTTATCAGCTAAAAAGTTACAAGATGCTATGTTTCAAGAACATGATGCATTAAGGGACATGCAACCGAATGAAGTAGCAGAGTACAGAAAAAGAAAGAAACAGTTAGAAACTGCAAATTGGTTTTACTGGATATTTGAAGATATGCCACTGCGTGATGAAGTCATAGTAGCATTGAAGAACAAAAACAAAACAGTTGTAAATGATCGAATTACAGGATATTTTTAATTTTCGAGATGTCTCTCCTCAGTAGTTAGGAAGTCACATATGTGGCTTCTTTTTTTGCACTATTTTTGATTTCTCCGTTACAAAAACGAATTAGGGTCGGATTTAATTAGTGTAAGACAACTTAATAAACGATTGGAGGTGAATATTCGATGGTTACAGCAACAACAGTTAAAGTTGTACGGGCGTTTCTGGACATTAATCAATCAGAATTAGCAGAACGAATGGGCGTTAGTACAAGTTTGGTGTCTGCAATCGAGAATAGGGGCAAACGAATTACACCCAATTTCATCAAACGATTTAAACGGGCTGTTGGTATTATGGATTCCGTTTTAATGGATATCGTATGTCTACAGAGTAAGTTAGGGGAATAAGAGACGTTACTTCTCCTTTTTAAACGCTAATTAAGTGTTAGAAATCTACTAAGTCATTAATAGAAAGGAAATTGAGATGAATAAACAACGTAAGAGGAAGTTAACAGAGGAGCAAATAACAGGTACGGGAATTATACGCAACAGGTGAAGGGACACAGAAGCAATTAGCCGAGAAGGTTGGTGAATCCAAAGACACAATTGGCAAATACGTAAAGAGCGTTGAAAAGCCGAGTCCAACGGTACAAGAACGATTTGATGCGAAATGGATTGAGGATGAGAACGGTTGTTGGAATTGGACTGCTTATCGTAATGAAGACGGATACGGGCAATTTAATGTAAATGGCAAAACAAAACGGGCAAATAGAGTAGCGTATCAATTACACAAAGGCGATATTCCGAGGGGGTTGGAGGTGTGCCATACTTGTGAAATTTCTCCTTGCGTGAATCCGGATCATCTAATTTTAGGTACGCAAAAGCAGAACAACCAGCACAAAATAGATCGGTATCGCCAGCATTGGCAGTTTCCTGCGATTACATACTTAGAGATGGGCGTTTGGTATCAAATCGGTATGTCGTTAGAACAGATTGCGCAGTATTTCGGTATCAAGAAAGAAACGTTAAGGCATAGATTGAAGGATTTGGAGCAAGACCGAGATAGAGTTATTGATGCAGGTGCTGAGGAAGGTCCGTTTTATTACGTTAACAGAGCAAAGTTTGAGGATAAACAGTCAGCTATGTAACACACATAGGTGGTCTTTTCATAGGTTGTTCATAGCGATGGAACGGTGAACTGTCTATTTATTCGAAATAACATGGAGGAGACGAAATGAGCAACCAAGTAAAAATAATCGATAGCATGATGGGGACAGGCAAGACGAGTTATGCGATTCAATTAATGCGGGAAGCAGACATAAGCCAAAAATTTATTTACGTCACGCCGTTCCTTGAAGAAGTTCAGCGTATTAAATCTGAAGTAAGTAATCGAGACTTTAAAGAGCCGGAAAATCGGCACGGATCAGGAATGAAATTAGAATCGTTGAAGCGTTTAATCGCTAATGGACGTGATATTGCGACAACTCACGCGTTATTCGCTATGGCAGATGAAGAATTAATGGATTTATTGCGACGGGAGAATTATACGCTGATAATTGATGAGGTGATGGAAGTGGTTTTACAGCTACAAGGTTTACGAAGGGATGACATTCCCGTTTTAGTGTCCAGTGACTTAATTAAAATTGATGTCGACACCAGTCAGGTTATTTGGATATCTGATCCGAAGTTGGATGCAAAATATAATAATGTTAGAGACTATGCTTTAGCAGGTGATCTTTACGCTGTAAACAACGCTGCATTCGTTTGGAATTTTCCTGCGAAGATTTTCAACCTGTTTGAACAAGTGTACATTATGACTTATTTGTTTGACGGACAGTTACAGCGTTATAATTATGACTTACATGGTATTCAATACGATTACTATGCAGTGATTAAAGAAGTGGATAGATACGAGCTTGTCCCGAAATCAGAAACTTTAGAAGAACGTTCAAAATTGAAAGAACTGATTCAGATTTATGATGGCAAACTGAATGAGATTGGCGACAAAGATACTGCATTGTCGAAAAGTTGGTTTGGAAACAAACATAACGCTACTAAGGTTAAGCAGTTGAAAGACAATCTATATAACTATTTCAGAAATGTACAGAAAGCAAAGGCGGACAGTATACTTTGGACAACGTTCAAGGATGTCATGCATAAGCTAAAGAGAAAAGGCTTCAGCAAGAAGAACAGAAAGATAACCCTGATTCAATCGGTAAAGCGTGTTTCACCGCGTTTAATTTACGTGCCACTAACAAATACAAGCACAAGACCGTTCTGGCTTTCTGTTTGAATCGTTATATGAACCCGATTGAAAAACACTTCTTCCATAGCATGATGTGCTGATCGATGAGGATTTATTGGCGTTATCAGATTTACTACAATGGATATTTCGTTCAGCAGTAAGAGAAGGTAAGCCTGTCCAAATCTACGTTCCAAGTCGCAGGATGCGTGCATTACTAATAAAATGGTTGAATAACGAACTATAGGACTGATTGACGGGAGGGATGCTATTTCCTCTCGTTCTTTTTTCTAGCAGATGAAACGTGCTATAAACGTTTGGAAACGCAGTCGTATCAATGGTTACAGGCATTTCCTCTTAAGAGAAAGATAGATATAAAACGTAATAGCGTAATAACCTTCACCTAAAGAGCTTAACAGCTCAACGGTTCGGTCCTGTACTATCAGCTTATCAGCTTCAGTAACAGCTGGTAAAGTACTATCGATTATATTTTATGTGAATACTGCTGCACAGCGGTATTCAGCCGAGCAATGGAGCGAAGCGTATTGCTGGCTTATTACGTTAACACGTCTTAAATTATATACGGTACTATGCGGACAGGACAGTAGTAAGTCTATTACATTGTTGTAGGGTATGTTAATCTATGAGCCGAAAGCGTCTTTACGGTCACATAACCGATGCAATCGAATTAGAACATCCACAAAAGGCAGAGTACATCTTAAGGATTGAGAAGTTATGGGGAGAATTTATAGAAGCAATTGGCGTAGTATGAAAATCCGTAAGAATGATGAAATACTTGGTGTAGCCTGTCCGAAAACGTCAATGCCCAAAATATCGAGGGGGACCGTTTAGCCTTTAATTTACATTCTAAAGCCTAGATGCATCAAGCGTTTGATCAATTGTTTCGGATTTGTTGTAAAGTAAAAACACTTAACAGTATGACGTTGGATATATTACATAAAATGAGTGTTGACTACAAAAAAGCCCTACCGTAATCGGTAAGGGCGAAGCGTTAATTACTAGATTTACTTTGGCAACATGTTCAGACACGTATATTTGAAAAGAACATGGCTATTTACTCCGATGGCTGGAAATACTATTTATTTGGAAATTTGTGAAACTCGTAATGCCACTGGAAGAATTTTGAGTTATTAGCGTTCCACGACAGGAAAGCTCTTCCTTTTAAATGCGCTAATCGTCTTGAAAGATCCTTCGTTATAGTGTGCGAACTATTTTTATCCACAGTGACGATACGGCCGTCGTACCCTACACCTATGTACCCTAGCTCGAAAAGTTTATCGCAACCGTTTAAAGTACACATTAGGGTGACGACGTTATAGTCTTTTTTTTCCTCCAACGTACAAGCTGCTCTTTTTTTTATGTGACTGCAGACAAGTAAATCTGCACCCATAGTTTCTCCGCAGCATGCACATACACCAGTTGGACTATTATTAAGTAGGTGCTTTCGAAGGTGAAATTGTTCTAAGCGTCCTGTTTGATTTTGATTTACATCTAAGTCCCCGTTGAATTTTATTAGCTCGTTTTCAAAGGCGAGTTTACTGATAGCGGGTTGGAACGAATTACTTTGTAAATCATAGTAATTAAAGACTTTTGCGCTTTTTTCGTTATCTAGTACAGTGAAAGATTGGATGAAGTCTTTGTTATAGCCTATGACCTTTGTTAATTCTTTTATCTTTATTTCTTGTGGATTTAAATCTTGAATTAGGTATATCAACTCAAAAGGCTCTTTGCCCGTTTTTGTTTTCCATAGTTTTTCTGCTAATCCTTTACTCTCGATTTTATGTGTGATAACCCCTGAAAAATATGCCATCCCATCACCGCAGAATAATACAGTTGAACCAGCAGTTATACGAAGGAATTTGCTTCTATGATAAAGTGTTGTTCCCCAACAATGAAAACCAGATGAACCATACGTGTTGGAAATGTCATTGAATGTCTTTTGATCTATATAAGGTTCTAGAGTTTCAAGAGAGACTTTGCGATAGATAGTTTGCTTTAGGTTTGCTGATACGATGTCATCAGCTTTTCCTGCAGGTTGCAAAGTAACTGGAGGAAGGTAAGTTTCGATGTTGGAATTTGCTTCTTTAATAATTTCTCTTTCTACTGAATTAAGCGTCTCTTCATTAAAATCTTCTCCAAAATCTATAGGGGAGAGTTGTTTGCCAATGAATTGTAATCGTACTCCTAACATATTGGCAATAGTAGTTTGGTGGTCCTCAGGAATAGGTTTTCCTTTTATCCACTCACTAACGGTTTGTTTAGAAACTCCTACTGCATTTGCGATTTCTTTTCCTTTAATATTTTTTTTCGTAACGAGAAAATTAAAAACAGACATCTCAATCGCTCCTTATCTAATGGGTTGATTTCCTTCTTTTTTATAGGATACTACATACATTATTAAGAAAGCAATATTTACGTTTTTGGCTTTTAAACAATATTTTTAACGGGTTGATTTAATTAATTACTAATAGGTTGATTTTATGTTGGTTCTTTAGTGAAGTGAATTTAGTTAATAAAGGATTGAGTTTTATATTTATTTGTTAGAATATATTTCGGGATACTGATGAGGTCGTCAAGAAGTCAAAAAGTCCCTGCCTTAATTGGCAAGGACAATCAATTAATGTATACTGCCGCTTAATAGGAGTTATTAAACACTTAACCATCAACGTAACCCTTCACGCTCCAATAGTCTGTATAAAGTTCCTGTGCCGATTGTGAGTGTTTTGCATATGTCCCGCACTGATTTTCCTTCTTTGTACCATTCGATTGCCTGCAACGCCTTATGAGCCTTTTTACCGCTGTTTAATCATAGAACGCTTGAATTGTACAAGTCCTGAGAATACAGTCAGTAGAAATTCATTCATCGGATTTTCACTTGATGTGTCTAACCACGTTTCTGTAACGGACTTCAAGCCCGCATTTTTTTCTTTGATCCGCTCGATAATCTCCAGTAGATCTTTTGTTGAACGGGAGAGACCTACCTTTTTGCAATCATTTGCTTTATAATTATGGTCTTCAAATTGTATCGGCTCGTTCTTCATAAATACTACGTAATTACAGATTACAACAGTCGTAATTGTATCGACATTTCGGTTAATAACTTTGTAGTCGAGAAAATATGTGAAGTATCGAAAGTTTTCCCTATACTGATGTAAAGTACGTTCAGCTCGTCCTTCAGCAACCTTAGCATGGTAGAATTTCTCCAATAAATCGTCAATCGTTTGTGTGGTAAATGTTCTTAACTCTTTCTTCACACGTTTCCTTTTACGCTTTGAATCGGTTCTTTCATTATTAGATGTCATAAAAAAACACCTCCTATGTCTTTAGTGAAAACGAGAGAAGAGACGTATAACTACCCGCTGCAGCTGACCGCCACCCTGCGTCAATTCAACGAAAAATAAAAAACGCATCAAACGTTAATCTTACGCGGCTTACGACCAATGTATGACCCCGGAGAGGCTCGAACTCACGATCGCCACCCTTTCAAGGTGGCGGTCTCCCTGCTGAGCTACGGGAGAAATGTTGATTTAAAGGCATTTTTACGAGTTTATATAAATGAAATTCTATTAAAAAAGCAATGGTTATTGTAAGTTATGTGACCATTTGTGACCACATATATATAATGAAATTAATATAGATTGATTAATATGCATTAAACAACACTGGAGGAATTACTATGAAGTCATTGAAGAAAGTAGTTTTATCAGGGATGGCTACAACGTCAATCTTTAGCGCTTGCTCTACGAAAGAACAAGCAAACTACGAGCTGTATAAGAAACACGACTCTGTTGAAACTGAGAAAGGAGAAGAGGAAACGTCCAACCCGACTAAGGTCGAAAAGGTTGACGAAGAACCTGCGAAGGGAGCCTTTTCATATAGGGAAGATATTCTGAAACAAAATTATAGTCTATAAAACCGAGATATCCGCTATAATTAAATCACCATATACAGCACAGTTAAGGATTCCAAGGAGACTCTTAATGATGAAAGGAAGCATCAAAAAAGATAAGAAAACAGGAAAGGTGAAGGGATACGAAAGAGGAAGATAGCAATTAGTAAACCTTGCGAGGTCAAGCTCCATTCCCGCAAATGTTTTATTTAGTAGGGTGATTGATATCGCTTAATAGCAAGGAGAGAAAAAGTTTTGGCTAGAAAGAAAACACATGAAGAATTTATTGCAGAAGTAAAAGAGAGGGTTGGAGATGAATATACAGTTCTAGGTCAATATGTTAATGCAGATACAAAGATAATGATTAGACATAATTCTAGTCAATGTGAAAACAATGAACATCTATTTGTTCCTTATCAGTTTTTAGGTAGTGGCTATAGATGTCCTATATGCAGAAAGAAAGAGCAAAACTTGAAGCAGACTAAAACTCATAAACAATTTGTTCAAGAGGTACACGAGTTGGTCGGAGATGAATTTACTGTTATCAGTACATACAATGGCTCAACGAAAGATATAGGGATTCGACATAGTAGTGATTTGTGTGAAAATCATGAATTTAAAATTATGGCTAGTAAATTTCTGAGTAGTAAAAAATGTCCTAGATGTAAAGAAATGGCAAAAACGAAAGCGAATCATGAGAAGTTCTTGGCAAGAGTAAAAGAATTGCTCGGTGATGATTATGTGGTTATAGGTCAATATGTAGACTCACATACAAGGGTACTGATTAGACATAACTGTGAACTTTGCGATAATCATGAGTATCTAGCTGATACAAACCCAAGTAGATTAGTCAATGGATGTCCTAGATGCAATGTAATTAACAAGGGGAGAAATTTAGCAAAATCTCATGAGCAATTTGTTCAAGAGGTCTATGATTTAGTAGGTGACGAATACATCATCCTAGGTCGATACATAAGAAATAGTGATAGTATTAAAATTAAACACAATAAATGTGGTCGCTCAAGTATGGTTAAACCTGCCAATTTCCTTAATAGGGGAGGAGGTTGTATCCACTGTAAGCAAGGTAGAATTAGTCATCGTAAGTTTGTTAGAGATATGTATGATAGATATGGATGTGAATATAGCGTACTAAGTTATTTTAATACTGTTAATGATAGAGTAACAGTTAAACATAATGTATGTGGCAACACGTATGAAACTTTTCCTCTAGGTATCTTGGATGGTCAAGGCTGTAGAAAGTGTTACATTGAAAGCAAAAGATTAACTACTGAACAATTCAAAGAAAAAGTATATAAATTAGTAGGAGAAGAGTATGAAGTTTTAGGCGAGTACCAGAACAATAACAAGAAAATAAAAATGAGACACAATAAGTGTGATAGAGAATATAATGTTTATCCATCTAACTTCCTAAGTGGAAAGAGATGTGGCGAATGTGTAGGTAATGTCATGAAGACAACAGAACAGTTTAAGCAAGAGGTTCATGAACTAGTCCAAGATGAATATATGGTTGTGAGCGAATACACTGGTGCATCAAAAAGAATATTAATGAAACATAATGAGTGTAACACTGTATATAAAGTAAAGCCCTCAAATTTCCTGAATGGAAGAAGATGTCCTAGATGCAGTTCTTCAGAAGGAGAAAAAAGAATAGCAAAGTGGTTAGACGAAAGCTTCTATAAGTATAAGAGGGAAGCTACATTTAACAATTGTAGAGACAAGAATAAATTACCATTTGATTTCTTATTGACTATAGGAGAAAAAGCGGTTTTAGTTGAATTCGATGGTAGACAGCATTTTCTACTAGAAGACAACTGGGGTGGAGAAGATAAATTTATAAGAGGTCAACTACATGACCAGATCAAGAATAAATATTGTATTAGCAATAACATCCCACTTCTAAGAATTAAATATACTGCATTGCATGTAACAGAACAATTAGTTGAGAAGTTCTTGAATAATACTTTATCATTAAATAATACAATACTGGAGGATTACTACGACAATGACAAAGGTTGTCAATATGTGGTGATAGGGCTATCAACATCAGAGAAAACGGTAAGGAAAGAAGAGCAATTATGCTTAGCATTGTCCTGGTTTTCCACAACAAAAACTATTGAGAAGTAGTAGTTGCACAATAATTGTGAACGGAAAACGGCTTGAAACTTTGATACGCCAACAAAAGTTACTCGTTCTGCACTTTAAAACGCAGGAGGCGTTGCTGCTATGTTCTTAACAACTGATGCAGTTATGGCTAAAACTAGAAGAATTGAAGCAAAAAAGTTCCAGTAAAAATACCTCAGAATTAATCCTACCTCCCATATTGGTAGTAGGATTTTTTGTACGAAAATTTTGATGTGACTGAGATTAAATAAAAGCAGATTTTAATTAATAAGTGAATGAATAATTAACGCTAATATGAACTAATAACTATAATAAATCTGTAGGGGTTGAACGAAAACTGTATCAGAATTTAATAGAAATCTGTTTTGGTAGGTTTGAAAATGTCGATTTAACGGTATTTTGAAACTGAGAATGAGGTACTGGTGTCCTCCACAGTCTTCAAAACCAAAGAAGCTTAAATCAAAAAAGACAGCTAGTAACTCTTACTAAGTTCACTGTCTTTTTAATTTAAAAGTTAAATCCTACATAATTAAAGGAAACCTTCCACAGCTTTAAGAGCATATTTTTGGTCACAAATGCGGTCACTATATCTAATGAAAATACTGTAATCACAAGTTTTTTAATAAACACGAGCGGTCACATTTTGGTCACTAAAACGTTCGAAATCATAAATTTTATTTAATCCCACTTGATTCATTACTCAAATCACGACTTCCTTGCAATCCGTTCTACTACCTTCTCTAACTCATCAGGTTTCAAAAACTCAATAAGGGAGAACCCTTTTTCAAACGTAAGCGAATCCGCCTCAATCATCAGTACATATTTATCATTAACCTTTGCAATATGTATTAAGTCTCCGAAATCAGCAAGCAGAGCCTTCACAGAGATATGATCTGCTTTTAGCTTTAATTAATTTCATTGTTTTAGCTTTCTTTAATGACGAGCTTACTATTCGAAATACTAAATGAATAGTGTGAGGTGAGTAAGCTGTTTCATTTACTAGGTTATTTACAAACTTTTGAATATGAATAGGTTCAATTTTTTGTAATTGAAAATGTCCAAATCTTGGTTTTATAATGTTCTCACAGTAGATGGAGTGAATTTCATAGGTTGACTTCTGGAGATAAATCCGTCTTTCTTCAAACCATTCATCGAGATATTTAGAGTAGGATATCTGTGTTAAGTCGAGAAACTCATCATTTAACATTTCAGCCTGAACTTTAATTAGTACATTTTCTGCTTCTTTTTCAGTCTTAAATCCACGTCTTTTTATTTGTCTTCTTTTTCCTGTAAATGGGTCTTTTCCTAAATCAAAAGAAAAATACCAAGTGCTTCTTTTTTTATCTTTTAATACGCTACCTTTCATAATTAAAACCCCCAATAGGTTCTAACAATTGAAATAATAGCTTCCATAACTTGTATTTGAATACTTCGCCCCCTTTTTGTATAGGGATATGCAAGAGTATAGAAAGTTAGAAAAAGAAATATATGTTATTATTTATAGTGAGATAATAATATGTAAATTCAATTTTATAGAAAGGGAGTGCGTCTGGGTGAGTGTAAAACTTAACTTCGCCTTGTGTGGAACAAATATCGTACATATTGAAGATAGACTATATAAAAATATTAAATATAGGTGTCCACACTGTCATGAAGACGTAATTTTTAAAAAAGGGAATAAAAGAGAACACCACTTTAGTCATAAACCTGGAAACGATTGTACTATATCTCGTGAAACCCTCTTACATTTCGAAGCGAAACATTTTCTTGTTAATAAGATAAATAAAGAAGAAGACATAAAGCTTAAAATTGATTTAAGTTATTTTAAAAAGAAATACAAAGAATTTTTAAGGGCCATTAATATAGATTCTTACGAGATATCATTATTAGATATATTGAAGTTTTACAAAAAGAGTTTTGCTAAAGTTGAGCAATGGGTAGGGGATTCTATAGCCGACGTTGTAGTTAAAGACGAATATGACGATTTTCAACCATTTGTAATAGAGGTTTATGTAACACATGCAAACGAAGATGTGAAAGTTCAATATTTTGATGAAGAAGATATACCGTTTATAGAAGTAATTCCAACCAGAAAGAACAGTGAATTCATATTCGAGGTATCTGATGCCTCTATTTCTAAGTATATTGATTATATATCTTCAAAAATTTCATCGTCTGCAGCTGATATTAGTTATAATATCTTTAAAGATGAATTGATTGATATAGCTAGAGAAGACTTAACAGATGAAATATTGCTTCAATATAAACAACAAGCAATCTCTGAGGTTGAGGAATCAATAAAGAATATAAATTACCGTTACTATATTAATGGAGACATTTATAAAAAAATGAATAGTGTTGAAGCTAGATCCTATATGAGTATTGAATCTAGCCGAGAAGAACTATTTGATATATCTTATAAAAGTTCTTCTCAATCTAAAGATAAATACTTGATGGTAAATGACCGTTATTTCTTATCTAACGAACAAAATTTATTATATTCATTAATATACGAAATACAGGAACATTACCAGGTTGAAGCTATTGTGGGTGGTTGGGAACATACCAAAAAGAAAAAAGTAATAGGTTTTAATATATTAATGCCTAATAGTAAAATTGTAGTAGAAGAAATGAATAGAATACTAAATGATATGTTATCTACAATCAAAAGAGGCTGGATAAAAAATTAATTTTATACATCGGATGAAGTTACATATATAATATAGGAAACTCGTTTTATTCTATTTAAAGGAGTAGTTTTAATGTTAGACATCATTCAATTTGATAACAGCCTTAAAGAAACCCTGGTAAGTAATTCGTTATTGCCACTTGATTCAAATTCACTATGGCGTTGTTTCGAAATCACTTTTAAATATAATGAGAATGAAAAGTATACGAAAGGCCTACCATTAAGAAGAAAAATCAATGAATCTGTCCCTAAAGATAAGCGAGGATTATATGTATTTGTCGATCTTACTGCGGAGGAAGCTTTGTATGTAGGTGAAGGTTGGATACGCGATAGATTGCATAGACATATTAAAAAGCTATACCTTTTAGAAAAAAAGACTAGCAGAGAGTTCTTCAAATCAATTCAAGGTGATGTTCGAATATATTGGACTGAATGCGTAGGCTATCATAGAAGAATCGCAATTGAAGGCGCTCTTCAATGCGTGCTCAAACCTCGTTACAGGCGTGACGACCATTAAATAAAAACTATATTTTATACAAAGGGGTAATATCGTGAATATAGAAGAGAAGAAAAAGTGGATCGCAGAAAAATACAAAGAAGAAAACATGAAACTTCTTAAATCTGATATATTTGCTGATCTAATTAAATTATTTAGCGATCTTGGCAAACAGTACTCTCAATTATTAAAAGAAGCATTAAAACCTTTGCAAAATATAGATTTGCAAGGTCTCGAAAAAGAATGGAAAGAAGCAGCAGAATCATTAGCTCGAAAAGGCTGGACTATTCCAATGAATATGGATATTGAAGAAATATTTGAGCTATCACAAATTGAGGACAAGGCGGTAATAGACTCTTCATTTCAGACTTTTTATTCAAAAGAAAAAGAATTTCAATTTATAAAAACAAATATACTTGAACATGAATTAATTAACGGCTGGAAAGAACTTCTTGAACAATGCTTTGAAAATTACGAAAAAGGTAATTACTTAATCGTAATTCCTAATCTATTCATTATCATTGAAAATATTTCTAATATTCTTATTTCACCGAGATATCAAAAATACTTAAATCATAATAAAAGAATTTCTTTAAGGACTAAATACAAGAAGGTACAACAAGATATTGACAGCAATAGCGTATATATCATTTTTTATGTTTCTGTGGCAGAGTTTTTAAGTGAAGCATTTGCATTTGGTGATTTCGATAATAATCCAATTCGTTTACCAATGATAAACCGAGATTGGGTATTGCACGGACGTGATGATCCGAAGAATTGGAAACAAGTAGATACTTTAAGGTTGTTTAACGCATTACAAACTATCGTAGAATTGGATTTCTTACTGAAAGATCTAGAAAAAGAAGCAGCTGATGTAGAGTTGGTTAAATAATAATTATTTTTTATACAAAGGGGTACAGATATGGACTTTATGAAATTATGGTTTGATCAACTGGATTCCTATATTGAAAGCAATATAAATAAATTCACTTGTAACGACTATTCTCAATTTTATAAGTCTTTTTTAAGAATCCACAAAGAAAGATGTGGGACTTCTGAAAACCTTACTGGAATTAGTGAATATCTTGCTAATAGGATGTTTTTATATTTAATAGAAAATAAGGAAGGCTTTTCTATTAAGCCACAAGTTCGAGTAGATGGGATAGAAAGCTATAATATACCTGATTTGGTAATTTATAAAAATAACGATATCCAAGTAGTAGTCTCAATGAAAGCTGTCAATAAGATGAGCAATTCAGCTATAAAGGAAGATTTAAAACGAATTGATAATATTAGAGTAAATAATTTTAATTCAATTATGCTAAATTTTCTTACCCATAGCTCTACCAATGAAAAAACTATGTATAAATATCAAAGAGAGAATCATAAGTTACTATTCTTGGAACACAACAATAATAGCTTGATTGAAGAAGTAAATAATTTTCTGTTTTGCAGTTAAATAACAGGGATGATTATTTTCGCTAAAGTAGAATTACTATCAAAAAAAGAAGGAAGAGCAGAAGGTTATGTGTAGCGGTATATCGGCTTCTAATGTCTCCAAGTGTACGAGCGTGGGCAGCTAGGAATCTGTGATATTGAGTGTCGAACTGAGAACTTCCAAGAAGCCATAGACAAGGGTTATAGGGACAAGAATAAGAACGCTATGATTAAAGACTATTGGAGTCCTTACAATATTAAAGGCTATTGGCAAAATAGACAATAAGGGTGGATATTGTAAATTAATTAAAAATACTAGCAAAAGAGACGGTGTAGGTTCATGATTAATTTTAAGTTTGTCGATGGAGTCTTTATAGAGTTAATGGAATTGCTAACCAACAGCTTAAGAAGTAGAAAGAGACTTAGAATTTTTGTACTAATAGCATCATTAGTACTTCTTGTAGGTATTGTTATTGCAATTTTATTTTACAGAGAATATTTTGAAGACTATCAAGTTGCAATTGGTATCTTTGCATCTATATTTTTAGCAATCATATTAATACCAGCTTCAATATTAGCTTTTTCTAAAAATCCCATTGATTTTAAAAATCCGTTTGATGTTGAATTAGAGAAACTTTCTGTGGAAAGAGAAAAGTTAAAAGAAAAAGTCCAAGACAAGGATTCCGAAGTGGAAAACAACGTATTTAATACGATACAATTAAATCTTAATCAGACTACGGAATATTATACTATAAACAAGAGTCAAGCAAGACAAAGCTTTAGAGCAAGTATGATTGCAATAATTGCAGGACTAATAACAATTTTGATTGGCATATGGTTTATGTATTTCAAAGGAAATGTTACAGCGTCTACCATATCTATCGTATCATCAGTTCTACTTGAGGTAATAGGTGGAATGTATTTTTATGTTTATAAAAAGAGCTTAGAACAATTAAACTTTTTTTACGAAAAACTAGAAAAAACGCAAGATACTATGGTGGCAATCGAACTAACAAATAGCATAAATGATGAAGCTAAAAAAATAGAGTTACAAGAAAAAATAATTGTTAATTTAATAGAAAGAAGTAGCAACGCTAAATAAAAGAGCAATTATTTATAATAAGACTCAGATTTTTTTATGAATAATTGCTCTTTGAATTGAGTGAAATAAGAGTTTTATCTAAAGGAGTGGAAGCAATGACAAGTCCAACAGTGAATTTAAATATCAAAGATGTTGAAGTAGATATGAGTGTAGATGGTGCTTTTGGGAATGAGAATGGAACTTCACTAATGAAGATAACTACAATAGAAGAACATTCTCTTTGTCTATACTTTTTCATTAATATAAAAAACAATGCTATTGGAGCAGTAAATGCCCATACAATCAGAGATATTTGTCCTTGTTGTAAAGTAAAGATATTGCAGTGTGAAGTGCTAAATAAATCAGAAAACAAGAAAAAAGTTTTACAAGATGCATATGCTTGGATGATAAAAGCAGAAAAATATCGTCTGCAATTATCATTAGGTAATTATGGAAACTTAAATGTGATAGGGTAAAATTCTCATTTTACCTTAAAGGAGGGGGAGTATGATAGTACTAATTAATAACAACACATATTAATGTCTATCTAGTGGAGAGGTAAGCTGGTCTTTTACTTCTACTGGAGAAACAAGTTTATGTCTTTGTTGTGCAGTAGAAGAACTGAAAGGTGAATTAATTTATTGATATAATTCAGATTTTTAAATGGAGATCTTATAAGGAAGAGAATGTATGAATACATGAATGTTAAATAACCTTCTTCCTAATAAGTATTATGACGTTGTTTTTATAGTATGTATTATTTTACTTTATATCGCGTAAAGGTAGGTAGGTAAACTCTAAAGGTTCTTTTGAGAGTGCAAATATTGCCTGTTCATATCTATCATGCCAATATTTGCGCTTTTCTTCCATTTTGCTTTTTATAATTTCCCATGTATCTTCTGCGTTTAAACCTCTTGGATCAAGGAAGTATTTTTCCTTTGATTCCTCATATCTCTCCTTGTTCCACAAGAAATCTAATTGTTTTGCCAAAACAGGTGCTAGCACTAAGCTCGATATGTTTTTAATGGATTCATAATTATATTCATGGAAAAGCAAATATCTAACCTCTCTAAATTCATATACCTCTTTTGAAATATTATGATACAATCGCTGATTTTTACAGTTTATGCAGATGGAACTGTAAATTTCATTATCATATTTCACTAATTCTATTGAATAATGTATTTTATAACGATTGCCTATAAAATTTGTATCTTCTAAAAAATGAATAAAAGAATTAGCGTGTTTAGCTACTTTTATCGCATTAATAATTTCTTCCTTTACAACATCAATAAGAATGTTTCCCTTGTTTTCTTCTGTTCCTGAAACTTTAGTACGGAACATAAATACTACTTCATTTAAAACAGTATTACCATAATCTATTTTTAAAAAATCGTATCAATACTCATCGTTTAAATTTAAATGATTGTTATGATCTAAATCATTATACATTCTACGAGTTTTGTAAAATATATCTAGCGTGTAAAATATTAACATGTTACCATTTTGATTAAAGGGCGTTTTTTAATTTTGTTCCGCAATCGGGCCAGATTGTTGAATAACATTTATCAAGATAAATTACATATTTACCATATAATATTACATAAAATATCCAATTAAGGTTATAAATGGAATTCGATAGTTGAAGCAGATGAAAATGGTAATATTAAGAAAGGCCTTTTGAATGAAAAGATATTTTGTGAAAGAAAGGGGAAAACTTAATTGCTTGATCACCTAAAAAATTATGCAATTTATAGTTATGAAAGACTTAGACTTTTACAACCACATATACAAACAACTGGCATATTCAGGGTAGGAAATAAGTATATTATCCACTGTGAAAATCCAGGTTTAACCGCAATCGAGGGAAATGGAAAAAGTATAAAAGATGTATTTAATAATGAAATAAGAGTTGCAGGTTGTCCAGTAACAATATCAAATGTAATACCTAATAATGCATCTAGAATTAATGAACGATCATATACCGAAATAATAAATTTAAAAGGTAATCCATTTAATATATTCGATTTAAATAAACAATTGTCTTTGTTATTATCTAGGGAATTTCCTTTGTTTTGGTTAGATTTTAATAACAATAATCAAACTTTGGATGTAAAAATAAAGAGGGAACTGTCAAAAGAAGAACAAGTTAGATTTGAACTATCGTTACACAAGTTAATAGGTGATAATGCAAAAATTAATTATATTTTCGAACAATCTTTAAATGTCCAGATAAAAGAAAGTAAACATGACCCCTTTTCCATCTCTGTGAGTAGGTTCTCAAATCAAAATTTTTCTAAAGACCTAATGGAAAAGTGGGAATCAGATGAGCAGATTTGGTCAGATAATAAAGAGATATTGTTTACTGACACGGAAAATGATAAAACTCAGTCTAATCAAAGAGAAGAAAAAACAAGTTGTCTAATCAACGGTCAAATGGCTACTGCCGAGAATATTAGAAACTATTTAACATTATTTGATAAGCTACAAATTATATTGCCTATTGAATCAATGTACTTAGACTTTATTAATTCTTTAGGAGTTACAGAAGAAGAATTAATAAAGTTAATTGAACTAGGGAAGGTAAAGCTTATACTACCACATTCAATTTTTAGATACAAAACAGATTTACTTGAAAAAGCTGTTGCGATAGACCCTTCTTCTATTATGCTTTCAAGAGAATTGGCTTGTAAGACTATTACAGATTTGAAAATAAGGAACCCTCTTTTATTTGTTCCAAATAGTCTAGAAGAAAAGCAAGCTATATTACAGGAATTGCTATCTCTTGCATCGAGAATGAATGGTGAAGGAGTTTGGTTAAACGGTTTGGTAAAAGAATTATCTAACTCCTGGAGTTCAATGCATGAGTTATTATCTGTTAGGGGGGCGCTTGCCACGTTTAATGTGGGATTAGGACCATTTATAAGTAGTATGATTAAAAACATATCTGGTAAAGATTATTTTATTGAGATTATGCAAGCATCCAATTCAATTGAATGGGCAGCTGCAACTGGGGCAGTATTATGTCCAACAGGTCCGTTAACGTTTAATGAAGAGAATTTGGCATATTTATATTCAGGTGTAAAACAAGACTGGGAACTAGAGATTGAAACTACTCCTAATATTGCGACAGGGAAATTACTAACAATTGCCCAGCATGTGCCTGTGATTGATTTAGCTCAAACGTTTACAGGTAATGAAGTAAGAAGGTTTAGAGCATTGATAGGTAATCTAACGCATAACAAAACAGCCCAAGAGATTGATGTTATTGTGAGTAATTTTAATGAAAGTGTTAAACAGTATGAACGAAACAAAAGAAGATTAGATTCTTGGGATGTGAAGGGTGTAGGTTTGGACTTAACACAAGAAATTGCCAATACAGCTATTCCTTTTTCTGGGTTTATAACCAAACAAATCGGGAGAGTGATTGAGAAAACTGGTGAGCGTTACGAATCAGTTGGAAAAGTTGTAGATAAAGTACAATCTAAATTAAGCCGGACATCACCAAATATCGTATTAGTCAGCAGAATGAGAGATAAGGTTAAAGATTTATTGTAAATGTATCTGATAGACACGTTATTGGTAGAAATTTTTATAATCGAAACAGCTAAAATTTATCAGTTTAAAATATGCTTTTTTCCACAATCGGGCGCGTTTGTGGAGTAACAAAAAAGGTCTAATTTCCTAATTCTAATGCTGGAAAATTGGACTTTTTTATATTTACCCAGAGTGCAAAATAGCACTTAAAACAATTGCCAATTATCTCCCAAAGCGACATGTTGAAATTATCACTTTGATAAAAGAGTGTCAAAACCTTTAAGTTATGACGCTTAAAGTGTAAAAAAAAGACCGTCTATTGACAGTCCTGTTCTTGAATTAAAACTCCTGCTAGTTGAAGAAGAAATCTCTTTCAATTATTTATTTGAGTGTTCTATACACCTGTTAAAAAACAGACATTTAACTATGTTATTTGCATTAATGTAGATTATTCTCGTAATAATCAGACAGCTTGTCGTAAGCTTGGTCGATAGCCTTGTAGTGTTCATGAGCCCTTTGTGTTGCTTCAGAATAGATGTCCGGATCTTCACGCTTGTTAATGTCACATCTTAATCTCAATTCACCTGACTGACCGTTTGGACGATATGCCCATAGATAACCAGTAAATTCTTTTATCTCATTTATTAACCCTTCGTATATATAATATGATTGTTTTTCGTCAAAGTCCTGTAACCCTTTTTGACTTTCTTGATCTACAAAATTTATTAGATCCTTTTTATCATTTGTTTCAATTATATAAAGTGATGGATTATTTCCATACCCTGTTGCATCCTTAATAATATCAATAATTCGTTCTCTTTTAATGTGATCAAGAAGTACCTCGTATTGCAAACGATCTCGGCTCTTAGAGCTATTTTTGTTCTCAATTAGATTTTCTTCGGTCATTATCTTTTTCAAAGATTCTCTAGTAAAGGTGTTTTGGCCTTTTCTCAATAAATTGTTATAAATTGATTCATAGGGATTTTGTCTTTGAGTTGTATCTAGACGCTTTAAACCAGCTGCAGAAAGAGAATCATTAAAGTGGTCATAAGTTTGATCATAATTTTTTATTGAAACCAAACGAAAAGCCTTAAATATTACCTTAAGTTCTTCATCACCAACTTTTAAATGTTGTTTCAAGCAATCCCTCAACTGGAACATTTGGGATGTTTTTGTTTTACCTTCAAACAATTTTTCTAAATTAAATTGTCCATTTGTATTCACTAATTTGTACAGTCTATCTTCCGGATTAATTACCGATGGACTTAAAAAATAAAAACGACTGTTGTTCTCTTTTTGTGAAGCTACAGCTTTTTTTAGTCTCTGTAATATCGAATGTTTTGAAGCATTTACGAAAGCTGGATCAATTAAATTGTCCATTGTTATTAGTTTCGGGTGGGTATGAAATTTGACTTGAAAATAATCAAATTTTATTTTAGGTGTATTACTGTCACCATCAATTTCTGTTTCATATTCAACCTTAACATCGTCAAATGACCGTTTATCATTAGCCTCAAAAGATACTTCCTTAATATTCTCTTTTGGAATTAATAGTTTACAAGATTTTATCCAAAAGATTAATGTTTGATAAGTAAAACCTTGTATTATTGGACCTACTGCCATCTTTTTCACCTCTAAGCAATTACTGTTATTGAACTTCGTTTTATAGTTTGAGTAGATTATTTTACAATCTGGTACTGGATTTGTTTGTAAGTACTTCTTTATTATGTATACCATATTAACCCTTGAATTTAAATGATTTTTTAAATTTACTGTATCCTATAAGTAATATGGAAATGAAAATTTAGTTACCTCTTATTCCACTAAACCACCTTGTTAGTTGAAAAAGGAATTCTTCCACAACTCTTAAGCTATGAAACAGATGGTTCATCGTCTACAACTATATCAATTCAGTTGAGTACGTATAACTTTCACTACGTATCAGCACGAGGGGGCCACCCTATCACAAGAGAAGGTCCGAATGTTACATCGGATTACGCCAAACGGCGGACGAACGTGGAAATAAAAACTCGAAGTTTCAATTATCATTAAATGGACCATAATGGGGGTGAGGAAGGTTAGTTTTTTGGGGGAGTGGTTCTTATGCAATATATTTATGCTATTAGAAACAAAATCGATGAGAAATTTTATGTAGGAAGAACAGTCAATCTTAGAATACGGTGGAATACTCACATACAACTACTAAAGTCTAATAAACACCATATCATTCATCTGCAACGTACTTTGAATAAACATGGAGAAGAGTCTTTTGAGTTCAATCTTATTGACATTATAGATACTGGAAATAAGTATGAGGATTTACAACTCGCTGTAGAAATGGAGCAATTGTTTATTGATCAGTATAAACCCAACAAAATTTTGTATAATCGCTCTTGGTCATCTAAGACAGAAAATTTAAGAGGAGATCAACACCATTTCTATGGAAAACCGCCAAGTGGATAGATGTCTGAAGAAGCGAATAAACAGCGTATTGAGAAACTGAAGGGTCAGACAGGTGAAAAGAATCCATTTTATAATAGAAAGCATACACCAGAAGTAATACAGCATCTTCGAGAAAAATGCGCAAATTATGGTGAAGCGAATGGTATACTCGGGAAGAATCATACTGAAGAGTACAAACGGCTGAAGAGTGAGATGATGAAGGGGCGTTATGACGGCGAAAAGAACCCCTGCTATGGTAAAACGCACTCAGAAGAAACGCGACGTATTATCTCGAAAAAGAACGAAGGGAAGCTGAAAGGTGTTCCTAAGTCTGAAGAACAGAAGCTTAAGATGAGAGCAAGTTCACTCAACAGTAAACATATAAGTATAAATGATGTAAAGTATCCAAGCTTGATGGAGGCAGTACGTACATTAGGAAAAACAAAGAAAACTTTACGTGATAGGCTCAAATCAGATAAGTATCCGACGTACTATTATCTTAGTATATAAATCTCTAAAGACTATCAGAAGTATTTAACCTCACAGTTATATTGATTAACAAATCGGGATAATCTGAGGCTCTATTGTTGTATAATACATTGTGAATATGCTTACGGTTATGCCAACCATCTATATAAAATAAAAAACGCCATCTGAAGATGACGCCTAACGTAATATCCTTTGCTCCTTGTTCAGCTTCCCAATCACGGCATTCAACGGAGAAAATTTATCATGCTGATTAATTAACGCCTGCTTAGATAAATGCGTATACCGCATCACCATGCGTAGGTCAGCGTGTCCGAGTAACATCTGTAAGTGACGTATATCCCCGCCAGCTTCTAGAAACATCGTAGCACCTGTATGTCTGAACAAGTGGGGATGAACGTTCTTCGTAATTCCAGCTGCCTCAGCGTACTTCTTCAGTCGTCTGCGAATATGATTCCGATTCATCGGTTCACCGTGGTTTGTAACAAAGACGTGATCCGTTTCAAACTCTTCATTCTCCTTTATCAAATCTTTCAGTAAGTTTGCTGTCGTATTTTTAATCGGGACAATACGTGCTTTACGACTTTTGGCAACAGATGCACGAACTGTAATAACTTTGGTAGAGAAATCAATATCATTGCTGGTAAGCGATAGTGCTTCGCTAATAGGCAAAAATGTGTCTAATAAGAGATTCATAATAACGTAATCTCGAAAATCACTGTAGTTTCGTTTATTTGGTGTATTTAGTAATCTTCGTAATTCATCAACTGTAAGCACGACGATTTCTTCTTGCGGTTCATTTACGTCTTTCACTTGCTTCATTGGATTACCCTCAATCAACACCTCATCAACAAAGAAACGAAACATCACCCGAAAGTTTTCAGGCGTGTATTAATCGTAGAAGGGGAGAGCCCCACCTTTTTGCAATCATCTGGTTTGTAATTATGGTCTTCAAATTGTACCTTCTCGTTCTTCATAAATACTACGTAGTTGCGGATCACATCGGTCGTAATTGTATCGATATTTCTACTAAGATATTTATAATCTAGAAAATACGTAAAGTATCGAAAGTTTTCTTTATACTGACGCAAAGTATGTTCAGCTCGTCCTTCAGCAACCTTAGCATGGTAGAATTTCTCGAATAAGTCGTCAATCGTATGTGCCATAAATGTCCTTAACTCTTTCTTCACACGTTTTCCTTTACGTTTAGAATCGGTTCTTTCATTATTAGATGTCATAAAAAACCGCCTCCTATTTCGTTTTTGAAAACGAAATAGGAGGCGTATAACTTACCCGTTGTAGTCGACCGCCACCCTGCGTCAAGTCAATGTTAAGTCAACGGAAAATAAAAATCGCATCAAACATTAATTTGACACGGTTTCTACAACTATGACCCCGGAGAGGCTCGAACTCACGACTTCCACCCTGTCAAGGTGGCGCTCTCCCTGCTGAGCTACGGGGTCCCAACTAACGTTGATGCACCAACATATCCGAAAATTCTGTTAAATTAATTATACAGAAATGAGTGACACCTTACAACAGTTTTTAATTGTAATATTTAAAATAAAAGCCCGCAGGATGTTGCTTCCCATTTTTTAAATAATTGATAAGGGTGGGACGTTTAATATTAAGAGCTCGTCTCGCCTCTGAGACTGAATGAAATGAGATTTCTTCAGTTTTGTTAATTGCAATAATTCTCCGTTGCTGTTTTTTATATGCTATTTTTTTATTTTCTTCTTTGGATATAACACTGCAATTTTTGAGGGAATATAGTATCCCACCTTTTTTATCCTTATCTAATTGATAATCAGAGCTATATAATAAATGACCGTTTGGCATAATGTTATCAATATCATATATAAAATTATTGAAGCTATGCCATCGCTCGGAGACTGTCACTCCTTTAGCACCATAATATTTATAATTTGGGTGACTTTTGATATAACATCTAGCCATCATATTTTTCCATGTAGAATATAATCTGTGTTTCTTTTTATCTATCATGTTCATTCCTCCAATACATGTGTACTAGTATTATATTGAAAAGAAATACAGATGACAGGAGAAACTTCCTCGAAAAGTTATGATGTTGAGCGAATTGACTGGTTGTATGCCAAAGACGATAAACAACCTACGGTGGAAGTTGAATACAAGTAAACGAACCGTGCTCGTCACTGGGCGTGGTTTTGTTGTACGTAATAGTATAACATCGAGAAAATATATAACTCGTTAAGCTGAAGTATCTAGTGGGAATATAGTAAATAACTAGATTAATTGCTATAATAAATTAATTAATTATAGTAATAAAGGAGAAATATTGTGCGAAAAATGTGGACTAAATTCAAAAAAAAATTTGGTGATTTTGTAACGATACTTTTAGTGATAGTTGGAATAGCTTTATTATTTATAGCAGTAAAAATGCCTTTTAAAGTTTATGAGTATTTCGTACCTAAAAGTGACGGCCTGAAAATAGTTAATTATACAGACGTGAGGGATTTGGGTCCAATTGGTGATTTTATTGGAGGAACAACTGTAGCGTTTTTAACAGCAGCTAGTACTGTTTTTTTATTAGCCACCATCATTATGCAACGTAAAGAGATAAAAATTAGCCAGAGAAATATTGAAGAACTAGTAAAACAAACAGAAGCGTCAGTAGCACAAGCTGAAGAGGCAAGGAAAGAAACCAGAATAACAAATGAAACAATGAAACAACAGCAGTTTGAAACTACTTTTTTTAATATGATTAATCTGCAACATAATATTTTAAAAGAAATTCAATATGGGGATTATGCAGGGCGTAAAGCTATATTAGCGTTATACAGAGAACTAAAAAATACATATGATAATCGAATATACAATCAGTACAGGACTGAATTTATAAATAATAAAGTTAATTCAGGAAATATTGACAGTTTAAATGACTTAGTCAAACAAACATTAATTGGTTGGGAATTATGGCATTATAGACATCAGTTTGATAGTTATTTCATGCCAGCTACAAATGAAAATGGCGAAGAGGATTTTAGTGAAGAAGAAGCATTCTATAAATCGCTTTATGATGGAACGAATAGAGGATGGAATAAAATAGAAGGTGATGTTATACGGGATTTTGAAAAGGATATTAAAGATAAGCGTGAAAAGTGCGGAGAGGTACTGGAGGATTTTGACTTTAAATCGCATTTTGAAAATGAAAGTGAAACTAAGATAAAACATGAATATATAACTGAATTTAAAATGAATTACGATGATGATACATTGATAGAAATAAAGCAAGATTCATACGAAAATCTGTATAAGAGACAAGAAAATATAATTGGTCATTACTATCGTAATTTATATAGAATTGTAAAACTAATACAAAACAATACTTTTGATAGTGAATCGCAAGAACGAGATAATGAAGAAAAGCGTAAATATAGAGGGATACTTAGAGCTCAGCTTTCTTCCTTTGAGTTGTTGATGTTATTTTATAATATTTCATACTCTGAAAAAGGAAAAAAATTCAAAGAATTAATTGCAGGGACTAACTTTTTTGATGACCATCTAATTGAAAAAGACTTTATTTGGAAAAATGATGTAAAAGAATTAGCTAGTTTAAATGCTGCTAAAGGTACAACGGAAACTAATTCAATTTAATAACTGAGAAGAGAGACATTGGATGAGTAATTCAATGTCTTTTTTGTATGTAATAGGAATGTATTCGGAATATAAATAAACCACCAAGCTCGACGAACTGGTGGTTGTGATGATTAATCAAGAAATTCAAAACGATAACCAGATGAATGTTTTTTACCGGTTTTCAAGTAATTGTAAACATCTCTGCCACTAATGTTTAATTGTCTACCTGCTTCTTCTATAGACTCAAATTTGAATTTTTTAGAATTTTTAAAAGCCAAGATTGGACGTTTATTGCTTTGGTTTATTCCTCTAGTTATTGAGACACATGTTTTACACAAGGGTAACCTTTCTGCTGAAATATAACGAAAATATGGTTTTTGGCATGTGTCATTACAGTCAATGTTAGAACATCTTGTACCGATTATTGTTTTAGCACCGTTATGTTCACCAAAAGAAATAACGTCGAATCCACACAATTTCATATTATACATAATCATTTCATGTGATATTGGTCGTGTATATCTTAGCAAATAATTCCCTTTAGCATATCGTACATTTGGATAACGAAGTGTAATAGAATTTTTATCGTTAGCAAATGTTTTTTCAATTAAAGGTATTTTCTCCATGTGACTGACCTCCGTACAATTCAATTAGTATATTGCTATTATACTTTAGGTGTACGGGATAAGCTCGTATCGTGATTGGTGTTCAGGGAACAACTTAATAGATAACATCAAGAAAATATTAAACTCATAAAGCCATAACGATTTTATTTGTTTTGTTAAATAATGAAGCCAATTGAATTACAATAGAATTTTAAATTGATATAATTAAATAAATATACTAAACAAAGAACGGCTTAATGTATTAGGAGGAGTAATATAATATGAAAGATGAATTGTATGTTGATGTGTTAGGTGAAAATCTATTTAACATTTATGAAGGGGAAATTATTTATCAAAATCAAGAAGAACTTATACCTATTTATAATAAAATAATTCTGCAAAACTCACCATATCCCAAGATTTTATTAACTACAGATATCCCTATGGGCTTGAAAGTAGGGATGGATTCATTCCCACATGGCTATGGTATTAGGACAATGAAAAATCATATAATGAATATTTCAGGTTCTGAATGTAGTTATAATGAGGATGTTCTTGAGGGTTTTACAATGTATTTAAATGGTATTAGGACAGAGGATATAGAGGTTGACGAAGTCGTTTTTTTTATTATGAATTGTAGTCACATAGGGCTAACGATTTATGAGGAAACAGAATATGAATTTGTGTATGATGATTGGTTAATAAAATTTAAGTTTAGACCTGATAAAAATATTGAAACTCATTACGATAATTTAAGAAAAAATAGAGGTAATGAAATAACTCATGTGGGTTCTATCTCGAAAAAAGATAAAACGTGTTTTAATACTGAGGAAATTGAAGAAATCCTGTTCATTCTTGAATGGTATTTATCTTTTTGTAGTGCTCAGAGTGTGTCTATTCCAATTCAAATCGGATTTAAAAATGAAAGCAAAGTTTGGGAGAATTATGTAATTAAAGATAATACAATGAATCATTTTCAAGATAGCTATGGATGGGTGCCAAAAGGGGGAGTTGACGCATTTAATAAGTTTTTTTCAAATGTGGCAACAAAATTAAAACAAGAATTGTGGAAAGATGTGTTGCAAATTGTTCTTAATTGGTATCTCGAGATAAAAGGGAATGGTATGATTGAGAATAAGATTATTTCTACCCAAATAGCGTTGGAACAGTTAGCATGGACCTACCTTGTTAACCAGGAACAAATGTTAGATAAAGAAGGGTATAAAAAATTAAGAGCCACTGATATTTTAAAACTCTTTTGTTATCAATTAAATATTTCAAAAGAAATTATATATGAACGTCTTTTAGATGAAGATATTGTTAAGAAGTATCAAAAAGACGGCGTATTTATGTTCGTGGATTTTAGAAACAATCTTGTTCATCCAGATAAAAAAATGAATGCGCATCAATTAGATGTCAACACTCAAACTATTGTTTATGAACAAGGCGTTTATTTTCTTGAAAGGGCGTTAACTGGTATTTTTGGATACGAAGGAAAATACAGGAAGAAAATGTACTGATAAAATAATAATATATTTTCGATATTTAAGGGGAGAAAGCTTTTGAAAGATTTTTTAACTGTAATAATTGGTCCATTAACTGGTTCTTTTCTTGCTGGAATGGTAGCTTTTATAATAATGAGAAAAAATCAAAGTTATGATGTATTGAAAGAAAAGAGAAAAGAGCATAATAATTTCTTAAAAGCTACTTATGTATATAATCATGTTGTAGAAGATATAAAAAAATCTTTAAAAGGTATAGATGCAATAGCACCTATTGATTTGGTTTATTTTCAAAAGAATCAAATGTTCACCATTTACTACGAAGTTATTAAAAAAGGACTTAATCAATTAGAAAAAATTCCAGATGATTATATTATTCATGAAAGCTACCAATATTTTTTAGAAACAAAAGCACTGATATCAATGTTTGAATCAGATTATGGTAAATTTTTATCGAGATATCAAGGGGACAGTAAAGATTCTTTCTTTTTGACAATGAATTTTGAACATAAAATATCGGAATTAGAAGAATTACAAAATAAAATAATGAAAATTAAAAATGATTTAGTAATTTAATGTTCGTTAAGTATTAACATAAAAAGGGAGGAACAAAACGTTCACTCCTTGTTAATTGGGTACTCGGTAAATCACCGAGTACCTGTGGATGAGGTATGCTCCGTTTTAGAGGGTACCTAATGAAACACGAAGCACCTACAAACTGGGTATGTAGCATTTTGCTAGACACCTAAGGGAATCGTGAAACACGACCTCCTTTAGCACAATAACCGCTAGTTATAGGGTTACGAAGAATGTTCGTACCCTTGAAGGTAGGAGCGAAACGTTCCCTCCTTTAAGGGTCTACATACTGTGTAGACCCCTAAAATAATAAAAGGGCATAAACAATGTTTAGACCCTTAGGGTATATACATTATATATACCCTTGAAATAACAAGTGAAAATAAAAAACACCCCTGTAGGAGTGTTCTCTTAAATCATTTGTTTGCATCTAATTCCTTAAAATATTCAGGGCTGGCATCAAATCCACATGTAGTACACACACGGTCACCAGTTTGAGCTCCCAAGTTATACTCTTTTTCTGTGTAAGGATGAGAACAAGGTTTGTCGCCTTCTTCTTTCCATTTTGCTCTTAATTCTGCACCTTCTTTATATTGCATATTATTCACCGCCCTTCAACCTTACATACTTCGACAAATTATGGTAAATCCCTTTTTTAGTTTATATCCTTTATCATTTCTAAACGTTGTAGCCGACGAGCTTCATGCTCTTGTTCTTGCCTTATAGTTTCATCGTCTTTATGAAACAAATCGCCCCACACGGTAATAGCAAACATTAGCATCATTATTATTACCGACACGAATAACAATATCGTTTTCACACGTTCAAAATCTATTGTTTTTTTCATCGTAAATATACTTTTCATTTGGATATTCGTCTAACGCTTGGTCTAATTTTTCATCATGAAGGAACATGTAACATTGCCATTCAGGGTTGGTTCTATTACGTGTGGAATATAAAAACTGACAATCTTTCTTTACAAGATATTGGAATAGCGAATATTTATAGATGACTTTTGTAGGTACATTTTTCTTTTTCATTGGTATCCTTTCTCCTTTTGACAATTGGACAAACATTTGTTGAGACATTTTTCGACAAGAATTTAACCTCCGAATTTTCGGAGATTCATCTGCAGGTTAAGGCAGCGCCCTAAATTATATGAAGCTCCTACACTCTTTTAGTGTAGCAGACCGGAAAGTAGTTCCGGTCAGGTCAAAGCTGAGTGAGTTAATAACTCATGCAGGTATGAATGCGATACTATCGCCTTCATTAAAACCAGAGCGCTTACTAAGCACAGTGGTCTGATATATACAATGTATATGGCAGGTCTCTACTCCGAATAGTAATCGGAGCAGGTCTGATAGAAAGATTATTTCTATCAGATAGCAGACCGGAACAGTATTCCGTTCAGGTCTCATGCAAATGTAGGTTGCATCAGGTCTGGTGCATATCCTATATTCATCAGGTCAATTTTCATAGGGGCGGTATACCTTCCTCAAAGCTATCAATTCTTCTTTTTTCTTTTCCAAATCTTCACGTAGGAACAACGAGACACAACCTTGCTTCTTTAAAGGAACTATCTTTCCATTCTTTATCAAATGGCTCATTCTAGCTCGTGATATTCCTAAATATTCAATAGCTTCTGGAGTGGTCATAATATTATCGAATGCCCATTGACGTTTATCGAATGGTTGCATTACATATACGTCGCTCATAGCAATCGCTCCTTATAAAAAAATGGGCCTATGTATAACATAGACCGTTGTAACATGTAAAACTTGCATTCTTGGAATTCCGACGTGCAAAGTTTGCACATCGGAATCATTAATATAATTACAGGTTATTTCAATGATTTCTAAAGTCGGTACAAACGACTTTGAAGGTCATTCGAGATGACCTTGGGATTTAAGGTAATTTGAAATTACCTCAGGATTTCACACCTTTCAAGATACCTTCAATTTGTTCAGCAGCCACATTATCGAACAACCTTATTACATTCAATAAGTCACAACATCTCGTTTCCTCCATTATTTCGGCTATTAAACTAGCATTTTCTAAAAGACCCCATTCAATGTAGCGTTCTAAAGTTCTAATCCCCATTTCTGTATCACGATGCACATAAAACAATGTCGTTAAAGCTCCTATTGCTGAATGGACATTTTGTCTTTTCATTCGCTTCATCCTTCCATATATTGGTAAAATATCAATTTCATTATATGTCTCTAGAAACCTACTGACAAGAAGAAATCAGGCCATGTAAAACATGAAATCAATAAAAAAACGAACCAATAATATGGCTCGTTTTTACATGTTCCATGCTAGCTCTGACAAAGCTTCATCAACAGTTTCTTCAATTTTTTGTTGATACGATGTTTTGACATCTTCAATCATAGATTCATAACCTTGTTTGAATCGAAGGTAAGTTCCATTCAAAAACATGAAATCGAACAATTTTTCAGCAAAGTCAATCATGATTTTCTTGCTGAAAAACCCCCCAGTTGCTCCTTCTTCCAGCAATTTTTCAATATTTTTTATGGAACATCTTTTCCTATGCGAAACAAATTCTTCGAACAAATCAATGGGAGCGTCTGGATAATTAAAATAGTCGTGCTCATATGCGTATTCAAATCCACCATCATAATATCCCGTTTCGTAATCAAAATTGACCACAGGTTTTTCCATTTTTTTATCAATGGCATATTTCTTGTAAAAATACGCTATGCTATTATCAGATAAGGGCTTGTACTTTAGCTCATTATAAATAAGACCTTCATACTCAGCGGTAATGAATTTTTCCCTCGTGGTAAAAAACATATCGTTTCCATAACCTTGCTTTACAATTTCACGTGCTTCAGCACGTGCTTCTTCGTATAACGGGTATAGTTCCTCGAGCTCTAAAGCTTCTCTATGTTCTTTATCCTCATATGCTACCCACAATTCTTCTTGTAAAGTAACATTATCAAAAGTTCCATTGCGAATTAAATCGAAAGCACCACGTATTAATCGATTCAAGGAAAGTTGTAAATTTTGTATTTGTGTAAATACAAATTTGTCTATCGTATCAAGCTCATTGTAGTTACGATGTTCAAACAAGGTTTGAATATGTTGTAAATTACCTTTTGTGAATCCCATTTCTCCTAAGTAGTATCTTTTAGATTCATAATAATCTGGTTTACCAAATTCAATAAGAGCTTCCGCCATTTGATATTTTAATGAAGTTTTGTCGATAACGCCTTTGTTTATTGGTTCTCTGCCAGCATTACCATGTACTTTTTCTTTTGGAACATCGTATATTTCCAAAATGTTATAACGGATGGCAGGACCTTTTTTTCCGTTATCTTCATATTTGCAAAATGAATCAAGTTTTTTCTTTTCGGTCTGACCTTTGCTGTGTTTTAATGTGCTATCCAAGCCAAAATAATCATACATCTCTTTCTTTTTTAAATTTGTTAGATTTTTCATGTAAGTATTGCTCCTTAGTTGTTATTAAGCAGTTAAATTCGGTGTTGCAAATTTAACAATGCTTCCGACAACTTCTCATCATTTCTAAATAAGAATGTGATTGCTTTGGGGTCGTCTTTCACTTCCCCAGCTCGAATTTCTAACAGTTCTGCACCGTTTTTAATTAAGAAATTTGCCACGTTAAATTTAAAAATGCGCTTCTTTTTGCTACCATTCATTGTGAATTTCCTCCAGTTTGAAGTTTTGTCTGTACTATTATATTGAACATTTCGGAGTAGGTAAGGCAGCCAAAATAAAAAAATCGCAAGCGCTTATATATGCTGTTTCTTTTTGTATGCTGAATGAAAAATAGATGTACCAAAATCGCTAGCTCATATAAGTAATTCATATATGAGGAAGGGAAAATGGTACATCTATTTCAAAACAATCATTCATAAAAAACTGCCGAATAATGCAATTCAATTATGGTGTCAAACAACAGCTGAAGAACTGTCGTGAATCATAATTAGCAATGTTGTCATGTTATTTTTTTTAACTGTCTTTACTTCCACTTTAACCATGTATATATACTATGAGACGCAATTTGACGTTAATAGACGAAAAAGGAGAAAAAAACATGTCAGATAAAAGCAAATATGTTGAAGTTCGGTTTAAACTGTCACGAGCTGAATTTGAAGCTTATGAGGAAGAAGCTCGTAAAGAAGGTTTAAGAAGTGGAACAGCATTAATTACAGCACAAACAAAGAAACAAGCAAAAATCAAAATGGAGGAATTATATTATGCACGGATTCGGGGTTAGTAAGGAACAACAAATGATTCAAGAGCTGGCATTTGTTTTAAATAAAAGAAGCTACATTCATGAGGCCAATGACACCAAATTGGTTATCACGCATGAACATGACGGAAGGTTGATTGAATGTGCAACTATTGATGGAGCTTACGTAATTATATGTAATGCTATTCAGAACACCACTACACAACGCAAAACATTACAAGGTGCAGTAAATATAATTAAAAACCGTATGGGTTGAAACAGACATACTGAAATGAAACAAACTAAGAATACAGGGAGATAGATAATATGAGAAAAAGTACATTTGCTCAACAACAAACTGAACAGGAGCATATCATTAAAAATGCCTTATTAATAATTGACATTGTGGCAGATAAACAATTTGCAACATCAAGACGAGATATCACATATGATTCTACCAATCGTTCATATCATTTCATGATGAAAGAGTTTAAAACTGTTAAAAAGGTATTGTTGCAATCAGATAGCAATAACAAGGAACTGGTAAGTAGATATATCGCTAAACTCAATGAAACATTACACAGTGCACGTCATTTCAACTTATCTCGTGTGGTTCTTGTTCTACTTGGTATAGAAGCTCAATCAGCTTACGATAAACAAGATGAACTTGCACATAAACAAATTCTCGAAGAAATTGCGATTTGGCAAGATATTATTCAACGAGCTGATGTTATTGTTAATAATGGAGGTACTTTATAATGGACGCTTTAATGACTGAATACAAAAACGAGATATTAAATTTAGCACTTAACACTGACGGATTTGAACATATGGAAGAGCTATTAATTGCAATTAATACTAATTCAAAGCTGATGCAATTGGACACCGAAATGGTGCTCAAGGGTTATCAGCTTATTTTATTGGTACTACAAGATAATATTGCATTACAACGTAACACACTGTTTGCAACGATGCTTGAAGTTAAAAGCCAATACCGTATGTTACATAACTTCAAGAATACAGCTTCAGATATGTGTGCTATTACATTAACAATCAATCATGTAAGACATGAATTGAAAGTTAAAAAGCTTATGCGACAGTGTGGTGTTGTCGCATGAGCAGACATACAAAAATATGTGGTGGTTGTGGGAAGCGTGTAGATTATAATGCCACATGTAGTTGTATGAAAAGGAAAAGAACTAATAAGAAGTTAAATGAAACAGATAAGCTCCTGAAAAGTACTCGTTGGAAGAAAAAAAGAATTGTCATAATTCATCGAGATGGAGTTGTCTGTCAGCGCTGTTTAATCAAATACAATATTATCAACAGCGAAAAACTTGAGGTTCACCACATTAAACCACGTAGTAAATATCCAGAATTAATGTTTGAAGATACTAATTTAATTACATTATGTAAAACATGTAATTTACAAATTGGTACTCGTGAGGAATTAGATTTTAAATGCAATGTTCCAGATGAAAATGAATTGATTTTGTAAAAATAAAAATATATATAACTAGCCCCAGGCATCGAAAAAGAAAATAGATGAGAGGAGCAGTAGAACAGGTGAGGCTCAGTTAACACCAGAGGTACCTATTGGGATTTTTTGGTCAAACTTTACTTTTATATGGCTAGCGTATATATACTACATGGATTTTTTTGAAAACAGGAATAACAAACAATGTCATTCCTGTTATATATATTATTACCAGCTCATAGCATCCTTAGGGTTTAGACCAAATACTTTAAAGAATAAGCTTAATAAATATGTTGCGTTATCTTCGCCACCACAGTAAATAGGAGATAGTGCGACAGTAATTAAACTCCAAGGATATAAATCTCTTAAAGTTGTTAAGTTATCTATTATTTTTTGTTCATCCATTAAATTATCTTTACTTAAATCATTATCATTTTCATTAAAATAATCCAAATCTAAATCAAGAATTAGTTCTTTATTTTCTGTGATTGTTGTAACTGCGGCAGAATCTTTATTAGCAATAAATTCTTCAATGTTCCAATATCTCAGGCCAACATATTTGTTGGCATCAAGAATATCTTTTACTGATTTTAAATGGGGGAAGTCCAAATTCCAACCCTCGAAATCGAATGGTTCTTCACCATAGTTTTGTTGGGAAATATAAATAACTTTATCAATTGTACCTGTTCCAACTGCTGGCCATATGAAATTATCTATTTTTAAATTTTCTGTGATATTAAATAAATCATCGGAATTCTTCATGTCGTGTAAACCTTCGACATCTAATCCATCTGGAACATCATCTAAATGAGCATCTACATGAATTAATATGGCATTAGGCTTTAATTTCCCTGCTCTTTTATGCATCTCCCAAGCTGCAAATGCCCAATTGTGTTCGCAAGATATAAAAATATTTTTTTCAGGAAAGCAACTTCTGAAATCTTCTGGAATCATATTATGGTCCCTACTTTCTGGTTAGGTTCATTTTGGTGTTCATATAAATAATTTAACATAAGCAATCATTAGTTTCAGAGCTATTAATATAAATAAAAACAAAAAAATTGCAAAAATATCTTAACTTTCTATTGAGCACCGTATATATACTTAGAAGACGTAAAAGAGATGTTGAACGTCTCCTAAATAAACATCGAATGGAGTAAATAAAATGTCCAAATTAATTAATATATTAAATGAGTTGGGAGATTCAAAACAAGCTGAAGTCATGGTGAAAAAAGCTGTTGTTGAACACTTTCAAAGTGAAAAACGTTCAAAACGTGAAACACTGAAATTATTAAATGAAGTTTTAAAAGAATGGGGCAAAGAACCAGTTACGATTAGCTGTGTTAAGCACCATTGGAAAGAACAAAATTAAAGCCATTTTATGGCTTAATATATATTCATGAGTTTCGATACAAACAGTACCGTTTGAGCATAATTGGAACGTGAATCTAATTTTTCCTATGTGGCCTGATTTATTTCAGGTCACAATCTCCAAACATTCAACAGTCACCTGTTAAAGTGGCTGTTTTTTATTTCATACAAATCCAAGAAGGAGTTTTTATTATGACAATCAATAAAATGGAGCTCAGATTTAATGAGTTCGAATTAAATAAAAATGAGCAAGGTCAACTTAAAGTTTCAGGCTATGTAAACAAGACAAATCAATGGAGTCAAACTCTAGGTAAACAGAAAAAATTTGTTGAACGTATTTTACCTGGCGCATTTCGTAAAGCAATTCAAAACGGAAATGAAATTCATTTCTTAGCGGAACATGAAAATGCCAAAATATTATCTTCTACACGAAATGGTTCGTTGAGTCTGCGCGAAGATGAAAATGGCTTATACATGGAAGCAACAATCAGCGATACTAGCTGGGGTCGTGACTATCACACGTTAATCAAAGATGGAATCATTCAGAACATGTCTTTTGGTATGCAAGTGTTAAAAGATAGTTGGAAAAAGCTATCTGATGGAACATATCAACGTAGTATTTCTGATATTTTGTTAGCTGAAGTATCAGCTGTAAGAAATCCCGCTTACATTCAATCAAAAATTCAAGCTCGTTCAATCGAGGTTGTTGAAGATGTTAATATTCCTGAAGAAAACGATACGGAGGACAAAACAATGGTAGAAGAAAAAAGAGAATTGACTGCTGAAGAACAAATTGAAGTCAATAATTTCATTATTAAAGGTCTGCAAAGATTAGTAGATTTAGACGGGGATGTTCCGTCAAAAGAAAGAATCGAAAAGTTAAAAAGTGAAAACAGAAGCTTACAAGCACAATTGCCTGTTACTAAAAGTTCTGTAGCACAGGAAACGGAAACAAAAGAAGAGCGTGCTATTATTACTGGTGCTCAGCCTGGATGGGGCACAGTAAAAACTGATTTAATTCGAGAACAAGCGAAAAAAATGAATGGAAAACATTCAATTGTGTCACGTACAAATATCATCATTCAAGAAGGCGGAGAATTAGATGTTTTACTTGAGGATGCCGAAAATTATAATAAAGACATTTCCGTCAAAGAAATGCAAACCATCAATTTAGATGATTACAGTGCCAAAAAAGTAACAATCAAAACAGCTCGTATGGGAACTGGTATAGAAGTTTCTGAATTGTTATTGGAAAAATCGTCTCGTGAAGACCAAGAAAAAACGAGTGAAGAGAAACTGCGAGCTAGAAATGAAGATGGGGTAAATGCTGCAATGTTTAATGGTTTTGGTAACATGGAAAGTTTAAATGCTGATTCATCTGTATCAAACATTATTTCTACCGCTGAAGTTGGTAAAATTTCTTTAAAAGATGTGTTAATGTTAATTGGAAAAACGAATCAAGAATATCGTGAAGATGCTGTATTTATTATGCACACGGATTTATTCAATCAAATTCTAACGAACTTAGAATTTAAAGACCATTTAGAGTTTACTATTGATGAATTTAGTGGGAAAAAGCTGTACCACCTAATTGGATTTCCTATGCTAGTCAATGATAATGCTAACACCAAACAAATCATTTTTGGAAGTTTGTATAGCGGTTATAAAACGCTTATTTCAATGGGACCTAAGCCACATTTAGGAACAGACATTTACGGAAATAAAGCAATTATTGACCGAACTTCATTTAAATTACAAGTAACAAGAAACACAGAAAAAGCCCTCAAAGGTTCTGTGGTTCATTCAATGGATGTTCATATTGGCGGAAAAGTAATGAATAAAGATTGTTTCGCTCGTCTTGATGTGAAAACAGTGTAAAATTCATATTTTACAAGAATAATACTGAACAAAACAGATAAAATAAAAAAACTATCTGTTTTGTTCAATTAGTTGTTTTTTATTTAATGTATCCCCATTTATTGCATCTTCTAATGCTGAAGAATATCTAAAAACATGCCAATGATTTTTATGTTCGTTGATATGATTTTGGATAGAATGAGCCAAAGCTATTAATTCTTCATAGCAAAAAATATCATCTTTTCCTGTACTTTTTATCATTAATTTTATTTTTGAATTAACTTCTTGTTTTACTTCATCAATTTTCTGGTGCATGTCAGGAAAATCAAAAAATACACCTCTATAATTACCCGTGCATGAAAATAATAAATTGGCAGTTCCATGGAACTTAAATTCATTCATCAAGTTGTATAATTTTATTGATGTTAGAACTTGATAAATTTCATTTTTCGTTTCTTCAGGTAATACGAAAACTTTTTCACTAAAACTTAAGTATTCCGTTAAAAAGTTTTCACATACAAGTAAATTTTCAGTTAATCTAATTTTCCATTTTAAATCAGTTAACCCATCATCTGGGATATTTTTACTTTGAATCTCCTTCATTTTATTCCTTTCATACATTTCAATAAATTGGAAATTGGCATACTGTAATTTTTCTTCTAAAAGGGCTAAGATTTTGTCAAAAATAGCATCAGAATCAGGAAGAGGAGAAATCTCTAGACTGGCTGAAGCGACAACACCTTCTTTAAATCTTGGAATTGCTTTTCCATTTATCATCATTTTTTCGAGTTTTTTTGCTTCTGCCATTACATAATTGGTTATTTTATAAGCCAAGGGAGCATAAAAGTTTCGATATCGCTCCTTTTGGTATTTTTCATCTTCTCGATTTAAAGTTAATTTGTGAGATACATATTGTCCAGTTCCAGCTGAAACAAATGCTCCAACAAAAGTTAAGACGTGTTCCCATCCTATAGCCATACCTGCATACCTCGATTTTCTAATATATTTGTATTTTAAATTATAATATTTTTTTTGAAAACTAGATAGCAATTTGTAAATACGAATGATATAAATTGCTTGATTAAAAAATAATGTTCATTATCAATTAAGATAATGAACATTATTTTTTAATTTCGTTTATTATTCCGTTTTCTACTTATTATATTGTCTGAACCAAAAAATCCACTCTTTGCATGTTTTTCTTGAACGGTGTTATCAGCCATATGTGCATAATGGAGCACCATTCTTAAGTCACTATGTCCCAGGATTTTTCTTAAGGATTCAATATCACCTGTGGAAAGATAATGAGTAGCAGCTGAGTGGCGTATTAAATGCAAATAAAAACGTTTTGTAATACCAGCTTCAACAGCGTACTTCCGCATATCACGTAGTACGTTGTTTTTACTTAGCATACGTCCACTTAATGACAAGAAAATTAAATCATCGACTTCACCTTCAAATGCTTCATTTTCTTCTAATAATTGTATAAGTAGACGATAAGTTTTATTAGATAACGGAACTACACGAGCT
Source organism: Bacillus sp. WC2507 (assembly GCF_052656125.1). Classification (NCBI taxonomy): domain Bacteria; kingdom Bacillati; phylum Bacillota; class Bacilli; order Caryophanales; family Bacillaceae; genus Bacillus; species Bacillus sp. WC2507. Next base: position 397,410 of record NZ_JBQXPN010000003.1, on the reverse strand, counting down.
TTTCGGCTTTTAGCATTGTTGGAACGTATAATAGTAGTTTTATTTGCATGGTCAATGTCTAATGTGCTTAATAACAAAGCTTCGGTTATACGAAACATTCCGTCAATGAGAAGGTGCAATAATACATAATCTCGAAAATGTTTGTAACTTTTATTAGAATATGATTTTGCTATTTTTAGTAAACGATTCAATTCATCTTTTGTGAGGATATCAATTTCCTTACTATCTTTACGGAAACCTTCAAACTTAATAAAAGGGTCTTGTTTTATTAAATCCTCTTTTAGACACCAATTTATAAACGTTTTTAGCCGTTTTATCCTTGTGGCAATTGTTTCATCTGAAAGACCAACAGTTTGGGATGATTTGGGCATATAAGCATGTCCATCATAACGTACATATTCGTTCTTCAGCCAACCAACCCAATCAGAAATAAAGTTTGTTGTAATATCTGACAGATAAAATACTTTCGTACTTTTCTCGTTATGAAAGGCTTTAATACTGTTGAACATAAGAACGAATTGATTTAAAGATTTTGGTCGCAGGTTCTGTTTAACTTTAACCTCGAGAAACCTTTCGTATAATCGTTCAACTGCATTTTTCTTTGTAATTCTTTCAGCTTTTCGTTTATGTGGTTGTCGTTTTTGCACTTTTTCTTTTTCGTTAAAGTATCCTAAAGACAATAAAAAACACTCCTTGTATTCTGAATTTCAGATTTAACGGAGTGTTGGGTTTCAATCAATATTTGAGTGGAACCTAATGTTAATTTTTTAGGTTTGACAGTATACATATATCAACGTTTTTTAAAGTCATAATTGATAATCCGTCTATAAACCCTGTCAAGGTGGCGCTCTCCCTGCTGAGCTACGGGGAAACGTTGATTTAAAGGCATTTTTACGGTTTTATATAAATGAAATTCTATAAAAAAGCAATGGTTATTGTAAGTTTTGTGACCATTGGTGACCACAAAATTTATGTCCTTAGCTGTCTATATATGGGGAAGATACTTACTTTGTTATTAAAAAATATACTAATTTGATTAAAACTTTTGTTTTATAAGAATCTGTAAATCAAAAGAAATAAAAACATGATGTTGACTAAGAAGCGGGTTCTTTTTGATTTTTTGTATAATTATGATATTAGAATTATTTGTATAAATATCTTATGTGTATAGGGAGTGAATCTATTTTTTTATACACCTAGAAATTCATTGTATATAAGACGATATAAATCACGTAACTTCTGTGTGATTTTTTTTCTGAATTTTATCATCGTTAAGGTAGAATGTTTTTAACTACTTAAATAATTAAAAGTGTTTAGTCGTGAAGTGATATTTGTTATAAAATGGTATTGTAGTGTTATATAAGGTATATCAGAGAGGGATGAGAAAAATGAATAATAAAGTTACGGTTGATGTAGAGAATAATAGCGAATTTATGGGACATAAGGAAGGTTCAATATTAGTAAGAACAGTGGATAGTGAAAGACAAATAAAAAATGCTTTGCCAAAGTTTGGACAGAATGCAAGTAATATTGGAGCAAAAGTAACAGAAGTAAGTACAGAAGTACTTTCTAATAACTTAAATTCATTTTTAGGAAGTTTTGAAAATATTTTATCTGAGCAGCCAGAAAAAATCGGGGACTTTTTCTTGGATGAGTTTGAGCTAACTTTAGGAATTAATGCAAGCGGAGGTATAGAATTACTTGGTAAGTTAACTGCGGGTGCTCAAGCAGGTATAAAGATAAAGTTGAAGAGACGTGAGAGAGGACAAGGGAATGAAAAATAGTTCAATAAGCCCAAAAGAATACATAAAATGTCTTCAAGGACAAAATGATACACAGTACTATTTTGATGGTGAGTTATTAACTAATAGTGACATTTTGGGGACAATTGAACAAACATCTGACAGAGAGAATCTAGATAACGATTGGGGGAAGCTTTTATTTGATTACATTAAGCCGCGGTTAAATTCAAATATTTTGGAGTTGTTTAATACAGGAAAGGTTGCTATAGGTGAGGTTGATATACGGGAACCTAATGCTCGACTAGAAATTATTGAGACAGGGTATGCAGTAATATTTAATTCTGGTATGAGAGATTATATATATAGAGTTGTACGTTCATTATGTACTTCCGTTGTTCCAGAGAACCAAAAGCCTGAAGTGAGTTTTATGGATATGTGTCAGGTTATAGCTGAGGTGTTTTGGTGGACACAGAAAACGTATGGATTTGCATTTGGCCCAGATTATAAATTAAGTAAATATCAAATGGAAATAGCGAATATTCTTTCTAAGGAAGCCGAATCTTTTTTTGTTTGTCATGAAATCGGTCATATACTAATAGACATTGGTAGGAAAATGGGGATAGAAGAATATCTGCAATTATCTCCTTATGATGAAGAATTTGAGGCGGATAAGCTAGCATTATTAATACTCCTATTTGCTCCAGAGGCCAAACAATCAAATCTATCGGCTGATGTAGTATATTCAGGTATAGAATTAGCCATCCAAGTATTCAGGGGACTAGAGTTAGTAGGAGTAGTATTTGAGACAACTCATCCTACTGCTGAACAGCGATTAAGTTCACTGAGGAGCTGTATAAGAGAATTATTAGATGATGATACTTATGCAGAGTTAACTACACTTTCTTCAAGTATAAATGAAGTGTTTGAAAATGTAGTTAAGCTTCTTAATAAGCTTTCTTTAGAAAATGAAAAATACTATGAAAATAAGGCGAGACAGGTAATAGAAGACCTTGAAAAGCTCCTGGATGAATGCACAACAGGGATTGTTCCTGATTATATTAGATTTTGTACAAATGCGTCTTTTATACTAAATAAAGGGTTTCCAGAAATTGTTTTGGAGGAAATAGCTAATATCGCTAATGCGGCATTTGATGAAAGAAAATTTAATGAGGGAAAATTGGATGTTAAGTCGTTGCAACAGTGGAAATTGCTAATCAGATACTTTGCTGAACAGAAGGAGCCAATAAGAGGTGCATTTTTAAAATATCTTGGTTGTTAGTAAAAGAATCATTCTATCTGAAATAGTATCCATATGTTAGGAAAAGGGTAGATAAGTATACTTATTAATAAATATATTAGTCTTGATAATAGCAAAGTTTGAGTTTCCATAGATTTTGATAAAAAACAAATGTTTCTCTAATACCAATAAAGTTATGATATTAGACTAAATATAGTGGTAAAAATAGTTTAAGGTGCTTAATTTCTATTGCTAATTTTTTTTGGGAAAAGATATGAAGTTTTTTACGGACTACCCCTTATTTCAATAAGTTTAGTATATAGTAGGGATGTGGATATGATAAGGATAACTAAAATTGGTTATTAATTAAGAGAACACTGCTTTTATTGAGACTAATTTTCATTGGTGGTAACATAAATTTATGAGAAGATATATTATGGGATATTACATAGGTACCTTTAGATCTCTATATTTATTATATAAGGGGAAATAGAATTGGACAAAAATAAAGAACCCAAAATAAAAGAGAATAAGAAGATTGAGGACTCGCAAAAAAATACATTAAAAACGTTAAGCGTAGCATCACAATTAAAGATACCAGAAAATGTATTAAAAACGTTAAGCGTAGCATCGCAGTTGAAGATACCAGAAGAGACATTAAAAACGTTAAGCGTAGCATCACAATTAAAGATACCAGAAAATGTATTAAAAACGTTAAGCGTAGCATCGCAGTTGAAGATACCAGAAGAGACATTAAAAACGTTAAGCGTAGCATCACAATTAAAGATACCAGAAAATGTATTAAAAACGTTAAGCGTAGCATCGCAGTTGAAGATACCAGAAGAGACATTAAAAACGTTAAGCGTAGCATCACAATTAAAGATACCAGAAAATGTATTAAAAACGTTAAGTGTAGCATCGCAGTTGAAGATACCAGAAGAGACATTAAAAACGTTAAGTGTAGCATCGCAGTTGAAGATACCAGAAGAGACATTAAAAGCGCTAAGTATAGCATCGCAGTTGAAAATACCGTCTGTTAGTTCTAATTGGGTACTTGCCAAGCCAGTTATCAAAGAAATGTCTTTGACAAACGATGATGATGATTCAAGATATATATTCAATAAGATATCTAAAGAGGACTATGTAATTACTCAAGATTATCAGGAGGAAGAGAATGATTTAGAATATTTAATAGAAAATAAGATAACTAATGAATCAATACCTGTAAAGGATATTCCTTCTACGCTGGCAATCACAGATATGATTACAGACATAGATGTTAGTGACGTTATTTCTTTTTATAACCACTTGATAAAGTATCCGATGCTTGGTTTAGAGCATGAAGTGGGAAGAAGAATTTTTGATGAAATTAAATTAATGGAGTTTAGTGAGTTTGAGGATTTAAGCCTATTTAGAGTAAGACAGAGGAATCCAATTGATAGGGAGGCCCCATTCACTGAATTAGAAATGTTTGAAGCACCTTATGGACTTGCTGGACATGGAAGGTTTAATGTTAATGGACAAGGTGAATTATATACCTGTGAAAGTAGAGAAGTGGCATTAAAAGAAATTGCTTCTGATAACGCGAATTATCGATATGAAATTATACACTGGAAACTCATACAAAAGGTTAAATTACTAGATTTCTCCAATCTAGAGTCTCCTCTTGTTAAATATTGTAGTTTTCGGAAGAAAACTCAAATTGGGCATGAATACATTTTGCCCAATTTTATAGCTCAGTGTGTAAAGTACCATCGAATCTCTGGTATTAAATTTTCTAGTGTAGCTGAACCAGGTATTTTAAATTATGTTTTTTTCGATTTTGAAACAAATTGGTTTAAAACCATGGAAATGGAAAATGATATCAAATATGATATGGTGAATTTGCAAAAAGTCTAAAATTAGTTGAGAAGAAGTTAACAAATTTTAAAAGGTTAACTTTTAAACATTTGTAATCACTCGTATATAAGTAATAGTCTGTGTGTTTAGTTAATTGAGTGTGTATAATTTCAGATTATATATGACACATAAAAGTTAGTTTATTTAGAAATTTGTATATCAATTTATCAACAATCTATTAGAGCGGCGTAATGGTTCGACACAAGACTGTCCGATGTATCTATACTCTGGATGGGTATCTTAAGCACCTTATAATGATGGTCATTGAAAGTTTTTGCTTAGTGTCTTCAGATGAAAATGTAGGTGTTTCTTATAACAAGTTAGTTCTCGCAAATTTTAATATGTGTTATTTTTGCATTTGATAATAATTAGTAGCTTGTAGTTTTAAACATCTGGTTTATTGGGTATACGAATACATACATTATTGCTAATTTACTAACAGACGAGTCTGACAGTAAATATAATTATATACTACCCCAAAAATGATACATATTAAAAATCGTGACAAATAGAGACTCTAAATTTGAAGTCAGGGCTACGTTTGGTAGTGTGCGTTCGGTGGTCGGCATTGCCTGTTGGTCTATTATTGTAAACTATCCCCTCTCCTTTTGGTCACATAAGCTTAGTTGTGGGACATTTCATTTTCTCACAGCTGTTGTCCTTGTTTTCCTTTGATGGTTTGGCTCGGTGTAGTGGTTTGATTTGCTGCAAAAATGTCTTGAAAGGTTTGGCGAAAAGGTGCGGGGGATTGCGATGGACTTCAAGGATGTAAGTTACTTCAACGACCTTTAAAGGGGGGGATTCATACAAGGTCATATAAGGCTCACAACGCTAAGATGTTAGATTGATGTGGTTTTTATTTGTAGAACCAAAGAACCTCTCTATATGTCTTTTGAGATGACTGAGAGACACTTATGGCATATTTGAGAAAATAAGTATTTTATTCAACTCAAGAGACTTACATCAAATTGATAAAAAACACTGAAACCTAAGGGGAATAGACCTCATAATGTACAACAAGACGGCTCGTACATGGTGTGTCCTGTCTTGCCTTGTTAGTCTTATTTCTATACACGTACCTTGTATGCGGATGTGGTATATGTCATACTTTCACTTGTCTCTCACTGTCTTGCCTGTGCTTGTCCTTGTCATGCTTTGCGCTAAGTGTGTCTGTCTGTGTGTGCATGTCATTGCCTGTTATATGATGCAATGGATATAATTTGGTCATGCCGTGTTGGTATCATGTTACATCTTTTTATATAAAACTTTTATAAGAGAAAAAGCCTTGCGCACAGCAGGGCTGTCCTATTTGTCAAACTTGTTAGCTAGTATATATGCCCTTTGAGAAACTTTTATATTATTAATAGTATAGAGTGGTATAATGATAAATGAGATTTAAGAAGGAGGTAGTAGGGGGTATGATGGAATTTCAAAATTCTTTTAGTATAAAAACCTTTAAAATTGATAAACTTTTTGGAAGAAGCAATGTGAAAATTAACTTTAGTGATAAAGTTAAAATCTTTGTCGGGGAAAATGGTATAGGAAAAACAACGATTCTTAATATTTTATATTATAGTATTCGTAAAAAGTTTAAAAAATTGCACGAATTTGAGTTTGAAAAGATCGAGATAGAGTACATTACTGGAGAAAAAGTTATATTAAGTCGAAATACGATAGTAAATAGTTTATTTGGAGAAAGAATTACAAGTAGTACATATAATGAATTGCTAAAATTAGCTGATGTAAGTCTGAACCGTAAACAATTTATTAGATTTAGAAATATGATATACCGAGAAAATAGATCATTGCCTGAGTTAGTATTTTTCTTAGAAAATATAGGGAAGGTTCCAAGATCAGTATTAAAGGATGTATTGAACAACCATGATTACGATGATACCAAAGACAATTTTGATTCGATAGAAAATTTTGAAAAAAGTATCGATATGAATATAAAACAAGAAGTACTATATTTTCCTACATATAGAAGAATTGAAGAAGATTTAAAAAAACTTGGATTTGAATTAGAGTTAGATATATTTGATGAAGAGGTAAACGAAATTGAAGATAGTGAACTGATAAAGTTTGGTATGGATGATGTTCAAGAAGTATTTAATGAAATTGCGGAAGAAATAAAAGATTCCGCATTAAAAGGTTACTCACGCGTGACAGGTGAAATGATAACACATTTAGTGCATAGTAATAAGGTTACTCAAGTGATGAAAGACAAAGTAAAAGAAGCTGAAACATTAGATATAGTATTAGATAGAGTGGGGAAAAACCTTACCACTTATAATAAGGATAAGATTAAAAAGCTAATAAAGGATAATGAACTTTTTCATGATACCAATCAAAAGTATGATCCTTTAATTTTTTTCCTTTCGCAACTAATTGATATCTATGAATCAAATCGAAAGAAGGAGGAAGCAATCAAGAAGTTTTATCAGGTTTGTAATAAATATTTAGTTAATAAAGAAGTTAAGTATAATGAGAGTAGTGTGGAAATTTCAATTGTAGATAAACAATCAGGAGATGATATACAACTACAGAACTTATCCTCTGGCGAGAAACAAATTGTTTCATTATTTACACGGATCTTTTTAACCGCATCTGATAATCAATTTATCGTTTTATTTGATGAGCCAGAATTATCATTATCAATAGAATGGCAAGAGAGGTTACTGCCTGATATTGTAGATTCTGGAATGTGCACTTTTTTATTAGCGGTAACGCATTCACCGTTTGTATATAATAATAGTTTAGAAAATTACGCACAAAGTATAGAGTCTTGTATTGAAGAGGTCGATGAAAATGAGTGCCAACAGTGATGGGGTAGTAGATAGATTAGAATTAATGAGAGGAAAAAAAGTTGAAAATGTAGTAGGGAAACATAGAATAATGTCTAAGTTTTTTAAAAATAAAACTTCACCATTTTGCATTGTTGAAGGAGAAGACGAAAAATATTATAAAATAAGGGTGAAGATGGGATGCTCTAATAAAGAGCCAATCTTTATACCATGTGGAGGAAAACGTAAAGTACTTGAAACATATGAATGGATAAAGTCGAAGAGTGAGTATAAAGAAGGGAAATTTATGTTTTTTGTGGATAGAGATTTCGATGAGCTACAAAACAACCATTCAATTTATGAAACTCCATTTCATTCAGTTGAGAATTTTTATACAACTGAAGATTCGTTAAAGAACATCTTACGTAGCACGTTTAAACTTGATGAAGATACAGGGAATTATGTATTTGCTCTTAAATTGTATAAAAAAAGGCAAAGCGAATTCCATGAGTCTATAAAATTATTAAATGCCTGGATTATGTGTCAAAATGATTTAGCTAAACAAGGTAAAATTAGTAAATTAAATTTAAAAAATGTAAAAATTGAAGATTATGTATCCATTAAAATGAGTGCTGTTTTGCCGAAATATACTTTAGAAATATTTGATGTAAAATTTCCGCATGCACATAAAGTTACTAATGAGGACATTAAAAAGAAGTTAAATCAGATAGAAGGTTCGAATTACCAACAGTTGTTTAGAGGAAAGTTCGAAATACAGTTTCTAAGAAAATTCTTAGATCTAATTAGAGAAGATTTATGTAAACCAACTCCACAACATTTCCCAGAAAAGAAAAAGGTGAATTTAAATGTATATGATGTAGTAGCCCAATTTTCAAGTGATGCTACTACTACTGATTGTTTATATAACTATATTAATAGAATTTGGTTAGAATCTGGTGTAGCTGTATAAATTTGGGTGTTATTCAGATGTAGTATGTAATGCATAGTGAAAATTTGGCTCGCTCAAGTTGCTGATTTGTTTATACTGAACTAGGATAAAAAATTTTAATTTCGTTAAAAAAGTGAATGGATATGTCTAACACATAGGCTGTTATAAGTATATAGTGTATAGGAAGTGTAATACTGAGGAACTATTGAAAGTTTATAAAGATTATACATTTAAGAATTGTTTCTTAATAATCGGAGGGGGCCGCTGAAATAGCGGTCTTTTTAGTTTTTTTATATAAGAATTAAAAAATTTAAATTTCTTAGTAAAGTTCTTCACTTCATGAAATAATTATATAATGAAAAAAGAAGATTTTTTAAATAATAGGAAGTAAAAGGTATTTTATAAGATTATAGGAATTGGATTTTTAATTGTATTTGTTGCCTTCTGATATTCAGGAATGAATTTCTATAAAAACCTTAGCATATTTGGGTAGAAATTCTAGAAATCTATATTTTGAAAGTGGAATAGAAAGTTAAATAATTTATACAAGAAACCTACGCTTAATACATTCTAAAAGAGGATAATTGTTTATACCAGACGTAATGTCCGTTCTTAAATATGATGAATTAATATGATAAAGAAGTTAAGTTTGAGAGTAAGCAATGAAGTTATTTTGAAACACATGTACCGCCGGCCGATAAAGAATTATGCGCATTGTATTTTAGCGAAGACTTGAACAGTAAGGAATGGGTAAATCTAACCGAAAAGCAGGTTGTGAATTTACAAAATACAACATTAGAACTGTGTTTAAAGGTTGATTTTGGGTGATGATAGTTGGAGTGATACGGAGATAATGTAAGTGTATTGTAATGCATAGATAATTAAGTTAAGATATAGGCGAGTTTCACACATCTAGAAATCCCGCCATTTTAGTATAGGTTACTGACTTATTTTATCTAAAGGGATCTGTTTACAGAGCGATTCAATAAATTGTTTAATTATTTGATTGATATTAAGGCATACAATATCATTAATTTTAATAAGGTTATTCTTGGTTTCAATACCATCTAATAATGTATTTTATAACCCAGGATAGGCCTGAACTCACGACCTCCACCCTATCAGTTGAGGTTTAATTTATTATTTTTCTTCCTGCATTATAAAATTCCAAAACCGTTTTAATTCTTCACGCTTTTGGTATGGTGCAAACTTTATATCATTTAACCATTGATCTAGTTCTGAATCATTTCTTTTCCCTTCGGCATCAAAAGCTCTTCCTAGAAGAAAATCAGTAGATACTTTAAAGTAATCTGCTATACGTATTAAGGTATTGTAATCAGGTTGACGTTCATTACGTTCATACATACCAATTGTACTTTCACTTAGTTGAAGCGATTGAGCCAGTTCTTTTTGTGTAATTCCTTTTTGTTTTCTTAAATCACGAATTATATTTCCAAAAGTTTTCATTCTATCACCTGATAATATATTAACACAATATGTGTTAATATATTAAAATTTTTAAAAATTAATAATTGAAATCTATTGACAACACGTTTTGTGCGGTTTATATTATTAATTAACAACACGAAATGTGGCTTTAGGGGTGAGAATGCATGAATTATGAAAGAGTAGCTGAAAATCTAATTAACTTAAGAAATGGAAGATCTAGAGAAGAGGTGGCAAAAGCAGTGGGGATCAGTATTAGTACATTGCAGATGTATGAAAATGGACAGAGAATCCCACGAGATAATATAAAAATAAAATTAGCGAATTTCTATGGTGTTACAGTCCAAACAATTTTTTTTGATCCAGAACAACACGAAGTGTGTTGAATGATGTTAGACTTTTAAGGTGATGTAGTGATTTTTTAGAAATGTAAACTTTGAAAATGTATTAGGAAATTTTACATAAAAAGATAATGTTTTTATCATTATATATAAATTATAGGGGTGTATTTGCATGAATATGAAAACATTTGAAATGCGTGAAAAACGATTAGCAGAACTACTAGGCGCAAAAGTACTATGGGAATTTATAAGTGCCGTCACAGAGGAAATTGAAAAGCAGGAATTAGAATTTACACCAGGTTTATTAGAAGATCTATTGATACATGTGAATGAAACCATTCAAATCCAAAATATGAATCAACGCATAACAAAAACCCCTGCACAAACAGAGGCTGGTAGTATAGATAAAGAGACATTATATATGGAAGCATATGTAGAATTAATCAATCATAAGTTTGTTATTTCTGAATTAGCTGTAGAGCTTTCATCTGTTCTAAAAGAATTAAATTGTTTTGTTCAATCATCTTTGCCACTGCTTCAAAGTAAGCTTGATTCTCAAGAACCTCAATCTGCTTCTCTTTAGGGAGTGATTGAAGTATTTCTTTTATTTCTTTACACTCGTATATGTTATTCTCCGAGTCTTCGATTAATTTATTACGACGGTTGGTGTATTCAAGTGCACCTAAAGTCGCTAATGCGCGAGGATCTAATCCTAGAATTTTCATGTATTCCTCTCCTTTCCTCTACAAATAATTCGATAGGGGAAAGGGGATTCCTTTAGTAATTTGGTAAAGTCTTTATACAGTTATACAGATTGTTAATGATTAGTGGACATGTTATTTAGCATGAATACAATAGAATTAGACTTAAAAGAGCTTCTTAAAAGGAAGAGAAGAAAGGGGAATCCAGTAATCCTCACTCTTTTTTCTTAAATGCTAAATATGACACGGTTGTTTCCTTTTATCAGGAATTTTAAATCGGATTCTTTAAGGGAGATTAGATGGCTATAGCATATGTAATATGAATAGATAGATGAAATGAAAGAGAATGGTAACCGTCAGTATTATAGGGAATATTAAGGGGGTATCAGGTAATATGTTTTAAAGTGTTTAAGAGTGGGAATCTATGTATCACTCGTTACTTAAAAAGTAAAAGCTTAGACATTAAAATAGGGAAAAGTATTTAAGTTACTTGTATAGATGAAATAATGGAGCGTATGAAATTAAAACATGATGAAACATGTTGAAATAAATAGAAGGGGATCTTTAGGTAGGTTAAGCAGAGAAATAAGGCATGCTGAGAAAGTAGTTATTGAATTCGAAGAAGTTAAAGTGTGAGAGGTGTCACTTAAGTAAGAATATCTATTACTAATTTACTCTATATAAAAAAGCAGCTGCACAAAAGTACAGCTAGTCTTCTTCACAAATCTATATGGCCTTGATGACGAATTGGGATTGAGGTATATATAGTAATTGAGCTGCTAAGGAAGTTGTTGTGTTAGCAAATGGGTATGCTTCCTTATAAAGAAATTTACTATACACTATTTCATTCATTTCCAAGGTCGTATACAGTTTTTTAAGGATTTTTTGAGAAATTTTATTTGTACAAGCAGCAATAAAATCATAATCTCTTTTACTTATTTCTTGAATGGCATGTGAAAGAAGGGTAGTGACTATACCACTTCCCATCCAATCTGGATGACAAGCGCCCATATCTAGATAGACCAATTTTTCTTTATCTAAATGAGAAAACTCAATAGATTCTGTCTCTAATGTATCTAAAAGTTGAAAAATAGGTTCCATTTGCGGGCATAGTTCAATCGCTTTCTCTGTATCTATTAGTGGCTGGGTTAATTTTTTTGTTAAGAGAACTCCAACAATTTGAAAATTTTCTATTGCTACAAATGACATAGCTTGAGATACAGCTTGTTTCATCATTTCTTCGCACATTTTGTGAAAAGGAGCAAAGGGAATTTGTAAACTGCTTACAAGAGGTTCGTTATTCACAAAAGAATGTGCAAGTAAATGTGCTGCATCTTTCACGTGGTGTGTATCTAGTAGCTCTATATTCATATGTTTTTCCTCTTTTCCTGATATAGTTAATAGTAATTAAAAGAATAAAGATTTTTATTTAATTTAGTTAAATTTAACTATTAAAGCGCTAACAAATGTGGTTATTAAACATATGAATAAATCTGTTTATTAGCAATCGAAATATGTTTATAAAGAAATGATACGATATCATCTAAACATTCAACAGTTGTATATGGAGAGATAGAAAAGAATTTTAATGTGGAAATCGGATTTCTATCGCTACTGTTTAATACATCTACTACACAAGAACGAGTTGTATCACCAAAAAATACTTGATCGCGATTTTTTCCTAGATAATTAAATAGTTCTATATTTAATCGGTTTGTATCCTCAATCTCTTCTTTTGTTGCAAGACCTATTCGTTCTTTTTCCCAATTCTCTTGGCCATCTCCATTCATATAGAAACGGAAAGTTGTAATTGGTCCATATGTAAAATCATTTGTGATTGCTACTTGAGGTAGAGCCTTACGTAACTTCTCTCTAAATAATAGATTTACACGAATATAATTTGCTAATAATTTTTGATATCCTTCAATTCCAAAGGCTAATAGATTGATATACATGGGAATAGCGCTACCAGCTCGTGAACATTCTAAGGTATAGCCTGTATGATAACTCCCATATGATCTATTACCAAGATAAGGTGTATCATCTTGTTCAATGTCCATCAATTGTAAATCAGTATGATTTTTGACGATTAAAATACTTGAAGCATAAGGTGTTTGGCCTAATTTATGAAAATCAAAACATACACTGTCTGCAAGGGGCATATATTGCATTTTATCTTGTACGTATTGTAAGGCATTTTTCACATTAGGTTCGAATGAGAGTAAATTTTCTTCAAAACTATAATTATTAAAGAAACTATAAAATCCGCCCATTGCAGAATCGGCATGGATATAAATAGGTTTTACTTTATATTTTTTTTGTATTGTTTCAGCGCTCTCTTTAATTTTTTTTATATCATCAATGGTAAATGTATCTGTTGACCCCATAGTAGCTAGAATATAAAGGGGGATACCTCCATTTTTAATAACTTGTATCATTTTAGCCTCTAAATCATCTATATCCATAGAATTTGTATAGGGATCAGTTTTTACTTTTATTAAGTGATTCGACCCTATGCCAGTTGCTTCAGCTGACTTTAATAAACTATAATGTGCATTTTCAGAAGCAAAGCAATAAACATTTTGTGGAGCACCATGTTCTTTTGCTAATGGGAATTGTTTAGAAATTGCTAAACGTAAGCTCGAAAATACACAACCTTGTCCACCCCATGTTGTATAACCACCGCTATTATGTGGGTTATAACCTATTAGTTTTGAAAGCATGGATACAACTTTTACTTCTGCTTCTGCTGCCCCTGGACCATATACATCCCAAACACCATTACCATTTAAAAGTGCCATGGTTAGTACACCTAATAGTGAAGGTATACTTGGTAGTGGTACAGCGTTAGACAAGTAATATTTATTTGGATAAGGATGTCCATTCATAAATTGGTTTAGCTCTTCTATAACCTCAGACATAGTGATTCCAGCTAGTGGAATATGACTTTGGTGAATTAAGCCATTGTAGTATCCTTCTGATTTTTCCTCACATTTACCTAAAGTAGCTCGCTCTTCATTTTTTAATTGGTCAAGACTTTTAATTATTTTCTGCATAAATTCTAATAAAAGTTGTTGTTTTTCTTCATTTCCGTCAACGCTCGGAAATAATTTTAAAATATCTTGCATGCAGTCACTTCTCCTTGTAAAAAACTGGATTTTTATTTTACTTGGTTAAACATAAGGGTATAATAATTTGTAATTGCCCTTTTGAATCCTTAGAAATGAGGAGCTATTTAGAAAAAAATGTAATTCCATAGAAAATTATATGAACTATGGAATTTAAAGTAAAGAAAAATTTTTTGATTTATTTTAAAAAAAGTAATTGTGAGATAATGAAGTTTCTAAAAATATATCTGAATTAATTGTTTATTTAATTTATATGTTGTCCTAACATGTATTGAACTAGTGTGGTAGATATTTTAATATAATGTAGAACTATTATAAGATAGTTGAATATAAGGGCTCAACTACCTTATAGACTGTAGATATTGTTAGGAAAAGATAAAAAATAAGGTGGAAGTGTTAAAGATATGATCTAGTGGAGAAGAAGTAGTGGTATGGATTTGATAGTAAAATTAGCATGAATTTTTATGGAAGAATAATTATTGGATCAAAGTTTTTTAATGAATTCAATTTCATTATTTAATAATAATGGACGAGTTAAGTGTGAAGAATTTTCTTCAACCTGAGTAGAATTTTTTGCACCAGGAATCGCAACTGAAACGGCTGGGTGGCTTAAAACATAACGTAAGGCAATTTGGGCTAGACTTCGATTTGATCGTACAAGTGAACCTAATTTCTCTACTTTGTTTAAGCTATCTTTAAACCACTTTTCTTTTGGCCAATCTTTTCTTAAATCATCGTCTGGAAATTGAGTTTCATGATTAAATTTCCCAGTTAAAATTCCCATCTTTAGTGGACCTCTTATCACAGCACCTAAATTATGTTTTTCAATATAAGGAAGGATGTCTTTTTCAGGTTCTTTATTTAAAATACTATAATCGAATTGTACAACATCTAAATCATCATTCTGATTAAAATGTTTAATATAATCTAAATCATTAGTAGTAACGCCAACGGCTCTCACTTTGCCAGATTTTTTTAAGGTTTGGAAAGTTTGTAGAAAGGCTTCTGTTTCTTCAGGTTTATCCCACCAAATATGACAAAAGTACACATCTATATAATCCGTTTTAAGCCGCAGTAAACTAGCATCAAACGCATCAATGATCTTTTGAGGATCTCCATAAACGGCTGGTTGATTGGGATCATAATGATGACCAATTAATCCACCTTTTGTAGAAAGAATGATATCCTGCCTACGTTTATGTATAGCCTTTGCAACTAATTTTTCACTATGACCTAATCCATAAACGTCAGCAGTGTCAATAAAATTAACCCCTAGGTCAATTGCTTTATTGATTGCATCAATGGATTCATTATCTTTTACTACTCCCCATTCATCTCCACCAATCGCCCAAGAACCAAATCCTATCTCTGAAACTATTAATCCCGTGTTACCTAATAATCTATATTCCATTATGTACGGACTCCTCCTATTCAATTTATATTATTAGAAATATACATAGTGACCAGTTGGTATATTCTTGAATTTGTTTTCGGGAATAAATTAGGATTATTTATCCCTCTTTCTATAAGTATTTTTGATAAGTGTTATTGAGAGTTTCTTAGACTAAGAATATTAAGGAAAAGATTGCTTTTTAATAAAGTACTTCCTATTGAGAATACGGATATGCAATTATGCATATCCGTATTTATTATTTTTATAGTAATAAAATCTAATATATAATTAAAAAGTTTTTAATAAATTGTTAAGGAGATGCGAGTATGAAGAAAGTCATAGGACTTATAGTATCATTATTTTTATTATTTTCTACCTATGCACCAACATTTACAGAAGCAGCCGAAGTTTTAAATAAAGTAGGCTGGGTCAAAGAAAATGAGAATTGGTACTATTATCAAAAAGATGGAAGTAAGCAAAGAGATAACATTACTTTAGATGGAATAGAGTACTCCTTTTTTAAAGATGGAAGGCTAGTTGAAGGGAAAAAGCAGGCAGGGAAAGACACTTTATATTATAGTGAACCTGGTAAACTAAAGACCGGATGGAGTTTTTCTGCAACCTCATGGAGCTATTTAAAAGATGGAAAGTATGTGACAGGAACATTTACCTATCAAGGAAAACCATTTGAAATAAATAAGTACGGAGATATGGAAAAGGGATGGGTTACTCTTCGTTCTGCTGTTAAAAGAATCTATCCAAAGCCAGAAACAAAATTTCTATTAAAATCTAAATCTGTAAAGGATGGGGATGTCTTAGAAGTTATTTCAAAGCAGGGCTTATGGTATCAGGTAAAATATCAAGGAGAAGTTGGTTATGTTCGGATATTTGAATCTGTTGTAATTGGTGAATCCCCAGTTCATTCATGGGATGTAACAAAGGAAGCAACGAATTTGTCTCATTTTATTATAACTGAGTATCATAAAGATCCTGAAAAATACTTTCCACCCAATATTCAAAAGAAATTTGATAAACAACTAGATAGTGATTTAGCTCTTCTTGCGAATGGATTAAAATGGATTGATCAATTAAAAGAAGCACTTTATTTAGATAATAAACAAGGGTGGGTACAAGAAGAAGGAAAATGGACGTATTATAAAAAAGACGGGCAAAGAATAACTGGTTTCCAAGCGATTGATGGAAAACGTTATTATTTTGCTACCGATGGGTTTATGCAAACGGGATGGGTACATACAAATGGATCAGATTATTATTTGGGAACCGATGGCGTAGTACAGACCGGAATCCAACATATTGATGGGAAAATCTATTACTTTAGTCCACTAGGTAATGTACAATCAGGTTTTACAAATGTTGATGGAAAACCATATTATTTTGATGCTTCTCATGAGTCAAAAAATGGTTGGATGAAGCAAGAGTTTAGTTGGTACTTACTACAGCCTTCAGGTGCATTACAAACAGGAGATTTTACATATAAAGATAAGAAATTCTCCTTTAATCAAGACGGAGAAATGATTAAAGGGTGGGTTACATTAGAATCCCTTGTTAAAAAAGTATATCCAGAGCCAGATTTAAGAAAAGTATTGCGTGCAAAACGTGTGAATAATAGTGAAGTGATAGAAGTAACCGGGAAAGTCGGTTCTTGGTATGAAGTGAATTATCAAGGAGAAAAAGGATATGTACGTATTCATGATGCGATTATTTTCGATCAGGAAGCTAAAAGTCCACTTACTTTGCTTGATGGAAAAGTAAAGATATTTGAAGGTGTATTAGATTATTTAAAAAGTGACGAACCAGTCATAAATAACACAATCAAAATTTTAGAAGAATCCGAACAAGGTTTGTTAGATGCTGCAGAGGACTGGGAAAGTATTTCCAGGAATATAAACAATGCAAAGCAAGATGCACAGTATAAAATGCAAGTGATGAAAGAATCACATGATAAATTGCAAGAATTAGTGAATGCAATGAAAGGTGATATTAAAAATTTAACGGTTACTCAAAGAAAAGAGCTATTTAAACTGCTTGGAAATACAGGGAAAGATGCTCTAGCGTACGGAAAAGAGTGGATGGAATTTAGTGCTGATGTATATGTATCTATTTTTCAATATTATGAATCACTTATTGAAGTCTATGCTGGTTACTATCAAGCTTTAGATGTGGTTGCAGGTAAAGCTCTTGAAACACAAAATGAGATTAATAATGGACTTCGTCAAATTGAGGAAAATCATCGTAAGTTGGCTGAAGGACTTTCAGGTGTAGTAAAAGATTTAGGACCAGTTGTAAATAGTTCGATTCGCTTGAAACATTCAATAGATGAGGCGAAACCTGGGATGGAGGAACTTGTTCAAGTAACACGAAAAAACGTTCCAGTCATTGCACAAGATTTACAAGCGTTAGATGCGAAAGTCCCAGGATTCTTCACAGATTTCAATATGGGAATAGATCTTGCAAATATATTTATGGACTCTGCTAATAAAATAGCAAGTCATAAAATTGATGTATCTGCTGCAGCTAGAAATATTGGTAATATTGATTTAAGTAGTGCATTGTATGATTTGGGTGGAGATCCATCTCGTATTTATAATCGTGCGAATGATGGAGATTTATCATTCGTATTGGGTATTACACCAATAATTGGTACAGGAAAAGAAATTGGACAACTTATCAAAGGTGAAGACTTAGTAACAGGTCAAAAATATGGTCCAGACGATTATGCATGGGGAACATTGGCCGTCGTATCTGGTGGTACAACACGAGTTGTTGGTAAATTTGTAGGGAAGATTGGCGATCTTGAAAAGAAAGGAAAGGCACTAGAAGCAGCTGCTAAAGGTGGTCGTTCAGGAGAGATTGTTCTTGATAAGGTTCAAACATATGAACAAGCAAGAAATAAAGCAATGAGCTTATTGGGGGATTTTGGGGCAGATTCACAACCATTTATAGGAACAATGGAAAAAAGCGCTGGTTATGGTAAAATTGTTGGCAGAGAGACAGCTGATCATAAGGCAAGATGGCGATTAGATTATGACCCTAGTAAAGGGATGCATATAAATGTAGAAGATTTTAGAAATGGAAAAAAAGATAAAGCAATTAAATATGCAATTCCTTTTGAAGGAAACGAAGAAACATTTAAATCATTATTAAAATATCTAAATAAATGAGGTAATAAAATGGCAACATTGTTGGAAGAGTGTATTGAAGCATTAGGTGAAGACATTGAAATTTTAGAAAATACTCAAAGAAAAATGATAGTAAATAGTTTTGAAAATGCATTTCCTATTACACAATGGGGGAGAGTAGATTGGTCCAACATTGAAAACTATGGTGATTTATATAATGAGGATGAAATAAAATTTTATCTACAGAACTGTTTTGGAACATATTCTCAGACAGTATATATTATTTGGGATAATGCTAGAGTACCAGTAATTAAAACAAATTTACATCAAGTTTTAAAAGTAATATATGATGTTACAGCTGTTAGTTTTGATACCTGGATATTTTCACCAGATATGGGGTTTGTTATTGAGTATCATCATGATGGTGATATACGTATTGGAGACGTAAAAAATATTATTAAATAAATAGATTTTAATAAACAAACGTAGGATCATTGATTCCTACGTTTGTTTATTGTTAAGTGAAAATTTAACCACCATAGAGTATCAGGAAATAAGGATAACTATGATAGATTCTAGATGGCCTAATGAAGGTGGATAGGTCAAAATGGCCTATAGTGTAAATGGTGTGTAAATATAATATGTTAAAAATATAAAAAGTGGTGAATTTGATGATTTTAAATTTAGAGATAAAAAATAAATAAGGGGCGATTATTATGAAAGTAACTTGTTTGTACAACATTGGAGATCATCTAACAAAGGCAACCGAGGAAATATTTAACTTAGTTATTAAGAAGGAATATATTGTTTATGGCATATGTAAGTTACAAAGTGGTGAATTAACATATTTAATCTTAGGAGAACGTGAAAATATGCCATCATGGTATCCAGCAGAATTATTTAAGATATCTGATGCGCTACAACCTATAGAATGGTATTGTGCAGAACACAGACATGTCAAAGATACAACTATAGATTATATATGGGGATATAAAGAGTTAGCCTTGGATGATACACATGCTCTTGGTTTAATAGAAAGAGAGAATAAGGATATGGAATTATTTCTAAAGCGTAAAGCTGAAATTGATGAATTTGAGGAATTATAATAGTAAGTGAATGAATTGATTAGCCTATAAAAAACGTAGAAATTAAAAATTTCTACGTTTTTTTGTACATAATATTTAAATAAACAGCTTATTTTTGGAAAAGTTGAAAGATGTCATTTATCATTTTAGCCAAGAAGACTCCTTCCTCAAGGAACGCGAAGTGAGTAGGTGGGAGATGAATTGGCTTCGAACAAGTGATGGCAGGAAGCCATCTTAATTGTTTGACATACATAAAGTGTTACTTCACTATCCACCAAATGTACGTTTGGTGTATGATATTCATATACCGAAATGGAGGTGAATCAAATGATAATTAATAAAGCCTTTAAGTTTCGTATCTATCCAAATCATGCACAAGCAATTCTAATTAATAAAACGATAGGTTGTTCTCGCTTTGTATTCAATCATTTACTATCCCTATGGGATCACGCATATAAAAAAACTGGAAAAGGTTTAACATATGGTACATGCTCTGCCAAACTTCCTGCCATGAAGAAAGAGTTTGTTTGGCTCAAAGAAGTGGATAGTATTGCGATTCAGTCGTCTGTTCGCAACCTTGCGGATGCGTATACACGATTTTTCAAAAAACAAAATAGTGCCCCGCGTTTCAAATCCAAGAAGAATAACGTACAATCTTATATCACAAAACAAACAAATGAAAACATTGCCGTTGTAGGAAACAAAATAAAATTGCCAAAACTAGGTCTTGTTCGATTTGCCAAAAGTCGTGAAATAACGG
Source organism: Bacillus sp. WC2507 (assembly GCF_052656125.1). Lineage (NCBI taxonomy): Bacteria > Bacillati > Bacillota > Bacilli > Caryophanales > Bacillaceae > Bacillus > Bacillus sp. WC2507. The sequence goes on along the minus strand of NZ_JBQXPN010000003.1, from coordinate 376,806 downwards.
GACGTATTGTAAATGCTACAGTTAGACGAAACCCTTCTGGTAGATATTTTGTGTCACTATTAGTTGAAACAGAAGTACAAGAACTTCCGAAAACACATTCTTACATAGGAATAGATGTAGGACTAAAAGATTTCGCTATTTTGTCAGATGGAAAACCCTATGAAAATCCGAAGTTTTTCCGATCATTAGAAGATAAGTTGGCGAAAGCACAGCGTGTCCTTTCTAGAAGAATGAAAGGATCTTCTCGTTGGAATAAACAACGAGTAAAAGTAGCTAGAATTCATGAATACATATCAAATGCTAGAAAAGATTACTTAGACAAAATCTCAACTGAAATCATCAAAAACCACGATGTGATCGGTATAGAGGATTTGCAAGTATCAAATATGTTAAAAAATCGTAAGTTAGCAAAAGCAATTAGTGAAGTATCTTGGTCACAGTTTCGAACCATGTTGGAATATAAAGCAAAATGGTATGGCAAACAAGTCATTGTCGTATCGAAAACATTTGCTTCCAGCCAATTATGCTCTTGTTGTGGATATCAAAACAAAGACGTTAAAAATCTAAACCTACGTAAATGGGACTGTCCTTCTTGTCGTACACACCATGATAGGGATATTAACGCAAGTATCAATATAAAGAATGAAGCAATAAGACTTCTAACCGCAGGGACTGCGGGGTTAGCCTAATCAATTAGAGTTCGATAGAACTCTTTACTTAGGAATCCCTCACTTCTAAACGAAGTGAAAGTGGGGGTAGTTCAAGTTGGCGCGAATATCTATTACAATGTATTCTATATAAAAAAGGTAGCTGCAAGTGCAACTACTTTTTTTCACAAAACATTATTATTTCAAAAACATTCTTAACGTAAACTTGCGCTTAATGGTACTTGAGAATAAACTGTGAAATTGTTACCATAAGTACCGTGCCTTGAAAATGAGGAAGAAATTGAACTGTTCCAACTTTTGTAGGTAGCCCCAGATGTATCTGTTCTTAGAAGTACGTTTGAAAAGCTAGCTTGGCTAAAGGAATTACGTCCAGTATCTTCAACCCCCTGAACCATTTTTACTGGTTCATATTGAGAAAATGAGCCATATACAGGCTGATTTGCATATCTGGGGCTTCCATTTACATACATAGTAACCGTACCATTTCCGTTATTAACGAGTTTAAGGTTTACTCGGTCACCATCTTTAATTGATGCATCATACTGCGTGTTCCAATACTTACTGTTTTGACCTGATTCATTATATCCTGAATTTAGAAATACTTTATATCCATTTGGTGTTTTGGAAATACCACCCTCAACTTTAGATGCTCCAATACCTAAATACCAATTCACATATCCATCTTTAACAACAACTGATTTTGGTAGATTTATATCAGCTGCAATCCCAGTATAGGTACTATTTGTAACACTTTTTACAGCACCTTCTGTAGCTGCAAAACTAGTAGTTGAAAACATTGATAGAGAAATTAGAAGTGAACCAACTAGATACATCATTTTTTTCTTACTTTTCCTTAATACTTGATTCATGTTCGATCCCCCATATTTTAAATTATTAAATTGTATGGAAAGTTGGCCAACTAACTACAACTTACAAATTAAAGATATATCAGGTTTCATTTAATGTATATATTTTCCTGTTATAAGTCATTGAAATGTCAAATAAATTCGATTTTTCATATTTATCAATATAGATGGAGTTGACAGAATAAAGTAGAATGTCTATTTAAATGTAAGAAGATTTTGTTAAAAAATATAAAACCCTATAAGTGTGTTGGGGGTAGTATGTACTACGATTCATTTATGAGAGAGAAATATGGAATGAATATAGTTTTTTCAATGGATAGATCTGAAATATTTAGAAATAGATTAAAAATAAAGGAAATAAATGAATCGTTTTTCTTAAGGAATTCATTGAAATAGTTCGTAGATGAAAGGAAATATATGATTTATAAGACATGGATTTCCTATTTAAAAGAAGAAAGGGGGATCCAACTATGGGAATTACAAATACAAGATCGAAGTTAGATAATGCAGCTATTGAAGAGGATATAGAGGCATTAAAAGATGAAAATGAATGTTTATGTATGGAAATCGATTACTTAAAAAAGTTAAAGGTCTTCCTTCAAAAAGAGATGGAATTACAGAACAAAACAAAGCAAGAGTAATTTATCTTACAAAATTTGAAAGTATATAACATATTAAGATAGTACTAGATAATTATAGAGGTCATTACAGCCTTTCCCGAACGAGAAAGCCCCTCGCCTTTAGGCATGGGATGAAAGTGAGGTTGGATAAGGAGTGCTACTAAAAACCGCAAGGTTTGTGGCACTCTAAGTATCCAAAATGTCGGTATCTTTTATTTTTTCATCTTTTGCGTTGCAGTTTTATAATCTAACTGATACAATGCAAACGTGATGAATGATTATAGAAGAACCAAAACAACCGTGTCATTAATTAACTATCATTTTGTGTTTTGCCCACGATACAGAAGAAAGATTTTTCTTAATACAAAAGTAGAAGAACGTTTCAAAGAGTTGGTTCAAGAAATATGCGGAGAATGGGATATTTCTATTGTTGCAATGGAATGCGACAAAGACCACGTTCACTTGTTCTTAAATACACCACCAACACTTAGTCCTGCTGATACAATGGCAAAAATTAAAGGAGTGACATCAAAACGTTTGAGAGAAGAGTTTCCTCATCTTCAACACTTGCCGAGCCTATGGACGCGTTCTTATTTTGTTTCTACTGCTGGAAATGTATCAAGTGAGACAATAAAACATTATGTTGAAAATCAAAAAACGAGGGGGTGAAACTTGTGCCACAAACCATCACAGTTAAAGTTAAATTGCTTCCAACAAAACAACAAATCATGCTATTGGAACAAAGTAGCCACGAGTATATAAAAGTCATTAATGCCCTTGTATCTGAAATGGTTGAAGCAAAGAAAAGCACGAAGAAAAGTACAAAGGATATTGAGGCTAATATCCCAAGTGCGGTGAAAAATCAAGCAATTAAAGATGCGAAAAGTGTATTTTCTACAAAGGTGAAAAAGAGTAAATACAAAATCGTTCCGATTCTAAAAAGACCTGTTTGTGTATGGAATAACCAAAACTATTCATTTGACTTCACGCACATTTCAATTCCGTTTATGGTAAACGGAAAGTCAACTCGTTTAAAGGTTCGCGCTTTATTAAACGACAAATATAATCGCAATTTCGAATTGTTGAAGCACAAGTTAGGTACACTCCGTATCACGAAGAAATCTGCTAAATGGATTGCTCAAATATCTGTCACGATTCCTACAAACGAAAAAACGGGAACAAAGATTTTAGGAGTAGACTTAGGTCTTAAAGTTCCTGCGGTAGTCATCACAGATGATGATAAAGTTCGTTTCTTCGGGAACGGTAGGCAAAACAAATTTATGAAACGTAAGTTTCGCAGTGTTCGCAAGAAGTTAGGAGAAGCTAAGAAACTAAATGCCCTTCGTCAACTTGATGATAAAGAACAAAGATGGATGCAAGACCAAGACCACAAAGTAAGTCGTGAAATCGTTGATTTTGCAACGGATAATAATATTTCTGTCATTCGATTAGAGCAACTAACGAACATTAGACAGACGGCACGAACAAGCCGTAAAAACGAAAAAAATCTACACACTTGGTCATTCCATCGTTTAGCACAATTCATCGAGTACAAAGCAACATTAGTTGGCATAAAGTTCGAATATGTGAACCCTTCTTATACAAGTCAAACATGTCCGAAATGTTCTGAAAAGAACAAGGCGCAAGACAGAAAATACAAGTGCCAATGTGGATTTGAGAAACATCGTGATATCGTTGGGGCGATGAATATTCGCTACGCAACTGTGGTTGGCGGTAATAGTCAATCAGCCTAAGAACCTATATGGTCTGTCTTAGGAGGGGTGATGGCGCACCCTCATCTTGAAGGCTGTTCAAAACAGAAATGGACTGCGAATGCTTAGTCATTCAAGAATCCCATCCGTTACACCGTAAGGTGTAGGACTTGCGGCTTTAGCCGTGGGAGTGTCAAAATCGCAAAAAAATCAAAGTACACTAAAAAGGAATGAGTCCAGTACAATACCGGACTCACATTCAAACAGCCGCTTAATCTTTTGTTTAATTCTTCAGGCCCAGTTCATCATAGGCGATCGATTGTTGGCTTGCTACGCTCAGTGAGTGTTATTCTTTAACTCATCTCATATTACGTTAGTTTAAGTATTGAGAGTAAAAGAATAGGAATAGAAAAATTAATGTTTTGCTAAATAATCTATTAAAGAAACTTAAAGGAATAACAAGTTCTCCTATTGTAAGGATTTTAAGTTTATCCTTATTTAGTCCTTTTATTAATTCTTTTAATGTTTGGAAGTTTATTTTATTAACGAAAGACCAACTTGGCACAGCTTTTGTATCTGAACCTATTTTGAAAATGATATGAATACTATGTGCATGAAAACCGCTTATTATTAAAATAAGCATAAATCCTAAAATAATGAACCAAGTCATTTTTCAACATCTCCTTTCAGTATTTAATATTAAGATATTAAAACTGTTGAGAAAGTGTGCTGTTGTCCATGAAAAATATTGTGAAATTGTTGAGGAAACGTTGAGGATGTTGCAATGCTATTGATTGTAGCGGAGTTAATAATACTTGTCATATTATATGTGTGAAAAAGGAAATAGGAAAGAGAACAGCTGCGTAGACTGTTCTCTTAAGGAGCGGAAGTGCTGAACATTTTCAATGACAATGATTCAAGCATTCCGTAAATAGTATGTGTAAAAATTTATAATTCATACAAGAAAGGCAGCTTTGAACTACCCCCACTTTCACTTCGTTTAGAAGTGAAAGTGGGGGATTCCTAAGTAAAGAGTTCTATCGAACTCTAATTGATTAAGCTACCCCCGCAGTCCTTGCGGTTAGAAGCCTTATTGCTTCATTCTTTATATTGATACTTGCGTTAATATCCCTATCATGGTGTGTACGACAAGAAGGACAGTCCCATTTACAGAACAAGAAGTCAAGTATATAAGATTCAATTATCTTGGAGATTTTGACAATATAATTGATAAGAATCAATTAAATCTAAACAACATTGAATTTGCGTTAGATAGTGACAAGAATAATTTATTGACAGCACTAATGGATATAGAGGCTATGGTGGTAAATGGTGCACTAAAGATAAATATTATCTACAGTAAAAATAAATTTAAAGATGAAACGATCCAAAAGTTTATTGAAAGTTATGTGAATACTTTGAAGCTAATTTTAGATAAGTGCATAGAAAAGGATTTCAAGGAGTTCACTCCATCGGATTTTGATGCTGTAGAAATTTCACAAGAAGATTTAGATGCATTGTTTAATTAGAATTTACGCAAGGGGTATATTATTATGAAAAAATTAAGAGACTTGTTAGTTATACTTAGTGTTTTTCTCAGTATAGTTGTATTACCACTTAAGGGATATGCATTAGACAATGAGGTTGAGCAGATAAATTTATTAACAAATGATACAAAACTAAAAATAGAAAAGTTTATAGAAGAAAATATGGATAAAGGTAAGGTTCCAGGACTAGCAGTTACCTTAGTTAAAGGTGATAAGACTGTTTATCAAAGAGGATTTGGATATTCAGATATAGATGCTAAAAAGTCAGTTACTTCAAAATCCCTGTTTGAAATAGGATCTAATAGTAAAGCATTTACTGCTTTGGGAATTTTTAATTTAGAAAAAAGTGGACAAATTAAACTTGAAGATGAAGTAACTAAATATATACCATGGTTAAAAGTTAAATATAAAGGTAAGGAAGCTTCAATAACTATAGAACAATTATTACATCAAACAAGTGGTATACCTTTTAAAACGATAGATAAGATACCAGTTTCTAATGAAGATAATGCACTTGAAGAAACAGTTAAAACCTTAATTAATATAGAATTAGATAGTGAACCAGGTAAGGATTTCCAGTATGCAACTATAAATTATGATGTTTTAGGGTTGGTTATTGAAAAAGTGACAGGGAAATCTTATGAAGGCTATATTGAAGAAAATGTCTTAAAGCCATTGGGTTTACATAATACTTATCTTTATAAAAATGAGATTGTTAATGAATATATCGCTAAAGGGTATAAACTCGAATTCTTAAAAAATGATGTGTATGATGCGCCTGTGTATAGAGGGAATAAGCCGGCTGGGTATATTATCTCCAGTGCTCAAGATATGGCTAAGTGGCTTAAGATTCAGCTGGGCACTTTAAATGATTTGAGATTTGATAAAGACATAGTTGGAAAATCTCAAGAGGCCAATCGTACAGTTAGACCATTAAGTGATGGATCATTCTATGCTAGTGGTTGGTTCATTTATCCAAAGGGTGAAAATCAAATTTCACATGCCGGGAATAATCCTAACTATTCTTCATTTATAGTATTTAATCCTAAGGATAAAGTCGGGGTTGCAGTACTAAGTAATACGAACTCACAATATGTAGAACTTATAGGTCAAGGTATTAATAAGATTTTAGAAGCGGGCACTTACAATAAAAATATAATAGATTTAAATAAAGGCGCAGATACAATAGCTAGTGTAATTATATGCATTTCAATTTTAATAGTTTTAAGCATATTATTTTTTACATTAAAAGCATTAAAAGCAATATTAAATAAACAAAGGTATTTAAATACAAATGGAAAAAAGAGTTTGTTAAAGCTTGTTTTTTCTTTTCTGTTCATGCTGGGAATAAGTTACTGTATATTTTTAATTCCATATATCCTGTATAGAGGAGTATCATGGGAATTTGTTTTTGTATGGCTTCCTAATAGTATTGAAGTTGCACTTTATTTTGTATTTACTAGTGTATGGTTAGTGTATATATACTTAGTATTTATAAGCTTTTTCAAAAAAGAAAGCGATAAGGGAATATTTTTGTTATCTATAAAGCGTTATTAGTGGTTTTGGTAATGCGCTTATAATATTAACTATTAATCTGGCTGTAACAAGTAATAATGCGTTAAAGATTAAGCTGTTAATGTATTTCGTTTTAGGAATTATTCTTTATGTCTATGGGCAAAAGGTTATGAGGGGGAAATTAATAGAGTTAACCAATGAAATAGTATATTCAAAAAGAATGAAAATTTCGAAAAAATACCGAGATCTTCTTATAGCAAGTTTGAAGAAATTGAAAAGGGAAGAATTCAGTCCATTATATGAAAGATTATAAAGAAATTGGTATTATTTTTTGTGTGAGAAAGGTAGAAAAATTCAGAAAAATTGATAATTTATTAACTAGAAAATAGGGGGGAGTTTAATGAGAAAAATAGTATTATACAGTGATCAAGTACAAGAAGATAGAAAATTGGATTATGAACTATTAAGGTTGTTAAATAAAGAAAATCCTTCAATAGCATATCTTCGAGCATCTTCAGATGTAACAGGAAAATATTTTAATTATGTAGTTAAATACTATAGATATTTAGGAATTAATAATGTGAAATATTTTGATTTAGACAAAGAATACGATGAAAGAAAGGTTAATGACATATTTAATTATGATGGAATACATCTTTCTGGTGGAAATACATTCCGCTTTTTATATTCCTTAAGAAAAAGAAATTTATTGCATTCATTAAAATCATATTTGAAAAATGGTGGAGTTTTGATTGGTGTTAGTGCTGGTAGTATAATAACAACTAAAAGTATTGATACAGCCCAATTTTTAGACGAGGATATTATAGGACTAGAGGATAGAAAGTCCCTAGGTATTGTAGATTTTGATTTTATGCCTCATTGGAGCGAGGAACAAAGTGAGAAATATTTAGATTTATTAAAAGATTATTCTAACTTGAAAAGTAGGAAGATTTATGCTTGTAAAGATGGTGATGGGATAGTTATTGATGGAGAAGAGATTAAATTGATTGGAGATATTTTGAAAATCTAATTTAGTTTCAATTTATATTAACAAAGAAGAAACTCTTTTCGGTTTCTTCTAAGGAATCATGTATAAAACCATCTCCTTTATGCTTATAAATTGAGGAACAATTATGTTGAAACTATAGAAGAAGAGTCCTGTTAATACAGGACTCTTCTTTATTTTTATGAATGTAATTATTAGAGATATTAGTGAACTACTTGCTACTTAGCAAAGCTTGAATTGGGAGCTTCTCAGCTCCACGATGAAAGAAACCTTTCGACTCCCTGAGCGTTACATTTAGATGTTCAACGCTGGGACGCTCTCTGTATACGGTTGATATTTTAAGCAGTTACCGAATAGCTTGGTTTTCGTACTCTATTTTCTTCCTGAAACCTCCTATATCAAGCTATCAAAGAACTTCAGATAGCTAGTATATCAAAAGTTTTTTGCTATGCCAAACTGAAATTCATCTCCCCCTACCGTTTGGCTATCGCCCTTCACACGCTTGAGGAAGGAGAATTCTTCCGGGGTAAATTCATTAAAAAATTCCTCCTGTGTACCAAGAAGCAAAATATTTTTATGATAAAATATAGAAAAAGATGATTAAGAAGGGATAATTAAAGTGAAACCAACAATTTATGATGTTGCGGAAAAAGCAGGTGTATCAATAGCGACTGTATCCAAGGTAATTAATCAAACTGGGCGTATTAGTGAAAAAACAATAAACAAAGTAAATCAGGTAATGGATGAATTAGATTACCAGCCAAGTAGTGTAGCAGCAGCGTTAACAGGTAAAAAAACATATACGATTGGGGTACTTGTCCCAGATATCTCAAACCCTTTTTTTGCAGAAGTAGCAAGAGCGTTTGAAAATAGTGCACGAGAATCCGGGTATACACTCATTTTATGTAGTACAGACCATCAAACAAAACGTGAACACGAATACATTGATCTATTATTTAAAAAGCAAGTAGATGGCATCATTATTGCAACGGAGCTAAATGATTATAAACTTGTAAAAAAAATCGTAAATCGAGATTTGCCACTTGTATTATTCACTGTAGATCATCCTTCCATCACGACTCATGTTGTGACAACTGATGATATGAGGGGAGGGTATCTAGCTGGAAGTTATTTAACGCAGAAAGGCCATACATCTTTAACGATTATGATGGAGAAGGATAGAAAAAGTAGCTTAGGGAGATTGAATGGTTTCAAACAAGCTCTTACGGATTCAGGGATTTCGTTAGATGATGAGGCTATCATTAGCTGCTATTCGACAGTGGAAGATAGCAAACGTGCAAGTAAAGAATTACTTCATTTGCCTAACAGGCCTACAGCCGTTTTTGCTTGTACAGATTTGATTGCTATATGCCTTATGAATGAAGCAAGAAAACAAGGACTTTCAATTCCGGAAGATTTATCAATAATCGGATTTGATAATACAATCTATGCTGAGATTGCAGATCCAGGGTTAACAACAATTGAGCAGCCAATTAAACAAATGGCAGCCTGTACGTTTGAACAACTGCTAAAAACGATGGAAATGAAGGAGCATGCTAAGCAAAAAATCACAATTATTCCTCAGTTAGTAGAGCGATCCTCAGTAAAGGATATTACATGATAGATTTTTTATAAGCCTATTTGAATGTAACAAAAGAAGGTCATCGTAACTAAGTATAGTTAGGATGACCTTCTTTTATATATGGGATTTATACAGAGAATTGCTCACCGTTTTTCGTATTTAAATCCTGCTTCATCTCATTTTCCTTTGGAATAGTAAGGAAATGAGTTAAAAATGCACCAAAGAAATACAAACCAGCAAAGATCCACATCACGCCGCCAACACCTAATGGACCGATGAAAACAGTTACTACTAATGGCCCAACGAATGCTGATAATCCTGAACCTAAATTTAAGACAGACATTGCAGCTCCTTTATTTTCAGGAGATAAAGATGGGACTAATGCGGTAAGAGGTACATACCCGGCAAGTGTTGCTCCGTAGCAACAGGCAACAAATAATATTGCCCAATAATTATGTCCTACCATTTGTGGTACATAATAGAGTGCAAGAGTTACAATACCGCAACCGACTCCTCCGAACCATTTAATTGTATTTACCCAACCAAACTTGTCTCCAACAATACCAAAAATAATATTAAACACCATATTTACAAAGAATAGAGTACCCCAAATTTGAAGCCATTCAGTCATCGTAAAATTATATTTCATCATATAGGTAGGTAGGAAAACAACAAATCCAAACTGAGCGGCCGAGTTTATAATTTTTACAATACCGCCTATACCAACTTTAGGATTTTCAAATGCGATGGTAATGCCTTTTAGTAATTCACTTGATTTGTTAGCGCTTACGGTTTGTACTTTAAATTTATCCTTATTCATAACAATTGAGAATAATCCACCGACGACAACAAAAATTAAAGCACTCCATAAAGTAGCAATTTCCCCGATTTTCGGAACCATATAACTAGAATAAAAGGCTCCTATAACACTAAGCCCTAGCTGGAAGACGAACCAGAACCAGCCAACTGCTCTTGAAAGCATTTGCTGAGGCGTACTGTAAGATACCCAAACTAGGAAAGAATAAGCAAATAAAGGATAACCGAACCCTCGTAGGGCATAGCAAATTAATATTACGGGATAATTCATATGTTGAATTCCTATACCTATGAACCCGATTGAGCCTAAAATGAATGATACTAAACCAAATGTCATGACTTTTCTTGGTCCCCACATTTGTACAAATACCCCAGAAAACCAAGAAGAAGCAGATACAGTAATACCGTAAATAGTAAACAGGAAAGCAGCGTGTTCTAGCGTTAATCCTTTTTCAACGAGATAAGGGGATAACCATCCCTGTTCTAACCCGTCCCCAATCATAAAAACGATAATCCCTATGTATCCCCAAGTTAAATTAGAAGGGATCCCAATCTTGTCCATAAATGTTTTGTTTGAACTAATAGCGTTCATTCTCCCACCACCGATAAGTTATTTTTGGTTAAGCGCTTAATTCTTTTTGATAAAAAAAGTATACGCTTACATTATGAGGTCGTCAATTAAATTTTTTGACAATTTACAACTTTCTTTTATAGAGTCATTCTATTTACTTATTGGACAATAAAATAATAGTGAGTATGAGAAGAAAGAAATACCTTATAGATGGGGGTTACTATTTAAAAGGCCTGGTTTTCTTTGTTATATCAGTATTTTAAAAGATTATATTTGTAGCTTTTTAGATGATTTATTTCTAATTATTATTTTTTATTTTTATGTAATACGTTTATTGAGGGAATTTAAAATTCGGATGAAAAGAGAAGTATTCAAAAAAATAAAAATGTTTTCAATTTAGAATCAAGTGTGTATAATGGAGAAAAATAGGGAAAGCGCTTAACTGATTTAATACGCTAAACCCTATAGACTTTCATTTCGTTTCTTAAATTTTAATATAGAGGGAGAAATCATATGAACGTTTTAAAAATTGGGATTATTGGTGCTGGACGAATTGGGAAACTACATGTTGATAATTTGCAGCTTATGCCACAAGTAAAAATTAAAGCGGTTTCAGATGTAGTAATTAGTCATCTAGAAAAGTGGGCTCAAGATAAAGGAATTTCCACTCTGACTACAAACTATCAGGATTTATTAACAGATCCAGAAATTGATGCTGTTTTTATTTGTTCACCAACAAATACACATGCACAAATTATTAAAGAAGCAGCTCTTGCGAAAAAACATATTTTCTGTGAAAAGCCTGTTAGTTTCTCAGTAGAAGAAACATTAGAAGCATTAGAAGTGGTAAAAGAACAGGGAGTATCACTTCAAGTAGGTTTTAATCGTCGTTTTGATCCTAACTTCAGGAAAGTTTATGATCTGATTCAACAAGGTGAAGTGGGGCAGCCGCATATCTTAAAAATTACGTCACGCGATCCACAACCGCCAAGTATAGAATATGTTCGGTCTTCAGGCGGATTGTTTATGGATATGATGATTCATGATTTTGATATGGCTCGCTATGTGATGAATAGTGAAGTCGTTGAAGTATTTGCATATGGAACAACATTAATTGATCCATCCATTCAAGAAGTAAATGATGTTGATACAGCAATTGTCACATTAAAATTCGAAAATGGAGCTTTAGGAGTAATTGATAATAGCCGCCAAGCTGTTTATGGATATGATCAGCGTGTTGAAGTGTTTGGTGAAAAAGGAGCGGTTGCTGCGGATAATTGCTGCCCGACAACAGTTCAAGTGTCAAAAACAGAAGGTATTGTAAAAGATAAGCCGCTTTATTTCTTCTTAGAGCGCTACACGCAAGCTTACATTGAGGAAGTAACACAATTTACAAAATCAATTATAGAAGGACAAGCTGTTATTTGCAGTGGTAATGATGGATTACAAGCAGAGCGAATTGCGAAGGCTGCGAAGGAATCCTTACTAACAGGAAAACCTGTACAAATTGAACATAAACAGCCTGCATTAAATCAATAAAGAGAGCGCTTACTTCTAGATAGATAAAGAGTAATGAATAGTAGGTTTAAAAAATATGAACCTTATCATTCATTCATAAAGCATGGGAGGTAGTAATAATGAATCCACTTATTTTTAAAGAAGATTGTCCATTAGACCTAATTGCAGTTGGACGTTTATGCGTTGATTTAAATGCCAATGAAACACAACGTCCTATGGAAGAAACAAGAACGTTTACTAAATATGTGGGAGGATCTCCTGCGAATATTGCGATTGGTGCGGCACGTCTTGGCTTACAGACAGGATTTATCGGTAAAGTGTCTGATGATCAAATGGGCCGTTTTATTACAGGGTATCTACAGGATAACAATATTAATACAAATCAGATATGTATCGACCGTACAGGTGCAGTGACAGGTCTAGCATTTACAGAAATTAAAAGCCCTGAAGATTGCAGTATTTTAATGTACCGCGACAATGTCGCAGACTTAAACCTGGATCCAACAGAGGTATCTGAGGACCATATTAAACAATCAAAAGCACTTTTAATTTCAGGAACAGCTTTAGCGAAAAGTCCTTCTCGCGAGGCGGTATTTTTAGCGCTAGAATATGCGCGTAAGCATGATGTAGTTGTATTTTTTGATGTGGATTACCGCCCTTATACATGGCAGTCAGAAGCTGAAACGGCTGTGTATTACAATCTAGCAGCTGAAAAATCTGATGTCATTATTGGAACGCGTGAAGAATTCGATATGATGGAAAAACTATTAAACTACGAACAATCTAATGACCAAGTTACGGCTGAAAGATGGTTTTCTCATCATGCGAAAATCGTTGTAATTAAACACGGCGGGGATGGTTCAATCGCTTATACGAGAGACGGTCAATCTCACCGCGGCGGTATCTTTAAAACAAAGGTGTTAAAGACGTTTGGCGCTGGCGACTCGTATGCTTCTGCGTTTATTTATGGCCTAATGCAAGGGCTTGAGATTCCTCAAGCGATGCGATTAGGTGGTGCTTCTGCTTCAATCGTTATTTCTAAACATAGCTGTTCTGATGCAATGCCAACAAAAGCAGAGATTTCTGCATTCATGGAAACGGCTGAAGAATTGGTATAAAAACTTCATAAATTAATAATCAAGTAAGGGCGTATCCTATTGGACGCTTCTACATTACATAAAAGGGAGAGAATGAATATGACAGTACAAACAGCACAAATTGTAAAAAACTACATTGGCGGCGAATGGGTAGAATCCATTTCAACTAAGATGGAAGCTGTATATAATCCTGCAACAGGAGAAGTAATCGCTCAAGTACCACTTTCAACAAAAGTAGATGTTGAACAAGCTGTATTAGCAGCAAATGAAGCGTTCAAATCTTGGTCTAAAACTGCTGTACCAAAACGCGCTCGTATTCTATTTAAATATCAACAGTTACTAGTAGATAACTGGGAAGAGTTAGCGAAACTAATTACGATTGAAAACGGAAAAAGCTATAACGAGGCTTACGGTGAAGTTCTTCGTGGTATTGAGTGCGTGGAGTTTGCAGCGGGTGCTCCTACATTAATGATGGGAAAACAGCTACCTGATATTGCAACAGGTATTGAGTCTGGTATGTATCGTTACCCAATTGGTGTTATAGGCGGCATTACACCTTTTAACTTCCCAATGATGGTTCCATGCTGGATGTTCCCACTTGCAATTGCTTGTGGTAATACATTTGTATTAAAACCTTCAGAGCGTACACCACTTCTAGCAGCAAGATTAGCAGAATTAGCTGAAGAAGCAGGTTTACCAAAAGGTGTATTAAATATCGTGAATGGTGCTCACGACGTAGTAAACGGTCTATTGGAACATAAATTAGTGAAGGCAATTTCATTTGTAGGTTCTCAGCCTGTCGCAGAATATGTATACAAAAAAGGAACAGAAAACTTAAAACGCGTGCAAGCATTAGCGGGTGCGAAGAACCATTCGATTGTATTAAATGATGCGAATCTTGAATTAGCAACAAAGCAAATTATTAGTGCTGCATTCGGTTCAGCTGGTGAGCGTTGTATGGCTGCTTCTGTTGTAACAGTAGAAGAAGAAATTGCAGATCAATTAGTTGGAAGACTAGTAGAAGAAGCAAATAAAATTGTCATCGGCAATGGTCTTGATGAAGATGTATTTTTAGGACCAGTTATTCGTGATAACCATAAAGAGCGCACAATTGGTTACATCGATTCAGGTGTAGAACAGGGCGCTACGTTAGTTCGTGATGGACGCGAAGATACAGCTGTAAAAGGAGCTGGTTACTTCGTTGGGCCAACAATTTTTGACCATGTTACAAAAGAAATGAAAATCTGGCAAGATGAGATTTTTGCTCCTGTTTTATCTATAGTTCGTGTGAAATCATTGGATGAAGCGATTGAAATTGCCAATGAGTCTCGTTTTGCAAATGGAGCTTGCATTTATACAGATAGCGGGGCAAGTGTACGTCAATTCCGTGAAACAATTGAATCAGGTATGTTAGGTGTGAATGTTGGGGTTCCGGCGCCAATGGCATTCTTCCCGTTCTCTGGCTGGAAAGACTCTTTCTATGGTGATCTTCATGCGAATGGTACTGACGGCGTTGAGTTTTATACAAGAAAGAAAATGCTTACCTCTCGTTGGGAAAAGTAATCTTTAAGTGAAAAGTAGAATCTGTCTAGTTGCTTGTAAGCAAAAGTAAGGGAAGTAGTAAAAGATAAGAAGGAAGTATTAGGAGTCTATCACATTCCTAATACTCCTTTTTCATATGCAGAATGACTGATAGAGATAGAAAGGAGCAAATCATATGCAAACGGTTAGAATGACGACGGCACAAGCATTGGTAAAATTTTTAAATCAGCAATACGTAGAGTTTGATGGAAAGCAACAAAAGTTTATTAAGGGAATCTTTACGATTTTTGGTCATGGAAATGTAGTAGGCCTAGGTCAAGCTTTAGAAGAAGACGCAGGGGAATTAGAGGTATATCAAGGGAGAAATGAACAAGGAATGGCAAATGCTGCGATGGCTTTTGCAAAACAAAAACACAGAAAACAAATTATGGCATGTACTTCTTCTGTTGGTCCTGGATCAGCAAATATGATTACCTCTGCAGCAACAGCTTCTGCAAATAATATTCCCGTTTTATTACTTCCAGGAGATGTATTTGCAACGAGACAACCTGATCCTGTTCTTCAACAAATTGAACAAACACATGACTTATCTATTTCTACGAATGATGCTTTTCGTGCAGTAAGTAAGTACTGGGACAGGATAAATCGTCCTGAACAATTGATGACCGCTATGATTCAAGCGATGCGTGTTTTAACGAATCCGGCAGATACAGGAGCTGTAACCATTTGTTTACCACAAGATGTCCAAGGAGAAGCATGGGATTTTCCAAGTTACTTCTTCCAAAAGCGTGTTCACCGTATTGAACGTCGTCTACCTACAAAAGCCAGCTTAGCGGATGCAGTGGAAATCATTAAGAGAAAGAAAAAGCCAGTTATGATTTGCGGTGGCGGTGTAAGATACGCAGAAGCGGCAGAAGAGTTAAAACAGTTTGTTGAAACATTCCACATTCCATTTGGAGAAACACAAGCCGGAAAAAGTGCGATTGAAAGTAGTCATCCCTATAATCTAGGCGGCATTGGGGTAACGGGAAATATAGCCGCTAATATAATTGCAAAGGAAGCGGATCTTGTTATTGGCATCGGGACGAGATTTACTGATTTTACAACGGCATCGAAACAATTATTTCAAAATGAAGAAGTTGAGTTTTTAAACATCAACATTTCAGAATTCCATGCGAATAAGCTGGATGCATTAAAGATTATAGCGGACGCGAAAGAAGCACTTCTTGCTCTAATAGATGAACTGCAAGAAATTGATTATCGATCTAGTTATACAGTAGAAATTGCTGATGCAAAAGAGGCTTGGGAAACAGAATTATCACGTCTACATAATATTCGCTTTACAGGTCAAGATTTCACACCAGAAGTCGAAGGTCATTTCGATGAAAATTTAAATGAGTATGTAGATGCACTTGGTACACAATTAACACAGACCGCAGTCATTGGACAAATCAATACATTACTCGATGAAGATGCAATTATCGTTGGAGCGGCAGGAAGTCTTCCAGGTGATTTACAAAGAATGTGGACATCAAGAAAACCGAATACATATCACATGGAGTATGGATACTCTTGCATGGGTTATGAGGTTGCGGGCGCACTTGGTGCAAAGCTAGCTGAACCATCGAAAGAAGTATATGCAATGGTAGGGGATGGTAGTTACCAGATGCTTCATTCTGAGCTTGTCACAAGTCTTCAAGAAAACAAAAAAATTAACGTCTTATTGTTTGATAACTCCGGATTTGGCTGCATTAATAACTTACAAATGGGCAATGGAATGGGGAGCTTTGGAACAGAGTTTCGCTACCGAAACCAGGAAACTCGTAAATTAGACGGGGCAATTATGAAAATTGATTTTGCAGCTAGCGCAGCTGGATATGGTGTGAAAACATATCATGTTACATCACTAGAACAATTACGAGAAGCGCTTATAGATGCGAAAAAACAAACAGTTTCTACATTAATTGATATTAAAGTATTACCAAAAACAATGACAAATGGATACGAGTCATGGTGGCATGTAGGTGTTGCGGAAGTATCTAAAAGTCAAAGTATACAAGCTGCGTATGAGAGTAAAGTAAGTAACTTGCAACAGGCAAGATCTTATTAGATTAGGGCACAAAGAGAGCTTTTTATCTACATGCATATTGTTTAAGAAGCTCTCCTTTTAATGAACAGATAAGAGAATATGACGAAATTCTATCACATTTTGTAAAGAGGAGAGACAAGGGGATGTTTAAAGAGAATACAATTAAGCTTGGAATTGCACCAATTGCTTGGACAAATGATGATATGCCGGAGCTAGGGGCAGAAAATACGTTTGAACAATGTATTAGTGAGATGGCACTAGCTGGATTTAATGGAAGTGAAGTAGGGAATAAATATCCGAGAAATACAGTTGTATTAAAAAAATCTTTGGAATTACGAAACTTGGAGATTGCTAGTGCATGGTTTAGTACGCTTTTAACAACGAAGCCGCTTGAAGAGACGGTAGAAGAATTTATTAAGCATAGGGATTTCTTGCATGACATGGGTGCAAAAGTCATCGTTGTTTCAGAGCAAGGGCATAGTATTCAAGGTTTAATGAATGTACCACTATTTAAAAATAAGCCTGTTTTTACAGAAGAAGAGTGGGATAAGCTTGCGGATGGATTACATCACCTCGGTAAATTAGCTCAGGAAAAGGGACTCCATATTGTATACCATCATCATATGGGTACGGGTGTTCAAACAACGGCAGAAATTGAAAAGTTAATGGACATGACTGATCCAGCGCTTGTATCTCTGCTTTTTGATACAGGTCATCTTGTTTTTTCAGGAGAAGAGCCTCTTTATATTTTGAAGAAATATTTACCTCGGATTAAACACGTACATTTAAAAGATATTCGTCAAGAAGTAGTAGAAGCTGTAAAGGAAAACGGATTAAGCTTCTTACAGGCAGTGAAGAATGGGGCATTTACAGTCCCTGGGGATGGCGTAATTGGATTTGATGAAGTGTTTACTATCCTTGCAAACTCTGATTATCAAGGGTGGTTTGTGGTAGAAGCAGAGCAAGACCCAGCTTTAGCGAATCCTTTTGAATACGCATTAAAAGCCCGAAAATTTATACAAGAAAAAGCAGGTCTGTAATTTTCACATTTCGAGACTATCTTTAAGTTAATGATTGGACAATCAACAGGTCTTCTTACAAAAGGAGTAAAAAGACGAGATGGTTGGTTCTGCAGTTAATAAATAATTTTGAAATAGGTGAATATGTAATGCCATTAGTTCAAATGAAAGATATTTTAACAAAAGCAAATCAAGAGAATTATGGGGTTGGGGCTTTTAGCGTCGCTAATATGGAAATGGTCATGGGAGCTATCAAAGCAGCTGAAGAGTTAAGTTCGCCGCTTATTCTACAAATTGCAGAAGTTCGTTTGAATCATTCTCCAATTCATATGATTGGTCCGTTGATGGTAGCTGCAGCGAAAAAAGCAACTGTTCCAGTAGCAGTTCACTTTGATCACGGGATGACGTTTGAAAAGATTAAAGAGACGTTAGAGATTGGTTTTAGCTCGGTTATGTTTGATGGCTCTCACTATCCGTTAGAAGAGAATATCCAAAAGACAAAAGAAATTGTAGAACTTGCGAAACAGTACGGTGCGACGGTAGAAGCTGAGATTGGCAGAGTTGGTGGTAGTGAGGACGGATCAGAAGATATTGAAATGTTGCTGACAAGCACTACAGAAGCAAAACGATTTGCAGAAGAAACAGACGTAGATGCGTTAGCTGTTGCAATTGGAAATGCGCATGGTATGTACAATGGAGATCCTAATTTACGATTAGACCGCCTACAAGAGATTAAAAAAGTAGTCCATATCCCACTCGTTTTACATGGCGGTTCTGGCATTAGTCCAGAGGATTTCAAGCAATGTATTCAACATGGTGTTCGAAAAATTAATGTAGCAACAGCCACATTTCAGAATGTAATTACTGCTGTTAACAATACAGTCCTAAATAATCCGTATTCAGATTACTTTATGTATCACCAGGACGTTATTGAGGCTGCATACGAAAATGTTAAAAGTCATATGCAAATATTCGGAAGTGAAAACAGAGTATAAATAGAAAAGCTTTCTTCAGTAATAGTTAGATGAAACTTGGAATGTAGTTAGCTGACAAAAGTAGAGAATGATTGAGTAACCATTAAATAAAAGGGGGAGAAAGCCATGTTAGGAAAATTGGGTGAATTAAATGAAGGATATAATATATTAACAGAAATGAACGGTCAAGGCAGTGATATGTTAATGGATATAGGCATATATAAGATGTCTAATGGGAAAGAAGAGTTGCTATTTGATAATAAGAATGAAACAGCGGTTCTTTTACTGGAAGGGGCAATACGTTTAGAGTGGGAAGGAATGGAACAAGTTATTCAAAGACAGTCTGTGTTTGAAGAAAACCCTTGGTGCTTACATGTATCTAAAAATGTGAAGGTTACAATTACTGCTCTTTCAGATAGTGAAGTGCTTGTTCAAAAAACGGATAATGATCAAGAATTTGCTTCTAAGTTATATACTCCAAATGAGTGTCAAAGTGTTGTAGCTGGAGAAGGAGTATGGGAGGGAACGGCGCAGCGTGTCATTCGTACGATTTTTGACTATAATAATGCAGTATATTCTAATATGGTAGTAGGAGAAGTTATTTCTTATCCAGGGCGATGGTCCAGTTATCCACCTCATCACCATAATCAACCGGAGGTATATTATTATCGCTTTAACAAGCCACAGGGATTTGGATGTGCAATGGTTGGTGAGGATGCTTATCGCGTTGTACATAATAGTTTTATTACAATTCCAGGTGAACTAGACCATCCACAAGCAACGGCGCCTGGATATGCCATGTATTTTTGTTGGATGATTCGACATCTTGAGAATAATCCATGGAATGATCGTATCATGGAGGAAGACCACAAGTGGTTATTAGAACCAAATGCGAAAATTTGGCCAGAAAAAGAATAGATGAAAATAGAGGTTCTGGTGCAAAAAAATTTTGAAAAGCTGAATCGTAGGTGATTGAAAGATTTGTATACGCAATAATCCCTAACAGGTTTCAGTTTTAAATATATAGAATAAAAAGGTTATCAAATGCCGAGCGAAACTCTCAGCGGATGATAACCTTTTTAAGTAGCGTTATACACTTACAAAATATATTATTGAGCCACTCCAAATACATTGATTTCAGCCGCACTTGTCCATGGATTATTGTTTACCTCGCTTAATGCACGTAGTCTAATATAACGACCTGTCTTGTTCGCAAAGTTGACTTCTTTCAAATTAGTATTATTTGCAAAAGCACCTATGGATACAGCTGTTCCCCAGTTCACTCCATCACTACTGACGTAAAACTCATAGTCCTTAATCGTTCCATTTATTTGGCCGTCTTGCCTTGGCAAGTAGCTGAATTTGGAGAGATTATAGTTTGCACCTAAATCAATTTGAATCTCGTGCGGCATAGGAGCTATGGGGCTCCAGTTTGTATGCCAAAGTGTGTCTTTGTTTCCATCGAAGGCATACGTACCTAAATTGTACCAATTATAGCTATCTACATATTTTAGTGTCCAGTTTGTTTGCGGAATTAAACTAGTTTCTTTTGTTGTGACTGCTACATTCATTGCAGAATTACTTGTACTTGTAGTTGTAATTGTTACGCCTGATTTTTCTCCCGTGTAGGTATTACTATTCGGATTGGTGTCTGGACCAAAGGTAGCAGCATGATTTTGATTCGTGTAATAGAAAGGATCTTGGTATTCACTGATGGATTGTTCTATATCAATGAAAGGATGAGGATCACTAGAATTATTATTCATGGATTCATCAATATGCCAAACCGCAATACCACCAGAATTAGTTGGTAAGCTCGCATCATACCCAACCTTTGCACGATTCTCAACTAAAAAATACGTATTATCCTTTAAAGGAATCTTTAACACATTATAGTTATTTGGGATTGCATTTAGAGTAAAATTGTTGCTGGTATTTACTACATTTGGCGTTACAAAGCCTAGTTTTACCTTGGACCAAGCATCCATATGATCTGGCGTAGTTCCATACTCTTCCCCAGGAAGACTATTCCAAGCTCCATTCCCCATTATACTTAAACTACCCACACGGTTATTGTCGCCATATAGATCCGGAAGACCAAAAGAATGACCTAACTCATGAGCAGGTATACCAATTGTCGCCATATGACCATATTGTTTTTCACCCTGCGCTGTATACATGCCTGATACTGTAACACCATCGTGATTTGTATTAGGAGCATATGACTGATGTGCCCAAATATTTGGAAGTGGACCACCACTAGCCTGTTCATTACCAGCAATAACAGTTACAATGTAGAAACCATCTTTGGAGTCAATGATTTGATCATTATTAGTATCAAGACTAGCAAAATTCACTTGGGAATCAGCTTTAGTCAATGCATCTGTTATAACCGTTCCCATGCTTTTTCCCGATGTACTCGGATGAGCGTAGTCTAATTTTATTTTAACTACCCCATCATTTTGCGTACCATATGTTTCGGAAGCTGGAGTGATTTGTACTTTTCCATTACTTACTTCATTATAGTAATTCTTTACTGATTTTTGATTTGTAGAAAAGAATTTATTACTCCAATCGTTATCGTTATATGCAATATCAACATCTGTAAACCCAATTAACAAAACAAGCAATTTTTTAGTTCCTAAAAGTGGAGTGACAGTTCCATCAATATTTTTTGGTGCTTCTTTTTGTAATTTATTCATGTACTCCTGTTTTTTCTTAGCTTGAGGGTTGTATTTCTTTATCCATTTGTTCAAATTGTTCTCATTTACCGCCATCGAAGGCTTCTTATCAATTTTAAATTTTTTCCCCGTCGATTTCAGTTCATCTGATGTAAGCTCAGCGTAATTCCAATATCCCTTCTGATCTTGTAAAAGTACGTCACCATCCTTTGTACTTACCCAATGGAACCATTCATCACCATGTAACGTGCCCTCAAAAGATTCGCCTGACGGCTGCTTCATGTTGACAACTCCATCGTATGCTGGTGCCGCAAAAGCGTTCGTTTCAACATACAAAACACAAATTAAAGAAAAAACGGATATGAACAGGAATTTAAAAATTCTTTGCATAAACCTTCCCCCTTTTCTATTGATATATGGAGTATTCTGTTAATAGCCAGACTAGATTCATACATGGAATAGATCGATAGATACACCTGTATAACACTAACAGAATACCTTTAATTATAATTACAGGAAATTGAAAAAATGTTAATTTTTTATGAGATTAATGTTTTCTCAAGATTATTCAATAAAACAGGATTGATGAAAGTTACATGTGGAGTTCTGTCAAAAAGTGTGCTTTTTAGAATATATTTAACTGGTTTCTTAAATGCAATTTTAGAGGAATCTTTAGAGGCACCTATTACATCGCTACAACTAGATGACCCACATCTCCATAAATCTTATGAAGATGATAAGTTATCAATTTTAGACCTATTAGCAACTTTAGATAATGGGACGCAGGTAAATATCGAAATTCAGCTTCGAAATACACATGATATGGTGAAGCGATCTTTATATTATTGGAGTAAACTTTATACATCCCAAATGCAAGAAGGGATGCCATATCGTTCCCTTCGGAAAACAATTACCATTAACTTACTAGACTTTATTTTATTTTCTCAGGATGATGCATTTCATACCATTGGACAATTATGGAATACAAAAATGCAAAAACTATTAAGTGACGACATTAAAATCCATTTTGTAGAGATACCAAAATTGGTAAAACAATGGCTTGAAGAAAAAGTAAACCCTTGGGAAAATACGTTTGTTCGTTGGATGTTATTACTACCAGCGCATGAAGATGAACATTTAACTCAAACATTGCATTGGAGGAGATTGCGATGAAACAAGATCCAATTTTACAAAAAGCAATTAATAAATGGGAAAATATGAGCCATGATTCTTCTTTCCGAACAGCTTATGAAGCCCGAGAAAAATTGCTTTTAGATGAACAAGCTAAGCTAGCGCATGCTGAACAAGAAGGCATGGAAAAAGGCATTGAGCAAGGGAAGAAACAAATAATTCGAGGGATGCATGAAATAGATGTACCGCTTGAAACTATTGCAAAAGCAAGTAAGTTGAGTGTAGAGGAAATAGAACGTATCTTGAAATTAAAGTGAACATATATGAACCTATAGTACTCATGAATAAAAGAAAATAGACACTCATTGATATAGTACGTTTAATAGAAAAGCATTGCTGAACAATTCGGCAGTGCTTTTTCTATATCATTTTTTGTTTTTTATGCAGAACCACCTCAAAAATTACTTTTTGTAGTTAAAATTTTCCGAATAATAAGTTACATTTTTAAAGCTCAAGCAACTTTATGACAGTACAAAAAGGGGAGAAATATTATTATTATGCAAAAAATGAAATGGAAGAACTATTTATGTTATTTTGTTATTCTTATACTTCTTGGAACAGCAGTCACAGTCAAACCATCTATCTCAAAAGCTGAGGAATCTGATGTTAATATTACACTGTTAGGTACTGCCGATATTCATGGTAGATTTATGCCCTGGGATTATGCGTTTGATGGTGCAAATACGAGTGGAAGTTTAACGCAGCTTTATACGGTTATAAAGAAGGTGCGTCAGGAAAATCCCAATACCATATTAGTAGATGCTGGGGATACAATTCAAGGAAACTCAGTAGAGTTATTCAATGATCAGCCACAATCGCCAATGATGGTAGCGATGACTGCAATGGGATAGGATGCTTTTTTTTATGTATAGAAAATCTTGTCTACTTTTAGTCTATCACCCTACGCACAATTATAGTAACGTGAATAGTCCGAAACAAATCTGTTCCGGACTGGGAGTGCAATATTTTATCCATTTTATTCAACTTTTTTGCATTTATAGTATGAATTTTCTGTT
This sequence comes from Bacillus sp. WC2507, assembly GCF_052656125.1. Taxonomy (NCBI): domain Bacteria; kingdom Bacillati; phylum Bacillota; class Bacilli; order Caryophanales; family Bacillaceae; genus Bacillus; species Bacillus sp. WC2507. The sequence continues at coordinate 352,776 of NZ_JBQXPN010000003.1, read as the reverse complement.
TTTTTAAGTGAGAAAACTGGATTACGTTAATTAATAGATGCTCCACCAGAGACACTCAGTTTTGTTGGTGCTGGCGTATCTCCACCATTAAAAGAAGAGTGTTGTGATACATTTAAACTAATCATGCTACATGCTAATGTACTTACTATTATCGTACTGAATAACAATTTTTTTATTTTTTTCATTACTTTAACGCTCCTTTTCTTAAATGTTTCTTATCAGCATTATTGCTAATATAGAAATACTTACTCGCTTTAACATGATTATTTGCCTCGTAAAATTGCAGTGCTAAAATCTCTGCATATTCTTTTACACAATCCCACATTTCCTCTTTTTCAAAATAAGAAATGGCATCAGTAACTACTTTTTCTAGTTTAATTCTAGGCATTTCTGTGATTAGTTCATTTAAAACTGCGAAACGATGTTTATATTCCTCATTTCCTGATTCACTTGTATATTTCATTCCTTGCTCGATATATGATCTTGCTGTTTCAACGCCTTCTAACTTATAATATGCTCTTGCTAAGACAAATAATGCTTTAAAATGGTTCGGTATGGTATTTATAATTTCAGAACTCTGTCTAATCGCCAATGGATATAAATCTTGAATATTATATAACCAGCCTAAATTGTATCGTACTCGTAATAATAATTGTTCTTCATCATACTTCTTAAAAACATCAATAACCATATTGAGACATTCTTCCGCTCTTTCAAATTCTCTTAGATCTATACAAGCCAGTCCATATACATTGTCGCATAAAGCAATATTAATTTTATAGCCTACATGATTCAAGTATATTTCTTTGGCTTTAACTGCATGTTGAATCGCTTCAAATGGTTGATAAGATTGATAACAGTATGTTGAAAATCTATACTCAAACTCAGCTTTTTCTATTTCATCAGGTATATCTTTTAAAAGTTCTTCCGCCTTTTCATAGTGTGTTTTTGCCTCAGTATAATTTGCTATAATTGTAGAGTGGATTGCCTTAAAGAAATAATAATAGTAAGCTAAAAATGAAAATTCATCTTTAATATTTGGTAGTTTTTCTATTTGATTAAAAGAATCTCTTGTAATATTCATTCCATCTACCAAAACTTTATATCTAAAATTCAGTAGGGAATAATAGAATGATACATATTGGTCTGTTTCTATTTCTTTTAAACTTTCTTTTACTTTTAGATATGTTTGTTTTGCTTCTACTACATGATATAAACGAATTTCTTCATACCATTCTTGTAATAATTCAATCAATTGTTTATTACTTTTTTCTTGAACAGTCATAATATCCCCCATTTCTCTGTAAAGGCTTATTCTGATAATAACAGGAATTCGATAAATTAAATTTAATCTCGATTTTTTTCATTAATATACAGAATATTCTGATTTTATTTATTGTCCATGCTTTTATATTTGAAAAAGTATAGGTAAGATAGGATAAGTTTCGTTAATGTATTTTTTGTTTTTTTAACTGCTTTCTATTAAATACTTCTTATGAGAGGGAGCGTAGGTTTATACTTCCGCTAAGTAATTATCATAATGAGAGTATACAGATGTATCAAACGAAACTTCTACTTTATAAAAAAGATGAAGTTGAATTCAAAATTAATAAAGTGAATTACAATAATAGAATTAGTGGGAAAAGGATTATATAGTGTCTATTTACGAATGATTAATACATATGAAAAAATGAAATACGTGATTATAGAATCGTAATCTTCGCCAATTGCCATGAAATAATTAACTCTTCTTTTGTTTTTTTTACATGAATACCTAGCATCATACCAAGACCTTTCTATAATAGAATGCTACACTTCTAATCTTATTATACAAATTTTTAGAATATTTTTCCGTGTGTAGGAATAGAATTGCTTTCTACGTGTTAGCATCTATAGTGTGTCAAACGAATAGGAGGATATGCTGTCTTCCTGTTAAGTAATATGTTAAGAACAAAAGTTCACTTCGAATTAATATGAATTTGATATGGTTGTAGTATTATGAATGAGAAACATTAAGAGTGGCAGGAAGGAAATGAATAATGAGAATTAAATTAGTAGGGATTTTTACTTGTATGATTGTGATACTAGGTATCTTTATCCTTTACACCAATCAATCTATTGGTAAAGAACCAAAAAAGACAAACTATGAAACTCGTGAAAACTCCATAAATAAAGAACAAAATGGAACTTCAAACAACATAGCAAGCTCTTTTGCTAGTATACAGGCTGTAGTTAATAAGGAATATGGATTGCCCGAAGACTATAAACCGGAGGATTTAGTTGTACCAAATGTACCATTCTCATTCAGTGGGACGTTAGAAAAGAGTTACCTTCGTAAAGAGGCAGCAGAAGCACTAGAAAAGTTATTTGATTTAGCAAAGAAAGAAGGAATCAAGTTAAATGCTGTTTCGGGGTTTCGCTCCTATGATTATCAAAAAAACCTGTATGCAAACAACGTGAATAGAAAAGGACAAGAGCATACGGATCGCTTCTCGGCAAAACCCGGACATAGTGAACATCAAACTGGATTAACGATGGATGTTTCTTCTAAAAGTGCAAATAATGAACTAGAGCTAACCTTTGCGAATACGAAAGAAGGAAAATGGCTGAAAGAAAATGCGCATCGTGCAGGATTTATCATCCGTTATCCAAAAGGTAAAGAGAGTATTACTGGATACGCTTATGAACCGTGGCATATTCGCTATGTAGGGGATATTGCTGAAAGTATATATAAGAAAAAATTGACTTTAGAAGAATATATGAATCTGTAAAATCGAACTGGAGAATTAAATTGGCTAGCGATAGCAGTAAGATTGTAAAAGATAGGGGTATAAAATAAGGTAGTTCATAATGCTTTTAAAGGGTATGCCATGGAATTGTAAACGAGACTACTATTTTAGAGATGAAAGATGGCGAGTAATATCTTTACAGTAATGTGAGATGTAGGATCTTGCGTCAGGTGCAGAATGATAAGTATTAGGTTAATATATGATGGAAATCAGAGAGCAATGAAAAAGGATAAAAATATTACGTATTAGGTTTTTTACTAAATAACAGGGCATCATTCTAATTAGAATAATGCCCTGTTATTTTTAGCACAATCTATTGAATTACTCTTTCAATTTTAGGCATTACAGCAATTGGTGGTAAAGATTTGGTCCATGCAGCAGAATAAACATTTAACTGTTCACCTATAGTGTAATTTTCACCATCTGAAATAGGAACCCTTAAAATCTTATTTTGATTTACTAACTCCCACCAATCATTTTGGTAAGCGAGAGCTTCATCTTTTGTAGATGTAGAAGCAACCACTAAATAATTGTTTTCTACTGAAATGACATATCCAGTAAAAGGATCTTGTTCTTGTTTATGAGTAGAATGAATAGGTGTAGTGCTTACAGACGCCTTATTAGAATCTGCAAATGCCGGTGTTAATCCGAAAGTAAATCCACATCCTAATGTTAAAGCTGTTACGGTTGTTACTAATTTTTGTTTTTTTGTAAACATAATACATATCCCCCTTATATTTTATCCCTACACTTGCCATTTTCTAGTTCTATCATATAAAACCTTTTAATATTAAGATGTTTAACAGTTCTGTCACACATAATCCATAAATGTTAAAATTATCTATTAATGGAAATGGATTCGTGTTATAATTCACTAGGTGAAATATTATTAGTACATTCATCCCCTGATGAATGTATACCCTTCCTTAATTGTAAATATGTTTGATTTTATTGGTGAAGAGGGGAAACCCCTCTTCTTTTTTCGTCTTTTGTAAAATTAGAAGGTGCCTTGAGGAGTGAAATTTGATTTTTTTAAAACAGTTGAATTACACGCGTTCACTTTATTTAGAAGTGAGAATGGGGGAGTTCAAAGAAAGATGGGGAAATAAAGCTCTGTTTCTTGATAAAAACTTATAGAAATAAAAATAAGATAGTTACTGTTGGATAGATAGTAAATTACGATTAATATACTAGGTCTTCCGAGCATGATAAAATATATAACTTCATAAAAAGAACTCCTATGTTACTTAGGAGTTCTTTTCAAATGAAGCCAACAAATTTATAGAATGTTGAACATTAGTTTGTTTTTTCAACAATAGGAGAAATAGCTTTCACAGGAACACCAGCAAGTAAAATAGGGCTAAACTCAAAAGATGCAGCATAAACGTTCACCGTATCACCGATTACAATATCTTGTAATACTTCGGTTGAAGTATCAACTTCATAAGTTATGTTGTTACTTGAAACTAAGATTGAATTATCAGATTTTCCTGTAACATTTCCTGTGATTTTTTTGTATTGATTCTCTAAAATATTTTGTTCATTTCCTTTTTGAATAATCGCGTTTCTTGCCTCGAAAGGTAAGTCCTTTAGAAGAATAGGGGCCATTTCAAATGCTTGAGCATAAACATTTACTGTATCACCTATCTGAATGTTTGGTAGTACTTTGGGATTAACATGGGCACGAATGGTTTGATTTTCACTTGAAATGTCTAGGCTATCTTCGGATTTTTTTGTCACTGTACCAGAACGTTTTTTTAGTTGTCCTAAGAGACTTTGTTCTTTGTCTTTAGTCATTACATGGTTTTCTTGTTGTTTGTTAGATTCTTCATTTATTTTAGAAATAGAACTTACATCAGTGTAAAATACAGTTTGTCCATAGATTTTTTGATGTTTCCATTGATTTTTGTTAGTTACTTTAACTTTGTCCCCGTTTTTAAAGTTAGAGTTGCTACCATTCGGGAAGTCTATAGTAACTTCTTGACTATTGCCATTAGCATCTTTATATGCAACAGTCACATAATAAGAATCTGAATCATTGATTACCCCAACTACATGGTTTTCTTGTTGTTTGTTAGATTCTTCATTTATTTTAGAAATAGAACTTACATCAGTGTAAAATACAGTTTGTCCATAGATTATTTGATGTTTCCATTGATTTTTGTTAGCGACTTTAACTTTGTCCCCGTTTTTAAAGTTAGAGTTACTACCATTCGGGAAGTCTATAGTAACTTCTTGATTATTTCCATTAGCATCTTTATATGCAACAGTCACATAATAAGGATCTGCATCATTGATTACCCCAACTACATGGTTTTGTTGTTGTTTGTTAGATTCTTCATTTACTTTAGAAATAGAACTTACATCAGTGTAAAATACAGTTTGTCCATAGATTATTTGATGTTTCCATTGATCTTTGTTAGCAACTTTAACTTTGTCCCCGTTTTTAAAGTTAGAGTTGCTACCATTCGGGAAGTCTATAGTAACTTCTTGATTATTTCCATTAGCATCTTTATATGTAACAGTCACATAATAAGGGTCTGCATCATTTATTACTCCAACTACAGTATTTTCTACTTGTTTTGTTTGGTGGTGGATTTGATCAGATTTTGCAAGAAATTGTGCAGCCTCTGCACGAGTAATCGGTCTATTAGGGGACCAGTTATTTCCATCTTCAGTACCCTTAGAAATTTCCGTTTGTATTAAAATGTTTGCATGTTTTTCACCCCAATGTCCTTTTAAATCATGAAACGTAATTTGTCCATTATTATTTGTAATATCTTGTAACTTATATGCATTTACTAGCATTGCTGCCATAGCGGCACGAGTAACTTTTCCAGAGGGATTGAATATTCCATTTCCTTCACCTTTAATGATTCCTGCCTTTTCAGCAGCAGCAATATAAGGGGTTGCCCAATGATTTTGAGAATCTATAAAGGATGGTTTTGCATCAAAGTCAACTTGTATATCTAGAGCTTTTGTCATAATGGTTGCAGCAGCAGCTCGATCTAATGAATCACTTGAACCAAAAGTGCCATCTGGATATCCACTTAATACTTTTTTATCAACTAAATAATTAACAGATTTGTCAGCCCATGCAGGAACATCTGGGAATTTGTGAGTATTTGCAAATGCACTAGTTGAGTAGGAAAGTAGACTTCCAGCAAGAATTCCTGTAGCAATTAATTTGTATTTCAAAATGTAACACTCCTAAAAATTATTACAGCTTGGTAAATCTATCATTTATAGTTAAACTCATAAGTGATATGACCTAGTTTAATAGATTGGGTTGGTATTATCACCATATTACAGATAAATAATATATGGTTGATTCAAAATATTATTTCGAAAAGAATTCACAGACATACACTTGTAGTAAGGGACTATTTGATATATTCACCAAGCGTGTGTAACTAGTATAGTTACTCGTATGTACGAGTGTCAATTGAAAAAGAATTACATTTTTGTAAGATAACCATGTTAATAATGAAGTTAGTAATTATTATATAAGGTGAATAATTACTCATTATAATAACTATAAGGATGAATAAATTTGTTTTAAATCCTATGTAATGAGAGGGCTGTCTAGATTAAATAAAAGAGGGATATTTAGCATTATTTACTAGTAATTTATTTTTATTCAATAATAAACATAAAAAATTTACTTCGTGAAAAATTTCCTTTCTATATTATTAATCTTATTAACTTACAAAAGTGTAAGGATATTTTTATTGACGTTCCTTAAAAGTTGTAACTATAATGATTACATGCTAATTGATAATTAAAATCATTTAGTGAATAGATATGATTGGAGATGTTTTAGCATATGAAGAAAGTCATTTTAGCTGGTGCATTAGGAATTGCAGCATTTACAGGAAGCAACATACCAGGATTAGATTCAATAACAGCAAGTGCAGCTGTACAAGAGTTCAACACTACAGTTGAGGGGAAAGTAATAGAAGTACAGTCAAAGTATTTTATCATTGAAAGTAAAGAATTAAATGAAAGTGTAACTATTTATACTGATTTTCAAGCAAATGCAAAACCAGGTGAATATGTAAAAGTAAATAGTAATGGTCCATTACTTCAAAACGCATTTACTACAAGTTTAACGGCTAATTCTGTTGAGCATTTTGAATTAGCTCCTGGAAACTACGAACAATATACAGTAGGGCATGTAAGTGAAGTTTCTTCTAATGAGTTATTAGTTACATATATAGATAATAACGGAAATCCAGAGGATCTTCGTGTACCTCTAAAAAACACTCATAACTTTAAGGTTAATGACTTAGTGAAAGTAGAAAGTGATTTTTGGGCGAGATCCATACCACCTATAGCTGTAAATGCAAATGTAGAAAAAGTTAAAACGCAAATTAATGATTATAGTACTAGTACTGAGTCTTTAGAAAAAGAAGGTACAACATTGAAACCAGGAATGTATGAAAAAGAAGATGGTCAACCTAATTTTGTAATCGGAGAAATTACAAAAATAGACAAAGATTATACCGATTATGTAGCTGTCAAGTACCCTTCTAAAAATGGGAAAAATGATGTTGTTTTTGTGGATTTAACACAAGGTCAACAATTTAATATAGGTGATAGGGTTCGAGTAGATTTTCATGATGGATCTAATTTCCATGGAATGGATAAAACAACGTATGACCATATCCAGAAAATTAACGATAAAATTAAACAGAATACAAATAAAGAGCAATGGGTTTGGTCTTGATTTTAATAAAATAAAATTATCCATCTATAATGTATATACCAATTCAAAAAGTCTTGTAATATGTTACAAGGCTTTTTTGAATTAGTTACTTTAAAACATTATCTTCTGTTTCATTTTTATTAGCTGCTTGCAAAAATGTCATATTTCTGTCGTGGACACTCATTCATATAAGTAACTATAATAGCTCCATTAATTGGGGATATGTTACATTTATATAATTTCTCAGAGATACATGTTTATATAATGATTGTCCTGTTTATATTCTTTTGACTGGAAAGTCTATACATACACTTAATTTCGTGAAATTTTTTTATAGAGATATAAAAACTTTTTTTGTTGATAATATTTAATGCATCTAATCAGTATAAGCCTTTCTGTAATCTATTAATTTTGGAATCATGATGTTAGCATTGTCCAATCCATTTGAAAGCATGCTAGAGTACTAGACATATTTGTGGCTTTTTATGAGAAAAAGGATGCAGAGAAATATGGTGATTTATCATTTTCCGACAGAAGATTCCGTTCGTTTCATACGGTTAGAAACATTTTTATAATTCCTGTTCTATAATTGTTGAATATTAACAGGTGTAATTTGAGGTTGCTTTATTTTGAAAGAAATCTTTTGAAATGGTCATAATAGAAATAATAATTAGAAACAAATTTAATAAAAAATGATGAAAGACTTAAGAAGGTGAATATATTGCGTAAACATTCACATGTGCAATTTTATGTATTGATATTGGCTCTAATAGCTTATTTAAGCTTTTGCTTTATATTTTTATTTGTTTTTCCGAATCAGTATTTTGTATCAGATTTTAATATACGACTCTCATCTTTAGTTGTTGAAACTATTGTACTTATTTCATTACTCTATTCTATAGTATCCAGAAAAGTTAAGTTAGGAGTGTTTTGGGCTTGTATTACTATTGCAATAGGGTGTTTCTTGATAGGGAATTTTATATCTGCTTTTCAAGTACTTAATATAGAATTACCAATACAAAATTTTAATATCTCTGATGTATTTTTGTTGTTTTTCTTATTCTTCTTTCTCTTTGCGTTCTTTTATAAAATCATGATGGAATGTAACAAATGGGAGAAAGCGTATTTGATTTGTGATTTATGTATTGTTGTTACTGCTATTTTCACCTTAGAGTGGTACTTATTTAATAAACCTTCTGCAAATATTTTATTCTTATCAATTGGAGATGTTTTTCTTTCATTTATTTTCCCGATTATAGATTTATTGCTTCTTTTACTAGGAGTTAGCCTTATCTTTCGACCAGCAATTTTTAATGCGAAAAGTAAATTATTTATTTTCATCTTAGTATTAACTGGATTGTCTATTACGGACTATTTATATTTCTATTTACAAGATGATTTATCATATCGTTCACTCATATTATTAAGGTGTTTGTATAGAGTTTTTCTATTATTTATTGCCATTGTCGCTACTATCCCAAGGAGTGCATCTTCTAGAAGAAATTATTTTATTATTAATCCGACATTTGGAAAGAAACTTCTTGTCATATTTCCTTATCTTGCAGTTGCAATCTTAATTGGTTTTACTTTAAAAGAGCAAACGGCTTCATCTACACTGATTACGGGCAATTGTATTGCCTTTGTATTTGTACTGATTCGTCATACAATTGTACGAATGCAAAACAAAGATTTAACCGAAACATTAAAAGTGTTTAATAATCAATTAGAGCAAAAAGTATCTCAAAGAACGGAAGATTTAATAAAAAAATCTAATGATTTGGTGAAAAATCAAGAGAGGTTTAAGTCCTTATATGAGTATCATCCAGACCCTATATTAACAATTGATTCAAATGGTATTGTATTAAATATAAACCAGTCTGGAAGTATGTTATTAGGGAAAGACAGTGTTGCATTAATAGGAAAAGAGTGCTTCTCTATTTTTTTAGATGAAGATAAACCTGAATTGGAAGCAGCTCTAAAGATGGGGAAACGATGTAGTTCGTCTTCGTTACAGTTACGTGTGAAAAATAATAATGAGAAGGATATACATTTTTGGTATGTCACTATTGTTCCTATTATGATAGAAGGACAAACTTTTGGGAGTTATGTAATGGTAAAAGACATAACGAGGATGAAGCAACAACAGGATGAGATAAACTATCTAGCATTTCATGATACGGTGACGGAGATTGGAAATCGAATATTCTTCCAACAAGAATTAGACAGATCCATTGAGCGTGTACAAATAACACAGGATAAGTTTGGAATCCTATATATAGATTTAAACCGCTTTAAGACCATTAATGATACACTAGGTCATGCAATTGGTGACAGGGTTTTAAAAGAAGTTGCCAAACGTTTTAGGACATGTTTGTCACCAACTATTCCTTTAGCAAGAATAGGGGGAGATGAGTTTGCAATCATTGTCCATAATAAAACAGAGCAACAGCTATTAGATTTGTGCGAAATACTTTTTCGTATAACTGAAGAACCATTTGTAATAAATCAACACAGCTTTTATTTATCACTTAGTATAGGAATAGCGTTGTATCCATTTGGAGGAACCAATGCCACAACACTTTTACAACATGCTGATATCGCCATGTATAGCGCGAAGGAAAAAGGTAACAATGCTGTTTGTATGTACGATGAGATATTATCTCAAAAAATAATAAGACGATTACAATTAGAACAGGATTTACCAAATGCAATAGAAAATAATGAGTTGTTTTTATTGTATCAACCACAAGTTGATAGTAAGGCAGACAAGGTTATTGGTGCAGAGGCTTTAATACGTTGGCAACATCCAGAGTTCGGGTTAATTTCACCTTTTGAGTTTATACCTATCGCGGAAGAAACGTCGCAGATTATTGCAATTGGGAAATGGACGTTACAGGAAGCGTGTCGGCAACTAAAAGAATGGCATTCTGCGGGCTATTCAAATTTAAAGATGGGGATAAACTTATCAGCTATAGAGTTTGAACAGAAAGATTTTGTTCAAACGATTATTTCTACCATAGAAGAAATAGGAGTACCAGCTAACTTAATTGATTTGGAATTAACAGAGCGAATTGCCATGGTAGATGAAAAAGAAACTTTATCGAAGTTAAAAGCATTAAAATCATATGGTGTACATTTATCAATTGATGATTTTGGTACAGGATATTCTTCATTAGCGTATCTACCTTTGTATCCAATTGATACTTTGAAAATTCCAAGAGAATTTGTGAATAGGATTGGAACTTCAAATGATGGAGATGAAATTATACAAACGATTATTTCGCTAGCCCATACTTTAAATATGAAAGTAATAGCAGAAGGGGTAGAAACGGAGGAGCAATTAACAGTGTTACAACAAAGTGCATGTTATCTAATTCAAGGGTATTACTACAGTAAGCCTGTAAATGAAGATGAATTTATTAATTTTTTAAATACGAAACAAAATAAATAAGTCCAAAAAAATATATGAATTAAAGTGAGAAGACGTTCTACTCATATGGAGTAGAACGTTTTTCTTATGTTTATTTTCAGCAGATATGCAGTTAGGTTTCTGTTTTTGAGAGTAAATTTAGTATTCATATTCCCAGGATCAAATTTATCGTGAGCTACACGCCACTTAGCAAAGCTTGAAGTGGGAGCTTCTCAGTTCCGCGACGAAAGTAAGCTTTCGACTCCCTGAGCGTTACTTCGGGGTGTACCACTCCTTAGATGTCCTTCGCATGTTTGAGGAAGGAGAATTCTTTCGGGGAATACGTTGAAACTTAGAAAATATATTGATTATATTATCAAAATTGTGTAATATATGGTTATATTGTTAGTTTATTTGATTCCGTTTATTCCCACACCTTATTGTGTTGTGGTTGAGTTGTAGAAGCAAGTTGCGTCTTGTTTCATTTGTGAAAGGGCTTCTTTGAGCCGATTAGTGTATTTATAGCTTATTTTGCTATGCGCATTTTTAATCGACTTGAAGAAGCCCTTTTTGTGTTGTTTTCAAGTTTGCAGGTGGGTTTACTAATGATTCATAAAATAACAAATTTAATAGTAGAAGAGATAATAAAATGAAAAAAGATTGTAGACACTTACAACTAGTACCAACAGTAGAGGGACATAAAATACGAATGGAAAAAACTCAGAAGTCATATGCTGCACCAGCAATGTCATCTAAATCCAGAGCGAGAGTAAATCAAATGAGAGGATGTTTTGAAGTTGAAATTATAATGCTAAATGGTAAATTTCAATATTTTAAACTAAATACTCTTAATGAAAAAGAAGCCATTCAAGAAATTGCGTTATATTGAAGGGATTTAGGAAATGAAGATAGGCTATGTCATCTTATGGTGCTTTGTCGCACAACAAAGTTTTTATCATAGTACAAAGATTATTGCTCAACCAAAGTTTCGTACATTTCTACGTAAGGTGAAAGCTTATTTCTTCGATTATAAAGAAGCGGTTTATGAAACTGAAAAATTAAGAAGGATAGATATGAAAAAAGATAACATTTTGGAAGTGTTAGATAACCCAAAAGAGCGGGAAACAAAAGAGTAATCCTAAGATTCAAATGATATATTCGCTGTTTTGGATGAGCTATCGGAGATTACAGATGATGAACTACCATTTTAATTATATCGAGGTAGTGTATAGAGGGGAAAAGGAAGAGCTAAGTGATGTATATACTTGGATCTTCTTTTTTTATTGTAAAAAAGAACTTGGAGGGAATATCATGTTTACAAAAATTTTTATCGGTCTATTTTGTTATGTGTTTTTGGTAGTTTGTAATTCAAAGGAAAAATTTTTAATAGAAGAAGCCAAGAAAAAAGAAAGGGAAAATAAACCGGTGGAACGACCCGTTTATTGGTGCCCAAGAGAAAATAGACCTGTCGGAAGGGAACAAGAGCGTGTTATTGTTCCAACGAAAGAAATCAACTTAGAAAAGGATGTAGAAAGTGTATATAACCTAGTTACTACATCGGTTCATGAGAATCTCGATAAGGAAGAGGGTAACAAGTTAAAACATGAAGTTATAGAAGAAGTGGAGTATGATAAGGCGGTTTATTATATTCCATTTCCAAGTGATGAGGATATACCAGAGGGACTATTAGAATATAGGGATTCTTTCCAGAACTAGTTTCGATTCTTTTAGAAAGAGAAAACATAGAAGACATTTGTCCAGTTCAACGAGGAGTACCCAATGTAGAAAATATGTTTTTTGTGAAGTGTACTGCAAAAGTGATAAGACGAAAACAATGACTGACAAGTGTAATGAATATGTCTGATAACAAGCATTATTGGATTCATACAGGGGGAGAGATATTACCAGAAAATCAACTGCTGTATTTAGAAGTAAAAATTGATTCATCGTATTCCTATACATTAGTTAGATGGAGTGGTAGATAACTAGGAAATATCTGAATGTATTTCCTAGTTGTATTTTCTTAGTTAAATAGCATGAAAAACAGCATTTTCTCACTCATTTGTACAAGGATAAAATTTTTTTATTTTTGTACAAATGAGTGAAATAGAATGATTCAACATATTAGGATATTCTACTATAATGGAACACTGTACGTCATTGTAATATTAAGATGTTTTGAGATTCAGGTGATTAACAGCCTTAAAACAGGAGAATTGAGAACTCTCCGTAATATTCCAATGCTTTAAATAGATAGCATTAAAACATGATTATTGTATAAAAAATTATTTTATCAAATTAAATAGGAGTGATAATATATGGCAATCGATCATATAAACAACAACGTAGTAGAAAAATTAGAACAAGCGGTGCGCTATGAAAAGAAACAAGTTCAGTTATTACGTGTAAGTAAAAGTAGTTCTAATATACACGCTTACATGATTTTTCCGGAATTCTCAGAGGCTAAAATTTCCCATACCGAACTGAATGAATATATAGAAAACCTATCAATAAGCTTGAAATATGTGATTGATCGGAAGTTGAGTCAACAAGAAATAGAAAAACAAAATCATTCTTTCATTATGACATGTACAGTTGAGGAGGATGGAGTGATAGATGATGAAACTATTCATTTTAATACGACGTATGTTAAACCACCAACAATTGCAAATAAAGTATTTAAGTTAGTGTGTGGATTAGGCAATCGTTTAGATAGTTTAAAAGAGTTACATCTTACAGTATTAAATAATAATATTAATCGAATTGAAATTGGATTTTACAATGAAAATGAAACATATATGGCAGTAGAGAAGGAAGAAATCGCGAATGCAATTATGAGGGCATATACAAAAGCAAATATCTATTATGCAGCAGATCTCTATTATGTTGCAGAAGGAAATCAAATCAAATTAAAGAGCGTTAAACCCAAATTAGCGGGGGATGTATGATGAAACAAGAAAAATGGATGATAGGAGTCTTAAGTATGCTTGTTTTAATCGCTTTACTATTTATCCCCTTACAAGCAGCTCAAGCCTCTGCAAAAATTGATTTTAATGAATTGAAGGGAAACGATGTTTCGTCATCCTTTAAAGAGGGATTAAACAATCGAACGAAAACAAAAGAGAAAGATGATTCATTTGGCTCATCAATCATACAAAAGATTGAAGGTTTGTATGCACCGGCTTTTAAGGTAGGAGTAAATATCTTTTCTATTTCATTCGTATTAGGCATTATTGTCATGGTTATGGCGTTAATTACAAAGAATGGTCAATGGATGAAGTGGGCAACTGGAAGTATGATTTTCTCATTTATTAGTATGATGTCCATGAGACTAAGTGTGTACTTCTTGTTCAGTTCTGATGTATTTTCGTTTATGAACATCTTTACAGATTTTTTAGACCTGTTTAAAGCAACAGCACTTATTTTCACACCATTTATGTTAACCACGGGTATTCGTCTAAGAATAATTCATGAGAGTACAAAACAGCCTGAGTATTACCGTTGGTCTAATCGTGTTATAACGGGCTCTTGTTTGCTGTGTGTGTTAGCTGTACTCGCTCCATGGCTATTTGATAATATGTGAAAAACTATATAAAGAATAAAAAGGTGCTGAATCTACATTCAGTACCTTTTCTCTATCCATCGGGTTTCTTCTTTCTTATTCTTCAAGTACTTCTGCCGATATAGGGGATAATATGCCCCTTAGATAAACAGCTGTATATCTGCAGGTTAAAAGATTTGAAAAAGCTGAATCTGTTTCTTGTTCTGTTACCGTATTATCTACTATAAGTTTGAATATGTTATCACAATCCTCTTTAGGCTAGTTCGTAAATTAATAGAGACGCGTATCACATCATGCTTACAATTAAACGTAAATATTTCTTAATGAAAAATAACTTTATTTATTTTGAAAGGACTGTTTGTTTTGAAAAGAAATCGAGAATATATTGTTTTGCGAAATTCCATTTTACTTGGTTGGCTGCTCACAATTATTGTTATGGGCCTATCTGTCTATTTTTCTTCCATTGCGTATTTATTAATCGGTTGTTTCATTCTGTCCCTAAAATACGGATTAATGGGCACAATAAAGAATGTAGAAAAACGTTTACCTACATGGGCTAACTTTGGTGTCATTGAAAAGCCAGTAAATAGAAGGGTAACTAGACCCTTTCAGTTTCGGGGTGGGATCCTTGTATCTTTAGCGTTGGGATTCGTAGAAATGGTGATAAAAGGCTTATGTATCTCATATTTTATTTTAGGATTAGAAACGTATGTATATCGTTTGATGCGCAGAAATGCAAGAGTGTGAAAAGGAGGCTTCTATTATGAAAGTATTGATATTCGAATTGATTCTCATTATGATTCTGGTTCCTTTGAACATCGTTTTAAAAAAACATGTACCGAAATGCAAAGGGAGAGCCGGGGAAAAACTAGTGAAACGTATATTGGGAAAATTGCATCCCACAAGTTATTATGTGTTACATGATGTGACGGTTCATACGGAGTATGGTGATACAACGCAAATTGACCATATTGTTATTGCGGAAACAGGTGTATTTGTTATAGAGATGAAGAACTACGAGGGCTGGATATATGGAAGTGAGAAATCAGCAAGGTGGACACAGGGTATTTTTAGAAAGAAATCCTCTTTTCAAAACCCATTTCGACAAAACTATAAACATATTAAGGCAATTGAATGGGTGATGGAACAACAGCTGCCGTGTATCTCGATTGCAGCGTTTCATCCAAAATGCAGTCTAAAAAGGGTAAATGTTCATTCGAAAGATAAACATACCTTATATTATAACGATCTAAAAACATGTATTGAATCATATATTGAACCGCAACTAACAATCGATGAAGTCCAACATATCTATCAAACTATATTACAAGCAAACATTATGGATAAGGACATTGAGAAGAAAGATGTGAAGTATTTACAGAATAAGTTTGCTAAACTATAAGAAACGGAGAAAGGAACAATGTTATATTTAATAGGATTTTTGGTAATCATCGTAGTAGTTATTTGTCTTAATGTGAAGTATTATCAGTTAAAAGGTAACCCAAAAGATTTTATGATGAAAAAGAATGATTAAAAATATATTTTAGCCATAAAGGTAATAGACTACGTACATTATTTAGACCGTCATTAAAAGTCCATGAGAACCGTTTTAAGACTGATAAATAGATAAGTATAACTATATTTTTATTTATAGATGTAAATGATAAAATAAATAAAAATAAATAGGAGGTTTAGTTGTGAAAGAAGTGATAGATGTTGAAACGTATTTACAAAAAATGAAGAATCAGAAAATAAATTATGACAAAGTATTAAGAAAAATGATAAAAGATTGGGAAGTAAGAAATGAAAGACCAAAAGTGTTACTTCATTCGTGTTGTGCTCCTTGTAGTACTTCTTCATTGGAATTTCTTGCAGAACATGCAGATGTCACAATCTTCTTCTCAAATTCAAATATCCACCCGAAAAGTGAATACATGCGACGCTCTAATGAACAAAAGATTTTTGTAGACAAGTTTAATGATCGTACAGGGCACACAGTAGGATTTATTGAAGATAAATATTGTTCAAATGTATTCTTTAAAATGGTAAAAGAAGAAGGTTTGGCTGAAGAGCCAGAAGGTGGGCTTCGTTGTTCAGCTTGTTTTGATATGAGATTGGATCGTTCAGCTGAGGTAGCACAAGAAAGGGGATTTGATTACTTCGGTAGTGCGATTACTCTTTCTAAAAATAAAAATAGTCAATTAATAAATGAACTTGGAATCGGTGTGCAACAAAATTATGATTCACGTTATTTACCAAGTGATTTCAAAAAAAGTAACGGATATCAACGCTCAATTGAAATGTGTAATGAATATGATGTTTTCCGTCAATGTTATTGTGGATGTTCATTTGCAGCGGAAAAACAAGGTATAGATTTACGAGCGGTGAACAAAGATGCAATAAATTATCTGAAAGAAAATAATCTTAGTTTGAAAAAAGAGATTTAATCGTGAAAAATTTGATGTGAAATTAACCTATGATCTACAAAAGAAATACATTATGTTTTTAAATGATAAATGTAAAAAGCTAAAATAGTTCTGCAATAACTCCTTACTGGTTAAATTTTTAGAAAAGAAAAAACCAATAAGGAGTGTTTTCTTAATCTCGCATTGCCCCTGCTTCTCGGGAAGTCATTGCTCCTTGTCCCGCTCTTACATCATTCTGAATTTCTTGTTTCACTTTTTGTGCATCAGTTTCAGCAAAATCTGGTTTCATTACAGAACCAGTGCTTTTTATAGCTTTTTTATGACCTTGCATACAACTCCTCCTCGATTTCACGTTTAACAACCTTATTATTTACAAAAATATACTCGGTATACCCGAGTAGTTGAACGAATATCACGTAAAGTAAAAAGGTGATTAAATAAGTTTCACAATATACGATTTAGATAAGAAGAAATAGAATAATAAAATCTTAAATTCTATATATAAAATTAATAAGAAATATGATATGATAAAAGTAACAAAATTCTTCTAAATCTATCTTGCAACAGGACACACCTACGCATACATATGCTATAGGTGTGTCCTTTTTTATTTGTTTTAAAACTTTGGAACCAAAAGGGGAGATAAATGTCGTGTATTAATGAAATTACATTGACAAATGTGCCATTTATAAAAAGTATATAGGCAAAAAAAGAATGAGAGAGGCATGGTATTGAATTGTCCAGAATGTGAAAAGCACTCATTTAAACCTGTTTTTAATGATTATTCGAATTGGATTCAGTGTTGTATTTATTTTAATTATCGAGGGGGCAATTCAATATATAGTCTATTTGTTTATTAGGTAGAGAGAAATGCTTATTTCGAGGATAAGACATTATGAAATCTTGGATTAAGGTTATTTGTATTACGTCATTCGTTTTTTAAATGACAGCATACAACAGTTCGACTCAAGTAAATGGTTCGAAACCTGCACGAACAGTACAAAAGGGAGTACAACAGCACGTAAAAGGGAAAAGTATTGTTAATATTACAGAAGCTTATAAGGAAAAATTAAATGGCTTAGAAACAGTTAAAGGGAAAGGAAGCGTTGTAATTTCTAAAGAAACAATTAAAAGGAAAAAACGTAACATAAGTCTATGATCGTGGACCAAAAGAGGACAAGTATGGCGGGAAATTGGCATATGTATTTTGTGAAGGGATACATATCAACGAATTAATGGTTAAATCAGGATATGGTATTGTAGCTTACATTTTAAAACTTAGCATTTCACTGCTTCCACAAATGCTAGAAAGCAAAACAGAAGCAAAAGCGTCAAAAATTGGTGTGTGGAGCATAAAGGGGGTTGTGGATGAAGAAGAACATCATTATAACCGTAATAATACGGCTTAGTACACTAATCCATTGCAATATAAATATTCGTACAAAATGGAGGTTTTTTGAATGAATGAAAACAAAAGAAATATGCTCTTATCCTTTATCATTTCAACTTTATTTATTTTCGCGAGTCTATTGCCTTTTAGTAGTAATGAATGTGTGTATGTTATCTCCAAAATTGGTGCTGCAGCTGGTGTAATAAATATTGTAATGATGAGTGTATTCTTGTATTTTCAAATTAAAAAAACGGGACATTTATTAAATTAGTAAAGTGAGACTTAATAGTTTTCCTTACCCTTTTCTTTTTAATAAGGGTAGGGAAAACTGAAAAGGGGTGCGAAAGGTGAGTCAAGTACCTGGGTTTTTGAAGTTTGTTTTAGCGAAAGAAAGACGGTATGTATACTTAGCGGTAGCAAAAAAGAAAAACAAAAGAGTACATACACATATTGTATATAGATTTGGTTCGCTAGAAAAAGCATTAGAAGTCATGTATGTAATGCGTGATGATTTTGAGAATCTTTTCCCTTTAGAATTAAAAGAGTAGGGTTATGATTGGGATGATATCAATGTTTGGATACAGCCTATTGAAACAGGGTACTCCAAATACGGAAATAAATTAGTCATATATTAGCAAACGTTTTACATTCTAAATAAGACAGGTGAGGGGAATATAGGATGTCAATCATTCGAAAGTATCACATCGTAATTGCTTGGATGATAGCTACTAGTGCAACAGTCATAAGTTTGGTTTTTAGTGAATGGATGAAGCTGCCTCCATGTGATTTATGCTGGTATCAAAGGATGGCCATGTATCCACTAGTATTAATATTAGGTATAGGTATGTTTAGAAAAGATCCATACGTAAGTACATATGCATTTCCATTTGTATGTATTGGCCTATTAATAGCCGCTTATCAAATCACAATCCAGGCTTTTCCTACAAGTGAATTGAAGATGTGTTCAGTAGGAGTTTCTTGTACAGAAGATTACTTGAATTTGTATGGCTTCATCTCGATTCCTATGCTATCTTTTGTTGGATTTTTAGCCATAAAATAATCCTTCTATATATTAAACCTGATAGAGAGACAAAGGATTGAGCAACAAAGTGATTGTGAAATATATACTTAGACAAATTAAAAATACTCATAAATTGATAATAAAAACAAAAAAGAAATGAAAATGGAGAAATAAAAAATGACAACAATACAAGTAGGTAATGAAATGTGCAAAATTCCAGAAGCGGATGTAGAATTATTAAAGATTATGGCTCATCCAGTTAGATTACAAATCGTGAAAGAACTAGAAAATCGCAAAGTATGTAATGTAACACAGTTAACAGAGCTATTAGAAGTGCCTCAATCAACCGTATCTCAGCATTTATCTAAGATGCGTGGCAAGATTCTACGCTCGGAAAGAAGAGGGTTAGAGATGTACTATTATATTGTAAATTCCAAAGCATGCCAGATTGTTAGTGTGCTAGGTTTATAATTAACTTAAACTAAATAGTAGTTTACGAGATTGAACTACCCCCACTTTCACTTCGTTTAGAAGTGAAAGTGGGGGATTCCTAAGTAAAGAGTTCTATTAAATATAACTGTATAGATTTATTGAGGAGAGTCTTACTCCCTAAGTATCACAAAGTAAGTATATATAACATACGAAGAAATCCTCCCTGCAAATAATGGTGTATTAATTGTAGGGGAGGATTTCTTCGGTTATTACATTCCTTCACCATGGGTATTTGTATATTGTATAATTTCCTGTTTTTGTACTGCAATCATTGCCTCGCCGTGGGTATTACTTAAAGTGATTGGTACTACGAGCATAAAACCTGAGAATAAAAGTCCTGCTGTACTAATTAGTATTTTTTTCATCATTTTAAAGCACTCCTTTTCTCCATTTCAATTTTAGCTTTGTATCCCACACGGAAGTATTGGCTTACTT
This sequence comes from Bacillus sp. WC2507, assembly GCF_052656125.1. Taxonomy (NCBI): domain Bacteria; kingdom Bacillati; phylum Bacillota; class Bacilli; order Caryophanales; family Bacillaceae; genus Bacillus; species Bacillus sp. WC2507. The sequence goes on along the minus strand of NZ_JBQXPN010000003.1, from coordinate 332,544 downwards.
TCAAGTGGTTACCTTCATCATAATACTTGTTTGCTAATTCATCAGCATATATTTCAACAAAGTGCCATAAATTTTCTTCTTGGAGATAATGGATTCCTTCAACAATAATCTTTTCGTATTCATCTATAGGAGTATGCTGTAATCTTGCATTTAAAATCGTTAAATGATGATAATATTCTTTATTATTTTGTGCATTACTAATTTGCAATCCTTTATTTATATAATCAGCAGCTTCATTTACATTCCCTAGTTTCTCATGTTCTTTAGCTAACAAATACATTGTTTTACAGCTACCTTCTAGTGCCTTGGAGAGATAATTGATTGCTAGTTGAGGCATATTTTGATCTGAATATAGAAGCCCTATATTATGGCGAATCATATGAGTAAGTTGTGTTTGCTCTTGTTTGGTTGCAATATCTAAAGCGGAAAGAAAATACTCTTCAGCTAACTCGTATTGCTTTAGAGAAGTACTTGCAAGTCCCAAAATATTATTACATGAAGCTATATTTATTTCATACCCAACTTCATTAGAATAGGTTTCTTTCGCTTTATTAGCGTATGTTATTGTATTTAGTGGTTGGAACTGATAATAGTTGAAAAGAGCATACTGATAATTAAATTCTGCTTGTTCTAATTCATCCGGAATAAGAGATAGAAGTGTTTCAGCTTTGTGATAGAAGTGCTTAGCGTCAATATATTGTCCAATCTTCATTGCGTGTATAGCATTGAACAAATAGTAGTAGTAATTGAGCATGTCTATAGTAGATTCTTCTATATGTTCTCCAGGTTTTAATAATCCAGATGTATTATTTATCAAAAGATTATACCTAAACTCTAGTAAAGAATAGTAAATAAGAAGCGTTTGATCTTGTTCCATTTCTTCGAGAAGTTTTTCAACATCAGACCTTAGATTTTTGGCTTGTAATAACTTTTGAGAACGCATAGCTTTGTACCAATCGTTCATTAATGTAGTAATGTTTTCGTTTCCTTTTGCTACGATCACATAGCTTCCCCCTTTGTATGTTTATATCTATATGTTTTTATCATAGCAGTGAAATCCATATTATTACAGATGTTATTAGTTTAAAGTGTATTTCTAAACAAATATCTGAAAATTCATTATTATAAATAGGCCAAGTTCGATACCTCCCCATATCAAGTTAAAATAAATTATTAGTATAAATTTAAAATAGCGACGAAGGAAAGGCAGTGAAAAATCATACAAAAGGTCCTAAAAGGCAACTATTGCAAACGAAAATGATATGGTCTTATCTAAAAGCCAAAACAACGCAAAACCATATCAAATTGGTCAAAAGAGGCATATATATAAGATTACGGCTCGTAACAGTAGATTGAAACTGAGAGAGTATGAGGATGTTTTAGAAAAAAGTAATGAGCAAAATCTATGATCGTAAAATCTGGATTCCAGATTACTCATTTGATTGGGTACTAGCGTATGTATCATCAAGAAATGTATAAATCTCGTTAAAGAAGAGGATTTTCAAAATACAGGTAAACATTTTCTTTATATACAGAAACGGTCATTTAATATAATTCAACTAAGTCGCGAAGACCAACAACGTGTAGCAATTGCTAGGGAACTATCTTGCTATGTTGTTTTATTTATTACTGGTGAACCAACAGCAAATAAAATTATTGAGTTGTTTCAGGAACTCGAACATCAAGAAGGTAAATGCGTAATTGTTGTTACGCATTCGCAAGAATTTGCAAAAAAATCAGATCGAGCAGTTTATTTAAGTAAGAAGAAGTTAGTAGTAAACGAAATTAAGAACAGATAAGAAGAAAGATAATTTTTTTCTTAATTAACAATATTTTCAACAAATATATAGATGTTAATATTTGTTATATGATATATTTGTCAAAGCACTATCCCTGTAGTTTCTATGATGAATCTGTAAGATAGTTTGTTTGTCCCAAATGTTCACCTTAAACTAAAAAAAACTTGTAGAGATTCCTACAAGTTCTTTTTAGTTTAAGGATTGAATGTGGATTTGAAATAAAGAAACAATTTTTTGAGAGGAGAAAAGTAAATGTTTATAAAAGCAGAAAGATTATTAATACGAAATTTTGAGTTTAAAGATTGGCAAGCTGTCCATGAGTATACATCAGATTGCAATGTTATGAAATACATACCTGAAGGGGTTTTTACTGAAGAAGATACAAGAAACTTTGTAAATAAAAATATGGGTGAAAATGCTAAGAACTTTCCTGTGATACTGATAGATGAAAATATTCTGATTGGTCATATTGTTTTTCATAAATATTTTGGTGAGCATACTTATGAGATTGGGTGGGTATTCAATCCTAAATATTTCAATAAAGGATATGCTTCTGAAGCAGCACAAGCTACATTGAAATATGGGTTTAAGGAAATGAAATTACATAGAATTATAGCGACATGTCAGCCACAAAATACCCCATCATATCGATTGATGGAGAGAATTGGAATGAGAAGAGAAGGCTATTTCAGGAAGTGTATCCCCCATGGAAATGAATGGTGGGATGAATATTATTACGCTATTTTAGAAGAAGAGTAGTGTTTCAGAGCGCATTATTTAAATCAAAATCACAATTTAAATTGTGATTTTGATTTTTGAGAATCGCTTGGTGTATAAAATCGTTAAAATGTGAGCGATGTGTCTGAAAAGTAAAGTTTATACAATGAGGAAAGTGAAATTGATAAAAAAACTCCCGTATCTGTTTAATGATACGGGAGTTTTTATTTGAATAATCATTGGCTAGATACACAGTATTCCATATGCTGATTGCATTGATAATTAAATTTAATGCACTGGCACGCTGTAATTGGTCTTGTAGTGCTCATTCTCGAAAATCCCCGTATTTTCCAAAAAAATTACGTGTGCTAAGGCATTCGTAATTTCTCATAAATTCAATCTTTGTAGAATCTATCGGCATAAGGTTTTGAAAAAAATATAGTCTAGGTTAAACAGTGTTTTTCAATACGTCCCTTAGTGTTGGTATAAGACTGTTTTGCCGGGAGTAAGAGTCCATTTTGCTCATGACAATGGAATCTGATGCTGTTTCTTTGCGAATAGAGTGTAGCAAATGTTTTCTGTGCTTTTTGTTTCTTATTTAATATTTTAAGATTTATATTGAAAATTCAAAGTCCTGGAAGTATCATATACATATTCAAACATTTGAAGATGTATATGATACTTTTGTGTTTTTAATCAAAAATAAGTAGGTGTTTTTATGGGAAATGAAATGCAACAATTTAAAGCTGATTTTTTTAAAGCCTTATCACATCCATTACGAATAGGTATTCTAGAACTATTGTCAGAGGGTGAAAGAAGTGTAAATGAAATTCAAACTATCCTTAACAAGGAAGGTTCAGCTGTTTCTCAACAATTAAGTGTGCTACGTTCAAAAAACATTGTTGTTGGTACTAAAGATGGAAAACGAGTTTTATATTCTCTACGAGACCCTATGATTGTGGATTTACTGGTAGTTGCACGTAAAATTTTTAACAACCATTTAATCGATACAATTTCAATGTTAGAAGAGCTAGATGAAACAGAAAGTGAAACCATGGTAACGGAGGGATAGGTTGAGCATTGACGTTAAAAAAGAAGATATCATTCAGCATGGGATTGAAGTATTTAGCTCAATAGGAGCTCATCATGTTTGTAATGTTTGTATTAAAAGTGGGCATTCTTGCTGTTTTTCATGCCAGCATCTACAGGATGGAGTTGGATGTCAAAAGAGAAATACAGCTTGTACAGCTTGGTTATGTGGGATTCAAAGCTTTTTATTTGATCAAATAGGGTTACTGAACGAATGGAATCGTTTCTGGAATGGAATTCCGGGGCAAATGTTTCGTAGAGATTGCACCCCAGATAATGTGAAAATTAAATCGTTCATTGAAATGAAAAATTTAGATAGTCGAGGTAGTTTACTTTTAGTAGAAAGGTTAAATTCCTATATACAAGAAGGAGGAGATATTGGTAAATTAGAACGTCATTTAAGTAAAACATATAACCAATATTAGGATGGTTTTCTTGTATAAAGAGTTAAAAATTGTCTGTATAAGGGTATGAGAAACGCACTTGTAACTCAATTTTATCAAAAAAATATTCTTTCAAAAGAAGTAAGATTTATTAAAAATAGAAAAGAAGGGTTTGTAATGAGAGGGTTATTTACGGGAAGGTTTGAAGGATACTCATTGGGACATTTTCAAAAGGATCTTCTTTCTGGAATGATTGTCGGAGTTGTAGCGATTCCACTTGCTATGTCCTTTGCTATAGCTTCTGGCGTTAAGCCGGAGTATGGGATTTATACAACATGTATTGCTGGGATACTCATTTCACTATTTGGTGGTTCGAAGTATCAAATTGGAGGGCCTACAGGTGCTTTTGTTCCGATTCTTTTAGGAATTGTAATTACCTATGGGTATGAAAATTTACTGCTTGCTGGTTTATTAGCCGGAATCATCTTATGCCTTATGGGAATTTTTAAACTAGGATCTTTGATTAAGTTTATTCCACGTCCTGTAACAATTGGCTTTACGTCAGGTATTGCTGTTATTATCTTTACGGGACAAATTGCTAGTTTCTTAGGTCTAACAGGTATAAAAAAGTATGAGGAATTTTCAGCGAATCTGAAGGAAATCTTTACGCATATCAATACTACCAATTTTTATTGTGTTATAACTGCTTTGATTTGCTTTTTTGTTATACTCATCACACCAAAGATTTTGCCAAAAGTACCAGGTTCATTAGTGGGTGTTGTTATTTCAACCGTAATTGCAACTGTATTTTTCTCAGATCAGGTACCAACTATTGGTACAGCATATGGTACGATTCCAAATACACTTCCTCAGTTTGATATACCAGAAATCACATTAGAACGTATAAAACAGTTAATTGGTCCTGCATTTGTTATTGCGATGCTCGGTGGAATTGAATCTCTTTTATCCGCTGTCGTGGCAGATGGGATGACAAATAGTAAACATAACAGCAACAAAGAGCTTATCGGTCAGGGAGTTGCTAATATTGTAACCCCGTTATTTGGTGGAATTCCTGCAACTGGAGCAATTGCCCGTACAGCAACTAATATTAAGAGTGGAGCTGTATCTCCGCTGTCGGGTGTTATTCATGGGGGATTTGTGTTATTTACACTTTTACTGTTAGCTCCATATGCTTCACATATTCCTCTTGCTAGTATGGCTCCCATTTTAATGGTGGTAGCTTGGAATATGAGCGAACAAAAACATTTTTATCACATACTTAAAATGAAGACAGGAGACTCTCTTGTATTATTGATAACATTTTTACTTACTGTATTTACTAGTTTAACGACAGCTGTGGAAATTGGTCTTATTTTAGCTATTATTTTGTTTACAAAACGTATGAGTAATATGCTTGTCATAACAAAAGTGCTTCCTGATCATACAAAAAGGAATGAAAAATTGTTACCACATGTGGTAAATAAAGCTCATGACTGCCCACAAATTAGTATTTACACAATAGAAGGGCCATTATTCTTTGGGGCTGCTCAAACATTTGAACATAATATTTTAACGAACATTAATTATAAACCAAAGGTTCTAATTTTGCGTATGGGAAAAGTTCCTTTTATTGATACCACAGGAGAGTCTTACTTTAGGAATATCGTTCAGCATTTTAAAAAACAAGGTGGCATACTTCTTATTTCAGGAATTCAATCAGAACTAAAAGTAACATTAGATAAGAGTGGATTGTATGCTGAGATTGGGAAAGAAAACTTTTTTGATCATACTGGGGAAGCTATTAATTGTGCTTTAGGACATTTGAATACAAAAAAATGTATAGGATGTAAGCATTTCGCATTTCATGAGTGTACCGGGCTTTCTCAGCAATCGCAGGAAGTGAATACAATAAAGAATAAGACAAATGCATTAGATTTTTAAAAAATTCACTTCACATACAAAGTTTGTTTGATTCACTCTTTTAATCCGTTTATAAAAATAGAGAAGGAGAAAGTTTACTTTGGCAAATGCGGAGAATATTTTCCTTACGTTTAAACGCAAAATGAATTATATAAACGGTATCGATCATATATATTCCTTTTCCATAATAAACAAATACGAGATTTGTAATCACATATGTTCCGGGGAACAACTATCTGTTATGCCTTAATAACTATTATACAAAGACCAGGCATAATTTTGTAATGATGATGGGATAGGTTTTTAAAAAAATGTGTTAAAAAATAGAAGTCTATGAAGAAGTTTATTATAAATTATAGTTATAGAGGAGAAAAAATAATGTCTGAATTTAAAAATCAAGTGTTAAATGTGTTAGAAGAAGTATGTGAAAATGATATCGTAAAAGAGAACCCAGATGTGCAATTATTTGAAGAAGGAATTCTAGATTCTTTTGCTACAGTATCTTTATTAGTCGAATTTCAAGACCGTTTAAACATCGAAGTGTCTATTTCTGACTTTGACCGTGACGAATGGGCGACACCGAACATGATTATTAAGAAATTGAAAGCTATGGGATGAAAATAGGTGTTTGAGATACAGATAAGAACCACTTTTCAAAATTAAAGTTCATAATTGCTATTCTTATGAAGTTGTAAACAGAAATTTTAAAAAATACTTATTAGAATGATAAAGTGTGGAGGAAATAAAAATATGTCTAATTTACCAAATTGCCCAAAATGTAATTCAGAATACACTTATGAAGATGGAAATCTTTTTGTTTGCCCAGAATGTGCTCATGAGTGGACTTTAGAATCAGAAACTGAAAATAATGAAGATACAAAGGTTATTAAAGATGCTAATGGAAATGTCTTAAACGATGGTGATTCTGTAACAGTAATCAAAGACCTTAAAGTAAAAGGAACTTCATCGGTTGTGAAAATCGGTACAAAAGTAAAAAGTATATGTTTAGTAGATGGTGACCATGATATTGACTGTAAAATTGATGGTTTTGGAGCTATGAAATTAAAATCTAAATTTGTTAAAAAGATATAAATGCAATTTTAATGCAACAGAACTAGTTGAACTTAATTGTTTAAAATCAATTAATATACAACATTTTCAAGGTGGAAATTAAATATCTTTTATAAGAGAAAGATTTCATTCATGATAAGTATTCTTGAATGAAGTCTTTCTATTTTTTTGAACGCATCTCAACTGTATTTTTAAAAAATGATGCTTGAATATGCTAGAAACATAAGAAGGGAAATTCCTTAACGTGTGAAAATCAGCTTTTAAATCTGAAATGTTTCTTAGCGTATAATATCCACGTTTTGGTGGCGAGACTCTATGTAGCCACATATTGAGATGGCTCTTAGACTCTCCCTCAATAGCACAGAGCAAGTCTTTTTATTTACTTCTGGCTCGTATATTACATGATTATTAAGAAAAATCCTAGGGTCTTAATTCTGAGAAATAAAGAAAAACATTCTAATGTATGTTTCAGTTTAAAGGAAAGGAAGCATCTTTAATGTATACATATGGGGAAAACGTAGTTATATATTTATTTAAAAAAAGAGTAAGAAAATATTAAAAGAGAAGCTGGAAAAAATTAAAAACTTCGGTAATAGAATAACCTTCTTTACAGATTAAGTGACCTGTTTTATTAAAAGGGATTGAGTAATGATATATCTATAGAATATACAAATAATTTAGTGTTGGGTTAAATAAAGAATATCATCATTAAAATATATATTGATTGGTGCTGTTATTCATTCATTCTAATCTTAGTAATACCCTGATATAGACGTTAGTCCAAAAAGTTCACAATCTATTATTAGTAATTCAAGAAGATAATATAATGAAAAATATATTTTTTAATTTTAATATTTAAAACTTATGCATACATGTTACAATGAAGTCCTCCAATTTATTTTATTCTCCTATTTAGAATTTATGGTTTGGTATCCAATAATACAAAAATGGCTGTAGTAAATGAATGAAGTGAAGCGGCTAGAGTGGTTAAAAAGCTGTTAAGTATAATTATCCAAAGAATAAATTCACTTAGTTAAGTTTTAGTAAATTTATTATGGTAAGGATTTCATCCAATTTGAATCGTTCTAAATTAAACTTTTGATTCAATCAAAGTCAAAAATTATCTTTTAATTGAAGTCTATGTTTCATGCAGGTAATTTATAGTCTTAACATTGCTTAATATAGAAAAATAACATATTCGAAAGGTGGATAGATAAAACTCCGCTTGTAAAAATTAAATTGTTATATAAGAAGATATATGTAAAAGGATATAACGGTAATTTCATTTCGAATGATATCATAAATGAAAGTAGAAAAAATAAAGGAGCAAACGATTAAATAAACTATATAAGTTGAATGAAAGGAAGAAGTGGAAAGTGTTTAAAATAAAAGAAGGATTGGAACAAATGAAGCTTAAAACGAAGTTGTCCATGGCATTTATTGCAATATTAATTATACCTAGTCTTGTCGTAGGAGTATCATCTTATGATAAAGCAAAAACAGATCTTAATGAAACAATTCTACAAACTGCGAAAGATAATGTAAGTATTTTAAATAAGATAGTTGATGATGAATTAGAAAATAAACATGTAGATGTAACTCATTTTGCAAAGATACTTACACAAGGTGATTATAATGCTGACCAATTGCAAAATGTACAAAGTAAATTTGATCAATATATACAGTTACATCCAGAGATAGAAACAATTTATACTACATCCAGTAATAATCAATTTATTCATGCACCTGTTGGAAAAATACCAGAAGGATTTAATCCGTTAGAAAGTAGTTGGTATAAGGATGCAGTAAAAGCTAATGGAGAGATTATTGTTTCGTCTCCTTATAAATCAAAGGCTACAGGAAATATGGTAATAGCAATTGCAAAGCAAAATGCTGATAAAAGTGGTGTCATTGGTGTGGATTTGAATATTGATGATATCGTAAAAACTTCTAAAATGATAAAAATAGGAAAACAAGGCTTTGTATCTATAGTAAGTCAAGATAAGACTATAGTTGTTCATCCTACGCTTAAGCCAGGTGAGAAATTAGAAAAATCATTAGCAGATGAACTATACAAGAAAGAAGATGGAGTAATTACTTATAGCCTTAATGGTGAGGATCGAAACATAAGCTTTAAGACAAACAAAAAAACAGGTTGGAAAATAGCTGGCGTAATGCCTATTAAAGAAATTGAAGAGGCTACCAATTCTATTTTTTATAAAACGCTCACTATAATAGGGGCTTCATTGTTGTTAGGTGGATTTGTAATTTTCTTCATTCTTAAATCTATTATTAATCCATTAAGACAATTAGTTATTTCAGCTCAAAAAATTAGTCAGGGAGATTTAACTGAGAAAATAGATATTCGTTCAAAGGATGAACTTGGTCAATTAGGTGGTAGTTTCAATACAATGGCAGAGTCGTTACGTAATATAATTTCTCGAATTAATACATCTGCAGGACATGTGGCTGCTTCGTCTGAGGAACTAACTGCTAGCGTAGAGCAAGCCAGTATTGCGACAGAACAAATTACAAAAGAAATGGAAGAAATATCGAATAGTGCAGAAGTTCAAAATAATGAAGTGGCGTCTGGAGCGAATTTAATTGGTGATGTAACGCGTAACATTCAGTACGTAGCTGATAATGCTTCAGAAGTATCGGCCTCATCCTTATACACAAAACAAAAAGCCAATGAGGGTGAACAATTAGTAGAACAAACTGTAACGCAAATGCAGTCTATACATCATTCTGTTTCTCAATCCGATAATGTAATTAAATTATTAGATAAGAAATCGCAGCAAATCGGAAGTATATTAGAAGCAATTCAAAGTATTGCAGCACAAACAAATTTATTAGCATTGAATGCAGCGATTGAAGCGGCTAGAGCAGGAGAGCAGGGGCGTGGATTTGCAATTGTTGCCGATGAAGTCAGGAAGTTAGCGGAGCAATCATCCGAATCTTCAATGGAAATTGGAAGTTTAATTAATGAAATACAAGCAGATGTACATGAGACTGTAAAAGCTATGAATGAAGTAGGAGTTGAAGTGCAGTCAGGGATTCAGGTTGCGAATGATACAAAACAAAGTTTTTATGAAATCTCAAAATCTGCAAATGATATCGTGTCAAAAGTACATGGTATGGTGGAATTATCAAATAAAATGACAAGTGATGTAATGGAAGTCGATACATCAATTAATCAAATATCTATGGCTGTGAAAGAGAATTCTTCAAGTATGCAAACGATAGCCGGTTCATCTGAGGAGCAACATGCTTCTATGGAAGAGATAAATTCTTCAGCAATACAATTAGCACAGATGGCCGAAGAACTTCAAGAATTAATTGGTGGATTTAAGATATAAGTTCAGATTCTAGGTTAGAATCCTAGATAGTATGTTTAAGGGTAGAAGTTAAAAACCTTATAATGTAGTAAGTAAATATAATATGTATTTTTTATAGAGATTGCACATGCAGATCAACTACTTTAAATGGTAGTTGATCTTTTTTATTAGATAGTCATTTTTGAATATCTCTTTCATTAAAGTGTAGTGTTGATACAGTAGTACATATTGAGCGAATTATCACATCCAAAAATCTTCAAAGTCTACGCCGAATCCTTTTCTTTTTAAGGCCCTAATTATCTTTTGACCATTCCCTAATGAAGGCTTGTATTGATTCGAACGAGAGATACGGCTAATTGTATTTTGGTTTACCCCACTCCATTCCTTTAATTCCGTTTGAGTAATATCATTCTTTCTTAAAAATTTACCAAACTTAGATAATGGTTTTCCTAAGCCAAACACTGCGAACACTCCTATTCGTAGATACTCTATTAATCACATTTTTACCAAAGCATGATTTTTTTAAACAAAAGTGTTAATAATGTACAAGCTGTTCGCAATATGATGTATCAAGGTCGCTATCAAAGTTGCTAGCAAACGTATTATCAAGATAGATATCAAATCAATTCGCCTTTGTATTGGCAAAGTACATACCAAATTAACTATCAAAGTAATGTTAACAAGGTAATAAGTGAATCAACCCTATGTTTTATAAGGTTTCTTATTCTGTTTATAAAGAGAACGGAGGCATTTAAATGCGAGTAAGGAAAGAAAGGATTTTTTTCCGCAAGTTTATAGATCGGTCATACAAAGATAAAGAAAATACAATTCGTAAATACAATTCATTAAGTCCTTTTGCATTCTTTCATATGTCCGATCAAGTGTTAAATACCTATATTGCATTAGGAGTAATGGGGACGGTTTTAATTGGGGCAGTCTTGTTAGAAAAGTATTTGGTACAAAATGACCATATATTTGCTGCAAAGTTTGTGAGTGGAAGTATTTATTATGGTATGCGAATTGGTGGAGTTTGCTTGATTGGATACGCATTTTTTCGCATCGTAATCATGTTTTAGGGAGGAATGGAGTAATGAGGATTATAAAGGAGTGGCTTCATACACAAAAGTTAAGGAATCGCCTTATAGAGGTGTTTGTAAAAGCAGGTTTATATACGGAACATCAAACACGTGGAGGGAAATTGCCTATTTATCCAAAGGTACATAAGGTTTCTTCTTCAACAGAAAGCGTGAGATATGTATTTACCATACCAAACGGATTAGATCCACAAAAGATTGAAAAGAAGTGGTTTTGTTTCCAGCAAATATTAGGACGGAATATTACGATTGAAGGGGATGTGAAAAAGTTTGTACTACATGTATTCGATTCAGATACTGGATTAAAACCTTATAAGTACTGTTATAAAGAGTGGCAGTCATTATTAAAGGAATACCGTCTTCCTGTTGTGGTTGGCCGGGATCAATTTGGAAAAATGATTACATACGATATGATTGATTCCAATTCACCACACTTATTAATTGCAGGGGAAACGGGAAGCGGAAAAAGTAGTATGGTGCGTGTTGTACTTTCCACATTCATTCAATATATGTCACCTGATAAGTTGCATTTGTATCTTGGAGATCTAAAAAATTCTGAATTTCATTTCTTGCGAAGAGTGAAGCATGTAAAAGAAGTTTGTATGGAAGAAATCGAAATGAAAATAATGCTTCAAAAGCTATGGAAGGAAATCAGAGAACGAAGAAAACTCATGGAACAATTTGAGGTTGACCATATTGATGCGTACAACAAATTGAACTCTGATCATCAAAAACCATATATTTTATTGGCTATCGATGAAGTGGCTATGCTTAAAGATGAAAAAGAGTGTATGACTACAATTGAAAAGATTTCAGCAGTCGGCCGATCACTTGGAGTCTTTCTTATGCTTAGTATGCAGAGGCCAGATGCAAAGGTTTTAGATGGTAAGTTAAAACTCAATATGACCGTAAGAATTGGTTTTAAATGTGATAGTGCAATTAATAGTAATATCATGGGTACTCCTGGTTCAGAGCATTTAGAGCAATCTGGCCAAATGATTTTAAAACGAAATGGATTAAAGAAAGTTCAAGCACCTTATTTGGAATTAAGTAAGGCAAAACAAATTGTTGAGCCCTATCGTATGTCTAAAGAAGAGAAAATGCTCCAAATGCCTCTAAAAGAAGAAATTCCTTTATTTGGGGTGTTAGATGATGAGGAGTAGAGATAAAGGAATTTTAAATGATTTGAAGCGATTTAGATGCATGTCCCGTGATGATATTATTGACTTGCATTTTCAAGGCTTAAAGAATGCAGTAACTTGTTGTAATACGGTTATGAAACGATTAAGGAGAGATGGTTATGTTGATGCGAACGTATTGCAGCACCCATACATTTATTTTCCACAACCAAGTTCTATCAAAAAGACGAGTCAAAAAATTCCTCATTTCCTTGGTATTGTTGACGTATACAAACAACTTGTCTACTACGAAAATCCTAAATTATTCAAAGTGGAACCTAAGTATGGGAAAGAGTATATGGAGCCAGATGCCTTTACGATATGGCGTAGATCTCCATTTTTTATTGAAGTTCAAAAGTCAGTATACAGTAAAAAAATAATGCAAGATAAGATAAATAGATATGAGTTATACTTCCATAGTCAAGAATGGCACAATGAATCTTGGCAACCGAAAGCTTCTAAATTTTTCCCTTCAATCCTAATCATTACTGACAAACATTACGATGTTCAATCTTCTTATTTCCGTATATTCCAAGCGAATTCTATAGGGGATTTTATGAATAATTTAATAATTAAATCATAAAGAAAGCCTGCGAAGTGCAGAGCTTTTTTCTTTTCAATAATCTATTAAGAAATGTATGATGCTCTATTACAGCAAAGCAGATGTAGTCACCCATCAAATTGATAACGATAATGTCCGTTTGGATATGAATCACAAATTAAGGAAAGTAAATTTCCATCTTGATTTTATTATAATAGGTAATTCCTATTGAAACTATATTTATTATTATATTGAACTATGAATCGCTGCATTTTAAACTAAGTTGGAATACAAAATACTATCGGAAAGGAATTTAGTTTCATTATGAACGATGAACGTACACCATTGTTTACAGATTTAGTAGAACATGCAAAGCGAAAAATGTTTTCTTTCCATATACAAGTTCATAAGAAATGAGAAAGAATGGAGGACCCATTAAAATTATTCTTAGGTGAAAATACCTAATCCAATAAAATCATCATAGCGTGTAACTTACACAAGTCGATTTTATTGGTAATTATTTTTACAGATGCAAAAGTCGTGGTCGTGAAGCAATTTTTTTAGTGGAAGATAAATGGATTGCTGATTTATACAATAAATGGTTATAAATAAGCTTTCGGATAAGAGGATGAATGAAAGATAGAGTAGTAGGGAATTTGTAGAGTATAATCTCATATTTTTTTATGTATGGCAAAGTATTAGTCGTTGAAAAGGAGAGGATAAAAATTGCACATGAAAAGGAAAGACACAAATTCTGAAATAGCGTTCAATAAAGCTAAAAGAATTATGCCTGGCGGAGTTAATAGTCCGGTTCGCGCATTTTCATGCGTAAATTTAGCACCTATCTTTGCTAAAAATGGGCAGGGTGCACACGTATTTGATATCGATGGGAATGAATTTATTGATTATATTGGTTCATGGGGTCCACTCATATTAGGGCATGCTCACCCGGAAGTTGTTAAAGCCATAAAGGAGGCAGCAAGTCAGGGAACAAGTTTTGGCTTACCAACAGAAGCTGAAACAAAAATGGCGGAGTTAATATGTAGAAGTATTCCATCTATTGAAATGATACGTATGGTCAATTCTGGTACAGAAGCTACCATGAGTGCCATTCGTTTAGCAAGAGGATATACGAAACGGCAAAAAATCGTGAAATTTCAAGGAGGCTATCACGGACATGCGGATCCCTTTTTAATCAAATCCGGATCTGGTGTGGCAACATTGGGTTTACCTGACAGTCCAGGAGTCCCGAAAAGTGTTGCTTCCAATACCATTACAGTACCTTATAACAGTTTAGATAGTATTCGTTTTGTATTTGAAAAATTTGGTGAGCAGATTGCTGCTGTTATTGTTGAGCCGATTGCAGGAAATATGGGGGTCATACCATCATTGCCCGGATTTCTTCATGGGTTACGTGAGATTACTGAACGCTACGGAAGTCTACTCATTTTTGATGAAGTGGTAACTGGTTTCCGTGTAGGCTATTATGGAGCGCAAGGTTTATACGGAATTAAGCCAGATCTTACATGTCTAGGAAAAGTAATTGGAGGAGGGCTCCCGGTAGGCGCTTATGGCGGAAAGCGAGAAATTATGGAACAAATGGCCCCTTCTGGATCGATTTATCAAGCTGGAACATTATCTGGGAATCCGGTCGCAATGGCAGCCGGGTATGCAACTTTGCAATTATTGTCTCAGCATGGAATCTATGAAAAACTAGAAAGAAAAGGTGCTAGGTTAGCTGAAGGCTTTATACAAAATGCCAAACTGACTGGTATTCCATTGAAAGTAAATAGAGTGGGTTCAATGCTTTGCTTTTATTTTACAGAACATGAGGTTGTGAATTATGAAACTGCTCAACTTTCAAATATGCGTTTATTTAAAAAATATTATGCGGCTATGTTGAATCATGGTGTTTTGATAGCTCCTACGCCCTATGAAGCCATGTTTATATCGAATGCTCATTCGGATGAGGTAATTGAAACAACAATTGAGGCTCATTATCGAGTATTAAGTATGATAAGCAAAGGATTGGGGGAGTAATCATGAATATTTCAGAAATACGTAAACTTTTTCCGATTCTTAATCAGCAGATTAATGGGCATCCCCTAGCATATTTAGATAATGCTGCCTCAGCACAAAAGCCAATTCAGGTAATTGAGGCACTAAAACACTACTATGAATGGGATAATGCAAATGTCCATCGTGGGGTTCATTCACTGAGTTCACGAGCAACGGATGCTTATGAAGGAGCACGGTTTAAGGTAGCTCGTTTTCTTCACGCAAAATCAGAAAAAGAAATACTATTCACTCGAGGTGCCACAGCAGCAATTAATCTAGTAGCAAGCAGTTATGCACGATCGGTATGTAAAAACGGGGACGAAATTGTTATTTCTGCAATGGAGCATCACAGTAATATAATTCCCTGGCAGCAAGTAGCAAAATGCACCGGAGCTGTATTGAAATATATTCCACTGCAACCAGACGGGACGTTTACAATAGAAGATGTGGAGAATACAATCACAAAACGGACAAAGATAGTTGCCGTATCACACATATCCAATGTACTAGGCATTACTAACCCGGTGAAGAAAATGGCATCCATTGCACATAAGCATGGAGCTGTCATTTTAGTGGATGGAGCACAAAGTGTTCCTCATATAAAGGTGAATGTTCAAGAATTGGACTGTGATTTCTATGCGTTTTCAGGACATAAAATGTGTGGGCCTACGGGGATTGGTGCCCTATATGGAAAAGAATCCTTACTTAAGAAGATGGAGCCAATTGAATTCGGGGGGGAAATGATTGATAGTGTTAGCTTATATGCTTCGTCATGGAAGGAATTACCTTGGAAATTCGAAGGGGGTACGCCGATTATTGCTGGGGCTATCGGTTTAGGAGTGGCGATAGACTTTCTTGAACAAGTCGGAATAGAAAACATTGCAAGGCATGACAAGCTTTTAACTGGCTATGCAGTAGAGCAAATGAAACAGATTGAAGATTTAACAATAGTTGGTCCAGAAAAAGAGCGTTTGGGACTGGTGACGTTTCAATTGGAGAATATTCACCCGCATGATATTGCTACTGTTTTGGATGCATATGGAGTAGCCATACGTGCTGGACAGCATTGTTGTCAGCCACTCATGGAACATCTGGGTACCAGCTCCACGGCACGTGCGAGTTTTTATTTGTATAACACAGAAGAGGAGATTGATCGATTCATATTTGCTCTTCATAAAGCAAGAGAATTCTTCAAGGTGAAGGGTTAATAGGCTTTGCAGACTAATAATGAGTATGATTAGAAGCTTGAAAAGAAAGCAATTATTTAAGTGAACATCTATAAAGGAAGAGGAGGAAGGAAAAAGACTACCAGTTATGAATTTATAAAGAAAAATGAAAAGGAATACCATATATGAGTCCCTAATTTTTTCTTAGCTTTTGCTGTCTCCATTTTCTATGCATTTCATATCTGTTTCAATAGATTTAGTTCAAGTATGCTCTATTTTGTGGAAGAAGAAAATAAAAATCCTGTATGCTAAATACAGGATTTTTAATCAACTCTTATCGGATGTACATTATAGTTTAAGTAAAATACAATAGGTCAAAAGGATTCTTAAACTTCAGACTGATTTCGATGTGTATAAAGTGCAATTTATTTAAATTGTTCACTTTTTATAGTGGAAATCAACTGCTCCATGAATACTCGACTTGCTGCACACAAATATTTGTTTTTACGGTAAGCGATGCCAATTTGCGTAATAAGCATCGGGTTTTGAATAGGGATTGTCCGTATAAGTTTATTGTCGATATAGTCAAGGTAACCTTTGGGTAGAATGGTGACGCCGACGCCTTTGCTGACCATTTGTATGATTGATTCCATAGTCGTCATTTCCATAACTGGTTTTGCTGTGAATCCAAGCTCATTACATTGTTCGTTAATCAGCTGCCGCAAAAAATATGTGTCAGGTAATAAAATAGAAGGTGTATCTTTTAAAACGTCAAGCGTGACAAATTCCTCTTCTGCAACGGAATGATTGATTGGAACTGCTAAAGAAAGATGTTGTTTAAAGAGTGGAATAGTTTCTAATTCATCATGTTGCATTGGCAAAAATACTATCCCCAAATCGAGTTCATTTTGTAAAATACCGTTATAAATATCCCCAGTTCGCATACCTGAAACAGCCAATTCAATATTCGGATACCTTTGGTGAAATTCAATTACAGTTTGAGGAATCAAGTAATTTGTAACTGTCAGGAGTGCTCCTATCTTTAATGATCCTCTTTTTAGACCCTGTATTTCACTAATTGCGGCACGAGCTTGTGATAGCTCATGGAATATATTATAGCTATGATGGAGCAGTGTTTTGCCCGCTTCGGTAATAGTGGTTCGTTTTCCAACACGATCAAACAATGGCGTACCGATTTCATGTTCCAGCAAACGGATCTGCTGGCTTAATGAGGGTTGGGCGATTCCTAACTTTTCGGCGGCACGAGTAAAATGTAGTTCCTGACATAAGGTCATGAAGTATTCCAATTGCTTTAGATCCAATAGTTATTCCTCCAAAAGTTATTATTTTTTTATAGGAAATAATAATCATTATAGGGTAAATTATAGTAAATATCTATTGTTTGTGTTCGTACATACAGTTATTTCTTTTACATTGAAAAGGTTTTGTTCATATGACAGTAATCACCTTGTTTCATACAATCTTTAGGTGAACTTGTCTTTTGCCACTTGTACGTATGCATGCTGAATCTGTGAATTAATAGATTAATTGTGAATGGAAAGGTTTTTTTCAGATATCCGTACTGCAGGTGGGTTTTTACGTATATTATGAGTCATCAATTAGACAAAATGATAGGTAAAAACTATCGTTTCTATAATAATGATTGAATTGTTTAATGGTAATCTCAAGATTATACTTAAAATCTAAATAATTTAACTACATCTTAAGGAGGGAAAGAATTTGAGAATACACTATTTGCAGCATGTATCTTTTGAATCACCCGAACACATTTTAACTTGGGCGGAGGAAAAAGGGCATGAAGTCACAGGGACATTATTATATGAAAGCAATTGTCTACCCTCTTATTCGGAATTTGACATGCTCGTCATACTAGGTGGTCCGATGGGTGTTTATGACGAGAAAATATATCCATGGCTTGGATTGGAAAAACAGTTAATTAAGAAAGCTATTCAGCATCGAAAACTAGTACTTGGGATATGCCTTGGAGCTCAGTTAATCGCAGAAGTCCTTGGGGGAAAAGTATTTAAAAATCATTATAAGGAGATTGGTTGGTTTCCTGTTAAATTGTCGGAGGAGGCCAAGCAAATCGATTTCTTTAGCAGATTTCCTGAGGTGTTTGTTCCTTTCCATTGGCATGCAGACACATTCCAACTTCCTCCGCAAGCAAAGAGAATTGCGTATAGCAAAGGATGTGTTAATCAGGCATACGTATATGAAGACCATGTCGTTGGATTACAATTTCATTTAGAGTCAAGTGCTGCCAGTATTGAGAGATTAATAGTACATTGTGCTGATGAAATTGAGCAAGGGATGTATGTACAACGGCCACATGAAATGCTTGAAGAGACACACTCGTTGGTTCTATCAAAATTCATACTATTCACTTTGCTCGATGCAATGGAGATGAAATATCAGGTGTTTGCTAACGTAGAAAATTGTTCATAAATTTCTAATGCTACAATTAATCACTTTATTATAATGTGAAAAATCAAAGATTCATATACTATTTAACTTTCTGGTCACCATCTTTGGCAGCGAGAGGTGGCTTTTGCTACCCCTCTCTAAAAGGAGCTATGTAAACATGAAACACTTATTAAACAATAGAGTAACACGATTGCAGTCCTCAAAAATGGACCCCTTTTTTGATATGGCTTCGCAATATGAGGATGTCATCCATTTAACCATTGGTCAACCTGACTTTCCTACTCCAGCGCATATAAAGATAGCTGGACAATTGGCAATTGAAAATAACCATACAACGTATCCACCTTCTTCGGGTTATACAGAACTTCTTAAAGTTTCCTCAAACTACATGCATGTAAAATATGGAATTACTTATGATCCTAACCACGAAATACTAGTAACTAACGGATCAACCGGAGGGATTTATCTTGCTCTTAGAACTATACTTAGCGAAGGTTCCGAAGTTATTCTACCAACTCCTATTTATCCTGGATACGAACCGGTTATTCGTTTATGTGGCGCAACACCTATTTATCTAGACACAAGGGATACGGGATTTAAGGTTACAGTAGAGGCTCTTCAAAAAATGATGACAGATAAAACACGGTGTGTCATTATCCCATCAACGATGAATCCTTCTGGAGTTACACTGAATCAAAAAGAAATAAAAGCAATTAGGGATTTGCTGGTTGATAAAGATGTAATGGTTGTTTCAGATGAATTATATAGCGAATTGGTTTTTGAAGAGGAGCATGTATCAATTGCGAAAATGGAGGGAATGAAAGAGAAAACAATTGTCATTAATGGGCTATCAAAATCCCATGCGATGACAGGATGGAGAGTAGGATTTGCTTTTGCACCAGGATATCTGATTGAAGAAATGAAGAAGCTACAGCAATACACGACGGCTGCTGTCTCATCGATTAGTCAAGTTGCTGCTATCGAGGCATTGACAGTAGGAATTAACGATGCTTACATCATGCGTGACGAATATCGTATACGTCGTGACTATGTATATGAGAGGTTGCAAGATATGGGATTCACTGTAGTCAAACCAAACGGTTCATTTTATTTTTTTCCGTCTATTTCAAAGTTTGGGAAAACCTCATCAGAATTTGTTGCTGATGTATTAAAAAAAGCTAAGGTTGCACTCATTCCTGGAGACTCATTCACGGAATATGGAGAAGGCTATGTGAGGATTTCTTATGTACAGCCAATGAAGGTACTAGAGGAAGCTCTAAATCGTCTTGAAAAGTATCTAGGTGAATTACAATCCTAGATACTTGCTTTTACGAATTACACTTATCACTATTAGCAGTTAAATAGGAGGATTTCTTATGGTGAAAAACAAGGTCTTGTCTATAGCCGGTTCGGATAGCAGTGGAGGTGCTGGAATCCAAGCCGATATGAAAACATTTCAGGAGTTAAATGTCTACGGGATGACTGCATTAACAACTATTGTTACGATGGATCCTGAAAATTATTGGGAGCATCGTACATTTCCACAAGAAATTATAACAGTAAAGGAGCAATTAAGAACTATTATTGAAGGGATTGGCATTGATGCAGTAAAAACAGGAATGCTTGGATCGGTCCAACTAATCGATTTGGTTTCCAAGGTAATTGATCAACATCAACTCGAAAATATTGTTATTGATCCTGTTTTAGTTTGCAAAGGTGTAACAGAAATAATGCATCCCGAAACAGTAGATAGTTTACGAGATTTGCTCATACCAAAAGCTACAATTGTCACACCTAATCTACTGGAAGCGGCACATTTAAGTAAAGTGGCTCCGATTAAATCCATTACGGGCATGAAAGAAGCAGCAAAAATCATTCACGATTTAGGTCCAAAATATGTTTTAGTGAAAGGGGGGAGCCGCTTAGCACATGAGACAGCATTAGATTTACTGTATGATGGAAAGAATTTTAAATATATACAATCAGAACGATTTCAAACCGACCATATACATGGTGCTGGATGTACTTACTCTGCAGCGATTGCTGCTGAACTAGCGAAAGGGAAGTCTGTTATAGAGGCAGTAAGCATTGCAAAGTTATTTATTACAGAAGCAATACGCAGTTCATTCGCTCTCAATCAATATGTTGGCTCAACAAATCATAGTGCATACAAAAAAACTACTAATTCATTAGAAGGGATAGTTAATAATGAAGAAATTAAGGGAAAAAGATTATCAAGTAGCTGAGGCAATTGATTATGAATTACAACGCCAGCAAAAACATATTGAACTAATTGCTTCTGAAAACTTTGTAAGTCTAGCCGTTTTAGAGGCAATGGGCACAGTGCTGACTAATAAGTATGCTGAAGGATATCCAGGAAAGAGATACTATGGTGGATGTGAATATGTAGATATTGTAGAGAATTTAGCTATAGAGCGAGCAAAACAATTATTTGGAGCGGACCATGCGAATGTGCAGCCTCACTCCGGGGCACAAGCAAATATGGCTGTTTACTCTGCTTGTTTGAAGCCTGGAGATACAGTATTAGGAATGGATTTATCCCACGGTGGTCACCTTACACACGGGAGCCCTGTTAATTCCTCGGGTGTATTATACAATTTTATATCTTATGGAGTAAATAAGCGACATTTCAATATTGACTATGATGAAGTTAGAACTTTAGCGCTGAAACATCAACCTAAAATGATGGTAATTGGTGCAAGTGCATATTCAAAGATTATTGATTTTGAGAGATTATCGAGCATCGCAAAAGAAGTGAATGCATTTTTTATGGCAGATATAGCCCATATTGCTGGGCTTGTAGCTACTGGAATGCATCCGAGCCCAGTTCCATATGCTGATTTTGTTACTACCACTACCCATAAAACCCTGCGTGGTCCTCGAGGGGGAATTATACTCTGCCGAAGAGATTGGGCTGCTACAATAGATAAGAGTGTATTCCCTGGTATACAAGGAGGGCCAGCTATGCACATGATTGCGGCCAAGGCAGTCGCTTTTAATGAAGCGTTGCAGCCCGAATTTAAAAAATATGTTTCAAATACAATAAAGAATGCTAAGGTGCTAGCAAAAGAACTAAGAGAGTTAGGCTTTAATGTGTTGACAGGTGGAACGGACAATCATTTGCTACTTATAGATCTTTGTAATATGAACCTAACAGGAAAAGAGGCTCAAATATTATTAGAGGAAGTAGAGATAACGGTTAATAAGAACTCCATTCCTTTTGATAAAAAGGGTCCTTTTATTACGAGTGGAATTCGTTTGGGGACACCAGCAGTTACAACACAAGGAATGGGTGAACTAGAAATGATTAAAATTGCTGAAATCATTTGTTTAGTATTAAAGAATCCCCAGAATGTAAGAGCTAAAGAAAAAGCATATTCTATCGTAAAAGAATTAACTAAGAAATTTCCAATATACAAGGATATGACTTTAATGAAAGAGATAATAAGTAATTAACCCGGGTCGGTTTTTTGCACCTTGTATTTAATTCTTAGCAAAATGAATGGATTGCCCGAAGAATAGAACCAGAGGATTTAGTTGTACCAAATGTACTATTCTCATTTAGTGGAACTTTAGAATAGAGTCACCTTCGTAAAGAAGCAATAGAAAAGTTATTTGATTTAGTAAAGCATGAAGGAATCCAGTTGAATGCCATTTCAGGGCTTCGCTCTTATAATTATCAAAAAGTCTGTATGCAAAAAATGTAAAAAGAAAAGGAAAAGAGCATACAAAACGATAAAAGGAGCAAATTAATTTGCTCCTTTTTCACTTGAATTCCACATGAAACTTAGTATCGATTATTCCAAAAGCGACTTTACATGGGAATGGATTTCTCCCTGTTGAAGCATCAGACATACATGAAAGTACCCAATACTCCAATTCTATAGGTAAGCGGAATGCCTGGATACTACCATCATTGTGTTTTACTGTTAAGATTGGTGTATTTACCCTAGTTGTAGCAAAACCATCTGTTGTTATCATCGCTACTGCATCATTATTATGAAAACCAGCGCTTAAAACCTCGTAAGTTATTCCATCTTTCTCATTGATAATCATAGGTATATTTAAATAGGAATAATTATTTATATCCTTATGAATAGTTGTTCGCGCTGTATTCTTTCTTATCTGATTCCCTTGCATTGTATACATTCCTTTATAACACTCCAAACATCATCACCTAAATGTATTCTATTTTACGTCTATTATATTCGAAAATTTTATTGTCATCTTATTATAGAAAGCATCCGTACATATGATGGAGCTATTTAATGGATCTATATCGATAACGGTCATATAGTTAGTGAGTAAATAACCGTCTTCATAATATGTAATTAATATCTCTTCTTCAGATAGCAATGAACATAGTAACATGTTCTCAATCCGTTCTTTCTCTTCAGAAGTTAAAATGGGGCGTGCAACTTTATTTTTCTCTTTGATCATTTCACGTATTCCGACGAATTGTTCTGGCATTGCTGCAAACGGTGTCCATTTTACCATTCCTCTGCCTTTTGGCATATTAGCGTTGTTCATGATTTGTGTCCCCCTAACAGTGTGTTTCTGTATCTAGCTGTTGCATTATTTGTATAGGAAATTCCCCTTAATATGATATTTTTTCCAAATTTTGTACGTATTTCATCCATTACTTTCGTTAGCTTTATTTCTTTTTCTCGTTGTATGATGTTATCAAAAAGAGAAATTTGTTCTTCTCCTTCACCAATTAGTTTTGTTAGAGAAATAGTAATACTTCTAATTGGTTCTCCAGTATATTGTTGATGTAGAAAATATAGACAAACTTGATAAATGTCCATGGTTAAGTTGGTCGGACGGCTTAAGGTATGTGTTTTGCTAAAGCCACCCGAATAACTTTTACTATATCCAATTGAAAATTGAACGGTTTGAGCAAGTTTGTTTTGTTGTCTTAATCGATAGCAAACTTCTTCGGTATGTTCCAGTAGGATAATCGGAAATTCTTCTATTGTATAATCACGCATTAAAATTTGGCTTTTTCCTATAGAAGTTGTGGCAGGAACATATTTTTCTGAAATGCGACTAAAGTCAATCCCATTACTATGTAAGTGTAATTCTTCGCCAATCACGCCGAAGCTTTGTTTTAAATATTTAAGAGGATAATTAGCTAAATCTCCAATTGAATGTATTCCTTTTTGATTTAATTTTGTTTCTGTTTTATGCGAAATCCCCCAAAACTTATTAAGCGGTCGTATGCTCCATAATTTTGTCGGTATATCTTCGTATGTCCAATAAGCGACTCCGTCTTTATTTTTCTTTGCTTCAATATCTAAAGCTACCTTACTCATCAATAGGTTAGGTGCAATCCCGATTGTGCATTCAATTCGTGTGTGTTCATATATTTCACGTTTAAACTGTAATGCAAATTCATTTGGATTTCGGGCAAAGAGATGGATGCTATCGGTAATATCCATAAAAAATTCATCGATGCTGTATTGATGAAAGTCTTCAATAGGAACATATTGTAGAGCTAACTTCGTTATGTAATTGGAGCACTTAATATAGGTTCCCATAATTGGATTCACAATAAGGATATCTTTTTGTCGAGGAATCTCGTATAGCCTTGCCATCTTCTTTACACCCATTGCTTTTAAAGGTGGAGTTGCGGCTAAAACAATGGACCCATTCCTATTCACATCACCGACTACAGCTAATTTTGTATGAAGTGGGTCTAATCCCATTTTGATGCAACTAACAGAAGCATAAAAGCTGCGAAGGTCGACACATAAAATGATTCTATTCGGTAAAATTGAATAGTCATACACTATAACTCCTCCTAATAATAACGAGAACGTTTGTTCTTGTTATTATTATACACGAACTTATGTTCTTTTATGAAGTGATTTTTGAAAAAATATTTAATTATATGTAGTAGAAATAAGTAGAACGACAGAGAGAAATAACGGCCAAATGTTATTGAAGTTTCTAGGATATAAGCTGTATCATTTATATTGATTAGTACAGGAAGAAAATGATGGGAGGGAAGCTTGTTATATCATATTCTGAATACATAAGATGTAACTGGTTGCTGCCGTTAATTATTTTAATTAGATTCCCTAAATTATTTGGTCATTTGTCCACAGTAACATTATTTGCTCCGGAAATAGGGCAACTCTTATTTTTAATACCATTGCTCTTTTTAATTGTGGGAGTCGTTAGATTGTGTAAAGTAACGAAAATAGTAAAAAAAAAGTATTTATAAATGACGTTATCGTTATGTTTTTTAGTGCAGTAAAGTATCTTGAATTGGATCAGAGAATGTATGGCATTTCGTAAGGTAGTTCAATTTAATAAAAGGTTAAAGAAGGTCATCCTTATAAAAGAGGCTTCTTTTTAAGGAATGTTATATTCTATTTGTAGAATCCTAAGAAAGTATGACATTTTATTTGGGTAGTACAGGAAGAAAATGATGGGAGGATGTAAGGTATATTATCCTTTCAAAAAGTGATAGTAATTTATCGTAAAAAGAGGTTTCTATTACGAGATTATGTGAAAATATAATTTCACATAATAGATTGAAGGAGGATGTTTCATAAATGGAGCAGGTGATACAAGAGTTTTTTTCTCCAAGTAAAAACTATAAGGTTCAAATCATTAGAAGAAAAGATGGGCTATATACAACAGAAGCTTATAGATCGATGGAGGATTGTGGATATGAATTTTGGAGTTATATATCACAAGGATTCACTTTGATAGATAGTGAGGAGCATGCGCGAAAGATTGCTATGGAACAACTAAAGGAGTGTTCAAGGGAAAGTTTTAAATAGCAGATTGGTAATAATTAAATATACGAGAACGAATTTGTTAATTATTTTTCTAGACTTCTTACAAACAGGATTGTCACTTCTTATAACAGTATTTTTCCTATTGATAATAAGGATATGCAATTTTGCATATCCTTATTATATTTATTTATTTGTATAAATAAATATAAAATTAAAAAGTTTTCAATAAAGTTTTTAAAGAATCCTATATATAGAAATCTATAGACTCTCTTAATAAACACAATAAGGTCCAAATCATTAAAAGAAAAGATGATTGGTATACACGAAAGCATATAGATGGAGGAGCGTAGCTATGTGTTTTAGAGTTTATATCCTCAAGGTTGTCTTTGGTACTAGTGAAGACCATGAACGAAAGATAGCTAAGGATCAACTAAAAGAGTGTTTAAGATAGACAGAATAAGTACTCTATTTGAAAGGAGGTGATTTAATAGTATACGGGAATTAATAGAATGAAATTTGAATTCTAAAAAAGTATATTTGCAAGCGGAGAAGAAGTTCTTTAATAAAATTATTTGAAAACTTCGATCAAATGGTAATTTACTTGAAATTTAAAAGTTGGAGGGAAATTATGAAGAATAGATTCATTTTAAGTTTTTTCTTTGGATCTGTATTAATTGTTGGGGCATTGTTTACACCCAGAGATATTTTTGCAGAGACATTAGAAAAGAAGGATAGTGTAAATCAAAAAATAACCCAGGAAGTATCGCCTAAAACAGATACAAATATAGCAGAAAATCATGAATTTAGAGTAGATAAATTAAACGATACAGATTTCAACGTTATGATGAAAAATAAGAAAACAGGAGAAGATATTCTACTGGATTCATTTAAAAATATGAAGGGTTCCTATGCTGCACCAGGATTAAAAAACATGGAATTTCACCCCTTAAAGTGGTTAAGCAATGAGGAGTATGAATATGTGTTTACGTATGCAAGGGCTTATTATTCTCACGCTCCAACTATATATATTGTTAACTTAAAAACGAATCAAGTTACGCCGTTTTATTTATACGGATCGAAATGGAATGGGACTGACTTTGAACATTCTATAAAATTCACAAATTCAGATGCGCCTGTCAATGATTTTAGAGGACAAAGTATGTTTCTCACAAAATACTTCGATGACTTTATAGCGGGAAGAAATATACAAAGATTTGATGATGAGATTCTATTCCGAATGAGTGATAATTTGGGTGCATCAAATGAACTATACCGACAATCTTATTATGTAAAACTAGATTTTAAACATTTAAAAGCGACTCACTATTCTAGTAGAAGGCCCCTTGATGGGTCTAGTTTTTCAAACCGATTGCCGACGCATTTAAGCCATTATATGGATGCAGAAGGAAACTATGTGTTGGTACAAGATGATAAACTAAATAAGCATATTGAACCAGAAGCCAAAAAAATAAGAGCGTGGGTAAGTAAAAAAACCGTAGAAATAAATTATTTCTACGGTTTTTATTGTGTTAATTCGATGTTCTTTCGTAGTGTACTTCAAGAGGTATAATGCTATTGAACTGCCTAAAAATCAGAATCTTTAATATGTTATATACTATCTGTAGAATTCTAAGAAAGTATGACATTTTATAATTTGTGAAAGAGCATAAATTTTTCGAAAGTGAACTTACTAGTATTAGTTTTCTGAATCGAATCTTTTTAAAAAAATAGTAGCAAATTCCATTTAATCTTATTTATTTTATTGGAATTATGAGTTATATTAAAAGTAGGTGCAAAAATGCACTATTTGAAAAAGAGTGCAAGGCAAAAAGGAATCCGTAAAGGGTTCCTTTTTTGTTTTTTTAAATGAAGCAACTTCCTATTATCTCTGTCTTTTTTATGTATGAGTGAATGACCTTCTGTTTTATAAACATAAAAGGTATTTTTGGAAAATTGCCATATTCCTGTAACAAAACAAAGGTATGTTATGTGTGTAAAATATAAAGAGAAAGAAGGAAAAGTTGTGAAAAAAATTTTACCAATTGTTGCGTTGTTAGGCTTGATGAGTTTTGGAGCACAGGAAATGAATGTAAGAGCTGATACCTATTACAAGAGCGATTCAAAAATTAGTTTTTGGGATTCGAAAAGGAAGGGTACTAATTTCATGAATAGTACGTCATTGCCCGAGAACTATAAAAGTGCAAAAGAAGCTAATATTGAATATGTTCGTTTAGCACCTGATAAATGGGCAAAGGATAAAGATTTTTTATTTGAGGATAAACCGGATACCTCTGGAAAGGATTTTCTGATAGGTAGTGCAGATAACTATCAGGGATTAGTAAAGGAGGATCTAGAAAAATTAAAAGCGGATTTAGATGCCGCACAATCACAGGGAATGAAAGTTGTTCTTACAATGTTATCTTTGCCTGGTGATCGGTGGCGCCAATTTAATAATAACAAGAATGACGACAGAATATGGGAAGAAGAGAAGTATCAAGAACAAGCAAGTCAATTTTGGAAAGACCTTGCTTTGGAGCTAAAAGATTACCCTGCAGTGGTCGGTTATAATATTATAAATGAACCTCATCCAGAAACAGCTAAAAATAATAGATATAATGATTTTTGGACGGAAGATTATGAGAAATGGTATGCAAAAGTAAAAGGAACGACAGCAGATTTAAACAAATTTTATGAAAAGGTGATTCATTCTATCCGTGAAGTGGACCAAGAAACACCGATTATTTTAGATTCAGGTTTATATGCTACTCCATGGGCCTTTAAATATTTAAAACCAGTAGAGGATAAAAAAACACTATACGCATTTCATATGTATGAACCATATGAATTAACGAGCCAAGGTGAAAAACAAAACAAGGAATATCAATATCCAGGATTAGTAAAAGTAGGGGATTTAGAGAAACCTGTAATGTGGAATAAACAGGGATTAGAAAAATTTTTAAAGCCACTCCAACAATGGTCTAAGAAAAATCATGTACCATCTAACCGAATTATTGCAGAGGAGTTTGGAATTAACCGTACCGTTCCAGGAGCTACCCAATACATGCAAGATCTTATTTCTATCTTCAACCAAAGAGGTTGGCATAAATCATTCTATGCATTCCGTGAAGACACATGGACGGGAATGAATTATGAATTAGGAACAGGAAAAATAAAATGGGACGAAGAGGGTAAACCGATACGTCAAGATAATCCACTCTGGGATGTAATAAAAAAAGATTTACAGGGGCATAAGTAGTTTAGAATGCTTGGTTTAAGAACTAAATGTAAGCATCTAATTCTAATAGAATTAGATGCTTTTTATATCAAAGAAGGCGGAGTCATATTAAAGATTCCGCCTTTCTTTTACATATAGAGTAGCAACCTGGTTTATTTACAATAAATAATAAGATTCTTAGAGAATAGTTTAAAAAAAGTTAAGGAAGTTTAAATAAATGTGGTTGCAATTATTTAAACCTTGAAGTTAAAAAACTTTTATGAATTTTTCGCTAGATTATAAGCTTTAAATGTTGAAATTTATTTACTTATTTCGCCAAATGAATACATTTATACAATTAGATGGAAGTTAAGGGTGTTGAATCAAAACATAATAGTTTGTTATTGATGAGTTTATCGTAAAGTTGTTATTTAATGTTTCATCAAATAGTATTTGTATACAATGATAAATAAAGAAAAGGAGATTATTATGAGAAAAAATAGATTAAAAGATACAACATAGATAGCATGAATAGCTTGGGGTGTAAAACAAAAATCCTTAAGTGCATTAAGGAAAAATGAGGGAGTTAATATGGGGAATAATTCAAAACATAAAACTAGAAAAATACTTGCAGCCACCGCTACAGTAACCATGCTTGCAACTGGAATGATTTCTACAACAGATATCATTGCAGAGGAAACTCAACAGCAAAATAAAATATCGACATCATTTCAAGAGGGAAAGTCAGTTAAATCAGAAAACAGAATATATACAGTCCCAGGAAAAGGGGATGTTGAGGTACTGAAACAACAGGAAAGAAAAAGTATGGCATTTAGTCCATATGAACCGACTGGTTTATATGCAAAGCCAAATGAACAAATAACGATTAATGTAGAAGGAAATCAAAATATTCAAGCATACATTGGAACGTATTCGTATGATGCTTCTTGGAGAGAAGATTCTAAAATAAAATCATTTACATTAAAACCAGGTATAAACACAATCCAATCTCCAAATGGAGGAATGATTTATTTTTACAATAAACAACAAGGTGGTACCATTCGAACAACAGTCACAACTGGTGGAACGACTACTCCTCTCTTTGAACTAGGTAAGCATACAAAACAAGATTTAATAGATATGCTGAACCAATATCCAAATGCACATGCAGTGGAGCTAAAAGGAGAACGTGTATTAATTACGGCCAGCCCTGCACGTGTTAAGAAATATTTGCTAGGTTCTAATACAGATCCTGTACAACTCTTAAAAAAGATGGATGAAGCTACCCGAATTCAAGACAAAGTAGCTGGATTATCCGAAGAACAAGCAGACAAGCATTATATTCATTACGTAGAAGAAAATCATTCACCAGATTATTATATGTATGCGACTTCTTATCGAACTGCATATGTAGGAGATGCAATTCAATACGTGTTAGATATTAATAAATTTATAAAAGATGGTTGGGGTCCTTGGCATGAGGCAGGGCATTTGAGACAGCAATCACCTTGGAAGTTTTATAATATGACAGAAGTACAAAATAATATTTACAGCATTTCTGTAGAAAAGGCGTTTAATCAACCATCCAATTTAGAGAAAAGTGGAATTTATCCGAAAGCGTTTCAATATCTAGAACAAACGAATAAAAATTATGACGAAATTAGTGATGTTTTTGTTAAGCTTGTTATGCTCTGGCAACTACAATTAGCATATGGAGAAGACTTCTATCCTAAGCTGCATCAATTGTATAGAGATATGCCTTCTAATGAACTTCCACAAACTGATGAAAATAAAAAACAATTATTTATGATCTCAGCATCAAAAGTAGCCAAACAAAATTTGATGCCTTTCTTTGAGAAGTGGGGATTACGTCCAAATAATGATACCATTCAAAAAGTGGCTGCATTAGGCTATCCGATTTTAACAGCAGAGATTTGGAAGGGGACGGATTCTAATCCGATTAAACCAGATGTACCTAATGCAAATAATATTTTAGAAGGAAGCCAGTTTGCATGGTCAATGAAAGGGATTAGTGATTTTGAGTTTGCTAAAATCAATTTCAATAAGTCGGCTGAAGAAATGCAAGTGGACTTAAAAGCAGGCGTACCGCATCATTATTTTAATGAAACATATGCGAGTATTAAAGTACAAAATGCATCAGGCAAAGTAGTATACAATAAAGATATTTATGGAAACAAACAACAAAATGCTGAATCGCAAAAAGTTCCAGCTAAAGTAGGAGATTATATTGAGTTAACACATCTAGAAGG
This sequence comes from Bacillus sp. WC2507, assembly GCF_052656125.1. Taxonomy (NCBI): domain Bacteria; kingdom Bacillati; phylum Bacillota; class Bacilli; order Caryophanales; family Bacillaceae; genus Bacillus; species Bacillus sp. WC2507. The sequence goes on along the minus strand of NZ_JBQXPN010000003.1, from coordinate 301,488 downwards.
TGTGCATAGAGCTACTTTAACAAATGTAAATAATAGTAAACAAGAAAGTTTTGGAAAAAAAGCAATGTACGAAGTTACAAAAGAAGGTCTGAAGAAAGTAGAAAAAATGCCAGAAGCAACGGTTTTAGACGGAAATCAATTTAGTTGGTCTTTAAAAGGATATAGTGATAGAGAAATTGCAAAAGTAAATTATAATAGGGTAACAGAGAAAATGCAGGTGAATTTAGAAACAGGCGTACCACATTCTTATTTTAATAATACGTATGCGAGTATCAAAGTACAGAATTCATCCGGTAGTGTTGTATACAATAAAGAAATAGTGGGAAATAGACAGCAAACTGCTGAAAGCCAAACTGTGCCGGTCAAAGTGGGAGATTATATCGAGTTTACCCATATAGAAGGGGAAGCAGTAAATGAAAAGACACGGGCTAAACTTACTAACCTTGAGAATAATAAACAAGAATATATAGGAAAAAAAAGAATCTATCAAGTTACTTCAACGGGATTAAACAAAATAGATTAACATGAAAAACATTCAAATTTTTAGTTAGATGCTTAATAGTCGTTCATTATGAACGGCTATTTGGCTTTTATTTAATATAAAGTGAAATTAATTTTAAAAATATGTTTGAGGACTGAGTGATGTTTAGGTGCTGTAGATTTGAGAAAAAAGAAACAGAATAATAAGGTATTTGTTGATAAAGACTCTCTGGTATTACAATATTTTACATATTTGGTATGATGTATATGAGTGCTATATATTAAGGGAGGAATGAGAATGAAGAGGTTCATAGCTCATGCAAATGGTAATAAGATCTTTAAAAAGTTAGTTTTAATGGTGTTACCAATGGTTCTAATGTTAATGATGATAACCCCATCGAATGATGCATTGGCAGCCGACCAATCAAATGCAAGTTCACTAAAAGGTGTGAATCTATTTAATGGAAGCTGGACTGTTGCTATACAAGCTGCAAATTTACAATATGTGTCTGCTGAACCATCGGGAAATGTAGTAGCAAATCGTAGTGCAATTAATGAATGGGAGAAATTTGAATTAATTCCGACTGGGGAATTATATACGTTTGCTTTAAAAGCGAAAAGTAATGGAAAGTACGTTTCGTTTGAGCCAAATGGTAGAGTAGTAGCAGATCGTACATCAATTGGGGCAGGGGAAAAATTTATCTTATATAATGGTGGAGACAATAGGATATATGTATTACAAGCGCTAAGTAATGGTAGATTTATATCAGCAAATGGCGGTAGAGAATTAACTGCTAATAGTTATGTAGCTGGAAGCTGGGAAAGATTTGTTATTGTGTACTTCTAAATTTGGAAGTGTTATGTATCTAGATGATAATGACATGTGTAGTTCATATGCATGCCAAATAAAATAAAGAGTTAAGTACTTAATATAAGTGTATATTTAGGTACAAAAAGGACTGCAAGTAATTGTCAGTCCTTTTTGTATGTTAATTAATTATCTGCTGTGGATGTAATAAGAAGAAAAAGAACCCTATAGGGTTCTTTTTCAAGGCATATTAACCGTAAGGAGAATCATGAAATGCTACTTCAAACCTTTATTAGGGGAAAGATTTTGAAAAAGCTTAACATACATCTATTTTTACATAAATGTAAGATATAGTAAATTGATAATCTTTATACTTACTATTACTAATATTCAATTAAGATGGTTAACACTATGTGTATAGTGTTAATAGGTGTTTAGTGTAGTATACATTTAGAAATCTAGTATTAGATTACAAGTGTTAAAAAGCTAATAGGTTTATCATTTCAAATTCTAACTAACATTTAAACGATTATAATTGAAATGGGGTGTGTATTAACTCTTATAAGCTAATGAAAGTAAATAAAGACCCTGTAAAAAAATACAGGGTCGGATACAGGGTTAAGGGAACGCATAGTTTCTTAAAAACATAATAGCATATATATTTTGTGTAGCTATATGAAGATTTTGACAAAATTAAGAACAAGACAGAAAATCTTTGAGAAATCAAATATAGTGGTGGAAATATGATTAGGAAGTGAACTATTTACATGTTAATATAGATGAAACCTTTTGAGCACCGTGATCAAAAGGGCATTGAATTAGAGGTTTAGGTTAGTGAGATAATTAATCTTCCTGAAAAAGAAAAATATTTTTTTAGATTAAAAGAAGAAAAGACACCTTTTGGGTGTCTTTTCTTTTGGTATACAGCTCACATATTGTTGAATTAGATATGAAACCATAATTCGACTATGAAATAAACAACATAAGAAATTTTAACATAATCTAGACTGAACAGAATATGTAATAGTGCATTTTTAGTCTTCAATTACTATATTGGATATAGAAAATCAGTATAAATAAAAAGGGCATGCAGTCGTATCTGCCGCCCTTTTTAGGAGGAATTTAAGACACCAATAGGACACGTATTGGTAAAAAGGCTTAAAAATAGTATATGTAAAAAGAAAAAGTCCTATACCAAAAGTGGATTGAGCTTTATCTTTTTTACTTATTCAAAAATCAAATCCCGCTCTTTTTAAAATTGGTACAGCAAACATATAGTTTGGAATGGAATCAGAAAAAGTATACATGAAAATGGCAGACAACAATTTTGTCGCCTGCCGGTGCCAAGGGACTGAATGAGTTAGTCAATTCCTATAAATTCCTACCCCATTACCAGAAGATTTAAGCCGCTAGTTCAAACGGCTTAAATCTAGTTTGCCTGATAAAGAAAAAATTATGAGTGAAAATTTTGTTTGCTCTATATGAAAAGATAAATAGATATTCATCAGACAAGGATAATACAGCATACCTTGAATAGGGGGGAGGAACGAATTAAGGAAAAGAATGTGATTAAGGAAGGGACTGAATCAGGAGTGGGAATTTCGGACAGGATTTGGGGAGCCGTGATTGCCTTGGGCATTGCGACTAATATCGTTGCTTGTATAATGGCAGTATACATTCAAAAATACGAGCTAATGATAAACTACCTTACAAATATTTTATTTTTAATAATTATAGCGATAACGTATATTAAGATGAAAATTAACAAGTGGGTGGCGTTAGGATTTACGTTAGTTGTAATGGAAAAAGGTATTAAGGCAGGTTATGATTTCTACACACATGATTACTATGGTGTCAGTTGGAGTTTAGCTATCATTGTCTATTGCATATACGAGATGAAAAATTATTATGTTGAAACAAATAAATAGCCGCAAAAAATAAGGGTTAGTAGGCGGAATTCTTGTTAAAGTATACAATTTTTTTACCAATGATATTACGGTCCTGTTTTTTACTTCAATAGCATAAAAAAAGACGCCATAAGGCGCCCCCAAATTGGGTAAACGAGGTTTTAGTTTTCCAATCTAAAGAAATTATGTATCAGCTCACAATGAGAGTATATCATAATATACAATCAAAAAAATATGCATTATTACATATATGAGTTTAATAAAAGTAAGATGGGAGTAAATCAAAATAATATAAAAAAGACACTACAGGAGTGTCTTTTTTGAGAAAATACTCTATAATTAACTTTGGGGAAGGTAATGTTAGAGTATATATTTAGCATTATCTTTATATTTGATAAACCATGAAATCAAAAAATTTTGTGGTTTATTTTTTGAACAATAGATATTCCATTATTGGCAGTGAGCTATTGATCATTATAAGCATTTAAAGAGGTAGGATTAAAAATCTAACATCGAATAACGGTTCCAGAATATAGCGTTACGAAATGATTTCCCATATCCAAAACGGTACTTGCCTGTATATAGCCCTTAAAACCTTCTGAAGAATAATAAATTTCTTTTGGTATACTTTCTTTAGATTGGAAATGTGTTTTAGAGTATTTTACATAATGGTTTTTAATAACTTTTGATTCTGGAACAATAGTGTTTTTTTGTTCCAATGTTTGCCTAGCACTAGAAGGTGGTATGAATTTTTGAGTGTCTTGGTAATTATGATCTAAGGTGTCAGCCTGTACACTGTGTGACGACACAAAGACGCTTAAACTACTTCCCACAATTAATGTTGCAAATGCTAACTTTGAGACTTTCGTTAATCTAATCATTTTATAATCTCCTTTTCATTATTTTGTAAGGTACCTCCTTACACCTCACAGTCTATATCCACTACATAAGGGTGTACATACATATTGATAGACAAAATTCTACAAAATACCTCGTGTTTTTTGGTTTGTGTATAATAATTCAATGTTTGATAATTTATCAGAAGTAAAAATGTAGGAATTATATAAATGAAAATGAATAATTTATGCAGGACTTGTATATGAAATTATTGTTCAAATATTCTAAAATGAGTTGATAAAGATGGTGTGGTATTATTAGATAATAATTGATTCGATAGGTTGGATTTGAAAAGTGAATTCTCTTTTTGAGCTTATATTACTTAAAATAACTAAAGAATAAGTACAAGCACATAATTAAAATAAAAAAAGTGAGAAAAATGATAAACATTCTTCTCACTTTCATCAATTAGGGTGGCATATACAAAAATATGCGTTTAAGAGGATTTTTGGATGAAAAATCCACATACATAGTATAACAAAATATTTAAGGCACTTCGCATGTAATATTGCATATAAAGAGTTGATAGATATAATAGTTAGTCTATTTCTATTATTTAACGAATTTTCCGAAAGAGTTCTCCTACCCTAAGAGAGTGTAGGGTGATAGGTGAGAGAAGAATTTTGATTTGGCGTAGCCAAAAAGAACAATACATATTTTGATATGTAAAGACCTTTCAAATGAAGGGTCCTTACATACACTTATATTAAGTTTGTTGTGGTGCACCACCATGATCGCCAACACTATATGTAGGAGCAGGGTAATGTCCATGAGTAGCAAACTGATCCGCTTTAAAAAATGGAGAAATTCCCACCGTTAGAATCCCAATAAAAGCAATACCTGATAATAATAGGCTGATTTTTTTCATTATTTTAACACTCCTTTTTCGATTGATTTTCGTCTTGCTTGGTAACAAATTTGGAAATAATCACTTACCTTTTGATGGTTCTCTAATTGTCTACATTTTGTGGCAAATAATTCAGCGTATTCGACAACATATTCCCATAATTCTTCTTCCTCAAAGTATAAGATTCCTTCTTGGATGATTTTTTCTAATTCTTCCAATGGAATATTTTCGTTTAATCTTTTTAAAATAGAGAAGTGGTGTGTGTATTCTTCGTTTTGAATTCCTCTGCAAATCTGTAATCCCTTATCAATGAGTTTGCTAGCTGCTGATTGTTGTCCTAATTTATAATGCTCCTTAGCTTGTAGGAAGATAGCCTTGAAGTGTGTAGGGATTTTCTCTGTTACTTCTGAAAGATGACGAATAGCTAACGTAGACATACTTTGATCAGAATACAGCCATCCTAAAGTACTTTTTACGAATAACAAGGAATCTTCTTCTTCATTCTTTTGTAGTAATTCAATTGCATAATGCAGATATTCTTCTGCTTGTTCGTACTGCTTTAAATAGATACAGCAACCTCCTAGCAAACTATTACAAAAGGCTGTTTTTACTTCATAACCTTCATACTTCGAAAAGATTTCTCTCGATTTATTTGCGTATTCGATAGAAGCTAGCATGTTATAGGTATGGTGATAAAAAGTAGCAATTCTATAGTAGAATTCAGCGTGTTCAATTTCATCTGGAATTTTTACTAATATCTTTTCTGCCAGTTTATAATGTTCCTCTGCTTCAGAAAAACTTGATATAAAAGTGGAATGAATGGATTTAAAAAAGTGATAATAGAAGCGCAGAAAATGGTCTGTAGGCATATCATAATCACTAATAGCGTCAAAACTATCATGTTGAATACCGAGGCTATCTGTTAAGACCGTGTAACGAAATTCAAGTAGTGAGTAATACAGTAACAAATTTTGATCCTGATGTTTTTGATTCGACTCAATGCTTAACTTATTAATTTTTTCATCAATTTTCTTTTTCAGATTAGTAGCTTTTATAACTTGTTGAGATAGCATAGATCGATACCAGTCGTTCAATAGAGAGGTTAATTCTTCATTTCTCTTTAATGAAACACTCATTATATACTCCCCCATCCTATAGAAATATCCTAATCCAATTTAATTGTAACTATCATAGCAAAATAGAAGGGAAAATGAAGTGATTTTACATTTTTTTCAATAATATTCAGAAAACAATCAATTGTTGTCGAATGTGCTTATAATTTAAGTTATTTGTTTGGTAAATGTGATCAATTTAATATGATTAACATTCAGAATAATCAATCTTTTGTTTATACACAGTATTCGATTAATTATTTTTTACTTTATTGTTAGAATAGATACCAAATGATAGGGGTTTATTAACATAATTTACAATTAAACCTTTTCAAGGATTTTATTTACAAATAAGAGAGAAAAAAGATTGCAAACTAATATATTTTTCTTTGATTAGATTAGTTGACAAAATAATAAAACTTATATTTTTTATTTTGTATATAAAGAATAAAATTTTTATATTGTGAAGTATAGAAGGGAGATGCTTATAAATGAAAATACCTTGTTTTATCATGCGTGGAGGAACGTCAAAAGGCTTCTTTTTTAGATAAAGATTTGCCTTCCAATCAATCTATTAGAGATGAGATTATTTTAAAAGCATTAGGGATAGGGAATGCAAGAGGTGTTGATGGAATGGGTACATTAGACCCTTTATCAAATAAAATTGCGATTATTCGGGCGTCTACTACACCAGGGATAGATATCGATTATACTTAGGAATCCCTCACTTCTAAACGAAGTGAAAGTGGGGGTAGTTCAAAATAATGAGAAAGAATCAAAGTTATGATGTATGGAAAGAAAAGAGAAAAGAGCGTATTAATTTTCCGAACCAGGGTTAAATGTCAAAGGTTCGAAATAATCTTCTAAACCTTGAAATAACAGGTAAAAATAATAAGCACTCAAGTAGAAGTGCTTATTCAAATTCGATTTCTGTTTTACCATCTGATGTGAAGTATCTTATGGTTGTTTTGTCGTATTCTTGCAATCCACTTTGCGTAACGGCGTCTTTTAACTTTGTTCTCGTTCTGTAGCCGAAATTTTTTCGTAAGCCTTCGTCAGCATTTGACAATGCTGACGAAGGCTTACGAAAACATATAAGACATACAAGTTATTTTCTTTATTTAATTCAACCGCTGTTACAGTACCACCGAAATATTCTATAATCTCTTTGGTTCTACGTTCAATACTTTTCGTCATTCTTGTCTGCTCATCTTTTGGTTGTTCTGTTTTCACCGTTGTTTGTTGTGTTTTTTGCTGCTCCTTTTGAACCATTTCTTTTTCGCTGCAAGCTGCTAACATTACAACCGATAAACCAACTACTAATACTGATTTCTTCATCATCTAAATCCTTCTAATGATAATATGTAAATATTAGCATACAATGAAATTTTTTGCTGAATATGGAATGACATGTAATGCTTGTCGTGGGTATGAATTATGTGATGTCACCTATTGTAACAGTTAAAATGTTAGTACTTATCTTTTCTTAATAACATTATATATTTGGCTTCGTGAAAAGCATTTTAATGGATTGTTTTAGCTTAATATAAAAAGAGAACGCATTATTATTTACGTCCTCTTTTTATATATTAGATAAATTTAAGCAGAAACTTTTATTTTAATTATGTAGATTCACGAATAATTAAGTTAGTAGGATATTCAATAATTTTCCGTTTAATAGATTCATCTGTATTTATATATAGTAGTATCTCGTTAACGGTTCGTTTACTCAGTTTAACAATTGGAATATCAATAGTACTAATTGTTGGGGTTGTAACTGTACAAATTAATTGATTATCATAACCACAAACAGCCAAGTCAGTTGGAATAGAATACCCTTTAATAGTAGCTCCTTTAATGACTCCAGCAGCAACTTGATCATTTCCTGTAAATAATGCAGTAGGTTTATCTTTTAATTTATCTAGCTTCTCAAAAATTCTAAACCCATCATTAATAGTAATTGCATCTCCAAATAGCCATTTTTTATTGAATGGTAATTGTTTTTCTTTTAAGGCATGCAGATAACCTTGTTGGCGTTTTAATTGTGCTTGACTATTAAGAGAATCAAAACAAAAGCCAATTTTTTTATGGCCTTTGCTTATTAAATGTTTAACAGCTTTGTATCCAGCTTCAAATTCATCGTAACAAATTATCGGAATAGGTGCATTTTCCTCATACTCATTACAAAGTATTATGGGCCCATATGCTAAATAATGCTCTATATTTTCCCAACTATTTTCTAGGGATGCGAGAATTACACCATCTACAGCCTTATTCTTTAGTAAGGAAAGTAATTCAAGTTCAATTTTTTTCTCATAAAAAGTCTGATAAATTAGTAATTTGTAATTATGCTTTAATAATTCTTTAGAAATTTCTCTAGCTAATTTTCCGAAAAAGGGATGATCTATATTGGGAATTGATAGTGCAATGGTTTGTGTCTTATTTATCCTAAGATTCCTTGCAATAGAACTAGGAGTATAGTTGAATTCTTGCATTACTTTTATTATTTTCTCACGTTTTTCTGAATTTACATAAGGATGATTATTTAGAACTCTTGAAACCGTAGCATTTGATACATTACATAATTTAGCTATTTCATTAATTGTTACCATAGAGAAACCCTCCGTAAAAAATATGTTGACATGTAATCGATAACATAAAATATAGTCTACTCATGATTTTCAAAATAATTTCTTAGAGGTGATTTAACGTGAAAACTCTTACTACAATTTCTGGACATAGTAAAGACAATTTAGCTTTATTAAAGTGCCTACAGGGGGAAACAAAAGAAAAAGAATTTGAAATTAGTAATATATTACCGAATCACAAGATGAAAGAGAAATTATTTAGGGAAAACAAATTGAAAATAGATATTGATATAGAAAAAGATATTTTCAATTATAGCAGAAAAAATATACAGAAAATAGAATTTATGCCAGTTAATCGGTTGATTTCTCAAGATGAGGTTGAAAAAATTATAGGGGTTTTAAAAGATGTTTTACCGACAGGTCAATTCACAAGTGGACCATTTTCAAAAAAACTAGAAGAAGTAATCGGAAGTTATTTAAATAAAAAGTTTGTAATTGCAACAAGTAGTGGTACAGATGCTCTTATGGTGTCATTGTTATCTATTGATATCCAGCCGGGGGATGAAGTAATTATGCCAGCTAATAGTTTTGCTGCTACAGAAAATGCTGTGTTAGCAGTCGGAGCAAAACCTATATTTGTAGATATAGATCAGAAGAGTTATTGTATTGATCCGTCTAAAATCGAAGAAGCTATAACCCAAAAAACTAAATGCATTTTGCCTGTACATTTGTATGGAAAACAATGTGAAATGAAAAAAATTCGTGAAATCGCGGATATATATCAATTAAGAGTTATTGAAGATGCATGTCAAGCTATTGGTTCTTCAAATCTTGGAGAATATGGAGATATTATAGTTCTTAGTTTTAATCCATATAAAAATTTTGGTGTATGTGGTAAGGCAGGTGCAATAGTTACCGATAATGAAACTCTTGCAATACGTTGCAATCAATATAGTTATCATGGATTTGAAATTGATAAAAAAAATAAAAAGATATTAGACTTTGGATTCAATTCTAAAATTGATAATTTGCAAGCAGCTATTGGTTTGGAAAGAATGAAGTACTTATCATACAACAATTTAAAAAGAGCGTATTTAGCTCAACGATATATACGTGATTTAAAGGAATTAGAGGATAGAGAATTAATTAAGCTACCTAAGATGACAGAAGATAATGTCTGGCACCTTTTTCCGATTAGAGTTGAAAATGGAAGAAGAGACGAGTTGAAAAATAAATTGTACCAATTGTACAACATTGAAACAGATATTTATTATCCGGTATTATCTCATAAACAAAATACTAAGTGGGTAAAGGAAAATGATTTACAAAAAAATATATTAAATACAGAGCAAGTTCATAAAGAAATATTACATTTACCTTTACACCCAAACATGATGTTAGAAGAGCAAAATTTCGTTTTGGAGGGATTATTCAATGTCAATAAATAATGAAGTTTTAAAGTCTTTAAATTTTGGAAGACTACCACAGGTTAAAAAGCCTAAATATGTAGTTTTCTGTGATTTTGATGAAACTTATTATCCTCATAACATGGATGATTCTAAAAGAAGTAATATGAAATTGTTAGAAAAGTATTTGTATGAACACGGAAGTAAAGGGGATATAGTAATTGGTTGGGTAACGGGAAGTAGTTTAGAATCAATTGCTGAAAAAATGAAAAAGGGTGGTATTCAGTATTTCCCTCATTTTGTGGCGAGTGGATTAGGTACAGAAATAACGTACTTTGATAGTAATGGGACTACTATAGATGATCAAATTTGGGAAGGGAGAATTATAGAGGGTGGTTTTGATTCTTCAAAGATTGAAAGAATTCTTAAATTGCTAGAAATAAAATATGAAATTTTTTTAAGACCTCAGACGCAATTAGGAAGTTCTAAGTACAAATTTAATTTTTATTATGAAGAGCAAAATGAATTTATTGATGCAAAGAATTTAGAGAAGATAGAAGAAATCGGAGAAATATTCCAAGTTGGAGTTAATATTAACAAATGTAATCCATTAGCTGGGGATCCAGAAAATTGCTATGATGTAGATTTTATTCCACTTGGAACAGGTAAAGATGAGATAGTGAAATTTATTTTAGACAAGTACGAACTAGATAAAACAAATGCAATAGCTTTTGGAGATAGTGGGAATGATTTAAGAATGCTACAAGCTGTAAGGCATGGTTATTTAGTAGAAAATGCAACAGAAGAGGCTAAAAAAATACACTCAATGTTAGCTCAAGGTGAATACTCGATTGGAATTTTAAATACTCTAAAGCACATTATTAATTAAAAGGGGATGTTCATATAATGAATATTGGAATTATAGGTGCAGGAAGTATTGCAAGAGCTCATTCTAGAGCATTATCAACTGTTGATAATTGTAAATTAGTTGGAGTGTATGATGTTAATTATGAGAATGCCGATAAATTGATAGGGGATTTTGGTGGGAAGGTTTTTAATAGCTATGAAGAGTTACTAGAAGTAGTTGATGGGGTAATAATATCTTCCCCGAATTTTTGTCATAAATCTCAAGCTGTTCAAGCGTTATTAAAAAACAAACATGTGTTATGTGAAAAGCCAATGGCAATCTCTTGTGAAGAAGCAAAATATATGATGACAATAGCAAAAAATACTAATTTAGTCGCTTCAATGGGGTTTAACTATCGCTACTTATCCTATGTTAAGGCTTTAAAACAATTAATTCAAAATGAAGAATTAGGGGAAATAGTAGTGATAAGATTGCATTTTAAAAAGAATAGCGCTTTTAGGAGAACTTCGTTTACTTGGCGAGATGATTTTCAAAGTAATAAAACTAGTGGGGCCTTGGGAGATTTGGGGATCCATCTAATAGACTTACTATGGTTTTTGTTCGAGAGTGATTTTAGAGAGGATACCGTTCGTACTAAAATTAAAACAAATGTTAAGGAAAAAGAAAGCAAACCAGTATTTGTTGATGACTATGCTGAGGTGTATGGCCAATTGAACAATAAGGTTTTTGTTAATATTACAACATCTAAAAGTTCGTTTCTTGACGATTGTGGTTTTAGTATAGAGGTAATAGGTACGAAGAAAGAATATAAGTATTCTTCTAAAGAGCCAAATAAGTATGTACTCTTTGATGGATTGGAAAAACATGAAATCCCATTATCATTACCTTTACTAGTCGATCCAGAAAATGAGATTTTTGAATGGTCTGATTCTTTTAGAAGTGAAATTATAGAATGGGCAAAGGCTGCGGAAGGTGGCCCTAAAAAGTCTGTAGCAACATTTGAAGATGGATTTCGTTCACAAGTTATATTGGATATGTTTTTTGATAAAAGCAGTAGTAATAAAGAACAATCTGTAGCAACTATTTAGTTTTATGGTAAAAACAGGGGTTTAGAACATTTACTTAAATCCCTGTTTTTATTTTGGATTGGAGTTGAGAAAAGATGCGGTTAATGTTTTATTATGGTTGCTTGTTTTATCTTATTGTAGGAATAATACATGTTTGCATAGGTAGTTTAATTCCTTCATTAATACAATATTATGGAAGAACCCCTGATCAATTAGGTGTTTTAATATTTTTTCAATTCACAGGTTTTTTATTCGGTGTTCTAAGTTCACCCATACTAGTAAGAAAGTATCATTATTTTAAAACAATAACATTAGGTGTTTTAGTAATGTCTATCGTTCTAGGAGGTTTTATATATATTAAAGAATGGGCATATTTAGCCGTTATTTGCTTTGTATTAGGCTATGGAGCAGGTTTGTTAGAAACTACGGTGGGTTCCTTTATTATTTCAGCAGAAAGGAATAGTGCTGCTAAATTTAGCATTCTCGAAGTATGGTTTGGGGTTGGGGCGCTAGGGTTTCCGTTACTAGTTAATTATATTATAAAATTTTATGAATGGTATTTTATTCTTTATGGGATATTACTATTCTTTATTTTTACACTATTTGTTTGGTACATGTTTGGACGTACAAAATTTCTAAATTTTTCTCCTCAAAATAATGAAAAGGGAGGAGCATCCCTTTCCTCATTTACTCTAAAATTTAAAAGTGAAAAGATTACAGTTATATTATTTATTTCACTTTTTGCATTCTTATATGCAGGCATAGAAACTAATCTTGCAAATTTTTTATCTACAATAATGATTCTTACCAATAATGAATTAATCAGTTCAGTAAGTATATCTTGTTTTTGGCTAGCAATAGTTATAGGACGATTACTTGTAGGTAAGCTAGCCCATAAATTTAATTATTGGACATACATTACATATAGTTGCTTTACATTAGTGATTCTTTTATCTCTATTTCCCTTTGTTCGAGGTACAGGTATGTATTTGTTTATCATCTTTATTATTGGTTTAGTCATAGCGGGTGTTTTTCCAATAACATTAATCCTAGCTTCTCGTATTATGGAAAATAATATTGATCAAGTGACTAGTCTATTTATTGCATCGGCCAGTTTAGGGGGGGCATTAGTATCTTTCCTAATTAGCTGGAGTCTATCATTAAATACTATCACTGTTACTTTTGGGATATTTTCTCTTTTTGCATTTAGTCTAGGTTGTATTATTTTAAAAATGAGGAAAATTTCAACTTACAGTAATGAAAGTACCAAAAAAGTAGAAAGTATGAAAAATTTATAGAAAAAATTTTTCATAATGTGAAAAAGGTAATATTATGTGGAATCTCTAAAAAAATTGATAAAGTTAAAAATTCCGTATTTGGGCTTTGTTTTATATATTGTAATGTGTAATATAGAAATCAGAGTTACTTCAAAAATAAAAATGATATGCAACAGTGAACAGTTTTCAGGTGATTGAATGTCATGATATGAAAAGAATGCCTTGTTGTATATACAATAAGGTGGTAAAGAACATATTTTCATAAGTAATAAAAAGTTATTTTAATTAGCTTTTAAGATTAATCTAAGAGGGGTTTGTTATCGAATGGAGATAAAGATTAGTAAAAAGGATAAGATTGATATCTCTAAAAAATTAAAGCCTTTTTTAGCTGAACAGTATTCACTGGAATTGGGTGAATACATAAGCTATGAGTTACTTGAATTCATAATAAAGGAATTAAATCCACATTTTAATCAAGTTACTAAGGATAGGTTGGAAATGTTGTTAAAGAATATAGAGAAAGATATATACAGTTAATGGACTTTAAATGACGATTGAAAAACTAAGATATCATTTTAGATATCTTCATACGCAGTAAGAATAAAATAAATAATGCGTTACAAAACACCCATCAAATTTTATTAATTATAAAGGATGGGTGTTTATTTTATCATTTTAGCCAAGGTGAGGGCGTCCTTTGAAAGGAGCTTTTTTTTATTTTATTATTAATAATTTCATGTACCGTAATTATTAATAATAAAATAAAAATATTCAACAAGGGGATTCAGTCCAAGCTAGGTCACAGTAATACATTAGTTACCAAAAAATATGATGCATAAAAAAAATATGTTCATCTTTTTTCTTAGAAAAGAAAAATAATCTTATTTTATATATTTGTTTACACTACAGTTCAATTATTAAAATTACCGAATGCTCACATTATTGAGGGACTAGAAAACAACAAAGACGTTCTCAGATGTATATATGAACTTTTAATAACAAAGATAAAAAAAGAATAGGTAATCGGAAATGTCGAAAGGAATAAATTGATATTAAAAATTGAAGGTGATACCATAAAATTAAACAACGTTTAAAACGTTGTTTAATTGATAAATATTAGAGGAGGAGATAAGTTGAAGGGAAATGAAAACATATCTACGAAAGAAAAGATTTTAAATACAACATTGGAGTTAATTAAAGAAAAAGGCTTCGAAAGTGTAACAATAAGAAAAATTGCGGCATTGTCAGATACTAATATTGCGCTTGTAAATTACCATTTTGGCTCAAAGGAGAAGTTGATTAGCGAAACAATTAAAGTCCTATTAATTAGCTTTCAAGGCACTTTTTCTATTTTAGATGATATTAAAGTGCCAGTGAAAGAAAGATTAAAAATATTTTTACTTGATTATGTACTAGTAATTCGGCAATACCCTGAGTTAGTTAGGAAAATTATTGCAATGGGAACTACGGTATTTACATCTCAATACGAATATGGAGATTTTTTGAAGAGTCTTGGTTTTAGTAAAGTGAAGAATACTTTGAGTGAAATAACAAATGAAACGGATCAGGAAATTTTAATGATTATGACAGTGCAAATATTCGGATCCGTTTTTCTTCCAGCATTAATGATGCCAATTCTTGAATCAGGGGCAGATATAAAAATACTGCCTGTAGAAAAACAAATTGATTTCCTATTTGAACGCTATTTTTATAAAAATTGAGATAGTGGGTGGTAGAGATGATTAGTTTTTTTAGAAAACACTGGTGTGATGTAGGGTTAGTAATGGCTATTGCTGTCGTAGGTTGTTTAGTCGCAAATTTTGGAGAAATGAGTGAAATAAAAGTACTGTTAGCGTTAAGTTTTGTAGCCATTTTAGTGCATCAATTTGAAGAGTATCGTTGGCCAGGTTATTTCGCTGGTCTGTTTAATGTAGTTATATTTAAAAGTGATATACCAGATCGTTATCCATTAAATACGCAATCTGCTATGGTAATAAATATTTTGATTGCGTATGTTTTTTATTTACTTCCGGTTTTCTTTCCAAATATTATATGGCTTGGATTGGCACCTATTTTAATGGGATTTTTTCAATTCATATGGCATGGTATTTTTGCGAATATAAAAGCAAAAACAATATACAACCCAGGATTAGGTGCGGTTGTATTACTACATGTTCCGATTGGTTATGCATATATGAGATATGTTCTTTTACACAATTTAGCTACAAATTTGGATTGGATATTAGGTTTAATCTATTTTCTAGTAGCTACCTATTTTTTAATTATAAAAGGAAATATGTTACTGAAAAGTAAGGAGACAATTCATTACTTTTCAAAAAAGCAATTAGGTCCGTACAATGATGCATTTAAGTGATTCAGAAGGGATTTTGGGTGCTGAAGAGAGTGCAAGTGATTAAAAAAAGAAAGGTACGTAGGTGCCTTTCTTTTTTTGAAGGAGATTTTTGTATTTTGGCTAGCGCAACATTGCTATCAAGCTAACTAGACAAAATACCCCCTAAAATAAAAAAGATGTTATTTTTTCTGAGAAATCATAGGAAAGGATAACGTCTTTTTCTTAATATGATGGTATTCTATATGAAAAATTAACATTGTTCAAAATGTATATATTGTGCATAGTGTGTATTATGTGTTCATAAGCATATAAGACGCAAGGAGTTGAATCATGAGAATCTTACTATCTAATAAGTCTAAGTCTCCTATTTATCAACAAATCATTGACCAAATTATATTACAAGTATCAAATGGGACATTGAAAAAAGATGATGCATTACCTTCCATGCGTTCATTAGCTAGAGATTTGAAGGTATGTGTTATTACTTCAAAAAGAGCATACGAAGAACTTGAAAAAGCAGGTTACATCTACTCTATAGTGGGCAAAGGCTCCTTTGTTGCCAAAAAACAAAAAAGCAACAAGTAGATGAACCAAGTGATCCAATACGTGAAAAGTTCAGTACAATCGTTCGAGAGAGTAAGGCTAATTATTTATAAACGCACTGATTTTTAGGGGTCTTGTTTAGCAGAGGTATAGAATACCTAATGAGTAACTGTTATACAGATGTGCTCTTAAACGCTGTGGTGCTACTCAATCGCTATCAAACTAATAAAACAAAGTTCTCCCTAAAAATGAAAAAATGCGCTCAAACAAATATAACACCTTAGCATTACATTCTGAATAGGGGACAGCCACATGCCCATCAACTTAAGAAATCCATTGTTCCCCAAAAAGAAAAAAATGACCTGAATTCTCATAAATAATGGTTGTAGATATATATAATTTTTGTTTTAGGGATACCTCAAAGTATTAGCTTAATAAGAATAATCCTTAGCCTCCTTTAGATAAAAAAGGGGCTTTTTTACATATAAAATCACATGGGTTTTTAAGGATAGCTTTGAGCGTAGAGAGAAACTGTAATAAAAACCAGATGGGGTAAAGACTAGTATTGAAAAATATAAAAGATGGAAGTAGCAAAGGGGATTTACGCATAAAGTAATATTGATGGTAAAATTAACGAAATTTTCATTTTAATCAAATAAATGCATTGTGTTTTTAACTTATAATAATGTTACTACGATGAAAATATGGCTACTAATTAGTTATTTTAAAATCAATTTTAGATAGGAAGAGGATAATGAAGACCAGAGAAAGTTATAAAATTGTTGTAATTGGTGCTGGGACTGCTGGAATATCTTCTACAGCACATTTGTTACGAAATGTACCCCTATTGAAAGACAGTATTGCAATTATTGATCCATCAAAAAAACATTATTTCCAACCACTATGGAGTTTAGTGGGGGGAGGAATTGTTTCAAAGGAAAGTACGATGCGTGATCAAGAATTACTTATTCCAAAAGGAGCAACGTGGATACCTAAAAGTGTTGTTAAGTTGTTTCCGGATGAAAATAAGCTACTTTTAGATGATGGACTGCTGCTTGAGTATGAAATTCTTATTGTAGCAGCTGGTATACAAATAAATTGGGACGGTATTAAAGGCTTAAAGGAGTCTATTGGGACTAATGGGGTTTGTAGCAATTACTCTTATAAATATGTTGATTCTACTTGGAAAGAAATTGAAAAATTTAAAGGAGGAAATGCGGTGTTTACCCACCCCAATACTCCTATTAAATGCGGTGGTGCTCCACAAAAGATTATGTATTTAGCAGAAGAGTATTTTTCTAATAGCGGTGTAAGAAACAAAAGTGAAGTAATGTTTTATACCGCGAACGCTAACATATTTCAGGTTCCGCGATATGCTAATACATTAGAACAAGTACTTGAAAGAAAGCAAATTATAACAAATTATCATAAAAACTTAGTAGAAATTATTGCTGAAAAGAAAGAAGCAATTTTTGAAGATACGCAAACACTGAAAAGAGAAACAGTACCGTATAGTATGATCCATGTTGTTCCACCAATGGGGCCACCTAGTTTTATTAAAGAGAGTGAGATAAGTGATTCTCAGGGATGGGTAGATATAAGCCCTTATACTTTGCAGCATGTAAAGTATAAGAATATTTTCGGACTTGGAGATTGTACCAATTTACCAACCTCTAAAACTGGAGCGGCAATTCGAAAACAAATACCTGTCTTAAAACAAAATATTATGGACGTACTTAACGGAAGAGACTTGCACGCTAAATATGATGGATATACATCCTGTCCGATTGTTACAGGTTATAAAAGTCTTATACTCGCTGAATTTAACTATGATCATGAACCTCAAGAAACGTTTCCGTTTAATCAAGCGAAAGAACGGTATAGTATGTTTTTACTTAAAAGATATATGCTGCCGTATATGTATTGGAATTTTATGTTGAAAGGGCTGCTATAAGGGAAGATAGAAAGCGGTTATAAAAATTGAAAAGTAATTTGAAATAACTATTTGGAGGGAATAGCTATGCTTTTAAAATATTTTTATGATGAAAAATTAGCACATGCTTCTTATTTAGTTGGTTGTCAGAAGGAAGGCGTAGCAATTGTAATCGATCCGAGTCGCTATATAGAACAATATATAGAATTTGCTAAGAAAGAGGGGATGGAAGTAATAGCTGCGGCTGAAACACACATTCATGCAGATTTTCTTTCTGGGTCTAGAGAACTTTCTACTCTTTATCATGCCAATTTATATGTATCTGATGAAGGAGATTGTGATTGGAAATATCAATATCTTAACGAAGGCCAATTCAAATTAGTTAGAGAGGACTCAGAGTTTAAAGTAGGTCATATAAAATTTAATGTAATGCACACGCCAGGGCATACGCCTGAAAGTATTTCTTTTTTAGTAACTGATACAAGTCAAAATAATTATACGAATGATAAGCCGATAGGAGTATTCACAGGTGATTTTATTTTTGTAGGAGATATAGGAAGGCCGGACTTATTAGAAACCGCTGTAGGTATGAAAGATACTGCAAAAATAGGAGCGAAACAATTATTTAATTCTATACAAAAAATAAAAATACTCCCTGACTATTTGCAGATATGGCCATCACATGGTGCAGGAAGCGCATGTGGAAAAGCATTAGGAGCAATTCCCACTTCTACATTAGGTTATGAAAAGATGTTTAATTGGGCATTTCAGTGTAATGAAGAAAGTGATTTTGTATCGACTTTATTGACGGGACAGCCAGAGCCTCCAAAGTATTTTTCATTAATGAAGAATTTAAATAAGTACGGTCCTCCAATTCGTAATAAGAGAGAAGTTTTTACTATTAATACAGTAGAAGAACTTCAAGAAGTTATAAGGAGCGTTCAGCAAATAGTTGATATAAGGGATGTAGAAAGTTTTGCTTCTGGTCACATGGAGAAATCAATTAACATACCGTATAACAACTCATTCACAACTTGGTCTGGATGGTTACTAGATTATAAAACAGAAACTTTAATCATTCTAGATGAGAAAAAGTTTAAAGTGGAGGAGGTTATTAGAGACTTTGAATCTATTGGGCTAGATAATATTCTTGCTTTTGCACCCTTACAAGTAATACAAAGACTTGATAGATTTGAAAGTTATAAAGAAAAAACATCGATTGAATTACATCCTCATATAAAGGATGGTAGTGTTAAGGTTATCGATGTACGTAGTAAAAAAGAGTGGGAGGAAGGACATCTTCATGATGCAATACATATCCCCCTAGGAAATCTATTTAAGCAGCTAGATTGCATACCAAAAGATTGCCCATTAGTTTTACAATGTCGAACCGGATTGCGTTCCGCTATAGCAGCTAGTATTTTACAAAGAGCTGGTATAAAAGAAGTAGTGAATTTAAAGGGAGGATTTCTTGCTTGGAAAAAAGAAAAGCTTCCTTACGTAACTTCTAATCTCAATGTGTAGGGAATAGACTCATATTAATTTAAAAGGGTTATAATACACTTTATGCCCAAGGCGAAGAAAATCTTGTCCATTTTATTACACAAAGCTGAAGATACTACATCAGAAGCAAAGTGGGTTAGTGTGAACTAAGAAGAGACGGTAAAACGATTGATAGTATGCTATATAATGGAGCGCCAGACATTAATACTATTAAAGCTATGATAAAAGCTACCGGATTAACATGGCCAGATAAACTAGGCAAGATGGTTGAGGGAAAAGAATCAAATAAAATAAATTCTAATAAAATATAGAATTTGTTCACTTTTATGATACATTTATGAAACATTCATATGTTACGTTATAAAAGTCCTTTTTTGTATCATTTTCATTCTGTCAAAAAGTCCTAGTCCCCCTAGGGCTTTTTGCGTTTAAATAAAGAGATGTACCGTATTTCTCAATGCACAACATTACTTAACGTGGTAAAATAATATTTGGATGGGAGTCCAATACATATTGTTAAAATTAAAGTGGTTCAAGTCGGAGGAAGGCACCTTAGGGTGACTTTTCTTTTTTCTCAATATAAGAAGTTTAAGAATATGCTATTATGTTAATACAAAGTCCCTTTTGTGCAATGAGATAGTAGTACCCTAATGACCCACCTATTCCCGTTGGTGGGTCTCTTCAAATTCTTCAGCGTCATGAAAACCTAAATCAAACGAATACAACGTTTCTGATGCTACAGGATATTTTAAGTGTTCCAATGTGTCTGTAGATCCATGAATACGTAAACAAGGTCTAATATAAATCTTATTTTTAAGCCGTTTCTCTCTCGTAATTCCTACATCGTGTCTCATTAAGGCATAAGTTTTAACGAATACACAATAGGCCACCCATCATCATATGGACGGATTATTTACATAAAATTCGTTATAGGAAGCTAATTTTTAATAGTAGAGCAAACTCCTCTCCCTTCGGAGAGAAGTTTGTTTTTTTCAACAATGCAAAAACAATCAAAATGCTTGTTTCTTATACTCACTAATGTATCTGAACAATAAGGTTGTCCCTGCTATATTAGATACAATGCTGACTCCTAACATTACAGCCCATGCAGTATTCTGAACTTTCATTGTCAAAGTTAACATGAGAAAGCATATGCCAGCCGCAACAAACAAGAAACCTAAAAGTTTATTCATGATTTTACACCTCCTCTTTTTATATTTTAACATCAAAATGAAACGATATGTTATGTGATTTTTGGGTAGCACCACATTGAGCTCAAGCTAAGAAATACAAATACCCCCAAAACGAGGGAATTGTACATTTTCACATGAAGATGTCAATTTCCTCGTTTTAGGGTGTTATAAAATTCTTAAGTTGATGGATGTGTAACGGTACCCCAAGTATAAAAAAACCTTATAGCAAATAAGGTTTTTTTTATACCTCTTAAAATGACTTAAGATGCGTTTACTTGAGTTCACTAGGTAGTTAGAGGTTTAAAGACTATCTTTAACGAAAAATGTTAAGCAGTTCTATTTAATTTTACATCAATATATCTAAATAAAAAATGCAATCTTGCATCATCAATCCTTTTTTGATTCAATACATCCAAAAAATTTTTTCTCTCGTTTCTTTCTTCATCCTGTGGTATGCCTCTAGTGATAATGGTCATACTAAGGCATGGACGGATGAATCAAAACAAAAACCAACTAGGTTCATAGGTTAGAAGTGTATCTGAATAGATCATATAATTGCAGAAACATAAGATAGAATATTCCCACTAATATTTCTATAGTTTCAAACTATATACTTATAGAAGTAATAGAATTATATTGGCAATGAAAGAGAAAACAATAGATGGAAGGGGATGTTTTTATGTTTAAAAAAGCAGCACTTGGTATTTCATCGTTAGCTGTAACTGCGTTTGTCGGATTTGGAATGGCAACAGAAGCTTCTGCTGGACCTGCAGCACCACTTACTTCACTAAATGTCGTACAAGTAGAGTCTGAGCAGGGCGGAGTAGAAACGATTAATCCAAACAGTTTTAGCACAACACGTGATCACGGGGGAAAATATTTATATATTACTACGAAGGAAATGGGATATGGCCAAAACCCATTTGCGAAAATGAATGGTTCTAATGTGAAAAGTATTGGCTCTACTATAATTGGTGGAAAACCAATTGTTGGCTGGTATTATAAGTGGGATGCTTCTGGGCATCAGCAAGGAACATTTGAATATCAAAAAACATCTATTAACGCTCCATTTAATACGATGCGAACTTCAATCTATATCAAATAAGTACTTTGAATAGTAATAGGGATTTAACATACAAAATTCAGTTCATAAAATTGAATTCAGTTATAAAAAATATAGGAGTCGTCCTGAATTAGGAGGACTCCTATATTCGCCATAAATGCTTACTTGTGCAATATATTTGTCTAAATCGTATTCTGATTTTCTTGTATTAATAGTTTTACAAGTTAGAAGAATAATAACTTGAGTAAATGAACTTGTATTTACATACTTAACATACTTCATTTGCAATAGAATGGGAAGATCTAGAATTATAACGAATTATTTTTTTTATTATTAAACCATATGTCATAGAAAATAATATGAGTAGAAGTAACTGCCCCAAAAATTGCAGCCTATTATAATCTATAGACGTTGCAGTAATAATAGCAGGTTTTATAGCTATGAAATAAGTTGTTAAATATATAAAAAGACTTAGAATACAATATAATGAAAAATTCAACAAGTTTCTGTACAAATAAATTCCACCTCTTTCCTTTTCACTCTATAATTTAGTATCTATATTCCCATCTCTTATAGAAGTATCCTGATCCTATTTAATTATATATGTATATAAATTATCCATCAGTCATCTCTTCATTTTATGGTGTTTTTTGAGGATTTACAAATCAGTTTCTAGGTAAACTTTCTTTAATTTATCAAGTTCAGGTAGAATGTTTTAAACGAAAGGGGGGAGTTCAATTAGCTGTGATTTATTGATTCTAATCAATATGTATATTATTTATTCTTATGTAGAAAATAATTTAGTCAAATAAATACAAAACGTAGACATACAAAAAATCCATTCTTTCTATGATTTTTAAGAAAGAACGGCTTTTTATTTATTTTATAGGATATTACATTGGATAAACTGATAGTAACTGAACAAAAATTACGTATATTCAGAAACCTATCCTATTGAGTTTTTCCTTCTTCGTAAATATAAATGGCATTTCCGCCTAGTACTAAAACTACAACTCTATCATCCTTTTTATATGTAATCATCGCGCCGTCTGCTTTCTGTGTTTTCCATCCGGCAAACCATATTCCTAACTGATAATCAAAAGGTAAACCGTTTGAAAAGCATGTTCCATTGTATTCATAATCCTTATGCTCTTCTTGATACACATATTCTGCACGAGCAGGTACAGGAAATCCCTGTATTTTTGATTCAACAGTCCGATTATAATAAATGATAATTCCAATAATAACTACGACTAGTATTGTCAATGGTACCTTCCATTTCACTAAGTTTCATCTCCTTTTATTTCCTGTTTTATAAAATTTTAGGAAAATAACTCTTTACTTCCACCTGGAATCATTATATCATAAATGGGAGTTATATAAATATTCAGAAAGTAGGGAAATTTTATGAAATTAAGAAAGACTTTAGTTGGTGCTACATTATCAATTGGTTTGTTATGCAGCCAAATGTCTGTTGCAAGCGCAGAAGAGAAAAAAGTAGAAGATTATACGTTAGGTGAAATTGAAAGCGTTTTATTCGAATATTTAAAAGTGCACAATCTTACGTTTAAAGTGAACAGTGAAGAGTTTTATGCTTATCTATTTAATCAATTAATGTATCAAGAGGATAAAGAATTGGAGAAACATCCTCAATATAAGCAAATTTTAGGATATGCAGCAGAATATATACATGAAAAATCCTTAAATGCGCCGACTACTACAGATGCGTCAAAAACGAATTCTTTACAGGCTAAGTCTAGTCCGAAAGAATTTAGCATGAAACCTGTGGCGCAGAAAACAATTGGACAAATTAAAGAAGAAGTACAAGCAAAAGAAGCATCTGCAAAAATCGAACAAATGCAACGAGCACCAAAAATGGCTGCAGCAAGTTCAGGATATAGTGGAAGTGCAGCTGCTAGTTATGCAGTAAAATGGGCAAAGGGACGGAATCCTAGCTTTGGCGATTATAGCCTTGGAATTACGGGTGGCGGTGGAGATTGTACGAATTTCGTTTCACAAGCTGTTAATGCGGGTGGTAAAGGTATGAATAAGACAAGTAACATTTCATTCACATCTCCTGATTTATTACCAGGTAATACATATTGGTACAGTGTATTTATGCCGAATGCGAATGGAAATCGTGTAGTACATAAAGCTTCACATACTTGGACAGTAGTTGAAAACTTCTATACTTACTGGTCTTCTAGAGTACCAACCTATGAGACTTATAGCCCAAAAGCATTAGAAGGGAATGCGAATGTTGGGGACGTTATTCAATATCGAAGTGATGTGACTGGCCGTAAATGGCATAGTTTAATGGTTACAAAAAAATCACCAGGCAGTTTCCAAATTAGTCAGCATACTTCCGACCGAAAAAATGATGAAATTGGATATATTTTAGACTCTGATCCTAAAGTGAAAGAGTCTAAGCTGTTAATTCTTCAATTTACTCGTTCATAATGTGTGAACAATAGTTATTACAATCAATAATTTAATCTCATATAAAAAAAAGATGCTATTTCTCTCAAAAGAGGTGGCATCTTATTTGCTCTTTTGAAACAATAAAGAGAGTAATAGATATGTCAGTATCACGTGTATGGAATCATTTATATTAAAAAAGCCATCACGCAATGAACTGCACCCCAATTGTTAGACACAGTCTAACAATTGGAGGTGCAGTTTTTTTATGACAAAATTTACGAAGGATTCAAGGTTAAAGCTCGTTCAAGGATTTAATCCAAAAACAATTTCTCAAGCAGAATATGCAAAACAGATGCATATTACAAAGGCGCAATTTCAATACTGGTTGCGCTTATACGAACTCCATGGAGAAGAAGGTTTACACGAGGTCTATACAAATTACACCGTAGAGTTTAAACTAAACGTACTAAATTTTATGGCTCAATCGGGTATATCGTTAATGGATACAGCGGCTATATTCATGATTCCTTCTTTTACAACGGTTTATCAATGGAAGAAGCAATTTGAATTAGGTGGCTTAGATGCCCTTGAACCAAAGAAAAAGGGGCGTCCATCCATGAAAAATAAAAACACAAAACAGGATACGAAAAAAATTCCGGCAGAAGGTTCAGTTGAAGCGTTACAAGCTGAATTAGAACGCTTACGTATGGAAAACGCGTATTTAAAAAAGTTGAATGCCTTAGTTCAAAACAAGGAAAAATCACCAAACAAGATAAGGCACAAGTAGTCTATGAATTAAGGCATGAGTTTCAAGTGAAAGAATTAGTAAAGTTAGCGGGTATCCCTCGAAGCACATATTACTTTTATGTAAAACAAATGGATAGAATCGATCCAGATGCGGATTTAAAAGTAGAAATTAAAGCGATTTATGATGAACACGAAGGTCGTTATGGATATCGTCGTATCCGTGATGAATTAGCCAACCGTAATCAAATAGTGAATCATAAAAAGGTGCAACGAATTATGAAAGAGTTAGGTTTAAAATGCCTTGTACGTATGAAAAAATATAAATCTTATAAAGGAACGGTTGGTAAAATTGCACCCCATATTTTAGAGCGTAATTTTACGGCAGATGCGCCAAATGAAAAATGGGTAACCGATATTACGGAATTTAAATTATTCGGTGAGAAACTTTATGTATCCCCTGTATTGGATTTGTATAATGGTGAAATCATTACTTATACAATTGGCTCTAGACCAACATACTCACTTGTTTCAGAAATGTTAGAGACAGCATTAGAATGTTTACCTGAAAGTCACCAACTATTGATGCATTCAGATCAAGGTTGGCATTATCAAATGAAACAGTACCGTCACGCATTACAAGAAAGAGGTATCCTACAAAGTATGTCTCGTAAAGGCAACTGTTACGACAACGCAGTAATGGAGAATTTCTTTGGAATCATGAAGTCTGAATTTCTCTACATAAAAGAGTTTGAAAGTGTAGAGCATTTCGAAATAGAATTAGAAAAATATATAGATTATTATAATACCAAACGGATAAAGGCAAAATTAAAAATGAGTCCGGTACAATACCGGACTCACTTTTATCAAGCTGCCTAATGAACTAACCGTGCCTAACTTTTAGGGGTCACTTCACAATGATGATTGCATGATGGCTTTTGTTGTTTTCTTATTTCTTTGTCTCATTGACCCATGTAGCGATGTCCTTGATGATATACGCAGGAACATTGGAAGGGACTTCGTGTTCACTAGGGTGACTTAATTCCCGTCGCCCTCCGTGAAGAAGTGATTCAATTTCGGATATTCTTTGAAATGAACATTACTGCGGCTTGAAAGCCCTTCTTGCCATTTCGTAAACTCGTCTTTTACTGTTACTTGATAATCACGTGCGCCTTGCAGAATCAGTAATGGCTCTTTTCGTGATTTCGCTTCCTCAACTGGACGCCAACGAGTTACATCATACATGAAATGTGGAGAAAGATAATTATAACCAGCTGGTGGGTGATCTGGATCAAAAGTAGGGTCCTCAATGTAAGCGAATTGTTTTTTTATTTCATCAATATATTCCTTAGGTGCTCTGAGGTACTGATACTGATCAAGGAGCATGTCAGTAAACGGACGTGCAGGTGGTGCCATTAAAATACTTCCTCTTACAAGTGATGAAGGTGCTTTGCTTAGTATGCGAGGCATGGTGCCGGCACCTTGGCTATGTCCGAGAATCTGGGTCAATGCCTTCTTGCTGCGCTGCTGATTTTGCTGCATATATGGCATCATCTGTAGTATCTAGGTCTAACGTTACAGGTTCTGTACTCATTTTAAAACCGTGTTCTAAGGAACGTTTCTCGTAACGTAACACTGCGATACCGATGGATGAAAGACCAGCTGCAAGGTCTCTAAAGATTTTAGCTCCCATAAATGTACTGTCACGATCTTGCGGACCAGAACCGTGAACAAGAACAACAACAGGTACTTTTTCGCCAGGTTTATGTTTTGGAACCGTTAATGTGGCTGGTAACGGGTATGTAGCATTTCCAATGACGATTTCTCGTTCTTGGTAGGAATCAGGTTGGTCATAGCTAGGATGCTGGATGGTATAAGATTTCTCTGGCGCCAACCTCATCAACTTTGCCGGCAGGCGTGAATTTAAGGAGTAGTGGAATAGCAGTTCCTTCGATAGCTCCTGGAATTTCAACCGTTTGATGGACCAAGTTTCGTTCTTTTATAACAGGTGTTCCCATGCTTGTAATTCTGCTCCCGCCACTTTGTGTCCACCAGCTTTGTAATATCTTTGCCGTAAACTTGGATTGAAAAGCTGCAGACGTCAACTGGAGTGCCTCTGCATATTTACCTTGTTGGAGATATGCAAAAAATAAAGACGTACGCTCCGTTAATGAGACTTGTTTCTTTTCTGCAGTTTGTGCCCCTTGTGTATCCCCATGAATAGCTGTTGTAAGCGGAAAAGAAGAAACACCTAAAGAAAAGAGTAGGGTAAAAGAAAGTGCTGATTTTTGTAACTTCTTTTTTTTCATCCTCTTTAACCCCAAAAACGTAATGGTATGAAATGGGTATGGTAATTAGTGGAATGTTTCCCTATTGGGATTTCGTTACATGTAAGGGGGAATCCTGCATACATATCATAAAAAGCCCGTTTGAAAGAGTGGAGGAGTTAAGCAATGGATTTATACATAAATCGTTGCTAAATCATAGAAATCGATTGTTTTTCCAACAATGATTCCAATCCCGTTATGATGTAGGGGAAGAAAAACAAGAAGAGAGGGGGCATACGATGAAGAAATTTTTATGGTTCATTTCTACATTGTGTATGTTTGATTGGTAACAGTGTGTAGTAGCAAAGATGACACTAGAATTTCCATTACCCATACCGAGAAAAAAGGGTATAGGTATACTTTCCTGTTTAAAATATTGTTCGTATAGGAAGCGAATAAGCTTCCTATACGAACAATATTACATATTAATAATTTAGAGGGTTTTAAAAATTAAGAGGTGGTTTTTAAATGTATAATGATTCAATATTTTTTCCTTATATAAATTATGATCAATGCTTCGACCGTCAATTCTCTGGTCCTCAGATTCCAGGTATACCTGGAATGCCAGGTTTTCCAGGTGTACCAAGTTTTCCGGGTGTACCAAGTTTTCCAGGACAGCAAAGTTCACAAGCTCCAACATCTCCTCCCCCATCATTTATTCCTCAACAATCAACTGCTTCACCATTTGCTGTTGATCCCGGAGCAATTTCATTATGTTTATTTCGAAATACTTATATATGGCTTAGTAATGGTGAACAATTTTGGTATTTCCCAATTTTTGTAGGACCAAGGTCTGTTGCTGGTTTTAGATGGAACGGTAGGTTTTGGGTTATTTTTGGAATTGATACGAGAAGGATTATTTCATTTACATGTTTTTAAAAATTATAGAGTAACGATAGGGGTTTAATTATATAAACAAAAGAGGTATTTGAATGAAAAAATTTCAATTATTTGATGGTACAATAACTATGATTAACGATTTTGTAACAGGGTCAAACGAAGATATAGGATGTAATAAATTAATGTCCGTAGATAATGGTTATGGGAATCTAATAAATTTTGTAGTGAAACCAAATACGTATTTTATCGACTATGCAACGGTAGTAGTAGGAGATAAAGTAACTGGTTTTTACGATGCCAACGCTCCTGCTCCTCTTATTTTCCCACCACAATTTCAAGCGATTGTTATGGCAAAATATACACCGCATCAAAATGTAAAAGTAGACTATTTTAATGAACAGTTGGAGAGTAGCGATGGAAAATTAAAATTAAATATTTCTCCTTCTACTCAAATTTTATTAACAAATGGTCAATTCTTTACAGGTAATCTTGTAAATCGAAATTTAATAGCTATTTATAGTTTTACAACAATGAGTATACCAGCTCAAACTACACCATATAAAATCATTGTTTTGTGTCAAAAGTGATTTCTATTCTAAAGGGTCTCTCGGTTTATCAAACTACAATCCATTGTAGAAGCAAAAATTTTAGCCATCTTATTGACCAGGATCATAGGCATGTCAAGAGACGTTTTGCTAGATCTGCAGGATTTCAAAATCTTCGTCATGCTTCACGTACGATAAAAGGTATCGAGACCATTCATGCCCTATATAAACAACGGCGAAGTCTTCAAAGAGACTCCGCCTTTTCAACGTACAATAGTATTCCTTTCTAAATATGAAGATAAAAGTATCAAAAATACATTAATATCATGAAGATACAGGAACCTAATATGTAATATTGCATATTAATGAATTTATATGAGTATATATAACGTGGAAATCACTATAACGAACATGCAGGTTTCCTTTTTTATTTGTTATTTTTATCAGTAAAGTAGACCACATATCAGTTTCAGATACTTGTTTTATTATACAAGTAATCAAACAAAAGGAGGGCCATACAACATAATTACACCATTATTAACAGGGCACTCTTTTAAGTACAGGAGATTATTAGCGGGTGGAGAAAATGTTGAAGATATACAGACAGATAAACATATTCCATATGAAAAAATGAATTGTAGCAAACTCTAGAAAAGTACGATTCAAAGGAGTTTGAGGTATAAAAAGAA
Organism: Bacillus sp. WC2507; assembly: GCF_052656125.1. Classification (NCBI taxonomy): domain Bacteria; kingdom Bacillati; phylum Bacillota; class Bacilli; order Caryophanales; family Bacillaceae; genus Bacillus; species Bacillus sp. WC2507. The sequence continues at coordinate 272,077 of NZ_JBQXPN010000003.1, read as the reverse complement.
AATAGATAAATTGACAAGAGAAAAGCACTTTGTGTATATCACAGGTGGTTTTTATTTTCATTTTGATATAGGGCTTGAATTAAATTCCCATGTTTTTTTGCGGCCATCCAATACTACATATGTACATATGTAGTATTGGAATTAGTAATAATAAAATGGGTTCTGGTGCAAAAACTTCAAGGTAACTACAAGTAATCTCTAAAACTTGGACATACTGATACTATTACTCTAAAAAGGTGTGTAATCGGTATGGAAAAGAAAAATTGGTTCAAATGGAAGCACTATCAGCCTGATATTATTTTATTAACGGTAAGATGGTACCTACGGTACAACCTAAGTTTTCGTGATTTGGTGGAAATGATGGAGGAACGGGGTTTATCCATTTCTCATACAACGATTATGCGTTGGGTTCATCAGTATGGTCCTGAATTGGACAAACGGATCCGACGTTACCTCAAACAAATAAATGACTCTTGGAGAGTCGATGAAACATATATCAAAGTAAAAGGTCAATGGGTGTACCTATATCGTGCTGTTGATTCGAAAGGAAACACAATTGATTTTTTCCTAAACAAAACAAGAGACCAGAAGGCTGCAAAGCGCTTTTTCAAGAAAGCTTTGCGGTCTTTTCATGTTTCAAAGCCACGTGTTATAACAGTCGATAAGAACCCAGCTTATCCTATAGCAATTGAACAGTTGAAAAAAGAAAAAAGCATACCTGATGGTATGCAACTTAGACAACAAAAGTACTTGAATAACATAGTAGAACAAGATCATCGCTTTATAAAGAAGCGAATCCGTTCTATGCTAGGGTTCAAATGTTTTGACACAGCTACATCCATTCTTTCTGGAGTCGAAGCTATGCATATGATTAAAAAAGAACAGATTGATTTACGGGACCAGTCTGTCCAAAATCAAAAAGAATTCATCCATCAATTGTTTGGACTTGCAATATAAGATACGATTCCGTTAGGAATATATGTGCTTTATTCTCTTTTGTTTTATTTTTGCACCAGAACCAATAAAAGAAGAAGGTCAAGAGATAGAAGAAAAAAAATTACAAGGAACTTAACAAAATAATCCTTTGTGCGACACGTTTCCTCATAAGTGTGCAAACATGAAATAGGAGGGCTATCAATTTGATAACAACAACTGTTTGACTGAAAGTAGGAATGAAAGCCGTCAGGTTGAGCTGAAACTACTTATCTAATACTCCTACATGCAAGGCGTGATAGTAGTCACAAATTGTATGTAGCTAGGTGAAGTCGGCTGAACAAAACCTAAGTGAGAAATCATATGGTAATGGATAGGTCGGGATGCTACAAAATATCTATGGTGAGAATGTCTAAAATAACGGACTGGCTAACTTGCGAATGTACGGGTCTAAATTATTAATACAATAGAAATTTGTATGTCGTCAATGATGACGTTATCCACCGAAAAGTAAGAGTAAAGGATACGAAATTCGGAACATCTAACGATGAGGGTGTAAAGATAACAGGCTTAAAGCAAGCACCTAAGGATATATGTATAGCTAAGTCAATCGGAACGTGGTAAGCAAGAAACTGTCACCAACGCCTACTAGCGGACAAATGCATATAAGGTTCTAACGAACCGAAATTGCTTCATTCTTGTGAAGGTGGGGACAAAGTACCGACGAAGCATGTAGCGAATGTGGAGGGATAGTCTCTAGTCTTGTTCTTTGAAAACTAAATTAACTAGATGTAACTCACAGGATCGAGTAATATGATGGATAGAGAATTCACGATGAAGAGAAACGTATAGCAGCGTTTTATAAGAAGACAACAGCTTAATAGGGGGAGAGATGGATAAAGAACGAGTTATTAAGTTACTAGAAGAACTTGAGTTTTCACAAGGTTTCATTGGTCATGATTGTCCGTATTGTTATTATGACGAAGAAAGTGGTCATAGTGATGATTGTGAATTGAAACAAGTACTAGATTCATTGAAGAAATGAATGGATAACGGAACAATGACTAATAGTGTGGTGGGGGCTGTATTGTAGTCATCGTTCCCTTATTCAACAATGAGATGGTAAAATTTCACGTACCTTGAAAAAAGGAGTGAAATCCGTCTCAAAATAAAAAGAATTCTTAACTTATTGAGACGGAAGGGAAAATTGCGAAGTTATATTTTAAAATCTGTATTAGAATTAAAAATCACTGTATGTTCACATAAACAAAGTACAATAAAGAATACTTTTTACAGGATTATAAGAAACATTCTCTTTCAATATAAAAACAATTAAGTTTTGGGTAAAGCACAACCTATTTAGTCTTAAGTGGTTAAAGTTACCCGTATTGCATTGAAATTTTTTTAACATGTATTTATATGCTAGCTATACCCTATAAGCAACCATGTAATCAAAATTAAAATGTATAGGTGAATGAATCTGCAACTAAAAGATATTTATACTGATGAAAGGTGCATGATGCATTTTGTTGGATGAACATAAAAGAATTATAAAAAAGGGGAGAAACAAACATTTTACAACTTCGCACGAAATACCAATTTTACGAACAATAAAGGAGTTAAATAAAAATCTAATAACCGTATCTAGGGATTTCGAGCTTAGTTGCATGAATCTTAGTATGTTGGTATGTATCTATATAATTCATACTTTATATAGAAATTATTAAATTTTAAATAACTCATTACTAATTTTTATAGCAAATTACATTTTACTTTATAAGGTTTTTTCTCACGTTGATCTAATTAAACCCCCATAATTATGATTATATAAACCAATTTATATTTTTATAAAGACTTTTAAACTATATTCATGTATTAATCTTTTTTATGAATTTTTATAGCAAATTTGTTTTATTTTCTATACATTTATATCTAGTTTTTGCACTAATTTTTATGGTCAAATACAAATTTCTCTCTTAATTATCTATAATTTTTACTTGAGTAAATACATTATTCCATTCACTATTGAGTATTTTTAGCATCTCATAATTTAATTATGTAAATAAGTTTGTGTAAAAATTGAATTTAACGCGAACTTGTGTTCGCTTCTGTTTTCTGTTATATTATATATGAGGTGATTTTTATGGACTACAGCAAGCAACGTCAAAAATCCGTACATCGTAAAAAATTATACGAAAATCTAAATGAAATGCCTTTTTACATAGAAGAATTTGTGGAGTACAAAGAATTGCATGATGCCTCTCCCTCTACCCTACTGAATTATGTATATGATTTTAGAGTCTTCTTTAACTGGCTATTATCTGAACAAATTATTGAATTAAAGCCCATTAAAGACATGTCCTTCTCTGATTTGGAGAATTTAAAGAAAAAAGATGTCGAGAACTTCATGAGGTTTCTAAAACTACAACATAACATGCAGAATTCCTCTGTTAATAGAAAAATTTCAGCCTTAAAGTCTTTATTCAAGTACCTTACTTCCCTTTCAGAGAATGATGAAGGAGAATGCTATTTTTATAGAAACGTAATGGCTAAGATTGAAATACATAAAGATAAAGAAACATTAAATGCCCGTGCAAAACGTATGAGATCTAAAATATTTCATAATGATGATGATCAAGAGTTTTTAAATTACGTTAAGTATGAGCATGAAAAATCTTTAACGAAACATCAGTTGTTCTATTTCCTAAGAGATAAAGATCGAGATGTGGCAATCCTCTCCCTTTTTCTTGGTAGTGGCATTCGTGTAAGTGAATTGGCCGATCTTCGTATGGAAGATATAAACTTAAAAGAAAGGCTAATTGATGTAATCCGAAAAGGAAACAAAGAAGATTCTGTATGGATTACCCCAATCGCATTGAACGATCTAGAAAAGTATATGGAAATTAGAGATAACAAATACGCTCCAGGGAAAGAATTAAAAAATGTGTTTTTATCAAAGTATAAACATACTGCACAACCTCTTTCAGTTAGAGCTATCCAGGATATAGTAGAAAAATATACTAAAGCCTATGGTAAAAAAATGTCCCCTCATAAATTAAGACATACATTGGCAAATAAATTATATATGGAAGAAAAAGACTCGTTACAAGTGATGCAACAACTTGGGCATACCAGTCAAGATACTGCTTTGCTATATACACAACTTGGGGAAACAACTATTAAAGATAGTTTAGGGAGAATAGGAAAGAATAAAGAATAAAAGTTCAGCAGTTTTGCATTGCTGAACTTTTATTCTTTTACAGACTTATGGACTTAAACTCTATTTATTATTCATTTAAATTTCATTTTATTATGTAAAAAATACATAATTTGAATCCTTCTATAATTGGTATATAAAGACTATCTCTTGATGGATATAAATGAAAATTTTAGATTCCCACAAGTGTTGTTTACGTTAATTACAAATGTAATGTACATTTCATTTAGGATTTTAAATCTTGTCTAGTAAATAGGAATATAAATATAGACCATTATAAAAGAATAAATTTTCTAAACCATCTTTCTAAATCTTCTTCATTCTGTTCAAAATTTTTTTCAAAATCACTATTTAATATAATCTTTAGCAATAGTTCTCTAATTGCATTATCTAACTCTATAGCAAGTTCGAGGGCATCTGCATATCTTTTTTCTGACATAGACTGTCCATGGATTACAGTGGAACGAATGGCATAAGATTTTTTCACTAACGAGAAGTAATACTCTCTTTGTTCCAATTGTTCAGACATTATATTTCCGTAGGTGGGCCTTATCTTTATTACACAATAACAAATTATACTCCCATTTTTTCATAAACTTTATGCAATTATACAATTTCTCCTTTTTGTGTACTGATTTCATTTCACGGATTTTATGCATTAATACATTTTACGGTTTTAAAATCTTTATTTATATAAGTAGCTCATATATGGGTTTAAATATTTGTACCAATATTATCTAATGTTTTGGGATTTACTTTTTCTCCATCTATTGTCATCTTTATTTTTTGCTTCGAATTTGCTGTTACCACCCAAGCATTCGGTAAATAACGATCTTCATGGGATAATGTAGACGGTGAATTTATAACTTTTCCTCCTAAATATAGCGTAGCCGAAGAACCTCCATCCATTGCCATTGCATTTATAGCACCTTTTTCATATAGAATATCTTGGCACTCTTTTAACGTAGCCCCTATACTGTACGTCTGTCTACCGTCAATGACTAGAAACATAATTGTACTATCTTCTTTTTGGGCCATAATACTTCGCGGAGCAGAACCCCAACCACCGTCTCCTTCTGTAATCATTTTTTCTCCATTCACAATTAACTGTGGCATAAATCCAGCTGCGGAAACGACTTTTTTATCGAGGAGTTGTTGTGTAGAATAATTTCCTGTTATCATTTGTCCAAACTTTGTTAAACCTGTAATAATTGTAGGGGTATTTCTATCCATATTCGTATCAATAGCTTTTCCATTTTCTATCACAATTCCAGTAGCAACATTTCCTCCACCCCTTCCTGTTTCATCAGCGAACCCACTTGCATTCACGGCAACTAGTGCATGATTACGTTTTGCCATTACACTAATTTTTTCTCCCTTTTTAGCGCCCTGTGTTCCTTGATGGCTAACAAGTTTAACATTAAAAGGATTACTAATAGTGACTAACTTTCCTTCGAATAGAAAGCGACTATCTTTATTACTTTTAATTGTTTCTACATCAATTTCTAATGGCTGATTTATTAATTCTTCTAATCTTTTTCCTACTATTTTTTTATAAATATGCTCATCACTGTTTGACCATTTCGGATGATTAATTCTATCTTGCAGTTTATCTAGTTCCTTTGGGGATAGGAGTGTATATTTCGCATATTGTGGATGCTGAGAAGTTAGTATACTCCCAGCGATTGTTATACGAAGCTCTCGGCCATAGCTAGTACCAAATAATATTCCTATGCCAATAATCATTAAAACAGAAAATAGAAGCAAGATTCTTTTGAAGATTTTTCTTAGATGTTTCATATTTTTATCCTCCAGCATTCATTACATTCAATAAATCCATTAAAATATTATTTATCTAAAGACAAAAGTGTTCGATTTCCTCATGCCTGAATTCCCCGCTATATTTTAGCAATTAGGGAAAAATATTTATTCTAAATTTCGTTTTTGCAGTGTATATTTATAAATTTAATAACGTTTTTGCAACCATGAAATAAATTACTAATCCTGTTCCGTCAACAAATGTTGTAATAAATGGACCTGAAACAACTGCAGGATCTAGTTTTAATTTTCTTAGAATCAAAGGTAAAACAGCTGCTACAAGAGAAGCCCAAATAACAATAAATAGTAAAGTAATTGCTACAACTTGTGCAACTTCTGTTCCAACTCCTAACATATAAGCACGAGTGAGCCCAGCTATACCAAGTGCAAGTCCAAGAAGCATACCTATTGCAAATTCTTTTTTCATTACACGGAAAATGTCTTTAAATTTCACCTCTCCAATACCAATTGCACGAGTAATTGTTGCTACAACCTGTGTTCCTGTATTCCCTCCAGTACCTACTAATAATGGAACAAAGAAAGCAAGGGCAACTACAGTTTCAATTTCGTCTTCAAAATACTTTAATACTGTACCTGTATATGCCTCAGCAACAAAAAGAAGTAATAACCATGGTAGACGTTTTAAGAAAATGCTCCAAATGCTAGCTTCAAAGTAAGATTGATTCAATGGTTCACTTCCGCCTAACTTTTGAATATCTTCTGTAGCTTCTGCTTCCATAACATTCATTACGTCATCAAATGTTATAATACCAATCATTTTATTAGTTGCTGTTGTCACAGGTATTGCTGCTAAATTATAATTCAGTAGCTTTTTTACAACTTCTTGCTGGTCAACTTCAGCGTGTACTGAAATCACCTCTTGAATCATGATAGTAGATAATAGATCTTCATCTGCTGCTAGTAATAACTCATGTATGGAAACGATTCCCTTAAGATACCCGTGATTATCAAGAACATAACTATAAGATATTGATTCTACGTTTTTAGAATGTTCCCTAATGTACTTCAATGTCATTTTTACTGACCAATTTCCCCTAACTGCAACAAAATCACTTGTTACAAGACTTCCTGCCGTTTCAGGTTTGAAAGTCATCAATTTTTTTACGTTATGTTTTGTGATTTTATCTAGATACGCCATTAATTTAGCCTGTTTTTCCGGATGAACCGCTAGCAGTAAATCTACTAATTCATCAATTGGTTGTAAATTTAGTAACTTTTTAGCTTTGTTTTCAGATAAGTGAATTAAGATATTATATTTTTCTTCTGCACTCATATATTGAAGAATTTTAGAGCTTTTTAATACAGGAATCGTATTTAGCAATATGACTTGATCTTCAATTGAAAACTGTTTTACTTCTTGCGCAACATCATACGACGAAAGACGTAAAACCTTCTCTGCATCCAGATTATTTTTGGTTACAAGTAATTCCTTTAATAATTTCTTCATGTTAACTCCTCCTCATATTGCTAAGGGAGACTCTAGAGTTTCATGAGTGGTTTTGTTTTATTTTATTTGTCTTTAATTTTTTATTAGAGCAATAATAGTTACATTGCAATCAATTCATTAATTTAAATTACCTCCTTTTTGAATATAGACAAGATAAAAATAAATAAAATTAAACAGAAAAACCTTTACTCAAAAAGGAGTAAAGGTTTTTTCACAATACAAATAAATGATTATTAAGACAGCTTTGCCAAAATCACAGAGGTGCCTTTCTATCAAATCGTATACCACTCCCTCGTTGAGTTTTAGCACTGTATAGCATAGGTTTTTATAACCAGCTACATTAAGAAGGGCCTTAATCCGACCGTTCCTGTTGACCCATTGGCGTCTCTCGACATTTTTGGGCAGCAGCGTTTCTCTATACAGGAGCCTCACCTAACAAAGATTATTGAATTACTTCAAAATTTAAACCAGAATTTAATATTTGTCAACTGACTTTAAATTCCATTCATAAAAAAATCTTTTATAGAAAATGAAATTATATTTTACTACAAATTTAAAACTCCACTTAAAAAACATAGAATTCAAATAGATTTTATTTGAAGAAACGTTATAAAATATATGAAACTTATTGTTTATAATTAATTTTCACCTTTATAACAGAAAATGAATGATTAGTTATTCTTTACTTCAAAAGAACATTTTTCCAAAAATCTTCTTTTATGATTAAAATCTTCTTTACTGTTTATCAAATTTATATGATTAAACTACTTAATCAAACGATACACTACAAGTGGAATATATGTATTTATACGCAATGATTACATACATTTTCTCACATCATTTCTCAAAGCGCTATAAAGCAATAAAACATATAAAATTAGCAATACGGTTACTTGACAAGCAAAAAAAATATATTTATGCTTGCAACACGAAACAAATACATAAAATTTATATTGCTAAACCTGTTAGGTGAGGCTCCTATACAAACACAGGCTATTGCCCAAAAATGTCGAAAGACGCCAATGGGTAGAACAGGAATTGTCGGATTAAGGCTCTTCTTAAGATAGCTAAGTAATGAATTTTCATTACTTTACGTTGTATAGTGCCAAAGCTCTACTAGGGGGAGAAAAGCCTTATTTAGTCATGCCATTTTAAATCCCTCTAGTTACATACTAGGGGGATTTTTGCGTAAAAAAACAGGGAGTAAGCAATAGAATCATCCTAAACAAAAGTCATATTTAGTAATTGACGAGAACAAGATTCTATTCATTAGCAAATGTAATATTATGTTTTGTTTTAAATCAGGAGGATATTAAAATGAAAAAAATATTAAAACTCGATTATTTATTGCTCCTTCCTCTATTCATAACATGTACTTTAGGGATTATCATGATGTATAGTGCGAGCTCCATTGTCGCTGTCCAGCATTACGGTTATAACAGTAGACACTTTGTTGATTCTCAATTAACAAAGCTACTTTTAGGAACAATAGGATTAATAGTTTGTGCTATACTCCCATATGAAATATGGAAAAAACGAATAGTTTCAATCTGTATTATGGTTGGGGGAATTTTTTTATTAATTATGGTTTTATGGAAAGGAAAAATAGTAAATAATGCTCAATCATGGATCTTTGGAATACAGCCAGCTGAATTTCTTAAATTAGGAACAATACTTGTAACAGCTCGTTTTTTTGCATTACGACAAGAACAAGCTAAAAATAATTGGAGTGCTATCGGAAAACTTTTATTTTTTTTAGCTACAATTTTTTTTCTTATCTTTAAACAACCAAATTTAGGATCTGCACTTTTAATATTAGGTATAGGTTTTAGCATATTTCTTTGTTCAGGAATAAATATAAATCTACTAATCAAAAGAACTACCATCGGTTCTATTTTATGGTTACCTATTTTATATTATTTGATTCAATATAGTTTATCAGAAGTTCAAAAGACACGTATTACTACGATTTTCAATCCCTTTGTTGATGCACAAGGAAATGGATACCAGCTTGTAAATTCTTTTATTGCCATTGGCTCTGGAGGAATCACTGGTCGTGGGTTTGGAAATAGTATACAAAAAACAGGTTATCTGCCAGAACCACACACTGATTTTATAATGGCAATAGTTTCTGAAGAACTAGGATTTATTGGTGTATTTATTATCTTAACTGGAGTTTTGACTATAGTACTTCGCTCCTTAAAAATTGGACAATTATGTGTAGATCCATTCGGCAGTTTTATAGCAATTGGTATAGGATGTATGATCGGTATGCAATCAGTTGTAAATTTAGGTGGTATTACAGGACTATTTCCTCTTACAGGTACCCCATTTCCATTTGTAAGTTTTGGTGGAAGTTCTTTAATGGTCAATTTAATAGCAATAGGAATATTGCTTAATGTCTCAATTTTCAATAAAATAAGATATTCTCCTTTTTGATATATTTAATATATGAAGTAAGCGAACAATTTTAAGTTAATCTTCCCTTTTTATTTGGCTAAGTATTCTAAAGCATGAGGAGGCATATGCGGTTGTATTTCTTCATCAAATCAAATTAGCATTTCAGTTATTCCGTGAAAGGGTGCTTTAAAGAAATAATTAAAGCCTAATTTCTCACTTATACACCGAGAAATTAGGCTTTTTATATTTACATTTCCTTAACTATTTAAATCCGTATTTTTTCTGACGCTCCACTTTAAGTAAGTGCAACTGAAGTCTTACCATACACCCCATCACTATTAAATCAAGAAACACATTCTTCCCCACGGCATATAAAAAAATAAGATTTCTTTTTAGAGAGTTCTTTAAAATCTTAGCCTTATAACAATGGATTGCCCCCAGCATTTCGGAAAAATACGATAAGAAAATTCATTTTAGAAAAAAGCCGCATATTATCTCGCTAAAAGTATACGCTTTTTTAAAATTTCAAGAACTTGTCACTCCCACGGCTAAAGCCGCAAATCCTACACCTTACGGTGTAACGGATGGGATTCTTGAATGACTGATCGTTCGCAGTTCACTTCTGTTGTAAAGAATTTAATATGTTTTTATGAATATGCAATAATGTTTGAATTTCTGTTTCCTCTAGTTGTTCTAATGCTAATGACATTGCTTTATAGGAAGTAGAATTTTCAATAGATTTTTGTGATATTTCTTGCCCCTTCATTGTTACTTTCAATTTTATCTCCCTACGATCTTCAGATGAGGGATTTCGCTCGAGTAATCCTAGATCGACTAATACATCCACATTTACACTCACTGTACTCTTAGGAACTGAAAGCCGTTCAGAAATACTTTTAAGGGTGATATTAGGGATTCCATAAATTGTGTTTAAGATTCCCATTTGTTGTACTGTTAATCCTAAACTAGAGGCATTTCGATTTGTAAATTTTATAATTTCTTTATTTATTGCTACAAATGACTGTACAACTTCTGCCTCTATTTTAAGACTTTGATTTTTTTGTATCATTGTAGTAACTCCTCTATCTCTATATAGTTCATCATGGAACTGTTCATAAATGAACCATTTTATCATGGACTACTTTCAGAGAAAAGTCAATTAACCCAATTCAACATAAAGCTACTTAATTCTAAAAGGGATCTCATCACATGTCCATTAGGCTACCATTTAAAAATTTTTTATTAAATAATTTAGTAATAACTCCATAAACTAAACTTACTTGTATCTCATAGGAGTGTATTAGTTGTGAAAAAAAATTCGATATTCCTCATTTTTTTTATAATTTCTCTTTGTTCAAAACCAATATCCATATATGCTTTTACAGATAGTCGTAAGGAATATGAAAAAACAGGGAAGGTAATTTGGGAGGTAAATACAAAGGAGAAAATCGTTGCACTAACATTTGATGACGGTCCTCATCCTATTTTCACCCCTCAAATACTTGATATATTAGCTAAATACAATGCAAAAGCAACCTTTTTCGTAGCAGGTAATAAAGTTAAAAGGTTTCCCGCTATTTTAATAAGGGAGGTAAAAGAAGGACACGAAATTGCTAATCATACTTATAATCACATTTATAATAAAAACATTACTGCAACTAAATTAACATCAGAATTAAATCAAACGGATGAAGTTATCAAGAAAATTACTGGTTATAAACCAACTCTGTATCGTCCAGTTGGAGGGCTACATAATGATTTAATTATTAATACAGCCATACAAAACGGAAAACTTGTGATCTTATGGTCGTGGCATCAGGATCCCCAAGATTGGAGGAGTCCAGCAGCTAGCAAAATTTCAAAGTATATCATAAAAGGTGTACAGCCTGGAAATATCATTCTACTTCATGATTGGAATGGTAGCGAATTTTCTGAGACATCTCAGACAGTTGAAGCATTAGAAAGCATCCTGATCCACCTTAAAAACAATGGTTATACATGTGTCACCGTATCTGAAATGCTATATCGTTCCATAAAAATAATTCCCTCTCTTTTTGATCCTATTTATCCGTGAATCTGGGTTTATTTACTTTCTCCTTTTTAAAATCTATTGTACTATAGTCATCTTTGTTACATTTAGAGAGATTATACACGTTTTCATAATGATTAGATCAAACTGTAAATTTATTAGTTTTAAACGAACATTTAAAATATTTTATAGCATAAAATAGACAATATGTAGTAGACATCATTAAAATCTACTACGTGAATAAAAAAGAAGGAGAAAATAAATGACTCTAAATATAAATAGAGTATTCCCACGTAATTGGTATGCTGTGAGTTATTCAAAAGATATAAAAAAGATGCCAGTAAAAAAAAGAGTTGCTGGCAAAGATTTTGTATTATATCGGGATGAAAAAGGAGAAGTTCAGGCTTTATCACCTTACTGCCCCCATCGTGGCGCTGACTTGTCACTAGGACAAGTAGTAAATGGCAAACTAGTCTGTCCCTACCATGGTTGGGAGTTCAATAGTTGTGGTACTTGTGTAAGAATTCCATCCCAACCCAATAAACCTATCCCGAAATTTGCTCATACCTTCTCATACCCTGTAAAAGAAAAGATTGGATTGATTTGGATATACCCTGATAGTGAGGAAGCTCCACCTGAATGGCAAACTTTTCATGTAATGGAGAACACTCCTTTTAAACTCTCTTCCTTCCACGCCACATGGAATGCACACCTTACTCGATCAATCGAATCTGTGCTGGATATTGCTCACCTTGCTTATGTACATAAAAAAACGATTGGTAGAAAAACAAAAGCTGAATCAACCAATTATAAGCTTGAGGGCACACTGGATCAGTTTATATTCTCAAATGGTGATGCTTACCTTGAATACAAATTCCCACATCAATGGATGCTTCACAGTGGAAAGCAGGAGAATGAGTCATTTATTCAGTACATTACGTTTACACCAATTGATGAAGAAGAGACATTAATTATGGGATATACCGGAAGGACATTTTTAAAGCACTTCCCTTTTCTAGATCAAATCTTAGCTAAATTTAGTTTAAAAGTACTAAAAGAGGATCAAATTATTGTAGAAAATCAACATCCTAGGCCTATACCAGAAGCTTTAAAAATGGAAGCCCATGTTCATGCAGATATGGCTCAAGTTCAATTTAGAAAACGTTGGTTTCAGTTTTTACAAAATGAGTCTTGTTTTTCACTTGATTAAAGTTACGTAACCCAGTAGTGAATATAGGTGTAGCGAAGTTTATAGATATGGATACTGCCCCATACCTATCAATCTATTGTATTGGTGTCACCCCACAACGATAAAAATACACTTAGTTTCCAGAAAATTAACCTAATTCTTATATAGCATGTACTGATTATTAAAGAAAAAATGCAATCGGGTCTATCGCTACATCAATAAAGATAATTCAAAATACCTTTCATTAATAACTAATGAAAGGTATTTTGAGTTAATCATTATAGCTCATCTTCTTCAAATTTTTCACTTTTATACTTGCTATATCCATATGTACATAAGCCAAAACAAACTCCACCTATACTATTTATAGTACGATAGTTGATTAATAATTACATCTAGAGGAACATCCCTGATTATAACAGTGAGCTTTGGCTAGCTATTCAAGTCACCTTATTTTACTCTCTTCGGTAAAGCTGAGCCTGAATGTTCAATTACTGGATGAACATGAACATTAATTTCAGCATTACTAAAATAATTTTCACCTTGATCCCAATTCTTACTTATTTTCTTCCATTCTTTATAATTATTCCGCTTATATACTTCTCCTAACGCTAATACATCAACCTTATATTTTTTTTGAACAAGCTTTATTGATTTTTGAATCTTTTGCTCCATCTCTTTTGAAATATCCTTCGTTAAGCGTTTTTCATTCATAAATTTTTTATGATCACTAAAATGCAACTCCGCCAAAGTACCTTCGAGAAATAGATGAATATCAAACTTCGGTTTTTTAGTATTTTCAGTAAATACCTTTATTTTTCGGTGTAGCTTATGAATTTCATATGTAATAAGCTGATTCTTTTTACGTATGGTAAAATAACCTCCTAATTTTTCACCAATTACAAAGTTCATTCCCACTGTCTGTTCTCCGTTTAACATTCCAACACACTTGTTATCCTTCCCACGAAACAACGCAGCCCCATTCATTTCTATCCCTTGTTTTGTTGGCCTTAAGACAGGCAGTACAAAACTTCGTTTTGAAATTATCTTTTCTTGCACGTCACCAATTCTTGCTGCCTCAACCATTTGAGCATTTTTCGGAAGGTGTTCAGCTAGCATATCAATATACTGTGCCGGTAAATTTTCTGGTTTTGCACTTTGCTTCAAGATAGCTTCTGCATTTTTTTCAGAAACAAATAGACGGATGTTTCTTCTCATTTCATGATCACGAATATACACATCTAGCGCATTTTGTAAAACATTAGGATTCGCGAGTAATTTTTCAGAAAAAATGATTACTTGTATATGCGGAAAAAATAATTCACGACTAATTTTTTTAGTGATAGTTCGTATTTGTTCAAATACACTATCTGCTTTTGCACTCACATTAATATAATTATTTCCTGCCCCTTTTCCACCTTGCTGCGTTAACTTACTGGGAAGTACCATCTGATATGTCCCTTTCATAATTGGATTTGATTTCTTTTCCTTAACAATATCGTAAGCCGCGCCTACTACAAATCCTCTTTCTTCTATCTCTGCTAACTCAGAGCAACCGCTGATAGCCCCAACTATAAGCGCAATTGTTATAATTTTAAGAAGACATTTCATTTCCACCATTCCTTTATTTTAGCTTATATACAATCAAAACTAGTAAAGGCGTTAACACAACAAAGTTCATATCAATGCAATCAAAATAATCCCACCGTCTGAAAATAAAACTTGTATTGCATTATCTCGAGACATAGACAATGCACCTATATCAATATTAGTTGAAGATGCCACAAAACCAAGTCGCCAATGTCTAAGTTTTTCATCTTTATGCTCAAATGATTTCAATTATTTTTGCTTCTCTAGATTTATTATAAAATCTTTCATTCACAATTAATCTGATTCATCTGTCAATATCGTTTTTGATAGACGAATAAATTTTTCTTTTCAATCTTAAAAAATGCAGGAGTAATAGGAGTTGTATAAGGAACACCAACGCTTTTAAATTTATTATTTGAGTCGTAAGTGTAATAAGATTTAAAATGATTCCATACAGTCTAAAACTAATCGAAATAACTAAAACAATAATACTAAGAGCGAATCTACAATCCCTATATTCACCGCCACTTCTCTAATTACAAGTCCAACTGTTTGTCCCATCGATTTCAGAGGTCTAATTCCAACTTTAACAATTCCACTCACTTAACATTCCTTTTAATAGGTTGTAGTTAGGTTCTGTTAGTAGAATGAAATATATACTAGAAAAGAGCTATCCCTCTTTAAGGATAGCTCTAACAGATGAATTATTTAACTCGTTTGGCTAGTCGAACACAGACATAAATACTAATCGATTAAATAACGGCGTTTATGAGATATGTTTGAAATTAACAAAAACATAATATAACCAATAAGTCTTTCGCTCCAAATTTACTTCTTCATTGAAAAAAACAACATTTTCAGCTAGATTTAGTAAGGTATTTTAGGATGAAAAATTATAAATCCATTGTGCAATTAATTGTAATTCATCAAATACAGAAATAGACATACAAATCCACTTTATTTTTTTAAGAAAGGCTTAACTTATTTATTTGTTAACCAACGTTAGAAATATTATTTGTATGTATTTAAAAACTCAAGAGCTTTGTTAAAAGCTTCTTGACCTGCAGGTGTATTCATTTTAAATTGAAATTCATGCGCTAAATCTCCAGAAATATTTTTATCAAAAAAGAGTTTTTCTACAGGTACCCCCTTACTTTCTAATGCCGAAGCCATTGCTTTGCCTTGTTCTTCAAATGATGCTTTATTTCCATCTGTAATAAACGTTGGTGGATAATCTTTTGTTATATGTTTAAAGATTGAAGCAATTTCTATTTCAGGTAAGCTTTCAAAATCCTTTTTCCAAAAATAAGCCCAGCCAGTGGTACGCATAAAGTCTTGCACTTCTTTAGTTGTTTCCATTTTAGCTAATGCAGGCATATCATACGGACCACAAAATAGTAATATACCTTTAATTGTTGAAGGTTCAACAATAGGATCAATTTTAGTTAAATTTGCATACCTAGGAGAGGTTTGAATATTAACGAATTGTCCAGATATTTGTGCTCCAGCAGAATCTCCTGCAAAATATACGCGATCTAATTTCAAATGATATTTTTTCGTATTTTCTTTTATATATTCGTAAGCTTCACCAAGTTGAAGTACTGGTGTAGGATACTTCCTTTTAGGAGCCAGAGCATAATTTATATTGATTACTGTATACCCCTTAGCCGCTAATTCTACTGCATAACCAGTAATGTCGGATTTATCTCCACCAACAAACCCACCCCCATGCACCCAAAAGATAACAGGTGTTTTTTCATTATGAATTCTTGGATAAATAATATCTAATGTGCCATCAGGAAATTTAGAATTATAATTGATATCCCTAACAATTTGTGTTTCGTTTATAGCATTTTTATAATTATCGGATTGAACAAACATTCCACCTTCAAACGCCTTTTTTATAAGAAATGCTTTTGGATTAGGAGAGAGATTCCAATAACTAATCCCCGCAACAATTAGTCCGAAAATAATCGTAAGTAATATAAACATTCTTTTCTTCCATACCCCTTTAGATTTTGATGATTTTAATTTCATAAGTTTAGAATCTCCATTCTTTTTAGTATCCTAACAATGTGAAAAAGTAAGTATTAATTTTGTGCACTAAAAAATATAAAAATAATGCTAATCTATCAAATGAATTAGTACCATTAGAAACACATGGACTTATTAAGGCACATATTTATCTAACCTACATAAACTAATGATGTACAATCGCCTACTTTATGAATTCTTTAATGATATATAGAAAGTGTTCATTAAGTTATGATTGTTGGGAAATATCATTTATATTTCTTCTAAAATATACAGGGTACATATTGCACATCGCGGTCTGTTTATTTTAGAGCAAGGTTGTTTATAAGTAGTTCCTTTCTTTAAAAAGAGGAAATATAATTTTTAAATTAAATCTCTAAATGAATAAATTTAGCACGGGAAAGGAATTGAATTTATGTCCAATTTTAATTTCATTTCAGATCAATTTGCTACAATTCTTAAAGGCAAGTGTAAAATAAATCAAGGTGGTTGTTCGGTGTCTTTTCACCGCAATTTCAAGGTGTTTATTCAAGGAAAAACAAGTGCCTATGTAGTACCCGTCGGAGTAAGTTTTGAATCATTAGATCAAAATGGTAATGCATTAAATCTAGGTGAAATCGCGGTTCTACAGGAAGAGATCCCTGCATTTATGAAATCAATTGTACAACAAGGAATTATTGTCAGTGCTTTACATAATCACTGGTTATACATGAATCCCTTAATTATGTATGTTCATATCCAATCGGTAGAGCCCCCGTTACATTTTGCAAAAAAATTGGCGAATTCCTTTTTGTCCTTAAACAGCTACCCTGTCGCTAATAACGAAGAACATTAATCAATGTTTTGGTCGTATTCATTTGTTATTCTGGGAAGCACCACGTGTCCATTAACTTAAGTAACATTAATCCCCCTAAACAAGTTTGATTAAAAAATGATGTTTTCTTATAGGTCATTTAAAATGAACTATAATCATTTGTGGAAGCATTACAACGATATATTCACTTGTATTTTTAGTAGAAATAGCCTATTCTTGGTCCACTGGAGAGGTAATATTATCTTTATAGGTATCAATATAGATATTTCCATTTGCAGCACGTACAGCATACGTAACATCTGTGTAGTGGAGGTTACGTTTTTTTAGTTCACACTGTAATTCTAGCTCCGTATGATTGTTTTGCCTTAAGTTTTCTGTCATAATTTCCCCATCCATAATTAGCTCGATAGGAAGTTTATACTCTTTTTTTGTTGTTATATTTAAATCTTGTTTTGTAACAGTACGGTATTCAGGTTTTTTCAAAACAGATATTTTACCATTTGTTTCAACTACGACATAAAGAACTTCTTCAATGTTAAAAATACCATTCTCTCTTAATTGTTGATTTAAATAATCTAGAGAATAGCGCATTTTCCGCATATTATTTTCTAAAATTTTTCCATTTTCAATAATGACTGTTGGATTTCCTGCAAATATTTTTCTGCCTATTCGACTTTTCATGGATATGTAACTTACCAATAAAATGATAAATACTAAAATAAGAAAAGCAATAACTGCATGATGAGTTTTTACATTCAAATTAAATGCCAAATTTGCAATAATACTTCCAATAGAGATAGCACCAATAAAATCAAAGGTATTCATTTCAGCGATAATTTGTTTTCCTAATATTTTTGCTCCGATAAATAAAATCGAGAAAGATAACAAAGTTCTCAAAATAATCTCTATATGTTGAGACACAAATAGCTCCTCCTTTTACGGTTGGGTGTTCGAATAATAACATCTTATATAAGAATAATATGTATCATTGCAAAAGAATTTATTATGTTCAATAACATTAGATAATTCATGTAGATGAATTAATCTCAATCTTGTTGTCAAGTTTCTCAAAAAATAATACTAACTTTCTACATAATATCAGTTCTTCACTTCGTTTTATGATTAGCTATAAGGAACGCTCTCGATTAGCGCTTTTTTTGTTTAAATACAGATTTTATTTTATTCTCATGCACCTTTTTGATTCTATTCCGTACATTATTATCACAAGGAACCCACAGATTTCTAAGGTCCAATTTCCTTGAATTTCTTGCACATCGTGTGGAAAGAACCCATTTATAGCAAACGGGTTCTTTTATTTATTCATCATACAATAACTATTTTATTAAGCTCCAATTTACATTTATGCTAACTCTATAATAGGTATACTGACATTTGCTTGCGGCCTAGTAGTAACAGGTAAAAAACACCTCTTATAGTTTGCGTTATAGTTATAACATTCAATTTACGTCATTGTCCTCCTGGAGTTTGTATAATAACTCCTCCACCTAAAGGAGTGACAAACATGTAAAGTATCTATTTCATTTCGAATCATTTATTTATGGTCGATATTTATCCTTCTCTTTCATCTCTAATCACTCTAACGCTTAATGATATTACGCATATTTTTAGATTTTCCATTTGTAGCTATATTAATTGAGACATTTCTTCGGATATTATTTTATGTAATGACCTTGAGATTAAATCAAATGCAGATTTATAATCTTCACTATCCTTTTTTTATACGTTATGATTTAGTACTGGTAGAGGTTGCTGCAGGGGAACGTTAATTACCCCTATCATAGTTGCCTGCTGCGCCTGTATGAAAACATACATTATTTGTTTGCAAGTCCGTGTTAGCAACACGTATTAACGCAAACTTCTAGTGAAGGTAATGGAAATAAATGTATGATGTGAATGTTTCAGGTTTGTTAAATGGAATGCAAGCAGTACTTCCTTCGATGATTGAGCACAAAATAAATACTTAATAAAAAATTAGGAATTATCTGGAATATGTTTTAAAAAACTTATTTTTCATTTTTTTATTCTCCTATTTAAACGGTATTTACTATGTAATTGTGCATATTAATTAAATACTTAACAAACTCAATGTTACACGTGGTAAAATATATGAGAAAGGTATTTTCTATAAAGTAGGTTCTTAGGCCAGAAGGCGTAACGCATCTCATATTCATGATGTGGCGTTACTGTTAACACCCATACATATGTAAACTATTTTTCAAATAAAGTCTATTGATGTCTAAGATTCTGTTTTATAGGAAGTGTTTTTATGGGATGGGGAATATATATAGGAACGTGGTTCAAGTCAAAGAAAAGGCACTCCTAGGAGTGCCTTTTCTTTGACTATTTATATGTGCGAACGCTTTCGAAATTATTGGATCTAAATTGATGTACGCATTGTATTAAATAGTGCATTTTTATCATTTTAGTCAAGAAGACTCCTTCCTCAAGGAGCGTGAAGGGTCAAAGCCTAGTGAGTAGGCGGGAGATGAGTGTCAATTGGCATAGGCCAACATGTTTACTATCATTTACTTGTACAGATTGCTATTCAAAAACTGAAGTTATGAGGTTGGTTGCAGAAAAACGTTGCAACCGTAAAATCTTTAACGTTCTATCGCCCCTCGTTTGCCGAAGTTGCGAATACCAAGCTAAAGTAGGTATTGTGTTGAGTGGTTCAATAGAATTGTCCCCTTTGTTTAACAAATGATTTTTTATAAATAATATGTTTATTAAACAATTAATTAAGAGGTGCTTATATGCCACAGAATCGAAAAGCAGAGGTTCAAAACGATGCATACAAAGGAAAAGAGATCATGCCAGATAATCCACAGTCTCTAGCGCATCACATGCAAAAAGAGCTGCCTCACGAATTTTCTGTAAATCCTCTGTTTGCCCGCGAAGGAGAATCCGTCGTTCCACGCTTTCATATGTCTGATGAAGGCATGTTACCAGAAACAGCGTATCAGTGTGTCAGTCACATCTCTTAGGGATTTTAAGAAAACGGCACGTAATCTAATTGAGCAATGTAAAATAAAGAGTACCATTCATCCATTATTAGCAGAACATGTATTTCGTGAAGCAGATAGATTTCTTGAAATTATTGATATGTTTGATGCTCATCTTACCAATATTAAATCACAACCTAAATATTAAAAATATGGAAAGATACTATTTTCCCTTAAGCTGAGAAGTTAATAATAAATTATTAGCTTCTTTTTTTATGATGGACTCATACTTTATTTTATTAAATATTACCAAAGGGATTTTTAATGTATAATTTCTTTTAATAAATTGAGCATTTCAGGAAAATTGATGGAAGGCAATAGTTTCAGGAATTTGAAGGTAAACGAATAATAAAAGGATACTTTCATAGGTGATAAAGAATGTTAATTATCAAAGGTTAACTTACTTAAGGAAGATTTTACACGAGAAAACGTCACTTTATATTCTAATTCTATAAAAAATCACAACGTGCGATCCACTCATTGGTTTTGCTATTTTTAGCAAAATAAATTCCTCCGCCATGAATAATATTTAAATGTGCTTTTGGGTCGTCAGTTATTTGAAAAATAAATTCATAATTCGCGGGCCATTGGATGCTTGATTGGGCAAAACAAGCATAGCCACCTAATTTATGCATATAATGATTTTCTTCAAAAATATCCTCGTAGTAGTCTATCTCATTTGTATTTTCAAGTTCTAAAATTCTATCTTGCATATTGTTTGGAAAATCTTCTGTATCCCATTGTGGAAACTCATCAGTTACTAATTTAGGTATTAAGGGAAAAGATTTTAGATTAGGAAACGTAAGTGACATTTCATTCGGTACTAGTTCCTCTAAAGAATCATATTCTCTAATACAAAAATTTCCTGATAAGTTGGACAAATCTTTAGCAAAGTTTGGAGATAGAAATACTGCGATGGCTTTCATATCTTTTACTGCTTCTGGAACAAAAGGTATTTGAGTTAAATTAAGGAGAACTATTGTTTTTGGAAAAAAGTACTGTTTTTTGGGGATTTCGGAATTGACGATACGATAGCTATCATATATGCGCATTTGACAGATAAAATTGATGTTATAGGAATTGTTGCAGACTATGGGAACGTACCTAAAGCTGAAGTTGTTAGAAATGTTCGCTTTTTACTTAAAAATGTAGGTAAAGAATATGTAAAAGTTTTTGGTGGGGCGGAGCATTCCATGTCTTCAGAAGCTGAAACTTTTTATCCAGAAGTTCACGGTAAATTTGGGATAGGTCCCATTTATCCAGGACTAGAGATTCAGACATTTGAGAATTTTTTTGAGGTTCTCACACTTATTAAGCAGCATAAAAATGAACTTATTATCGTGAATACCGGGCGGCTAACTTCACTTGCAACTTTATTTCTCCTTTATGGTGATGTAATGGAATATGTACATTCTTATTATATTATGGGAGGAGCTTTTCTATATCCAGGAAATGTTACTCCCATTGCTGAAGCTAACTTTTATGGCGATCCTGGATCAGCCAATATTGTAATGAGATACGCAAAGAATCTATCAATTTATCCTTTGAATGTTACACAATCGGCTATTGTGACACCGGAAATGGTCAATTATATCCACTCTAAAGGGAAAACTAAATTTTTAAAGCCTCTTTTAGACTATTACTATTATCAATTTTATCAAAAAAAAGTTCCTGGAATACAAGGTAGCCCGGTTCATGATGCACTTACTTTAATTGCGATTAATCGTGATGATATTTTTACATACCATCAATCAGCAGTGACAGTTAATGTACTTGATACTGTAAGAGGACAAAGTATAGGAGATTTTAGGTCTACCTTTGAACCAGAAACATTCGGTAATCGTCCAAAACATAGGATTGCAATACAAATGAATTATGAAAAGTTTTTTAAGGAGTTTATGACTGTAATGACTGGCGAACTATTTTAGGTAAACCCCTTATATATAAGGATATGTTTTGCTATCAAGCGAAGATTTTAAAGTACCCCCTAAATGGGAATTTTATGTTTTTATAGACCTGAAATTTAATTTAATCGTGTTTTGGGGTAACTTATTTTCTTGAGTTGATGATGTTGTGGTTGAGACTCCTAAAACAATTTATGATTCTGGTACTGCGCATAATTATGGTAGATTTGTAACACCTATTACATCAGTATATAAGCCAGGATCATATGTAGCTGTTATGGAACTTGGGGAGAATTATTATTATGGTGGCAGCTTAAGAATTACAAAATAATGAATGTTAATTTCACTAATGATAATATTTTTGATATGATCCATGTATAATAAAAATATAACTCATAAGCGGTATACTTAACCAACGGCCGCTTAGGTATTGAGTTATACCCCTTGGAAAAGGTACCTTGCAGCAGAGGTACCTTTTCTTTTGTTTTTAGTTGTAGGGGTACCGCCCCATGCCCATTAAGCTAAGATTTTGAGACACCCTCATAACGAGAATTTTACTTTTTTACAGTTATTTATGAAAATTCCGCTTGTTTTTTTCATTTTTGGGGTGCTAAACTTAAAACTTCAGCAAGAAGCACAGACTAAAGCACCTAGTTTTCACGATATAATTCTCAGCTAAATTCGCAAAAAAGAGCTTGAATTCCCAAGCTCTTTTAAATATCACTTAATAACTTTATAACCACCATTTTTCCTGTGGAATTAAAACTGTTTCAATATCAAAGTTATTCTCAAACCATTCCTTCATCAATGTTTTATGGACAAGATATTCTGATGCAGAATGGGAAACGCCGATTAAAGACATCGAAGTATTAGAAACATAATCCATCATTTGTTTGTATCTTTGTTTACCATATTCGTTATCAATATGGCAATGGATTTCGCCAGTGATATAAGCTTGAACTCCTCTTTTTTCAGCTTCCTCCATCCAACTTACTTTGTCGCCACAACCTGCAACGATAGCTATTTTCTTTACGTTATTTATGTTCTTACCTTCAAAATCAACATATGGAATTTCGAATATTTCTTTTAAGTGAGAAGTTAGTTCACTTGTACTCTTTTCTTCAATGTTACAAATTAGAACTAGGTCTTCATTATTTATAGAACTTGTTAAAAACCCATCAATAATTTCTGCATTTAATTGTTTAGCAATAGCTACACTTGTACCTAAATTGGCATGATAATCCATCGGTACATGGCATGTATAGAATGATAATTCCTTTTCTTTTATTTGTTTAATGTATTTTTCTTTTATAGGAACAAAGCCTTTGCCCCATGCTCCTTTTGGATCTCCACATTCCATCAATAAGGGATGGTGCATAAAAAGTAAGTCTCCGCTATTACTTTCTTCTATAAAACGTTCCAACACTTCATCTGTAGGGAAAACGGCAAGAAAAATTTTCTTTACATTTGCATCCCCTTTTAACATTAGACCATTAAATAATTCCACAAAGTCTTTTTCAAAAACTGATTTCCAGTCAAACTTTAAAGGTTCATAGACCATTGGTATGAATTGACTGAAAGCAGAATCCTTCCCAAATGATTTTATATCAAGTTCAATGTCCAGTTTAGACACTATTTCACTTAGTTTAACCATAAAATTATTCCCCCAAAAATTTTATAATTCAATACAAACGGTTAGAAAAATAACAATTATTATATTCTTTTAAATATTTTAACATAAAAATTCATTTTTCCTCATGAAAAAATCACTCCTGTTGTTTAAAGTGGTCCCTCCACATTCCTATCAAGCAAAGTTAAAATCATACCTTCAAAATGAAAAAACGCTATGCTTATTGTAAACAGTTTATAAGAAAGGATGGCGTTTTGATGAATCCTATCATTTCAAATAGATTGAATCTTTTCGCTCAAGAGCTACAATACTTTTTATCTCCAGTGGCCCTACAAGATATTGCCAAACAAGTTGGCTTTGTACAGCAATCTAGTAAGTATCAAGCAAACGAACTCATTGCCCTTTGCGTATGGCTTAGTCAAGAAATTGCTAGCACATCACTTACACAATTGTGCAGTCAGTTAGAAGTTTCCACTGGGGTACTTATGAGCTCAGAAGGACTGAATCAACGCTTTAATCCAGCAGCCGTCGCATTTCTTCGAGAAGTCTTTACTTCCCTTCTCACACAAAAACTCTGTTCAAATCACTCGCTTTCTGCACAAATGATCTCTATTTTCAATCGTATTCGTATTCTAGATGCGACAGTGTTTCAACTGCCTGATCATTTCGCCACTAACTATCAAGGTTCAGGCGGGAGTAGTAATACGGCAGGCGTGAAAATCCAATTGGAATATGATTTACTTAGTGGTCAATTTCTTAACGTGCAGCTTGGACCAGGAAAGAGTAATGATAAAACATACGGTACCATCTGCCTTGAAACCGTAGAGGCGGGCGATTTGTGTTTACGTGATCTTGGTTACTTCGATTTAGGAGACTTACAAACTATTCATGATAAAGAGGCTTACTATATCTCGCGGTTGAAGCTGAATACACGCATTTATATCAAGAACCCTGAGCCAGAATACTTCAACAACGGCACGTTAAAAAAGCAAACAGAATACATACAGCTTGATATGACAAAAATGATGTCGGGTCTAATCCCAGGTGAAACGATAGAAATCCCTGAGGCATACATTGGACAAAATCAGAAGCTTCCAGCACGTGTCATTATCCATCGTTTAACCGATGATCAAACGCAAACACGCCTGAAAAACCAAGCGATACGTGAAAAGAAAAAAGGCATTGTCATGAAGGATAAAAGTAAACGTTTAATGGGTATGAATGTATATATCACGAACACGTCTCTAGAAGGAGTACCAACGAACTACGTGCACTCACTGTATTCACATCGTTGGCAGATTGAAATTTTGTTTAAAACGTGGAAGTCATTTTTTAAAATTGATGAATGTAAAAATATTAAAAGAGAACGCCTAGAGTGCCATTTATATGGACAACTCATCGGCATTCTCCTCTGTTCTTCTACGATGTTTCAAATGCGACAGTTTCTGCTTGAAAAAACAAAGCAGGAGCTAAGTGAATACAAAGCGATTTATATGATTAAAGATTACTTTCCGCTACTGTTTCAAGCGATAGCCATTGGCACAGAAGAACTTTTGAAAATTTTGCATCGTCTTTATCTGCTGCTCAAAAAGAACGGTCGTAAATGTCATCGGTATAAGAAAATGACCGTCTTTGATATTCTAGGGATTGTGTATAAAACGACGGTGAAGCATAGACAATCTGCCTAGCGAAAAAATCACGTTTTAATAGGCTTCTTTAGCATGCCTACTTTTCTATCAATTGCTAGTTTTGAAACAAGGATCGTTTCATATCTAGTAATTTAATTGGTTAGCTTGATGGGCATGGGGTAGCACCACATACCCATCAAGCTAAGAAATATATTTCTCCCCATAACGAAAAAAATAAATTAAGTTCCTATGGACAACCATGAAAAGGTGAAATTTTCGTTTAGGGGATACTTCAAAATATTCACTTGATGAGCATGGGTACTAACCCGTGCCCATTAATTTTAAAAATCAGATTAACTCCAAAACAAAAATTTCAAACATGGTTGACTACGGATAATACTGATTATGTAAATAAAAATTCCCTTTAAATTTTTTAAAGGGAATTTTTATTCATAAGTACTACGGACCCTATACTTATCATGAATTGAATGACTAATTATTACTGCTTATCAACAATTACTCCTTTGACCGCTGCCTTTATATAAGGAGCGTCTTGTAACTGTTGCAAAGACTCTGTTGCTCCTGTGATTACTACACCATATATAGGTAAATCTTTTGGAGAAATACCTTTTATATTTTTATAATGATTTTGAACATCATCATTATTAAGTTGATTATTCTCATTTAATTTTTTCATTGCATCCATAAAATCTTTTGAATTTCTTTTTACATTCTCTTTTGAATATTCTTCTTTTTTTGTATAAATTCCTTGAAATCCATATACATGCGTAGACATCACAGCGTTCAAAACAGCACCAGTTTTAGGCTCTTTTAAACCTACATAAGTATCTGGGCTATTTTCATTGTATGTGTCTACCCAATACCAAACTGGTTGTACATCTTTTGGTAACATTTTTTCAATTTGCTCAACTGTATATGCTTTATCAAAAGATATAGCTATTTCTCCAACTTTATTTTGAAGCTCTCCAATATTTTTAAGGTCATTTACATAATTTCTATATGTAACAAACGGTAAATAAAATCGCATTTCTCTCTGCATCGTTTGACTATTATAATCTGGTAATGTCTCAAATTCATCCTTCTTATTACCAGATTCTTCGTCTAATATTGTATTTCCATTAAAATTCAATTGACTATATCCCCAAATTGATGAATACTCATATATTTCATCAATCCATTTAACTGGTTGTCCAGCAATATTTTTATAAGAACTATATATAATTGTACCGCCAGTTAAACCCATACTTAATTTGGTATGTCCATTAAATAAAATATTAGGGCCTTTTACAGTATGCAATACATTCCTTTGTATTTCCATTTTAATAAAGGTCTTTTGAGAAAAATAAATAGATGAAATATAAATTCCAATAATCACGACAATCGATGCACATATAGAGATAATCCAATTTCGCAGAAGATGCTTCCTCTTTGCTTTCTTTAGTAACCCCTTCATCTGTTTATCATCCATATCTAGTTCAAAATCTTTCCGACTCATGTTGCTTCCCCCTATACAATGCTTTAAATTGATTACGTGCCCTGTATAAATTTGTTTTAACGGTTTCTTCTTTCATGTCTAATAAAGAAGAAATTTCCTTATAAGATAATTCATAATCATATTTCAATAATAAAATATTCTTATAATCTGGATTCATTGTTTCCAGCACTTCTTGTATTTCCACTTGGAATTCTTTCGTTAGAATAATTTCATCTAACGATTTTTGACCAATAAGTATAACTGACTCAATAGGTACCGGATTAAAACGTTTTGATTTTCTATATAAGTCCCGATAGTGATTAATTGCTACCCGTAATAACCACGGAGTCAGTTTTTCTAACGAAATATCATCCATTAAAAACATTGCTTTGTATAATGTATCTTGTACAATATCTTCAGCATCTTTTACCCCTACACCAAGCTTTAATAAATACTTATAAATAACTTGGGATTTTTCTACTAATAACGATTCAAATGTATCATGATTCATCTAACTCTCCCTTCTATATAATTAACGTTTGAAAACGTAAAATGTATACAAACTTTGTAAAAAAAATAAAAAAGTACATCTATGTATAATGTACAATACGTTTTTTCTATATAATTACATTTAATATAACACCACTTAATCTAAGTAAAAAAGTTATCTCTATGCTAGCTTTTTATCATTATTGATATCAAATAAAGAAAGGGGTGCACTATATCACCATCGAGCTAAAGAAAAATTGTATCCATAAAATGAAAAAAACGTTATTCTTTTTGTAAAAATAGATAGAAAGGATGATGTTTTTGCTATGAATTTATTAATTTCTGATGAACTCGAATTGTTTTCTAAAGAGTTGCAACGATATATGTCACCACATGCTTTGGAGCAATTAGCAAGAAATGTAGGATTTGTGAAACGAAAAAGTAAGTATGGCGCACAAGATTTAGTGGCTCTATGTATTTGGTTAAGTCAAAATATAGCTCATACTTCATTGACACAACTATGTAGTCGATTAGAGGCTAACACAGGTATTTCTATGAGTCCAGAAGGACTCAATCAGCGTTTTAATTCTCAGGCTGTTCAGTTTTTACAACAACTATTAGCACATTTACTTCACCAACAATTTTGTTCTTCTAGCAAGATTCCAACTTTGTATACAAACTATTTTCGGCGTATTCGTGTATTGGATTCTACACATTTTCAGATTCCGGATAAATTCATTTCTACATATCAAGGTTCCGGTGGTAGTGGTCAAGGTGCTGGCGTAAAAATTCAACTAGAGTATGATTTACTAAGTGGTCAGTTTCTACATGTTCATGTAGGATCAGGAAAGCACAATGATAAAACGTATGGTTCTACTTGTTTAACGTCTCTTCAACCGAACGATGTATGTATACGTGATTTAGGATACTTCGACTTAAAAGACTTACATACGATAGAAGAGTGTAATGCTTATTTTATTTCAAGATTAAAGCTCAATACACGTATATATCAAAAGAATAATGAGCCTGAATATTTTCAAAATGGAACAATAAAAAAGCACTCTGAGTACATTCAATTAGATATGGAGCAATTCATTGATCAATTACAGTCAGGTGAAACATATGAAATTCCTGAAATTTATATTGGAATGTATCAAAAACTTCCTGCAAGACTAATTCTGTATAAATTAACTGAAACGCAAATGGAACGTAGACAAAAGGATTTAGCATCTAAAGAACATAAGAAGCAAATTACCTATAAAGAACGCAGTAAGCGGCTCAGTGCAATTAACTTTTATATTACAAATATTCCTTTGGAATATCTACCAAAGGAACAAGTATACGATTTTTACTCCTTACGATGGCAAATTGAACTTATATTTAAAACATGGAAATCATTTTTTCGTATTCATCAATGTAATTCTGTAAAATTAGAACGACTAGAATGTCACTTATACGGACAATTAATAAGTATTCTTCTTTGTTCCTCCATTATGTTTCAAATGCGTCAATTACTCCTCATCAAGAAGAAACGAGAATTAAGCGAATATAAAGCAATCTATATCATAAAAGATTATTTTCCACTTCTTTATCAAGCTCTACAAAAGGGCATCCAAGATATATCAAAGATACTACTACGTCTGTTCAATCTCTTACAGAAAAACGGACGAAAATCTCATAGGTATGAGAAGAAAACAGTATTTGATATTTTAGGTGTCGTATACAATTTTTCTATGCCTCACAATCATGTAGCGTAATCCAAAAAAATGAAACCCGATAGGTCTTTTTTGGTATGCAAATCTTTAAAGAACTTACACTGGATTTTTAGAAAAAAGAAAAAATCTTACATGAAATTAAACTTATATAATTTTAGCTTGATGGGCATGGGGTGGTACCCCAAAAGCAAAAATAACACAGAGTTCCTTTCATTAACACATTGATTATATTGGAAAATCATTATAATGATACTTATATTATCCTTTGTTGAAACATTTAATTTTGGACATGAAAGCTGTTGCAATAAATGATTAATAAAGATAGCAAGTAATAAATTAATGAACTATAAAATCATTTTTGAATATTAATCATTAATTTTGCATTAATATTAATTTTTTCAGAAAAAAGGAACTTCTTTTTATAATCTTAACTTAAAGTAATACTTTGGTAATATCCAACAATTTACACCATCCCCTTTACAGTTATGGAAACCCTAATTAGATTTAAAAAGAGAGAAGAGCTCATCGATGCTCCTCTCTCTTTTTTATTTACTTAAGATTACTATTCAAATTGCTTATTGCATCTTTAAGCTGACTTTTAAATTATAAACTTTAATTTCCATACTTCTTTACAAGCCGATAAATGAAAAAAGTATATGTTCCTTCAAAATTAAGTTATAAAAGAGTTATGTTTTCCTGTAACATATTATTCATCCTTCTATTCACAGACAGTACGCTTCCACACTAAATAAAATCTCTCCGTAAACGTCCAATAGCTCTAAAATATACAAAAATTGAGAAATATGAAAAAGACACTCTTATGAGTGCCCTTCTTAGCAACTAAGTCCGCTGCAGCTATTACCATATCTCATATGAATTTCGCCTGTAAGAGGAAATTTTAAGTTCATATTTAATTATTAAAATAAGCCGCACCAAAGTTTTCATTAAATCTTTTACACCAAACAGAAACCGAACCATATTCACTTACATCTATCCCTTCAGGAATTTCGTAGTTTTGGTCTCCTTTATTTCCCTTTAATTTTCCTAATTCAATATACTGATAGTTTTTTACGTCTTCATTATTTTTCAAACGATTTGTAGGAACTAATACAACTCGTACATCTGGCCCATTTGATGTTGCAAAATTAGAAAGTCGTAAAACACGTTTTCCATCCGCTAATTGGTGAATTTTTGCCGTTCCAGTTGTTTCATGGACACCGGTTTGAAACTGACCTTCCCTTAATACTCGATCACTTTGTTGCCTTACTTCAGTTGATTGTATCTCTGTTTGTGGCAATGATTCATTTACGTGCTTATCAATAAATAATTTCTCTGGTCGGAACAATGACCATAATATCCCCAATACAATTATCAAACCACCTATAAGCCATACATATTTTCTTTTCATAAAGTAAAAAACCTCCTGTATCATACTGTGTAGTAGTATGTTAACAAGAAGGTCTTTCATTTTTCTAACGTAAATGTTACAAAAGTCTTTCAGCCATCTTATTTTTTTACTGATGTGATGGGAAGAGTGAACCAAAATTCACTTCCCTGCTTACCATCTGCGCGATTCCTTACACCAATTTCCCCTTTGTGCATTTCAATCAATGATTTTGCAATAGCTAATCCAAGTCCGGAACCTCCAGATTGTGAACTTCTTGATCGATCTGTTCTAAAAAAACGTTCAAATACACGTAATTGATCATTTGGAGAAATTCCCATTCCTTCATCCCGCAAAATGAATTGAACCTGTTGAGTTAGTTTATTTTCCACTACAGTCAATTCAATTGTTCCAGAGATAGGAGAATATCGAATTGCATTATGTAATAAATTACCTATGACCCTTTCTATTTTACAAGGCATAATCAAAAGTCGAGGTAATGTATCAGGGACATCCAATTGCACATGGATTTGTTTGTCTCCTAATAAGACAGAATGTGACTCTAATACATCTAATAGAACTTTATCTAAATGTGTGAAACTTGGGTGAAAATCTACTTGCTCAAACTCTAACTTTGAAAGATCAAATAAGTCGTTAATTAATCCATTTAATCTTTCTATTTCTTTTAAAACCGTTGCTAAGTATTGCTTTTTCATTTCAGGATCTTCAATCAGGTTATCTTGTAATGCTTCTATCATCATTTGCATGCTAGCCATAGGTGTTCGTAAGTCGTGTGAGATATTGGTAATTAGCTCCTTACGAGAGTTTTCCTGTTCCTCTAACTTAGTAAACCCTTCTTCTAATTTTTTTGCCATCTGTTGAAAGGCTGTTGCCAATTCTTTAAACTCACGTGGTTCTTGCCCAATTATATACATCGTTTTAAAGTGTCTATCACTAAATTGTTTTGTCAATTTTATTAAATTTTGTATAGATCTTATGATAGGACGTGTCATTAACCAATAAATAAACGTTGAAATAATGAATGCCACAAATGCAATTACTGTTAATAACCGCGTTTGTTCCGGTTCAAGTAACATTTTCGTATCACTATACCATATAGCAATTACCATAATACTAGTACTTAATAGATTCATGAGTAACAATTGAATACGTAATCTCATGTTTCATTTCCTCCATTTGGCTCAAAGCGATATCCTATACCCCAAACCGTATGAATCCAGCGATTCTTTATCGTATGCTTCTCGAGCTTTTCACGTAAACGACTCACTAACACGGTAACTGTGTTTGATGCCCCTTCATGTCCAAAATCCCAAATTATTTCAAGAAGCTGCGAGCGAGAAAATACTTGTTTTGGATGCTTTGCCATGAGATAAAGTACCTCAAACTCTTTCACCGTTAACTCCACTTCCTTATCACAAACAAGTACATATCTGGTCTTTGGATATATTTTTAAATCTGGAAACTCTATCACTTCCAATAGGGATTCTTTCGCTTGTATTGGTACATGGCTTCCTCTTCTTAGTATAATTTGAACCCTTAATACTAATTCACGAGGGGAAAATGGCTTTGTTAAATAATCATCAGCCCCCATTGTTAAGCCTAAAATTCGATCCCTTTCCTCTCCCTTAGCAGTTAACATAATAATAGGGACATTTGACTGTTGACGAATTTCCTCGCATAATTCCCATCCATCTTTTTTTGGCATCATCAAATCTAATATAATTAAATCTGGTTGATGTGTAAGAAATAAATCCCAACCTTCTTTACCATTTACAGCGGTATAAACTTCATATTCTTCTCTTTCTAAATACCGTTTGCATACTTC
Organism: Bacillus sp. WC2507; assembly: GCF_052656125.1. Classification (NCBI taxonomy): domain Bacteria; kingdom Bacillati; phylum Bacillota; class Bacilli; order Caryophanales; family Bacillaceae; genus Bacillus; species Bacillus sp. WC2507. The sequence continues at coordinate 239,471 of NZ_JBQXPN010000003.1, read as the reverse complement.
TCGAATATTTTCTTCATCTTCTACGATTAAAATTCTTTTCTTCATATACTATCCTCACTTCTTTTTCACCAATAACAAAAAATTTATTTTTTCTATTATCCAATAAAAATATCTTTATAGGTAAAGATATAAAAACTAATCACATAAATAAATCAGAATTCCACATTTAACCCTCAAAACGAATGAAAATTCGGAAAATAAATCATGTAATACAGATAGTAATCTTAACATTTGATTACTTATATGACTAGATAAGTATTTAAAATAGTAGTTTCTAAATCATATATAAATTAAAAGGAATGAGTCCGATTCAACATCGAACTCATTCCTTACTAGTAACCTAAATTTTTGTATCTAACTTTTCAGATACAATTCATTTCCGGTTCTCTTTTCAAACTTAGCAACAGAACTGTTACCTATTACTGAACTCTTGATAGATTCCATGCTATAGTATCAGTCCCATTCTCTCCATTACCATATTTCATATAATCGATTAAATATCCTACCTTTAACTTATTACCATTAGATAGTATGTTCCATTGCTTATGGTGTCCAGTGAAATTCTTTGGATATGCATGATTAAATTTAAAAGTACTTGCGTTCTGTTTTTGATCTAAATGGATATAACTATCTTGAAGTTTTAAATATGCATAATCTGAATAAATAGGATTTTGAAATTTAATTAATACCTCTTCATCCTTTTTAATTGGTTTTCCAGGTTTAGGTTGACCTACTCTTTCAATAATTACATTCACTTTTTCATCGCTAGATTTTTCAGCCCAAAGATACTCCCATTTATTCCCTGCATGATGACTTCCCAAATAAGCTGTATTTCCATATGAAGCCACGGTATAAGGGACTCCTTCTGTAACAAATTCACCTGAATTATCTACTACATAATCTTCAAATTCTTTATTAGCTTTAATTTCAGTATCAATCTTTTGTGTAGGCGTTAGATTGTGTGCGTCATTGATTTCAAATGTAACTTTTCTGTGCGCAGCAATTTCAGATTTAATAGGGTGTATATTTTCTCTAGACTCATATGTAAATCCATTTTCACGTTTAACCAGTGTTACTGTTTGTGACGGAGCACTCCATTTCTTACTATAAGTAGTAGGAATATCTTTACTCACTCCAAATAAACCAGGTAAAATTGTTGCCCTAATCTTTTGCGTCACAGAATCATAACTACCTTCTACTAATGTTGGTTGCTGTAGTTTTGCAAAAGCTCCGTGTACAGAGTCTTTATGTAAATAACCGCGATCTCCCTGTCCCGCTTTTAAATCGTTCAATGCATCAGTTCCATTATTAGCTGAAACCACTGATACGTTATTAGTACTTTTAGCCTTGTTTACAATATGATTTACTTTTTTCGTATCTATATTTACCTGTTGAAAAACTTCGTTATAGGATAAAACTGGCTTATCAGCAAGAGATTTGTCTTTAGGAGTATATACCCTAAACTTTGGTATATTTCCTATATCTGTTTCTAATTGTTCAGTAGCTGCATTTACTCTAGACTCATATCTCCCTGAATCCCCCAAATGCATAATTTCTTCACCTTTTTCAATAGATAAATCCATTGTACTTGTAGGTAAAACTTCAATCGAAAGAAGTTCCCCTTGTTCAACAGCTTTCAATTCATCCAAAGATAAGACAATATTCGCATCTGCTTGTCCTTCTAAACTGTCAATTACTACTTCTGTTTTATTCCGTCCACCTTTTTCTGTACTTAAATAGTTTGCTTTATAACGATCTTGTGTTGCCTTTACAGTATTAATAATTTTGTTTCCTAAACGAATATTAAAATGAGGCGAAACATTTTCAGCGGATGCTGTTCCTACATTCTTATATTCCAAATGTACCCGTAATTTTGCTGCGTTCGCTGTATCCACAGTTGTTGCAGTAGACCAATCGAAATTATTTGTATAACTCTCCGTTTCCGTAGTTGTTTTTGAATATCCGTATCCCACATTTGCTGAAACACTTCCGGAAGGAACAGGACCGGCTGCTGAGCCTTCTACACCACCTGAACCACTTAAACCTACATTAAATGAATGTTGTGTAGATACACTTTTTTCCCATCCTCTACTAACTGATCCGCCATTATTATCCGTAATGGTTGCAATAGGAATTACTTCAATTCGTTTGACACCAATTTGCAAATTCGGCATGTTGGCAACTATCGGATTGAAATTAGTATCAGAATCGTTGTTATAATTCTCAACCTCATACATATCAGTAAAAGGATCACCATCCGTATTTGCATTCATAGGATTCGATATAAATTTTGTTTTCCCTTTATCCTTCTCGGTATCCCATGCTTTCGCTTCATTTTTTCCAGTTTGTGAATTGAATTCAATTTTATATCCATTAATCTCTAAGTCGTTGGAAATACCATCTTTATCCCAATCGTTGTTTGCCATTTCAATGTTTTGTGTAATGAGTGAACCTATTTCCCCATCAGATCCGAGCGTGAAATTCTTATCTTCTTTTTTTACATTTGCATTCTCTTTGAATATTTCAACTGTACCTCCTGGATTCGGTTGTTTTACATCTGCTAAAGCAGGAGATGCTAAAGTCAGTGCCATCGATACACTACCTAATACACTAATTGCTGGCTTCAATTGTTTCATTGTTATTTTTCCTCCTTGGTTTCTAGTTCCATTAGAACACCTACTAGTAAGATTAATTTCATCATATATAACAAATCTTTCTTTTCTCTCTCATAACTGTTAAAAAAGTCTCTCGTAAATATTACAAAACACTTACAGAGTTTTTAAAAGCCATAAAATCTATATATGAAACATCAAAAAGCCGTAATATGAAGAATCGATTACAATATATACAAAAAAGCAGCTAGCCAAAGCTAACTGCTTACTCATTTATAAAATTTCAGTAAAAGAATGTATTAATTTTGAAGTGTGCAAATTGGAAGAGTTACTTCAACTATAGTTCCCTTATTCACTTCACTCTCAATAAATACCTTCCCCTGGTGTGTTTCAATAATTTTATAACAGACCATTAATCCTAAACCGATTCCCTCTTCCTTAATACTGTAAAAAGGTTCTCCTAAATATGGTATACGTTCTTTTGGAATCCCACATCCTTGATCGATAAAGCGAATCCTTATTTGATTATTATCAAGTTTATCAAATTGAATCAAAATTTCTCCTCCTGTTGGCATGGATTCAATTGCATTTTTTATAATATTAACAAATACTTGTTTTAATTGATTTCCTTCACATGGAATCAGTGGAATACCAGGTGTAAAATCAATTCTAATTTTTATATTATTCATCATTGCTTGAGGTTGCAGTAGCATTAAAACTTGATCCATTAGCACACTAATATCATTAGGTTGTATCTTTACAACCTGTGGTTTGGCTACCGCCATAAATTCATTAGTAATACTTTCTATACGCTCAATCTCTGATGATACTATATTTATATAACCCTGATTATTCTCAGTTTCCGTTGATTTTAGTAATTGCATAAACCCTTTCATTGCGGTTAATGGATTATTAATTTCATGAGCCATTGCAGTCGCTAATTGTCCTACGACAGCAAGTTTTTCAGATTTTCGTAGTAATTCTTCTGTTTTTAGCCGTTCAGTGATATCACGAGAAATACTCAGGAAAACCTTTTTACCATTTAAGTTAAAAACACGGACACTAAACTCGGTAGTTATTATTTTTCCTGTTGGAAAAGCATATTCATCTTGCAAAGTGAAGGAAGTTTGTCCCTCTCTAATTTTTTCTAATAACCTTACAATCATTTTAGAATCTTGTGGTACGACATTTGGAAATGGTAACGAGAGCAGCTCTTCTCTACTATATCCAAATCTTTTACAACCAACAGGGTTTACCTCAATGAATCGACTTGGAACATGATTTTCATTCAGCTCTACTACATATACTGCATCAGTTGCTTGTTCGATTAGTGCACGGTACTTCATTTCACTATCTTTTAATTGTTGGTGTAATCGATGTCGTTCTCTTTCTGCTTGTTTTCTTTCAGAGATGTCTCTACATATTGCAGATAAAGCTATTACATTTCCTCTTACGTCTAGTATAGGAGAAACTGTCAGACTGACATCAAGTAGACTTCCATCGTTACGTCGTCTAACAGTTTCTAATCTAGTAACTACGGATTTTCCTGTTAGAATTTCCTGAATATTTTCAAGTGATTCTTCCATTAAGAAATCTGGTACACAGGGTAATCTCTTACCTACGATTTCTTGTAGTGACCATCCAAATATCTTTTCATAAGCTTTATTTGCTTGTAAAATATGCCCTTTTCGATCAGAAATGGTAATAGCATCTACATTATGCTTTATAAATGATTCTAGTAATTCTTTGGTAGCCCTTAATTCTGATTCTACCTTTTTTCTTTCGGTTATATCGACTGCAGAACCAACAACTTCAATAACTTGTCCATTTCGTTTAATCGGCCTAAGTGCAATAAGAATAATTGTTTTATCATCTGGCCAGGGTAATTCGAATATAATTTCTTTCCCTTCCCATGCCTGAAGATAATACTTCATCAATTGCGGAACTAAATGTGGTGGAACAATAGAAGCATCAATAGTCCGTAAGCTTTTTCCTACCACCTGTTCAGAATAAAATCCTTTTTGATAATAAAACTGTCCATCACATAAAGTGTGTATAAAGTGCTTACCCACTTTTTTAAATTTAAAAATCCCTCCTTGAAGCTCATGTACGGTATCTGTAAGTTCTTGCTTGGATTTTTTTAATTCCCGATTCATTTTAGATAAGTCCTGTGTTAAATAATACAATCTCTGATAGGCTTCCATAAGAAATAGCCCAATTAAAAGTCCTAACGCTATATATAATAAACCTCCAGAGTAAAGTAACGTAGTATTAAAGAATACACCAACTAACCACTTTATTCCGACAAAAATAGAAAAATATAAAGATGCACTTTTAAAAGGATGAAGGTTTTTAAAATATGTTTTAAAAGTAGAAAATAGAACACTCATACTTAAATATGCAATCACAGGTGGCTCCCAATACCCACCAATGAAAAAGATACGCATTATAATTATGCTAATTAGTGTAATCCAGCCAGCAATGCGACCAAAATAAATAAAAGATAGAATAAGAGGAACAACTCGAAGATCGTAGGAAAATCCCATGTATGGAAAAGAAAAGAGCATCAAAGTAACTGCAATAATTCCTCCATAGAATTTTTCGAAATATCGCCTGGAATGAACCAAAAACACTTGAATAAATATCGCTGCGCTAACTAATAAAGAAAAAATAGAAATATTGATGAAATAGTCTTTAATAATCATGTAATGTCCCTCCTTGCATTAAAGATATATTCGACAAAAAAACAGAAATTCCTACAAATAGTATAAACAGTTCAGGTGCAAAAAATATAATTCCGTACATGATAATACATGTAAATAGTATCATATTGATTCAAATCGAAAACCAGGGAATCTTCCATATGAACCTGCAAATCCCCCAAAAATAAGGTGTTTATTTAAATGTTATGTACAAAAAAACGTAGGAATATTTAATTCCTACGTTTTTTATAAATTAATCAACTCCTTCACTATTACAATTCTTCTAATTCCTCAATTTCGGCTTTTCGCTTTAAAAATATTGCAATATCTTTATTCTCCCTTTCTATTAAACCAAGAGCATGTCTATCATTTAAAGCTAATTCTTTATAACCCCATATATATTCTATTGTTGTCGCTTTACTATGTTTATGATCCGCAAAATACCATTCTAAAGGTTGTAAAGGGTTCGATACTTCAAACAATTCCGCTGGGTACCATGAAGGCAAGTTTTCATTTTCACCCAAGATTAGATAGTCTAATGCTCCATTCAATGAATTAATACCATAAACCACATATTCCTTATCGGTTTCTAAATTTATAATAGAGTCTCGATTATATCCTTGATCTAATAAAACCTCTGAAAATGTATCTCCTGAATTTTTTATACATAGTACCTTTACATACAAGCTCCTATCAACAAAAAATTAATTTTTAAATTTAAAATCATTAAATTCGCCTGTTCTATTATTTTTAAAATAATGAATTGCTACAAGAGTTACATTATGCGCCATTTGCGCCTAGCCACCTTCTTTGGGTCAACAAGAATCTGTCATTGGTATTCTCGTTAGAACTATTCTTTGTGGATTTGAATTAATTTTTTTCATTGCAAGTCGTTCTTTTAATGTATTTGCAGTGCTTCTACCTGCGGAGCCTCTTCCTAATATTTCAACTTCATATTTTTTATTTTTTATAGCCTCTTCTAGTTCCTTTTCTTTTCAGGTTTGCGTATATTTCATGTCAAATTACAGAAGTGAGTCAGGTCACTCTAAATCGTAGATTAGAAGAACATGAATAATATTCTTTTTTGAATTGTAATTAAACCTCAGAGTGGCACCCCATACCCAGAATCATTTCCTTACCCAACAGAAGTTAATAAAACATGGTTAATTATTGCTTCACCGCTTTGGCTACAAGTGCTGCGTATGCTTCTGCACCTACTTTGGTTAAATGCACACCGTCAGGTGCAAAGTAGTCTTTCTTTCCAGCACTTGCTGCATACCAATCGACTAGAGTTACATTCGGATATTCAGATGCCGTTACTTTCAGTCTCTCATTCACGATTGATTCCCACGGACGTGGTACTCTCGTATTAATAAATATGATTTTACGTTCGTTTCCAATTACTTTTATTAATGAAACAAGTTGCTCAGTAGTAAAGGCTCCATTTGTACCTAATCCAATAATGACATAGTTTCCTAAATTCCCTTCATATTTTAACTGTTCAACTACCGGAATCGCTTTTGACAGCTGGCGACCAATTTGCGCATCAATCCTAATATCAGGAAAAGTATTTTTTAAATACGGAGTAATATCAATCATAACGGAATCACCTATCGCAGTAACCGTGAGTGAATTTTTAGGTTGCGCAGAATTTACTTCTCTTGATTCCCCTTGTTTTTGAGGCGTCTCTTGATTTGGATTTTCCCAAACTGCAACTGGATGTGGCGACGGTTGTGTTTGTGCTACTTCCACCTTATCTTGTTGAGAATTCTCCTTAGCCTTACTAGCTTTTGATAACCCTACGACTGCTATCGACGAAACGAATAATGTACAAATTAAAGCTAACTTAACACCTAAAGTGACATTTTGAATTCTTAAATTCTTAAACTGAATGTTCCGGAGCGCTCCTTCTCGGATTGGTTTTTCAATAAACTTCCATGAAATTTGCGCAATCAATATAATCAAAAGAAATTGAAGGATTGCTCTTATTAGTGAAAAATCCCCAGCATTTACCTTTGAAGTCGTCAATGTAAGAATTGGATAATGCCAGAGGTATATACCATACGATCTTATCCCTATCCAACGTAAAGGTCTAAATCGTAAAAATTGAGCAATACGACTAGCTGGATGAGCTAGATTTGCCACTAACAATGCTGTTGCAATTGATAAGAGAACCATTCCTCCCTTGTATAGAAATGGATCATATTGATTGGTCTTCCAAAACATAACCAAAATAATAATAAGGGCAATGCCCCCACTACATCAAGAATGAAACGCGCCTTTGGAATAATTTTATTTGCAAGCCTATTGCTTGGCCAAACTAAGGCAAGTACCGCTCCGATAAGTAAGGAAAAGGCCCTCGTATCTGTACCATAATATATTCTGCTTGGGTCAGCTCCAGGTTCATACAAAATTGCCATCGCTAAAGCTGAAGCAACGGCTCCCAGACAAATTAATAAAATCATACGGGATTGTTTTTTTATGTAGTAAAGCCCTAAACTAATGATAAACGGCCAAACAACATAGAATTGTTCCTCAACTGCTAACGACCAAAAATGATTCAATGGAGAAAGCTGGTTAAAATTATCAAAGTACGATAATTTATGATAAATATACCACCAGTTACTAACATAAAATAATGCCGCTAATGAATCTCCGCGCATTTTTTCAAGTAAAGAGCTATGAAACATCGTAATCCATGCCAACGTTATAACGAGCATAACAAGCATTCCCAGAAGCAATCTTCTTGCCCTACTAAGCCAGAATTTTTTTAAATCAATTCTCTTATTTCTCTTCCACTCTATCGCTAGAATATCTGTAATTAAATAACCTGAAAGTACAAAAAATACAGTAACTCCTAAAAACCCTCCAGGCATCCAATTAAAATTAATATGATACAAAATAACACCTAGTATAGCTAGACCCCTTAGACTGTCCAACCCAACCATATAACGACTATTTTTTTTAAAAGGTTTAGTCATCCTACATTCACCTCTATTTCTTGGAAATTAGGTTAATAATAACGGCATAAAATGCTATTAATCCCCTAAAATCGTATAAGCTAAACTATTACAAACATCTTTTTGTAAGGCTCTTCTTTTATCTTTACATGCACAGTAATTAATACTTTAACACGTTATCTGGCTCTGTTGTGAAAATTTTTAAGCTAGATGTTCTTGTTTCTCTTCCGAAAAAGAGGAATATAATATGTAACGTATATTTGAACATTTCCCTGCAAAATAACGTTATAAAGAAGGGCTACTGGTTATGAGCAGCCCCTTTTTTACCTTACTTCACATATACATATGTTTCATTTGAAACCACATTTTATGTCTTGCCCTTACTGTCGTGTATTTTATATTGCAGCGAACCTTGCATCAGAACAATATGTGTTCTAGTGCAAGGTTTTTTTAACTAGAATAAATTCTGGGAAAGCAAATAAGGAACATGACAGATGTGATATTTTAAAGAAAAATAGTTTAAGAAAAATAATAGTAGCCATTTGCTACTATTATTTTTTTCTTTAAGTTATCGTAATATGCCTGAAATTCTAAAGGGACGTGGTATGTCAATTCATCTAACAACCATTATGTGCTGAGTTCGTGAATGCGGAAATTTCCTTCGTGATTTTTGAAAAATAAAACAAAAAAGAAAAACTATCTTTGAAAATGGATGAAACCTACATAAATGTTAACTAATCTATGTACGAATTCCTTTGCTTTAGCTAGGTGTTATAGGAAATAAGGAGCCATATGCCGGTCAATTTTTCAATTAACTTGGTGTCTAGTTTAGTGTACCATCTCCAATTAATGCGTTTTTTGGGGTTCAGTTCATTATATTTTCTACTTTGTCTTTATACACAACATATTCTTTTCCATCCACTACTGCTACCACCGCAAATTCATCATTTGGATTGAATGAAAGCCAGTCAGCCCACATGCTTGTATTAGCCCCTCCACTCCACATATGATGAACAGTGTTTTTAGTTAAATTCATAACTTTATAAGACGCATTTGGTGCATTTGTTCCAGTCTTTATTTCAAAAGTGTATGCGTTATGGATTTTTTTATAAAAGTAAAAAACGTTTGATGGACGAAGTAGATTCATAAAATCTTTTTCTTTCTTCTCTGCAATTTTTATGCCTTCTAGTAATGTGACAACATCTGCTCTTAATGTTTTCCAACTGTCTTTAGCTGAATTCAAGTTAGACTTTAAAAATTTATATCTATTTTGATCAGCTTTTTCATCAGCTTTATCAATATGCCCCATTACGCCCGAATATTGAGAGTCTAAATCATCCCATTGTGTGGACATATAAGTAAGAGCAGTAATAGCACTATCAATCGTACTATGCATATCACTAATATTATGAAATGCAACTCCGACTACACGATTTAATGTAATTTTATAATCTACAGTTTTACGTAATTCTGCTAAAGCTGGCTCTAATCGACCTAAATTATCTCTAGCAGTACCTATCATTATGCCACCAGAAATAAGCGTGGGGATAAAAGGGACTTTCACCATTATGAACCCATCAGATTCTAATTTCTTATAATAGTTTACTTGTCCTAAAACTTCATCTAAACGCTTTTGATCAGTCTCTACATCAGCTCCTTGGTTTTTTAAAATCGATTGCAAGGTCTCTTTATGGCTTCCAAATACTCTAACATCTTCTCCAATAGCGTTTTTAAATTTAGTTAATTCTTCTATTAGTGCTTTTGCAGACTTTTGGTTTCGTTGAATCCCCACCCTTAAATCTGTAATCCCCTTTTTTAAAGTATCCCCATTTCCATTATTGATCGCCTCTACTAATGTTTCATAATAATTTTCAAACTTTGTATCGTATTCAATAATGCCGGTCAATGTATCTAAAAGCTGTTTTTTTACTTTTGTATTCCATGTAACAGCATGTGCTCTTGCATTCTTTTGATCCTGTACAATTTTACTAGGTAAATCTGCATACCCATTAATAGAAATTCCTTCAAAACTCACATCCGGATTCTTAATTAGCAAATAAGAATATTCATTCATAGCCTTTGCAAATAACCCAGCATCTTGCACAGTTTTTTTCATCTTTTCTTCATTTGCTGAAAGAGACATATCTCCAGTGTTCGTTTGTTCAGTTTCAATTGCAAAGGTTGCTACTGGTGCGACTGCATAGGTAGTTGTCATAATTAAAAATGCTGATACAGCCAGTATTTTATAAGGTTTTTTTTTCATCTTTTCTTATTCCTCCTGTATAGAGTATGATTTCAAGTCCTATTCTTATTAAAAGACGATGTTGTTGCATAGATTCGATATTATTAAGCAAATCTATATAACCTGTCCCCTATTGATTAATTCTGTTACAAATTTTTAAAAACAAGTAAACTACATGACTAACTTTTTATTTGGATAAAACTCATATATAAGTGAAAGGCGAAGTCTTTAATGAGACTCCGCCTTTTTAACATATAAGGATTTGTTAATTATTGCTTTACTGTTTAACAGTGTAATCATAGACTCTCTATGTTACGGGTCACTTTGCAGCAGAATAAATATTTCCCTATTTTTGTGGAGTAACAGTTTCCACTTTTAATTCCTTTATCCCCTCTTTTAATGTAACCGCATCTGTTCTTAATGTTTTCCAACTGTCTTTCGCTGCATTTAAATTAGGTTTTAAGAATTTAAATTTATTTTGATCCGCTTTTTGAGCTGCATTCTCAATATGCCCTAGAACGCCCGAATATTGAGAATCTAAATCATGCCACTGCGTTGACATATAAGTAAGAGCGTTAATAGCATCATCAAGCGCCTTGTGCATTTCATTAATATTACTATAAGCAACTCCAACTACACGATTTAATGTTACTTTATAATCCACGGTCTGACGTAATTCTGCTAATAAAGGCTCTAACTTACCTAAGTTGTCTCTTGCTACTCCCACTATAATACCGCCAATTATTGGTAGACCCAAAATAGCACCCTTCATTACATTAAACCCATCAGATTCTAGTTGTTTATAATAGTTTACTGATCCTAATACTTCTTCTAGACGCTTTTGATCTGCATCAACATCTGCACCTTGGTTTTTTAGAATCGACTGCAAAAGATCTTTATTGCCTCCAAATGCTCTAACATCTTGTCCAATAGAGTCTCTTAATTTAGTTAATTCTTCTATTAATTGTTGTGCGTACTTTTGGTTTTGTTGAATTTCACCTCGTAAATCTGTAATTCCTTCTTTTAAAGTTTCTCCATCCCCTGTATTAATCGCCTCAACCAATGTTTCATAATAATTGTCGAACGTTGTATCATATTCAACAATACCAGTCAATGTATCTAAAAGCTGTTTTTTTACTTTCGTGTCCCAAGTAACAGCATGTGCTCTTGCATTCTTTTGATCTTGTACGATTCTACCAGGTAAATCTACATATCCATTAATAGTAATTCCTTCAAAATTTACATCAGGATTCTTAATTAGCATATAAGAATAGGCATTCATAGATTTTGCAAATAATCCAGCCTTTTGCAAGGTCTCTTTCATTCTCGCTTCATTTGCAGAAAGAGCCGTATCTCCATTGTTCGTTTGTTCAATTTCACTTGCAAAAGTTGCTACTGGTGAGACTACAGAAGTTGCTGTCATAGTTAATAGAGCAGATGCAACGATCAGTTTGTACGGGATATTTTTCATCATTTTATATTCCTCCAATATAATTTTTTATTTTCAGTTCTATTCCTGTTTAAAAGCGATGTCTTTTGAAATGAATTCTGCATCTTTATGAATATCATTCCAACTTTCTTTAGCAGCTTTTAAATCATCCGGTATTAAAGAGAATTTGTGGTCTTGCATAGAATCGATATTATCCAGTAAATCTGTATAATTTGCGCCCATTGTATTCCATTGCTTTTGAATATTTGTTAGAGACAATATCGCTTGATCTACAGTCTGGTATAGATATGCCAATGTTTCTTTCGCGTTAGTAAGCGAAAGAACTGCTTGATTAGCACGATCTGCTTTCATACTTAATTCTCCGATTTTGTTAGAAATTTCGTTATAGGAGTCCATATGCTTAGATGCCGTGACACCAGCTGCAGTTCCTAGACCGATACCAGCTGCTCCAAGAGCTGAAAGTCCACCAACAACAGCCGGTGTTGCTGTACCACCAGTTACAACAATTACAACTGCTCCTCCAATAGCTGCAATAACTAAAATAGCTGCTCCCAATCCACCACCAATTGACCATGCTAATACATCATCAAAATGTTTTTTCTGAGTAGAACGAAGTTGCTCAATTTCAGCTTGAAGTTGTGGAATCGTTGCCTGTTGACCTGCTAATATTGCAGTTAATCCACCTTTCCCATCTGGACCACCAACATTATTTTTAAAATCTGTAGAATTTTGATATAGTTTCCCTTTGAAGTCTTGTAGCATCTTAATTACATCTGTAACCTCTTTTGAATTTGTATTAATTGTTGTAATTAAATCATTTATGCCCTCTTTTAGACCTGCCTTATCTTTCTTTTGTACAGTATCTACTAATGTGTCGTAATAATTTTGAAATTGTTCATCGTAATTTACAATATTACGAGCTGTTTTTTGAATCTGTGGCTTCGCTGTATCTAACCAATAATTCGCATTGATTCGTGACAGTTCTTGATTAAGATGAATATTTTTGAGCAACTCTCCTCCTTCTGATCCTAAATCGATATTAGATAAATTTACATTCGGTTGCTTAATCATTGTTTTTGCGTACAAATCCATTACAAGAATATGAGACCCTGTTTCAGCCAATGCTTTCTTCAGTCCTTCAGGACCTAAAGCATAATTGCCTACTTTTTGTTCTTGAGCGGTCGTTTCTTGTGCAAACGCATGAATAGTGTTACCAGTAGTAGCAGTTATAACCGTTGCCAAAGTGGCTAAAGTTAGCACTTTGAATGGGAATTTTTTCATAACTATTCTCCTTCTTTCGCTAGATTCTTAGAATCTTTATATTTTTTCAAAAAACGTAATATTAAAATTTATATACCTGTTCTTCAAGGTAACTTATTACATTTTTTAATTGTCTTAATGTATCTTTTTGAGACTGCTCGTTAGTTGCATCAACATTAATAGATAATTTTGTAATGTTATTTTTTATTAGATCCAAATCTGCTTTATAGCGCTTTAGTAGGTCAAGTTCTACATCTACTTGGTTTGCAAACGTATGCAAATCATTTTGTGAAAGAAGAAGCATTGATTTTTGTAAATCTGCTATTGATAGTTTCGTTGTTAAATCATATATTTTTTGGTTTTGTTTCTCTAAGTCATCTAAATATGCTCGCTGCTCTGCTGTTAGTTTATTTACTTCTGCGAAGACACCAAATGTTTTCTTAATTTTTTCAGTATCAATGGCTTTCATCAGGTCATATTCTTGCGTTTTTGCGGCTGCAGCTGCAGCTATTTCACCTTGTTTGCTTTTCTCAATTGCTTCACGAGCTGCTTTTTTGGCCGATTCAATTTCTAGAGCAGTTTTACCTTGTTCTGTCGCTTCTTGCGCTGCTTTTTTCTCAGCTTCTAGAATAGAGTTGTTAATTTCTTTTCCTTTGTTATACGCTGCCATCCCTGCTTGAGCAGCCGGTTCAATAATCTCTTTTGAAAGACTATAAACTTCTTTGAATATAGCAAATCCCTGTTCATTTAAAGCTCCTGGTATTAATGCAATTTGTTGTAAATCATTTTGAATTGCTTTTTTGGTATTTAATATTTCATTTTTTAACTGATCTATTTTTCCTGTTCCCTCTGTACCTAATATGCCTTGCGCAGTTGCCACATCAGTATCGAAATCTTTTAATTTTTTATCAAGCTGTAATTTAAGATCAGTTAACTCATTAATTTGTCGTTGCGCATTTTCTTGATTCGTCATAGCCATTTCTTGAAGTACTTCAAGTCTATCCAAAAAACCTTCTCTATCTTCATTATTGTCTACATACGATTTTAATGTCGGATAATAGCTATTAAATTTCGTTACAAATCCTTTGCTTTTTGAATTTAATAGAATTAACTGTGGATAGAGTTCCGATGACCATTCTTTCATATCTTGTTTGATTAGAAATTGATTTGTATTTAAAGCTGGGACTTCCTCTAGCTGTACATTAGGACTCATTAAAGATTGATCAATATACGTTTGGATTAATTTAGATTGCGCACCTAATTTTCGTAATGATGAAGAAATATCCATGTTTTCCTGTTGAGTTTCTGCTTGAGCGATTGGTGTTGCCAGAGTATTGATAGGAATAGTTGCTCCAGTTACAATGGATGTTATTAAAAATCCTGTCATTATTTTATTTTTCATTCCGTACACTCCTTTACCATTTTTTTTTTATAACTTGATTCATATAACTGTACAACCTAGCTCTAGGCTCTCTGCTTACACACGCCTGAGGAAGAAGAGGTCTTTCATATAGGATGTTATCGTTATTATTTACTTCTAATAGAATCTAAGGATTTTACTTCCCTCTCATTTAGCTCTATTTTTCAAATAATAAACGATAAAAATTCATCAGCTATATTTGAATTAGCTGCCCAATGAATAGTAAAATACTTCCCCCCCTAGAGCTGCTGTTTAACTTACAGAACCATGAAGATAGATAAACCATTGAATCCAGGGTTAATCCTGTCATGACTTTTTTTAATATCAATTTCATAATAGGGTTTTTAGTTTTTTCAACAAGAGCCTTACAAGACTACAAAAGATGAACTTATACTGTACATTGCTTATACTTATATTGCGGAATTAATTCAATTTTGCTATGTAGAAACTTAAAACCCTATTTTTTAAAAATAATACTTTTGAGATTCTACATCCGTCAAAAATAAACTGATTATTAAGAAAATTAATCGCAACATACTTTACTTGCAAATTTATTAACCTCTATTAGTTCGCTCTTCTCCTTTCTGTGTGGTCATACCAGTTATGATGTTCATTAAAACATTAAATTTCTGATGCGTAAATAGCGAAATTTTGTCGATTGAGCTCGATAGTTTAACTGTTAAGTAAAAATATGCGCTAAAAAAATTATATAGATATAATTAATTGGAAATTGCATCTCTGTAATTGTAATGATTACAAATTAAAGTGTATACGGTTAATAAATAACCATTTTAGCTCAACGGAGCAATTTCATTTTAAAAAAAATACTTATAGAATAATTTAATAGGTTTTTTTATACTTTTTTACCTTTATTTAGTTATGTATAATTGCATATAATATAGATATATCAAGTGATATATGTTATATTGTTAAACTTTATGTAATAGTCCCTAATATCACCATTATTAAATACTCAACATGCCAACCACTTTAATACTTAACATGAAGATATCAATCTATAAACTTATCCCTTGTTATAACTATAGTTTTTAAAATTTAAAAAAGCCGCAAAGCTTTCTCGAAAAGAACCTTTGCAGCCTTCTGTTTTTTTGTCTCCTGAGAAAAATAATGGATAGTGTACTCTATAAATTAACAACATGTTATAAATCTTACCCATGTCTTTTAGCTTCACTAAATGTTTCATAGATTCTTCAAGATCTATTTGAATACATATTCCTTTTCTAGATCAATCACATACCCTTTCTAGAGTAAAATAAACAGTATGCTCAATTTTTTGAGTTACTTGAGCGTATATTAAAGTTTTTTCACAAGAAACTGATACTAAGCTCATATTACTGTATATTTTTCACGATACTGTCTAGGTGTCATGTTAGTTGATTTTTTGAAAACCCTTGTAAAATAGCTTTGGTCGTTAAAATTAAGCCAAGCACAAATATCTGATAATGGATATGTAGTAAGTGTTAATAATTTTTTTGCTTCTTCAACTCGTTCCCTTTGAATAAATTCACTTAAAGGAATTCCTACTTCTTTTTTAAATAATTTAGATAAATAAGTAGGCGTAATATCCAAATGATTAGCGAGTTCATTGAGTGATATTCCATCGTATACATTTTTACTAATATGGTTCATACATGTAGTAACCGCATTTGAAAATTTTTGCGCATTGAATTCTTTCACTCGATCTGCAAAAGTACGTAAAGCATCTCCTGACAATCGCCTTACAGAGTCCACGTTATCTAGTTGTTCCATGGTTTGGATATACAAAATACTAAGTGCAAAAGCAATGTCTGGTGGGAGATTACCTTCTATCGCATATCGAGTAGCTAAAGTAATCGCAATAATCCCATGGTTTTTTTGGTTTCTAAGTGGATCCGCTGTTAAAATTAATTCAGTATCTTCCTGCGAAACTGCATACATATATTGCAACAACTTCTTTTTATTTCCCTCTTTGATTGCTGAAAAATAATTATGTACTAATGCCATGTTGTGAGTTTTTGGTTTATTTTGTTGACGTTTTAAAATATATAGATCGGGTTCCACAATTTTATAGGGAACTTCCTCTAACACTTTATTTTTTTCTAAAACAATATTAACATCTAACTTTTCATTGAAAATCATGTAATGCAATAAAATCCCCATATCAATTAAAGCATTTTTTTTTGCCTCAGGTAGGGATTGATAATAAGTTAGTCTTTCTTGAATATTAATATTTGAGTTAAATTCTTTTCGAAGTTTAAATGTCACATCATCTGATCCCTTTGGATGTATAGTTGGGCCAATAATTATAGTCCCTTTTATATAATCATGATTTTCTATATGAATTAGGATAAAATTTTCAAGATAACTGTTACATCTGAAAAGGGGCAAATTATCGGGATCATTTTCTTGATAAATGTCACTAAGATGTTCTTCTTTAGAAGAATAAAAAGGACTACAAATATCATCAGAAGTAGACTGATATAAGATTTTTTTGTCTGTGGATAAAATGTGAACGGGTACATTAAAGGCTTTATGTGCGAGATCACACAAGTGTTGTATATCGATAGAATTATTCATTACCTTCTCCTTTTAAATAGATTAACTAATAAATTTTTACATCTTCACGGTATAAATTCATAAATTATTTTCCGTCAGGTATAACTCTCGACAAAATATTACTATAAAATATCAAAATAGTACAATTCACGACAAAATATTACTATATTTTTTTTATAAAAATCATATAATATTTAATTGTAATTAGCATTTAAATATCAGAGTAGCGTAGATAAGATAAGTAAATGAAATAAGCGAGGATCTTTTCTTAATTTTACAAAATTTAATCATAGAACTTGAAAAAACAGTGGTAGTCTATGCGAGGACCAAGCTGAAAAAAAGATTCAAATATGGCTAAAGTAACATGAGATACTGTACCATCGCAAGAAACAACAGTCAAAATTTGAATTCAATTACATGTACAAATTGAATTCAAAAAATGGATAATGCTAAATTCAATGTAAAACTGAAAAATTACTGTGTTTCAGATTTTAGACAAAAATAACAAAAAGTCGGGAAATTAACAACAGAGGAAAATGATAAGGATATTTATGAACCACTATGCTTTGAAAGTACAAGCTAGAGGAAATTCAAGTATCAAACAGATACATGTTACTTAAAGATTTAATTGAGAGAAAGGTCTTTTCATCAGTACAAAAATAAAAATAGAAAACACAAAAACAGAATGGAATATTTAAAATACTGGTGATATAGGGACAACTATTTTTATCTAATTGGTACTATATTACTAGTCGCAACATTAGTTTTACTTCCCACCAAAAAGGAAGAAATATATAGATTTTAAAAATACTAGGAATAGCAGCCGGGATAGAACAGCTGAATAACCTATTTATTGGTTGTTCATCTTTGTATTATTAGTCTTTATATTACCTAGTTTTATTATTACATCACATATACTTATTATTAAATTTTCAAATACAATAGCTGTTAATTAACAAAAACAACATCCATAATTAAGGTGCACAGTAAATTGACCTCAAAAAAATTCTTAAGTGACATATCTTTAAATCCATTTAAATATTAAGTATACTTTGTACACTACTTTTTATAAATTGATATATATACCCCTCTTAATTCCTCACTTTATTTTTAATTAAGAATCAAATTATTTATGAATGAAATTGTATTATATTGGCTTAAATGTTATGGAATTAAAATTACGAATAATAACAAAACGGTTTTAAACAGCCTTACACTAATCGTATCGAATTTATTTTATACTGATACCTATAATATTAACTAATCCATAAAAGGTTGTTACAAAGCAATCTGAGGGTCTGTTTTTCAACTTCAAAATTTATTTTTTGAAGTTTTTGTAAATAAAAGGAAGAAGAATCCATTTGCACATGAATTCTTCTTATTTACTGCTTTAACTTAGTGTAATCTGTATTGACCTGTTAATTGTTCTTCAGCCATTCGAACTAAACGTTTTGTAATTTCTCCACCGACAGATCCATTTACACGTGATGATGTATCAGGTCCTAATGTGACTCCTAATTCACGAGCAATTTCATACTTCATTTGCTCGATAGCACTTGCAGCAGCAGAAACAAGAATTTCATTTGTATTACTTTCGTGTCTTTGAATATTCATAATTGCACCTCCATTATATTTGTATATAACTTGTGCCTAATTATGATATTTATGCATGAGTAACCTAGTTTCTTCTAGTATTTTTAGGGGAACCCTTTTTCTTTCTCTCTTTCCCATATTCCACTAATTGAATTTGAAACACATCTGAATCCTTAATTCCTAAAACATTCGTTTCTTCTATAAATGAACGCCAGGACTCTACTTTTCTTGATTTTTCTTGACTATTTCTTAATGTGTAGATATTTGAGTACTCTATAATTAATCCTCCTCAAAAGTTAAATAATGTACATTGCATTTCAGTATAAAAATAAAACCGCCTGTAAGAACGGTTTCTCTTTTCGTTATTTTTTTATGGCTCTACGCTTTTTTATTTAATATATTTTATGTTACGTATGCCTAGACGAATTGACGCGAAGATAAGGTAAATCATTATAATGACGTAGACTACTAACCAACTCGTATAAATATATGTACCCTGAAATCCATTTTCAGTAATCTAGTTAGTGATCCACATTCCACCAAAATAAACTGGGATTGTTAACAAGCTTACGTCTTTACGATCTGTTGCAAGATAAATCATTAGAAATAGAAAAGCAAGTGCCCCTATCGTACTAACATTTTCAAAAACCATTATCGGAAATCACCCACTTTATGATTAATAATATAACAAGTGTTAATTTCTTACCCCTTCCGTGGATAACTCGTTTCGCGGTTTTCATAACTACCAATCCTTGGGGTAAGTATATCAAATACCAAGGTAAATTTCCCCAATAAGTATGATGTCTACTTAACAGTTTCTTCTTCGGCCAGTAATAGAATACTAATTTTTATTGCAACATATCCGCAAAGGAAGTACCTACATTATTCTTTCGCTTCATATGCTTCTCTAAATAGATTTTTGTTGTTTGAATATTTTCATGCCCAAGCGTTTGCATTAAATTATATAAATCCGCATTTCCTTGTTCAACTGCCATGATTGCAAAAGCATGACGGAATGTATGCGCCGTTACAGGATTTTCACGATACTGCAGAAACTCTAAATTGGTCTTTTTTATCATATCTGTTACCTGGTTCGATAACGTTTTTGAATTATAAAAGTTCCCTCTTTGATTTACAAATAAAGGACTTTCATCTCCTCGGTCCAATACAGTTTGGAACCCTCTTCTTCTTCTCATTTCACAAATACACTCATATAAATGTTCAGAAATGAAAAGTTCACGTACTTTACTTCCTTTACCTATAACTTTTAACCAGTGCTTTCCGTCATAATGTAAGTCTTTAACCCTTGTTGTACATAATTCTTGAATTCTTGCACCGGTACTTGCCAGAGCTAGTAAAATTGTATAGTTTACTAAATGGCCTTTTTCTTTATAAAACCCTAAAATTTTCATAACTTCCTCATAGGATAGGTCCCGATTCGGCCGATCCTGTTCATTTACATTTGCACGCTGCAGTTCTTCATGAAGAGGTCTTTCAATATAAGCAAATACATGAAGGTGTTTAAAAAAAGAACGAATCAATACAGATTTTTTTGCAAGTGTTGCGACCGCGTACGTATCCCCATTCCTACCGTTCTCTACCTGCTTCAACCAAGCATTATATTTACGAATATGCCAAGGCTGTAATGTTTTTAACAGAGAGTCATTTTGTTGTACTTCTTCCCCATTCAATTCAAATTCTTCTGCATGCTGCACCATGCACTGACAAAATGACAAGATTTCGGACACATAACTCTTTTTCGTATCCTCTTTTCTATTCTTCTTTTCATCCATATCTTTTTGTAAATGTACAAAATGATAAATGACTTCTATATCACTTAAATACGTATATTTACTCTTTCCCTCTTTTTCTGCAACCTCCATCTTCTCTTCCACTTTATCTATATAACGATTGTTATGCAGAAATGGAATGATTCCACTTATATTCTCTACATATGTATCCATATACTTACTTTGATTGTTTATAATAGGTACATTTTCTTCTATATTGTTATTACCCATAATTCGAATTCACCTCTCCTATTGAAGATTACGAATATAATTCTCTTTATTAACTATACTTATTATTTTATTTTACTTATATCCATTATACAAATAATAAATCACTTTCTTTCTGTAAGAATACTATATTCTTCTCTATTTAGATATACATATAATTTCTAATAATTTTTTACTAAATAGATAAACATTTAGCATAATTTTATACAATTTTATAAAACATCTATATATAAATAAACATTAAATTTTATGTAAAATTTAAGTAAAGTTATAATTCACTATAACATATTGGTATAATGATATTTTATTTTATATTTAAATCTTATTTTATATCTAATTAAAAATCTGATATGATATATACATACTTTATGAATTATAGAGAGTAAATAAGGAGGTAAACTTTCATGACACAAGATTTACTGTTTATTACAAAACCTACAGTAACAACAAAAGAAGCAGCAGATTTAATGGGAGTTACCGTTCAGACCATTCTAAAGAAAGAAAAAGAAGGTCTTATAGAATGTGTATATAAAGATAATTGGAAGCAATTCGGAAGTAAAATATTCTATTTAGAAGATATTGAACGGTTAATAAATAAAGATGAAATAAAAGGATTAAGTACAAAAAAAGCAGCAGAAATTCTAAACGTAGCACCCTCTACAATCTTTACATATATTAAATCCGGGAAATTAACAGCCACAATGGTAGAAAAGCTGGGTAAACAAGTATATATCATTAATGAAGAAGAACTAAAAAATTTCCAGCTTAATTACGAAAAAACTACAACAAAAGAACGTAAAACATTCATTACTAAGATTCAAGATACAGACATTTATTTGTATCAATTATTGATACATCGACATACAGAAAAAAAAGCTAGGGTAATAGAAATTAATGGATCCGATGGAAAGGTTCTTACAGAGGATGAAGAAATTTTCTCATTATCAGCTTATAAAGAACATAATTATTCCCTTGAACCCTTCAAAAAACACACAGTGATTACGAAGCGAGGGTATTTATCTTTTACATTTAAAAAGCCTCAATTATTTAATTCTATTACTTATAATCTAATAAATTTATTTTATAAAGAGCTTGGTGTCACAAATATGCGATTGACTTCTACACAAGATACCATCAGGTTGGAAATTAAACCATTTGTTTTACAGGTAGAGCCATTACAATTCCAAGAAGAGATTAAGTATTTACACTCACATATGATGTCAGGCTCAATACTCCCCCATGTTGAAGGTATTTATTTTAAAAGTAAAGTAGAGCCATTAACCTTTCATGCAGATCATGACTTTAAACAGAAAGTAATTAAAATGGCTTCAGAATCTGGTATGGGGCAAGAAGAGTTTTTATTACAAGCAGTAAGGTCTTATATTGAAAAATTTTGAACTTTATTTACGTTAACATCCTTAATGGCTATATGATTCTAATTTTAAAATATAGATACCGTTTTGTTTCACCCTGATGGTCACATAGCTTGCATTGAGTATGACAAAAGTGATAACTGTCAAGATTCCGAAATAATCATCAGTTATAATAATAAAGCTTAATAGTCAAACTACTCCCCACTCAAAATGCTCACGGACTGTTTCAAGTGGGGATAGTTCAAATATTATAAAAAGAGCAATTCCTAGTAAGTACTCTCTCACAAAAAAATATTGGTAGTTGCATTTACAACCAGTCTATACACCATTCTTTTTTTAGATAGATTCGCAAATAGATTCATTTAACATTCACATGACTATTAAATAATTTATTACAATCATCACTAAATATAAGGACCTTTCAGTTGTATTTCACATTATTTTTAGACTTTATTTGTTGCTATAATGTCTGTTTTAAATTTATTATCATGTGCCTTATATTAAATATGCATAATTACATAATTATTCTTTATATAACAATATTGTAATTTACATTTATAACCTGTAAAATACAGGATGTTAAATAAATTACATAGGAATTGTAAATATGAAAAAATTTATGAGCATGTTAGCTATGTGTTTCGCACTTACACTAGCGTTTTTACCATCTATTTCAAAGGCGGATTCTTCCCCATTACGAAGTGTTAGCATTAGTGCTGTAGGCGATAATAACAAAATGTATAGTGCAAGTTTTTACTTATCTATTCCTGTTCTTAAAGGCGATTACCTTTATGTGAAAGTTAGTGAAGTAGGTACACCAGATTCATATTCTGAGGCTTTAACTGTTAATGGTATTAGATATACGGGAAGTTCTTTAGACGAAGTTAGTTCTTATTCTGGTCCATTCGGATCTGAAAAAACATTTAGATTACGTATCAAAGATTCTTACATCTTTTCAAACACATCAAATTCAACAAGTACTATAACCTTTGAAGCTAGAGTTCCTTTCTCAATGCAAGTATTATCTAAAACCATATCGGTTCATGTAGAATAACTTATAACATTATTATTAATAAAAAATACATCCCTATAAGGATGTATTTTTTATTTAATAGAAACATAATTCTAATTTTCAATAATTTATGTGGCAAATCAATGTTTTGTAAATCTTGTTATCCGAGATAAAATTATTGCCGTAATCAAGATAATAATAGCGGTTATTAAGCCAGATTCTCCAATCCAAATCTCTGACTTATGTCCTGTACTTGCACGTGCGAAAGGTCCTTGTATGATGGCATTCCAAGTGGTATGGATGATAACCGAAGGCCAAACGCTACCTGTGATAAGTCGTAAATAAGCTGTAATATAACTGAATGGCACAATACAAAAATAGATGCCAAGTACTGAAAGTAGGACAGATGATCCCTCTACATATAGACCAGCAATAACAATTGGAACATGCCACGTTGCCCAAATCAATCCACTAATAAGGATGGGCCGTGAAAACTCTGCATCGACTAGCCTTGTGAGCATATAACCTCGCCATCCCATTTCTTCTCCCAAAGCTGGGATTAAGCCAAGCAAACTTCCGAAAATGCCGCTCAATACTACTAGATAAATGAAACTGAATGGTGCCGTTACATACTGAAGTCCAAGCATATTGTAGATTGGTTCTAACATACCACCTTCGGGATGCTGAAACCCCGCAATTCCGCTCAACCAGGCGATAGAATAAGTAATTCCGCAAATAATCATAGGGATTAGCAGAGCAAAACCAATCCCCTTCCATATCTTTAAGTTACCGAGACTAAAAGATACATCTTTAAACCCTTCTTTCAGTATTATGCGAGTCAAAATAGAAGATAATGCTGGGGTAAACATATATACCACAATAAGCGGCATACTTTTCGTAATTATTACTACTACATTTAGGATAATAGAAGTAATGATTAAGATACTCAGAAAGAGTTGAAGTCCTATTTTAGCACGTTGGATTTTATCTTTATTGTGGAACGATTTTGCGTGTAATCTCATTGTAATCCGCCCTTCCCTTTTCATTCACTTGTTTATCGAATTTACTTCTTGTCATTTCTAAAGACACAACTTAGAATAAAAATATTTTTGTATACAGATTCATTCATCTTTAAAATCCCTCCCAAATTCATAATCTAGTTTTACTTGCGACTCATCCATGCAATTATTATTTATAAGTTGTCATAACCGATAGTACAAAAGTGTAATGATTAGCATATGACCTGTGTCAATTAACCTTATGACAATATGTAACTAGAAAATATGATATGGAATAAATAACAATTGAATTAAGGCAATTGATTCGTGAAAGTACAATGAATCAATCTTGCTTTTACAAATAATTCAATTGAGGTGGAAAAAATGAATAAGAAAAGAATAATTGCAATGGTTAGTACAGCTTTATTAGTCACAGGATGTGGAGAAGTAGGAAACGCTCAAACAGTAGCTGTCGAAAATTCAGGTCAATCAATCCAAAAAAATATAGTTAAATCAATACAATCACAGGCTTACCCATTAAAAACGATAGAGCCGTCAAAATCATTTGAGGATTTAAAACCACTTAAGAAAATGATTGGGAGTGCACAATATGTAGGATTAGGAGAGAATACTCATGGAAGCTCTGAAATTTTCACTATGAAGTTTCGACTTGTGAAATATTTGGTTACTGAGATGGGTTTTACAAATTTCACAATGGAAGAAGATTGGGGAAACGGCTTAAAACTAAATGAATATATCCAAACAGGAAAAGGAAACCCTAGGGAATTTTTAAACTTGTTATATCCTACTGATGAAATTATAGCCATGATTGAGTGGATGAAAGATTATAATGCCGATCCATCCAATAAAAAAAAGATCCAATTTATTGGGCTCGACTTAAAGGAATTGGACCAAGGTTGCTTTAATAAAGTAATTGATTATGTAAGGCTGCATCGACCAGATTTGCTGGCAGAAGTAGAAGAAAATTATAAAGAATTGTCGGCTTTTAATGGAAGTACACAGGGATATATGGACCTTGCTCCTGAAATAAAAGAAAAGTTCAAAGCAAACGCTGAGAGAGTAGCCCAATTACTAAAAGATGAGAATAAACAAACCAACACAGAAATAGTTTCACCCGAGTATATCTGGGCGAAAGCAACGGCAAGTGCAATAGAGAAATTTACCACAATGCTAATTCCTAACGACTATCCAAGTATGTTAAAGCTACATGAGCAATACTTGGCCGATCATGCAATGTGGGCACAAGAGACATTGGGTGGTAAAACGATGGTATGGGGACACAATATTCATATCGCTAAAGGAATTATCGATGAGAAATTATACCCTTATGTTGCGGGGCAATTTTTGAAGGAACGTTTAGACACTAATTATGTCACAATTGGTAGTACAACTACGGAGGGAAATTTCACCTTATACAGCGAATATGATCCTTCTACTGGAGGTAAGATTACAACGCGCGCGATTCCACAAAATGTAAATAGTTTTAACTATACCCTTGGAAAAGTACCATATAACATGTTTTTATTGGATAACCGTCACCTTAAAGGACAAGCAGAGAAATGGGTTAAAGCAAAAAGACCATTACTAAGTATAGGGGGACAAATATTCCCAAACGAATCGGCATACTTTGATAAATCATTGCTTGAGCAATTTGATATTATTTTTCACATTCGAAAAACAAGTCCATCTCATATTAAATAAAAGTACAAAACAATCCCTTCTTGCATCTGCAAGAACGGGATTGTTTTATGGTGATTAATATAAGCATCTTTTTTAACCAGAAGTAGGTTACTCTCCCCTTTTTAGCATTATTTAGAAATGTCATATGACACTTTTACACTAGTGAGAATGACAAAAAAAGCAGTACAATTCGGTTATTACATAGATAGGAGCGAGAACTTTATGAAATCAAGATTTATCCAGAATGGCTATTTTTTATTGCTAACTTTCGTTACAGGATTGTTTTATTTTTGTTTTTATCTAATATCTCTGCTATTCAGCTTCACCCTTTCATTTACGGTAATTGGGATTCCACTAGTTATACGCGTACTACAGACTACTACACCTTTTATCCAATTCGAGCGAATACAGACGAAAATTTATACAGATATTTCAACAGACTCTTATGATAGAAGTATAACAATAGATACATCGAACTGGACTCAGGTGAAATTAGTGCTTACAGATCGTCGTACTTGGTCTGCTGTCTTTTGGTTAATGAAGAAATTAGTGATTGGCATTTTCAGTCTCATTAGTGCAATCATTTTTTATGTAATGCCACTTATATTGCTGTTGGCACCACTACTGTATCAATACATCGAAATGAATATTATATTCATACAGATAGATACTTTTGCCAAGTCACTCTTTGTAATGTTTATGGGTATAGTATTTACCGCCATAAGTATTAAAATAGTAGATGGTTTGACAAAGAAACTTGGGGGCTATACACGTAACATGATTCGGCAACTAAATCGATAGAAGTTTGCAATCTGTGAGTAGTATCGCAGTTTTAAATTTAAAAGTATAATAGGCATGAAGGATTAAATTATAATATATGAAGTAAAAAGGTAGGCTACTTAGGGGGTAAATGACTTGTTAGATATGGTTAAGTATTGGTTTTGGTACGATTGGATTATGTTAGGGATACGTCTACTTACAAGTGTGTCTATCATCCTAGCTACATTAAGTTTTCAGGATGGGTTAACATTGCCACTTTGGATTATTATTTTTTGGGAGGTTGTTGCCTTCTCAATTCCATGGGTTGCCTTACTGTTCAATTACAAATATTACTTGTTCACAGAAATACTGCTATATGGTGGACAATGTATATATTTAACCTCATTATTTCCGGAAGCTTACAACATATTTCTTATATCAGTGTTTCTAATTGCTGTAAATAGTAAGCATTTGTCCTATTATTGGACAGCTCCAACAACAGTTTTTATAACAACTGGAATTTTCTATGCTGTTGCGCCAAGTAATAACTATTGGACTATGGTCACCTACTATGGATTCGCTTATGTAATGGGATTCGCTTTTCATTTATTAATCGCCAATCATAAGCAAAATGAAGTAATTCGTAAACAAAACGCGGTACTTGAGCAATATATGTCTCAGATTGAACGTATTACACTGGCAGAAGAACGGAACAGACTGTCGAGCGAGCTTCATGATACAGTTGGTCACGCTTATACTTCTATTATTATGGGGATGGAAACGTTGCGTACCGAACTTGCTACTGAGATGGGTATACAGAGGCTAGATTCTCTGCTTGAAATGGGACGTAAAAGTATTGAGGACGTGAGAGGTTACCTACATCAAATGGATTCTCCGTGTCAATCCCCTTCCTTGATTCAATCTCTACAAAATCTTGGAGCCGAATTTCAGGAGCACGCTCAGGTAAATGTAAATTTTAGGACATTCGGAGAGGAATATCAACTGTCTCGGCAAGCGAAGATCGCATTCATTCGTTGCTTACAAGAGTCCCTTACGAATGCAGTACGTCATGGTCAGGGGACCGAAATTATAGTTTCATTGCAGTTTGAACAACAATATACGAGGTTAGAAGTTCAAGATAACGGAAAAGGAAATGTAGAATGGCAGGAAGGCTTCGGTATGAATGCGATGAAAGAACGGGCAATGAATTTGCAAGGTCAATTGTCTGTATATACAAAGCCAGAGGAAGGAATGCTTGTTACATGTACCATACCGCGACAAACTGAAATAAAAGATGGACTTATTCGTTTGTTAATTGTAGACGATCAACCATTTGTTCGGGAAAGTTTGAGGACACTACTCGATAGATATGAAGATTTAAATGTAGTCGGTTTAGCTGAGGATGGCAATCAAGCCATCGATTTGTGTGGGCGCCTTCAACCCCATGTTATACTTATGGATTTAGATATGCAGCACATGGGTGGAGTCGAGGCAACCAAAAAGATTAAGCAACAATGGCCACATATCCGCGTATTGATTTTCACAACGTTTCAGGATACGAAACAGGCGTTTGAATCACTTCGCAACGGTGCGGATGGTTTTTTACTCAAATCTATTGAAACATTGGAGCTAGCTAATACGATCCGACTTATTCATAAAGGTGGGACACTGATTGATCAGGGAATGTCTCACAAAATATTTGAGAAGTTTGATGAGAAAAAACAGACACCACAATCAAAAGCAACTACTTATGAGCTAACAGCCAGAGAGATAGAAATTTTACAGCTAGTAGCAAAGGGACTTCGATACACTTCCATAGCTTCAAGGCTGTATTTATCGAATGGCACAGTCAGAAATTATGCTTCCACAGCTTATGCAAAGCTAGGAGTGCGTAACAAAGAAGAAGCTGTTCAAAAGGCTCTAGAAATTGGTATTATCGGATGAGAAAAATGGTTGTTACTTCTTTAAAACTAGGCAAGCATTAGTTATAAGGTACAATAATATTTGTTTATATTAAATTTCAATGCATTTTTGATAGGTCTGTTATTTTTTAAAATTCATTTAAAAAGAAAATCCCTTCACATGGGATTTTTTTCTTTTTTTATAAGGTGACTAATCATCTTAACATTCCACTTCTCTGGCAGTACATTTTTCGTAATCTATTAACTATATGTAATTAAAGAATTTTATCTAAGCTCGTGTTTTAATTAGAACAGCCTTACTCAATATTAATTTCTTCTAATACTATAGATGGATTAGCAGTGAATATAATGAAGTTTAAGTTTGTAGTATGTATCAGTATTCTATTCTTTGAGGAAGATGGCGTTCCAATATAAACAACATGATCAAGCTTATTATGAGGAACGTCATTCATAGATATAGTAAGGATATCTTTTATAGGTATGGTAATCTCTGCTGATTGCCATGCAATCAGTATACTATCTTGGGACTTTGTAATGCTCATTCTTGACATTTTATATCAATCCTTTTTCAGTTTTAGATAATTATCTAAATTGGTTAAATAAATACATAAACCATTATATATTAATATAATAAAATTATGCGTTTGTATGTAAAATTACATGCGCAAACTTCTTATTACCCAAAAAATACAATCTAATAATAAAGATTTGAACTACTATTAATCAATTTTATTTCTTTACATTTGACAGTAATTAACTAGAATTAAATCTCCTTTTCTATTAACAAATTAAAAAATAAATAAATTGATGTAATTTTTGTATTTAATGATTTGGAGAATTTTTAGAACATCCACCCAATGAAAAAGACCATTGTACTTTATAAAAGTTACAATGGTCTTTTTATTATTTTTACATCACATTTGATATATTCTATTGCTTTTTGTCTTGCTTCTCAATAATAAATTGTGAAACTAGTACTGACAATGCTTCTACTTTTTCTTTTATTTTGTTAGATTGATTCGATATCTCCTCGATTGATGCTGCTTGTGATTGGATTGATTGTACAGTTTGAGTTGTTTCCTTAGCTACTTGCGTTGCACTTTCAGAAACACTCGACATAGAGGCATTGACTTCTTCTGTACCAGCAGACATTTCTTCTGTTGCTGCAGATACTTCTTGAATTTGGATAGTGATTTTATTAATAGCCACCATAATAGATGAAAATGCTCGATTTGCTTTATTAGCAGTTTCCTTTCCTTCCGAAGCTTTTTGTTGACCTTTTTGCATTGCATCAACTGTATCTTTTGTATCTTGTTGAATGGCTAGTATTAAATGATTGATTTCATCTGCAGATGCTTTAGACTGTTCAGCTAAATTCCCTACTTCCGCTGCTACCACTGCAAACCCTTTTCCATTTTCTCCAGCACGTGCAGCTTCAATTGAAGCGTTTAAGGCAAGAAGGTTTGTTTGTTCAGCAATATTAGTAATCGCATCCAGAGCTTTATCAATTTGTTGCGTACGTGTAACAAGCCTCTCAATTACTTTAGAAGTTTCTTCAACAACCTCATGAATACTATTCATTTGAAGTATAGATTGTTTAATTACTTCACTACCAGAATTGACTTGTTCTGTTGTTGTGACCGCCACTTCAGTAACCGTTGCTGAAGACTCAGCTACAGTTTGAACGCCAGTCGCAATTTCTTCCATTGATGAGGAGCTTTCTTGAATACTAGTAACTTGTCCTTCTATTTTTTTATCAACCTCAGATATAGTTTGAACTACCTCTCTTGATATATGAGATGCTCGTTTAGTATCTTGCAACATCCCATTGGTAGACGAAATGACCTCTTGAGTTGTGATTTTTACTTCTCCAATTAATTGTTGTAAATTATCCAACATATTATTAAAAGACCTTACAATACTTCCTAATTCATTATCCGATTTATAAGAAGTACGTATCGTTAAATCACCTGCAGATACCCTTTCCATATCTCTTTCTAATAATACAATTGGTTGTCTAATTGCACTTTTAATGATATAGCCAATAAAAATAACGATTACGATTGCTATAATGGAGATGCTAACAAACAGCATTATAGTATTTGTTGCACTGGCTGTATTATTTTTTTTTAAATAATCTGCATTATTATTATTAACCTGAATGAGCCCACGAATAGCCTGCACTGCCTTTTTCATATTAGGGTCAACTTCTTTCAGATAATAAGCATATGCTTCATCATTATTAGATTGTCCCAGATCTTGTACTTTGCTCAATTGTGTTCTTAATTCATTAAATACTTCATGAAATGTTGTATATAATTCTTTTTCTTTTTTAGAACTAACTCTAGACTCAAACTTCTTTATTAACTGATCAGTTTCTGAACGAGCTACATCTATTTCTGTCAAAAGCTCTTTTATTCTTTTTTGATCTTTTGATAGAATAGTTTCCTTTACATTCATATTGATTAGATAAAAATTAGACTCTATTGCTCCTATCCACTGAATTGGTAATAAACTATCTTCATACATCGTATTAGATGCATGCTCCCCTTTTTTCAGGCCAATAAATCCTAGTATAGATAATATTATACAAGCCACACTTGCTATAATTACCAATACACTTAATGTTGTGCCAATTTTACTGTTTTTTAAAAACGACAATTAACTCCACCTCATTGTTATATTATGATTAAATAATTTTATGTGCAAAAATAAAAGACATTTAAATATTTATATCCATTAAAAAATCGTATAAAGTTTTCTAAAATATGAAAGTTTATACTTAAATCTAAATTTAAAAATAGTCCGGTAAAAAGAGCGTGTTTTCATCTATTTATCTAAACACGCTCCTGCAAATATTTAAACCCTATAGTAATTGCTTATTCCATTCTGATTTCCTTTTTACTAATACATATCTTTTTATATACGATTATCATGCCAGAAGTTTATTGGAAAATGATCATTCTCATTATAAGCTTCAAATTCATAACCTTTTTCTTTTAATCCTTTTATAATTGCTGGAACTGCCGCGACAGATTGGGGATGAATATCATGCATTAAAACAATTTCTTTTGAAGATGTCGCACCTGCCAATACATTTTGCACAATTTTTGCGGCCGCTACATCAACGGCTAATTTATTGTATTTCCAATCTAAAGAATCAATTGTCCAATCCCATACTTTTAAATCATTTCCGACCACTTCATTTCGAAGTGATTCATTTAAACCAGGCATTGATCCATATGGTGGCCGTGTTAATTTCGGTGAGCTTCCAATAACATTTCTAATTAAAGATTGATCCTCTTTCATTTCCTTAACATATTCCTTATTGGTGTATAACCTTTTAAAATTATGTGTCATGCTATGCATGCCCACATAGTGGCTCTCTACATGCTCTCGTTTCACTAAATCTGGGAACCTTTTCACATTGTCGCCAATTAAAAAGAATGTTGCCTTTACATTATTTCTTTTTAATATATCTAATAAGTTAGCTGTATATTTTCCAGGTCCATCATCAAAAGATAAATATGCAACTTTTCTTTCTTTACCAGCAAAACGATTAGGTATCGATTTTTTTAATTCATTTTTAGGTAGACTGCTCACTTGTTGAACACTGTTTACCTCTTCTGCATTTACTAGCTTAGGATTCGTAATAGATTGAAACATGTAATAACCTATTGCTACTAATGTAATAGCTAACAATACACATAAAATTCTTTTTTTCTTTAGCTTAATTTTCATACCATAATTCTTCCTTCTATCCTATTATTCCACTATATGTTATTTAACCAAACTCATTTTGCCTTTGCTAGTAGTTTTAATAATCTGGATAAGCCCTATTAATTTCCTGCACTACTGATCATACCATTTCCAATAATAGTTAGAACTAATGGAAATAACACTGGCCCTAAGGTAAGGAAAATGTTTAAAAGTATAATAAACTTATATAGGAAACTGTTTTTTTTATTATTAAGATTTAAAAATATCAAGATAACTAATGTTATTATAGTATTTAAATGTAAGAATAAGATTATCAACCAATAGTACATCATTATAGTAACATTCCACTTTCCTAATAGTTGGTATGTTATCCCTACAAATATTCCTAATACTGCAGCATTAAAGGAAATAAACAAAGTTCTGTATAGTATTTTAGGAAATATTTTATAATACACAGTTTTATTTGATAGATCTATTAAAATGGCCAAAGATAGATATGCCAGTAATACTCCCACCCAATTTAATATCCAATCTTGATTTCCCATTAAATTAAATAAAAGTGCAATGACCCCTCCTAATGCAAAAATCAAAGAAATCATAATATTATTTAAAGCTGATTTCATGATGTTCTCACTTCCTTAATAATTTTTATGATAAAGCATTGATGTTTACTCTTGAGTTATCCTTTTCTTATTAAAAGCCCTTTTTATTAATTGAGAACCTGTTTGATACTATTCTTCCATTACTTCTCTTGAACTCATACTTTCTCCTATTCCCCATACAATATGTGTACCTTGATTCAAATTTTGTTTTAAAGCATTTTTTGTATATAGTCTTTTCCTTCTTTATCTACTAATTCTTTTATTAATTTATATAAATAATTATTACTAGCTGTATATGCACCTCTTAAAAATAGTTCTAATCTTTTATCTACAAACCCAGATGCTATTCTAACTGCCAGTCTATCAGCTATTTTTTTATTATCAATCCCAATATCTTGTATGGAAATGCCCTCATGTAATCTGGTCATCATACCTAAAAACATACATGAAGTATAAATACCAATTATTTCTCGTCTTATTTATTTTTCTCACAACTGTGCAGGTGCTTGGAAAATTAATAATAATTTATTATAATTAAGTATATATTAACAATGTGTTTAGTATAAGTAAATAAAATTAATTTTAATTTAATAATTTTTACTTATTTAAAGGGGATTACGCATATGAACAATATTAATGTTGATCAAAAAATTATGGCATTTAGAAAAGCTGCCGGATTAACTAGTAAACGTTTAGCTGAATTAGCTGATATAACACCTTCTATGTTAAGTCAGATTGAGAAAGGAATCACGAATCCATCATTACAAACATTAAAATTAATTTCTGTAGCATTAAATATTCCATTATTTAATTTTTTCTTAGAAGATACCAATACGGAAGAATTAGTCGTAAGAGCTAATCAAAGAAAAAAAATAACTTTCCCTGAAAGCGGTAACGTTTCATATGAGTTATTATCTCCCAATTTAGATGGATCACTGGAATTGGCTTTAATGAATCTGTTACCTCAAACCGCTTCATCTATAGAACCTGTGGCACATAAAGGTGAAGAAATAGCATTTATTATGGAAGGACAAGTAAGACTATATTTAAATGATGAGGTTTTACTTCTCGATACAGGTGATAGTGTTAAAATCCCACCATATGCAAAGCATAAATGGGAAAACACTTCTTTAAACAAAGTCACTGTTATATTCGGAGTAACCCCACCATCTTTTTAATTCCATATACTATCGGATAAAAGTTAGAGAAAATAATTCTCTAACTTTTTGTATACATAACTATATTTTAAGAAAATAAAAAACTGGTCTCATAAATATATAAGATTAAAAGCTAAACAATTAAGAATAGTAAAGTAGAGCTTTTTGATTACATGCTTAATTTACTTTTTAATGTCCAGTATTTTTCCCCATTAGCGTCAAAAGAGAATTCGACCCATCCATTTGGATCTTCACGATAAATAAAGATGTTTGTTCCAGGAGTTAATGTACCAATATTATTTTGCGTTACATCTACATCTGATCTACTTTTAATTTTCAAATCAAATGGATAAGGTACATAGTAATAAACAGCTGATGAAATAATTTTTGCGCCCGAACCATCTAAATACATTTTATACGGTATTTCATTAGATAACGCTTCAACATCTAATGTTTCAGGACTCTTTGGTAATTTTTTTGCATATGTATAGTCTTCTGCACGGAACGGTTTCATACGTTCCATAATACCCGCAATTTTTTTAGCCCAGCCTTTATCTGATGCATATTTTACGTTCATACCAGCTAACGTTGGTCCGTTATAATGCATACCACTTTCTTCTAAATACCTCTCTCGTACATAATTAGCGTTATAAGCAATACTGTCGCCGTACGTTGGTAAGTATTTTGCATATTTAAATGGCTCTCCATCATATGCACGTAATCCGAATAGATTATGTTTTTGATATGCAATTTCTGATTTACCGTATCCAGATTCTAAAATCGCATGCGCCGCTAAATAATGAGCATTCACGCCATATTGATTTTGCGCATTGATAAAATCTTGCCCATGTCCAACTAATGGACTATCTGAATGATATTTTGCTATAAAACTATCAATCTCTTGACCTGTGATTTTGGAAGCCACTGTTAAATTCAAATCTTCATATGATGTAGCAGTAATAATCTCTTTTTCCTCTAAAACATTCTTTGGAGTTAGTTGCATCATATCTGTTTTTGCAGTAAGTTGAGCAGCTTCGGCGCGTGTTATCGATCTATTAGGTTGCCAACCGTTATCAGTACCAACGGAAATTTTTAAATCAATTAAAACATTGGCGAATCTTTCACCCCAATGGCCTTTTAAATCCTGAAATTTACTTTGGCTATTATCATTTATTGTACTTTGAAGTTTATAGGCATTTACTAGCATTGCCGCCATAGCAGCGCGCGTTACTTTTCCGGATGGATTGAAGATTCCATTACCTTCGCCTTTAATAATGCCAGCTTTTTCAGCTGCGGCAATATAAGGCGCTCCCCAGTGGTTTTGTGAATCTGTAAAGGATGGTTTTGCATTGTAGTCAATTTGTATACCTAAAACTTTTGTCATTATTGTTGCGGCGGAAGCTCTGTCTAGTGAATCATTTGAGCCAAAACTTCCGTCTGGGTAACCACTTAATACTTGTTTATCCACTAAATAATTAACGGATTGCTGTGCCCACTTAGGAACATCAGAAAATTTTTGAGTATCTGCTAAAGTATTAGAAGAATAAGATAATATTGCTCCTGCGAGGATACTTGTCGCGATGAATTTGTGCTTCATAAAAAAATATACACCTCTACCATACTATTGTATTTATCAAATTGAGATTTTCTATTTTTATATTTACATGCCTGTAATCATAATCAGATTGTATTAACATGCATTCAATTTGATGTAATGATTATAGTTACTTATATGTACAAGTGTCAATAGATGTCTTTTACAAAAATGTATGATATTTATATGAATTTGAATTTCCACAATATCATAATTGACTCATGTATAAGGTAGATTTAATAGTTAGATTTCCTCCCGGTATTGTAAGTCTCTTTAACTTAATGCAGTGAAAACTTAAAGTTGTTATGAAATGCTATTACTTTACATTCGGTTGCAGAATCAATAATAAAATTATTAAAGTAAATGTAGTTAATTTCCTTTAGAAGAGCAAATAATAATTAATTTACATTTAATTATATTTACTTATAATTAATACCGTGTTAACGTGTATTTAATAATAGAATATTTAGCCTTTGTTAATTAAAAGTGAAGTTCTTATAATTATTATATAATTATATTAAGATTTATTGTATAATCGATTTGTCTGTTATTTTTTTTAATTCATTTGATTGGGCAATTCCTTTATAAAGAGGATTGCCTATTTTTTTACAAACCGATTACATATTTTTCCTGTTGAATTTAAGTGATTGAACCCGAAATCAAATATGGGATGCTACATATACAAAATACGATAATTCTTTGGATGGTATAAGCTAAAAAGGACGGGATACTTTAACATCACGTCTCATAACTACTACTTATGTATGTATTATCCTTTTTCAAACCCACGCTTGAGCTTCCTACGGCGAAGAGTGGGTCTACTGTTCTTTTTTGCAGTTTCTTTCTTAGCACCTATGTTGAAAGCTAACACAAATTACTCGTATAATCTCTTTTAAAAGTTTATATAATAACCTCACCTTCACAAGATATACAGTCACCATTAAACACTTTAGTTTACTATAACATGAATATGTACACTTGAAGATTTATAGGTTTATAAATTTAATATGGAAAAAAAACAAATTTTTTTTAGAAATTCACAATATACATTTATCAATTTTTACAAGCGTTAAATATATATCATTTTAATAGATTAATATAAAATAAAGGGGAATCTTTTATGTCAAAACCAAAATTAAAAAGGTATTTTGGGGCGCTAAGTTTAACATCCGCATTACTTATTTCTGCAGTGCCAGCAAGTGCTGGTTCAGGATAATAAGTGTTAGAGACAAATACCCTAATGCATATGAATTTGATTATAATAGTGCAAAAGGGACAGTTGAAATTTTTTACAGGGATAAAAAAGGTAATACTAAAACAAAGATAGAGAAATGTTATATGAATAACCACACGTGTTATGTACCAGATAAATGATAAATGAAAGTAATAAAAACACTCAATACGAGTGTTTTTATTACTTTTCTTATAGACAATTAGAATATTACTTTAAAGATATTGGATGTACTAACAATTCTCTTTTAGATTAACTCTTTCTTCTAATTTAAAATGGTAGATCATCATTATGTTACTATAATTTTAATATATATACTTTTTTCAAGTTATCTTTTCTTTACTCGTTATTTATTTTCATCAGTTTTTCTCCTTGTTCTAAAAGTGCATCATAGTCATTTTTTTCTTTAATTTCGTTAATTTTATTTTCAATTGTGGGCGTATTATTTATATTAAAATACGTATTTAATACTTCATAAGGTGTCTTTCCTTGTTTGGTTGCACTATCTTCAATAGCTTCTTTCCATGGAATATTTGCTCTGTCCATGCTTAATTCAAGAGCTGAACCAGTCTCATATCTCATATTCCGCTCTAAAAACCTTGGAGATTCTGCCTGTCCATTAGCAATGAAGTTGAACGCCTCCATAAAAGTAACATGATATGGCTTTTCCTTCTTTGCAAGTACCATAAGTTTCCCACCAGTTAACTTACTATAACGATACTCTAAGTATCGTGCTGAACCTTCTATTGCTTCAGTTTTTGTTTCTCCAATCAATTGTGGCCATTTTTTATAGCGATAATTACGTACAATTGTCCAATCATATAATGCTTGATTAATATTTTCTGGGTTCGTATCAACCATTGCTTTATCTAATAACTTAAATTCTAATCCCATTAATGCATAATTTTCTTTATTTATAGGATATTCGTGAATATACTCTCCACCATTTGAATCATATGTCCAATCTTTTTGTTTATAAGCATGAAAAGCCTCATGTAATAAGAAAGACGAAAAATCAAAATATAAATCTGGATTAACAAACATTTTAGGATAATATTTAAAATAAAATACATCCATATCGTTAATATTTATTGTCCCAAAGTTCCAAGGCATCCAGGTAGAAACAGTTCTAAAATCAAAACGAGTTAAGCGATAGACTTTAGGTAGATGCAAAGAATTTGGGACTTTTATTTCTTTTGCCAAAATACTATTTTCTACTCCTTTTACATTAACTGCATAAGCTTCTTGTCTAAAGAATCCCCCATCTTTATTACTATGTATCAGTACTAATGGCTTTTTTTCGAAATGATAATCTTTATTCCAAAGTTTATCATTCGATTCTTCGAAACTCTTATAAATAGTAGATAGTTCTTTTAACATGTTTTGATCCGTTTCATTTAAAGACTTAAACTCTGTATGATATGTTTTATTTAAAATTATGCTTCCCAACATAATTCCTATAAATATCACCAATAAGATTAGAATTACTCTTAAAAACTTTTTCATCAGACACTCCTTTTCTATAATAATAATTCTTATTTTAAATAAGGTTTACAAATTTGGAATCACTATACAAAGAGGCTTTGCCTTTTCAACGTACAATGAACTTCGGCAATTACTAGCTACTTCCGGAACATTGTTCTTCATTTACCAACCTGTTTATGCTTTTTTTAAAATTTGCAACATAATTAAAAATTTCTTCCTATTACTTATAGTCCATTATTAACTGGTGCCTCTTTTGTATTCCCATCTTTACTTGGTGGCGTTGTATTTCCTTGGTCACTTTCATTGTTTGATGGCGTTGTATTTCCACGGTCACTTCCATTAGTTGATGGCGTTGTATTTCCACGGTCACTTCCATTGGTTGGTGGCGTTGTATTTCCACGGTCACTTCCATTGGTTGGTGGCGCTGTATTTCCACGGTCACTTCCATTGGTTGGTGGCGCTGTATTTCCACGGTCACTTCCATTGGTTGGTGGCGCTGTATTTCCACGGTCACTTCCATTGGTTGGTGGCGCTGTATTTCCACGGTCACTTCCATTGGTTAGCTCACTTTGCTTTTGCTCTTCTGGTTTCTTTAATTTTTCTTGTTTCTTTTGCTTTTCATTTTGCTTATTTTCACTAGGCTGTTCAGTCGTATTTGCTATTTTTGTATTTGGAGAAGAATCACGCTTCTCACCTTTAATACGTAATTCGCTACCTTCTTGAACTACACTGTTCGGCATTTTAAATTGCGACTTATCTGTAGCAAACTTACTCATCATCTCTTTAAAAATCAATTGAGCTATTTTCGTATTTTTACTACTAATATAATCATTTTTACTATCCTTTGTATATCCGGTCCATACTGCCATCGTATATTGTGGTGTATAACCAGCAAACCAACTATCACGAGTTGCGCTTTCTGGTAGATTATATTGTGCTATTTGTTCTAAAGAATAGTTTGTTGTACCTGTTTTACCCGCTATATCTAAAGAACCTATATTGGCTGTTGTACCCAAACCAGATGAAACAAAAGTACGAAGCATATCAGTAATCATATATGCTGTGGAATCCTTCATAACTCGTTTTGTTTTTGGCTCAAAGTTTTTTGATTTTCCATCTGGATAAACGACTTTCTTAACAAAATACGGCTTCGTATACTTACCACCATTACCAAATGCCGCATAAGCACCTGCAATTTCAGTTGGAGACGCTTCATTTGTACCAATCGCTGTTGATTCGGTCGGTGCTACATTAAAAGTAATACCTAGATTTTCAGAGAAACCTTTTGATTTATTAATTCCTACTTCTTTTGCAGTTTTTATTGCCGGAATATTTCGGGACGTCTTCAATGCATCACGCATTGTAATTGGTCCTAAATGCTTTCTATCTGCATTTCTAACTTCTTGTCCTGTTGAATACTTAAATGGAGAGTCATCAATTTGATGGTAAGTAGCCCATTTTAAATATTCAATTGCAGGAGCGTAATCAAAAATTGGTTTCATCGTTGAACCTGCTGAGCGATTTAATTCAATCGCAATATTATGTCCTTTAAACACAGCTTTATTTTCACCACGTCCGCTACCAATTGCACGAACTTCTCCTGTTTTCGTATCCATAAATGTGAAAGCCCCTTGAAATTTCTCATTTGGATAATTAATAATATCTTCATTTAAAAGCATGTCCGCAAAATCCTGTGCCTTTTGGTCTAATGTTGTATAAATTTCTAAACCATCAGATCCAATATTAGCTTCTGGCAACTCTTTTTCAATTTCTTTCACAACGGCATCCATAAACGCAGGATATGGCATTTCTTTTTGTTCAGTTGCTCCCTTAAGTCCTTCTGTTACTGGAACTTTTGATGCTTCATCCATTTCTTTTTTTGTAATATAACCATGTCGATTCATTAATTCAAGAACAACATCTCTTCTTTCTGTTGCCTTTTGAATATTTTGTTCTTTCGTTGGATCATAGTTATTAGGCGCTTTCATTAAACCGGCAAGCATCGCAACTTCTGGTAGTGTTAAATCTTTTAATTCCTTACCATAATAGTTTTGTACTGCTGTTGCGATTCCGTATGAACGGTTGCCTAAGTAAACCTTATTTAAATACATCTCTAAAATTTCATGTTTTGAATACTGTTTTTCCAGCTTATACGCTAAATATATTTCTTGCGCCTTTCTCTTTGACGTTTTTTCCATCGATAAGAAGTAATTTTTAATAACTTGCTGCGTAATCGTACTTCCACCTTGAGAGCCGTAATCACCTTTTAGGCTGACTAAAACTGCACGTGCAGTACCTTTAAAGTCTACGCCACTGTGCTCGTAAAAACGTGCATCTTCTGTCGCTAAAAACGCATTTTCTACTAATTTAGGAATTTGATCATACATAATATTCGTTCGTTTCTCTTTCCCATATTCATATATCAATTTCCCATCTTTATCATAAATTTTTGAGGATAACGGATTAACAAGTTTTGCTTTCTCAAGGTTTGGTGCGTCCTTGATCATAACGAAAAAAGTAGCAACCCCTGCGACTAACCCCACAATACCTAGTAATAAACAACTAATTAAAAATTTACGAAAAAAAGAGTTTTCCCCTTTGGTTTTTGTTTTTTAGAAGCTGACTGTTTTTTCTTTTTAACTTGCCGTCGTTCCTCTCTAGAACGATGATTTTCTAACATGCTATATTCTCCTGCCTTTCAATTCTCCTGTTGATTTACTTAAAATTAGAGAGGGCACCTTCAGAAATATACTTATATTTAAAAAGTGTGCTAACCAGAAACAGTGAATCTTTTCCTAATATATAGATTATAAAACTTAGATTAACTCTTAATCTGTCTATTTCCTCTCTATTCTTTCTAATAATGCTGCTCCGTAAAGTAATAATATTGTTTGCTGTACTTCATCTTTTTGTTATATAACCAAAATTTAAATATTACATCATTTAATAACCAGTCTAAAACAATGGTTCATGTTAACATAATCAGCATGAAAAGAATCGACTACTAATTTTATCCCATAGTTTGTATGGATACAGGGAATCAGAAAGCAAAGGTAAAATTAATGCCCTCACTTGAGAGCATCTTAGGATTACATTGAATAGACAATTTAAGTAATAAATTTGTTCCACTTTAAGATGAGAAAGAAATTTGAGTTTGTATAGTAACGGAGCAGAAACGTTACTAGGGATACAGCAACGAAAATGGAATTTCATAGAAAATCCAATCTTAGCGTGACGGGTATGGATTACCATCAACATTCTGGAACATTACCCCACTAAGCAAAAAATCTCACTTTTCATCTTTTTCAGATAAGAAGTGAGATTTTTCATTTTTGTGTATTTCTTTTGCTTAACTTGATTGTGACAGAGTTCTTCCCAAATAGACGTAATCGTTTACTTTTCTTTAATATTCAAAAAATTGACAGATCTCCCGTCCTCAGTACCTAAAGCCGTTTTTACTTTATCTAATTCCTTACTTAATTCTGGTGCTTTCCCTTGATTGACTAAATTAAGATTCCCAAAAGATTTATTAAAAGATAGAATCTGTCTAGTCTTTTCTTTCCCATTTATTTCTTTAAATAATGTATCATCTACTATTAATAGGATTACATTGGATCCACCACGATATGGCGCTAGCCATACATCACCTGCGTATTGTGTACTCATTTTTTTCGCATCATATGTTATTTCTTTTAAGTCCTTATATTCTTTATTTGCAAATAAGATAGTTTCACCTTTTTTTGATTTTGGTAATGAATCCAAAGGATCTGAAGAAATGTCCCCCTGATTATTATCTCTTTCAAGTATAAGCCCCTTTTTGACCATTTTTTCAGCAGTTGTTCTACTAATAAATAGTAAATTACTAGGAGTATCCGCCCCAGCATCCCCAAACTGTGTTGGGAGCTTTATGTTTAGTTTGTTATTATCAATGCTACCCTCTTTTATTTTGAATTGGTCTTGTGATATGGTTATATCTTTGTATAGGCCTATAATAGAATTTCTTGTTTGTTCATTTAACTGCTCTACCTCTATTGAAAGCCCATTTGCTGGGGAATTTTTTGTACCAAATAATGAACATGCTCCTAACATGGCAATCGAAATACCAGATACTATTAATAATCCAAGTCTTTTTTTCAACCTATATTCTCCTTCTTTTAATTATATTTGAATTAAAAAATTGTTTTATACATTTTTTTCAAGTATTGAGCACGAACAGCGTAAAAGTATATAATTTGCAAAACTAAGAAACTAATTAATACCATAATTGAACTACCCAAGACTGAAAAATCGGCTAATTCTTGTAAGGCCGTAAAAGCTACTGCACTATGTGTAATTGCTATTACAATGGGTAAAAAGAATAGTAATGCAAGTTGACGTGACACAATTTTCTTTAATTCAGGTTTACTTAAACCAACTTTTGCTATCATTTTATATTGCTGCTGATTTCGTTCTAAGTCTGTGTATAATCGGAAATATAAAAAGCTTGCAGCAAACGTAAAGAAAACAATACCTATTAATACACTCATGATAGATGCAAGTCCAAAACCTTGCTTCATAGCTATCCATGTAAAAATTAAAGTCGAAAATTGATATGATTCGTTGTATACCCTAGGATCATTTATATCTTTATTCCCTTTCTGTAAGGAAGCCAAGATTTTTTCAGCAACTTTTTTTGTTTTCTCCCAATCTTTCACAACAAAACCATTGATAGTGAATTGACCGTATTGACTCTCTGGATCCACAATCATTTGATTATATACAGAATCCGGAATAATAATTGTCGTTATGTTTGTATCTTGTAGTTCTTTTGGCGTTAGTATTTTATTTACATGCATAGCTTTTCTTATATTTCCATGCAACAATTGAAAGTTATTTTGATTAGATTTTGTATTAGTAACTTTTCTTGATGGAATGACAAAACTATCATTTTCATCTTTTAAGCTTTCTCTTTCAAAACCAAATGCCTCAGCTAACTTATTATAATCACTTATTTTTATAACACTTAATAAAACATTACTGTTATAAATGGTATCCGAAATTTGTTTGATTGAATAAGTCACCCGTTTGAAATTAAACCCGCCATCATTGAGTTCACTTTCAATCCTTTTTATATGTTCTTTTTCTAAATTGTTATTATTATAAGACCGATAAGAAAATGCAAAAGGGCTATCCGATTCAGCCATGGATGAGTTACCTAACCCCATACAAGTCCCCACTGCAGTGAAGGCAACAGCAGAAATAATAGTTACCATAAAAAACATTTTTGCATTATCTTTTAATTGATACACTAAATCTGAGATGATGAGTATGTTTGTTTTCTTAAAGAAAATATTTTCCCTTTTCTTTAATACACGTAACACATACACACTAAGTTGTGTAAATAAGAAGTACGTTCCAAGTACAACAAAGCTCACCCCTGTCGCCATCATGAATAATACATATTTCACATCCTTGTAATGAATTGCGTTAACACTATGGAAAACAGCTGTATATCCTAATCCAATACAAATTAGTGCGAACAAAGATAGCCAAAGGGATGCTTTTGGTTCAGGCTTTGGCTTTTCTTCTGCTTTTATTAATTCTACTAATTGCTCTACATTTACTAGTCGAGAAGTAAAAAGTGAAATAAATAAAAATAGTAATAAGAATGCTCCAAATGTTATCCCAATTGCTTTAAATGGCATGTAAAATGGGAGTCCTTTATCAATCATTAACAGATTGTTGCTCATAATTAAGATAAACTTAGAGAACGCCATTCCAATTGTAATTCCTGTTAAAATAGAAGCCGTACCAATTATTATATTTTCAATAAATACTAATTTATTCAACTGTGAACGCGACATCCCATGTAGCATTAGAATTCCAAAATCTTTTTTTCTTGTTTTTAAAAATGCACTTACAGAATATAAGATAAAGAAGAATGAGAAGAAAAATATTAACCCCTGCGATATCTGTAATCCTGACTTTGCAAATGTATTGATTGTTATACTGGCAGCAAGATCCCCTTGTAAATTAGGATGAAATGCAAGTAATGCATAAGTAAAGAAAATCATAATAGCAAACGTACTACTTAAAAAATGAGCCAAATATGTTCGTTTACTTCGAATGACGTTATTAAATGCGAACTGTCGAAAAGTCATTTGCATTTCCTCCTAATAATGCTAA
Organism: Bacillus sp. WC2507; assembly: GCF_052656125.1. Taxonomy (NCBI): domain Bacteria; kingdom Bacillati; phylum Bacillota; class Bacilli; order Caryophanales; family Bacillaceae; genus Bacillus; species Bacillus sp. WC2507. Next base: position 194,939 of record NZ_JBQXPN010000003.1, on the reverse strand, counting down.
AACCTCTAGAATTTTTTGATAAAATACTTTGCGATTATCTCCATAATAAATCTCATTGTATAACTGTCCATCTTTGATAAACACAATCCGATCACAATAACTTGCAGCCATTGCATCATGTGTCACTAACATCATCGTTGTGCTATTTTCTTTATTAAGCTTTGTCAATAATTCCATCACATCACTAGCAGATTTTGAATCCAGATTTCCTGTAGGCTCATCCGCAAGTAATAATTTCGGATTATGAATTGTAGCTCGTGCGATAGCTGTTCTTTGTGCTTGCCCACCAGAGATTTCATACGTACGTTTATCTAATATTTCAGTTATCCCTAGTTTTTCAGCAATAGCTTCCACTTTACCTTCCATTTCTCTAGGGCTTACACCATCAAGCGTAAGTGGAAGAACCATATTTTCTTTCACTGTCAATGTATTAAGGAGATTAAATGATTGAAAAACAAACCCTAATTCACGTCTTCGAAATAAAGACAACTGATCTGGAGATAACAGATATGGATTTTCTCCATGAATTAATACTTCTCCTGATGTTGGAGCATCTATAGTAGAGACCATATTTAATAGCGTTGTTTTACCACTCCCAGATGGTCCCATAATTCCTACAAATTCACCTTTGTTTATTTTTAAATCAATATGGGATAATGCTGTATAAGAAATTTTCCCAGAATAAACTTTCCCTAAATCTGAAACATGTAGTATCTCCACAAGTATTTCACCTTCCATTTCTCTTTTCGATACATGAAGTGTAACTTATATATATTATGTCTCATATCGATTTCCCTAACATTTATCTAACAAGTTTGTAAGATTCAAAAGAAAAACCGATGAAAGGTATACCTTTCATCGGTTAACGAGATGCATACGGGAATATGATTCTAATTTTTGTTCCCTTACCTACCTCAGATTCTAGCTCAATCTTATGATTTAATTTTTCACATACTTCTTTAACAAGATATAATCCCATTCCCGTAGACTCTTTAAATTTCCTACCATTTTCTCCAGTATAAAATGGATTGAAAACACGTGGTAAATCAGCAGTAGGAATACCAACCCCATAATCTTTTACTTCCAAAACAATTGCTCTTCCTTTTGAATACGCCGATACTATTACTTTCTCTTTCTTACTTGATGAATATTTAATTGCATTCGACAGTACTTGATTGAGTATAAATCGAAACCATTTCTTATCTGTTTCTACAATAAGATTCGGATTCACTTTTACCTCTGGATACACATAACTACGTATAAACAAACGTTTATTCTCATGAATTACAGAATCAACCATTTCCAATAATTTTAATCTGTCTACATGAAAATCCTGTTCAAATGTTTCTAAACGTGCAACATATAAGACCATTTCTAATCCTTTTTTGATACTTTCAGTTTCTTCATTAATACTGTCAAATCGAGAGTCATCTGCATCTTGTGTAATTAACTCAATAACAGAAAGAGGTGTTTTCATTTGATGAACCCATTGATTCATAAAAGTCATTTGTTCTTGTTGTTTTCGTTCCCATTTTTTTAATTGGTTTTGATAATATTGATATTGAGTTTGTAGGACTCTATCTAAGGCAATTGATAATGGCGTCAAATCACTATCTTTTATTGACTCATTTAAACCTTCCATTGGTGTTGATAGACGTTTGTAGAATGAACGATGACTATAATAACGATATATTAGATAACCCATTAATAAAAAAACACCCAAAAATACAGAATATAATGCTGTCAATATATGTGGATAACCATCAAACCAATATATAAATAGGATGATAAGCAATTGGGCAAATGTATAACAAATGAGTGGAATATGTTCTTGTAAAAATAATTTCATTATTCCTTCCCTTCCTCCTCCCAAGTAACATGCAATCGATATCCAGCACCACGAACTGTCTCCAATGCGTTTTCAATACCTAAATCCTGCAATTTCCTTCTAATTCTACCTATATTTACACTCAATGTATTCTCATCAATGTATGAACTATCCCATAGTTGTTCTAAAATCACTTCACGTTTTACAAGGAGCGGAGACTTTGTTATCAATATTTCCAATAAATTTGTTTCTTTTCTAGTAAGTAAAATTGTCTTATCATCTAGTTGAAGTTCCATTCTTTCTGGGAACAGGAATAACCCTGATTGCTCAACTATTCGTTCTTTTACTTTAGGAGCATATTCACCATATGCTCTTCTAAGTTGACTACGGATTTTAGACATTACAACTTCATAATAAAAAGGTTTCGTAATGTAGTCATCACCACCATTTTCTAATGCCATCACTTGATCCATCTCTCCACTCCTTGCAGATAGAAATACAATTGGACAAGTAGAAATAGCTCGTATTTGACGACACCAATAATAACCGTCAAAATTAGGTAAATTTACATCTAATAGCACTACATCTGGTTTTATCTCTTGAAATATATCTAAGACATTTTCGAAGTCCTCTATAATAACACTTTGGTATCCATATTTTTTAATATGAGTTCCCAGTAATTCAGCGATTTTCATATCGTCTTCTACAATCATGATTGTATTCATAACGTACTCTCCTTTAATTTAAGTTCAATTTCTAAAGTTCATTTGTTATTTAAAATTTTATTTATGTAAAAAAGATGATATCTCACCTATCCCCTCAAATGCAATAAGTATCCATTGAACTACTCCCACTTTTACTTCATTTAGAAGTGAAAGTGGGAGTAGTTCAATGTGTGTTCTTTTATCAACCATTATACTTCTTCATTACGATTTCAGCAGAATAACTGTAGAAGTTTCCTTTTTTAAAAATATGCAGAATTAAATATACGTTTCTGAAAATCCTTCTTTTATATTTCAATTTATTGATATAAAATTAATTTGGAAATTTCATCTAACAAATTAGGAGGAAAACATCATGAACGGCCTATATCCTAAACAACCTACAAGTATGTTTCGTGCAATCATTAGCATGTTTGTCTTTTGCCTCGCTTACATAGGTTTAGTTTATACCACTCTTCCATTTCGGTTTGCTTTTTTAGCGATAGCTGGTGCAATGGCTTTATACTTGAACTATGGCTTTTACGGCATTCGGTCGGCTTTTAGTCCTCTACAAAAAGGGGCTACGAAAATCATTGTAATTGGACTCATATGGAATATCATACAGACAGGGTTAGTTGCATATTTAGTACAATTTGTTTTTCATTTTTCAGTTGCTGCAAATGGAAAAACTACTATTTTTGTAGATAATAGCCCACTCCAATTTATGTATCACCTGTTGCAAATTATATGCAGTTTGTTAGGAGAAGAATGTTTAATTTTAATTCCATCTATCCTGGGGATATACTTTTTGAAAAAACAAGGGGTAAGCGAAAAATGGTCGATGATTCTTATAACATTTGTTGGTGTATTTTTGTTTGGAATGGCGCATTACTCTACCTATGAGGGGAATTTAATTCAAATTCTTTTTGTAACTGGTCTAGGAAGATTGCCATTCAACTGGATTGCATTTAAAGCCAATTCTATATGGGCAAGCGTAATTGCTCATGTTTTTTATGATTTACCACTGCTCCTGGTTGCATTGTTAGTTGCACCTGTATAACGTTAATAAAGCTGTTTATTAACTAGATATATTTAAATGTAGACAAAGAAATGAATGAAACGGTTATAGAAATCCCTACTTTTCTTTGTAGCATATCGCCCCTTTCTTACATCAAAAAGGTTCATTTTGAGATCATGTAGAATTAGTACATATCGTAAAATTTTAAAATTGAAGAGGTAATTATACTGACGGATTTAACAAAATCAAAATATTCATCAACAGGTTTGAGAAGGTATTTGAAATCCTATCCGTTAACTTCATTTTTTTTAATGGCATATGTATTCTCGTGTGTTGTATTAATTCCATTTATCTTGTCACAATGGGGTATCTTCCCGAAAACAAAAGTGTTTAATCTTTTCTTTTATGCCAATGCATGTGTAGGTCCTATGCTAGCAGCGTGTATCATGTTCCGAACTCTTGAAGACAAGGAGTCATGGGAAAATTAGAAACAGCATTCTAACAACTAAGGTCGGTTTGAAGTGGTACTTGTTTACCCTCATCGTTATCCCCGCTGCAATTTTTCTGGGTGTAGTGATAGTAAATGGAGAGATACCTACTTTCGGTGACCTTAATTTTGAATTTTTTATAACCTATCTCTTCTCTTTTGTAGCAATTTTCTTTCTCGGTGGACCTTTACCGGAGGAAATCGGATGGCGTGGTTTCGCTCTGCCTCGATTACAATCGAAATTTGGACCGTTAAAAGCTACATTACTATTTAGTGTTTTGTGGACTTTTTGGCATCTTCCACATTTCTTAACGGCTGCACAAAGGGATGGCCCGGGTTCTGACCTTTCTCTCCTATATATTCATTTGCCAATTTTTATTTTACTATGTTTACCGATCTCAATCATTCTCACATGGGTCTATAACTTCCATCACGGTAATTTATTTATTGTCATGCTAGTTCATGCGAGTGTAAATACATTTAGCTTAGTACAAACTCATTCCACCAACCCTATTTTAAAGAATACGGATTTATTTGTAGTGATAGGATTGAGTATAGCTGCTTTGCTAATTCTTATTTGCACACGAGGCAACCTTGGATCTAAACAAACCGCTAATGAAGTAACGTTCAGTAACAATGAAAATATAAGTAAATTGAACTAAAAGCATAAAAATGAACTTTGCTATTCATTTTCTCATGCTAGATTCCACATAAGATCCTGAGATAATGGGACTGCTTTAGGAAAGTAAAACAATGTGAAGAGAATTGTTCACACAAGAGTAATGTAGTAAACGTACATGCAATATCTGTATTGAAATACAAGATGTGATATAGAAAGCAAGGGATTTTCAATACATTGAAGAACCCTTTTTTAATTTTCTAAATATTAAATTGTAAAAAATCCTTGTATGTATTATTATAAAAAATGGTATATTAGTAAATTTTATCATTTTCAATTTTCAGCTTGTAAACTATGATACTCGGAGGCGTTGTTGTGTGTAAAAAATGGAAACTTGGACTAATGAGTACTCTTCTTGCCTGTTCTACCTTTACATCTGTTGCATTTGCAGCCGAAAAAACAGTCAATCAACCCAAATGGGAGCAATGGATAAACGGACATGCAAAAATATTAAATGAACCAGCTTCCCAAACAACAGAGGATTTATCATTTCTTAAAGAGGCCGTACAGGACAAGCGCATTGTTGTACTTGGCGAAAGTACGCATGGTGCAAAGGAAATGAATCAATCCAAAATTCGTATGATTAAGTACTTACATGAGGAAATGGGATATGATGTGCTTGCTTTTGAAACAGGGCTTGGGGAAGCAGCAGCTATTCAGCAAAATTTTGATAATTTAACCGCTACGGAAGCGATGAAACAATCTTTATATGTTGTATGGCAAACAGAGGAAGTAGAACAATTATTTACCTATATGAAAGAACAAAAAGAAAAAGGAAAGCCACTCACATTAGCTGGTTTTGATATGAATTTATTTTATAAATCTTCATTCCACTCCTATGCAAATGAATGGTTGCAAAAATTTAGTCCTGAAGTGGCAAGTGAATTTAATGCAGCAGTGTCAGAGTTAATTGAACTGAATAAGTATTACGATCCAAAGAAAACATATCCCTATGATCAATTTAAAATGGAAATACAGCCTGTAATTAACAAGTTGGAAAAGGTTAGAACATTTATTCAGAATCATAAATCTGAATTGACCCAAGTCGCACCTCTCGCTTCCTATGATGTGAACTTTCTGGAGAAATCTATTAATATACGGATTGATGCGATTAAAACGCATTTAGATGCTGTAATGAAAGTTAAAGGTGGTATCTACTCACCTAAAATTGCAGACTACGCTACCTATATCCGAGATCAAAAAATGGCACAAAATTTTGCATGGCTCACCGAAATGCAGTATAAAAACAAAAAAATTATTGTGTGGGGGCATAATTATCATATTCGAAAACAAAATTCAAAAATGATATTAGACTTTACGAAGGTGCAGCAATACAATTATGTTGGCCCAAATATGATGGATTATCTTCCGCAACGTATCAAAGACCAAATGTACACGATTGGTGTATTTGCGTATAGTGGAAGCAGTTGGGATGATGGTAATGAAGATATTATTCCTGTACATAATGAACATGAAGAACAAAGCGTTGAAAAAATTATCAGCACGGTGGGAAGTCCCCATGTTTTTATTAACCTAAAGGGAGAAAGTTACCTACCAGAAACTTCATGGATGTTTACTCCTACTGCAGCAAGTTATTGGGGAATAAAAGATAAAGAAGAAATCATGATTCCGACAGAACAATATGATGGCATTCTCTGGTTAGAAAAGACGACGCCTTCTGTACTGAAGTAAATACAAAAGCATCCTTACAATATAAGGATGCTTTTGCTTATATTTTTATACATTCTTTTTCTATGAATACATTTTTGTATATATGCGTTTTAAATAGTGATTTCTAATAATAAGGAAGTAAATAATTTGCATACAAATAAAGCTTATTAATACAACAATTGAACTTTGAATAACGGACATTTCTTTACTTACTGTTTGTCCTAATTGGTGAAACGTTAGAAATGCAAAACTGCTATGAACCATAGCCACTATAATCGGTAAGAAAAATAGTAGTATCATTTGTCTTGTCACGATTTGCTTTAACTCACTTTGACTCAATCCTAATTTTGAAATCATTTGATATTGCTCTTGATCACGTTCTAAATCAGTAAATAGACGGAAATATAAAAAGCTTAGCGTAAATACGAAAAATACAATACCCACCATTACACTTGAGATAGAAAGTAATCCGTTTTGTTGTTTCAATTCAAGCCATCTTAAATACAAAGATGAAAACATATAATAATCATCTTGATTCTTACCAATAATCTTCATAAGTGTAGTAGAAACTGCATTCGTTTCAGACCAATTTTCAACGATAAAACCATATATGGTGTAATCTCGGAGTACGTTTTCTTGTTGAGCATTTTGGACCTTATTATAAACAGCATCAGAGACAATAACAGGCTTTTCTATTAACGATAATTCTGGGATATAAATTGTTTTTTGCACAGAAAGTGGAACCTCTATTTGACCATGTATTATTTCAAAAGTTTTTATATCCTCCGCATTTTTCTCGTTCTTATTTAGTCGTACAGCAATGCTATCATTTTCATTTGTTAATTTCTCTATTTCATACCCTAATTGTTTTGCATATTCATTATACGTAGATAGATTAATTAACGCCAACCCGTTTAGTGTCCTTTTAAATTCTGTTGCAACAAGTTTATAAGAAAATCCATATTCTTTTAATTGCTTCTTTATCTCTTCAATATGGGCTTTTTCTTGTATATTCCCCTTATCCGATCGATACGTAAATGCATATGGGGTCTCATGTTTTGCTAGTTCTGGATTCCCAATTGCTGTACAAACTCCAATTGCGGTAAAAGAAACAGCAGATATAATTGTAACGATAAAGAATGTTCTCGCATTATCTTTCATTCGATACATCAATTCTGAAATAACAAGAAGATTGGTTCTTTTAAAGAATGTAGTTTCTCTATTTTTTAAAGTATATAACACATATACACACAATTGAGTAAAGAAAAAATAGGTTCCAAAAACAATTAATAAGACACCTACCCCTACAAGTAGTAATAATTGATCTAAATCCATGTAATTCACTGCAACGATACTGTGGTGAACACAGGAGTAACCTGCCCCAAATAAAATTAGTACCAACATGGATATCCAGACGGAAACTTTCGGCTCAGCTTTTGGTTTTTCCTCTGATTTTATGAGTTCTACAAGCTCATTTATTTTCATCATTTTCGATGTAAATAATGAAATAAGTAGAAATAGAACAAAAAAGGAGATAGCTGTTATTCCCATAGCCTTTAATGGAAAGTAAAATGCTAACCTATGCCCTACTCCCAATAAGGACCCAGTAACTAGTAAGAACAATTTAGAAAAAGCTATCCCAAGCCCAATTCCTACTAGTATAGAAGGAATTCCAATCAACATGTTTTCGAAAAAAATTAATTGATCAAGCTGCCGATGAGACATTCCATGTAACATTAATAATCCAAACTCTTTTTTTCTATTTTTTAAAAAGGCACTAACTGAATAGAAAATAAATAAGAATGAAAAGACAAAGATTAAGTAATACGATAGTTGAAATCCTATCTTCCCAAACGTACTCAATATGGTGCTTACATGAGTCAGCTCGCCTTGTAGGTTTGGATGAAAGACGAGTAAACCATAAGTGAAGAAAATCATTACCGCAAATGTGCTACTAAAAAAATGCCCAAGATATATTCGTTTATTCCGTATAACATTATTAAATGCGAGCTGTCGAAATGTCATTTTTATTACCTCCTAACCTAGAAAGACTGTCCACAATATTTTTATAAAATAGTGGGCGATCACCGTTGCAGCAAACTTCATTGTATAACTGTCCATCTTTAATAAATATAATGCGATCACAATAACTAGCAGCAACTGGATCGTGCGTTACTAACATCATTGTTGCCTTTTCTTCTTTATTTAATAGTGTTAATATCTCCATTACGTCTTGAGAAGCTTTAGAATCTAAATTTCCTGTCGGCTCATCGGCAAGAAGCAATTTAGGAGAGTGAATGAGTGCACGAGCAATCGCTGTTCGCTGCGCTTGACCTCCTGATATTTCATATGTTCGTTTATTTAAGATTTCGTTGATTCCTAATTTTTTCGAAATAGATTCTACTCGTTTATTTATTTTCTTCACATTCATGCCATCTAATACGAGCGGAAGAACCATATTCTCTTTTACTGTTAATGTATGCAATAGATTAAAGGATTGAAAAACGAATCCTAATTCCTGTCTGCGAAATAAAGCCAAATCATTGACCGAAAGTTGATACGGATTTTTACTATTAATGAATACACTACCTGATGTTGGTGAGTCAATAGTAGATATCATATTCAATAAAGTTGTTTTTCCACTACCCGACGGTCCCATAACCCCAACAAATTCCCCTTCTGTAATTGTTAAATTAATATTTGAAAGTGCTGTATGTGAAACATTTCCTGTGTATTCTTTACTAAGTTCTTTTACTTCTACTATTTTCATATGAGAAATTCCCTCCAATTTTATCTACTAAGAATGAGATTTGATAACTAATGCGTGCCTACATTTTGACTTATTCAAAATACGATTAATGTACTACTCATTAATCATTTGTTTCAGCTTTTCTTATTTAAGCGTCATACTTGTTCGAATGTATTAAGCAGTAAAATAACTTGCTATCGTACCCCAGGATTTTTAAGCATGTTTCTGTTTTTCATTGTAGTAGTATGGTTGTTTTTCTCATATTGAATTATCTTTCATTTTTCTTACACGCTTGAAATGTTTCTGAAAACACAGTCTATAATCCAAAAAACATAATTTTTTGAGAAATAGCATTAAGGAATTTTTCATATGCACTGTACTATACGGTACTAGATTTCCATATAGATTTTATTTGCAATTCATCGTATTTTCTTTACCGCTCACCAAGTTCTTCCTATTTTTAAAATGGAACGAATTTATTACTTAGAGTGTCTATTACGTGTATTCCTAAAAATATGAAAGGACTTATTATTACCAAAAGTAAAGTGATGTAAAAAAGTGTGTTTTGAAATACAGCATTTAAATGTTACGAGTTTAATACTTTCACAGGTGGACTATTACAAGTGTAATTAAAAAAAGAAACAATCCAAACAGCGTCAGTTCATTCATCTAAACGTTTTAATTCTGCTTAACCTGTTAAAATTCAACTTCAAAATTATTGTTATCCTATACACACTTTAATTAACATCGGTATTTAAAACGCCAAAACAAAATCCATATATTCTTGAAAGAGGTTGAAAATTTATGTTCGTTTTAAACAAGTTCTTTACCATTTCACATTACAAAAAAATTGTACCTGTCGTATTACTTTCATGCGTAACACTAATAGGCTGTTCCAATAGTAATACTTCATCTGAATCACCTAAACAAACGAAACAAACAAATCAAATTAAACCAGAAAATACTGGTAATGATTCTTTTGCTAAACTTGAAAAAGAATATGATGCCAAGCTTGGTATTTATGCACTGGACACAGGTACGAATCAAACTTTTGCTTACCATGCAAATGATCGTTTTGCATTTGCCTCTACATCTAAATCATTAGCAGCGGGAGCTCTTTTACGTCAGAACTCAATAGAAGCTCTTGATGAAAAGATTACGTATACGCGAGAAGACCTTTCTAATTATAATCCAATTACTGAAAAGCATGTGGATACAGGAATGACGTTAAAAGAACTTGCAGATGCTTCTGTTCGATATAGTGACAGTACTGCACATAATTTAATTCTTAAAAAGTTAGGTGGTCCATCCGCATTTGAAAAAATATTGAGGGAAATTGGTGATACTGTTACTAATTCTGAGAGATTTGAACCTGAATTAAATGAAGTAAATCCAGGAGAAACACATGATACTAGTACACCAGAAGCGATAGCTAAGACACTTCAGTCATTTACATTAGGAACTGCACTTCCAAAGGAGAAACGTGAACTATTAGTAGATTGGATGAAGAGAAATACAACTGGAGATAAATTAATACGTGCGGGCGTACCAAAAGGATGGGAAGTAGCTGATAAAACAGGTGCAGGATCTTATGGGACAAGGAACGATATTGCAATTATTTGGCCACCAAATAAAAAACCAATTGTCCTTGCCATCCTTTCTAATCATGATAAAGAAGATGCAGAATACGATGATAAACTCATTGCAGACACAACCAAAGTCGTGTTAGATACTTTAAAAGCTACGAATAAAAAATAATAGATTATTGGAGCGTGTCATATAAACCGTGTAAGTAACCTACCATCATAGATAGATGGTTGCTTCACGGTTTTTCTTTTTCAAAAATAATTAAGAAGGAGTGGTTACACTTATAGTTAGAAGAGAGATTCAAAATCCGTGAAATTAGCTCAATCAATTTTTGAAGCTTACCAATCGGAAACTGTTGAAGATTTTCAAGAGGCTTTGAAAGACATCGGTGGACCTTTGTTTGAGGCAATGGTTCAGGGCGAAATGAATCACCATCTTGGTTACGATTTAAACTCAAAAAACGGAAAGAACACGAAAATTGTCATAATGGATACCCACACTTTGGATACCTAAAGTGCCACAAACCTTGCGGTCATTTAGTAGCACTCCGTATCCAATCTCACTTTCATCCCTTGCCTAAAGGCTATGTGTTTTTTTGTTGGAGAAGGATTGTAAAAGAACCCCATAACAAATGGAATGGCAATTATATCCCTCAATTGGTCAATCTTGTTGAATCAGCTTATGGTTAACGTTAAATTTGCCTAACTTATTGTAAAATACAGAATTTATCTACCGTGATTTAAATTCGTCGTTTGTTCGATAAGATAATTTGATATATCTGTGTTGGTGCCATTCCTCAAGAGGAATTTCACTAAATCTTGTTTTTGAAGAACAGGATTAATAACAGCTACATCTAACTGACTTAGAATCTGAACGATGCCATGGTGTGAAAAACTCTTGATTTCTTTCAAAAGTTCTGCATCACGTTTCTTTCGTTCGGCGGATTCTTCAGGATAGCCCGTATTGAACGGTTCTTCAAAAAGTTTCTCAAGCGTGAAGCGAAGATTTAGTTCGCCCGCCCAACCGAAGTTCAATCCAAGTGGCAGTGATGCACAGTTTCCGTTATTTATCCTACCAAACAGGAACGCATCTGTTGGAGTTGGCAGATAACCGCTAATGACATTCGGAAGTGTATTACAGGCAATCGACATACCAACACCGCTGCTACATCCAGTGACGACAAAATCAACTGCACCTGAATTTAGAAGTAGACCAACAACTAAGGACACTTGTATATAGCTTAACTCCGAATCTTCAATTGTAACACCAAAATTAAACACTTCATATCCATGCTTCGCCACTGCCCTTCTTGTTTCTTCAAAAATCAGTTCATTTTTGCTAGTTTGGGTACTTGCTTGTATCACAGCTATCTTCATTCTTCCACGACCTTTCGATTTAATTATCACACATACTGAAAGTCAAAAGAAGATAAATAAGATAAAACCAATCTTTCCTTAAAATTTGCTATTCTATGTGTTCGTTTCAAAAACTCACACAGATTTCTTTACAGAAACGGTTATTCTTCCATTTCTACAGAAAAAGTTGGGGATTCCCCCAACTTTTTAATACATCTATTTTCTTATTAATCCTGTGGATGTAATCTGATATGTTCTTTTCTTACCTATATATTCCTGTTTTCCATTCTCAAGGTTAGTTAAAGTCGCTCGCGTTTTTTCCTTTGCTGCTTCCCCTTCTATATGAGTAAATTCTATATAATCCCCCATTTTTATAGGTACTGTTTGGGTTTCAGCATTTTGTTGTCTATTTCCCATGATTTCCTTACTGTACATAACGCTACCGGATGAGCCTTGGACCTTAATACTTGCATATGTACTATTAAAGTAAGAATGCGGTACACCAGCTTCTAATTTGATTTTCAGCTCTTCTGCTGTTTTATTATAATCTACTTTTGCAATTTCTCGATCACTATATCCTTTTAATGACCATGCAAATTGGTTTCCATCTAGAATTGTTGTCTCTGGCATTTTTTCTACTTTCTTTAATCCCTGTTTTGTAACCTGATACCTTGCTGTCTTTCCAATAGTCTCATTTTTGTTATTTTCAAGATTCGTTAATGTTGCGCGTGTCTTTTCCTTTACTGCGTCTCCTTCTATATGAGTTAATTCAATGTAATCCCCTACTTTTACAGACACAGTTTGGGTTTCGGTATTTTGTTGTCTATTCCCCACGATTTCCTTATTGTATAGTACGCTACCAGATGAGTTTTGGACCTTAATACTTGCATATGTGCTATTGAAGTAAGAATGCGGTACACCAGCTTCTAATTTGATTTTCAGCTCTTCTGCCGCTTTATTATAATCTACTTTTGCAATTTCTCGATCACTATATCCTTTTAGGGACCATGCAAATTGGTTCCCTACTAAAATATCAGAATTTCCATTTGTAATTTCTACTTTTTTCTCTACAGTTCGATCAAATATGTCTGTTAATGTAATTTTAGCAAAAGCCGTTTGAGGCAATTGCATAGTTTTACTTACCTCAGTTTGGTAGGACTTAATATTATCAATTACTTTCAAAGGTTGTCCCATTAACTTTTCATTGTCATAGATTTCAATTTTCCCTTTAAACTGTGGGGTACTTTGTTCTTTCAATTTCCAAGACACATTTAATTTTTCAGCTTCAAAGCGAATATTTTGAATATCAAAATCTAAATTTCCCATTTCTGGTTGACTAGGCTGATTTATAGTAAAAGTTTTTCCAGTACCAATCGTTGATTGAGTATTTCCTCCTGCCTTAACCCATAAATATTCTGAAGTTGCTCCTCCATCGTATTGATAAGATGTATCATGTTGTCCACTGATACGCTGATTATTCCAAGAATTCCATTGTTTATCTGAAATTTTTCTACTGTATCCATTTTTTAGGCGTGCTTCTCTTACATCTTGTCCATTACCAGCCCAGTCTTCTTGAAACATGGATAGACCATAATTAAATGCAACATTCGCAACTGGATGATCCATAATAGCAACTAACTTCCATTCATTTAATTTATTATCTTTTATCCACTGGCCAAACTTTGTATGGCCATCTTCTTGCCAAGAACGTAGAGTCATTCGATACCATTCACTATCTTTCCAATTATAAGTTGTTTGGACCTTCAGACCTGTTCCTTCCCCACCAAATCTACTGGCTTCTGAAGTCGGCGATAAATATTCAGCATTTATTGCTTGGTTTGATGCTATTGGATCCCAAAGCGCAAAGTGAAGGGTACGTTTACCGTTTTGATCAAAACCACTTTGTTGTTGGAAACCAGCATAACCACCACCCTCTCCCCCCTGATTCCAATTATGCACAGCCCAATACGTATAAGGAGCTGTTTGGACTGGTGACCAGTCTATGCTAATAATATCTGAAGAAGCAGTATTTTGTGGTGTTACATAAACTGATGGGGCATGAGATCGGATTGCTGCCTCTGTACTAGAAATTGGTGCCCCATACATTGACATCATGGTGCAAGCCGCAGTAAACATAACAATCTTTTTTAGTCTTCCATTTGTTTTTTCTTTAAACATGACTTCCTATCTCCTTTTAAATTATTTTAGTTACATTGAATAATAACGATATACATACTATTAAACAAATTATGTAAAAAAAATAACATTAGCTATACTACCTAGTTATGTTTAATGTTTTTTTCACTACTATTACTAACCAAATTATAGTATTTTGTAAGAGTATCGTATGATTTGTGACTAAATGTTGGCTAAAAATATTATAAAAATTCATAAATATATAGTTTAAGATTAGGATGCTAAAAGACTTCTTTAATATTTTTTGATTTTTCAATATATTAATCCCCTTAATTACTCACACTATTAACCATAAATATGTTTACAGGAATAACATTATGTAAACATGTAACGTAACAATTGGATAAAATGGCTTATGAATTTGCACATATCTTATCATTAGGTTAAAAGAGCCCACCAAAAAACGTAGACTCCTTTAATTACCTAAACATTAAATATTGCAACCAACCAAAAATTAACATTAGATTCTTCTGTTAGCTTATTTAATATTTAATGACGTAGATAATGTATTCCAAGGTGCATTTGTAGATGTATTTTGATATTTGAATTGTCCATTTTGCTGTCCCGAAGCATCCCATTTATATTTAATACAAATTGATTCTATCATACTAATTTCATACATTTCGTTCCCTGTGAAAGAGTTAACAGAAGGTACCTATTTACATATGAAATTTTGCATATTCATTGCATTTTTACTATTTGCACTTACCATTAATCCTACTACAGCATAATGGCTTCTCTACCTTGATTGACATACTACATTTGGGCTCATATCAAGCTGACTTTTGTAAGAGTTCATAAATGGTGCGTAGTTCGGTTGTTTAGCAAATAAACAATAAAGATGCAAATCCAACTCAATTTAATTTGGCTTTTCCTCTAGCATTATAAGCAAGATCCACCACTTGCATCGATTAACTCACCAGTTATCCAACGGCTGTCTGATGAAGAAAGAAAACCTACAATATCAGCTATATCATTAGGTTCTCCCCATCTATTAAAAGTCGATAAACCTGCAGCATATTTTTGGCCATCTTTATTCCCCAATGTCTCAGCGTTCATTTCTGTATTAATTATACCCGGGAGAATTGCATTTACTGTAATACCACGAGCACCAAGTTGTTGTGCTAAAGTATGAGTAAGTGTATTAATTGCCCCCTTAGATATACTGTAGGCAAAAACACTTGGGGAAGCTACTCGTGTAACAAATGATGAAATATTGATAATCCGTCCTCCATCTTTTAAACGTGGCAAAGCCTTTTGAATAATAAAAAATGGAGCCTTCACATTAATATTCATAACCTCATCAAAAGACTCCTCTGTAGATTCCTCTAACGTTAAAATCTGCCCAATTCCAGCATTGTTTACAAGAATATCAAATGTAGTATTACCTATATGTTTTTGAAGAGATTGATCCATCATTAAATACAAGTTATTAATGCCTTTAAAAGTACTTAAATCTGCACTGATTGCAAATGCGGCACCGCCATCTTGTTTAATTTTATCCACTACACTTTCTGCTTCTTCTTTTCTTTTACTATAGTGAACTACAACTAACGCACCAGCCTGTGCCAAATGTAAGGCAATACTTCGTCCTATTCCCCTACTAGCCCCTGTTACTAATGCAACTTTCCCCTTCAATGTATTCATCTCATCATCCCCTTGTTTAAAATTCTCCTTAGTTATATCACAAGATACTCTTTGAAATGTTGCTCTCTAATTTGATTTCCTTAAAGGACCAAGATTGTATTGATACTAATTTTATTTAATACTAAACATCTAATTTTCTTCTTATGATATAGTGCACCCATGTTCGTTAAGCTAGGAAAAGTGAATACCATAAACAAAGAAAACTATTAGTTTTAGATTGTAGTACCTGAAAAATATCTAGTTTCTAAACCTTTGTTAAGAATCTACGATGAGCAATTATACTAAACCAATAATGAAAATAGGATTTGATATGAATATCAAATCCTATTTTACTATGTATAATTATTTCACTGCTTCTCTTAATTCTTTTCCAGCTTTAAATGCCGGTGCTTTAGAATCAGTAATTCACATTTCTGTAACATTATTATATAAGGTTTTAGCGGATTATGTGTTAAACTTTATTCCAAGAAGTCCTATACTTTTAGAATCGACAATTCTTCAATACCCTTAGACTTGCCCTACGTCCCCTGTAGGGCCTTTTTCGATAAACTAACATACTTCTTGTACACTTTCTGAATTTTATCTCTGCAATTTTGTATCCACTTCAATGTTAAATCTTTTATCAAAATAGAAGTTTAAAAAAGAGTATGAAATAATACACATTAAATTGAACGCATATTAAGATATATTCCCAAGGGTGCTGATACATACTTTCTTTAAATCAGAAAAAACAAATCCTTATCTACACAGTTTTCGAGTGCCTTATGACGTCTTTTTTTGCAAAAGAACCTTCACAATTCAAATATAAATAACAAAAAATATATGGACTCTATTTTCTAATCCATTACACTTATTCCTATCTTAATTAACTCTTTTTAGAGTTAATTTCGAATCTTGCTTTTGAGTTCTAAACCCTAATGCGATAGCCGCTCCAATACAGCTAGAAAAACAACCAATAAACAAATACGGGGATGGATCTGACTCACCGATTAAAACGGAAGCTATTCCTCCAATTACAGGGAATAGCGCCACCATATACCCACTTCGAGCTCCTCCGATTTTTTCTACAAGCTTCAAATAGAATAACCATGCTACAAAAGAAGCAAACAAAGTTAAATATAACAACATACATACATATGAAAACGATGTGGGGAATGTAATTTCTTGTCCTTGAAATAATACAATTCCCCCCATCAATATACCACCTACTGTAAATCCAATTGCATTTGCATAGATAGGGTTCACCTTATGGCTTGCATTTCGTGCCGAGCTCGCATCACCTATTGCTGTAAGGACCGTACCTAAGAGCGCAACCATAATTCCTTTTAAATCATTGAACCCTTGAAAATCATTCAATTTCGGATAGATAAGAATACATACTCCTAATACCCCTAAAATCCCTCCAACCAAAACTCGTGAATGCAACTTTTCTTTTAAAAAAATTCGAAGAGCAATCGGGGTCAAAATCACCTTTAATGAAAAAACCAATGTTACAATTGCCGCAGAACTCAAAATTGTAGCGTAATAAAGGCATAAATAGCTTAATGCAAAGTTACATATACCAAAAACTATTACAAATGGGATATCTTTTTTTGTTGGTATCCCACTTGGTCGAAGGAAACAAACAAGCATCAAAAATAAAAAAGCTGTCATAGCCAGACGGTAGGTTAAAGATAACTCTAAGCTAACAGGAGTTCCTTGAATTTTTACTGCAATAAAGTTGAGTCCCCATACAATTAAACAAAATATGTACATAAATATTTTCATAAATTTTCTCCTAGAGTAAATTTTTTATAAATTCATTATTTATTTATACTGTCATTTCTAAAAGGGACAGTTTACAATAAATACAAATGACAGATGGGGTATTATAATAATGAAGGAACTAATATTTAATATAAATCGAAAAAGTAAAAATCCTATGTATCAGCAAGTTTACCAATATATACGAACTCAGATTTTATCTGGTAAATTAGAACAAGGTAAAAAGTTGCCATCAATTAGACAACTTGCTAACCAATTAGAAGTCAGCAGAAACACAACTCAGGTAGCCTATGAACAACTGCAATCAGAGGGGTATATTCGAAGTGAGAACAAAAAAGGTTTTTTTGTAGAGGCTATTACATCAGATGAAACACTTAATTTTGAACCTATTAGAGAACTGCATCATGAAACAAATCATACTACCATAAAAACTATTGATTTTAAGATTGGGACAGTGGATCAAGAAAACTTCCCTTTGAAAAAATGGAGAATGATTACAAACAAAATAATTAAAGACTCTAGCATGTTTTCATACGGAGAAAAACAAGGCGACATTAAATTAAGGAAAGCACTAACAGATTACTTATTTCAATCAAGAGGAGTTACTACTTCTGTAGAACAAATTATTATTGGTAGTAGCACACAACATTTGTTATTACTTTTGTCACTGATATTAAAGCAAGAATATCATTATCTGGCCGTAGAAGACCCTGGATATAGCATGGCAAGGGAACTTTTTTTTCTTCAATCATTTATTATTGATCCAATTCCTGTAAAAGAACGAGGTATCCAAGTCGATCTACTTTTAAAATCGCCTTCTAGACTTTTATATGTGACTCCTACTCATCACTTTCCGTATGGGGTGACTATCCCTGTCAATGAAAGACTAAAGTTAATTGAATGGGCCAAAAAGATGGAAGGCTATATTATTGAGGATGATTATGATAGTGAATTTCGATATATCCATCAACCTATACCGTCTCTTCAAAGTTTGGATTCTAATGATAGGGTGGTTTATTTAGGAACTTTTTCAAAAGCACTCCTCCCCTCTATCCGTGTCAGTTATATGGTTTTGCCTAAGCGGCTAATTAATGAATATAAAAAGATACTCCCTTTATTTGAACAAACATCCTCATCTATTCATCAGCAAACATTGGCAACTTTTATGAATGAAGGATATTGGTACTCGCACTTAAGGAAGATGAAAGCTTTGTATAAACGTAAAATGAATCTATTAAATAAGGAATTATCAAAGCATTTTAAGGAATATGTCAAGATTAAAGGCGGTAGCTCCGGAATATTCGTTATTATTGAAGTGAAAACAAAAATGAGTGAAAAAATGCTAATTGAAAAAGCACATAATCATGGCATTATAGTTTATCCTTGCTCAAAATATTTCTCGGAATATTTACCAGAATATCCGCATATTCAACTTGGATTTGGTAATTTATGCGAAGAAGAGATAATAAAAGGAGTATCTCAATTAGCAAAAATTTGGTTCTAATAGGAAAAGAGATAGAACAGTTAATGAATGATTTTATTTAATTATGAATAGAAATCTCTTTAGTATTTTGAAATCTTTTACACAAAGCGATATCTTACTTTTTTATACATAAAAAAGACACCTTTAAGGTGTCTTCCTCCAAATTAATAACCGAATGTTATATCATAAACTTTCTCAATAATTATGAATTTAATCATTACTTTTACATATATCCTTTTAACATATTTTTTGAAAAACGATTTGGATATAGAGCAATAAGCATTTCATAGGGACTTCCTTTCCAATAGCGTTTTAATGGTGTCCATAATTTCTGTTTTATTAGCCATTTTTGATTAAATATTTTTAATAGCTGTTTTTCATCCAATTTTTCTTTTTCTTCAATAGTCCATCTTAACGCCTCTAATGCTTTACGTTTAGACCAATATCCAACAGGAGTAACTTTAAATTCCCATTCTTTAAAACGGTCTCTATACAAATCATTAATCATTCTAAACGGACTATTCCCCCAAAACATTTGACATGCTGATGCTAATCCATGGGTCTTTAACCATTTTATATTGTATACATCAAGCAATTGTTTAGGGGTTAATCTCTCTTTTTCTTCAATAGTCCATTTCAATGCTTCTAATGCTTTTTCTTTCGTCCAGAAGTTATTAGGAGTCATACCAAATTCCCATTCTTTAAAACGTCTTGGATAAAGATCATTAATCATTGCATACGGGCTACTATTCCAATACATAGCCAGAGGTGCACCAAGCTTATTTTTTTCCAACCATTTTTTCCCGTATAATCCTAAGAGCTTTTCTTGTGAAAGGCCCTCTTTTTCCTCAATAACCCATTTCAAAATTGTTAATGCTTTTTCTTTCGTCCAAAAATTTAAAGGAGTCATACCAAATTCCCATTCTTTAAACTGATTTGGATACAAATCATTAATTGCTTTAAAAGGGCTATTTTCATACCTATGTTTGAGTAATCCCCGTAGCCTATACTTTACAAGTAATTTTGTGTTCCATTTTTTTCTTATGTCTTCCTTACTCCATTTTAAAATACTGTTAAGTAAATATATTAATACCCTCCGCGCCATTTTATTATCTATATCTTCTTTCCATGTATTTGGAGGAAATCTATTTCTTTTTCCATCTAATATTTCCTGATAAATATCTTCTATAGAAACTTCTTTCATTAACAATATATAAATCCTCCTACAGTTTGTATTAATATTTATACACTATCATCATTTTTAATCAATATATCCACATTAAATAATATAATTAAAATCTCCTTGGAAATCAACTAAAAATTTGTTTTTTACGAAAAATCTAATAATTAACTAAGTAAATTTTTATTTTAATTTTCTAATTATTAGTTTATACTAGTTTAGTATTGTTATATTTAAATATAAGGAGTGTATTCATATGGAGAAGCTTAGTAAAAGCGATATTATTCGTACTGTTCCGCAAAGCGGTTTTTTCGGACACCCTAAGGGGCTGTTTACCCTATTCTTTACAGAGTTTTGGGAGCGATTCTCTTACTATGGAATGAGAGCAATATTACTTTACTATATGTATTATTCAATCTCACAAGGTGGTTTAGGGATGGATCATGCGACCGCAGCGTCAATTATGGCCATCTATGGATCTCTCGTTTACATGTCTGGCATTATTGGTGGCTGGATTGCAGATCGTCTATTAGGTTCAAGTAGAACGATTTTTTGGGGTGGAGTTTTAATTATGATAGGTCACCTGATTTTAGCACTACCAGGGACTATAAGTACTTTATTCATATCTATGGTGTTTTTAGTACTTGGTACAGGTTTATTAAAACCTAATGTATCTAGCATTGTTGGTGATTTATATAGTGAAACAGATACTCGACGTGACTCAGGTTTCAGTATTTTCTATATGGGTATTAATTTAGGAGCTCTTTTATCTCCTTTTATTATAGGGACACTTGGTCAAAAGTATAACTTCCACCTAGGTTTTGGTGTTGCTGCAATTGGTATGCTATTAGGATTAATTATTTTTGTTCTTACAAAAAAGAAAAATCTTGGTTTAGCAGGAACACAAGTACCAAATCCTTTAACAGACATCGAAAGAAAAAAAGTTATTATACAGTTTAGTATTGTTACATTAGCTATAGTACTATTTTGTATTTTAACGATACCAACAGGTATTTTAACTATTAATCGATTCACTTTATTAGTAAGTATCTTAGGGATTCTCATTCCAACTTGTTACTTTATTTTTATGTATCGTAGCCCGAAAACTACAAAAATTGAAAAGTCTCGTTTAATTGCTTACATACCATTATTTATCGCTGCTACAATGTTTTGGGCCATTCAAGAACAAGGTGCTATCATTTTAGCTTCATATGCTGATCAGCGTACTCAATTAAAGTTGGCCGGGGTGGAACTTCAATCTTCATGGTTTCAATCATTAAACCCTATTTATATTGTTTTGTTAGCACCGGTATTCGCTTGGTTATGGGTAAAGCTTAATTCACGTCAACCAAGTACGGCTAATAAATTTGCTATTGGTTTATTATTTGCTGGTTTATCTTTCTTAGTTATGATTATCCCTGCATATATCCATGGCACAGAATCCCTTGTAAGCCCTATGTGGTTAGCGATTAGCTTCCTATTAGTAGTAATCGGGGAACTTTGTTTATCACCTGTAGGTTTATCAATTACAACCAAATTAGCACCAGCTGCCTTCTCTGCTCAAACAATGAGTCTGTGGTTCTTAACTAGTGCAGCTGCACAAGCTATAAATGCTCAAATAGTTCGATTATATAATCCTGAAACAGAAATTATTTATTTCGGTGCAATTGGTGGTCTTTCAATCATTTTAAGTGTAATTTTATATTTTATGGCTCCAAAGATTCAAGTTTTAATGAAAGGCATAAAATAAAAAAAACTGTGCTAAAAACTTGTTATAATGCAGGTTTTTATGCACAGTTTTTTGAATACCTTTTTTTACATATAAATATATTAATGACATTTGTTTATTTATTCATTGTATTCTTGTTCATTATCATATTGATTATGTCAATAGCTTTTCTCATAACTTGCAACGTCTTCTACTGTATATTCTATCCTTTTATTTACTTTTGAAAGAGAAAGAATTAACCGAGAACTCACTATAAAACTATCATCAATTTCAGATAAACTGTCTAAATCATTTACTTTTAATTCTCTAATTAAAAAATCCATCGTATCCTCCTTTAAGGAGTACCTATAATTAATATTATTTCGCATGGCTCTTTTTATATTCTTTATTTGATTCTAATTTACTAACTGATTATCCTTATTACAAAACAGAATAAAAAATTATAAAAACAAAAAGAAGATAACGAGCGACATGTATAAGCAATAAATTAATCTATATATATGTATAATTAAATTTAAAATTATTGATATCAATGTTATAATAAAATCAACCAAGAAGCATCCAACATATTTTGATTAATCACTATATTTTCTTTCATTGTATGTCAATATATAAAAAGACACTTTATAAAGTGTCTTTTTATACGTTATAAGGTTATTACATTAATTTCATACTTATCCTTTTGTTTCTCCATAACTAGACTCCTTATGTGAAAATTTAACACTACTAGCCCAAACAACATTTATCTCAAATCATATACCGATTTACAGTTTGATACGTAAATAATACAACTAGCTCTTTTCAGTTCCAATTGCTTACCTCCTTCTGAATTAACTCTCGATGTTAATTAGAAATATAACGAATTGTTTTTCCAACCGACTTTCTTACACACAATCCTTAGGATTAACTTCCTGTACTAGTGAATGCACTTAATCCATATTTCCAAAAACGATAAGAAATGAAACATAGTATGATAGCAACGAGTGGTGTACACAAAGATACCCATTTATACCCTTTATCGAAGAAAAAGGCAGCTGGATAAAAGGATGTGAAACTGTAAGGAATAATAAACGTTAAGATAAATGCGATAACTTTATTATAAATTGTAATCGGATATCGCGAAAAATCACTTAAATTGAATACTGCTGATACAACAGGGAGACTATCTGTCATCCAAAAAGAAAATGTTATAAAAAATAAATTTAATGCAACAAAGATAAGACCACTTGAAAAAATCATTATGATGAGTATTAGTACATTTCCCAATGAAATTGCAATATCTAGATTACTAATGGAATAATAAAGAACCATTCCCCCTATTATTAGTTGCCCTATTCCATCTTGTTGAACACGCTCCGCTATAATTTGGAACAGCGGGTTAATAGGACGGATTAGCAAACGATCTAAATTTCCTGTCCGAATGTATTGCCATCCAATCGTCCATAAATTATCAAAGAAAATGTGATGGATTGCCCTCCCTGCAAACGCAATACCGTAGATTAAGAGAATTTGATAAAAGTTCCACCCTTTCAAAGTCTCAATATGATCGAATACAACTTTTAAAAAAAAGATAGCGGCAAATTGTTGAATGAAGACTGAAGAAATTCCTATTAAAAAGTCTACTTTATATTCCATCATAACTTTTAAGTGTTGCTTAAAATAGACAATGTATAAGAATGAGTATCGTTTTAGAGTTTGCAACAACTCAATCACCCCCCAAATATTGTGATTTTTCGGATTGCTAAAGTCCATAAAAATCTAACAAGTACTGTAATAAAGATTAACCATATGAATTGTGTAACAATTGCCGTATAAGCCTGGGTACCTGAGATAGAACCTGTATAAATAGAAACAGGTATATAGACCATAGACTGAAAAGGCAAAAACATACTAATTTTTTGAAACCATTGTGGATAAAGCGATAATGGTACAAGTGCTCCGGAACAAAATTGAAGAACAGACTCTCGTAGAAGTCGAAGTCCCCATATATTAATGGTCCAAAAAGCTAATATACCAATAACAAGATCTAGTTGAGTTCCAATTAAAATCCCTAAAACTACACTTACCGTAAATAATAGAAAAGACTCTATTGATTGTGGTAGTTGAATTCCTACAAACCAGACGGCAAACAGTAGCATAGGGAACGTTGTACGCATAGAATTAGAAATTTTTTGCCCTATATCCATCGCTACAAGTTTATCTAACAAATGATATGGCTTCATAAGTTCCAATGCTATATCACCTTGTTTAATCATTCTCGCTAAATTGGTTCCCACTCCAGATACGTATTGTTCCAATAACAAAGCTATAACCATATAAGTTAGCATATTAGATAGTGAAAGTGCTCCAACAGTCTCTTTATTCTCGTATACAGCAGTCCAAAAATAATACAACGTACATAATTTAACGATAATTGCAAATGTACCCGCCCAATACCACGCTGCATATGAGGTATCTAGCTTTATCTGCACTTTAAGCATTTCCCAATATTTTCTCAAGGGATTTCTCACCTCCATGCTGATAAAGATCTTTAATAATTGTCTCTAATTTAGGGTTTGAAATCGTCAAATCTAATATTTTATTGTGCCTTGCAAGTTCGGAAAGCACAAATTCCGATGAAACTGTCTTTGTGTGAAAACTTAACTCTACGCGAGATTCATTTTCTGCTTTATTCTTCTGTACCACTATGTAATTTTGTAATGATACAGGAATCTCAAACATTGTGTGCTCTTCTAATTCTAAAGATAGGATGCGGTTATAAGAAAAACGATCTTTTAGATCTTGTAAGTCCCCATCATAAATAATAGATCCTTTATCGATAATAATAATTCGCTGGCAAAGCTCTTCTATGTCCTGCATATCATGAGTAGTTAATACAACTGTTGTGTCCAATTTCTTATTCATTTCCTTAATAAAACTACGTATCTTTTCCTTTACATCAATATCTAAACCAATTGTAGGTTCATCTAGGAATACAACAGAAGGTTGATGAAGAAAAGCAGCAGCCAACTCACAACGCATTTTTTGTCCGAGTGATAGCTGACGAACAGGTAATGTCATTAAGGTTCCGAGATCCAGTACATCTTCAAGTAATTGCAACATTTCCTGATATTTTGTTTCTGGAATCTCATAAACATGTTTTAATAGTTCGAAAGACTCCCGCACCGGTATATCCCAAGCAAGTTGTGTCCGTTGTCCAAAAACAGCTCCAATATTTTTAGCATTTTCCTGCCTATTTTTGTATGGAATAATTCCATTTACCTTAATTTCACCAGTATCTGGAGTTAAGATTCCACACAGCATCTTAATAGTGGTTGACTTTCCAGCACCGTTGAATCCGATATATCCAACCATTTCTCCTTTTTTAACAGAAAAAGCAATCGGTTGCACTGCCTGTTTATCATAATATTTCCGTTTTATTAAAGCTTTTATTGCACCCAGTAAACCTGGCTTTCGCTCTAAAATCTTATAGCTTTTCGTAACATTCTTTACTTCAATCATTTATAAATCCCCTACTTCCCCTTTTACAAATATTAGCCGTTATACAGCTAAAGTATGATAGCAATTAAATAAATACCTTCACCCTACTACACCTGCCTCCCATAAAATAAAGATTAATTGTAGATTATAAACTAACATCCCTTTTTACGAAAGCGTTTGCATTAATTGGAAACTAGTATAATTTTACAGGAGCATTTAAATATAATCAACAGATTTCAGTGTGGGGAAACAAGCCACACGCAAAGACCTTCTTTCTTTGACCTAATATCTTTTATGTAATTTTTTAAGCCTCTTCCATATCGACCTTTTTCCCATAATTAATTCTCTAGATGCTTTTCTTTCTCGAATAGAGTAAACATCAAGTAACCCTAAAATATACAATAAAAATAGTAGGTGGGGAATATTTGACGCTTACACGAAAAGCGTTTTCCCTAAATACCCTCTAAAATGAAAAAGGCGTTATTCTTTCGAGAAATCTTAGGAAAGGATAACGTCTTTATATCAATATGACGGTTTCCTATATGAAAAATTAACACCGTTCTAAATGTGTATATTGTATATATTGTACACATTGTGTATAATGTGTTCATAAGCATTTAAGAGGCAAGGAGTTGAATCATGAAAATCTTACTATCTAATAAGTCTAAGTCGCCTATTTATCAACAAATCATTGATCAGATTATATTTCAAATATCAAATGAAACATTGAAAGTAGATGATTCGTTACCTTCTATGCGTTCATTAGCAAGAGACTTGAAGGTAAGTGTTATTACTTCAAAAAGAGCGTACGAAGAACTTGAAAAAGCGGGTTACATCTACTCTATAGTAGGGAAAGGCTCGTTTGTTGCAAAACAAATAAAGAAACAACGTGCGGATGAACCAAGTGATCCAATACGTGAAAAGTTCAGTACAATCGTTCGAGAGAGTAAGGCTAATCATTTATTAAGGGATGAGTTAATACAAATTATTAATCATATTTATGAGGAGGAATAAAAATGGAGAACATTGTAGAAGTGAAAAATGTTTCAAAAACATATAAGGGATTTTCTTTAAAAAATGCATCGTTCAACATCAAAAAGGGGTTTGTAACGGGATTTATTGGCGCAAATGGTGCTGGGAAAAGTACGACAATTAAACTTATTATGGATCTTATTAGCAAGGATAGTGGAGAAATCACAGTGTTTGGTAAAGATCATCAAAAGGACCAAGTTTCTATTAAAGAGCGTATTGGATTCGTATACGATGACAATATCTATTATGAAGATATGACAATTTATCAACTAAAAAAATTCATTGCTACAGCGTATAAAAAATGGGATGAAAATCAGTTCCAATCCTACTTACAACGCTTTGAGTTACCGACTAACATAAAAATGAAAGAGATGTCTACAGGGATGAAAATGAAGACTTCCCTAGCGTTTGCACTTTCACACCATGCCGAATTTATACTTATGGATGAACCGACATCTGGACTCGATCCTGTATTTCGAAGAGAACTTTTAGACATCCTTTATGATTTAATGGTCGATCAAGATAAAACAATTTTTTTCTCCACACATATTACCACTGATTTAGATCGTATTGCTGATTATATTGTATTTATTCATAATGGAGAGATTGTGTTTGAAAAAGATATACATAGTATTGCTGAAGAATATGCAACTGTAAAAGGGGATAATTCCTTGCTTACGCCGAAAATCAGAGAACAATTAATCGGGATTCGTGAAACAAACGTGGGATTTGAAGCACTCACAAGTAACGCCAGCCGTTCACGTACGCAATTAGGGAATGATGTATTAATTGAAGAAGCGACATTAGAAGATATTATGTACTATACAAAAAAGGGGAATGTTCAATATGTATAATTTAATATTAAAGGATTTTCGATTGCAAAAATTAATGATCTTACTCTATGTACTTGGTATATGCTTTTTTATAGGGACGTTTGGAAATTTTGGATTTATAGTCGTTTTGGTGGCTAGTTCTTATATGATAAATTTACATTATTACGACGAAAAGAATAATAGTCACAAATTTATTAATAGCCTGCCTTATAGTAGAAATAAAATTATTATGTCAAAATATATCGGTACAGTGTTGTTTACAATTCTAGTAGTTCTATTCTCATTATTGATTCAAGTAGTAATTCAAGTTGCATCCCCGACTTATGGAGTTGAAATTGAAACACCACAGACAATTGTGGTTAATATTCTTACTGTCATGTTGTTTACATCTATTTACTTACCATTTTTCTATCGTTTCACCAATAAATATTTGATGGCTGCTGTCACCATTATTTTCCCTGTATGTGTTGTTTTATGGAGACCACTTGAGGCATATGTGCATATTACTGACCTTGTATATGGTGTTACTTCACAATTTACTATTAATCAACTAATTGCACTTGCTTCAATCGTTACCATGCTTATATTTATCGGTTCTTACTTCTTAACGGTGAGAATTTATAAACGTACTGATTTTTAAAAATTCTTTTTAACTGAAATATAGAATACTTAACTGTTGTACAGTTTTATTCTTAAACGCTTTGGTGCTACTTAATCGCTATCAAACAAATAAAATAAAGTTCTCCCCTCAAATGAAAAAATACGCTATTCTTTCTGTAGAATCATAGGAAAGGATGGCGTTTTTTATGTCTGTTTCTGTGTATGACGAATTACAACTATTTGCTCAAGAGATTCAAAGTTTTTTATCTCCAAATACCTTACGAGATTTTGCTAGGGATGTCGGTTTCGTACAACGGACCAGTAAATACCAAGCAAAAGATTTAGTCGCTTTATGTGTATGGATGAGCCAAAATGTCGCTACAACTTCTTTAACTCAGTTATCTAGCTGTTTAGAATCATCAACAGAAGTACTCATTAGTCCCGAGGGACTGAATCAAAGATTTAATAAAGCGGCCGTTCAACTTTTACAACATGTATTAGCTGAACTACTAAACCAAAAATTAACCTCATCTATGCCGCTTTCTTCTCCATATACTTCTGTTTTCAAGCGTATTCGTATTTTAGATTCAACCGCATTTCAACTCCCAGATTCTTTTTCATTTGTTTATCCAGGTGCAGGAGGATGCAGCCATACAGCGGGGTTAAAGATTCAGCTTGAGTATGACTTATTAAGTGGAAAGTTCCTACATATTCATACAGGTCCCGGTAAACAGCATGATCGAACCTATGGTTCTCTGTGTGTTCCAACTGTGGAACCAAATGATTTATGTATCCGTGATTTAGGGTATTTTCATTTAAAAGATCTTCAACATATACAAGATAAAAAGTCTTACTATATCTCTCGTATTAAATCCAATACACGTATTTATCAAAAAAATCTCACACCTGATTATTTTCAGGATGGAAGAATAAAGAAAGGTACAGAGTATATACAGATAGATATGGAGGTTTTAATGAACTCTCTTCAACCAGGACAAACATGTGAAATATCTGATGCTTATGTAGGAATGATTGATAAAGTGCCAGCTCGTGTAATTGTTCACCGATTAACCAAACAACAGCAACAAAAACGATTACAAGATCAAGCTGTAAGAGAAAAAAAGAAAGGAATGAAGTATTCTCCTCGTAGTAAACGACTCAGTGGTATCAATGTATATATGACAAACACCCCTACAGATATTGTCCCGATGGGACAGGTACATGACTGGTATTCTTTACGTTGGCAAATCGAGATTTTATTTAAAACGTGGAAATCATTCTTTCAAATTCATCATTGTAAAAAGATAAAACCAGAACGATTAGAATGCCATTTGTATGGGCAACTGATTGCCATTCTACTCTGTTCTTCTATCATGTTTCAAATGCGGCAATTACTTCTTATGAAAAAGAAAAGAGAACTAAGTGAATATAAGGCACTATATATGATTAAAGATTACTTTTTTCTTCTTTTCCAAGCTATACAGAAAGACACCCAAGAGCTATCAAAGATTCTAATTCGCCTGTTCAATCTTCTACAGCAAAACGGGAGAAAATCTCATAGGTATGAGAAGAAAACAGTCTTTGATATATTAGGTGTTGTTTACAATTGTACTATGTCTGATAATCAAGCGGCTTAAATCAAAAAAATGAAACCCATTAGGGCTTATTTCGTATGCAAATCTTTCAATTCCCAACACCTAGCCTTTAGAAAAAAGAAACAACCTTTACTATAATTGACGTTATATGAGCTTAGCTTGATAGCGATGGGGTCTCGCCACATGCCCATCAAGCTAAGATTTTAAGACACCCCCATAACGAGAACTTTACCTTTTCACAATTATTTATGAGAATTCGGTTCATTTTTTCCGTTTTGGGGAAGAATCAATTTCTTAAGTTGATGGCGATGTGGCGAGACCCCACGTATAAAAAAAGACACCCAAAGGTGCCTTACGACTTGAACCACTTTAATTTTAATAATATGTATTGGACTCCCATCCGAATATTATTTTATTACTTGCTACACATATTTACTTTTTCTTGGTACTTTACAATGCTTTCTTTTGTGGCCGGATTCTGTTCGGCATTTTTTAATTGTTCAAGAACATTTTTCGCGTCATCACAACTCATTTTTTCTCGTTCTTTATCCTCAAATGATTGTGCTTTTCTTTTTGCATACTCCAAACCTTCTTGTTCCTGGCGTTCTTCTTTTTCTTTGAGTTCTTTTTCAATCTTTTGCTCATTTTCCCATTCTTTTTGAACGTGTTCACATGTTATTCCAACTTCTGGCGAACCGCAAAGTTCAGGTTCTTCTTTTTTTTGTTGCTTCACTTCACGTTGCTTTTGAGCTTGTGCTGCTTGTTGTTTACGGGCTTGTTCCTGCTCTTGACGTTGTTGTTCTTCTCTTTCTGCTTGTTCTTGCTTCGCATTTTCTTCTGCCTGTCTTTGAGCTTCTGCTTCTTGCTTTGCTTTCTCTTCCGCCTGACGTCGCTCTTCTTCTTGTTTCGTATTTTCTTCCGCTTTAGAGTCATTAGAGTTAGCTGCTGTTTCGTTAGATGAGCATGCTGCTAATCCCATAATTAAAACGAAACCTATGAGTGCGATTAATAGTTTATTGTTCATAATATGTATCCCCCGGTGTCTAAAATGTAAGATTACCTGAACTTTGATAACAAACTATTAATCGCTATATTGTCACATTATGTCGAAAATGTACAAAAAAAGACACCCTAAGGTGCCTTCCTACTCTGTAACAAATTTAAATACATAATACATGAAAATTAACAAGGATAGACTTGCTAGTCTGCCAGCAATCGATTCTTTCATAAATTTCATAAGTACTACTTTGACAAACAATGCTAAGAATAACGGTATAAACAGTATAATAGCCAGCTTGATTGCTAAGTCATTTATAGTTGGGTTAAATGGTTCAAAATTAATTATGATATTCACTTACCTTCTTTTTAATCTTATTATTTGTATAATACATTTTTATTGTTTTGTCCACAATAAAAAAGACACCCTAAGGTGCCTTCCTCCGACTTGAGCCACTTTAATTTCAATACTATGTATTGGACTCCCATCTAAATGTTATTTCATTTTGTTTTTAAGCTTTTTTCATACGCTTTAACTTCGTCAATAGTTTTAAATACTTTTAAATCAAATATCTTTTCTCCATCAATACATACAACTAATACTCCATCTTGAGCTTGAAGAACACTACCTACATTACCTTTTCCGAGTGAAATACTGAAGGGATTCTCTACATTTAATGATTTCTTTTTAGCAAGATAATCTTTAAATGGCATACCAATGGATAGTTCGTCTCTTAAGCCTTTAATAGTGTTACCAGAAGTAGTTGTTGGTTGTTCCTTTTTTGTAGCCTCTTCTTGCTGTTTGCGTTGCTTTTCAGCCGTCTCTTGTTCTGCTTTCTCCTTTTTCACAGTCCCTTTTTCTTCAGCTTTCTTCGCTTTCTCAGCTTCCTTTTGTGCTTCTTGCTCAGCTTTAGATTCTTTGGAAGTACTTGCTGTCTCGTTAGATGAACATGCTGCTAATCCCATAAATAAAGCGAAACAAGTAAGTGTTGTTAATAGTTTTTTGTTCATAGTATGTATCCCCCAGCGTTTAAAATATAAGATTTACCTGAACTATCATAACAAATATAATCACAACTATTTTGTCATATTATGTCGAAATGAAATAAAGAAAAGACACCCTAAGGTGCCTTCCTCCGACTTGAACCACTTTAATTTTAATAATATGTATTGGACTCTCATCCAAATATTATTTTACCATGTTAAGTAATATTGATGTAACTTTTAGATAAATTTGCGACGTTTATAAAACTGTTGTACTGTTTTCTGTCCTTTTTATTATCAAGTTTATGTGATATATTTATAACATAAAGAGCGAAATACATCACATAGGAGGTTTATATGAAAAATAAATTAGCATATTTAGGATTTCTTGGTTTTTTGGGCTTTTTAGGTCCGCTTACATTTTTAGGTAATATTTTATGGGCATATTATTTTTTCGGTTTCTTTTTCTTCTTCGCATATGCAAGAGTAGTACCGGATGAGCTTTTTATGCTGCATGTTCGGATCGCCGCTACAAGAGCTTTTTTTGTAGCAATAGTACTAGGCAGTATACTACTCTTAAGTGTTTTTATATTTGAAAATGTACATATAATTCGGTTATTCGTTATAATTTCATTTTCCATACCTTTAGGCACATTCATAATTAATTTAGAAGTATTTGAGCATAGAGAAAAGAAAGGGATGCAAGATGCCACTTAAGACTCGAATGAAAGAATATAGAGTAAAGTTAAATATGTCTCAAGAAGATTTAGCTAATAAGGTTGGTGTTAGAAGGGAAACAATTGGCAATCTTGAAAATGGAAAATATAACCCTTCATTCAAACTTACTTATGATATTGCAAAGGTTTTAAAAGCGCCTATTGATGTTCTGTTTTGGTTTGAAGAATAGGTTATGTATAAAAAATAAATTCAGATTTCTAACAAGAGACTCTATTTTATTTAAACTTTTTTCAAAATAGAGTCTTTAAAATTACCATTTGGGGTATCCTCAATATTTTTTACAAGAATGCATATAAGTTATAAGTAATATGAGCAATTATACAAGGAAAAAGTGAATTAGTTTTTTTATAAAGTAATGAATACATAATTCCCATTATAGTTGCAAAAATAATAAATCCGATATCATAATTATGAGCTATTCCAAACAATAAACTAGATATAATTAATCCAACTACAAAAGAATATTTCACTTCAAAAAATTTAATAATAATTCCACGATATAATATTTCTTCACATATCGGTCCAATTACAACAATTGATAACATAGTAAGTATATAAATAATCAATGTCTTCTCATGTAAATTTTCTATACCTAAGGATTTATCCTGGATATTAGCAGAATCAGAAAAATATAGATAAGTTATATTATCTGTCGCTATAATCATAAGATTAGCTAAGAAAATATATATAAATGTTCGAAATGAATACAGAGGTTTAATATTAAATATGGATAATATCATTCTACGAAATGGTTTGTATATTGATATAAATAAAATTATTATTAACAAATTAAAGAAATTCAATAAAAAATTATTTACTAACTTAATATTATTAGCGCTAAAATTCTTCTGAATAAACTCTAAAGATTTTGTTATCTCTAATGGAACACCTACAAATAGTATTGTTGCAATACCAATACTAAATATCCCCAAAACAAATTGTATCCATGAAATTTTATTAGTTTGAAGTTTCTTTTGTTCAAGATCTACTATTTCTTCGTTCGATAGTTCAAATTTTTTTTTGCATTCTCCACAACACTGGGTATTCTCGATTCCAGTAGAGTTGCATTCACTACAAATTTTCATATAGCCCCCCAATTTTAAATTATCTTTTTTATTAATCATAATTTTGTCGCATAGAGAAAAGACACTTCCCTAAAAGTGCCTTCTCTCTACTTAATCTACATAAGACTTCTCTTACATCACAAATATATCTGGGTTTCCACCCAACTTTATTTTACTACATCTATTTATAAAGTTTAATTAATTTAATGTAAATTTCATAAAGAAAAGACACCTTAAGGTGCCTTTTCCAATAATTTTTAGCAGAAACAACTGCATCCGATAATGATTAATAGAATAAACAATACAACTAATAAAGCAAATCCTCCAGCAAAACCGCAGCCTTCGCCGCAACTACCACCATATCCCATAACAATAGTGCCTCCTTTAGATCAGAGGTAAAACTAGGGTTCATTCCATGCATTTTAATGGGTTCACTTTACCTTATGTTTTGAAGAATTAATTGAGCAGGTCCTTTAGAAAATAAAGAAAAGACACCCTAAGGTGCCTTCCTCCGACTTGAACCACTTTAATTTTAATAATATGTATTGGACTCCCATCCAAATATTATTTTACCATGTTAAGTAATATCTGGGTACCGCCAGCATTTTTGAAGAAAAACACGCTAAGCAAAAAAATACAATAAGCTGTCCATATGGAAGTTGATTAATATTAGCTTATTTGTCTTATAAGTTAAATCGAGAACAATTAGATCCCAAAATATTTCAGTTCTTTTTGTATGTTATTTAAGGCAAACCTCTTTCGTTTTTTAAAGAAATTCTTTGGTTCGTTTGAAGATAATCTCCAAAGAACTCGTATATCCTGCGAGTGTTAGAGTAAGGACTTGAACAAATTCCCAACCATCCTCAGCATGCTCTATAATAATACGCTTATAATCTTCTTTGGGTTGCCATTTCCATCCATCAATTTCGACTTTCACAAATTTGTAATCATACATATTCTTCCACCCCTTTTTCCATAATTGTACCATTTAGAAGAAGCGATGTATTGTACTTTTTTGACTGTATACTCTATACATATGAAGTTAACATAACGCATCATTATTGGAAATCATTTTAAAATTTTATGTTTCAATTTTTTCTTTACCCTTAAGGATAAACCACCGTATCAAAGCTACAAGTAGTATGAAAAGCGGTATTATTTGAATAAAGAAAAATCCTTTCCAAAAATAAAGTGGGTTATTATATGTAAATTCTGTTGCCGCCTCATTTGTATAAGAAACAAACGAACCTACCAAACCAGAAATTGGAATTTTTAGTAGATTTATCGCTAAACAGATTATTATCGATGATAGATTTTTAGCCTTAATTTTTGGTGAAACAGACATGAAAAATAAAAATATTGAAGTACTGGATATAAGAAAAAATGGTATTACATAAAAAATCAACATAATAAACCTCCATGATTTTGATTGTACCATCAGCAAAGACAACTTAGTACAAATTCTCATAAATAGAGTATTCATGTGAGATTAACAAAACGTCTCATTATCGGTAGCAATGAAAAGGACTTTAAATTTAATTCGTAGGATCTCTTTCTTTTACAAGATCTTCGATGTTATTTGCTTCTTTGATTTCTTTTGACGATAACCAATTTTCATTTATTGTTCCTGTCTTATTCGTTAAATAGATGTTAAAGTTTTTATTATATAGTTCTTCTTTAAGGATTGTGGTTACTTTGATTAAATCCTCAATTAAAAGAGGATTGTTTTCAAATATATTATTGGTGGTATTAATAACTAAAGTCACTATATATTTTCGACTATCTTCAACATCCGAACTTGAATAAGTAATACTTTTAATTGCAAATCGATCGTTTTGCATTTCATGTAATCTTTCTTCTACTTTTGTTTGCGTTCTAATCCAATTTTCCCAATAAACGTTTATGGCGTCTTTCATCGTGGATTTCATTGTTCGTAACAGTTCTTCTTTTGTTATCCTTTCTTGCACATTTTTAAAAGGTTCACCTAAAGATTGGCCAGTATGATCCTTAATTTCAAGTTCTGTTATCTTTTTATTATTCTTCTGAATGATTTGAAATAGAGCATATAAACGATCTAATTCTACTGAATTCAATTGGCTAAAGTCAATCTCATTACTCATTTGCAAAGTTAATAATAATTCATTAGTTGGTTTTCCTTCATCTGGATCTTTATTATCTAATATATATTGAAGAGGATTTTCCGTTTCAGATTCCACGTAGCCTAATTTTTTTATTTCTTCTAAAGTTGGTTTGAATTTCTTATATTCCTCAAATGTTTTTTTTCCGTATTGGTATTCATCACCTACTGGATTTGAATAGAGGAGACCTTGTACCTTTACTCGGAATTTTAGATATTTGTTATTTTTTTCTTGCACAGTATGGTAGGTATTACCACCATTATTTTCATTTATCGAGCTCCAATCTGTTACAACTACATCAATACCGTGTTTTTCTTTTATATATTCTTGTACCTCAGCTCCATTTTCTTGATTACAACCACTTAGACATAAGAAACATAATACTAGCAATATTACATGCTTCAAACTTTTCATATAAGCACTCCCTACGTAAGAATTAATTCTTGAATGTGCAGCACACTGCAAATCCCTCTTTTCCTTAGTCGTATACTTTAACTTATATATAGTGTGAATATTAAATCATTTAAGTTATTGACGTGCCATCTATACTGCTCGAAGCATTACTGTCTTAAAATATACAACCTATTTGTTTTAAGTTCTTTCTCAATTCTATAAGCATATGGTCCATTAAGCTCATATCTAAAACGTTCATTCATACCATGGTATCTATTTTACTATAAAATCTGGTTCTCTTATTAAAATGTTCTTTTTTTGTTTTTTGTTCCCTAGTATACATGTTCCTTCTACTTCAATAAGGGAGGATTTATGGAAAGACATTATACAATCTCAAGTTATGCACCATATATAAGAAGAATCCAACAAACTATGATTAATCACTACATTTTCTTTCATAGAATGTCAACGTAAAAAAAGACACTTTCTATAGTGTCTTTTTTGCAATAGTATACCTATGTTAGCTTTTTACACTCTAAAATAAAGTAGGTATCCTTACAAGTAGTATCCTCATTGTAAATACGTTCAATAATTTCCGCTGCATACTCTTTATCTTCACATGTTTCTGCTAATCTCTTTATATAGTTTTTTACAATTTGTATTGTTTCTTCCTGATCTAGATTGCTTTTCATCAATTCAGGGTTGAAATATCCCAATTCGTACACTCCTTTTCATTAATGTAATGATGATTTCTCTCTCTTTTCTCACATATATAGGGGTCCCACCACATGCCCATCAACTTAAGATTTTGAAATACTCCAAAACGATAATTTTATGTATTATGCTCGTTTTTATTATTTTGAGGTAACTCGTCCTTTTTAGCTGGATAGCGATGTGGCGAGACCCCTATAACGGCTTCTTATTTGGTTATATTTTTGTTTTAATTTATATTCGAAACATTGAGGATTTCTACAATTTTATCTGCTTTCGAATTGTTTATAGAGTAGTATACCTCTAGCCCTTTTCTTTCAGCATGTAGAACGTTCCTTTTTAGTTTAGATAGATGTTGAGATGTTGTAGATTGTGGAATATTCAAAATTTCTGTAGCTGAGTTACATTTAACGTTTTCTTATTAGTTAATTCATTAATGATATGTAGTCATAATGGGTGTGCCATTGCCTTTAATAGTTCGATATCATCTTCGGGAATTTGAGTATCAATATTAGTATCTAGAATTCTATTCATGATATATCCTCACTTTCTAATAGTATTTTTTATTTGCAATATACTTATATAGTGATTAATTTGTTTTATATGTCATGAACTATTTATATAATTTTGAGTGGATTTAATGTGTGTTTATCATGAGTTTTTTGTAAATTCATAAATTATTAGCGGACATTTATAGGAGTTAGGTAATAGAAAGGGTAAATTTCATAAAAAAGCGTTTAAGATATTTATCTTCAATACTCTCTGCAATAATAAGTGTTAAAATAAAATATAAACTATAACGTATTCTAATTATGGTATAATATAGCTAGTAACTGAAGGCGTGTGGTGGGAGGTTGCAGCCTTTCTTTCTCTTAATTTAGAGGGAAAGGAGGTGTAACCGATATGGAATTTTTACAACAATTATTACAGGACACTACGAAACTATTCGTAACAGTGTTCATAACAACTTTTGCAACTGCTTGTGCTAACAAGTTAGTAGCAAAACGTAATAATAAAAGTAAAAGAACCACCCAGACGTCTGCCAAACGTAAGAAAGGTGGTTCAAAGAAAAAATAATTAAACTTTGCAATCTACCACCTAACGGCAGCAGTTACAAATTAGACGGGATGTTACCAGCATCTCGTCTTTTATTATTATGCACATAGTCAGTGAGTTAAAACCTTTAATAAAAGGTTTATCTCTACACTCTCATTATACATTTTATCTCATTGGAAAACAATATCATCTTGTTTGGTATTTTTTATTATGAAATAATGATTGATTCTGCTTAATAAATTCCTATCTTGGTGAAGTTTTTTCAATTACTTCTTTCTTTTTATACATGCCTTATAGTGTTTCCTCATTAATTTTTAAATCTGCTTTATCAACTAACTTTCCATTTTCGTTCTGCAGTTTTTGTGGATCCATATTTTGTTCAAATAAGTTGGCAGTAAGTTGAGGTTTCATTTCTTTAAATGACGGAAGTTTTTGTTTATCTAGTATTTTTATAATATGAAAACCGTAATCGGTTTGTATCGGTTCGCTTATTTGTCCAACCTGTAACTCATAAGCTTTGTCTTCAAATGCGGGTATCATACTGCCAGATTGAAGTAACCCCATGTCGCCACCCACGTTTTTAGTTGCACTATCTTGAGAATATTCTATGGCTAACTTAGTGAAATCTTCCCCAGAATCTAGTTTCGCTTTTACTTCTTTAGCTTATGCCTCGTTTGCTAATAGAATATGGCTTATATGTAATTTCGTTTTTTTGTATCATATAGTGCTTTGAGTTCACTTTCTGTAACTTTCACATGCTCTTCTGCCAATTTATTTTTTAACAGGTCTAATTTTAATTTCTTGCGTAATTGCTGTTCTGTATCCCCTTATTGTGATGGGTATAGTTTTTTAACTTTAATTTGGTACGTGAAATTATATTTACTTAATTAACCCTTTTCTTCCCTCTAAAATTACTATAGCAATCTATATAAATTTTATGTTATTATATAGATAGAAAATTTGTTTCCATTGTTTATACTTTATTGTACGTAGCGTGAAGGACAAACCTTACGCCCTGTTAACTCGGGCGAGGTTTGTCCTTTTTTTATTTTAAGGAGGAATATACTATGAAAAAAATCTACAAAATTGGAGCAGTTATAACAACTTTATGTGTTATTGGTATCACAATCTTTACTTTAACTAAAAATGAATCTGTTAACCCAGAGACTGTAACACAAAACAAAACAATTGTGTCAGCTGCAGAAACAACAGGATCACCCAAAAATATTAGAGATATTTCAAAAGAAGAATTAAAGCAAAAAATACAATCCCATGAAGAGTTCATTGCGTATTACTATCAACCAACCTGTCATTTTTGTAAAAAAGCTGCACCGGATATCAATAGTATGTCGAAAAAGCATGATAGAACTATCTATCGTATTGATATCTCTACACCAGAAAATCAAAGTGCCTTTCAAGAGTTCGACATTCCAGGTACTCCAGTTGTTGTAGCTTATAACAGGGGTGAAGAAGTTGAACGCCTAGAAGGAGTAGTGTCAGCTGCTACATATGATGGATTCTTTGCAAGACGTAATTCGAGTGCTAGCTAGTATAGTGCTCGTTTTTCTTTGTACGAAAGGAGAATTAACATGAAACAAAACGCCCGTATTCAATCTTTAGACATAATAAGAGGTATCGCCATACTATGTATCCTTTTTGTGAATCTACCTACTAT
Source organism: Bacillus sp. WC2507 (assembly GCF_052656125.1). NCBI lineage: Bacteria > Bacillati > Bacillota > Bacilli > Caryophanales > Bacillaceae > Bacillus > Bacillus sp. WC2507. Next base: position 155,570 of record NZ_JBQXPN010000003.1, on the reverse strand, counting down.
GACGGGGCTAGATCCCTTTAATCAGGCAGGTTACTCTGGTACAGATAAAGCGATTCGTTTTTTAGCAGATTTGTTTATACAAGCAAAGTTCTACACTATTTTCGCATTCTTATTTGGAGTAGGATTTTATATCTTTATGAAAAATGCAGAAGTAAAAGGATATCTCATGTATAAGTTGTTTATTCGCAGACTGTGTATTTTATTAGCCTTCGGTTTACTTCACTTCACCTTTCTATGGTATGGAGATATTCTACATGCGTATGCTATAGCTGGATTTATTCTATTGTTCTTTTATAAGCAATCTACTAAGCTTATTTTTATAGCTGGTTGTAGTTTCCTAACGGTTAGTTATGTATTACATATTATTATATTTTTACAAGCAAGTTCTTCTATTCCTGAAGTACCAACTTACTATCAATATATGTTTACAGGCAACACTACCAACCACACGGTAAATCTATTTACACATTATTTATATCAAGTAAAAGCACGTTTGTTTTTTCTGATGATAGAGGAACTCCGACAACTACTAATTGGAATTCCAGAATATATAGGCTTATTTTTAATCGGCTTATGGGCTGGTAAGAAAAATATTTTTAAAAGGGTGCCGGAATTAATAAAGAAAATTAGATTTTTACAGTGGAGTTCGTTATGCATTTCATGTCTTCTCTCTTACCCTATTATCTACTACTTTATAAAAGCGGATGTCTATTACTCTAAGGATGTACAACTATGGATTCTATTTGGAGGGAAAGCGCTAGCTATATTCTATATTTGTACTCTACTTAAAGCTTGTGAGAATAAAAAATATATAAAATGTCTGCAAACCTTTATGAACGTAGGCAAGCATGCTTTAACGAATTACATTAGTCAAAGTATACTAACTCTTGTCATTCTTTCGTTGTGCTTTAAGGATGCCTCACAGGTATATTACTGGCAACTATGTATCTTCGGGATTTTAATTATTTTTGTGCAAATTATATTCAGCAAAATTTGGAGCAAATATTTCCGTTATGGTCCTATTGAGTGGGTATGGAGAAAAGGAGTTTACAAGGGATAACCTATTATATTTCTCAATATATAAAATTATTTAACACGATAAAATAATATTTGGATGGGGGTCCAATACATATTATTAAAATTTAGATGGTTCAAGATAAAGAAAGACACCTTAGGGTGTCTTTCTTTATAGAATTTAGTATTAACATGTATAACAAATTGTACATGTTAATCTGCTGCCTTATTATCCTGTAAAAGAAAAAATATAAATCCCCATAGATATCTATCTTATAGTTAATTACATACATTAATTCATGATATAATTATATCCATATATTAAACTTAAAGGGTGATAATAATGAACTCATACACAAATAAGCAAAAAATAGTATCCCTTATAATAGCTTCATTTATCTTTTTCAGTTTTGTATTAATGGGTATATACAATGTTACAAAATCAAATTTCTTTTACGTAAATTTAGCAGGTTTAACCCTCAATAGTTTCATGTTATTTTTAGCAGCTAAAGCATTAATGAAACAGATTAAAGACTAAGTATATACAATGATAGATTTAAGCTTATTTGAAGGATCGACACATCACAGTCAAGCGAATAAAATTCAGATGGAGGATTCAACATGAATAATCTAAAAAACTACTTAAACGAGAATCTTTTTATGAAGTATTCTCTATATATAATATTAGGAGCTGGAACAATAAGAGCCGGTTATGAATTTGGCTATTTCATTACTAAATTCATGTTTTAAAATAATAAGTGGTGTTAATAACAAATAACACCACTTATCAATATATTTTTCATCATATAACTTGAAACATAATAACTATTAAATTCATAATTGCATGAACAAAAAATGATACTAGTAACCGATTAGTACGCACATACACCATAGCAAGCACAAGTCCAATTAAAAAATATCCAAATATAAATGGAAAGTCAAAATGCATAATAGAAAAGAACAATGAACTTATTAATATACTCCAAGTTTGTGTAAATCTTCGTGTTAAAATATTTATGGCCGCATAACGAAAAACAAACTCTTCTACTAAAGGTGCAAGAAGAACAATTGAAATAAGTTCCACAGGAGATATTACTGCAGCAGCAACTGTACTAGACGTATTTGCTGATTGCGTAGTAAGCTGGAATATACTCTTATCTAAAAGACTGCCAACCATCTGCCCAAGAAATATTAATATGATCCCAACTAAAATCCATACAAATGAGTTTCTTGATAATTTAATTGATAACTTCGTATCTTTCATTATCTCTTTTCTATATATAAGAAAAAAGATTATCAACGTAAGTGAAAACCCAATTAGTTCCCAATGCACGAGAAGTTGTTGGATTGCTTGCTGTTGGTTTCCCTGAATATCATACCAACCTGTCTTCGCAAGCAATTGGACACCTATAATCCCAACAAATTGAGTCATTATAAAATATATAAGTATGATATAACCTGATTTATGTAAATTACTATTATTCATGTTTATGTATTTACCCTTTACTTTTTTATTCAATTAACGATTTTGGTTTACTTTTGCTCCATCCATTTTTTCTACGTCTTTCCGCTAAACACATTTGTCCAGAAAATCCTATATTATTGAACAGGATTATCGATTCTCAAATTGCAATTTTTTAATTTTGATGATGTAACCACCTATAATGGAAATATACTTTTTTCTAAGGAGGAATCTAATGTATATATCAAATAGAATTGGCTTATTTAGCTGGATTGCAACTTGCCTATACTTTTTAATTGAACCTTTCTTTATTTTCACTTCTACAGCACCTTATAACTATTTGCGCCACGCAATGAGTGATCTAGGTGTAACAACCTGTGGAAAATTCACCTACGAAATAGCTCCTTATGAAATATGCTCCTCTAATCATTTTTGGATGAATTTACTCTTTATTATTAATGGAATAACATTTTGTATTGGAGTACTATATATTTCACAGCATCTAGAAAAAACAAGAATTAATAGAATTGCAACATTTTTTATACTTATAATAGGAGTCTCCACTATAGTTTCAGGATTAATTCCTGCAGATATAAACCTAATTGGACATTCTATTCTAGTTTGGATAGGTATGCTTACTGTATTTCCAGGATTATTTATTTTTGCTAAGAATCTTAAAAAAGCTAGAAAATGGACATATTTCTGTTTACTAAGCTTAATAGTAATAATAATTCTTATCTCACTTGTTTTTCTTTTCCCCTTACCTGCAGGTCTACTACAAAGACTTTTCTATTTGGTTCTTTTCGTTTGGGGAACTGTATCAACCTACAAATTAATAAAATAAAAAATTTGTTCACTTTTTTGATACATTTATGAAACATTCATATGTTATCTTCAATACGTTCTTTTCTCTTTATAATGCCGTGTGAGATATACTCAGACTTGAAGCCCTAGACCCCCTAACTCTAGGGCTTCTCTATTCAAATAAGGATTTTTTTAGTTTTGTAACAACTCATATGTGTAATTAACATCCTCATTTGTATCCCTCCATATTCATCTTATTTTAGCGATATATATAAATTTCTTTTAACCACGGTTTTATTTTTTAAAAAAGGGTTGTGTTTTTCTCCACACCCCTCATTTCCTTCTTAATCCACAGGTACTTCTTCTTGTCCATGTGGAATTTGTGCAATTGGTGTTACAATTTGTGCATATTGGTTTACCCGCACTTTAAATTGTCGTGGTTCTAAGAAGTTTACCTGTTGAATTAAAACTTCAATATGAAACGTATCTACTTTTTTTCCACGGTCGATTTTGGTAATTCGCGCATTGTAAAACTTATCCCCATTTAGGAAATATCGTTGTACAGCTTCTGTAGCCAGCATACGCTCATTACTTGTCATTTTCATTGGTTCAATACCAAATCCAGCCTTTGTAAACAAATACGGGATATCATAACTACTATTAGAAATTTTTCGTAGTAAGTCCTCTACTGTTTTTGTTTTCGCGATATATTCCTCCTCTTTTGTATCAAATCCCTTTGGCTTATCTCCGAGCATCTCTATTTCATCTTGGTTTACTTGCTCTTCCTCTTGCACTTGTGATTTCATCATGTAACGATGAATAGTATTATAAGTAGCAACGCCTACTACTAACACAATAATTCCCAATATAACTAAGTACTTACGAGGCAGATTCGCTAACACATTCATGACTTTCTTCATTTCTTCACATCCCAAATCAGTCTATAACATTACGAATTTGCGTCATATGTTGACCTCTTGCTGTATAGTTTAGACCTGTAATTTGTACACCTTTATTATCACCAATATGAATCATTCTTTGATTCCCCATATAAATTGCAACGTGCCCTGGGTTTTCATAGAAAATAAGATCACCTGGTTGTGCATGATTGATATCTGGTACTTGTTTACCTTGTCCGACTTGAGCACCTGTCCAATCTCCAAGTTGTACACCTATGCTTGTTCTAAAGACATACTGCGTAAATCCTGAGCAATCTGAAGAGCCACCTGGTGGATTACGGTCTCCTAATACATATCTGACTTTTCCTTGCCCTAGCCATTTTTTCGCTTCTTCCAGTACCTTTTGTCGTTTAGCATTTGTCATGGTAGGGGAACCACCAGATGATAACCCTGGCCATACGGGGTCTCCTGGTTTTCCAGCGGTCATGGCTCCAATATCTACAGCATTATGCGGTTTGTTATTATGAATTTCATCAAATGTACCTGTAATACGCCCTGATTTTGTTGGCCATTTCCAACCTTTATCAGAAATCCATTCTCCATCTCCATTTGCTACACATTCTAAATCTTTGTAATATTTTAAAACTTTGGAAACATATGCGAAATCCCCGTAGCATGCATTAACCTTTGTCCTGAAGTTATTCGGATCGGAGCAACCACCTGGATTTAAATGATTCTTACTTCTTGAGAACTCAATAGCTGTTTCTTCTGAATAGCCACCCTTTGCTAAAGCGTAACTAATAAAACCTTCGCCAAAGTTGTAAGACTGCAAAGCAAGTGCAATGTCACCATTGGCCTTTCCTAGTACATCTTTAAATTCCCGTACACCTGCTTCTATAGAAATATTGGGATCTTTAATACACCCTACACGAGCATTTCCCTTTACACCTATACAAGATGAGCTCATGTCTCCATATTGCCCCTCTGAAGCCTGCATCGGGTCATTTCCTGCTCCACCTGATTCCTGCATCATTTGGGCAGCCAAAATACCAACATATTCAGCAACACCATGTTTTTCTGCCATCTCTTTAATGTTAGGAAGGTATCCTGTAACTTTTGCATTAAGATTGAAAGGCTCCCCGCCAGGACTCACATTACCTACACACATACCACCAACAAAATTACTAGAAGGTGCCAGATGTCCATATGTCGCTTCTAACATCCCGGCTTCTAATATCTCTCGCGCACGCTCTTTTTGACTCTTACTAAACTTTGCGAGTTCCATAGCTTTCTTTAGCCCATGAGAAGATGTTGTCACTTTTTTACTTCCACTCGCATTAATCTCATCTATTTTTTTCTTAAAATCTGTATCTCCTAATATCTTTTTTACATCCGGTCCAGAGTAACTTTCAGATTTGGTTTTTTGCATCTCCTTTTTCTTTTTTTCACAAGGACCATTCGGTCCTGCCTCGCATACCTCTTTTTCCGTATATTCTTCATATTGGATATCCAAGAAATATGATATAGCGTCATACGGATCTTTACCAGTCAAATCATTATCATATCGCGCCATGTCAAAAGCGATAACTTCTTTCCAATCCACATTCAGAGCCATTGAAACTTCCATATATTTTTTTACTTGTTCCTCTGTCTTACTTTCATCATCGGTAAAAGGTACAAAAGAGACTAAAATCACACACACAGCAATAATTACTCCCATAATCAAAGCGGCAGGCACTCCAACCGCTGCTATAACAGCACCCACAATTTTTAGTATACCTGCTTTTAGCATTTTGGCAGCAGCTTTCGCTGCCGCCTTTCCTGCTTTCCCTGCTAATTTTGCCATCTTCCTGCGCGCTTGCATCCCTTTTTTCTTAATAAAGTGTGCAGCTACATCTTTTAAAGGGTTACTTTTTTTCTGTTCATTTGGATCGTTAGGATTTTGACTCATAGACTTGTCACTCCATACTTTCCATTTTCATTATTTCTTCTTTTTCGCTGTGCTAAGCGAGGGTTTAGCGCAAATGGAATCAGGTTTTGTGGATCATGTTCTGATAAATTCAGATGCGTCTCTGTACGTACAACTTCTTCATGTGTTTGGGTTACTAGAATTTCTTCTCTCGGCTTAATACTGCTATCTTTCACTTCACAAACCCTTTCAATCCTTTGGTTTGCTTGTAATCGTGTATCTCCTTTTCCGAACGGAGAAATACGTGACACTGTACCGTCTGTAGTTGTCGCAACCATGTAACTACGATCTCTTTCAACAACCATTTGTACATTTTGATAGCCACCTTGGTCCAAATCAGACATATAGAAATGACCATTGTCTACCTTATGATTCACTGTAAGTGGCGGTTCGCTAAATACTGCTTTCTGTTGTAAAGGTCTTTGATTTTGATTTCCTACCAATTGATTTGGGTTTATATTAAAATCACGACTGATACTAATTTTGCCACCACTGGAATCTTGGATATAAGCTGGCGACTCTATAATACCACTCTTATACGGCTTTAATTGTCCACCAGAAATATTTAAATCTTTATATACAACTTGTCCCTCGTGAACTCGACTATCTCCACTACCATAACGGGATACAACTTGCGTCATACCACTGGAATCTTTTGCTTCAATCCATGATTTATTATTTGTCACAACAAGGCGTACTGCCCCTTCAGTAACAGATTGATTTCCAGTAGCATCCGTTGTTGTTGGTACCATTCTCTGAATCTCTTGAATTTCTTTTACTTCTGTTTGAACAGCTTTGTTATACGGGTTATGTTTACTTACCATACGTGCAGTCGCTTGATAAGCACCTGCACCACCAATTACACCAACTGCATAACTTAACCCTTTTGTTACATTATAATGGCGTTCTGCTGCATTCCCACCTAATGATGTATTGACAGCAGCATTGGTCCCACTTATCACTCTTTGTACTGCATTCCCTCCGGATTGTTGTACAGCACTCGCAGCACTAAAGTATGCATTTGATACCGTATCAATACGATCCGCAAGCATAAGGTGTTTTATACCTTCCATTACACTCATGCCAAGTTTTGTACTTTGCTGTGTCATACGTCCCACTGCGGAAGTTGGGATAGATATTTTACCAGCGCTTTGTGCAATATTCGCTACACTTGTTGATGCATCTGCATAAGAGCGTTCGATTTCCGCAACGGAAAGATCTCCTGCACGTGCAATACTCGCTTGCGTTTGTGTCGCTGCATATACGGCTTTATTAATTGCACCATCTGTCGCAACGCCATGTGAACGAACACCTTGAATCGCACTAGTAATTCCAGAACCTACTTGTTGGCTCACCGTTCCAAGACTTGCATGGCCTTGTAAACCTTTCGTTAATTGCGAAGCAAAGGCATCTTTATTAATATACGATTGATTATGAAGACTCTTACCACTCGTATATTTTGCCTGTACGGGCATCGCTCCCGCTTGTACTGCCGCTTGTTGTGCGACTGCCTTAAATTCATTTCCTTTTTCATTTAAGTGAGACTGCCAAGCTTGCTCTTTTTGTGGTTGAGACATAGTTGGAGACAACTTTTTCATAAAGCTTGCCTGTTGTTCTACTGCATAGCCCTGTTTAAAGGACTCTGTAGAGGCTTGAACTAGGTTCCCAACATTACTTACTTGTTTTGCCTTCTGGCTTCCAGTTCCACTTGTCAAACCGTGTGTTTTCACACCGTTGACTGCCTTCTGAATGCCTGCTGCACTAGGTATACCCATTGCATTTAAGCCAGGATTTTTTTGTAACTGTTGTGATAAATGAGAAGCGAAAGCTTCTTTATTCGCATAGTTTGTACCGTCTTTTTGCAGTACAATACCAGCCGATTCTGCCGCTTGTTGTGCATGATTTTTAAATCCTTGTACTTTTTGATCCAAATGTTTATTCCATGCTGCTTCTTTTTCTTGTTGCGGCATATCTGCAGGGAATTGTTTTATGAATCCAGCCTTATGGTCTGCACAATAAGCCTTCTTGAATGCAGCACTAGAAGCACCGACAAGAGCACCTACTCGTCCCATATTTTGATGGCCACTTTCTAACGTTTCTCCCTTTACTCCCTCAATTTCTTTTCCAATTTTCCCTAATGCGAGTCGAGAAGCAAACGCATCTTTATCCACATAGGACTTATCAAACAGATTATTTCCTTGCTTATCCTTCGCTTCACCTGGCATGGCTCCTACTTTTATTGCCGCCTGTTCTGCGTGGTTCCTAAATCCTTGTACTTTTGCGCTCAGATGGTCGTTCCAGTGTTTCTCCTTCTCTTCCACTGACATATTTTCTGGTAACTGACTCATAAACGCATCTTTATGGTCTGCCTCATAGCCCTTTTGGAATGCATTCGTTGCAGCGTTAACTAAATCTCTAGCATTTCCATAGGGTGTAGCGGTTTTCTTCATATTTTGTAAATCTTGTTTCCGCTGATTTGTGAAACGAGACATTTGATCACTATTTGTTTTCGCTACTTTTTTAGCAATCTCTGTATCAGAAGCATTAGGGAATGCTTGTTTTAAGCGGCTTGCAACTGCAGAATCAGGATTATCCGCTTTCCAATTTTCAAAATCTTTTGTAGCTAAATCCTGTGCGATATCTTCATCGGTTAGTTCCGGATACGATTCACCATTTAGATTTGAATACGTGTCCGCACCCTTCTTTACACTCGAACTAATATGTTTTCCTAAGGCTACAGCCCCTTCACCGACTGCAGCAACACTTCTACCGGCCACTGCACCAGGAGCACTACCTAATGCACTTCCAACTTGCGAGCCTACTACCATCGCTCCCGGTCCAAGACCAGCTCCCGCTGCCATACCAGCAATTCCTGTCGTTGCTTTACCAATTGAACTTCCAATTTGACCTACTTTTAACATACGAGCTGCACGAGATGTTGTACCAACATCTGTCCCTAAATTCGCTCCTAATGCATCTTTCGGGTTATCCGCATCTTCTTTTGTCTTTTCTTTATCCCCTTTATCATCCGGTTTTGCTTTTGAATTACGATAGTCATCTCGAATACCTTTAACCAGTCCAGCCACACTTGCTAAAGCACCCATCCCCATCATCGTACCCGCTCTATGAATACCACCTGATGCATTGGTGCTCAGGCCGATAAAGCTTTTCACAATCTCACCAACTGGGATAAACATGGCAAGTAATACTAATTTTATAATAGGATTTTTTGCGTCCCCAATAAGTGTAATGACTAACCATAAGGTAATTGCGTGAATCGCTTGAATTAATACTGCTCCCATAAACTCGCGAATCCAATATAACGTTTGTTGTTTCTTTTGTGGAAATAACCACATTCCTACCATTACAGGACCTAATAACATTAATACGTACAATGTCACTGCGCGCATTAAATAATAGAAATTCGCCCAAATCATTAATCCAGCTTCAATAAATAGTCCGAATATGATAAACATATAATCGTTTTCATGCCCTTTCATTGAAAGCTCTGTAATTGTTTTATTGTCAGACAGTCCCGACTTTAATAAAGGTATTTGTTGATCCGGGTTAAAATTCCCGTTATTTACTCCATTTATCGCCTCTTTAAATTCCAATGTAATCCAATTGTTTAGATCAAATACAAAATTATAAAAGAAATCTAAATGCCAGAGGCAAATCGAGATAATCATTAAGTCTTTTGCATATTCAATTAATGCCGTGCGATTATTTGGATTCATAGCTGTTGCTGAATATTTTGCTGCTGTAATCACTACACTGACAAGGACACAAAAGGCAACAAGCTTAAACATAACAGGCATACCGGTATCTAATACATTCGTAACCGCATTCTTTGAATATAAAAAATCTAGATTAGCATTATCTCCACCAAAGACTAGAACTGGAATAGTATCCATGAATCCATAAATAGGCGCTAGGAGGGCCTTTACCATATGAATAATAAGGCCACCGACCCAATCTATTATTTTCTCAAGCATAATTTCACCTTCCTTTTCAAGGGTATGCTATTATCCTGCGTACCCTTGTACTTTCTTCATGTTATTTAAAAGCTCTTGTAGTACCGCTTCATTCGATTCAATGAACATCATTTCTTTGTCTGATGGATCTGTTTGAATCCAAACCGAACTATCTCCTACACGGAAGATTCCTTCTCCTTTTCCAGGGTTGTTAAGAATAATATCTAACTCTCCAGCAGTTAAGTTAAAGTTCTCTTGGATTTTTTTCTTATCAATCTTATTTTGTTCTAAGAAGAAATAAGAGAAAGTAGATTGCAAGATACCACGTGCTTTCACATTTTCTAAAATACGAACAAAGTCCTGACTCGCCCAACACATACCAGCATTTCTTTTACGTGAACGACGTGCTACTTTTTCTAAGAAGTTAACCGTTTGTTCATAATCAATAAACTGCCACATCTCATCCACATACAGTACTTTTCGTTTGATAGCATGTTCTGGACTCTTAATCCAATGCTCCCAAATATAGTTCAAGATAACGTGGAAAGCGATTGGTTTTAAAAATCCTTCCTCTAAATGACTAATGTTAAAATTAACAACGCGTGATTCATTTAACTGTGTTTCTACACCACGGCCAAAATGACTTTGCCCATCAAATAATGGTTTTGAACCATCGCGTAAGAACGGACGAATTGCGGCAATTAATTCTTCTGCTTTCACATCGTCTCCATGATGTTCTACTATGACATCGTAGATTTCTTTTAACTCTGGTTCTGGCTTTCTTACTTGAGACTGAATTAATTGTCCATCCACCTTCTTCACTTCATCTGTATATAAAGAGGAAGGATGTGAGGTAATACCATGTTTATCAAACACTTCACGAATGGCATCTTCTAGCATTGTACGCTGGAATACATTTAATCCTGGTTGATCAAAATCTTGTCCGCGAATAATAATGTCAAAGAATCCAAGTATTTCATTGATTTTCTCTAAAATCGGTACAAATCTTACATACTTCACGCCATCACGCTCTACAAGTTCTTTCTTATCATATTGTTCAAGTGCTTCTAGCTCTTCATCTTTATCCGTAATCTGAAGTTCTGTTACAGCGATTGCACAAGGGTTGATAATGATATTACTTTCAGGCGAAATATTTAAATTAATACCACCTAAACGTTTTGTAATTTTTACGAATTCACCTTCTGGGTCAATAATCATTGCATGCGTATCTGCAAGTGATGTTTCACGAGCGAGCTTCATTTTTAAAAGTAAACTTTTTCCGGAACCTGAGATCCCCGTCACACCAATGTTATAGTTTGGTGGACGATAATCTGCATTCCCGAAAGAATTTAAAAATTCTACTTGCCCAGTAATTTTGTTCTTTCCTATCGGTATACCTCCGTTAAATCTTCCGGAACCTGACACAAAAGGTGCAAATGTACATAGAGCACGTCTATCGATATTTCGATAGGTATCTTGCAGAGTATTTGGTGCACCTAGTGGCATAACAGCTTTCAAACCACTCTTCACACGATTCCAAGTACTTGCTATCTTAAAGTGTGATGCTTGCATTTCATCTTCAATATACTCACATAGAACGTCCAATTCTTTCTTTGATTCGGCATACGCAACACCCATTGTACTCACCATATAGGAATCATTTTCATTGAACTGGATTTCATCCATTAAATTGTTAGTATCTTGAATTTTTGCATCTAAATCTTTTTCTTGGTCAATGTTTCCTCGTGTACGTTGGAAAGAGAGATTCGAACGTAGCATAGTAAGCTGCATATCTAATGATCGCATTGCTTTGGCTTTTGGCTCTTTATGTATATCGATCATCACATCCACTTCCCCAGCTGAAGTTAACATGTTCAACCAATTGGTTTGCATCATACGTGGATACCCATCACGTGGAATATAAAACGGGCGGAAGAACGTATTACTTCCTAAGGATTGTTTAATTACTCCATAATCTTCTGCGTCAATTTTCATTCCTTCTGGAGCAATGACATCAAATACTGTAGTTTGATTGTCTAATTGCGTCGGTATTTCCTCTTCTTCCAACTCTTCCTCCTCTAGTTCCAATTCATCTTTTTCTTCTGCTTCTATTTTTTTCTTTTCCTTTTTCTTTTTTCCGAATAACTTCATAATTACGCCACCCCGTTATTTGATTTTTCTGTCTTTTCTTCCGCTAGTACTTTTTTCAGTAACTCTAGTTTTCTCTCATTCGTCTCACTGGTTGAATATAAGGAGAAATTCTCGTTTTCAATTAAGTCCTGGAAACGCGCTTTTACAGCTTTACGACGATTAAACGCTACGTATAAAAGTTCTATTAATTTATCTTTCGTTAACATTTCTACATTAATTTTTGCTTTCGATAGTAGATTTCGAGAAGCATTATAACGACGGTACAATTCGTTAAACGCCTTATCCACAATCTTTTCCTCCAACTCTTCCTCTGTATCAGCAGTAATTGTACTAATATCAACCTTATATGGATAAATTAAATAACGCTTTTGCTCATATCGAGGTTGCGAACGTTGCCAGTACTCTAAGTTATCGATAACTTCTTGACCATATAGTACTGTCTCTGGTGTAAGGTCCTTCGCACCTTTCATCGTTTCTGTCATTTTTCGTACAGGATCTGTTAAATCTACAAACTTACTTTGAATATATACTTTTGTATTAAACTCTAATGTGGTTAACCATGATTCAATTTTGATATCAATCGCTTCTTGTTCCATATTGGAGAGTAAGTAATAATTAACTGGATGCGCTTCCGCAATCAAGACAAATGTATCATCATGATAACGAATCATATGATTATCAATTTCCTTAATGTCTTCTACAAAAGCGTTAAAGAAATCAACATTATCCTCATCAACTTCTGATTCGGCAGGCATATTCTTTTTATTTTTCTTTCCACTTTTTTCAGCAGTGTGTTTCTCTACTCCGCCTTGCTTTTTCCCCTTTTTCTTAGACCCAAACAGCGGTTTTACGTTCATTTTCCGATAAAAGAAAAATCCTACAATGGCTATCGCCGTAAAATATATCATTTCCAACATCTATAAATTCTCCTTTACCCATGTAGTTGGCTCGTACCCTTTTCTCCACTTCCCTTTTTCGGAACGGCTACGCATTTTGATAAGTAAAAATCTATCTAGATACATGTGTTGTTTTTCTTTATAAATAAAAGCAAACGCTATTACACCTACTACCGTTGGTAGTGCTAAAATTAAGCAAATAAAAAACGCTACTACCGCATCAATAGGTACAAATAGCCGCCATAAAAATGGTACATATAAATAAAGAGCCGCCCCGCCACCTAATAGATAAATCAATTGGCGTTTACTTAATACTCCTAACAGCGTTTTTTGTTCCGAAGTCATGTCAACAGGAACAGTTACTTTTCTCATATTGTTTCCTCCCTTGTATAAGAGAAGCTCTCCCCAAATGGAGGAGAGCTTGTACAAACTCTTATGTTAGATTGTTGCAACCCAAGCAGCGATGTCGTACGCTTTGATCATGACAAAGCCCCCAATTGCCGCACAAGCTAAACCAATCATAGCTTGTGTACGGTTTTCAGGGTTCTTCCCTTGCGCACCAGAAAGTTTAATAGCTGCGAATACAACACAAGCAACTACCCAAATACTACCAAAACCGATTAATGTTTTTACAAGGGTATTCATACTATTTTGGACAGTTGCAGCATCGCCTTTACCGCCATTACCACCAAGACCCTTGGTAAAACTACCTTTTGCCAGTAAGAAATCTCCAACTGATGTTGTCATAAGTTTTGCAGACAACCAATTCAACATAATTCCTGCACCTCCGGATGTTTTTGCTCGCAAAACGCAAAAAGACCCCAATACACGCACACGTCCCCTAAGGACATGGCGCATATTGAGGTCTTCTCTTATATGCGAACTGATTAATTTTTATTTTATTTTAGAATCTTATTACTTTCATATTATAGCTATACGATTTTAAAAATACAAGCCCTAATTTACACTTAAAAAATAAAAATAGACTTTTCATGTTCCATTTTTATTTAATTTCTTTGTCTTCTTTGTTTGGATCGTACCCTATCATTTGAATTTGAAAAATATCACTGTTCTTAAGACCTAGAAAATTCATTTCTTCTCTCAATGAACGCCATGGTTCTATTTTTATTGATTTTGTAATTTTGTCTCTAAATATATACACATGTACATAGTATGCTTCTTTTTTCTTGTACATAATAACCTCCATTTTACTACAATGGGAGAAAATCTTATTAATCACTGCCTCGTCATTATCTCAAGCGTATTGTAGAACCTTATCAATCTGTTTGACTCTGATATTACTAACATGTCCTGTATTCCTGATTTCAGAAAACAGACTACTCTCACCTGGCTGTTGGTCTACTTTATTTCCACGCTTTCCTAGTCCCATTGTTATTCCTCACTTTCTCTCAAAAGGTTAATTTTGTTTAAATTTTGCTTAATTTTCACCAATAATTATCTAAAAATTTTAAAATCGATATATAATGAATTTAATTTAAATTAGGAGTGGTTAAAATGTCTGATACAATACGCCTCATTCTTTTCATCCTTATAGGAATTAGTGCTGTATTCTCTTTAATAAAAGAGTTTAAAAAAACTGAGAAAAAAGCACTTTGGATTTCAATAGAATTTTTAGTTCTTTTCTGGGCGATATGGGTAATTGCGAATATCATAATCTAATTTGTAAAGTAATAGTTCTTCTGAATAAAACTCAATATTCCGTCAATACTGTAGACAACCCATTTCTTAACCATATTCCATGATTAGAGCAGTAAGCTTTTGCTAACTGCTCTTTTATTTGTAAAAGGCACTTATTTAACTGGGCACTCATATAATATTCTGAGTTCCTTTCTATATAAAATAGTCGTTACAAAATGAATCTCGTCACGAGAGCACTTTATTTAGTGCTCTTTTTTACATATGCTTACCAGAAAGCATTTTTGTTTTAAATAATAGCTTCAAACTACTTGGGCACATTTACCAATTTATTTCCCGCTAAAATCATGTTAAAATCACCTGTGAGTACGACATAACTCAGTCTTATGAAGCCCTGTAACATTTTCTGCGGGGCTTCTTTTTTTCAACAAGCCGTTAGTTAAGTATGCTGAGTACTTTGATTTATAAAATCACTTTTTTGATACATTTATGAAACATTCATGTGTTATCTTCAGTACGTTCTTTTCTTTTTATAATGTCGTGTGAGATATACCATGACTTGAAGCCATAGACCCCTAATCCTAGGGCTTCTTCATTTAAATAAGGATTTTGTTTAAATCCACCTTAATTCCTACTATTATTTCCCGATATATAAATACTGTTATAGATTAGAGGGAATTCTAAAACAAGAAAAAATATAATTAAAATCACAAAATGGGCAACAATCAAAAATTATAAAAAAAACAGGTAATTGTTTGTAATAACAATTACCTGTTTTTTACCCCTTATATCTATTCTTTATTTTTTAAAATTTCATTAACCTCTTCTACACTTAATTCAGTAGCTTCTGATATCTTCTCTATAGGTACACCAACTTTAATAAAATTATGAATCATCTCTATCTTAGTGGCTGTTCTAGCTTCTTTTGCAGCTTTTTTTGCTGCTTTTTTCGCTGCTTTCTCTTCTGCCGTCTCTATTTCTGATATTCTATCTTTGATTGCCTTCTCTCTCGCCTCATATAAGCGTAAAAAGTCCTTATCACTACTTAAACGCTCCCAATCCTCTATTGCCTTTTTCAAAACTGGATCTTTTTCCATCGCGATTCCCTCCAGGATTGTTGTTAATTTCTCATCTTCATATGCAGGAAATAGTAATAGCCAACGTGCTAATATATCATCCCATGGATCCATTCGATTTTCTTGCCATTCTCGAATTACTTTTGGAATCTCAAGAAAGTGCAATTGCATATTCTCTGAAATTATGTGCTCTGATTTTTTGTTCATGACTACACCGACATTATGAAAGTCTTCTTCTTCTGGAAACAGAATAAAATCCACTATATTAATACAAATGGTTGGTCTTAATTCTACGTACTTCATTCCCTGAATCATTTGAGAATAATACATGCCAGCCCAGTAGAACAAAAATAGCTCAATCATGTCTTTTTTGTCGCGAACCCGTATCTCTATATTTAATTTTACACCATTATTAAGAGTAGCTCGCAAATCTAAAATAGACAATTTATCATCCTTTTGCTCCCTTGGGAGATGTGGATCATCTAAATAGGATTGTAATACCGCATTAAGAAAACCAATGAGTATATCTTCATTTCCCTCTACTCCAAACAACCGCTTGAAAGCAAAATCAACTCGTAAATTTACTAGATTTTTTTCATAGATGTATTCATATTCTCTTCTACCTTTCTTTTTGTTAATTTAAAACCTTTGTAGTAACTGAATATAAAAAAAGATAGAATTACAAACTCTATCTTTTTTAACCTACTTATTTAACGTATTCCCCGAAAAAATTCTCCTTCCTCAAGCGTGTGAAGGGCGTAGCCCAACGATAGATGGGAGCTGAATTTCGGTTTGGCATAGCCAAAAACTTTTGATAAACTAGCTATATGAAGTTCTTTGATAACTTGATATAGAAGGTTGCAGGAAGAAAATAGAGTGCGAAAACCAAGCCATTCGGTTCCTGCGTAAAATATCAACCGTACCAAAGGAGCATCCATTCGTTGGACATCTAGGGGTGGAACACCCCGAAGTAACGCTCAGGGAGACGAAAGGTTACTTTCGTCGTGGAACTGAGAAGCTCCCACTTCAAGCTTTGCTAAGTGGCGAGTAGTTCACGAAAATATCAACCTAATTTATGACTATTAAAGTCCTTTAAACACAGGTTTAAATCCCGCTTGCATTGTATCATCCAGACCTTTCCCTTGTACTGGGTTCCATGCTGCAATAATTACGTTATACCCCACTTGCTTTAACTTTGTCGCAAAGTCTATAAGAGCTTTTCTTACTTTCTTATTCTCTACTAAATCAGCATCAAACGCTAAATAGACATTTTCTACCCCCATATCCTTTAATACAGGCATAGTAATTCTCCAAGCATTTACACCAGGAATTGCAAGAACCGTTGTTCCTACTTCAGAAAGTTCCACTTTATTAAATCTCTCTGGAATCAAATCAGCAATCAGATCTGCTTTTATAGCCCCCTCTGTTATCATCACTGATTTAGTTTGATGAAGGGTACCAGAATTCCAATGTTTCAAATGAGAACTCGGTACCGCTACATGCACAGGCAGTGGATTTTCACTACCTCCTGCACCAGTTCCTTGACTTTTGTTTGCTGATGAGATCCATAAATATTTTTGCCCTTTATGAATCTTTACAACAATTCGTTCCTCTTGAGATGGAATTTCTACCTTTTTGTTCACTTCTAGTTCACCTTCAAAGATACAATCATCATTTTTAGTTATCTTTACAACATTAGGCTGTTCGATTAATTCCGCTTGAACTCCAGTAGGTGCCGTTTTCACATGAACGGAGTTTTTCACTTCATCCACACGAACCTGCCACCCAACAATTTGATTGTATTGGTTTCGAAAAGGAATCAATATACCAGGGAAGCCTGACATCAAACGAAGAGAAAGTCGACCTTTTTTCATCTCATAAAAACCCGGAATTCCCTGCCAGCAATGTTTATTCCCAATCTGTTCAAATAGTTTCTCCCAAATGGTCGTATACGTATTATCCCCTTCTAACACAATTTGTTGCTTTAAGAAAGAACGATATTGACGTACTTGTATTTGTTCCTCGCTCATTTTTCTATCTCTTATTAAATGTGCATGATGATGCACTTGCAATGTTATGAAATCTATTAACTTACGATTAAACACATTTAATTCCTCATTGCTTTTCTTATCATGGATCTGAACTTCATCCACCTCCGGCAATTGATACTTATTTTTTCCATTTATGTAGTGAATGTAGCTTGGATTGCCCGTGTTTTTTCCATAGATCCATTTACTTTCTACACGTGTACACGCTACTTTCTCTTGCGAAACATGCAGCATGCAATTGCCTGTATCATGACAAATTGGACACGGAACACGATAAAACTCCCACCAGCTACCTCTTGGATAAGCACTTGTTAAACGGAACTGTCCTTTTTGAATGTTATAATGCATAATCCCCCACCCCTTATATATTTTTTATTATGTATAGAACAACTACCTGCATTAAACTCCTTATACTTCTATTTAGATGCTTTCTTTGTTCTCCTAACAGATATACAAAAGAATATATTTCACAAACTAAATAATCGTTTTTATGTTCTTGTTCTAGCAAAGCGGATGCTATATATACTTCAAATGCTCTAGCAAATATCTCGTGATTTGTAGACTAATATTTTTTGATTCTCTTTTTATCTAATTTGATTGTTGTATCAAAGTATAGATACCTCAAAACTAGTATTCATTTTATATCTGCCTAAATAATAATTTTTGCCTCATGTAATAATGGGTTTTACCAGTCAAACAGACTTTAAAACAACACAAAAAGGGATTCTTTAAGTCGATTAAAAATGTGCACAGCTAATTAAATAAGCTTTATATACACTAATCGGCTCAAAGAAGCCCTTTCAGAATTGAAGCAAGACGTAAATTGCTTCTACAACTCAACCACAACGCATAAGGTGTGGGAATAAACAGAATCAAATAAACAATAAATATAGTTCCATGTTAATAAATTCATACAAAAATTTCAACAACTTTATGTTTCCTTAATCCACTCCTTTCTACCTTTCAGTGAATATTTTTGTACAACCATATGTTTCTACCGTTTCAAATTGCAATCCTAGATCTTGCTCTCTTATAATAGCTCATGCATATCCCACCAATCCCATTAATTGTCCCATTAATACTATCTAAAAGTTATCATTTATATATATGCTATTTCAGGCTAACTTTTAGACTGGCAAAAAGAACTTTTCTCTTTCGGTGTGTTCATTTGGTTAAATGGGCTATTCTATTAATTCTATTAAATTCATTAATTCAACTATTACATATTACCGTTTCATTCATATACTATATTATATTACTAGAAAGGAGGCGTAACCATGGATAGTTGCGTTGTGTTTGTAAATGGACAACCTTTTTTAGTTCTTTCAGTCGCTGGTATCGAAATTGCTAGATTAGAGATTTCCCTCCAAGTAGCATTAGCTTTAAGAGTGCTCGGAATACCAATCTGCGATTAATTAACGTACCGCTAAAGAAGAGGGCATTAGCTCTCTTTTTTTATTTTCCCCTTATCTTTCTTTTCTTAACAATAAACAAGACGCCACCCAGATCACGGGAGCGCCTACAATAATTGCAATAAACTTAATCAAACTTATTTATCCTCACACTATTTATTTTTGCTTCCATACCCCATTCTCTTTATAATAAGTATTCTTGCATCCATAAAGTCAGCTGTTTTACCAGGAATGCTATATTTCTTATTCTTTTTCTAACCTTCTTCTTCAGCCTTTTCTCTTCTTGAATAGCTTGCAAATCCGCCTTCCATTGTTTCAACAAATCCTTTTCACGTCGCATAGAATTTGTACCTCTTGGATTAAAATGTGAACCAAATAACTAGATTCTACCTATTTATACAGATATCCTCTAGTCCAAATATTCATTTTGTTCAAATTCAAGTTTAACCTTTACCAATTTGTGGTTATCCTTCTAAATAGACCAACAATATATTAAAATTCCTTATATACCATTAGGAGGTCTAAAATGCTCAACTTTCGTGCAATACTACTCATCTTAGGATTCTTTTTGTTTTTATATGGACTCATCGCTCTAGCGTTATTCTTTACGGCGTAATAGCAATTCAAAAAATGTGCCCATCTTATTCAACAAAAAAGAGCATCCACGTCAGTAGATGCTAGAATATGTTAAGGGAAATTCCCCAATGAGCATTGAATAGGATATAAGCGGTTAGCTTGTCCTACACTATACTATATGATTTCTATATTAAAATGGTTCATCAAAAAGGCACCTTATACAGGTACCCCTTCATGAATGCAGGGGTAACACTAAAACGCTACAATACACTAGAAGGGATGATTGTTTGGTTATATCATTTCTATGCCCCCCTAATATTTAATGTGTGATTTCTACATAACAAAGAAAAAGGCATCCGTATTGGATGCTTAATGTATACTAATATTAATATTGAATAACTTCATTGATAGGCTTTCTAGAACAATAAATATACTAGCTGAAACTGATCTATATCCGATATTCTTTCCTGTAACATTAATAGTAATCTCCTCTAAATGGGTTTTCACATCATCTTTTTCAAAAATTTTGTCTTCAACCTTTTCAACTATTGCTACATTATCGACTTCTTTAAAAGTTTTCAGTAATTTTGTTTCTAATAAAATAAAATCAAAATTTTCATCTTTAACCACATTAAATTTAATTTTCATTTTTCTTTCCCCATTTTTAACTAGTTAATATATTAACATCGATATAATTATATATATTTGTATTAAATAATTCAAAAAATATGTTTTATTAACTTACTCATTGTTTTCCTATCTAATAGAGAGAGAAAAATAAAAACAATCGGAAAAACTTCTTCTTCCAAGGTCACTCGCAACCTTCTCCAAACCACCGCATCATGTAATTTTTCAGCTCATATTAGCTACGCGCTTTACGTTCGGTACTTGGGAAAAGACTAAGAATCTTCTCGTTTATATTCTGTAGAGTCGGTCAATACTTCAGCTGGCCGATCTTGTGCTGACCAATCACGTTTGCATAATGTTTAATTTATATCCAAGAGGTATATCTTTCTTCCGATGCCTTATTTGAAGCAATACACATGGAGAACTGAGGGAGCTTTGTCTATATTAGCTCAAACAAAGAGCGACACCCCTTGCCCAACGAAAAATGTGAGTAATTCATTAAAAGTGTAAATCACATCGTCCAAATTGATGAAATGAAGCCTATTTTAATATTTGTTTATTATCCAGAAACGCGTAACCATTCAATCATGAACGACCACCCCATTCCATTTCCAGAAACAAATGACAAAGAATAATAGAATTGTATTCACTAAAAAGGATTATTTCATTAAGTTTTTATAAAACGGTAATTAATATATAATTAAATTATTCAAATATTAGGTGGTGATGCAAATGATTGAAACAATCCGAATTGCTCTTTTCACTCTTGTAGGAATAAGTGCCATATTTTCTGTAATCAAAGAATTTCAAAAACCAGAAAAAAAGTTTTGGATTACATTCGAAACTTTTTTTCTGATCGAGGCGGCCTGGATGTTAATAGGACTTCTCGTGTAACCTACATAATTAGTACACCCCCTTGAATAAAACTTAACATTCCGTCAATACTATATATGACATTAGATTTTCTCCTTGTTCCCCCTTGGAGAACTGAGCAGTTAGCATTTGCTAGCTGTTCTTTTTTGATTCATCGTCACATTATTATGAAATGTTCATATATTATCTCGAAGCAAAAAACCCTAATTTATTTTTTAACATCTCACTTTTCCCTTAAAGAGCACTTTTTAAAGGTGCTCTTTTAAGGTTCACTGGAATAAATTTAAATATTTTGTCAATAATATAGATAGGTGATGACCATAACTCATTTAATAAAGTCCCTAACCTTTCTCCTTTCCCCCTTGGAGAACCAGCCGAGCAGTTAGTTTTTTAGCTGCTCTTTTATTTATGAAAAAAGATAAAATCCTTTATAATGATTCTTCTTTATTTCTCAATATAAAGCTCTTTGGATTTTTGTTAACAATCTTGTAGTGTATGAACAAAGAGTAAGGCAAGAGTTACTCTTTGCCATTTTAGGAAAGGTCCTGTTGTAGACAACGGGGCCTTTTTACATATATAGATAGTTTTTTTGAATTTTTCACCATTAACCACAAAAACATCTTATAATCGTTATATACTAAATTAATTAACGGATTAGGAGTAGATCAAATGCCAGTTACACTAGAACTTATTCTTTTCATTCTTCTAGCAATTAGTGCTGTTGGCTATTTAGTAAAAGAATTTCAAAAAACTAGGAAAAGAACACTTGGAATTTCACTAGAATTCTTGGTCCTTTTCTGGTCAATATGGAGAATTTCGACTATCATAATCTGATTTGTAAAACATGAATTCCTTCGAATAATAATCAATATCATGTCCATAATGTTGATAGGCTTGTATGCCAAAGTCCATTTAGTTTTCTCTGTATCTCCTTGTATTGAGCAGTTAGTTTTTGCTAGCTGCTCTTTTACTTATGAAAAAAGATAAATTTTTTATAATGACTCTTCTTTATTTCTCAATATAAAGAGTCTTGGATTCTCGTTAACAATCTTATAGTATATAAATAGAGAGTAAGGTAAGAGTTACCCTTTGCCATTTTAGGAAAGGTTCTGTAGGAAACAGCAGAACCTTTTTTCGTGATTTAAAGGTACTAAGGCAAAATGAAATTTTTACCATAAAGATAATTATTAAATATTTTACGCCCATACATTATAATGGAATAGTTATTGTATATTGGCATTAAGAGGAGCGACCTGATTAAGGGCTTCTCTTTTTTTATAAAGTAGCATTATTGCAATCTCCCTCTGTATATCTTCTTGATCTGCGTTTCAGTGAATTCCTCGTACACAGCAAATACTTCAGGGAACTGACTCAAACACATATCAATAATTATGTCATCTGTAATTCTAATACAGAACTACTTAACTTCACCCATGTAATCGTTGTGTAGGCAATAACTCCTAATCTCGCAATGGCAAGCGTTTGCTTTTAAGACTTCATACAGCTTGATTTTTATTTCATCTATATCAAATATTGATAACTGCCCTTCGATTTCAACCTGTTCAATCATTTTCCCATTCTCCTTTCAAATCAAATGACATTTTGTTAGTCCTACTACGCTAATTATGTATAGATAACTATATAAAGATATTAGAATATTATTGTGATTCTTATATAGTGCCATATACGACTTTTTCTTTGTTCATGGGGCTCTTACGTAGTAGTAAGAGCCCTTTTTTATATAAATAGTTTCTTAATGTACTTATTCGAATATAACGTTGTAAAATTATTAGTTAAGTGCTAAAATTCCTTATATACTCCTTAGGGAGTTAGCATGTAATTAACAAGAGTTTAAAAATTCTCGAATCTTAGCCCCTTAGAGCGCCCTCTAAGGGGCTGCAACAATTAAAATAATGTTTTTATTTATGAGACATTCATGTGTTATCTTCAATACGTTTTATTCTTTTTTTATGTCGTGTGAGAGATATATACCAATCCTAGAAGCCCTAGCCCCCTTATCCTAGTTCTTCTCCATTTCAATAATAGTTTTATACATTTTTATTCTTTTCAAAAACTATATATTAGTTATACTTAATATTCAAATTATGTTATAATATTTTTGTGAAACATCACGTGTTTCAAATACAACATTTTTTGATGGCCTCTTATCTTTCCGTAAGAGGTCCTTTTTTCAAATAAAGCTTTTGTTTAATGTATATTATAAAAATTCATTTTCATAAGAGCTTCCCTTATATGCTATACTCATTCATAAATAATTGTATAAGGAATGTTAAAAATGAATGATAGATCGTCAAGACAATGGAAAATGCGACAAAAGTTAAGAGAACTGAAAACCAAAAACAGAAATGATACAAACCTTCTGTTTAATGAATGCCTTGAATCCCTAGGAAACGAAACGCTCATTTTCTCTCAGAAAAAAAGCCAACAGATTGCTACTACTTTAATAGATTTATTTCCTATAACGGTCTCTGGAAGAATTAATTGGGAACAGATAGACAATCAATTCATAGCTTTGAACAAAAAACAACTAATTTCTC
This sequence comes from Bacillus sp. WC2507, assembly GCF_052656125.1. Lineage (NCBI taxonomy): Bacteria > Bacillati > Bacillota > Bacilli > Caryophanales > Bacillaceae > Bacillus > Bacillus sp. WC2507. The sequence continues at coordinate 131,575 of NZ_JBQXPN010000003.1, read as the reverse complement.
TTATTAGACCAAACCAACTTGATTTTGATGAACAGATTTTTATAATATGGGATAATTTTAAAATCCCTGTAGTAAGTACAAATCTTGATAAAGTATTCCAATCACTAGTTGACATAGAGGCAGTCAGTTTTTATTACTGGCTATTAGATAAAGAATATAGATTCGTAATTGAAATAAACGATGAAGAATTGATTAGGGTTGGGTTTCGCTAATACCCTAAGCATATTTCCTTAGTCTACAGTTCTACAAAATTCAAATTTTGTTTTAATCAAATACTTCAATCAGTTGTAAAAGTTAAGTAAAGATTGTTATAGTTCAATCTTCCTACTCCAGGAATCTGTCTATTAGGCGGGGTATTCTATTCGATTCCTGAATTTACGACATGCAAGAGCTTGTCCTATTAATACTATAAAGACGCTATTAATAACATAATCCCTTATGGATTCTTTGGATTATCAACTTTTTTCATAATTCTGTAACATCCTTATATAATGCTTAGATGAATCATGTGTTAAACTTATAATATTCCAAAAATTACTTTACTTTTAGAATCGACAATTCTTCAATACCCTTAGTCTTGCCCTGTATCCCCTGCAGGGTTTTTATCATTTGGCCGCCAGGGGGATATAATTCTTATCTGCGCTGTTATGTATCTCTCTAGCTCTCAAATCCTTTATGATCCACAGGATTTTCTTTCGTTTGTATTCATCTCGCCGTCGTTTTCTAATAATGTTACAAATTATTTTTGAGACAGTATTTTGTTACAGCTAGTTAAACCGTTAGGATATTTCATATTTTTAAATATAAAACGTAACAAAAACGTGCGTTTATGTTACAAATATCAACGAAAAATAAAGTTTAGTAAAATTTGTATTGCTATAACCTAGTTTTAAACGTATCTCGGCGAAAAAAACAACAGAAATTTTATAAATACATAACAAAAAGAGCCCTGATTGATACGGACTCTTTTTTGAGTTTTTACAAAAGTAAACTTTTAAACACATAATTACATTTCTATTATTTATTTTACCACCTGAACAGATTCTGGTTTCCACCCCTGATTCTCTACCCAATCAATATTAACCTTATATTTTTTATTACTTTGCTTATCTCGTACATTACCGTAGGCTTTATTATTACCATTATTCCCAATAAAATCGAAAATCAATTGGCTCTCTGGAACATCAACAGCATAAGAAATTGCTTTTTTCATCTCACTCCAATCTACTGTTCCTTCTTTAAATTTCATTTCAGGTTTTGCTCCTTGCTCTGTACCAATTGGCTTCCAAGAAGAATTAGTTTGAGAACCCTTTTCATGAGATGCCATTTTTTCTGCCTCTTTATTTTCATTTTCGTTCGTTTTTACCGATTTTTCTGCTTTTAGTTTCCCTTCTAACTGTGCTGCTTCTTTATCTTCACTTTTCTTCTCTTCTATCTTTGTTGCTTCTGTATCTTCATTTTTCTCCACTTCTATCTTTGATGTTTCTTTATCTTCATTTTTCTCCACTTCTATCTTTGATGTTTCTTTATCTTCATTTTTCTTTTCTTCTATCTTTGATGTTTCTTTATCTTCATTTTTCTTCTCTTCTATCTTTGTTGCTTTCTTTTCTTGAGCAATTGCTTTCTTTGATGCATCTGATGGGGTAAACAACTTGTATGTCACTATACCAACTGTCACTAATACCAAAGTAAATGCAATATTAAAAATCGCCTTTTGACGACGATTCTGTTGTTTTTCTTGAAACCTGCTTACTTGTCCCATTCTTTAAACCTCCGTGTTTATTTTCTCCTCTACTCTTTATGTATTATCCCTATAATTCTTAATATTTTTATTAAATAATAGAAATGAACTACACTTTCCATACAGGATTTCATATCATAATAAAATTTGTTTTTTTCAAGCATCTGACATATGTTATTCAAAATAGTTTAATACATTAAAAATTGATAAGCTTCGGCACTTAAGAAACCTTCAATTTTATTCAAAGGTGATTCCAATTACGTCCATATTAGATCTTCTGTAGAAAGCTTTTTAACAATTAAGCCTCTTCTTCCCTTATTTATAATTTTCAAATTAAATTTCCCTCTATGATATAATAATGACGTTTCGTTTTCTAATGGGGTATGTCGTAAAATCAAAAGGGATTTTATCTCTTTTACCTTCTTTTCAGAGTAACTTTCACCACTAGGAAATTCTATTATTCCTAATGTAATCTTTAATTCGCTATCATCACAAAGCCACTCCTTATTAAGTTCCCTTATCTTTTGTATAAAGCTTCTTTTGGTTTTTCCTATATAGAGCAATGTTATATTCTTAGCATCTACTCTAGAAATGGTAAATATCCCCTTCTTAGAAGCTTCTTCTCTATTACAAAAATCATTTATACTATACAATCCATACCATTTAATATGTACTGTTTCTATGAATCTCACCTCATTTTTAGACAATATTATAATTTCTGAATGTTCAAATTATTATGGGTACATAGTCTTGATTGCTTGAATTATAAATTGTGCTTTTCAATAATACATTTTATTATTACGAATTTCAATATATAGTTTAATTACAAATCCATATAAAAAACATAGTGATATCGTACCTAATGTTTTATTTTTCACGATATTAAACTATCGTGAAAAAAGATAGAGCCTTATGGAATAAAATATAATGTGTATGTACGTACATTTCTTTTAAAAGAAATTTTGTAGTTTGCAACTGAATTACAAAAAATATAGATTTTTGGAAACTAAATTGTTAAAAAGGACTACATAGTTTAGTAGCCCTTTTTAAGTCCAGAAATCTGTATGATTGATGTTTTTACCTGTTAACCTCCGTAATGCATTAATAAGCTTTTTTGGATTTTTAAATGAACAAAAAATATATCTTACAAATAATGTAACAACTATCTAAGTACAGCCTCTGTTTTAGGACCCCTGATTGGTATTTTTGTTAGTGGTATTATTATATTTACATTTTAAGATATGAACCCCACATTAAATGGGATTGTAGCAGGAGCAATGGGAGGATTAATGGCATAATGAATGGTATTATGATATCTCAATCCGAATTGTATATCATTGTAATACTATTAATGATATTGTTTACAGCCACTTTTGTTACCATGAGTCAATGAATTCGTAGTCAACCTGTAAAAATCTACTTCCTTATTTTTAGGTGTCTTCACTACTATCATTCTCTTGTTAATCGTATTTCTCAATTGCCACTTTGCATTAGCTTGATACAATTATATTAGATGGGTTCCAATACATATTATTAAAATTAAGATGGTTCAAGTCGGAGGAAGGCACCTTAGGGTGTCTTTTCAATGAAAAACATCTACAAAAAAAACGGTCTAAATCTAGACCATTTTTATCTTATAATTACTTAAATTCAAATGTAATTCCGTTATATTTTTTCTCAATCTGCATCATCTGCTATCAGCCAAATTAATTATTCCTTATGACCTTTAGCCAGTAACCATTTCAAGTTCTTTTAAACTATTACATATGTTTGTACCATGCTTTGTTAATTCGTTTAAACTCCATAGGTTTTGAAGTTTTAGACTTTTCCCTTAGTGAACTCAAATTATTAGAACATCCTACAATATTTAGACAGAATGTAGCCAATAAACAAAATATTATTAAATTCTTCAAATAGCCACTTCTAACTCTCTTTCGTATAAAATAAACGCCTTCGAAATTATTCATATAAAAATCAAAAGAAACTTTAAATCTAAATAATTTTATATTAGATTAGATGGTAGAAAATATTCTTATACTCATAAATTGTTACATTTGAGCTTGCCAGTGGTACAAAAAGACGCTATCATCTATCAAATAAAATGCAACTTTGTGTAAAGGTCAATACAATCCTCTATTTTTTTAATTGATAGCCTGCACCATTTTTTGCCATACTCCTATTTTACAACTTTATAACTCTTCTCTCTATTGATTAATTCGTTAAAGAATGCAAAAGACATCTAATGCACTTCATAAACTATTTCATTCTAGTAAAAATATATTTTTCAGCTTTAATTGTTCCGTTAATTTTTTCCGCTTCGATAAAATGACTATTTAACTTCTGTAGCAAACAACCTACGTAATGAATCCATTCAATAAAGGATATGCCAATACAAACAGTATATTAATAAGTTTCCCTACAATAACTGAACTACTTAGTTTTTTCTTCTGTCTTTTTATTTACCTTAAAGTAATCCATTCATAGCTTGCCCACTCTTTTGGTTTCTTATCGTACTTGATTCGACCAGTCGTACAGAATGAAGCAATCGTCCATTGTATAAGGTTCATCCTTGCATACGGATCAATACAATCCTCTATTTTTTTCAATTGATAGCCTGTACTATTTTTCTGCCAAATTGTATATAATCGAAAATGTGTTGTTGTAACAAGTCTAGCTTTTGTTGTAACTTGCCACTTTGAAATTTTTGTTAAATCTTCTTTTACTTTTCTTTCATACTCTTGTTTTACTACTTTATAACCCTTCTCCTTATTGATTAGTCCATTTGAGAATGCAAAAGGCATTTGATGCACCTCATAGACGGTTCCCTCTTCATCCCCTAAAATATTTGATTCTACCAGAAATATATTTTTTAGTTTTAACTTTTCTGTTAATTCTTTTCCATTGCGATAAAATATTTTTTTTATCTTCTGTAGTAAGATAACCTGCACAATTAATCCAATTAATAAAGGATATGCTAATACCAATAACATATTAATAAACATGTTTAGAATGAGAACTTCTATAAGCACAAATATTGTAAAGTAAATATATTTTTCTCTTTGATGAATGATTCTACTGTTCAAGCCAAGATACCTCCGTTGTGATATACAGTAAACGCAACATAAACTAGTGCTCCTAATAAAATAGAACAAGCCCCTGGAAAGCTCTGTATCAGCTGTATTTCTTTCTTAGGTAGTTTTGCACCAAACATAGAAGCAGCATGCTCTAATTGGTCTTTAATTGCTCCTATAAATCCTAAAACATTAATTAACCGATACACACTGGCAATCCAAAAGAATAGTAAATGGAAAGCTGTTAGTGTAATTGCGGTAAACACAGCCGATTCTTCTACTACATTGCTAATGTATAAAGCCACTACCACAAGCATTTTCGTATCACCAGGTGAAGAAAATTTAAATGTCTCCAACAATAAACCACATGCTAATGCCATGGCTAGTACAATCACAATCTCTTTCCCTGTTCTTATTCCAGTAAAATACGTGATTCCTATTCCAAAAATTAAGAATAGTAGATGCCACATATTCTTTGTTTTTCTATATTTCAAATCAGTAAATACATTTAGTGACATATAACTTAGTAGTAATCCTATAATATACAAAGACACTTTCTTCTCTCCTTTTCTGAATCCGCATATATTTGTTGTTTAAAAAAAGGAACTACTTTAGAGTAGCCCCCCTGTTTTCTATTCAATTTATATTTAGTTCCAAGAATCTACGTCTGCATTTTTCGATGCTTTTGTGAATCGTCCTAAAATTGTGTCATAACCACCTTGAATTGCTTTCCATACAAATGGCCCAATTACTAATACGATAATTACAGCCAAAGCGATTAACATACCGTTTTCTGATGATAACTGTGAATCTTCATTCTTTAACCAATTTTTCATTTTTGCTAACATATTATTCGGTCTCCTTCGTATATCGATTTTAAGAATTTAGTAAATAAGAACTTCCCTATCTAAATCTTCTATTACTTATTCCACGAATTTACGTCCGCATTGCTTGATGCTTTTGTGAATCGAGCTAGAATTGTATCATAGCCACCTTGAATTGCTTTCCATACAAATGGGCCAATCACTAATACGATAATTACAGCCAAAGCGATTAACATACCGTTTTCTGATGATAACTGTGAATCTTCATTCTTTAACCAATTTTTCATTTTTGCTAACATGATTAGAACTCCCTTATCTATTTATTTGAGCTATACATAATAAACATCATTATTTTAAAACTTCTATTATTTGTTCCAAGTATTCACATCTGCATTGCTTGATGCTTTTGTAAATCGAGCTAGAATTGTGTCATACCCGCCTTGAATTGCTTTCCATACAAACGGGCCAATCACTAATACAATAATTACCGCCAAGGCAATTAACATACCGTTTTCTGATGATAATTGTGAGTCTTCGTTTTTTAACCAATTCTTCATTTTTGTTAACATGTGTATTGCTCCTCTTCTTATTCAATTTGGGATACTAGCTTCTTATATACTTGCAAATCCTTGCATTAAGGATTGAATAACAATAACCATTGGATAAATCACAATACAGCCAATAACGGCAACGTTAAATTTATTCATTTCCATTGGCTTATTTTGAATGAGACGGTTATAGTTCTCATGTTTTAGCTCTCGCATCATTTTAATCTGCGCGTCCATAATACGAAGGCTCTGTACCTTGTCCGTTTTTTGTGCTTGTTGTAGCGCAATCGTAAAGGTATTGACTTCTGGACTATTTAAAGCTGCTGCAAAGTTACGAAATGGTTGATCCGAACCCGCATACATTTCTAATTCCGCTGTAAGTGTAGATACATACGGTCGTAGATGTCTCCCAGCATATATCTGCGCCTTTTTTACTGCTTCTAATGTTGTATGTGTTTTTAACAACTGCAGCATGGGAATTAGATACTCTGGTAATTCGAACTTCCTTGCTTCTATCGCCTGCTTGATTCTTTTCTTTAATAGATAATCAGGGTAGAAATAAAGCAGTGGTGAAATCAAAACGCCTACTTTAAATAAGTAGTAATCATGAAACACCGTACATATCAAGAAAACGGAGGTGAAAATGACGGGATACGCAACTTTCATTTTCAAATATTCTTCTGGTTTCGTATCCAAACCAGCTTCTTCTAATTTTTTTTGGATCTGCTCTTTCTTTTCTTCTGTCAGATACTTATGTGATAACGACTGGAAGGGAGCAAGCATCATTTGATTTAAATTCTTTTTTTCAATTCGTTTTGCATTTTCTACATAGTTTGTAAGTAGGCTACCACTGTCTTTTTTACTTTGTAGAAAGGTAGAGAATACCCAATACATGACAACGAATACCACTACAGCTAAAATCGCAGCCACTTTATTCCCCTCTTTCTGTTGGATTATAATTCGCAATTTTTTCTACACGGGTTGCTAAGAAAAAGACAATGAACATATTTACCGCTAATGCGATTCTCCCCATCAGAGAACCTGCTAAAAATCCATATGCTTCTTTTGACATCAACATAATCACAATTGGCGTGGCAATGACGATTAAGCAGTTTTGTACAAAGGCACGTTGTGCTTGCGACAAACTAGAACGTAATCTTGCCAGGTATAGCTTTTGTTTTTCAAAATCTTCTGCAATATCTAGTAAGACTTGCACTGAATTTGCTCCGCCTTCTCGGCTACACACTTCCAACATTTCATGGAAAAATACCAATTCTCTAAAGTTAAAGGTTTCATTGAATTCTCTAAATGCACGGTGCATTGTGGTTCCACCTTCTAATAAAAGAGAAACTTTTTCTATTTCTTCTTGAATGCTCTCATGCATCATTGGCTTTACTTGTAGTAACACGCGTTTGGCGTTATTACTAATTTGAAGTGCATTTGCTACTGCCTTCATATAAATAGAAAGACGGTCAATGACAACCAAGTAGTAACGTTTTTTTCTTCGATAGAGAAGGAATCTCGGAACTAAAAATCCACATAAAACGGAAATCAGTGTAAAAGGATCTCTTCCAAAAGAAAAATATAATACCGCTGCAATACTCATTCCGGAAAGAATCGTATATACCCAGTACATGCTTTTCGTCAATTTCCATTCGTACTTTTGGGCTTCTTGGATAACGGATTGTGGTAGATACACTCGAATCCCCTTAATATTCCTTAGTTCCAAGCGCCTTTCTTCTTTCTCATTTTCTTGTACAAATTGAGAAAGAGCAGAACCATTAGATTTTGCAAAAAGTAAAACGAGAAATACTATACTAATAAAAATTAAAAATATACATCCATAGGCGAACAAACTATGCATACTGCACCTCCTGTTGTGAAAGGAATGGCGCATAAAAAGCTGGATTTACAGTAGAAGAACGGAATTTCTTCTCCATTTCGGCTGACATTTTTGCTGTAACGATATGAGCTCCATGAATCTTTCCTACTCTCTCATTCATTTCATCGTATTCCTCACCTGAAGGAATAAATTGAGAAAGCTGATTGAACTGTATGTCACCTTGATAATCCAATAATTCAATCATCTCTGTAATATAGCGATTCCCATCATCTTTCTTTTCTAAAAAGACAATCACATCAAATGTTTGAGAAATTAATTCATATAAATACTGAGCATCGATATTTGCACCACTTTGCAGACACATGAGCATTAAGCGTCTAACTGCTTCTTTTGCACTTCTTGCATGGACAGAGGTAAAGCCAGGATGTCCTGTTTGGAAGAAGTTAATCATTTTCAATGCTTCTTTACCCCTCGATTCCCCTACGATTAATCGTTTTGGCCCTTGACGTAAAGCATTTGTTAACAGCCTATCAAAATCGATTGCATTCTCTTCTACTTCGGATGCCCTACACTGCATCGGAACAAAATGATGTTCTGGAAAAATACGATGTAAATAGAGTTCAGGGTTATCTTCTACTACAAGAGTACGTTCTTTTTTCTTTCCTTTCGGAATGTGAGAGGCAAGATATTTCATAAACTCTGATTTTCCGGTACCTGTAGCTCCAGCCACTAGAATATTCATGTTGGCTTTCACGGCAGCAGCAAAAAAGTCCAACATCTCTTTTGACGCTTGATTGGTAGATAACATACGCTCTTCAGAAGCACGAAGGTGATCCGCATTCTTACGAATCGTTATTGTTGTTCCGAGTCCCCCAAGTTCATCTAAAGCAATATTGATGCGAATATATGGAAACACGCAGTCCACATATGGCTTTGCCGTATTTAATGACTCTGATGTACTGTTTACCATCTTATAAGCTAGAGCTTTCACTTCTTCTTCCGTCTCAAATCGGTAAGGAAATGTACATTCTCCCTCTCCAATTTTTTCGTAAATGATTTCTTTTGTGCCATTTATATAAATATCGGTTACATCCTTATCTTCTTTTAAAGGTTCTATAATCCCAAACCCCACAATTTCGTCACACACCATATTTAGTAACTGTTCAGAAGGTACATCTGAAATAACGACTTGATTACTCAATAAAAAACTTTTAATGATTTGTTCTACAGCTGCTCTCTTTTCTTTATTCATAAAGGATTCACTTAGGATATCACGATGGTCTTTTACTAAAAATGCACGAATTTCATCTGTTATATCTTTAATTTGTTGAGCTGTAGTTGTTCCTAACTTGCGAGCTGATTTGGAACGAATCATATAACCAAAATGATATAAATCCACTCGATTTCGTTTTAAGGCGGTTTGTTTTTCTTGTAAATAGCCCCACATATTCCTTGCCTCCCTTTTAATTTCGTAAACCAAATAAACCCTTTTTCATAGAGGATTGCTGGGATGGAATACTAAGCCTAGCTGCTTCCATAATTTGATGGACCTTTGTATTAATTTGTGGGGAACCAAATTGCATCCCCCATTCGTAACTCGTACGGTCTCTATCATACGGAATGGTTACTGCTATTTTTTGAGAAGAAAGTTTTTCAATATCTTCTACATAATTCTCATCTGCCATATTTAGCACATGAATCATTCGAGGTAATGTTAGCTTCGCATCTTCTATTAGTTGTAATTCTCTCTTAATTGCTAATGCACCACGAGGATTTCCATTTAACACATGAACAACAAGATCTGATTGATATAAAATTGGATAACTCAGCACCTCGGATAATTCAGTTGGTACTGATAGAACGATATAATCATATTCTGTATCTACAAGTAACTCTAAAAATGTCGTTACAAACAATTCTTTGTTTTGAATCTCTGGGAATTGAGCTAGGCTATAACCTGATGGAAACACCAGAAAATCCATCTTATCGTGCAATTTTTGCATCAACCTTGGATTCACTTTTTTCTTTAATAAATCTTGCTTGGTACAAATATACTGCGAGAGATTGTATTCATTTTCTTCTCTTACAAGTTCTAAGATGTTTTTACTATCGTGGCTAAGACCAGTTCCAACTGCGAAGCTTGGTCTTACTTGGTCTGCTTCTACATAAAGCACCTTTTTCCCTAAATGAGCTAACTCATTTGCCATTGCGATACTTAACGTACTTTTTCCTACGTTTTCGTTTGTCGCATAAAAGGCAACTATCCTTACTTGCCCCTCCACCTTAATAACCCCTTTCTTATTTGGATTCATTCAGATACTGTACAACATATTCTTTTACATTTTTAGAAATTGGATTTGTCGAATGCTTCTCTACATAGTCTAAAATGTTCTTCTGGTCAGATATTTGTGAGAATCCTTCAGCTGGTTCTAATTCTTTCCCTGTTTGTTCCAGCTTTTGTCCGACTGCAACAGGGATTACATCTCCAAGTGTTTTCGCACGGTTTAGATATTGAAGTTGTTCTGGTGAAACGGCCAATGTATATAAGCGGGTTACCTTCGGCTTTTGTTTCCCTTCTTGTTCTTCTTTTGATTCTTTCTTTTCTAGCACAAATGCATCTTCTGTATTGCTATCTTTTGCAGCAGTCACACGTACACGTTGGAAAAGGCCACCGAATACAACTTTCTCATTGTCTCCTTCTTTCACAACCTGTTTGAAATACAAATCCACATACGTATTTGGAATAATACTATTCCCTGAACTTGTTTCCAGATCAACGAGTAATGGGAAAGCAACTTCTCCATCTTTCAAATTTAAAATGGCAGAGTCCGGTAACTCTTCTTTCTTTACTACTTTGTTTTTAAAGAGATAGCTATTTTCTGTGATTGGCTGCCCATCATTAGTCCACTTACCTACAACCTCTTTTTTATTTACACGTAATGCATTTGGGGGAATCGCATCACCAGGTAATGTTCGTTCCACTAGCATGTCTTCTTTAATCTCTGTATGCGCAGGTATATCCTTTGCGGCTACAACAATCTTGGTTGGTTTTACCGCATTTTCTACTGCGAAATGATTGTATCCATAGATACCCGCTACTGTTGCAGCGGCTAGACCTACCGCAACAATCTGCTTCTTTTGAAACTTAGATGGCTTCAATGTTTGTATTCCTCCTTATGTAGCCTTTAAACGCAAAAAAAGGACACACCTATGGCATAATGCGCCTTAGGTGTGTCCTTTTAGCTAATCTAAAGTCTATATGAAAATGTTGGATTTGGTTTCTTTAATATTACAATTTCAATATTAAGATATATAGAGTTTCATGTCAATCATTTCTAAAAAAACATTATTTTTACCATTCTAAAATTCTAATTTTAAAAATTAAAAAAGGCTTTAAACGCCGTCATAAAAAGGTTTTCAAGCTATAAAACATCTCATAAATATGGTGTAATCAATCTAGCTTAACTGATTATTTCAGGGTGGTCGATTGCTATCCTTTCTCTTTTATTTCATGGAGAAAGGAGGTAATCACATGGAAATACTTTTCATAATAGCAATTGAAATTTTGAAAGTAATTGCTAGAGGAGTCGCTGTATTTGTGGCAAAGCGAGTAGGAAAATCCCTATCAACGTTTTGGAAACGAACACACAAAAAAAGCGACAAAAAACGAAAAGAACCACCCACAATGCCTGCAAGCGTGTGAAGGGCGGTTCTAAGAAAAAATAAACTTTTTTAGCAACTAGTCACCTTGCGGTAACAGTTACATAAGGCGAGATGTTAGAGCATCTCGTCTTTTTTAGTTTATGCGAAAACTAGCGTTATAATACTTCTACACATATTATAACACCAACTATCGTACATTTCATGTGTATTCATCCACTATAGTTACTGACTACTCCCACAGCTAAAGCGGTGGGGTTCTTATGTACTTGAAAGAAGCGTTACAAAGCTCTCCACAGATGGTATCGCTATGTTCTGTGTACAACATCTTTGATTTATCTACTGTTCCATAAGACTTTCTCATCTACACAACTGATGTTGTATTCGCGATAAGTTTTAACAAAGGTAGGTAGCTCTACCTACGAAGGAATGATTCCTTATTTTATAGAATACCCATGCTGAGTGGGTATTTTTTCTTTGTTTGTTGCAAGGATTCTATATGTTGATGGTGTAGCTTTAAAAAGATATCAAACGTTTGTATACAACGATTTTGATTGGTTTGTTTTAAATTTACATCACTATTCATTAATAAAAAGGCACTATATAAATCTCGTTGTACGAGATGATTTCCGATTTGACTCCATCGTTGATGGAGTTTTTTCTTTTCATAACTATTTGTAACATGATTATATTGACTGGCTCTAAAAGTTATCGTATTTACTTTTTGTATCTCTTGTTTCCCATACTTCAATTTTTGATTGATAATTTCCACTAACATGGCAGGCGCATGATTCCCCATGCTTTTACCAAAACGCTTTTTGGATTGGAACTTGCCTTGTTGATTTGTTTTTGTCTCTTTTGTACGTTTTGCTAATCCATTAAAGTGCATCGTTTCAATATACACTTCATCACCTAAGGATAAGATGCTATTTGCCAATGCACCATGTTTTTCTTTGATATAAGAAGCTTTTTTTCGATACAACTCATTTAATAGACTTTTTGTTTTTTGATAGTTTTGACTACATGTCCAATGAAGCTTGATGCCACGTTTTACAGTACCATCTTTGTTGAAGTTGTTTTGATTTGTACTTCTACGACTTCTATCCAACTTGCGTAATATACGTCTTTTTTCCCTCTCAAATAAAGGAACATCAGGAGCAAGTTGTTGGATAGAAACGGTTTCTTCTGAAACGATGGCAATAGTAGAAGGGCCGATATCTATGCCTACTCGCTTTTTCTTTTGGTAGGAATGCCGAAAGGCTCCTGTTTTATTGATTCTCTTTGCAGGAGGAATGCCACCCATCACGAGTTGTACATAAAAGGTATCCTTTCCACGAATCATTTTTTTGACAAGACGACAATATTTTATCGTATGAAGAGCGAGTGATTCTTCTATAAATAAATCATTCTTACGAAAACGAACAGGAAGGAGTAATCCATTCCAATAGACCCTGTTTTCTTTGAATCGAATACCCGTTTTATTGGATTTTCCTTCTACAGAACGAAGCATTCCGTATGGTTTAAAGTGTGCTTTCGTTCCTTTAAATATTACGTCTTGCATAGCTTTCCAAACCGTAGAAGCAATTTTTTGGGAGGTATTGCTATCTATATGTTTTTTGTAATTGTGTTGGTGTTTTTTGATATAAGCATGAAGTTGATATTCACTTAATCCAAAGGATTGACGAATGCTATCTAATTCTTTTGCAATTTCTTTCCATTCTTTTGGATGATTTGCTTTTTTTGCCTTCTGATAGCAACGTAATTGTTTTCTATAGGATTTAGCTTCTTTCATGAGTGTATATTGCTTCGTTGCGTAAGATAACGTAGTGTTATAGAGTTTACGAGCAATTTCAAAACGTTTGAGTAAAATATCCTTTTGCCATGTATCCACAATTAATTTCAGTTCTATAATAAAACAATCTTTCTTTGGTTTTGTCATTGCCCGTCACTCCTTTCTTTTTTATTATTTATATAATACAATACAAACATATGTTCCGCAAAGAAAAAACACTTCATTCCTCCCACCTCTAAAGAAGTGGGCTTCCTGAAGCTTAGTTCTGTGAAATAACACAAAGTATTTTTAATACGAAATCAATTTCGTTCCTGTTTCAAAATACTTTGCAGGAGCATAGCTTTTCCCATTCCGATCCTGAAATTCACTTCCAATATATAGCGAGATAATCATTGCGATAACTCCAAAAAAAATCGTTCGTTTCATACGCTGCTTTTTCTTTTTATCCACTCAGATTTCCCCTTTCTACGAAAAAAGGCACACCCCATTAAGCGGTGTGCCTTTGGTTTATCCATTCAGCTACTAGTTTAAGAAGGATTATATACTTTTGTCGATTCAAGTTATTATACAATACTATTTAACTAATTTCTATTCTGCATATAGTACCAGTTTGACAGATCAGTAATAATATGTTCCTTTCCAACCCAGTTCCAACCTGGTGTTTGTACAGGGAACGGAAGATCTGCAAGTACCCTTCTCTTTTTAAAATCATCGTACGCTACACCTTTAATTTCCACTTCATTTGTCAGGCACAAGCTCATTTCATTTACACCTGCTGGGTTTGTTTCAACATTAAACGCATATCTCCCATCTTTCGTTTTTAATGGCGCATACCATTTGCGCTGGCCATCAATAATTTTTTCTTGCCCATCCCAATATAAAGACTTAGTTGGTCTTTTACTATCGAAGACATGTCCTGTTACTTCAGACAAGTACATATTTTTCGGTAGGAATTTTGATGTTAAGCCATTATTAGAAACACTCTCTAAATCATGTGTCGTTTTTAGTCCTTCATCTGCAAATGGATATTGTGCCGTTGCTTTTGTAAACACACCTAGATAATTGGCATTCCAATCATTTCTGTATTTTCCGTTTACCTCATAAGAAAAGCCATACCCTGCATGGAGCTTAGATGGTGCTAAACTATCAACACTCCCACTTAATGTTTCATAATACATTTCTCCCACTGTGTCTTCTTTTGATACACGTTCACTTACTGTTTCTACCACACCTTTTACACTAGTTACACCGCACATCCCATTTTCATGCGATGGTGCATAGATAGCCGTTTTAATTGGATTATTTTTGTATGTGGTTTCTTCTATGTCTATACGATTACCAGCAGGGTTAATTTCCGCTCGAATTGTTCCTTTCCCTTTATGCTGCCAATCAAGATTCAACGTTTTCTTTTCTCCCTCTGTTAATCTTACCTTTTCTAATGCTACTTGTTGTCCGTTATGCTTAAGCACGACTACTGTTTCAGGATTTGCATATTTCGTTTCTAGCGCGTCTAACTTTTTAATTTTATTTTTCTCTTTTTCTAACTTCTGCCTTGCTGTATCTAGCCTACTTGCTGCACTGTCCAGTCTATTTTCTTCCCAAGAGCAGTCCCTATCGTAATAGTGATGGTTCCCTTCTGCATCTACCTCATGAATTGGATTACGACGGCAATAACTTAGACTAGACTGCGCACTATCTCTATCGGATTCAGAACTATTTACTTCTTGCTGGGACTTATTAATATTGTTATTTACCTTTGCTCTATATTGGTCACGCTCTGGTTTAAAATTATCACGTGATACATCTATTCTTGTTTTTACATTCTTTCCTTCTCTTGCTGTTTCTCCTTCAATTCGGTCAGCAGAGAAATCAATTTTATATTTAAAATCATCTTCATTACCTGGATCTGGATTAGGTGTTACTTCTGTCCCACAGTTACCATCTATGGTGAAATCAACAGTTTTCTCATTTGATTCCCTTTGAACAGCATCAAGGACTTTAATTTTCGCAGTATATCGGCCACACATTTGTGGCTGCCACTTTAATTCTTCTGACTTAAATTGCCCTGCATCACCTTCATTTGGTTTTTGATTATCTTTTTGCGGATTTGAACGCAGATAATTTTCTTGATGATACACGGTTTCGCCATCTTTTGTAACATCTAACATCCATTTAACTCTGTTTCGTTCTCCAGCAGCTGATTGATATGGATTTACAGTTGTCCCATTTGGATCTCTATCGTTATACCCTTTTCCCTTGCTGACATATTCAAAACCGTTAAATGTAAATTTAACAGGTACATCTCTTTTTCCACTCGTAACCTTAAAATCATTTATCTTAGGCTTACTTGTGCGTACATACCACAAGCTATACCTATTCACACTATCTACACCACCAGCTCCTGCATATCCACCAGAAAGGTAGGCTATATCCCTAATCCAATAAAACTTTCCTAAGGTAACATTAGGACCATTAAATCTTTTAATATCATGTTTCTTCAAATTCCCCAAAACAAACTCGGGTTCTCCCCAATACTTATCTTTAACAACAGTTTTCGTAACTTGTTCAACTTCTGTTACCATTCGATCCCCAACAACAACTGCACTGTTAATGTATCCATCATTTGATATTCGAACATAAGGACCAGATGTATCTTCATTTTGGACTAGATTTTCCCATGGATTTCCCCAATTGAAAGAGCCATTGTAAACGGCAGGAAAATGTAAATCAGCTTTATATTCGAACTCTTTTGATTTATAACCACTCCCCGGTCTAAGCAAATTACCGCTTAATTGCAGTTCATCAGATTTTAAAATCGAATTTTTACTGCCATCAAAAAATGGTATATCATTATTCGCCGCACTTGCAACTGATGGTAATGCCAACATTAATGATGCGCAAGTCAATAATAATCCCTTTCTCATTCTCATAAAATCCTCCTTAAACGCAAAAAAAGGACAAACCTGTACCTTGGGGAGGTACGTAAGGTTTGTCCTTTACGTATTTATTATTATATTAATATTATATAATTATACAATATTAAACTCAACCTGTAAATACTAAATGATTATTTAGGTTCTACTTCTACATATATCATATGATCTGCTGTAGAATGACCTACACGAATTTTATATTTACCTTTTTCATAGTTATTAATTGATTGAGCATCTATGCTTTCCTGAATTTCTTTATCTAAAACTAAATCAGAATTTAACATAGTAACCCATTTTTTTGTTAACTCAATAGTTGCTTCATTGTTATCTAAGAAAATAATTTTAAAATCGTTTTCATTATTTGCATCAATATAAACTTGAGCACCAATTGTACCTGCTGGCAAGTACATATTTTTATCAAGTATTCTAATAGTTCCATTTAAATCTGCATATTTAAGGTTAGTACCAAATTTACTATTTACACTCTTGATAAGGTTTTGTGCTTCTGTAGAAATGGATTTTTGAGAAATTGGATTATCCATAGCAATTGGATTATAAATAACATCATCTGTAGTTAAAACTTTGTCTAAATTCGTTGGTAAATTAGTTTCTGGTTTTGTCTCTGGCTTTGTTTCTGGCTTTGTTTCTGGCTTTGTTTCTGGCTTTGTTTCTGGCTTTGTCTCTGGCTTCACTTCTGGTTTTGTTTCTTTTTCAACTGCATTAATAGAGTTATATAAGAACTGGCTATATTGTTCACGAGTTACATGCATTTGTGGTGAATATTTATTACTTCCTGTACCAGCTGTAACACCATTTTCCTCTAATGCATTAATTGCATTATATGCCCAAGAGTTTTTATCAACGTCAGTAAATGATGTTGTTTTAGTAGCTTTGAATTTAAAAGCATTTGTAAGAACTTGCGCCATTTGTTCACGAGTTAAGATATCATCTGGTCCAAATTTCCCTTCACCATAACCAGCAACAAGACCTTCTTTAGCAAGTGCTAAGATTTCTTTTTCAAACATATGTCCTTTAATATCAGAAAACGGGTTTTTGAAGCTAGCATCTGCATCCGCTGGTTTTACATATGCATAAATCATACGCGCCACTTGCCCACGAGTTACATTGTCACCAAAACCAAACTGTCCATTTCCGTATCCTGCTACTACCTTACGGTTTGCTAAACCATAGATTGCTTTTGTAGACCAGTGATTTGTTGGAACATCATTGAACTTTAATGAATCTGTGTTATCAGCTGCTTTCGCTGTAAATGCTCCCGCTCCTAATAGTGATGTTCCCATAATTGTTAGTGCTGTTGCTGTTTTTAAAAATTTGTTTGCCATTGTTAGTTCCTCCAAATATATTAGTTTTTTCATAGATTCCTTTATTGTACCGAATTTAAATATAAAATCCAGATAGTTTAACATATAAATTAATAAATTAAAGTTTTTTATAACCGCTGTTCCATATGGAAATAGGCTTGTAAAGTATTTTTATATATTTATTTTCAAATATATTTTTCTAGCAAAAAAACTACACTTTCCAGCATGGTTTTTTACCACTTTTTATACATATTGGTATTTTCAGCGGAAATAGATTTGTCCCATTCCATCTTTGTTAGCCCATATTGGTGCTTTCACACTATCTATCCCTATTATTTTAAAAATAAAGAAGTGATGCTCGGCTTTTATCTTAAAATTCAATGGCTGATTATGATCTACGCGCCCTTTTGTATATTCATATTTCCATCCATCCATATTTTGCTCTTTCATTTTCTTCTCTATATCAGGAATTAGATTTACGTTTTTTCCTTCATATGTGTACTGAAAACCACCTGTTTGTTCTGCTAACTCTACTGTACTAGAAGCAAAATCATGTGCCTTTATTAACTGCATTCCATACAGTACACCCTCTGGTATAAGAGTTATCAATAATAAAGAAAGCGTTAGAAAAAGCGCTGTTGTTACTGTATTTTGCATTTCTTACACACCTACTTTTTCTTATTTATTTCACGTTTCCTCCAGCTTTCTTGTTGTCAGAATCTGCTTCATAAATAAATATGTGTTTTGCGTTACTTTTAATGCTGCCTTTTTTGTCATCAAATTGTTTAGTATAACTAGCAGTCTCGGCTTCTCCTTCAACCGCAATCATTGCAGGTTGTTCTTGTACAGCATGTACAGAAAACTCTCGTTTTGATGCCGGATCCTTAAATGTTGCATTTTGTTTATAAGACTTCTCAAATTCTTTCTTTGCGATTTCTGGTTCAATTGCAACTTCTTCTTGCGCTCGTAAAACACCTACTTTTACGGACTTATCCATTGCTGTACTTCCAGCACGTTCTAGTGCAGACTTATTATCTGTGTGTGTTGTATCTCCAATAATCATATCTGTCATTAAGAATAAACAGCCAACAAATAATAGTAGTGAGGCCGCACCTATAATAAATTTTTGCATCCCTCTTCATCCTTCCTTAATTTTCGGACTTCCTAAATCGAAACCCACTTAAAATGGAACTTTTCTTTTGATTCAACAATTGATTTGGTAGCAGTAGCTCAGCTATTTCCTTCAGTATTCCTTCTAGCTCTTTATAATAATTCCGACTAGATAGCAACGTACTACTATTTAATTGAGATTCAAATACATCTTCTATCTCATATGATAGTAAAGCAGTTAATAACTTATCTCCAAAACATTCCTCTACTACCTCATGCTTTAAAAGTGCAGGAGAAAACTTATTCCCAATGATTCTCGTTTTCTCTAAAGCTAAGTAAGAAACGAGCTTTCTCTCTTTTTGTGTAAGAGGATGCGCTATTTTTAGCAATTGATGCAAATCTGGTTCCGCTACAAAGAAGATATAATCTGCCATTTCGCATACTTCATGGTATAAATCTTTATCCCAATCGTACCCCGCATCAATAATAGATATAGGTGCTTCTTGGTTACCCAATAAAACCTTAATAAAATGGTCAAAGTCCTGTTCTGTTTCACTTTTTAACTCTTGGTCTATAATAGGGTTCTTTACGATATAATTTATTCTTCCTTGCTTCCATTTTGGAATTGATAATATATCAGATTCCTTCTGCAGCATCTCCTTATATCGCTGCAACATAAATTCACTACGATAGTTTTCTGGTGCTTCCGTATATCCCTTTAGTAACGGATACGTATAGCCATCATCATAAAGATTCTCTATATAATTCACATCAATCTGTAATTCATTTAAGTAAGCAGCTAAAAGATGTGAAACAAAAGTAGCACCACTTCTACTATTCATACTGGCCACAACAATTGTTTTTCTTGGAATGGCAATACCAATCTGTTTCTCATATACCGGTTCAAAAGCCAATTTATACTGTTTTTTAACAGTTGGTGCTTTTGGCGTTTTCTCCTGAATGGGCTTACGCTTTTGTTTATTTTTAAATAGTTTGGAATTAGAGGCAGATTCATTGTTGCTATCTTCCTCTAATTCCCTTGATACTTCTCCTTCTTCCTCATCAACAGGAACTTCAGGCAATTTCGTTTGTTTCGGGGCCTGACTTGCTCCTACAATCTCCGCTACATTTTTAATATCCGATTCCTGCAGCAGCTGTGGGATAACCTTATTATCAATATCAATTTTACGAGAGTTAAAAATGTCATAGATACCTAGATAAATCAGTTTCGCCAAAAACTCATCATCATTTTCACGCTCTGTAAATACCACAATGCGAATATCCCGATTAAAGCGAATATCTCTTAGTTTATGTAAGATAATCAATTCACGTTTTTCTTCATGTCCCGCATCAATATTTAATCGTTTGTCATTAATACATAGAATATCGGGTTGTTCCATATCTAGAATTTCATCAAGATACTTGATGTGCATCACATCACTATCAGCTACTTCAAATCCCGCACCAGTAAAATCCTCACGTAAATATGCTGTATATACAGTATCACTAATAGCTAAAACAATTTTTTTCAACATAGTTAACCTCCTACAAACTCTAACGTTGGATTAAAATCATATTTTCAATTGAAATCTGTGCCTGAAGATGAACCTTCCCAATAATCTCATTCAGAATATACTCGATTTCAACTTGTTCCATTGGACGTGGAGCCCCAAAATCAGAATTTATTTTTACTCGTATCTCTAATCGATCCTGTATCTCATGTAAAGGTGTATCAAGATAAAGAATGCTGTAGTATAAAACACCATCTTCAATATTTTTTTGAATCATATCCTTTGTTTGATAAATAAATGTAACCTCAGCAACCTCAATAAAAGGGTCGTCAATTGTTACTTTACTATTCCAATTTAGATTCCAGATCTCACAATGCTCTTCTGCATGCACAACAACTCCATTAATTGAAGGCGTAATAGCAAAAAGACGATCTACAGGAGCTTTGGTTAACGAGGTAATATCACCTTTCTCTAATTCAAAACCTTTTTCCAATCGCTCATGTTCAAAAGCACATTCAGCACCAGCGAATGCGATTTCACAGAATACTTGTTCTAGTAATGGATGAATCCCCTCATATGTTCGTACGGCAAACACACAAAACTCCTGTGTTTCATCTGTTCGAATGATTTCGTATAATTCAAATTCAGATGCATTTGCTAAGGCAAAAGGAATATCTTTTATAAAGTTAGGATCAGTATATAAAGTGTCTGGAATTTGTGTTTCAGGATGATGTATAAACTCTAGGCAAAGTTGATACCCTTTTAAAAACGCATTTTTAGCTGCTGCTGGGAATAGAGTTTCAAAACGTTTTACATTATTTTTAAATTTTTGTTCTTCAACTTCGTTATTAAATTCTCTTTCTTGTAAGATATTCGTTCTATTACCTAACTGCAAAAAGTAATGATTAATCATTCGATTAATACTTTCCTCAAATGTTGTATTATCCTCACAATACTTTGTAAATCTCTTTTTACTCAATTTTATAATTTCATTCATAGCCTGGATTCTCCCTCTCAAATGTTATATATACAAAAAAAGACACACCAATGGCAGGTTATGTGCCTTCGGTGTGTCCGTTTAGCTAGAAATTAAATCTATTAATTTGTATATTAATCTTGAATAATTGTCATTCACACATAAGATTAAAGCTATAATTTTTAAAAGTCAATAGCTTTATTGAACCCTTGTGCACATATAACTATTCCTCTTCCTCTATACTTCCATGTATCTAAACTCAAAAATACAGTTAATTACACAAACTTCTATATTAATCAAACAATTTTTAGAATCATACAATGTACAGAAGATTATTTACTAGAAATATGCAATTATTATAACAAAATCTCGTAATTTTATTTACGATTAAATTTTCAAAACTACTTAACATACAATCGCTCCCATATTAATATTATGTAAACAAAAAACCATTTTATTAAGTACACTCACATTCATATATAAACCGACATTAATATGTAAAGGAAAATCCAAGGAGAATTGTTAATTTCATATCAACATTTTAATAGAATAAGTATATATATTAGATATCATTAACATTTTATAAGATACACTTCTTAATAGGAAAAATTATAAATAACCATCTGTTAATAGCAATATACATTTAGATTTTTATCATCTTCATGTAGAAAAACTATTACATTTCTATAAATTCTCTTAACAGACCACTATATTCAAAAGATTACTCCAAGAGATCTGGAGCTTTCGTAAAAAACACTATAACCTTTATATATTATTCAACTTTCGAAACTCCATTATCACTGTTATTGATGTCATATGAACAAGAAAAACCCATTTTGCACCTGAACTAACATCGACACATCAACTGACATTGATATGTCAATCGAAAACCGAAAAGAAATGTTGATTTTATATCAACAGTTTTATGCAATAAATACAAATACTCATTAATAATTTTAAAATACGTTTTAACGGTAATATTATTCATAGCTATTAATGCTGTAATATAAACATTTAATAAATTAATTACTTATTAACTAAATATAAAACTTTTAATCAAATGCAAATCTCAATCTATTAATAAACTATCACATCAACATTTTATCCTTTTGGTTAACATGAAGTTAACAATAGAATATAGTAAAGTATTTAAATTCAATTTTATGTTAATAATAGTAGTGCAGATATTTGCAACAGATTCAACCAATCATTGTTTACATGTTAATTATACACACGAAATCAAGCAATTATACATTCAGATCCTTGTCACTTTCATTTAAACTAACTTTCACATGTCATTCAAATCATTTAATGTATTACTTATTTAAATGATTACTTCAAGAGGCTGGAGCTTTTGTACAAAATACCATAATGTTTATATACCAGTTGAACTTTCAAAACTACATTACACCTATTATTGACGTCATTTGAATAAGAAAATCCCCCTTTGAAACACGCACTCACATTGACATATCAACTGACATTGACATGTAATCATAAAACCTACAATAAATGTTAACTTCATATCAATACACTAGGTGCATTAACTATAAATATCTATTAACAACCCTATAGGAAAACACTTTTTTAATAGAAACGTTGTTAATAGCTATCAATTCTGTAACTTGATCTTCTAATAAATTTATTTATTAATTACTTAAATACTTATCACAAGATATAAAACTTCTAATCATGTACACAGTTCCATCTATCAATACTTTATATGCAATTCTCGTATTCCTTTGGTTAACATGAAATTGACATTAGGATCTAGTAAGCTTTCTTAATATCAATCTCATGTTAATGATGGAAGTGTAGATTTGAGGAATTATACATTCAGATCCTCGCCACTTTCGTTTAAACTAACTTTTACATGTAAATCAAGCCTTATAGCGTACTACTTATATTTAAATAAGCACTTTAAGAGCACCGAAGCTTTTCTACAAAATACCATAATGTTTATATACAATTGAACTCTCAAAGCTACATTATCTCTGTTATCGATGTTATATGAATAAGAAACAACCTCTTCACAACACGCACTCACATTGACATATCGAATGACATTGACATATCATACCAAAACTTAAAGTAACGTGTTAATTTTATATCAACACCTATAATGCAATAAGTATAAATACTCATTAATAACCCTATTAAAAACAGTTTATAATAGGGTATTGCTAATAGCTATTAATTCTGTAACTTGATCTTCTAATAAATTAATTACTAACAAGATATAACACTTCTAACCATGTAAAAAGTTCAATTTATCAATAACCTATATACAACTACCGTATTTACATTTTATCCTTTTGGTTAACATGAAATTGACAATACACTATAGTAATATGTTTGAATATCAATCTCATGTTAATAATAGAAGTTTAGCTATTTGTAACAGAATCAGTCAATAATTAATTATATGTTAGTTCATCCGCTAAATTAAGTGTTATTACAGAGGTGTTAAAAGACTTATTCGGTTAATTTGAAAGAGTCTTTCTTATATGTGATCCTATATAAATAAGAACATCACCAATACAACGATAGCTAATGATAGTTTAGTTGACAAGACATTGATATTTATCCACCAAAAATCCTTTCTATGTCAATCTCACATATCATGTTAATGTCAGTAGGGGTGAAATTTCATCCAAAATGAGTGATTTCAACCCTTAACAACAGCTGTCTTGTTGAAAATTAAATAAATGACAGCTTGTGATTGTTTGAAAATCGCGAGTGTTAACACGGTGACCTAAATCTATCTCAAATATTCCATACACTATTAAAATACACGTAAATATCCTATTGATCGTGACATAGAGTAGGCATTAAACCTTAAAGTCGATTCACATTAATTTTAATCCTATATTCCTAGCAATATTTGTCCTCATAAAATACTGCTAATTTGGTTATATTATTACCTTTTTTTCTAGCTATTATACATTATGATTTAAATTCCCTAGCTTACATTAGTTGATTTTTCCGCACTATCATTGATTATCTCCTCATAACTTGTTTACAAAATACCTATATTTCCTTATCATTAGTATTAAGTAACGTATTTTGTTAATCTCATGGCAACTATCAGTAATCTTGCTAACATAAAAGATAGTGTTATCCATTGATAGAACATTGCCATTTATATACTTTAGGGGGACAATAGTATCAACAAGTCCAGCGTATTCTATTTAGATAGGTAATGTTCTGTTAACAAACATTTGATTACATGTTAATTTTATATTTCATGTGAGTTACTGAATGCATAGGGATTTGCATACATATTAGCGAAATACTACCTAACATGTTAATTTCAGTCCACATGTTAATTTCAAATTGAGTGTTCATGAGCTGATTTTTAAGGAGGTTGTTACAATGATTGAACAAAAAAGCGAATCACATGACCATCAAATTAACGATGATGACATATTAGATGATAATATTTTTGAAAAGGCATGGCGAATAACTGAATTCTCTAAACTAGTTGGACGTCATCACAATACTGTTTATAATTGGTTCAATATTTTAGAGGAAAAAGGGCTCCACGAAACGTTAAGAACCCAAAATACAAATGAAAAACTTTATAATACATTAGATCTTGAAATTGCTCTATTTATTAAGCAAAAAAGGGATGAGAAATGGTCTTTAGATGCAATTATTGATCTATTACCACACCAATTCGATTTAAGACCTGTATCACCAGAAAATCAATCAAATGAAGTGTCTACTGAATTAAACCTTCAGGCCACTGCAGAAATCATTGAAAAAATGGTAGCTAAACAGTTAGAAGAAAAAATAAAACATATTGAGTCTCGTTACGAAGAGAGGGTAGACAGTATACTTAAACAGTTACCACAACCCGAAGATGCAGAAACCATAAAATTACGTCAGCGCCAAGATAGACTTGATAATTTCATTATTGAGCATAGGGCACGTCAGGAGTTAAGAAAGCAGGCTGAAGGCCTGTGGAATAGTAAAGCTGAAGAGGAACGTACTAGAAAGGTAGGATGGTTTAAAAAAGAGGAAGATTTGGGTAAAAAACAACTCTTCATTGAACAGTATATACAGGATAATATAATTGATTATATAAAATCTCTTATGAATTCTGTGGAATAATAAAAAAGTCTGGAGCTTAGTCCAGACTTTTTATTATTTTGTAGTACCAAACATCTTATCAGGATCTAGAAAATCTGCTAAATCTTCTTCTTCATTTGCTCCAGCATTATTATTTTCTTCGTCACTACCCATATCGATAAAATCTCCAAATGCAAAGCCTAAATCCTCATCCTCATCAATACTCTCGATAGTACTAATTTGAGACTTAGTAAACTGAATTTGGCTTTGTCTTTCTTTAAACTCATTAAATTCTTCAACTAAACCTTTAGATAATCTCGATGGTAATGCATCAGTTTTATAGAACGTATATACACTTCCTAAGAAATCATTTTTACTTACCAAATATCCATTAAAAACTGTACCGTTTATTGGTAGATTATTTGAAACTTCTACCTTAGCATCATCCATAAAGGAATCATTAATATTTTTTTGCTCATCTAAGATAGCAAGCATACCAAAATGATGTACTTTTGACGCTTCTACAGAACCATCGTTATTCTTCTTCATCAAATCAAGTGGGGGATGGAAAGAGCTACCTCTTAATGATTCTTGGAACATCTCGATAATTGCATGGCTATTTTCTATCTGGTTCATATTACGTGAAACCTTATTAATTACTAAACAGCCCGTTTTCTCAAGTAAAATACGCTTAAAGTCTTGAGAATCGAGTATTACAGATGTACCAGATCCATTGGCAGCGGTATTTAGCTCATGAATAATTTCACTAATGCGTTGATTTGCATAATCCCGTGAATTGGCGATACCTTTTTTCTCATTTTCATTTAATCCCTTAAATTCATCGTAGAAGTGCTGGTTATCAGCAAATACTACAAAGGCTACACCTTTGGATTTATCATTTGCTAATTTCCAAATCTCCTGTGAAAATTTATTTACTTGTCGTAATACATCCGGCCCATCTGCTCGGACGGGAAGTGTTACAACAATCCCCATTTTAATAAAATCCTTGCGCTCAATAGCATTTTCAAATGCAATTCTAGCAAACTTTGCTTGATTTGCTTTGATCTCAGACATTGGATATTGCTGCGCAACTTTTTGTAATTCTTGTCTGATTACTGGTTTGTTATGAAAAGCAGAAAATTCTTCAATAGCTTTAATGATTGTAGAAGTTCCTGTTCCTCCACCTAAACCCGCAAAGAATAGAACAAGTTCATCAGAAGGTCTTACACGTTCAGTAATAAATTCTTTTAATTTATCTTTTGCTTCCTCATTTGAATCAAGAACTTTTACCGCACGTTCAGGGTTCTTACCTAAACCACCTAATTTAAGTGAAACTTGATTACTTTTTGGTACATTTTTTAATTCAGCTAGATCTCCATCATTACTATTTAGTGCTAAGCAATTATATACTGCTGTGCCATCTGTATGTGTATATTCCGCAAATTTATCTACCATTCTAGTACCAGCTTGACCAAATCCAATCATTGTCATTTTGACTGCTACTTCATTTTTCAAGAAGTTTTTTGCCATTATTTTATCTCTCCTTATTTACCTTTTTTCTTTTCCCTAACTCAATAAGTACTTGTTGCCCTCTATAAGTTGAGATTAAAAATTTATATGGATGCATAGTCTTTTCATAGATTAAAGACATTGATGATAGCGTACTCACACTTATTTCTGCTGAACGTCTAGATATATTCGTGCGTTCAACTTCTAATGAATAGGATTTACCTTTTTTCTTCTTTACTCTCCTATCAATAACTACATTTTCCACTATTTCATTAATTGATATGCCTCTCATATACTTTGTCTCTTGAAATTGTTTATTTACTACGTTTCCTATGTATAGAAATACACTGTAGAGTATCTCATCTTGTTCAAGTATATCAGCAAACATGTTTACTACTTCATCTGCAAACTTGATTGTTTGATATTTTTCACTTAAAACCTCGTTCAAGTTGTCCCCCCCTTAAAGCATTGGTTAATTATTCCTAGAAACATAGTACATCATTACACGTTGTATATCAAGTCATTATAAATAAAACTTATATATAGGACTTATATATAAGCCTTATATCGATTAAATCATAAAGAATCTATGTTTTATAAGGGTTTATATATACAGCGTATATATAACGTGTATATATGTTATATCAATCTTAAATTTCATGTGATTTACATTTTAATTGCGGGTAATAAAATACTATAAAAAAAACTGATAAAAACACAGGAAAAATCGCTCATTTTTATTAACATGAAACTCACAATTAACAATATACAACTTATATATAAGCCCTATATATAAGTTGTATATACAAACACCTTTATAACAAGGATAAATAAATTTTTATTTACAACGTAATATGCTATTATTTTTTTGTAAACTTCTCATATAAGGTTTATATATAAACCTTATTTATACAACTTATATAAATCACGTGTGAAATATTCAATATTCAAACAATCGATATCATACTTGCGTATATATGTTACTAAGAAGATTTCATAAAGTTTTTTTATTACTTAGTTGTTTTGAAGGGATTTATCTCTTATAAGGATGACAATTGTTAATGTTATGTTAATGCACTGTTCTTTACCTATTACTTGTTAGTTCACGTGAATGTATCTGTTGACAGAAAAAATTTACTCTGTGCCTCATTAAAATTCAATTCCTTGTCAATTTCAGTCATTCTTAGAAGGCCATTAGGAGCGGCTGTTAATTTCATATGAACAACAGAGATCATCTCAAATTATAATTAACATGTTAAAAAGGGGATCAAAGGTTAAGATGACTGATGCAATAGTTCTTAAAACCCCTGTAAATAATCTCTTAAACTAAGACATTCTAATAGGATTATGCTAAAAAAATGCATCACTGCTATGAAAAAAGAAACCTTTATGTAAATTGGATTATTAACAGAAAATCCTTATCTTATTAACATCAAAGTGATACTTACATTACACTAAAAGTTTTATTAATTTAGTACGAATAATGATAGCAATTAGAACTTCACATAAAATTAACAACTAATTAATTTCATGTGAATGGAACCTTCATGTTAAGCACATATAGACACATTTTTAACGTACCAACAATTATGTAGAAACACTCATTAAATTTTGTCTAAATGAATTAATAAGTATAATAAGATAAAAATTCTCTAAAAAAATATAGAGAAAACTCCTCTTTATAATTCTTGAATAATTGTAATCAATCAAAATGTTATTATTCCTATCTAATAAATGTTAGGACGTCATAACATTATTTTTATAACAAAATTTCATTATAACTATTGTTAGATGTCTAGTAGTATATCGGCCTAACAACATGAAAGATTTAATAGATCCATATAAACCCATGATTTTTAATAGATTTATAATAGTAGTTACCACCCCAACTCTGGTGTACAAAATAGGGTATCTCTGAATAGCAAAACCTCTTATTCATGTTTTCTTATTTTACAACCACTATATCAATGTAATAGTATATTAAAAATGATAATTATTTAATTTAAGTCTAATTCAATATAAGAGGTGTATACTTTGTCCGGAGAAGTGTATAAATATAAACGACCAGGTACCAAAAAACATTTTCACTTAAAAGAAGCAGACGTTTTTATGTTAACAGTTTTATATTACAAAAGAGCTCTTACAACACGACAAATCACAATGTTATATAGTGCATTTGAAGGAAGAGAATGTTCTGAAGCTAGCATATTTACAAAACTTGACCGATACTCACAATACGGGGCTATGCTAACTAAAAAAATAGA
The DNA here is from genome assembly GCF_052656125.1 of Bacillus sp. WC2507. Taxonomy (NCBI): domain Bacteria; kingdom Bacillati; phylum Bacillota; class Bacilli; order Caryophanales; family Bacillaceae; genus Bacillus; species Bacillus sp. WC2507. The sequence goes on along the minus strand of NZ_JBQXPN010000003.1, from coordinate 102,397 downwards.
TAAAAGGGATGACAGCATTACGAAACGTGCCTTATTTTCCTTAAAAGAAAAAACAATTGAATTTTTAATGGGGATAGGGAGAATTCCCAAAAAAAGTTCCAAAAGAAGGTACTCACGAGCTACTTCTTTTCACACAGTATGTTCACGCGAAGTCATTATGCGTACTCTTCTAGCGACTACAAAGAAAACTCAAACCAATGAATTATTATATAAAATGGATATTCGTTCCTTTTACCAGAAACAAAATATGAAAATTGAGGATGACCAGTTGCCTTTGATTCCTGATGAACATATTTCATATCAAGGTAAAAATATCTATATCGAGATGGATATGTGTAAAGAAACAAATACTACCTTAGTTGAAAAAGTAGGTAAGTACATAGAATCCTCACAAAAAACGAATGAGAATATAACCGTTGTTTTTGTTATGTACGACAAAACTATGTTTCTTGCAGAAGATGCTGAACCACCATACGTGAGGATGAAAAATCTATTATTTTCTATGCGGAAATATCATGAAACTTTAATGAATCAAACCAATCTACATGTACACGTCTGCTCACTTAAAAATGCTGGAGATGTTATTTCAGATATCATCCTTGGAAAAGATGATAATCAAAACTTCGAACAAGATATTCTTTTATCTTTATCTCAACGAACAGTAGGAGATGCCGATTGGCGTTACGCATTTGTTGAAAAGGTTCAAACGTTCAAAGAACCAATAGATGGAGGACTTCGACGAACGTATAGGAGAGATAAAGATGTGATCCAAGATTTCTTCTTTATTTTCGGAAATGAAAATGATTACAGGATGATTGCTAGACTAGACGATGTCGTATTTTCAAGAAAAGAAGGGGACGAAGGCGTTCCACTTGTTGTTATTTATCCGAAACGTGAGAAACCTAGAGATATACTTTTAATGAACACTTATAACAACGTACTACTACTATCCTTACAAAATGAGAGTGTCACTATAGACGCTAATGAACAGATCATGGCACGTACTGCAAATAACATTCATCCAAAAAGACGTAAACTTGTAGAATTATATTAATCCATTGTTTTTTATATACTTCTATACAATTTTATTGATTTCTATTTTTTAAGGTGTTAGAATAGCCATTGAACATATGATAAAAACTACAATCAAATCAGAACATATGAAATTAAGGCAAGCGACACACGCTGTTTTTACAGTGGGTGTCGCTTGTCTTTTTTTATATGGAGAAAGGTGGAAAATGATAATGAATTTACAATTTGCATCAACAACGAATGGAGGAGTGCTCTCTGCAAGAGAAGCATTTACAAATCCAGAACTTGTCCTAAAACATATGACAGAAGAGGGGGCAACGTTTAGTGTTTCTCTACAAGATATCCAAATCCCAGGTAAACCGAATTACTATTGGTATGATGTAATCATTGAGACGGCAACAAATAAAAAGATAGAAGTAAATATTGCGGTACTTTCTCAGGAAGAATATAACCAACTCTGTGAAAGAGATAGTATTGATTTATATTTAAAACAAACTGAAGATGCAGCGAAATTCTTTTTAGAAAAATCAAAGGAACTATTTCAACCAGAATTCACTAATCGCTTCACATTCCATCATAAAGCTCAATTATATCTGTAAGAGGTCGGTGAGCCTATATGGAGACATTTAAAAAACGATTACCTTTATTTACTACAATCGGCTTAATTAGCGTATTTATTCTTTCGTTTGGATTCGGTTTAGTAAACTACATCAAGTTACTCTACTATGCATTTGAACCACCGTCTTATCCTATAGAAATTACATATGTACCGCTTATTTTGATGTTCTTCTCTTTACTATTAGGAGAATTCAGCTTTAGGTTTTATAGCCGTATTCCTGCTTTGCATGTGAAAAATGGGAAATTAATAATTTTGATTGTCTCTCATATTGCAGTTGATATTCAATTTTTATGGTTTGCAACTGCTCCAATCCATGCAAAGGTTATTCCATATCTTACGGATAAATCAAATCATTTAAATTTTGGTGAGTATGAGGCCTTAGGTCATGTTTTAACAGGGAATTTTCACACACTCACTATGATTTTTGTGTTTTTCCCTTCAGTATTCATGATTTTATTTACACTTTGGTATAGTGGCCATATTATCCGTTACAGAGAAGAAATATTAAAGTGGGTACAAAAATACCAATATAAAAATCACAAGTTACAAAAATGGTTTAATAACCAAGAAGAACAAATATATCCTGATGTAGAAATTGGACCGCATATTGAGCATAAAGAAATGGTCCGAATTAAGGGGAAAGATAGGACGTTAAATGGTATCATTATTGGTCCAATTGGTTCTGGTAAAACATCAAGTTTAATTATTCCTATGATAAATCAAGATTTACACTGGATGGTGCGTTTCATAAATAAGTTTGAAACTGCGTATAAAAAGAATGATTATGATACAGAAGAAGTAAAAGGAACATTTTTAAATGGTGTCACTGTTATTGAACCCAGTAATGATTTATGTCAAAAAGTATTTAAATTGGTACAAGCACATAAGATTCCCTCAAGCTCCGTTTATTACATTGATCCATCTAATCCTCATACCAAAAATATAAACATTCTGCGGGGACCAGTTGATAAAGTAGCAGAGGTTTTCGCAATGGTTATTCAAGGCTTGTCTGAATCTAACAACGCATTCTTTGAACAAGCTCAACGTAACCACCTTAAACAACATATCTATTTATTAAAGCTTCATAACCCGCAAAAAGATGTCACCTTCGACGATTTGATTGAGATGTATGACGATGTAGAACGTGTTCACCGTATGCATAAACTATTAAAGGTACAGGTCGATAAGTTATATGATTTTGTTCAGGGTGGAGCAGCTTCACGTGATCAAAAAAATGAATATAAAATTATAAAAGGTATTAATGAATGGTTTGATAATACCATCCGTGAAAAAATGGATTTTCACGGGGAACCAGCAGTTTATAAATCAGGAAAATACCGCGGACAACCGATGCATTATGACAGGGAAGAAGAATATGTAAAAGGTTTACGCAATATCTTAAAAGATTTAGCTTCAAACGTTTTAATACGACGTGTTTTATTTGGTAAATCCGATTTTGATTTCGATGTACATGTGCGCCCATACGGGCATTTAGAGATTCAACTCTAGCAAAGTTGTAGGCTCAGGTCTCACAAAAGCCTATCATCAACCAACTTATCCGTGAAGGAAACTGAACGGGGAGTGTAGCATGTTGGTAAAGCCATAAGTTAATTAGTTACCAAATTACGACTGAATGGCCAGATGAAACGTATAGACAAGGATGAAAGCTAAACTGCTTAAACGATAGTCCAAAGGGGGATATCGAACCCCATGACGAAAGGTAACTAGTAACGTTATGTAGTAATGACCATTTAACCAGGTGTACGCTAAATGGTATAGAAGGACGAGGTCTCCATCCTCAAGTCCCAGAGATCCATTACTAACTATCCACTGTAGGTGGAAAAGGACGAAAGTCGCATCCGACACTATAGCAAGCTCATCTCTAAATGTACTAAATGGGGATTACCTAAGTTGGAACGCCAATACAAACTGGCTATTAAGGATGATACCAAGTGTAAAACAAGGTATGTGGCTTATGAATATCCAATAAGGTAACGGAGTTTCCGTAGTAGTCAGAGATAGGGAAAGCCTATTACAGGGCGAAGGGAAACAGTTTATCAGTTTAATACAAATTAGGAAGGAGCGTGAGGCTCTTTGAGAAATCCAAATGAGGTATTAAACAGCCTACGTACCATGGCTAGTAGTACAGATTACAAGTTCAAGAGACTATACAGAAACCTGTATAACCCAGAATTTTATTATATGGCATATTCTAAGATATACGCCAAAGAAGGCAACATGACCAAAGGTACGGATGGAAAGAATATCGATGGAATGAGTATTGAAAGAATTAACACTCTTATAGACAAAATTAAACACGAGACTTACAAACCTTATCCAGCTAGACGGATTTATAGGAACAAAGCTAATGGTGGTAAAAGACCACTAGGCATCCCTTCTATGGATGATAAAATCATACAAGAAATAATACGAAGTATCCTTGAGAGTATATATGAATCTACGTTCTCCGATGATTCACATGGGTTTAGACCTAAAAAGAGCTGTCATACTGCGTTAATTCAAATTCAAAAGACATATAGAGGGGTACGATGGTTTGTTGAGGGGGACATAAAAGGTTTCTTCGATAACATAAATCACCACTCACTTATAAATATCCTTAAAAGAAGGATTGATGATGAAAAATTTATAAGGTTAATTTGGAAGTTTCTCAGAGCAGGTTATCTTGAAGAATGGACATATAACAACACATTCTCTGGCACCCCTCAAGGAGGCATAATCAGTCCCATACTATCAAATATTTATTTGAATGAACTAGACAAATTTATGAAGATCTATAAACAACAATTTGATAATGGGGCAAGAAGAAAGACAAATCGTGATTATGCGTACCTTTCAGATAAGAAATACCGACTACGAAAAAAACATGAGGAACAATGGGGACAAATGTCAGAGGACGAAAAAAGAGAAGTTAAACTACAGTGGAACAAACTACACAAAGAACAGCTCTCTATACATTCAAAAGAACCTATGGACGAAAACTACAAAAGAATTGTATATACCAGGTACGCAGATGATTTCCTCATAGGAATAATAGGTAGTAAAGAAGATGCTATTCAAGCCAAAGAAAATCTTACGATTTTTCTTAAAGAAACCCTTGAACTCGAGTTGTCACAGGAAAAGACTCTCATAACCCATAGTGAAAAATTAGTACAATTTCTCGGTTACGATATTACAATCTCAAGAGAAGAAGCAATAGCAAAAACAACCCATAGAAGGACAAAAAGGGTATTCTCTTTCACACCCAAACTATACGTACCCAAAAACAAATGGATAAAGAACCTATTTCAAAAAGACGCACTAGCAATTGATAAAAATACAGGTACTTGGAAACCTAAACACAGAACCTATCTAAAAGATAATGACGACTTAGAGATTTTAAGTATCTACAACGCAGAAATTCGTGGTCTATATGAATACTACAAGTTGGCGAACAACGTAAGTGTTATAAATAAATACAAATACATAATGGAATATAGTATGTATAAAACGTTCGCTAGCAAGTACAAAAAAAGTGTTAAACAAATTCTCAACAAATATAGAACCAATGGGAAATTTGGTATACGATACAAAACTAAAAATGGTGAAAAGATAAGATATCTTTATGACCAAGGATTTCGGAGACACATAAGTATAGATACCAAAACAGAAGTCGATATTCTCCCAAACACCTTAAAAATGTCTGGACGAACAAGTCTCATTGAACGATTATTAGCCGAAGAATGTGAAGTGTGTGGCAAAAAGAACCTAGCTATCGAAATACACCACATAAGAAAGTTAAAAGACCTAAAAGGTAAGAAAATGTGGGAGAAAATGATGATCGCTAGAAAAAGAAAAACCATGGCACTCTGCCATCAATGTCACATAGATTTACACTCAGGTAAGTTGGATTGATAAATGGAGAGCCGTATACTTGGAGACGAGTACGTACGGTTCGGGGGGGAGTACTTGGAAACCTATCATAGAAATATGATAAGGCGCTGGGTACTTACCCTACTTGGAGCAAGGTGGCATTTTACTTGTAAATACTGCGAAAGGGGAATTAGCAGACCTTTCAAACGTATTAGGAAAGTTTGTATTGCTGAGTATGCAAAATGCGGTATTCCGTAGGGAACCAAACGTCTCGCCTTACCACCACATAATAGTCGATGAGTTCCCAGATTATGTGGTGAAGCCGTTTAAAGAATTCCCTGCACAATCCCGTAAATATAAAGTAATTTTAACAATTGCTAGCCAAACGCTATCTCAATTAGCTCTCGACTTTACAGAACAATACATGTTTACTTTACTAGGTTCATTCCGTAACAAAATGATATTTGGAGATGTAACGCCATATGATGCAAAAATTTTCTCTGACATGTTCGGTGAAAAAGAAGAATTTAAAGAAGCGGAATCCGAACAGGGTATTTCCCCTATGCAAGATAATCCTGTTAGTCGACTAGGATCAACCTACCAAAAAACAAAAGAAGTTGTTATGTCACCAGGGGATATCATGGCACAAGGTGCATTTATCTGTGCTGCTCGTATCGTACAAGATAATCATGTGCAACCAGTCCAACAAATTACAAGTAACTTTGTGCCTAAAGAAGAATTCGCGCATGCACTCATACAGGTAGAGAAGCAAACAGGCCGATATTGGGAAAATGAACGTCTTCGCCTTATTAATGAATCTATTGTAAAAGCAAATCCTATGAAGCATGTAGACGCAGAGAACATGAAAAAAATACAACCTTTGCCACCTATACAAGAGGATGAGGTGAAACAAAATGGCTCTGTAGAAACAACCGAAGAGCAACAGCACATTGTATCATTGGAAGATTATAAGGAACACAAGTCTCATAATGAAACCTTATCTAATGAACCTGCAACTATGAATCCGCAGGGAGATGTTGATGATGAAGCTGAAAATAAGTTGTATGAAGATATTAAGGAATTTATTATTGAATCGCAACAAGTCTCGCCATCTATTCTGCAAAGAAAATTCAAGATCAGCTATATGAAAGCTATGCAATGTATTGAGAAGTTAGAACAAAATCTAGTTGTAAGTTCTTACACAGGGGATGGTCCTCGTAAAGTATTAATTTCAAATAGTATTAGTATACCAGAAGACCCAAGTGTTAATACTACTCATATTTCTGACAATACTATTTCACAGGAAGTAGCGATTCGAAGCGAAGACACAGGAACTGTACAAGAGGCGACTAGCGTCTTTAAGGATATTCTATACGACGATGTTTTAAGTTTTGTGAAAGAAATGGGAAGTGCCTCTATACCGGTACTACAAGACACGTTTAAAATTAGTTATACACGTGCATCAAGATTAATAGAAACCCTACAAAGAAATGGTGAACTGCCTCTTATAGCAGAAGAAATACATCTAGAAAGTATAAGCACTGAAATAAAAGAACCAGTCGTGAAAGAAGATAATGAAGAAACCATAGATATAGCATTAACTCATATGGACGAATGCTATGAAATAAACATGAAAGTAGCAGAACTAAACAAAGAATTATTTATTACTATATTAGAGCAAGATTGGAATAAAGATTCCACTATTCATTCCGAGATTCCTGATGAGACTGAACCACTGTTTGAAGAATTCCCATCTGATGGACTTCCCGTTACAATGATAGGAACTGCAGAAACAAGTATAGAATCTACTTCAATTCCCGTTATAATAACAGAGTCAGAAGAAACACAAGTAGAAATCAGCACAGTTCCAATTGAAGAAACGCTTAATCATACCGAAGAAAATAAGCTTGATGAAGATGTAGCAAAAGTTTACGAATCTATTAGTATTACGGTTCAAGAAAACTTAGAAAAAATTAGAGAAGATCATTCGAAAAATGATGAGAAGCAACCAGAATATAAACCTATGAGTTACAAAGAACGCCAAGAGCACTTAAAATCTCAGCAAAAAAATAAGAATAACAATTCGCAGTCGCTGGTTAATAATATTGAGAAACCTAAGCAAAAAACATCGAACGTAATGAGTAAAGAATTGAACAATTTCTTTGATTAATTGATTGTAAACCTCTAATTAAATCTAGTAGGGATATCGCCATTAATTCGAAAAAAAATCACGCTAAGCCAAAAATACAATAAGCTGCCCATATAGGCAGCTTATTTATATAATTATCGTTGTAGGAAGTAAAAATAAAGTGAAAATTGAATGATAAAACATTTTTACATCTTAAAATCACATTATTATAAAGAAATTTGGTAGTCTTTAATTAGCCTTTAACTTAACCTCAAACTTAAGGGAGATGTATAAATGAACATCGGTAAACAGATACAATATTTTCGTAAACGGGATAGCATGTCCCAAGAGAAGTTAGCAGAAAAAATTCATGTTTCCAGACAATCTATTTCTAACTGGGAAAATGAAAGAAACTATCCAGATATTCATAATTTATTAATGATGAGTATTCTTTTTAATGTCTCCCTAGATGATTTAGTTAAAGGAGATGTAAAGATCATGAAAGAAGAACTTCAAAAATCAGCCTTCTTTAAGTGGAGTTACATCATGCTAGCATTAATGATTATACTTCCTATTTCTACTGCACCTGTATTTTACTTTTTTGGTTATTATGGTCTTATAATACCTGTGGTACTTGTGATTTTGCTTATGTTTTCATCACAGCAAGTTGAAAACATAAAAAAAGAGCATAATTTAAAAACTTATCGTCAAATAGTTGATTTTATAGAGGGAAAACCTGTAAGTGAGGTAAAGCCTAATATAAAAGACAAATTATTAAAAATAGGTTTTATGCTTGCAAGTGCTTTAATTAGTTATAGTTTGATTTATTTAGGATTGAGTGTATTTGGAAGATAACTTAGAAAACTATTAAAAGTCCTTCAGATTGTTTAACTGGGGGACTTTTGTCTTTACATAATTATCGTTTTTTCTCTTAATTCACTATATTTTCCAAAGAAAATATGGAAAGGCAAGACGATGAATAAATTTATAAAATGACAAAACTGTAAGAATACACGAATGTTTGTAAGAAAGTTCGATGTTTTCCTTTTTCTTTTTTTATTATAGTGAAAAAGAAGAACGAAATATTCTCTTATGTAGGAAAGGAAGATAATAATGATTGATTTATTAAATAAATGGATGTTAGAAAGTACAGGCAATTTCAACATCGTTGTAGGACTTACAGCACTTCTATTTTTGGGTTCAGTAATTGCACTTATTATTATTTACAAAAAAATTGGTAAACCAGATGAAAGAACAAATCCTATTTATTTTAAAATTATTTCTTGTATGTTTACTACTCAAATTCTAATGAATTGCATATTTATTTCTTTAGTTGGTAAAGATATCGAGTATTTCCGTCAAATCTTTATATTATTTGAAGCCTTTGTATTCTTCGTTGGAGCTATTTATTCGTTTAAATTATATAGACAAGAATTTAAATAATTCACTTATAAGTATATCTATAAATATACTTGCAAGTGTACTTATAGGGGTACCGCCAGCATTTTGGAAAAAACCACGCTAAGCAAAAACATATATAATAAGCTGTCCATATGGACAGCTTATTTACATAATTATCGTTATTGGAAGTTAATTAAATTTTTCTACGTACTAAATAAAAAGCTAAGGACCCCATAATAATAGGTGTAACCAAACTAGAAGAATATGGATTTTTAAGAAGAAAGAGTATAAGTATATAAATAACAGCTAGTCCTATAAATACAGGAATTCCAAATCGAAACTCCCTACATTGTTTTATGTTCCTGTATAATACTTCTCCAATTAGGCAAGGTACAAGATTTAGTATACTACCATATATGATGAGAATTATAGTGAATCCAACTATGTTAGGCAAACCCAAATCATTCTGGGAAGAATAATTAGTATCGGAAATATATGGTATTAAGAACCATATGATATTAAAAGTAAGCAGACTTGCAACATAACTATTTATAAATTTTTCTAATTCAATTACAAATTTTTTCAACGTAATCATCCTCACAATTTCCTAATATTATCTTCATTGTATGACAGTTACCATTAAGTAAGATAGATAAAATGTGAAGTGAATACCCTATACATGAGAGGTTAACATAACGCATCATTATCGGAATTTGTTTGAAAAATATAGACTCAATGATATGGTATTATATGGATATAAAATCTTTTTGAAAGAGGGATCATAATGACAAAAAGAGGACTCATTTCAGGAATACTCCTATTACTTATCGTATCTGTAGAAGCTTATTTTAGTCGGAATTGGAGCCACATTTATTATGTATGTGGAACTTTTGGGTTAATTAGCATTGGATTAGCTTTAGCTTACTTCATTGATAGTTTAATTTTAGGTAACAAAGGAACCTTTTCTTCAAAAAAGGAAACGCGTAAAATTGGCCGTATTGATCAATCAAAAGGTTTTTTAATAATGGCTATTCCAAATCTTATAGCAGCACTAGTTTATATCGTTATTTAATGTATATCGTATACAAAATCAGTTAACATAACATAAAATTATCGGTAGCAAAGAAAAAGGAGGGAACCCTACTCTCACAAGGGAACCTTCTTTTTTGTTCTATGGACCTATGCATTTTTTTATACATTCCTATTATGGCGCGGTTTTAGGTTTCTCGTTTGTTACTGGATTTGCCGAAAAACTGTATAAAATCTTGCATACTCTTAGCTTGGGGGTTTTCCGAAATGCTGGCAGCCCCCCTAGTAAGACTACATTCTAGATTTTGATCTAACTTATAGCAAACTTATGATTTTAAAATTATTCTTGCATTTGAGTAAAAACACCGTTATATTTTTATTAATAACTATATAAATAAAACATAATTTACGTGAAGGACACACCTTACGTACCATCCCAATGGTACAGGTGTGTCCTTTTTTACGTTCTAGGAGGAAAATATAATGGCAGAAGATACGATAAACACTCAAACTGTAGAAGAACTTGGAATGGCTTTTGAATCAGAGAACCCACAAGGTGACACAGTGTTAGAAACGAACTTTAATCAATTTGAGCGAGTACGTGATCATGAACTAGAGGAATTAGCCCGTATGAAACGTGAGCGTACTGTAGGAAAAGGCTTGATTACAGTCGTATCCGAAAAGCTATTCCCGGCTAAAAACGGAAAGTCTGAGCGTATACAAGTGCTTACAATGCAAATTGGTACTCATACAACAGCATATTGCCCGATTACAGAGGCAGGTATAAACATTCCTAAAAATCCTCAATGGCTTGTGGGTAGAACAAAGCCTGTTATTATTGAACATTTTCAGAAAACTGAAGAAGGAAACTTTGCTGTTGTATCTATCACAGCAGGGGAGGTAGCACTTCAAAAAAGATTATATGAAGAAGTAACAGCGCAAGTAGGAAATAAAGTATACACAGGAACCGTTTCAGGGCATATCCCATCTGCGCAAACGGTCTTAGTTGAAATTCATGGCGTAACAGTAGGAGTGCGATACTCGCAATGGTCCCATTCATTCGTTCGTCCGGAAGATATTATTATTGGTGATGTTATAGAACTTATTATTGCTAAAGTGGTAGAAAAAAATGGTCGCTATGAGTTTAGTGGAAGTAAAAAAATATTAGAAACAGATCCAATGGACAAGCTATTAGAACTAAACAAACGCCGTGACCGCTTTGTAGGTAAAATTGTAGGTGTAGATGCAATTGCTGGTATTTTTGTAGAAGTTGCACCTGGTATTCAATTTAAAGGGTTAAAGAGCCGTAATCTTGCTAATCCAACTCCAGAGGATGCAATTAATCAAACAATTGTTACATGTGAGCTGCTAAATATTAATCCGAAAAAACGTAGAGGAACTGTTCGTATTTTGAATTATCCGCAGGGCCAAAGTAAAAAATCTAATTCGTCAATTTACCAATTTTAATGAATGACTATGCGTACAGTAGAAAAAACATTGTCTACCTATATCCCTTCTATTCCTCATTTATCAAGTGAGGATGCACAAGGACTTCAAATATATCGAGTACATGATCTGTATAAAACCTATGTATTCCAATCTTATGACGAATTAGTTAAGTTCAAGCAGCGTTTAACAGAGGAACAGTATACTATACTCAATTTCATCGGTGTTCATACATCGGTTCGGTTTAATCATTTATTATATCTATTCAAAAATAAATTTTCGCGAAAAAAAATTATAAATGCTCTTCAAGGGTTACTTTATTATCGATTGATTGAAAAATGGCAAGTAGAAATTCTTGATATAGAAATCTGCGAAGAAACATATACGTTATCCGATAATGGTTATAAACTCTTAAAATACTGGCAAGGAAATATGTTCTTCTTTGTTCCAGAAAGGCTTGATAATCATGGTAAATACGTTCACATGCGTTATTGGCATGACATAGACTTACTTTGTCACTTACGCTACACTCCATCCTTTTTAGGACATATTATGCATCCATCCATTAGTAAAGGGGTTTTTACCCCTCCTTTAAGTTTTATAATAAACAGCGGAGAAGATTGTAAAATTAATTTTGTTGTATACTCCACCTTGTTATCTGATAAAAAGGATCGATTAAAACGATTAATTGCTAGATGGAAAACTTTTGTAGAATCAGGAAAAGATGTTATTGTGCAGGGATTTGGGAATAACCCTACAATCTTAATAATTTATGTTTCTACTGAAAAACAAGCAAAGCAAATTAATAATGAACTACTGCTTGATTTAATCCCCGGTAAAGTATTGCTCTGTATAGGAGAAGCATTACATTCAGAAGGGTTACAACATGCTTTTTATCAGCCTCTTGCAGAAGGGGAGATTAAACAATTAAATACAACGCTATTTATAACAAACTAAGCCTTCCCCACAAGCGCTGCTTTTCTAGGAGGAGGGCTTAGTTTTTCTTTTATAAAAAATAAAGATTACTTAGACTCAAATCGTTTACCTTGATTGCGTAATAAATATCGCGTAGCGCCCCCCTATACAAAGTAGAGATTTTGCGAAATAATATTTATCGATACATCTTCCATGAATAATATAGATAAAAGGAGTAAAACATTGCTACGTATACAAAGAGGTTACATGTACGATTCAGATGATAATGAGGTAATTGTGAACGAAATTTTCTACGATGCTGTTTCCGAACAAAAATTAGGAAGCAAAATGGGTGTATTTGACGCTGTTAAGCTACCTAGCGCTATCTTGCAAAAAATCCAGGAAAACGAAAATATGTCCTACATGGAAAGTGTTGCAGTTGGAAAGGAAACTATTCAAGAAATACTTTATTATCTAGATCAAAATCAAAAGCCAGAAAAGCTATATTTTGAACTGCAGTACATGAAGTAACATCAAGAACTGAAAATAAGAAGGGATTTTTAGTAGGGGAAACAGGGGCACTATTCTTCAATACATATAACAGCCGCATAGAAAGTCCCTTCTTATCTTCGTTTCATTAAAAACAATTGAAGATATTATAAAATTAGTTTAATATAAACGTATACTTTATTGTTTAATTGATTCCGTTTATTCCCACACCCTATATGTTGTGGTTGAGTTGTAGAAGCAAGTTACGTCTTGTTTCATTTTAGAAAGGGCTTCTTTGAGCCGATTAGTGTATTTATAGCTTATTTTGCTATGCACATTTTTAATCGACTTAAAGAAGCCCTTTTTGTGTTGTCTTTAAGTTTCGAATCACTTGTACATAGACCTTCTGGGCTAATAATATGCGAAATAAAAAAGTACATCTATTTTGCTTTTTTGTTTCATTTAGAGGAGAGATTATATGGATTTCTACAAAGTATGGCATAAGAAAAAGAATATGAGAGTTATTAGTACTCATAATAAACAAAAAACAATGGGTCTTTATTTAGCAGAAACATATCATGTCTGCGATTGTGTAAGGTACCTAAATGTTTAAAAGTTAAGCACACAGGTAATACAAATAAAAAATAATGTGAGTAACATCACTAGGTTTACAACGTTTCTTATTATTGTTAAGAATTTTTGAATTTGACATAAAAAAAGAGATTAGTTTCTAATTCATAGTAAACTAGATAAAGAGTGGAATATAAAAATTAAAAACTAGAGAATGTATATAGAAATATGGTATTTATTGCAATGCTAAAAACACTAGAGATTAGGATTTGTAAACCAGAGAGGAGTCATATAATATGATTACAGTTAACCGAGGCTATATGTACGATCCAGATGATAATGAAGTTCTAATTACTGAGATTTATTACGAGGCTGCTACAGAAACTAAATTAGGGAGTAAGATGGATAGATTATCTTATTCAGTTCTTCCTAATAACATTAAAGAAAAAATAGAAGCAGTTACTTCATTGTCCTATATGGAGAGTATTGAGATGTCACAACAATTAGCTGCTGTATATCAGGATGAAATTAATAAGTATGGAAAACCGGAGAAATTGTACTTCGAGTACACAAATATGTAAGAAGAGAGAAGGCATTGAACGACATGGTTCAATGTCTTTTTTTGAATAAATTCATAGAGATACGATAAATAGAAATAGGGTAACTAACTTTTACTGTATTCATCCAAAATTCATATTTGTAGATGAGTATTTAGTAACAAGAGTTAGAGAAGAGTATAAGCTAAGTGGGATTAGATTTCTAAAATAAATATAAAAGGGGGCGTAAAGGAGGCATATTTTGATGTCTCCTTCTTTTGTTATGATGACATTTAAAACTACCCAATTCGCAATGTTTACAAATACTAGGCATTACATGTTCCTGCTTACAAAGGCTGAGTCAATATTAGAAGAATCACATCATGACTATAAGCTACTTCAATTTATGTGCAAATTAGAGATAAATCAAATATATGAAGCACTTGAAGGCCAGAGGAATGATACTTATATGGATTCAAATGCCCATCCATTATATATACATACACTTATTAAGCAGGTATACGAATGTTATCAAGCATTGCAGAACGTTGAAAAACAAGAGAACAACATAAAAATAAATATGTAATAGCAGGTAGAAGAGAAACGCATGTATAATATACTTAAACGTCAATTTAATTACATTATCCGAGGGGTGATTCGGATTAACGAAGAAGTGCAAAGGGAATTGGACCTATTGGTGCAAAAAATTCGTGAAACCGTGTCTTCTGTCCAAAAAATCATCCTTTTTGGCTCTCATGCATATGGCACACCAAATAAAGACAGTGATTTTGATCTATGTATTGTTGTGGAAGGTGTAGGAGAAAGAAAAAGGGAAGTCATTAATCGTATCAATTGGGGGATTTACGATGTAATGGAATTTAAAGAACTTATGAAGTACATAAAAGAAAATAAAGAGGAACATTTTCTGAAGTGATTGAATAAAATAAACATGCTATTAAAGAAAATAATAAAAAAAAGAGAAGGAAACAAATTTTTAAAACCTCTTAAAAGCCCAATTATATTTAAAATATAATTGGGCTTTTGTTTTTCTATAATAAATTAAAACTATAATTCGAGCTTGTAGAATGGAATGTAGAATACCACTTCTAAGATACAAAATTAGAGTATTACATCAAATAGTTAGTTATATAAATAATACAAACATTTCTCAATTTTTTACAAATTTTTCAGTTATTTCTTGCGAAACCGCATCACTATAGCATTCTACGGTAGTTTAACGCTAATTCAATTCACTCTATTCAGAATTTTCGATAATATAAATATAGACCTCTTGTTATTTTTTTCCTATAATCAATCTGTAGTTTCGATATTCAATTTTCTGTAAATTCGCGCGAACTGGGAATTGTTTTAAAATATCTTTTACTAGATAAAATAAAAACTACAAAAATTAATAATCATTTCATGGAAACAAGGTGGTTTTTTGTTTGTTTGCAAAGAACATGTATTAAAAGTGATTCAAAATCTAAATGTACCGCATATTTGTGAAACAGACAAAAATATAAAATGTAGGTATTGTGACCATGCTTCTCAATATGAATTGTATATATTTGATTTCAGGAATATATCAAAAAAATTAAGAATGTTCAGTACCCAATAGGTTATGTTATTTTTCAAAAATACTATATAGATTATTAGTCTATGCAAATAATCTTTTGATTTAGATTCTGAAAAGAATACATAATCAGATTATTTCGCCACTTATATTGCGATTTAGTAATGTTCACATTATAATTAAAGGGGAGAATAGTTAATATGGCATCTTATATCATTGGTAAATTAAAATTAAATGAGGAATTATTAAAGAAAGATTTAGCTACTATAGCGAATTTTCCAGTTATTCCAGAAGAGTATGATGAATTCAGTTCGGGTTATTGGATGAACAACTCTTTATGGAATGCTTCAAATGATAAAGATGATACAATGTATCGTGATTTTGATCATGCAGCACAACAAACGGAGTATGGTAAGCAGTTACCATACATTAACTCACTTCTTGAAGAATACTTCACTTTTGATAATTTAAAAATGGTTCGTACACGTAATTTAGTGGATGCAATGGTTATCCCACATAGAGATTTCGTTGAATTCTCTCATAGTACAAAGCAACGTTTCCGTGTCTTCTTAGCTTTAGAAGATAATGAAAAGGCTTTCCATTCAGATGAAGAAGCAGTATTCCGTATTAGAAAAGGCGAAATTTGGTTCCTTGATGCAGCAATTGGACATGCAGCTGCTAATTTCTCTAAGGATAGCCGCGTTTTCCTTTGCCTGGACTATGTATTTGATTGTGATTTTGATCCATCTGATATCTTCAAAGATAAAAAGACATATAATCGTGATTTAGAAAGATTTATTGTTAAACGAGATAAATTAGATGAAACATTTGAAGAGGAGTTAATTACTTCACTATCTAAAGTAATTTCAAGAATTAATTTTAGAGATGTTGTATTCTTCTTATCGAAAATTCATTTTGAAAAAGATATCCCTGTTGCAAAATGCTATGATTGGTTAGATCAAATTGCAGAAAGAAGTGGTGATCAGGCAATTATTCAGAAAGCAAAACATTTACGTGAGTATATTATTGAACATCGTAATTTAGGTGAGCGCTTCAGTATGGATAACTGGAAAGAAGAAGTTACTGTTTGATTTTAGAACAGGTAAAGTAAGTTCTTTACATAAACAACCGATTTTATTTTAATAAAATCGGTTGTTTTACTATTTGTAATGTAGGAAAGGATAATGGTTCGTATGGAGATTTTAATCGGTATATTGTTTAGTATTTTATGGGCATCAGGTGCTATCGCCACAAAAGTTGGTCTTTTATCTTCATCCCCTTTAATGTTTGCAACAACAAGGTTAATTAGTGCCGGTCTTATCATGTTTATCTTTACATATTTTATCAAATCTAACAGATGGCCTAAAGGAGTAGAGTGGAAGCAGTTAGTTGTACTAGGTATATTGAATACTACTTTGTATGTAGGTTGCTGTTTCTTGTCACTAAAGTTGGTATCATCTAGTTTGTTTAACTTATTTATCACAGTAAACCCATTTGTTGTTGCTTTGTTGTCTTCTATGTTCTTAAGTAGAAAAGTAACAAAACAAGAATGGTCTGGCATGTGTATTGCGGCGTTTGGCTTATTTATTGCCGTATATCCGTATTTAAAGGATACGCAAGCCACTGTATCAGGCATCATTATTCTCGCTATTGGCATGTTGTCTATGGGTATTGGGAGTGTATGTTTCACAAAATATGATATGAAGATTGATCGTCTAGTCATTAATACTTGGCAAATCATCTTTGGTAGTTTATTTGCAGTTCCTTTAAGTTTCTTACTAGATACAAATCCGTATATTAATTTAGACATGAATTTTGCTATCGGTCTATTTTGGCAGGTTGTTATGACTTCTATAGTATCCATGTTACTATGGTTTTATCTATTAAAAAAAGATCCAATAAAAGCAAACAACTATCTATTCTTAACACCGATTTTTGGTTATTTACTAGCTTGGTTAATACTTAAAGAAAATATTACAATATACCATCTGTTTGGCGCAATTTTAGTAATTGGTGGTTTATTAATCTCAGGAACCATGAATATTAAAGACTTACTACGGTCAAAAACAAGCAGTGAAAAACATAAATCTATTTAAATTTGAAATATTTGACCACTCAATTCAACTATATACGTAGTGAATGCTCTTGGTAATTTCGACTGAAGTTATCTTGGGCATTTTTTTGAGTTTTCTTCCATTCTTTTTCAGAATGTATGTAAAAAAGCTACATACGTTATAAAAAAGGAGGGAACGGAATGAAAAGACTTTGGTTTGTCATTTTGTTTTTTATCACCATGCTTACAGGTTGTTCTGTAAAAGATGTAAATTGGTACCCGGTATCACAAGAGGTCATGGCCACTGCACCAAAAGAACTCCCTTTTCCAATATCCTATCCTACTAAATTACCTTTCGAAGTAGATTCAATAACAGTTACAGATGAGAATGCAGAACATGTTACCATCGTTTATTCAAGTAAAGACAATCAAAATTTAATTGTTGAAATAACAAGAGGAAAGGACGTTTTCCCACAAAAATCTTTACAAGAGATCAACGCATTTGATAAAACTCGTCAAGCATTCAATCAGCAAAAAAATGAATTACATTATGTATACTGGAATGAAAATGACGTTCAATATAAAATTTATTCCTCTAATGAAAATAAGAAACAATTAACAAAAGATGAACTTTGTACAGTTCAAAAGTCTTTTTCTGTGAAATAGGAGTTTCGTTTTTTCCACAGAAACATAAAGAGATTTCATAAAATTATAAAATTCATTCAAATTATTAATTAAAAACAAAGTTACAGCAATGATAAAAAACAAAATTAAAAGAAGATACTTTGTTATCATACAGTATAAGTTACCAAAGTATTTTTCATCGAGTTTTTTTAGACAACGTCAAGTATTGATAGTATCTTTTTAAAGATATTTTTGTTTTAAATCCCATTTTATTTACCAATTCTTCGTCTTATTCCTTGTTTAATAAGACGAAGAATAAACGTGTTCCTCATCTGTTGTGCAGAAATACGTCTACCTAATTCTGCTCGTTTCACTTCAAGTCGAATCATCTTTTGTATTGCAACCTCAGACAAAGCCTTTGGTGCATCATTTTCGTAAACCCATCGATAAGTACCTCGATTAAAATCAAATGCCACAAATAGGGGGTTATCTGTGTGCTGTCGAGGTCTTACAGGTTCAGGGATAGTCGAATAATATTTGTAAAGCTGTTGTGTATCTTCGGCTGTTAAAAAGATGGATCTAGTAACTCCGTTTTCTCCTGGAACAATTAAAGTGTTTCTAGCAAACTGTATATGGCTCATATTAGGCGATACAAGCTCCTGCAAGGACAACCCATGGTTTACTATTTAATTTATTATAAAAGCGTTTCTATCCATACTAAGAGGGGGATATTGTAACAGAAAGTAGGAAGAAGACCTGCTACCGTCCTTTGGGTTTTGGATATGTTTATTCTTATTTATAAAGTAAAATAAATAAGAATATCATAATACTCCAAAAAGGTACTACAAAAACTAATCCCCAAAGAATGCCTTTAAAGAATACAATCCCGTTATATGTATTCGTTTCGATATAAGTTGTATCTTTTAGTACAGCCATATTTAATCCTCCCAATGATAATAGTTTACTAAAATAAAAAAAGGACAAACCTCGCCCTGGTAGGGATACGTAGGTTTGTCCTTTAGTATGTGGGTAATGATACATTAAATTACCATTATTATAACTGAATTAACAAATATTTTCAATTAGGTCTGACATCTTATTAACAATCATACTAGTAATAATAAAATCTATTATAAATATATATCTTATATATTAAAAAGAAATAAAGATAAAACTATTATAGGTCATCAAAAATAGGGGAAAGATCTACTCCCACAAGGGAAGATTTGATGTTAGAACCTAAAAAATCATAAATAGTAAAAAATGTATCCGAAGATTTAAGGATTGCCAGACTTTCAATTCTACAAAAAAGCAGAAAGAAAATCATATATTTCTACATGAAATCGGAAAGAAATTAATACAAATCACTTTATATTTATTCAACAGTGGAAATAGGCTTTCTTTTCTTTATTTTAGTAAATAAGGGAGTATCTAACGTTCAATTATCCACATTTTGTTCAGAAAATGTAGCTATTTGTTAACATTACTCATTATTTACACATAACTCACATTATTATTGATGATTTTTATTAGATAAAATAAACGACAATAGTATTATCAAGGATATTGAGAAAATATTATTCACATTTAATTATAATTGTCCTCATATCCACTGTTTATATAAATATCCTTATGATTTTTTGTAGATATAAAATTGAATATTTTACTACACGTGAAGAATACCCAATGTGTAGTGGGGAGATTGTTGTATAGCTAGAAGAAGATTTGTATAGAATTGCATAAAAAAAGACTACATTTTTCATGAAGTCCTTCTGATTTGGTATGTATAAATAGAGTAGTGGGGAAAGGGGATTAATGAAACAAACACGAATAGCCCTCTACTTTCAATTTTTTCAAAAATAGAGAGCTTGTTACTTTTATTTTATTTCTATTGCGGTTAGCACCTGATCAGGATCTGTTATTGTTACACCAGCACGTACTAAACGTTCGAAGGTACGCATAAACTCTAGCAAATTAAACTGCTTTGGTAGCTCAATGACACGAAGTTTTTCTTGTGGCAGTTTATCAATTGCCTCGATAAACCATTCACGCATATCACTTGGAATCGTGCGTTCTTTATGCCCACGAACTTTTAGTTTTTCACGCATTTCAATTTCTAAAGCGATATATGCATGGAGATTTACACCCTGATCATATGCATATTTTCTAAATAATGTTTCTTCCTGGTATTTTAGATAATTACGGTGATAAGACTCTTCCGTCACTGGTACCGCAAATTTCTGCTTCAGTAGTGCATGCACATTTTTAAACATCTTTTTAATGTTATGAAGAGAGTACATAGAATAATGTAGACCAAAATTAAAGACAGCTTGCTCACGGTCACTATTTCTCTCTTTTGGTATGTTCTGCGTAATAAGAGGGTAGATACCTTCTTTCGCTGCTGTATCAAGAATTTGATATTGAGATGTTTGATGCAATAGTTTTTTCAATGTATATACAATTTTCGTTGGATATCCTTCTTTTCGATCAACCATATCACGAAGCCCACGAATGACACTGCGAATTTGACGATGACAAGTATGCTTTAATACATGAATGAACTTATTCATGTCTGAAGATAGTTCACCGATATTCATTTCTTGTAGAACTGCTTCGATAAATTTCGCTTTTCGAGCATATGTAGCTTTTGGTGTAAATGGATCCCTGTGTTGTTGTTCTCCAGATTCTTTCGTACATAAGAAATCCGAATGGATAGATAGATATAAGGTTGTATATCGCTTTGTATGTTTTACACCTTTTTGCATTTTACAAATTTTGAATAGGGGATTACCCGTACATGGTAATGCAGTTGTTAATTCTTCGATAACCGCGTGAATTTGGTGCGGATATTTTTTATGTAAGAAACGATACATCCCACCAAAGTGAGTTTTGTTGCCTCTTTCATCCTGCTTGTCCAAAGAACGTTTTAACGTTGTTTCTGTATGTTGTTGCATAGCAATGTCTAAGAATAGTTTTTTAGCTGCTACAGATAGCTTAAAGAAAGCCTTTGTAAATACAACAGGACTAATATATACGTATGGATTTGCTTTTTCTGTTTCCTCATTCATAAAATGAGTGAGTTTGATTGTATAACGTCCATCTACTCCATTTTCAATGGAGATAATGTTATGTAAGTTTAATTTCTTTAATGCGATATAGAATTGAGAGTGTTGGATATAAGCAAATTCTTCTTTATATTGCTTGTAATCTTCCCACATCATATGTATTGTTACATTTGGAATGACGCCATTTGTATAGCATTTTTTATGTAGGTACAAGAATACTTCAAGATCTGCATTCGTAATACCGTATAATTTATGTTTTCTTCCGGTTTTTTCTGCAATTGCAGACATTGCGCGACGTGAAAAAGATGGCTTGGCTTTTTCGACAAATCCTTCTACGTCAGCAATACGCTCTTCGTATGTCATGTGCTGCAGAATATCTTCTAAATATGTATCTTTATAGCTGTAGTATTTCTCCTCAAATGTTTCCACAAACTTTTGCCAAGATTTTAGTGTGACTAAAACTGCGTTTGTCTTTTCTCCATTTAAGCTACGTTGATTTTGAATAATAAATGATTTCCCCATCTTTTTCACCTCCGTTCTGCAAAATTCGAAATGTATGCCAGAATACTATAAAATATACCAATTTTGATTATAGCAAATCGAAAATTGGTGAAAGTTGCTCCTTTAAGAAGAAAAAGAGCAACTTGCAACAGTTTATGAAGCTAGTTGTATCAAGGGATAAGAGAATTTCATGATTTTTTTTTGTGTTAAGGATACCGCAAACGTGTTGCAAGTTGGGTGATAGATATAAAAGTAAGTGGAAAGGTACCTAAACTCCTGGTATATAAAGGATTAGAGTGAAAATGGTAGGGAAGTTAGGGAAAGGATACCGCAAACATGTTGCAAGTTGGTGAACGCAATCATTAAAAATGAATTGTAATAATTATCCTTGATATAAAAGGACTTGTTGGCATTTGGAGATTGAAAGTAGGGAAAGGATACCGCAAACAGTGTTGCATCTTGTGTAAAAAATAAGGGCATGCATACCGCAAACGTGTTGCAAGTTGGGTGATAGGTATAAAAGTAAGTGGAAACGTGCCTAAACCCTTGGTATATAAAGGATTAGAGTGAAAATGGTAGGGAAGTTAGGGAAAGGATACCGCAAATATGTTGCATTTTATGTATGTAACTTATTCAAAATATGAGAAAAATAGCTTAAAAACTTTAAAATGACATGATTTTTTAAAAATTACTTGGTTGAGAAATAAATTATACTGTTGCAAGTTGAAAGAAATAGGGCAAGGATACCGCAAACGTGTTGCAAGTTGAGAAAAATAAGGAAAATAAAGCGCAAAAGGAATGTAAGTAAGGAGAGATAGGTAAGAGAAAGAGCAACCTGTTGCAAGTTGAAGAGTTAAGGAAAGCAAAGCGCAAAAGGAATGCAAGTAAAGTGGAATAGGGAAGAAAAAGAGCAACCTGTTGCAAGTTGAAGAGTTAAGGAAAGCAAAGCGCAAAAGGAATGCAAGTAAAGTGGAATAGGGAAGAAAAAGAGCAACGATGTTGCAAATTAAAGGGTTGAGGCAAACAAAGCGCAAAGGAATGTAAGTAAGGGGAAGTAGGGAATAGGAAGAGCAACCTGTTGCAAGTTGAGAAAAATAAGGAAAATAAAGTGCAAAGGAATGTAAGTAAGGAGAGATAGGTAAGAGAAAGAGCAACCTGTTGCAAGTTGAAGAGTTAAGGAAAGCAAAGCGCAAAAGGAATGCAAGTAAAGAAAAAAAGGTAAAAGAAAGAGCAGAGATGTTGCCAGTTGAAGAATTAAGGAAAGCAAAGCGCAAAAGGAATGCAAGTAAAGAAAAAAAGGTAAAAGAAAGAGCAACCTGTTGCAAGTTGAAGAGTTAAGGAAAGCAAAGCGCAAAAGGAATGTAAGTAAGGAGAGATAGGTAAGAGAAAGAGCAACCTGTTGCAAGTTAAAAAGTTAAGGAAAGCAAAGTGCAAAAAGAATGTAAGTAAGGAGAAATAGGTAAGAGAAAGAGCAAACGTGTTGCAAGTTGAAGAGTTAAGGAAAGCAAAGCGCAAAAGGAATGCAAGTAAAGAAGAAAAGGTAAAGGAAAGAGCAAAGATGTTGCAAGTTATAGGGTAAAGGAAAGCAAAGCGCAAACTTTATAAATATCTGTTACAATAAATTAAATATAATAGTAGTAAATATTTTTATGATGAAAACTACTTTGTTGTGATCCATGGTTTAGGGAGGAATATAAAGTGGATAACTTATTACAAATGTTTCGAGATGCCTTGTTAATCTCTGAGCCAATTTATAAAACGAATGAGCTAGTATGGAATAAGTGGAATGCATACTTTAAAGATGTTGAAAACAATAATAATAAAGTATTAACCTCACCTCATGCTTCCTCATCATTTACTGCATTAGTGTCTTGGCTAGAAAAAAAGCAAGAATCCGGTACTACATTAGTACAAATTTATGCCAAAATTGATTCCTATAAGGAAGAAATATATAAAGAAATTGAAGGATTTATAGACAAAGAATTTCAAAATGTAGCACCTTCAAATTCCAAAATATTAGAAAATGATCAAAATATAGATCAGACAAATATAGTGAACCATGAGGATTATTACGAGGTAAATAACTCTGCTGTTTATTATAAATTAAGAGATGGAATTGCAAAGAATCAATTTGAAGAGGATGACAATACCAAAGTTTTACAATATCCTATTGAAACGAAATCTTCTAATGGGATGGCTCAACTTTCTTCACATAAAGACGAGGATTTAAGACTTACAAATATTGAAGAAGCTGCCCGATGGAATACCCTTGTTGATGATGTAATGAGTAATATGGATGATTTAACGGCAGATTGTTTAGATGCAATTACTATACAGTGGATCAACGAAGCAAAATCTCCAGATGAGTTTATTGATTTTTCATATGAGCAAGTTTTAGAAATGTGTAACATTCCAAAGACAGTCGTTAAAAATAAAGAATATTATCGAGCTGAAGATAAAATTAAAATAGCAAAAAGAATTGCGGCCTTAGCAAGTATTTTTATCTATTTAAATGATGAAAATGAGGTTGTAGTATTAAATGACCGCGATGATGAAGGAGAACGACTAGAATTAAAGCGTGAGGTTGTTAAACGATTATTCGTATTAGATTCGGTTGTATTGTGGAGACATAGTGTTACAAATGAGTATATGGGTATTGAGTCTTGTCGTATTAAGCCCGGCAGCTTTTTAACTAATTACTTATATGGATCAAATAATACAACGGCCTTATTGTCTAAAAAAGCACTTGAATATAATAGTTATAGACATAAATATCATAAAAGGTTAATTCGATATTTAACGTGGCAATGGAGAATTAGGCAAATGTATTCATCATTGAAAAAGCCATATTCTATAGGTGGGGACAAAGGACTGCTAGCAGTAATGGACATTCCAAAAGATTGGAAGCCGAATCGTATTAAGGAACAGCTAGAAAATGTTCTAATGGATTTGGAAAATGAGAAAGTAATCTCTCATTGGGAGTATAGTGATCCGCTGGATGAACAACAAATTGGGAAACGTAACTGGTTTAAAAATTATTACGCTAACTTAGGAATAACGATTTTACCTCCTGAGGAAATGCTGGAATCAATGGATAGGGGAATTGGAAAGAAGAGCATAGAAGAACCTCAAGAACAATTACCTGAAGTAACAGTTGTTAAAGAGATAAAGAAGACTGTAGAATCGGTTGAGCAAATAGAGAAAAAGATTCGTGACCAAATACTGAAAGTACACAATGAAAAAAAGGTAAGCATTCGTGAAATAGCAGATGAAATTAGTATTTCTCCGTCTACATTATCGAGATTTTGTAATCATAAAACAAAGCGTTTATCTAAAAAAGCATTAGAAAAGCTAACAAAATGGTGTGAAAGACAAGAAATATTAGAAAAGATGTAACATAGACTAAGTATTTCTCTTAATAATAGTCAAATTAAAAATACACATACATTATGTATGTGTATTTTACTTATTACCAATTATAATAGTCTGAATTTTCCTTATAAGTAGTGATTTTGGAGGGTAAGGTCCTATTTTAAACTCGAAATAGTTATGCTGTTTAATCCACTACAATTAAACTTCTTGTCTTATCGATATGGTTCAGTAACATACGATACTCTTCTTCATACATAGTTAAACGTTGAAGAAGGGATTGATTCTCTGCTTCTAAATCTTCAATTTGATTTTGTAAATTTGTCAATTCATTCACATCTTTATAATTTTGTAGAAAGAGAATAATGTCATCTAATGTAATAGACAAAGAGTTTGTTTCTTTTTCTGGTGGGGAGAGGGGAATGTTGTTTCCCACTTTTCGCACTTTTTTTGCTTGTTGTATTTCTTTTTCGTATTTTTTTCGCACGTATGAATTCCAACGGAATCCGCAAGCAGAAGGTGTTCTAGCTAGAAGTTTTGCGACATCTTTGAATGCAGCTAATTGTGTTCCCCCGTTATGAATATATTGAAGTACTGTTGATGCGAGAAGTAAATCGTTATCATCAGTCCATGAATCTTGTCTTGAGATTACCACGTTTTAACCCCCTTATATGTTTTATATTACATATATGCAATTACTCAAAATGATAGAATCTCAACTTTTCTTAAAATAATTAGGAGTAAGTTGATAGAAGTATGTATGGTTTTACATGCAAAATTGCATTTAAGGTTGACTATTTCGCAAAGTTGTAACTATAATGGTTACAGTCATGCGACTTAATTAATAAAATTGTCGGTATGAATTAGTTGTATTAACGATGTATAAACAAGTATTAAATAATGAATGGGGTTGAAAATATAATCCGATATATAAGAAGTTTGCATAAAAAAGAAGTTAAATAATCTATAGGTTTTATAATCATATATCAATTAAAAGAGGTGCACGTTTTGAAAATTTTTAAGGGAATTCTAGTTTCTTCAATTGCATTAACAGCATTTAATGGAATAGGCGGTATACTTCCAAGTGAAAAGTCAGAAGTTGCCTACGCAGCTACTTACAATTATTCAAATAAGCAATTGAATTCTACCGTACATAAGCAAGTTACTAAACAATTAATTTTGAAATTTAAAAATGAAGCAAATTTACCATATCAGGATGGAATAGAAAAATTCATTAAAGAAGAAAAACAAGATCCTGAATTAATTAGAATTTTAGCTGAATACCCAAATGTAACTATAAATCGACTTTTTAATTCTTTAAATCCTAAAGAAATTAAAAATCTAGGTAAAGAAATAAAAGATTCCGATCATATTTCTTCTAATTTGCTAAACTATTATATTGTAGAAACTCAAGATAATATTGATGTACAAGCATTACTTACAAAAATTGAAAAATCATCTCTTGTTGAAACGGCGTATTTACAGGAAGAAGAGGCGCCACCAGAAGAGCATTTACCAAATTTATCTGTTAATCCATATGATGAACCTAGACTTACAAGACAAGGTTACCTTGAACCAGCACCATTAGGAATTAATGCACCTTATGCCTGGAGCATAAAAGGTGGGGATGGAAAAGGAACTACTTTTGTAGACATGGAGTATGGCTGGTTATTTAGTCATGAGGATTTAGTGAATCAAAAAATTGAATTGATATCCGGACAGAATAAGAGTGAACACCATGATCACGGTACCTCAGTCTTAGGGATTGTTTCGGCAGAAGATAATAACATAGGTGGAATTGGGATTGCACCAAAAGCTAAGGTAAAGGTTGTATCTCAGATTAGAGATAATGGTAGGTACAATACAGCTGATGCTATCTTAAGTGCAGTTAACAATATGCAAGCTGGAGATATCCTTTTATTAGAAGCCCAAGCTACTTATGATGGATATGGAGATAAGAACTATCTTCCAGTAGAAGTAAAACCGGATATATTTGATGCAATTCGTATAGGAACAAATAAGGGAATTATTATTATTGAAGCAGGTTCAAACGGTGGAAATGATTTAGATCAATTTAGGGACCGTAATGGTAAACAAGTCTTAAATCGTAATAGTCCTGATTTTAAAGATTCAGGGGCAATTATGGTTGGGGCAGCTTCTGCAAGAGTTCCTCATAAGCGTTCATATTTCTCTAATTATGGTAGTAGAGTAGATGTGTATGGATGGGGGAATGCAGTAGATACAACAGATGCTAAACCAAGTGAATTTACAACAAATCTATATACTTCTAGCTTTAGTGGAACATCTAGCGCATCACCTATTATTGCTGGTGCTGCTGCATCAATTCAAGGAATTGCAAAAAATAATCAGGGAAAAGTATTTACACCAAGCCAGCTTAGGGATATTTTAAGTGATTCTAGTACCGGAACGAAATCTAATGATCCAATTAATGATAAAATTGGTGTTTTACCTGACTTAAAAGCCATTTTATCTAAACTTGGTTTTTCACCAAACTTAGGTAATGATTCTTCCATTGTATTTCCTGAGGAGCAAGAAATAAATAAAGGGAATGAAGGTTCTACTATGATGTTCCCGAAAGAGGATTCCGATAATAGTGAAGGAAACTCTAACTTCATTTTCCCAGAATAATAGAAATATCGCCTATTTAGAATGAGGCAAAATAGTTTACTCAATAAGAACAAAGGATATGAATTCAATAGAAATATGAATTCATATCCTTTTAATTATGCTATTTTTACTACCTTACAAAAACGTAATGTTAGCGTAAGGAAAATGAATTTTGGCAACCAATAGATTAGGATATAATTTTTGTGAGAAAAGATATGAGGTGAATAATATGAAACGAATTATGCTTATGTGTAGTGTTTTTGTTTTCTTTACAGTATTATTAACGGGTTGTAACCTAAACCGTCTTGGTACAGATACATATTATGTGCAAATTACCAAGGATGGTGAAAAATTAAAAGAGAAAAATGTAAACGGGGATACGACTTACGAATATAAATTATCTGGATTTGATAAGGATGGTAAAGAGAAAGAAATGGAGTTTACAGCGTTAAAAAACCTTCGTAAAGAAGCGTTTTTACGTATATATTACTCTGAGAAAAAAGGTGTGAAATCTTGGGAAGAGGTTAAGAAAGACGAACTCCCTACAAAGGTGAAAGAAAAATTAAAAGTGGATTAATATATATAAGTCTTTGTTAGAGCAATATATCCTCAAATTATTAGAGTGTATATTGAAATAGGCTAAAGTTCTTTAGAGTTGCAAAAGTAAGAGGCTGACAGTTATTGTCAGTCTTTTGCTTTTGTAGGACGAAAATATAAAAGGCATTTAACAGGCGAAGTGTGGGATTATTAACAATTATTTAAGAACCAAAGCTACAATATACCTACTCCTGAATTATAATAATTTTAGGTCAGAAATAAGCTTCTAATTTTGTAAGGAGTTAAGTACTAAAAAGTCTTAATTTTGTTTAAGGATTTGTAGTCGTTTAAAGGATTTATGATTGGTTATGATATAATAAAATTCAAGTACAATAAGGGGGATTAATTAAATGATTTTTCAAAGCATGATAACAGCTATTATAGAAAAATTACAAGAGACGGTGAATCCCTATTGGATAATTGTGTTTGGATCAACGGCTGAGAACAGAGAACGAGAAGATAGTGATATTGATATAGCTTATTTAAGTGACACAACTTTAGGGAACTATGAACGTTTTTTATTAGCACAGGAGTTAGCTAACATTGTTCATAAAGATGTTGATTTAGTTGATTTATCCGAAGCTTCTACAGTTTTTCAAGCTCAGATTATACATACAGGAAAGACAATATTTTGTTCGGATGAAAGACGTAAGGTCATTTTTGAAATGAAAACCTTAAAAATGTATTCAAAATTGAATGAAGAACGACAGATAGTATTTGAGGATATAAAGAAAAGAGGTTCTATATATGAAGAATGAGGTTATTTTAAATAAAATTTCTACAGTAGAGCGTTGTATAAAAAGAATCCAAGATGTGTATGGAAATGCCCCTGAAAATTTAGAAGATTTTACAAAACAAGATTCAATAATATTGAACATACAAAGAGCTTGTGAAGCGAGTATTGATTTAGCAATGCATATTGTTGCAGGTAAAAAATTAGGACTACCCCAATCTAGTCGAGAGGCCTTTGATTTATTGGTTACAGCAGGATTACTTAGCGCTGATCTAGCAAATAAGTTAAAGGCGATGGTTGGATTTCGTAATATTGCTGTTCATGATTATCAAAGTGTAAATTTAGATATTGTTCGTCAAATTATTGAAAAACATTTAACTGATTTTAAACTATTTACGAAAGAAGTAATGGGGATATTGGAATTTTAGGCGGAAGAACAAAAGAATAGAGCTGAGAAGGAAAGTAATTTATACAAGCTATAGAAACATTTACTTAATTTCGTAAAAAGAAAAGCGGTCATAAGATGAATTTGTTCATGTAGATGTGAATCTTTGCATGAAATGTATGTAGATAATAGTAGGAGCAATATCCATATATAATTTTATCAACAAATAAGTAACTATTTGTAAAACTAATTTTTATACATATAATGTATACCGAAAACAAAAAAGTTTCCTTATGGAAACTTTTTTTGTTTTCGGTAAATTTACAGCAGTTAATTAATATACGGTTTTTGAGAAAAATGATGAATCATGTCAAATCATCTTCATTTACACAAACACAAACGTAGTATAAAAATGAAGCATATCCAAAATAATTAAAGGGGCTGAAAAAATGATAAAAAAACTTATTATTGGTTCCATTGCTTTAGGCGTAACGATAGGAGTGAGTAAACCTACATTTGCTGCAACAATACATTCTTCATCACAGCTTAAAGAAACTCAAAATTCTCATGTGCAATCTCTACAATCTCCATGGCAGTATTTAGGGCAAACTTCAAGGGAACTTCAAATTAAAAGTAAGGATCCAAAAGTACTAGCTTTTGAACTAGCGAAAGAAGCGCCATTTTACGAGGAAGAATTAGTAGACATATGTTCTGTAATTTTAGATGCAAATGTAGATGTTGTATATTGGACAAGTAAGGAATGGGTTAGATTTGAAGCAGGAAATTATGAGTTTAAACATGAAATTAAGATTTTTAGAGATAAAGAACGTCAGAAATTAATTACTGCACTAGAATCTTAGATCTTTTACAAAAAAGAAGCTACCTTTAGTATGCTATACTCCCCTCATAGTAGATAGGAAAAAGAAAACACATTAACCTAATTACTATGGAGGGGATTTTTCTATGGGTAAAATTAGAGTCATTGACGATGTAGAATATAAGAAAAAAGTAGTCGATTTATATTAAAAAAAGGAATGAGATATAAATAATTGAGTCTTTTTTGTTTAACATGTGTACGTTTATTACTAATGAAAATCGTAATGTAATTAAATCCATG
Organism: Bacillus sp. WC2507; assembly: GCF_052656125.1. Lineage (NCBI taxonomy): Bacteria > Bacillati > Bacillota > Bacilli > Caryophanales > Bacillaceae > Bacillus > Bacillus sp. WC2507. The sequence goes on along the minus strand of NZ_JBQXPN010000003.1, from coordinate 71,717 downwards.
GCTTATATTTTAGGAGTATGTCCTTTAGTATTTATTAATACATAAGTTTCGTAATAAGAATTTACTAATTTTGCTATTTCATATGACTTTAAGATAATTGAAGAAATATATTGGATTAGGCTAAAAGGGTTTAGGCTAACTTTGTACAAGTAGATATTAAAATCTTATAGAAAAATAAGGAAAAAAGTTATAAAATAGGAAACTGAACGGAACCGTTCGGTTTGTTTTTGTTGTGCAAGATAAAGATAACCAAAGATAAGGGCTTAGGAATTCTTGTCTTTGTTTAAAACTACCTCTTAACATAAATGATCTAGAAGGTATCAGTACAAATGGAAAAGGTAAAGTAGTAGAAGGTTAACGTCTTCATACTAATAGATTTCCAAAATCAGCTGGATATATAAAAGATGAGATTGCAAATGGGAAAACTGTTATTTGTACAATAGGTTAGAATGGGCTTCAAAAAGAAGAAAATAAGCTTTAGTACTATTAATTATAGGTTTCATAACTATTATTACTTTAGTGGAGATATATATAAGATTGTTGTAAATTAGCTGTATTGTAATGCTCATTACAATGGCATGATGCTTTGGGATTTAAATACATAAATGCTTAGATTCGTTAAATTATAACTTTAAATATAGTGAAACTATCAGTATACAAGGAAAGAAATTCTATCAAACAAAAAAATTGGAACATTTGATTGAATGACAAGTATGCTATTTTAATGTTTAAGTTAATAACAGAAATAGAACCTTTTAATGAGTTACTACTTTGTTTTTGTATTGTTGAAAATAAGAAAGGTGAAATCAATGAAGAAATATTGGCATAAGCTATCGTTGCTTCAGAAAAATGTATTACTAACGGTATTATTAATTCTGACGCTTGTGGGTAGTATGGGGGCGTTAAGTTTTAACATGTTTCAAAATAGTATGATGTTTATATTTGAAAGGCAGTCTTTTGAAACAGGGGATACATTAATAAATCAATTAGATTTGGAATTAGTAAGAGATGTAGCAAAAGATCCCACAGCACAAAGAGTGAAGAAAGAAAAATTGACAGGGCAATTAGATAAAGCTATAAAAAATATGAAAAGTGTCGGACAAACATATGTTACAGGGGCCAAGCTAAATGATAAAGCTGAATTACAATTAGTAGCTTTGGATACAGAATTAGCAGATACGGTTTCGGTAAAACTAGGTTCTATAAAAGCAGGTGACTATTATGAGCATCCTACTCATTGGAAGAAGACATACGACCAAGTAATGAAAACGAAACAGGCACAAATGACAGAAGTGTATGAAGATGTACTAGGTACATGGGTAACAATTTTAGAGCCTATCACTGATGAAAATAATAATATAATTGCAATTGTTGCAGCGGATATAGACGCTTCTATTATTCCACTTACAAAGAAAGAATTTATAGTGCACGGTTTACTATTTATAATCATTTCATTAACAATCGCAATTACAATTCAAATATTCATCTCACGAAAATCTCTATCGCCTTTAAAGGATTTACAAGAAGGGTTACGTAAAGTTGGTAAAGGGGATTTAAGTATAAAATTGAATGAAGGGCCTGATGATATAGGGATAACTAATATCTATTTTAATAACACTATTAAAAAGTTTAATAGGATTATAGATAAAGTAAGGCAGACTGCTGAACAAGTTTCAACATCCTCACAGGAATTGTCGGTAAGTACAAAAGAGAATAGCATAGCCTTTAAAGAAATTGCAAGTGCTACTACAAGATTAAATTTAGGAATACATTCTTATGAATATGAAGTGCAGAAATGTTTAGAAATTGTGCAAGAAATGGAAAGTAAGATCAAAGAAATTAAAGAAGCTGCAAAACAAGTTGCGACTGCTTCGGAAGACGTGGAACAGCATTCTGTACAAGGAAAAGATTTGATTAAGCAAATTGTGAATCAAATGAAAAGAAGCCGAGATACAATTCAAGATGTATCTTCTAGTATGTATGCATTAGAAGCACGATCTAAGGAAATTAGTGAAATTCTTACTGTAATTACAACCATTTCAAATAAAATAAATTTATTAGCTTTAAATGCTTCTACTGAAGCCTCATGTGCAGGAGAGATGGGGAAAGGATTTTCAGTTGTTGCGGATGAGGTACGTATATTAGCGGAAAGAACTGAGGCATCTACAAGGGATATAGCTAAATTAATTGGTGAAACCCAAACTGAAACAGAGGAGGCTGTAAGATTCATACAGAATGGTTCAAAGGAAGTAGAATCGGGAATAACACTTGTTCAAAGTAGTGGTGCTTTCTTTGAAAAGATTTCAGAATCTGCACAATCTGTTACAAATCAAATTAAAGCGACTTCGAATAATTCAATTGACATGTTAAAAGATAATCAAACTATTATTCAGATTGTAAATGAATTATCACACATTGCAAATACATATGTGAATAGCGGTAGTAATGTAGAGACAAGTATGAAAGAACAAGAACTGTATGTACAAGATATTGCAGAGTTGGCGAATTCTTTAAATTGGCTCTCCCAAGAGTTACAGGAGTTAATAGGGGAATTCAAAAGTAAGTAGGATAGGGAAAGGGGTAGGTATAGGTATGACCTATGCCTTTAATTATTCCCAAATAAAGAGTGAAAGCTTAGGTATATATGTAAAATGGCTAAACGAATAATTTTTTTTGCATATTTTGTTGGAAATGGAGCATGATATTACCAAATTCAACGGAGGTGTTTAAAAAATGCAAATTCGCGAAAATAATAATTCAAACGAAATCCTAATAGCAGCTGCAGCAAGTGCAATTGAACAAATGAAATATGAAATTGCTCAGGAGTTTGGTGTTACACTTGGACCGGATTCAACAGCAAGAGCAAATGGTTCAGTAGGTGGAGAAATTACAAAACGTTTAGTTCGTATGGCGCAAGAGCAGTTATCTGGTCAATATAAAATTCACTAAAGTTAAAGGTATATCCCATGGAAGGGATATACCTTTTTAATTTGCCTTTAAAGAGGATAGTGAAAATTTTTACTGTTAGTTAAATTTAGACACTGCAAATTTGGCTGTGAAGTTCATCTTCTTCATGTAAGAAGAATTTACTCCTGCTTGAAATTGAACAGAAATATTACCGTCTTTTTGTGCTTTGAATACGCGACCGTACGGTGAATTAGCATTGTATGTGCCAATTACTTGATCATCCGCATCAAAGACTGTATAAGAAATTGGGAACCCGGAATTTTGTACAAAGACTGTAAGTTCTTCTCCTTTACTAAGATTAAATGATTCTTTTTGAGAAACTTCATAGGAACTCATAGAGTAATATTTTGTAACTTCTTGAATGTCTAAGTTCGTAGTTGCCGCACTCGCTTTTGGTGCCTCTACTCCTGGTAAATTCATACCTGATAGTACTGCAATTCCTAATGCCCCTGCTAAAATTACTTTTTTCATAATACTAGTTCCTCCTTTAATATATTGTGAGATTTGAAAACGAAGTGAAAATACCACCTCTTGAAACCATTACAGTTACAACGAGAATGATTTTCAATGAGATTTGATATGTAATTCTGCATACGTAAGATGTCGATATAAGGTAATCTATCCGAAGTTTAAAGTATTCTTAAAGAAGGGGAGAACAACTTTTCAAAACTATGAATGGGATGGTAGCTGGTTTTTACATACCTTGGTTCTATAAGTGAATATTTTGTTGTTTTTTTATTGTGCATTCATTGTATGTAAATAAACAATCAATTGTTGATAAAGTTGTATAATTTGGAATTATTAAACAAAACAAGAGGTTATATGTTATAATAAAGCTGCAATAAGGTTCAGCATCCTAATCTTATTGTGTATATTTAGCCTATGTATGTCGTTTGTATTAAAAATAAGAAGTCTCTCAAAAAGAGGCTTCTTATTTTTTGTATAGAGGGGATTACAGATGATGGATTATTATCAAATTCTTTTATTTACTATCAACAAATTTTTTACATACATGCTCAACGGAATCTATTTTTAGAGGTATTCCGAAAGTAGAACAGAGGTTATTAATACATGAGGGAAATGATTAAATTGTATATATTTATATATAACAATTATTTTATGTTAATATTGATATGCTAGGAAAGGAATTATATAAGGCAAATGAAATTAATTGTAATAATAAATTATAGAAATAAGGGGATTAAAGTATGAAACTATCAAAAATGCTTTTAATAGGAGCTACACTTGCTACGACGACATTAACATCGTTAACGAATGTACAAGCAGACACAACATTTAAAGATGTTCCTGCAAATCACTGGTCTTATGATGCAATTATGCATCTAAAAGATAAAAAAATGATAGCTGGGTATGGAAATGGAATGTTTGGATTAGGCGATAATATTACGCGGGGACAAGCAGCTCGTCTGCTATATGTGTATCTACAGCCATTACTTGTAGGTGATAGGTTTGAAGATCAATTTAAAGATGTAAAAGGTACTATGTTTGAAAAAGAAATTTATGCTGTTGTCAGTTCTGGTCTTATGAATGGATATGGGGATAATGAATTTGGTCCAAATGATGTATTAACTCGTGAACAATTGGCGGCTATTTTACAAAAAACATTTAATTTAAAGCAACAATCTATTACTACTTTTAATGATGTGGAAAAAAATTATTGGGCTACTGAGGCGATTAGTGCCCTACAAGAAAATAAAATTGCTGTGGGCACAGGTGACAATTTATTTGAGCCTAAAAAAATAGTAACTCGTGAGCAGTATGCACAGTTTCTATATAATGCAATGCGTAAGTTAGAGAAGCTGGGACAACCTGAAGTAATGCCGTTGGGGATACCGAGATCCATGGTGACAGATGATTTCACTTTTGATAAATCGTTGGTTGATATTGTTCCTGTGTATAGTAAATCTATATCTAAAGAGGCGCAGGATCTCATTAAGGAGATAAATTTGAAATATGATCTAGATATAAAGTATTGGGAGACAAGTGCTGTACTACATTTAGCTTCATCTAAAATGGCAAAAGAAAATAAAGATTGGTATGGACCATTGAGTATAGATGAAAAGGGCGGTAATAATTTTGCTATTAGCTTCGAAAATCATAAACCATCTATTGAATTGACGAAAAGGTGGGTTACTATGATATACCCTGATTTAAATCTAGATAAAGAGATTGATAGATTGGTCAAAAATGTAAATGTGGAATATGCATTTGATAAAGGCCGACATAAAATAAAAATGGGACAAACAGCTAATTATAAGGGCTGGCGCATTTATATTGGTGAATAATTAACCCTTTTCGAAGATTTACACTGATAGAAGAATTTATTATTTGTGATTGAAGACGTAAGTAATTGGTTAGAAACAAATATTGACCATGTAGCGTAGAATTTTGATGAATTATGAAAAAATTACGTCTAGGAGCTAATTTGAGTAGGGCTAATAGAAATGATGAAGTTTATAAAAGCAAATAGAGAAGAGCATTTTCGTAAATTAATTGCTAGTAATGAGCGGGAAATTGCAAAAAAGAAGAGTTAATCAAAAATTAACTCTTCTTTTTATTTAAAAATAAACTAAATTTCTATACCCGTTATACCACAGTTTATTAATTAGATTGTGTATAAAATCAATTTTTATTCGTTCATATTATTTGGGTTAACTAAAAAACGAAATAAAAAGGATATTTTAGGTTAGGGAAATTTAAAAGGCCTTGTCATTATAGACAGGGCCTTTCAAAAAGGGACACAATTGACAACTGAAGGTGACTTCATATTACCATTTTTGGTATTTGAATTCCAGGTGTTCGTGTTGAGAAATAAAATGATTATTTTGTAGAGTGTGAGATGGGGGATACTGCTTATCAATTTTTCAGGACGGGAAGGCAAAAAGCAGAATTTTTTATTTCCTTTAGACAAAGGATAGGAGAAGTATTTTTGCTTAGCAAAGTGTGTTAATCATAGATCAAAGTTATGTAAAAAAACTGTTTTCAGGATAGGTGTCCTTTTTGTTTTAAGAAGAGAATATATTTTCTCAACAGGACAAATTGTAATCATCTATAAGTATTATTTATAAGGATAATAAGAAAAATAGAAATTAATAATAAAGGAGAATGCGAAATGAAAACAGTAGTAACTGATAGAGATCTAGCTGAAATCCGTGAAGAAGACGTAGATGTTTTAAAAGTAATGGCACATCCGGTACGATTACAAATTGTAAATGAATTAATGCATCATAAAATGTGTAATGTTACGCAATTAACGGAAATATTAAGACTCCCACAATCTACTGTTTCACAGCATCTTTCAAAATTAAGGGGAAAAGTACTTCGTGCAGAAAGAAGGGGATTAGAGATGCATTATTATATAGATAATGCTAAAGCTCGTCAGATTGTAGGAATCTTAGGTTTTTAGGCTAATAGTATGTGAAAAGTTTCCTGTCATGAAGCAGGGAACTTTTCTTTTATGATTAACAAATTGTCCTCATTTATAAAGAAACATAAAGCTAAGAAAGCGCGATGTCTAGATTGTTTTATAACGGGTGCACATGTAAAATTGCATACCATATATTCTTGATAATTAAATAAAAATGTAACTATAATGATTACATTGAATAGATATTGAATACATCTATTCTTATAGAATAACAACGGAGGTGATTGAGAATGTATATAAAAAAATTGATCCTAGCTGGAGCACTTGGTTTTATAATTCTTGGATGCGCTAATATAGCAGGAGAAAAAGTAACGAAAGCTAATGCAGCTTCAATTGAAACAGATAGGGTAACAATGGAGGGACCAATAGTCGAGTTAGGGCAACATGATTTTTATATTAAGTCCCAAAAGTACAATGAATACTTTGATAATCTTATAAGAGTAGAAGTAGATTATAAGCGCGATGTTAAAATAGGGATCAAGTAAATTTATTGGGTTTATGTGGATAATTTTTAGTTTTTAGTACCTATATGACAGAAACTAAAGTAGAAAAGATTTAAATGAAATGACCATAAGATAGATTAAATGAGAGTAACATTTAGTTATATTTGTACTACATCAGATGAATATAATTGCCCTAACTCTTCAGTAGTGTGAAGGTACTTTAACTAGTAATAAAAAATCGTAAAATTCAAATGAAAAGATTTAGTTTTTTGGTATTATTATAATTTATAAAGATGTAAGCATTATCTTTAAAGGAAGGTAATTTGAATCCAGAAGCAGGATGCTAGATAAGAGGTTAATCATTATCGGTTGCTCAAATGTAGAGACAACGAATTATGTTTAGATAAACTAAATTAAAAATCATTTTATATAAATATAACAATTTAAGAGGTGGAGTATGAAAAATAAGACAAGTTTTGTAAGAGTTGGAGTAACCACAGGTGTTTTGTTATCCGCGATTATGCCATTTAGCGGGGCCTATGCGGCAACAGAGGATTTAAAAGTAGAAACAAAAGAAGATACATTCCGAGCAGGTAATCTAACAGCACCTTCTCAAAAGCCGGCTGAAAATGTAGCGAAAGATGCATTAAAAGGAAAAACAGAACAGGCATTATCATCAAAGCAAATTAATACGGAATCGAAAGTTAATTATAATGTAACGCAAAGTCGTAAATCTTATGATGGTACAACATTAGTACGTCTGCAGCAAACATATGAGGGTCGTGATGTATACGGATTTCAGCTAACAGCACATATTAATGATGAGGGTGTACTTACGAGTGTTTTAGGGGATAGTGCTCAGGAGTTACAACAACAGGAAGACCTAAATCAATCTATGAAACTATCGAAAGAGGATGCAAAGAATCAGATATTCAATCTATACGGGAACGATCTCACATTTATTGAGGAACCAGAGATTAGAGAAGTAGTGTATGTGGATGAGAATACGAAGAAGGCTAGAAATGCATATCAAATTAACTTTAGTGCATCTACACCTGAATATGTATCTGGAACAGTATTAATTGACGCTTTTAATGGAAATCTCTTAAAAGAGATTGTTCAAAAATTGGGTATACAAGTAGATAGTAGTATTGTCCAATCCGCGACATCAAATAAATCACAAGATCCTTCAAAATTAACAGGCGCAGGTAAAGATGATTTAGGTATTAATCGTACATTTGGAATTTCACAACGAAGTGATGGAACGTATATTCTTGCAGATTATTCTCGTGGTAAGGGAATTGAAACGTATACTGCTAATTATAAAGACTATAACAATTATAAAAGAAATGCATGGGGGTATCTGGATGATTTAGTTACAAGTAATTCTACAAATTTTACAGATCCTAAAGCCGTTAGTGCACATTATTTAGCAACTAAAGTATATGATTTTTATCAAGAAAAATATGGTCGTAACAGCTTTGATAATAATGGACAAAAAGTAATTTCTGTAGTTCATGGCTGGAACACAAATGGCACGAATAAAGGCAATCCTAAGCAGTGGTTTAATGCATTTAGTAATGGGGCTATGCTAGTATACGGAGATCCAATTGTTAGAGCATTTGATGTGGCAGGGCATGAGTTTACACATGCGGTTACAAGAAATGAATCTGGACTTGAGTACGCAGGAGAAGCAGGTGCAATAAATGAGGCTTTATCTGATATTTTAGGTGTGGCTGTTGAAAAGTATGCTAATAATGGGAAATTTAATTGGACGATGGGAGAACAATCAGGTCGGATTTTTAGAGATATGAAAAATCCCTCATCAATATCTTCTAGATATCCTGAAGATTATAAACACTATAACCATTTACCTATTGATGCTGATCACGATCATGGTGGCGTGCATACAAACTCTAGTATTATTAATAAGGTAGCTTACCTGATAGCTAGCGGTGGTAATCATAATGGCGTAAATGTCCAAGGTATTGGAGAAGATAAGATGTTTGATATCTTCTATTATGTTAATACAGATGAATTAAATATGACTTCTGACTTTAAAGAATTAAAAGAGGGTTGTATTCGTGTAGCAACAAATTTATATGGTAAAAATTCATCTGAAGTACAAGCTGTCCAACAAGCTTTTAAAGCAGCTTATATTTAATTTCTATATGGTAAAGTGTCAGCTTTTATGTACTGTTACGTATAAAAAACGTTTTGTATTATAAGTAAGTACATGCTATTCATATGAGAAAAACTTGTTAATTAGATAAACTTAAAAACCTTATAAACGAATTAAGTAATATAATTCGTTTATAAGGTTTTATTTTAAATATAATAATATTTACTGTGATTTTTTATCGAAGAATAAATTTAAATCTGTTTTGTCTGTGTCATCTGCTAAAGCGTTGTGTATAATATCATTTAATAATTGCATTTTTTCTTTTTCAAAGAATGGGACACTAATATGATAAGGTGTTCCTGCTTTTTCAATTCTTAAAATTGTTTGAATGCCGCTACCTGCAATTCCAATACCTATTAGTAGAAAAATTAACCCACCAATAAAACTATCACTCAATGTACTTAATCCAATTAAGAAGATCAGAATTCCTAAAATAATTGGTTTGAAAAAATACTTGGTAGATAACATAGCTCCAGAAATATTTTTTAGAGGAATGTTTTGTTGGTCTTTACCAGCAGGAATAAATCCTAATAATGTGTTTGATAAATTGGTTTTTACAAACCGATTATCAACGTCTACTCTACCTTTTATCCAAAAGAATAATAAGCTAGTTGAAAATTCAAGTCCTTTCATCTTGTCATCTCCTGTTATAAATTGTTAATAATAAAATTGCAATATTAGTATATTAGCATGAATAGAAAATAATGTATATAAGTTTTTATAGAAAAAAAGAAATTTTTCGATGGAATTTATTATCTATATATAATACATCTGATGAAAATGATTTATGTATAAATAAGAAAGTGAAAGGAAAGGGAACTGTTAAAAAGATGTAACTAAATAGGCGGCATACATAAATTAAATATATTACTAAAATAATAATCTTTCTTATGCTTTACCGAAAGTAAAGCTTGAGTTTTAAATTTAAAAGAACAGTCAGTTCATATTATGTAGAAAAGAGAGTAAATGAATTCTATAATGAAAAACAGAAAATACGTTTTTCCTGCTAATTTAGGTACAATGAAAATGGAAAGATCATTTTGCGACACAATAATAAAAAGTGGTCGCTCCTGAGGGCTATACTTGATATTTATGAAATATCAAGTATCCTCTTTTGAAGAGATGATGTAAGAATTGAAATTGTTTTGTTCCATATATTTTCGTAACGTTCTTAAGCGATTTTGTAGTTGTTAGTTTAATCATCAATTAAAAGGAAAATTTGGTGTTTAAAAATGAATTAATATAAGATATTAAGTATTAATTAATCTGTATAAGGAAGTGAGTAAGTATGAAGAGAAAAATATCAGTTGTTGGTGCGGTAATTGTTAATGAAAATAATGAAGTCTTATGTGCATTACGTTCTCCTAAAATGACGTTACCGAACTATTGGGAATTTCCAGGTGGTAAGATAAACAGGGGAGAAGAGCCACAAGCTGCATTAATTCGAGAGATAAAAGAGGAGCTTGGGTGTAGAATTGTTGTAGATGAGAAGGTAGAAGAGGTCGAGTACGAGTATGAAACTATTGTTGTTCATCTTACTACATATAAAGCAAGAATATTGGAAGGTGAGCCCAAAGCTCTTGAGCATGCAGAGCTAAAATGGACGAGTATTAAAGGTTTAAAGCATTTAAAGTGGGCACCAGCTGATATTCCTACCGTAGAAGCACTCTAGGAATATTTTAATGAAATATCCTTGAGAAAAATAACTCTATTATGTAATATATAATTATAATATTCGCTTATTAGATTCCATTTATTCCCACGCATTATGTGTTGTGGTTGAGTTGTAGAAGCAAGTTTTGTTCTTGTTTCAATTTTGAAAGGGCTTCTTTGAGCCGATTAGTGTATACAGTTTATTTTGCTATGCACAATTAATCGACTTAAAGGAGTCCTTTTTGGTTTGTTTAAGTGGGTATATAAAGTAGGTTTTAAGCTAAAAAGAAATATGGTTGTTTAGAAGGAATGTGTAGTGATGAATTAAAGCATTTAGTATCTAATGAAAAGATCTATATAAAATCACAGTAAGGATGATCTTAAGTAGAGAAAAGAGACAAAAGTTATAAGTACATGGTGAGAGTGAGTTCTCTAATTTTAAAGAGAACCTAATAATTCATTTATAGAAGAGGAGAAGGCCAAGTGAGAACAACTCGATAAAGATACGTAATTAATGGGAATATGTAATAGAACATAAGACTCTACATAATGAGATTATTGAATCATTTTCAAATAAACATCTACAGTAGGAAAAAGAACTGGAAGCCATTTTACTTGGTGGTGGTTTTGCTTCTGGAAAAATCTCAATTTTAGAGTAAAGGGATTTACAATGTTTTTTAGTGGTTACAGGTGGGAATAGTTTAGGATTAAAATAGAACTTATATCACGTGATTTAATAATAGAGTATGTGCTGCCTTCGTAGATATTTCTGTAATATTTATTTAATTTATGAATTGCAAAAGTAAATTTCATGAGAGAAATTCTAATAAATTAAGAAAAGTACGATAGGTGAGTAATATACACTTAAACAGACTATTTGCTAATCATAGAAGAGTTTTTTTAGTATTATATTAATTAGAATACAGCGTAGTAAATAAACGCCTTAGGAGAGAATATATGAATCATTTTATTGTTATGCAAGGACATACTTATCAAGAGGAAAAAGAATTAGAAATTATTTGGTCGCCTAAAAAGGATAGAGGCGGTAATGTACCACATTCATGGAAAAGAATGATGGATGTAAAAAATGGAGATCGAATCTTTCATTATGTAAAAGGGGACATTGTAGCGGTTAGTATTGCTGAAGAAGATTGTAAAGAATCGAATAAACCGTCGATTATGAAAAGTCATGATCAATGGAATGATGAAGGCTATTTGGTGTCTTTAAAATATCATGAGTTGGAAAAACCAATTAATATACGTGAGAAATTTGAAGAGATATCGCAGCTGTTGCCAATTAAATATTCACCTTTTCAATCAGATGCAAAAGGAAATCAAGGATACTTATATCCATGTAATGAAGAATTAGCCCTCAAATTAATTGAACTAATTAGTGATTTAAACATTTATGAGAAGAAAAATGAGCAATTAGAATTATCAGTTGATGAGGTAAGAAGGACTGAAAATAACACATTAATTCCTGTGATATCTGAAACGGAATCAGAGGTAAAAGCTACAATTCGAATTGGACAGCAAAAATTCAGGAAAGCATTGATGGATCTATGGAACGGAAAATGTGCATTATGCGGAATAAATTTGCCAGAGTTATTAAGAGCAAGTCATTCAAAGCCTTGGAAAGATAGCACAAGTATGGAGCGATTAAATTCTTATAATGGTGTGTTACTTTGCTGTAATCATGATGCCTTGTATGATAAAGGGTTCATTACATTTGATGGTCAAGGGCGATTGCATATTTCGCCATTAATAGTAGATACAGATTATTTGATATTTGGATTACAACCCAAAGCAAAGATAGAAATTCGCCCAGAAAATAAATTATACTTTAAGTGGCATAAGAAGAACATTTTTAAAACAAAATAGTATAATTCGTAATTTCAATTGTATGAAGAACATAAGAGAATTGAAGGAGATTGCTACATGTGTAAATGTTATCAATGTGGTACAGAAATGATTATGCAATTGCAAGATAGGTATAGAGAATATTGTCCAAAATGTCATGATCTCAGGCAAAGTAGCTTAGAATATTATAATTTAAATGAGCTACTAGAATATATGGAAGCAAATGAATACATGAGTAAGGAAAGTATGTTACATAACTTTCTAAAGTGGGAATTTGAGTTAACGAATGGAAGTATATTTAGGTTATATTTAGATGTGGATAGATACGATCAAGTCGGTGATGAGATCCTTTCAAAACAACTAGAGGAATATATGAAGGGAATCCGATTAAAATTAAATGTTAAATATGAGGACGATTATATCTGGATTAAGGTGGATTAATTGAGGCTTTATAAATAGTGCGTGTTATTTTGAAAAGATAGTATGAAAAAGAGAGGAGATTAATAGTGATGCAAGATTTACAAAAGGCAGTAATAAAATTTAGAGACGAGAGAAATTGGGGTCAGTTTCATAACGCAAAGGATCTGGCAATTTCATTAAATTTAGAAGCAGCAGAATTACTTGAGACTTTTCAATGGAAGTCTAGTGAAGAAGCAACAGAAACTAAAATGCAGGAAATGAAAGAAGAAATAGCGGATGTAATGATTTATTTGCTGATGTTAAGTGATAAATTAAATATTAATTTAGAAGAGGCAGTACATGCTAAATTACTTAAGAATACAGAGAAATATCCAGTAGAAAAGGCATTTGGAAAAAATAAAAAATATAATGAACTGTAAAACGATTAACGTTTTACAGTTTTTTTGAGATAAATATGTAAAAGAAGAGGGATGGGAATTTGAATTGGATGTGTGTATTGGATTCAAATGGTATACAATATTCATCATTCTCAAATATTCTTGAATTTAAAAATTGGGGGTTATTTAATTGATATCAGTTGCAGCAAAATTATCTTCATTTGAAATAATTAAGAAGAAGCGAAAAGATTTTGAGCAAGGCAGTATGAAAGACTTTGAAATTGATAGAGTACCAGTAGTCTATATTCAACGAGATAAGAAGAATTTATATGTAGGTAAGTCCACAGATATATATGAGCGTTTTGTTGCACATATAAGTGATGAAAGTAAAACATTCAATGAAGTTATTGTGATAAAAAGTGAATTATTTAATGAAAGTTCAATTAAGCATATTGAAACATTGTTAATTGAATATTTATCTGCAGATGATAAATTTAACCTACTGAATAAAGTAAGGGGCCAAAAGATTCATTCTTATAACGGGATTGAAAATGTTCAGAGTATGTTTCAGGCAATTTGGAATCAGTTAATTGAAGAAGGGATAGCTAGTGAGAAGTTAGGTGAGATACATAATAAATTTATTTATAAATATTCACCATTTAAAGACTTATCGGCTAATCAAATTGAGGTCTGTAAAGACATTTTTAATACGATGCTTACCACATCAAATAGTGGACATTTGATTACAGGGGACCCGGGTACCGGTAAAACAATTGTATTAACAAATATCTTATATGCGCTTGCTTATGACAATGAAACTGGTAAAGCACGAGAGGGCTTGAATTATGAAGATATAGCACTTGTAGTTCCGCAAACTCACTCATTAAATTTATATAAGAGTTTAATGAACAAACTAGGCCTACAAAGTATTACAGTACTGTCACCTTCACAATTTATTAAGCAGGCAAAAAGTAGGGGTACAAAATATAAATATGTTTTTGTGGACGAAGCGCATCGTCTGAAACAATATTTTGGTAAACAAGCACGTGATTTAAAACATTTAGTCACTGATAATGGTTATACAACTGAGTTGGAGTTAATAGAAACATATGCATATCACTTAACTGTGGTTTATGATCCATACCAAACAATTCGACCTGCAGATATAGATACAGATGTATTTCAACGGTTGACAGTGAATTATAAGAGGCATCCCTTACATAAACAATTCCGTTTAAAATCTGGAGAGCAATATTTAGCATGGCTGCGTAAATATCTACAAATAGCAAATAATGTTGGTGTTTATGAGGAAGGCTTATTGCAGGGTTATGACTTTAAAGTAATGGATTCTATTACAGAGTTAAATGATTCTATGAAATCTTTAAATAAAGAATATGAATTATGTCGCGTAGTCGCAGGATATTCTTGGAAATGGGCTACACAAAAGGATAAGACTCTATATGATATCAAAGATCCTGTTACAGGTAATACATTTATATGGAACTCAAAGGTAAAAGATTGGATTAATTTTAAAAACAGTGTAGAGGAAATAGGATGTATTCATACTACTCAGGGTGCTGATTTAAATTATATTGGTGTGATTTTAGGGGCAGAAATTGATTGTTATTACACAGGTGAAGAAAATGGAGACTATGATTTGAATAAAGCAAAAATCATCGTCAATCCAAAAGAGTATAAAGATCGAAACGGCCTTCCGATTAAGGGAACGGATGTAAATAATGAAGAGTTAACATCCTATATTAAACGTATTTATTACGTATTATTATCACGAGGGATAAATGGATGTTATGTCTATGCAGTAAATCAAAATATGCAAAAATATTTAAAGGAAGTAGTAAAAGTAAGTCAATAATTATAAAAAGGGGTTACAGAATTTACGATACGGGAAAGCCCACACAGGAATTTCGTCAGCTGACCCCTTTAGGGGAGAGTGTCAACTTAATGCAGTACCCCCTGTCAATTAGACAGCATTTAAAAAGTTTAACTAAGAAACTTGAGTTCTACATTTATTCAAACGTATTTGTTTAACTTTAAATAGTGTTATATAAGTAAAAAAATCCATTTAGATCATCTAAATGGATTTTTTGCGTTTCTAGATATGACTACTGATAAATTGGTGGTTACCCAAAATAAAAAACGAGCTAACTTCTCATAGATAACTGTGG
Organism: Bacillus sp. WC2507; assembly: GCF_052656125.1. Classification (NCBI taxonomy): domain Bacteria; kingdom Bacillati; phylum Bacillota; class Bacilli; order Caryophanales; family Bacillaceae; genus Bacillus; species Bacillus sp. WC2507. The sequence goes on along the minus strand of NZ_JBQXPN010000003.1, from coordinate 56,181 downwards.
GAAGATAATAATTTTGTTTTGTGAGTCCTTCGAAATATTTGTAAATAGAGATGATGTTATTTATTGATTAATTAAGTTGTTGACGTTTGGATACCAGTTTAATTGACCTAATAGCGGTGTATCAGTATTCCTAAAAAACTTACCTTTGGCATTAGGGAAATTAAATAGGGTGATAATGATTACAAGTAGATTAGGTTTCTTGTGAATTTTGAATGAAAGGTCTTATCCAAAGTTGAGAAAAATCCACATACCCAAAATATTTCATCTTAATATTCGTTAAATCTGATGAAAAGGGAATTTGACGTGTATCATAGTATAAGGGAATCATGATAGAGGATTCTATCAGTTCTTTTTCAAGATTCTTATTTAATAAAGCCCACTCTTCAAAATGTGTATGTTTATATTTAGATAGTTGTTTTCTAAGTGATTTATTTGTTTTTAACACTTTAGCTAATGGTGAATATCTAGCTGTTAAAAAATAATAAAATGAAATCTCTTGATTCATCTCGAATACTTCACCATGAATAAATAGGTCGACTTGTTCATTAAGTTTTTCATCCCTAAGATAGTTTTCAAATGGAACCCATTTAACTTGAAAAGGTATATTTTCTTTTTCTAAGATATTCATTAACCATTTTGTAGTCGCTTCTGTATACTGAGTAGCTTTTATAATAAGTGGTTCTTTAAAGTCGGGACGTTTTCTTTTTGGAATATTGACTTGATGATCTATGTCTTTCAAGCAGCTCTTAACGTTTGGGATTTTTTGAGAATCATATTCATGAATATGATTTATATTGTTAGCGATAATAGAATGTAAGTAATTACGAACATCTATGTGCTGAATGGAAGAATCGCGCCAAGCATTCATAATTATAACGCCAAAACCGGAATTCCTTTCTACTTGAAAAGTAGAATTACATTTATGGTGTTTGGAAGATTGATAAATAGTATCAAATTCTAGAGGGACCTGAATGAATTCTACTGTATCTAGCAGTGGTCTTTCTTGAAAATAATCATGAAATGCTATCAATGATGTTTTCTCCAGATTATTCTCTCCTATATAAAAACCACCGGTTCCTATAATTTGACCGTTATTTTCTTTATAAATACTTGTATTTATCATACATAACATTTGTAAACAATAACTACACCCCTTTGGGTAATGTATATCAATAATTAATGGTGATAAAACTTCTATTTTTTCTATGGGTGCCCATAAATCTTTATAGTATGTATGATCGCGTAATTTTGAGAGACATAGTTTCACATCAGACGCTGTTAAGATGGATCCATCATGAAATTTTATAGACTTTTTTAAATATAGTCTAAGCGTAGATTGAGCTAAATCCCAACTATGAGCTATTTCAGGGAATATGTTCCCCTTTTCATCCATATAAACAAGTCGATTGAAAACATTTGCGACAATATGTGCACTATGTACATCGGCAGCCTCGAGCGGATGTGTTGTTAAAAAGGGCTTTCTTCTAGGAATAATTAATTTATCATCTGAATTATGTATATAGCCAAATTTTGAATGAAACTTAGTCATTAAGCGTAGTTTACTGTTTGGAGACCAATTATATAGTAAATATTTACTACTTTTTTCAACAGGCTGTTGGTTCATAATTTCCATTACTTGTGACTCATAGATTTGTTCTATATTTTTCAACCATTGGAGAGAGGAGTGATTTCCTCTACCTTTTCCAGAAATGAAAGTCAGCCAGCCTTCATCCATCCATTTATGTAAGTAACGTACTGTTTGCTTTGTACTTAAATTTAAAAAATTTGCTAGGTCTTGTATTTTTATATTTCCTGAAGAAAATGATTGCCATAGATTCAGTAAAGTTTTATCCATTTTCCTATCTCCTTTTATAAGTGGACATGTTTTTCTGAAGTTGTCCATTTTTAATTTGATAAGTCTAGTTTAATATAACATTAGACAAGGGGAGGAGATACGATGAATTGGAAAGAATTTGAGCAAAATATAAAAGTACGCTTAATTACATCATTTTTTAATCGTGCTGTTACATCAGCAGTAATGCCTTTTATGGCATTGTTTTTTGCTCAAGAAATAAATAAAGTATGGGCCGGGTTATTTTTAATCTTAACGGTTATGTTAAGTTTTTTTTCAAATTTAATTGGAGGTTACATTTCAGATCGATTTCAGCGAAAGACAATCTTATTGTTAACTTCTTTTTCTAGTACTTTGATGTTTTTATTCATGACTTTAAGCTTATATCCGAAAGATAAGGTGATCTGGTTATTTGCAATCGCTTATGTAGGTTTTATAATAACTAGCAGTCTTGGGCGACCATCCATGCAAGCTATCATCATAGACTCAACTACACCGGAAAATCGAAAGGCTGTCTATACAATTGACTATTGGCTTATGAATCTTTCTATGGCAATTGGTGCAGCATTAGGTGGTTTTTTATACATTAATCATCAACAAGAGTTGTTTATACTACTGACTTGCGTTTCTGCTACAGTACCGGTTGCTTATAAAATTTGGCTAGTTACAGAAGTTAAAGAGTGCTTAGAAAAAAGGCAGGAAAATATAGTACTTGATCTAATTCAAAATTATAAAATTGCTATTCAAGATAGAGCATTTTTAAGAGTTGTAATAGGATCTACCTGTATATTTGCAGCAGAGTTTTCTTTAAACAGTTATATTGGTGTACGACTTTCAGAAACATTCAATCCAATAAGCATTGGGGACTTTGAAATAGTAGGAGTGAGGATGCTAAGTATTCTTAACATACAAAATATGCTTTTAGTAGTATGTTTAACGTTTATTATAAATAGAATTACAGATCATCTAACTGGGAAAAAAGCGTTACTTTTAGGTCTTGTGCTCTATGGGATAGGCTATGTGGCAGCAACATCTTCAAACACATGGTACGTACTGATTATTTTTAATTTTATCGCTACTGTTGGTGAACTTGTCTACTCACCAATCAGAAATGCAGAACAAGCTAATATGATTCCGGCTGACAAGAGAGGATCATATTCAGCCTTTGCGGGTCTATCAGATATTGGGGCGGACCTAATTGCAAGAATGACTATTATCGTCGGTGCATTCTTAATTCCTACGATGATGTCTGTCTATATTGGTATGATTGTAATAATAGGGGCATTTTTCCTATATAAGGGCCTATATGTTAGAAGTAATAGTCAATCGCTGGAAAGCTTGAATAAAATTTCAATATAATATGATGCTTAAAATGAAATATACACTATTCTTTCTATAGAGTCGTAGGATAGGTGTGTAAAGAGGGATTATTCAACTTTGGAGGAATTATCATGGTAAAATATATTTCGATTCTTGGTTCAACTGGATCAATTGGTACGTCTGCATTAGATGTAGTCACTTCTCATCCGGAACATTTTAAAATTATTGGTTTAACGGCAAATAACAATATTGACCTTCTCGAACAACAAATACATACATTTCATCCTCGAATTGTAAGCGTTAGCACAAAAGAATTAGCAGATGCACTGCGGAAGCGAATTTCTACGGACACAAAAGTCACATATGGAATAGATGGATTAATTGAAGTTGCAACTTACCCTGATTCTAATCTTGTATTATCTTCAGTTGTTGGTGTTTCTGGTCTCGTTCCAACAATTGAAGCATTAAAAGCGAAAAAAGATATAGCAATTGCGAACAAAGAAACATTAGTTGCGGCAGGGCATATTGTGACAGATTTAGCGAAACGAAACGGCTGCCGCTTAATTCCAGTAGACAGTGAGCACTCTGCCATTTTTCAATGTTTAAATGGGGAAAATACTCAAGAAATTGAGAGGCTTATTGTTACTGCTTCAGGCGGTGCATTTCGAGATAAAAAGCGTGAGGAAATGGAAATCTTACAAGCTAAAGATGCCTTAAAGCATCCCAACTGGTTAATGGGGGCAAAACTAACCATTGATTCAGCTACATTAATGAACAAAGGCTTTGAAATCATGGAAGCACGTTGGTTATTTGATATCCCATATGAGAAAATTGATGTTTTAATTCATAAAGAAAGTATTATTCATTCTTTAGTTGAATTTATAGATGGCTCTATCATGGCACAGCTCGGTGCCCCTGACATGAGAATACCGATTCAATATGCGTTTCATTATCCAACTAGATTACAATCAAACTATAAAAAATTAAACCTATTAGAGATAGCTAGCCTACATTTTGAAAAACCAAATTTCAAAAAATTCCCTTGCCTACATTATGCATATGAATCCGGAAAAATTGGTGGTACAACACCTGCTGTTTTAAATGCAGCGAACGAAATTGCAAATGCGCTATATTTACAAAATAAAATTTCATTTTTTGATATTGAAAAAACAATTTATTCTACTCTTGAAGCTCATCATAGCATTGCAAATCCAAATTTGGAAACAGTATTAGACGCTGATCATTGGGCTCGTGAATATGCAAAAGAATTATTAATTAGAAAATGAAAAAAGAGCTAGAACAAAACTCGTCTTTTTTAGCTCTCCATTTTACGCGTTCTTTTGTTTGAATACATTTACGTTCACGGAATTGTGAAGAAATGTATTAAAGATATCGCATGCATAAGGATTTATAGTGATTATTAGTTATAGTCATTGGGAAAGTTCTTTTTAATTAATATAAGCTATATAAGGAATAAAGAAACCTAAAAAACTGGAGGTAATTATGAAAACTTTCATATATATGGTTAGACATGGAGATTCACCAAAGTTTGGAAAAGAAGGAACAAGAGGATTAACTGAAAAAGGAAAATTAGATGTTCAACAAATAACAGATATATTACAAGGTGAGGGAATCGACGTTGTTATCTCAAGTCCATACAATCGTTCAATTCTAACTGTTCAGCAGTTAGCAAAGCAAATAGGACAAGAAGTTTTAGTATTTGAAGACTTAAAAGAGAGAATCTTTATTGCTGAAGAGGAACGAATGTCGGATAAAGAATTATTTCCTTTGATAAAAAAGTCATTTTTAGACCCCGACTTTTCTTTAAAGGGAGGAGAGTCTAATGTCGACTGTCAGAAACGTGCTATAAAAGTCTTAAAAGAATTATTAAACACCTATCAAGGACAGAAAGTAGTAGTAGGCACTCATGGAGCTGTAATGACTTTGATGATGGGGTATTATGACAGTAAGTATGATTTGAATTTTTTACTTCAGGCATCAAAACCAGATATATATAGAATGGAATTCAATGGACAGGAATTGGTGGAGGTTAAAAGATTGTGGGAAATTTCATAGATTGACTTTATTCATCCGTAGCTTCCCCAAATGACGTGTATTATAAGGAATAGGGTTACTGCTGTAACTCTTTTTCTTATGGCACTGACGGGGGGATTGATTTCAAAAATCTAAAAAATTCGGTTTCTTAGCATACAAAATTCACGTTTTGTTCTTGCTATCCCGGGGTGAAATGGGAGGGAATGTTTTTGGGCAGGATATCTTTAAAGTTATTTTTTAAATCAATCCTATTTTTTTTCATATGCGGTATTGTTGTTTATTCTATATTTCAGATTATTTTTGTTTGGAGTGTTTCGACAGGATTAGGGAGGGATGATATAGTCGGATTTTCTGATAATAAGTATGTAATTGGCCGTCCGCCTGTTAGCTATAATTTATATAAAAAAGATAGTGGAGAAACTATATTAGATAATGTTAATGGTTATAAAAAGGGGAAAACTAAAAGCTATGTTCGAAATGAAGTTGAATTTGTAGTGATAGATGAGATAAAGGGTAGCTATGAACTGTATAAAATAGAAAATGCTTCAGAAAAGGAGATAGAACCGCTGAAAGAAATGAAGGAATTAGAATAATAGAGATTATCTGAAAGGTAAAGAAGCACGCTTGTTATTGTTAGTTCTAAAAGATGATTTAGACTGATAACTGGGTTTAATTTCATGAAAAGAGTATAATCTTTCCTTTCCATATGTTATTTATCATTTAAGACCTACTTAAATTATTTCTTTAAATTACACTTTAAATGATAATTCTTTATAAAATACACAAAAAGCCCGTCACAGTATTGTGACGGGAAAATAGAAAAATTCTGATGACTAACTACTATTACTATTTATTTGGAGCTTTTAAAGCATCCAATACTATTTTGGTTGCTTCTGCAATAAGCTTATCATCGTATTTAGCATCCTCTTTATCATGATTAGAAAGTATCGCAAGAACAATTGGCTTTTTATTTGGTGGCCAAATAATTGCGATATCATTTCTGGTTCCATAAGATCCCGAGCCAGTCTTATCAGCTACTTCCCATCCTCCTGGAACTCCAGCACGAATTAAGTTGTCTCCCGTAGTATTTCTTTTCATCCAATCTATTAATAAATTCCGTTTCTCAGTTGAAAGTACATCTCCTAGAGCGAAAGCCTGCAGACTAGTGGCTAATGCCTTTGGGGTACTAGTATCATGAGTGTCTCCTGGATGCACTTCGTTTAATTCTGGTTCAAAACGTTCAGGGTTTGTAACGGTATCTCCTATTTCTCTCAGTGATTTTTTGAATTCACTAGGCCCACCTAATTGTTTAAGAATAAGATTTTGTGCCGTATTATCACTATATCGAAGGGAAGCATCTGCAAGCTCTTTCAGAGCCATACCTTTATCAACATACTTTTCTGTAATTGGATTGTAATTAACAAGATCTTCACGAGTATACAAAATTCTTTGATTGAGATCTTCTATTGATTTCTTTTGTAAAAGGACTCCCACGGCTAGAGCTTTGTGGGTAGAAGCGTATGCAAACCGTTCATCTGATTGATAAGTAATGGTTTGATTCGTATCAGTGTCCAAGGCATAAATACCGAGTTTAGCGTCAAATTCTTTTTCAAGCTTAGCAAAAGAATGATTAACTGTATTTTCTTGTTTGGCTTGTTTAGGTGGTTCAGATTGAGTATTACTATTGGAACAGCCTATAAGCGTTGCGCATGAAAGAAATAATACAGGTACAATCTTTTTGTAAGGTAACATGTTAAAAAACTTGTTTAAGACTAACATAAATTTTCAACCTCTTTCAAAAATATATGGTTTTCGTCTAGGTGTTCTAAATATCAATACAATTAAAGAGGGTATAGGGTAACACTCTTCTTGCATCACTCTTATCATAAACACCTGTTTTATACGTATAATTAATAGACAATCTAAGTAGCAAGTTTGTTCCATTTAAAGAAATAAGAAGATGTTTTTGGAAATCATCACCTGAAATAATGGACATTTAGGGTAAAGGGAATTTACTTTAATTCCATAGTTGTGAAAACGTTAAAGTAGAAATTTAATGTTTTTTGTAAAAAAGAATTGACTTTCGAAGTCGTTGTAACTAATATGGTTACATAGAGTGTAACTTATTTAGTTACAACCACTTCCTTTTTTAAGAAAAAAATTTATATATTTAATTAAGGATAGCGGTCTATACGTTGTCGTTTAGTGCAGAAAATTACTACTATATTAACAACTATTCATATTCTTAACGGTAGTATTTCCTGCTTTAGAGCCAAAATGTGCAGTGTTATCTTTTATAAATAATTTTAGTGATCTTTTTTTGGAAGGATTAGTTTTTGGGGAAAATAATAAGGTTGCTAAAAAAGATGCACTTTTACAAACTAAAAAGCTAGCTAAGAATTTTTAAGTGATAGCTGAACTAGCTAATAAAAATAAAGGTAGGAGATTTAAATGGAGAAAAAACAAGATAACCTTATATATGTATGGGACGCATATTGTGGATGGTGCTATGGTTTTTCAGAAAATATTAAAGGATTTTACAAAGACCACACTGAAATGCCGTTAACAGTTTTATGTGGGGGGTTATTTTTAGATGATCTACCAATAAAAAATTTCTCATATATAGAAGAGGGAAATAAAAGAATTAATCAACTTACAGGCGCAGAATTTGGTCCTTCCTATCAAAAATTGGTGGAAGAAGGTACTTTTAAAATGAATTCAAAAGATGCTGCAATTGGCTTTTCAGCTTTACGCTCATTAGCACCAGACCGTTTGTTAGAATTCACGTCTGCTATGCAAAAAGCGTTTTATTATGATGGACAAAGCCTAAGTGATCCTGAGACATATCGTAAGATTGCAATTGAGCATGGTTTGGACCCTGAACAAGTATTAGAGCGTTTAAATGCGCAAGAAACAATTGTAGATGTCCAAAATGATTTCAATAAGGTTCGACAGCTTGGGGTTAATAGCTATCCTTCATTACTTTTACAAAAAGATAATCAAATTATTCCTATTGGTGGTGGGGTAATGACGCCAGATAAAATTGAAGCACGTTTTAAAAATTTTTACTAAGAAAGTTTAGGCTATAGTAGCAAACATGTTAGCTTACGCCAACTGACATACATTTCCCGAATATTTGCTGGTGCTATTACACTTTCAGGTGAATTGAAAAGGGAGTTTCTGTCGGAATAAGACAAAAATATGGTAACTAATTAATAACTTTAACAAAAGGAGAATAACATTCTATGTTTAAAACAATTGATATAAATCAAAAAGATGTAAAATTGACGGTGTTTAGTTCAGACGAAAAAAGTTTTATGGTCACTGCAACCTTAGTTGAGAAAGCAGGACATGCATTTTTAATAAACACAAAATTTACTCAATCTGATTCGAAAGAAATTGTGGATTATTTGAAAAATAATAACTTATCTCTAGATAAAATCTTTATTATCCATGGGGATCCTGATTACTATTTTGGGTTAGAAAGTATTAAAGCTGCTTACCCAGATGCTATAGCGTATGCTACAGAGTCTACGGTTGAACATATTGTTCATTCTGTATTAGGGAAATTGAAAGTTTGGAAAGATGCACTTGGAGAAAATGCACCAAGTAATGTGGTATTACCACAAGTGTTTAAGGAAAAATCTATTGATTTTCAGGGACTAACATTTGAACTAGTAGGCTTAGATCATTACAGAACTAGCTTATTTAACAGAGAACTGAAATTATTAATTGGGGGAATAGATGTATTTAACGAAATCCATCTATTCTTAGCAGATACTAGTTCAAAAGCAGCAATGGAGGCATGGATTGAGAACTTGAAAGTGCTACAGGCTTTAAATGCGGACGTAATTGTACCGAGCCATGGATCAATTGAAAAATCCTTAGATAATCAAGCAATTACTGCAACTATGGATTATTTAAGAACTGCAATTCAGGCTTCTGAGGAAAGTAAAACTTCAAAAGATTTTGTAGCAAAACTTGAAACAGCATATCCAGGCTATGCTAATAAAGGTGTATTAGAATTAAGTGCAAAAGTTGTAACAAAAGAAATGCCTTGGGGTTAATGCTATGAATAGATATCAAAAACTATTACATGAAACATATGTGTTAACTGGTGAAGGAAAAATGGATGCTTTCAAAACGTATTTAAGTGAAAAGGTATCTTGGACAGAAGCTGCTGGCTTTCCATATGCGGGCACTTATATAGGTCCTGATGAAGTAGTGAAAAATGTACATGAACGTCTTGGAACTGAATGGGATAACTATAGCGCTAAAGATGAAATTTATGCTTTTAATAACAATACTGTTATTGTGTATGGAAAATATAGTGGAACATATAAAGTAACAGGGAAATCATTCATAGCAGATTTTTGTCATCTTTATGAGTTTGATGAGAACGATAAGGTTAAAAAGTTTATTCAAATTGTGGACAGTGCAACTGTTAATGAGGTATTAAGTTAGAGTTACTAGTTTCTGACATGCCTCGTATAGGGAGTATTGTTAGGAAAGATGGATTTTCCTAACAATATCTCTTACATCACATTCTGGGTAAGGTTTATCCTTTATCGAGTGTGTTATCGAATATGAATCATAAAATTAGAAGAGGTAGGTATATATGAAAATAGAGAAAAATTTAATAGTAATAATTATTTCTGTGTTTATTTTAGGAATTGTGTCGACTTTGATATTTCAAGCTTCAACTGGTAATACCAAAGGTCATTCAACAAAGAGCGAGAATGTTGCACCAGTATCGAAAGATAATGTGACAGAAAAAGAAAAGAATAAAAAGATGGTAGTTGATTTCTATAATGAAGTTTTTAACAAACATAATATCGATATTATCCCTAAATATGTAAGTGAAGATTATAAGCAACATAATCCTTTTGTTGCTGATGGACGAAAAGCCTTCATGGATTTCTTTAAGGAGGACTTTGTAAAAAATCCAAATTCCTCTGCAGAGATAAAACGTGTAGTAGCTGAAGGAGATACAGTTGCTCTTCATGTACATTCTCGTACTAATTCTCAAGATAAGGGAGTTGCTATAGTGGATATTTTCCGCATAAAGGATGGAAAGATCGTCGAACACTGGGATGTAATTCAAGAGATTCCAAATGAGGCAGCTAATAATAATACGATGTTTTAGGTAGAAAAAATATATAAACTAAATTCAAATTTCTAACTCAAGACTCCATTTTGATTAACCTTTTTTCAAAATGGAGTCTTCTTATTTTTCATATGGGTTTGTGGAACATTTTTGATTATACTTTATTTCAACTCAATATTTGTATTAATGAGGTTCAATTTATAGGTGATAAAATTGATAATACTCTTGATGTATGAGTCACATAGTAGTAAAAACTCTTCTATAGGCAAGAAGAGTTTTTTAGTGAGTTTATAGCATTCTGGAGGGAATTAGTTTTTTTATCACTAATAACATTAAATAATTATATATAAATATAATTATTTAATGTTATTATGTTTATATTGGAAAATAAAGTATATTTTTGTTCGCAAAAATAATTAGGAGAAGAAGGGGAAATAGCATGAAAATGAAAAAAATGATTTTAACAGGTGCAGTACTTGCAGCAACAACTTTAACGTCTTTAACAAATGTACAGGCAGATACAACTTTTAAAGATGTTCCTACTGATCATTGGTCATATAAAGCAATTATGGATCTAAAAGAGAAAAATATCGTAGCTGGTTATGGAAATGGCATATATGGTTTCGGTGATAGTATTACACGTGGTCAAGTTGCTAGATTGCTTTATGTATACTTGAAACCAGTAGATGTAGATGCTAAATTTCAAAATCCATTTACGGATATAAAAGGTACTATGTTCGAAAAGGAAATCTTAGCAATCACAAATGCAGGGATTATGAGCGGATATGGTAATGGAAAGTTTGGACCAAATGAGGTCCTTAATCGTGAACAATTGGCAGCTGTTCTAACACAAGCATTTCAATTAAAAGCAACAACTGTCACAACTTTCAAGGATGTTGACAAGAATTATTGGGCTACGAAGGCAATCAGTGCATTGCAGGAAAGTAAAATTGCTGCTGGTACAGGAAGTAACTTATTCGAGCCAAAAAGAGTTGTAACACGTGAGCAATATGCACAGTTTCTATACAATGGAATTAAAAGTGTGAACAAACCAGAGACAAAACCAGAAACAAAACCAGAGACAAAACCAGAAACAAAACCAGAAACAAAACCAGAGACAAAGCCAGAAACAAAACCAGGAGTAACACCAATAGGTATTCCCAATGCGTTAGTGACAGATGATTTTTTCTTTGATAGATATTCCATTGAAATTTCACCTGTAAGAGAGCAATCTATTTCTAAACAAGGTCAAAATCTTGTTACTGAAGTAAATAAGAAATATAATGCGAATTTAAGATATAGATACGTAGCATCAGAAATTGATCTATATACTCCTAATTTGCCAAGAATGATTGATTCTCATGGTTCATTTTCGTTTGTTGGGAAGGATGCAGATAATTTCTATTTCGTGTTTGTCGTTGACAAATCAACTGTTGAGCTAGCGAAAAACTGGATGCATATGATAAATCCGAATTTCACACTTGATAAAGAAATTGATAAATTAGTAAATCCAAATCCAGAATTAAAAAAAGAAATTGATAGTTTTGTAAAAAATAATAAGGATTATATCAATCGTTTTGAAAAAGATAATCATAGCGTAGAAATAGCTATAAGTCCTCTACATTCAATAAGCCCTGGAGAGTCAGTAGTTACTCTAAATCCAGATTACTCTATATTACACGTTTCTGTACAAGCAAAATAATATTTTAAGTAATGTATCGATTTTCGTACAGGGAAGTATGGACAATATTAGAGGTTAAAGATTTTTCGAAAAAGACCGACTGTGATTGAAGTGCACCCCAATTGTTAGACACATAATTAACAATTGGAGGTGCATTTTTATATTCGATTTAACTGTATAGATTTTTTAAACATTAGATATTATTTCATTTCCTATGCTGTAACGATGGAATATTCTCTTTTTTTCGTCAGTGTTTGAACCAATAATTAAAATGTCTTAATTCCTTTAGCAAGGCTTGTAAAATTCCAAAAGTTCAACTGGAATATTATTTTTGTATGCTATACATGCTTTTGTATCATCAGGCTGAATGGTCTTTTTATCAATTAACAAAAGCGCAGCAAACGTGTTTGCTTCTATCTCTAATTTATCAACGGAAAAGAATGTATTCTTACGCAGAAAAGGTGTATTTGCATGAGTATGAAGAACCGCATGTCCTAATTCATGAGCACAAACAGTTTTCTGCATAGATGGAGATAAATTAGTATTAATAACAATGAAACGATTTCTTTTTTCATATTTATAAAAACCATTTATTTCTTCATGTAAATCCCATGTTAGTACATGTATTTTTAAGTAATCTGCAAGCTCATAGGGGTTTGTCGTGTTGTATTTTGTACTAAGTTGTTGGACTAGATCTCTAATGACGAATTTCAATGTATTCCCTCCTAAGCTCGCATCAGTTATCGTCTGGACTACGATATTTCTTAGGCACGTATTTTTTATTGATTACTTTCGTTTGTTTGACAATGTACTCCATTGCATCTAATAGTGATTCTACAGCTTCTTGACTCATAGGTTCACCAGAGAACATTAACCCATCTTCTCCTTGAAGGTCCTTTTTTATTTCTTCCATTCTTTTTGCTATGTCTTTCTCATCTTTCGGCGTTAATTGCTTCTTTTTTTCGTCCGTAACAGCTCGTCCTAGCAAATAGTCAGCTGAAACTGAAAAGCAATCCGCTAATTTAGTTAGAACATCATGTGGAGGGAATCTTTCTTCTGATTCGTAGTAACCTATCATTCTTTGGGATACTCCAATTTTTTCAGCCAGTTGTTTTTGTGTTAAATTTTCTTTTTTTCGTAAGGATTTTATTCTAACTCCTATCACATTGTTCACCTCTCTAATTGAACTAATTGTTCTTTATAGATTTATCTTAGCACAAAAAGTTCTTTTTTGCATTGACAAAGAACAATTAGTTCTTTAATCTGTATTTAGAACTAATTGTTCTTGCGGAGGTGGACTAATGGGTAACAAAATGTACGATCTGGAAAAGAAGTTATATAAAGAACTTGCTAGTTATTGTGGAGTTACAGAGCGTTATATTCGAATGATTGATCAAAAAGAAAGAACTCCTTCAATGAGAATTGCTAAAAAGATTGCACAGTTTTTTGATATGAGTGTAGATGATATTTTTTTTAATAATAAATCGAACTTTAAGTTCTTTTTAACTTCGTGTTGGTGTGAAAAGGGTAAAAAATAGCTTTCATAATTAGGAAGTTGATGGTAATGAGTGCAGAACTTTGAAATTAAATATTCGTTCTTAACGATAATGGAGAGGTAGATATTATGGGGATTTTTCGAGTTAAAAAGGATCATAATTATTCCGTCATAAATAATACAGGGTTAAAAGATAAAAGGCTTTCTTGGAAGGCGAAGGGGATATTAGCATACATACTTACACTTCCAGATGATTGGGTTTTTTATAGAGAGGAATTATCTCAACATGCAAAAGATGGTATTAATAGCTTAAGAGCTGGAATGAAGGAATTAAAAGAGTATGGATACATTAAAAGATTTCCGATTAGAGATGAAAAAAATAAAATTGTAAGATGGGAGACAATTATTTACGAAATCCCAGTGGATGATTTTTCACCAGTGGAAAACCTACCTGCTGAAAATCCTGTTGATGGGAATCTACTGGCGGAAAATCGCAAGCTACTAAATACTGATATACAAAGTACTAAAAAACTAAACACTGATACACAAAATAAGGATCATCATGATAATAAGGAAAAATCACTCTCACAAAGAGTAATAAATGAAGATTTCAAAATAAGTCATAAATTTTTGCTGAGGAATGGGATACTGTTAAGTGAAATAGCTATTGCAGAGCTCGTTGAATTTTGCGAAGCATTAGGTAGTGAACTAATTTTGGAAGCAGTAAAGAGATCAATTGATGAGAATATACCAAAGTGGAGGTATGTACGTGGAATTCTTAAAAATTGGGAAAGTCAAAAAGTAAAAACACTTAATGATGTAGTTGTGTTAGATGCACAGTTTGATTTTTGTAAGAATAAAAAACAATTTAGGTCAGGGTATACCAAACGAAAAGAACTGGTACCAGAGTGGCTACGTGAAATAGAAGAAGTTCCAGAAGAGCAGCCTAGACAAAATAATGAGTTAACTATTGAAGAAGAGCGTGAGAGATTAAAAGATTTATTAAGAAAATATAAATCATAATTAATATTCGTAAATTCATTTAAATGGATAATAAAGGTTGCATTATCTTTAGTGATAACAATAAAAGCTGAATTAAAATAAAGAAAAATAGGGGGATTATTATATGTTTGACTGGCTGAAAGATTATCAGAAACTAGAAGAAGAAATTACATATTTAGAATATAACTTAGACAAATCAAAAGCAGAGTTAAAGCGTTGGACTAGTGGGGACTTGAAAAATGTACGATTAACTGCAGAATCGGAAGGGGCTAAAGTAGAAAATCGGATTGAAGCTATTGAATATGAATTAGGACATAAGATGAATGAAATGTTTAATTTAAAGGTTTTAATTAATAAGTTTGTAGGATTAGATCATCAAATACTCAAAATGAAGTATGTTGATGGAATGACTTTAGAACAAATAGCGTTTGACTTGCATTATAGTACGGGTTATATCCGACGAAAACATGCTGAAATAAGAAAGATTGTCAAGTTTTTAGATGGATTTTAATGTTACCTTTTTGTAGGATACATGCGGTGTACAGTAAGTATTGAAAAAGTGATTTATAGTAGTAATATAAGATTTCAACGAAAGAGCAACTATTTTGATGGTTGCTCTTTTTGTTATGAAAGAAGGTGAGCAACATGAAGTAATTTTATAGATTAATGGGCATTTGACTGATAGTCGTATTTCGTAAAGTAGTAGTATTTTAGACAAAAATAATAGGGAAATAAGGAGATGTTTAATAATGAGTATATTAGCTGCTTCAGCTAAAACAAAGAATCTGCCACAACAAGTGTTACGTTGGCAATCGATGGTAGAAAGTGAATGTTCTGCACAAGGTGTTTCTGAGTTGGTTCCTTACGTACTTGGAATCATTATGGTGGAAAGTGACGGGAATTCTGAAAAAACACCTGATATTATGCAGTCAAGTGAATCACAAGGCTGGCCAATGAATACAATTAAAAATCCTAAAGATTCAATTTATTATGGAGTAAAGCATTTAAAAGGAGCTTTTGATGATGCGAAAAAAAATGGTATTACAGATTTAAGTGCCATTGTTCAATCATATAATTTTGGACGAGCTTACCTTCGCTGGTTAGCTTCTAACAATAAACAACATTCATTACCGGTAGCGGATCTATACTCTAAAACGGTTGTTGCGCCATCACTTGGAAATACAACAGGTGCCATGGTTCGATATAGTAATCCGATTGCTGTGGCCTACAATGGTGGTTACCGATATAAAAATGGAGGGAATTTCTTCTACGCTGAAATTGTAAAACAATATGTAGATTTTAATGCAGGCGGTGTTCCGCAACCAGAGGGGATTGGGATGGCAAGATCAATATACTGGGAAGGATACGGCATTAATTACTACGATGGACCACATGGTAAATATATTGCGGACTTTACGACAGCAGCAGAAGTATTATATTGGGATGCGTACTGGGGAGAAGATAATGATGTTTGGTTAGATTTAGGTAGAAGCCGTTGGGTAAAAGCAGAGCATTATTATTGGAGACCTTTTAAAGCCATATCAAAATTCCCAGAAGGATATGAAGTAAGCTATTGTGATGGAATTGACGGAGCATACAAAGGCAGTATTAATTCAAAAGAACCTCTTACAGTATTCTTCCGTAAAGAAGGCTGGATTGATATTGGTGGGAATCGTTGGACACCAGAGAAACACTTTGACATTGTAGATATTCGATAAAAACAACTCTGTTAAGAGTTGTTTTTATCTTTAAACGGTGTTTTAGGTAAGAAGAGTTAGCTATATAGAATAATAGCTTTCGATATTTTTGGCTAATTTCAGTGACATTTAACTTATGGTTACAAGATGGATATTTTAATAGTAGATAACAATAGGGAAATGTTCTGTCTTGTTCATTTTGAGGTTGGAAAACCTACAATATATTTAAAAATAATAAATATAGACAATATAGAAATAGAAAGGAAGATTTATATGGCAACATTTATTTATCCAACAGATACAACGAGAGTAACAAGTGGTTTTAGGGGTGACAGACCAGATCATCATGGGATAGACCTTGCACAAGCAGGTTATCATCCAATTTATGCAGCAGCTGGCGGGCAAGTTAGTCGTTCGTATTTTTCAACTAGTTACGGCGAGTGTATTATGATTGTCCATAATATTAATGGGGTTACATGGGAAACCGTATACGCTCATATGCGAAGTGGCTCCCGTACAGTTAAACAAGGTGATTATGTTACACAAGGACAAACAATTGGGGTTATGGGAGAAACAGGAGAAGCCTATGGTCAGCATTTACATTTTGAAATGCATAAAGGCAGCTGGAATATGAATAAGAGTAATGCTGTGAATCCGTTAGACTACTTGGGAAAAGGTGGCGTTGTTGGTACACCGCAACCAGAGGGGATTGGGATGGCAAGATCAATATACTGGGAAGGATACGGCATTAACTACTACGATGGACCACATGGTAATTATATTGCGGACTTTACGACAGCAGCAGAAGTATTATACTGGGATGCGTACTGGGGAGAAGATAATGATGTTTGGTTAGATTTAGGTAGAAGTCGTTGGGTAAAAGCAGAGCATTATTATTGGAGACCTTTTAAAGCCATATCAAAATTCCCAGAAGGATATGAAGTAAGCTATTGTGATGGAATTGACGGCGCATACAAAGGCAGTATTAACTCAAAAGAACCTCTTACGGTATTCTTCCGTAAAGAAGGCTGGATTGATATTGGTGGGAATCGTTGGACACCGGAGAAACATTTTGACATTGTAGATATTCGATAAAAACAACTCTGTTAAGAGTTGTTTTTTTATTCTTAAATTTTTATAGGGGAAAGAAGGAGAATGGAAATGAAGAAAATTGCAGATTTATCTCATCACAATAATTCAATAAATTGGGCTGCAGCTAGTAAGGAGCTAGACCTTGCTATTATACGTGTACAATATGGATCTAGGACAATTGATAAACGTTATAAAGAGTATGTGCAAGGCTGTAAAGACTATGGTGTCCCATTTGGGCACTATGCTTATGGATGTTATGTAAGTGTTCAGGATGCTATTGTAGAAGCAAATGATTTTATGGCGCGCGCTGATAAAGAAGCAAAATTTTTAGTATTAGATGTAGAAGATGATACATTAGCAAGTTGTGGAGCCGCTAACTTAGCAAAAGCTTCGCAGGCATTTATTGATACATGCCGTGCAGCAGGCTGGAAAGTGGGTCTATATGTATCACACCACATGTATACAAGCTATGGACTAAATACTGTGAATGCGGATTTCCTTTGGATTCCACGTTATGGAAATAAACCAGCGTATAGTTGTGATTTATGGCAGTATACAGAAACAGGTAGTCTTGCAGGCGTAACTGGTAATGTAGATTTAAATTATTTAAACGGTGAAAAATCTCTTGAATGGTTTACAGGTAAGGGTGGCATTGTTGGTGCACCGCAACCAGAGGGGATTGGGATGGCAAGATCAATATACTGGGAAGGATATGGAATTAACTATCATGATAGTCCACACGGTAAATATCTTGGGGACTTTACAACAGCAGCAGAGGTATTATACTGGGATGCGTACTGGGGAGAGGATAATGATGTTTGGTTAGATTTAGGTAGAAGCCGTTGGGTAAAAGCAGAGCATTATTATTGGAGACCTTTTAAAGCCATTTCAAAATTCCCAGAAGGATATGAAGTAAGCTATTGTGATGGAATTAACGGCGCATACAAAGGCAGTATTAACTCAAAAGAACCGCTTACAGTATTCTTCCGTAAAGAAGGCTGGATTGATATTGGTGGGAATCGTTGGACACCAGAGAAACACTTTGACATTGTAGATATTCGATAAAAGGTTAAGGTCCACTCGTTTGAGTGGCTATGACTGGTAATAAACAATGGAAATATTGTCCTGAACTACGTTGTTTTCATACCTCGATTCAAGAATGAAAGGATTAGATAAGAAATCAGTTTGTTTAAAGATTGCATAAATGCTAAGACTATTCATTCTAAAGATATTAGAAAGCGCGTATTTAAGTTAACAAAGAGAAAGTCATTGGAGATTTTAGAATAGCAATTTATATCTGGCTTTACTAAAGGCGTATGGTTTAAGTGGAAAATCAATAAAAAACATAGTGAAATCACAAATAAATTATACACATTAGAAGATACTGTTAAAGGTATAGATAGAAAATCTCTAAAGTACAATTGAAAACTGAAGAATTAACAAAAATAACAACTGAAGAGAAAACGAAAACGGAGCAGCTATAAGCTGCTCTATTTTTGTTTTTTAGGGGGAGAGAACAAGATGACAAATCCTATCCAAAATAAACATCCAGAGGACAATCAATTACAGAGTCAAATTATCAATCAAATCATTCCTATCTTAGAGAAGTTAGTTATGCAATTCATTCAAAATCCAACTCCGAATGAGGATATGATGCCAGGTAATGATAATAAGTTTATGGAAATTGATGATGTTGTAGACAATTTAGTGAATGCTGGGATTATTACCGCTAGCAATTTTAATGTTAACGTAGAGCTATTTAGAGGTAGTCCAATTACGATTTCCATTGTTAAAGCAGGGGATCCAGTAGTAGAAGTTCCTGCAGAAATTGATGTTGGGGGTTCTATCGAGGGACATATAGATGAGAAAGATAAAAAAGGAACTAAATAATGAAACATAAAGCCAAGCATATTGTAGTGTAGGATTTTTTATTTTAAAGCAAATAAGAAGTGGAAAGAGGTGGAAATATGGATGGTTTACAAGAGGTGAAAGGGGATGTTCACGAAATAAGGCAAGATATTAAAGACATACGATTAGAGATTAGAAGTTTAGAAATGCGGACAACAGGTAATGAAAAAGACATTATTAATATTAATAAGCAATTAGATAAGATTAGTGCTAATACAACATGGATTTTACGTCTTATTATTGGTGGAATAATTGGAGCGGCTCTGACTTTCTTCTTGAAAGGTGGCGGTATGTAATGATTGAAATTACGGCAATGATTGGGGTTGTTGTAGGATTATCACAAATTGCAAAAACAAATGGATTGCAAACGAAATATATCCCGATATTAAATTTGACGCTTGGCATTGTGCTAGGTGTTTTATTTTTGTCTCAAGATATCAAAATGAATATACTTCAAGGAATGATTATCGGATTGTCAGCAAGTGGATTGTTTGACCATACGAAAATTATGAAAAAGGATGACAATGGGAAATGAAAAAGAAATACAAACATATAATTCTAATAGGAAGACATTTTATATACTGCTAGTGAGAATTATATGAGTGTGAAGTAATAGTAAAACCGACTCATAAGGAGCCGGTTTTTTAATTTATTTTTTTGATGCCCTATAACCGGCAGATTTTGCGTCGGCTTCTGAACAAAACATCTCTTCAGCTTTCGTTTTATCATAGAACTGTTGACCAGGCATATGATAAATTTTCTCGCCCCTACTATTTTTATTGCCTTTGATAGTACAAGTACCATTTTGTTCTATTACTTGATTTGTTTTGGGTTGAGTAGCAGATTCTTGTTTCTTTTGTTGCTCTTGTTGTTTCTTCAATTCTTGTTGTTTTTGCTGCTCGTCACGTTGTTTCTGAAGTTCCTGCTGTTTTTTTTGTTCAGCTTCTTGTTTTTTAAGTTCTTCTTGTTTCTTTTGTTCCTCTTGTTGCTTCTGAAGATTTTGTTGTTTTTTCTCGTCTTCCTTTGATTCCTCAGATTTCTTTGTTTTTTCTTGTTTAATAGTAGTAGCGGCTTTGTCGGATTTATCGTTATCCGAGTCTTTAGCGCACGAGCCAATTAAAATAATTAATAAAATAATAATACCTAGGCACCCAAAACATCCGCACCCTCTGCGCTTTTTTTCTTCTTTTTCATTAATTGCTTTTGCCATCCTAATCCCCCCCTTAAGTATTCTAAATTTCAATATACAGTATAACAGATGTTATAGGGGTTTTTTACAAAAATAATGGATATTCGATTGGTCGTAAGAAAAGAGCTAATCCTTGTATAGAATTAGCTCTTTAATATTTATTAATTCACCTTTAGCATTAATACACTAACTTGTTCAAAGATTAAACCGATTGTTTGAATTTTATGATAAAAAAATTTGCGAAAATGGGATATAGAACACATCTTTTTGAGGATGGTGAAACGGTAAGGATTAAAGAAACAGTTAAAGTTGTTACAGTTGATCATTGGTGGTATGCAATTGGGGGATTTAAAAACGATGGAGTACTGTATAATATCGTGGAGCATCCTAGCGCATGATATGCGGAATATGATTTGGAAAACTCAATAAAATAGTGATTTAAATAAAAGAAACCCCGTTTATCTACGGGGCTTCTAAGGGTAAGTGTCAAGCAATGACGTACTCGACTAATTAACCATATCATGAATTTTTTGGTAAAAATAGTGGAAAATGTGTCCAAATTAATGGGAGCATTATTTTAAACAAAAACGTTATTTTGTAGAAAAAATGTAAAAGAACCCACATTTGAGGGGGTGGGTCCTTTTATAAAAACTAAGCATAATAGGGATTTCCTATATATTACCAAAAACGGAGTTGGTATTCTACACGATAGTTGTTGAGAAAAGTTTTTCGCACAAAAAAGAGCACTATACACAAGTGCTCTTAAAAAGGAAACCCTATTAGTGAAAGAAAACTATGTTAATAATATATATGCTCGTTTAATTAAATGGTGACAAGTTAAAAAATCATTTTGCACAACAAAGCAGCTAGCCTATGTAGCTAACTGCTCAGTTGTACAATTTTAGAAGTTGCACTGGATACAGATATATGTTGTAACAAAAAGTTACAACTATAGTTTAAACAACTATCGAAATATTATGCAGGAAAGAAAACTAAATTAAAAATTCATTCAGCACAACAATGCAATTAGCTAACTGCTTGTTGTACAAAAAATTTATGCTTATACGTAAAAAAGGCAGGTAATTGACTAAGTTACCTGCCATGCAACAAACGATACGGAGTAAATAGCTCCGATTTGAAAGAGAGTGGCTCTGGGAAGCTGACTTGCAGATAGTATGTGTAAAGTAAAAAAGATTATTCGTAAATAAGAATGAAAAATTATTTTATAAGGACGGGCATCCTTTTAGTTTCAAGTCTTTCAAAGTCTATAGGACAAAATGCAAACGTTATGATAGGTTCTAAAGTTTCATTTGTTAAAAAAGTGTGGTTAATTACTTGGCCGGAAGAAGAATAGAATGTAATTTTGGTTTTTGAAATAGGAGGAAGGGTTATAACTAGCGGTTGACTTGACATATTTATCAACTCCTAAATTATTTGATGCTTTAAGAATTTAAAATGTATTCAATAAATATGTATGAACTCATTTTATAAAGTTAGTACTTTGTGAATTGAGAAATTCAAAAAAATAGTTAATTTAATAAAAAAAGTAGTCAGCTTGCGCTAGGCTGCTTTGCTCCTTAATGGAGTTCTCGTGATGTAATTTAGATGAAAATACTACTTACTAGGAATAAAGCTCCTAGCAAAATTAGAGAATCAACTAAAATCAAGAACTGGTTTTTTTGTGGTTTTCGAAATTCTTTTATCAAGCTTAAAACTGCAATCATTATGAAACATATATATAACAAAATCATAATTGTTTCTGTCATAACTAACACTCCTAATATATTGATAATTTAATTATATAACGAAAAGTATATCTATGTAAGTTTTTAACAAAATCATTATTTGAATAAAGAAGGGTACCGTTAGAGCGTATGGCGCTCTTTGACCAAGAACTATATTGCATATTTGTTATAGTCCGTATAAGTATATGGAAATTGAAAATAAGGCGTGAATTAAATTTTAATAAAATTGTTATTTGGTTACAGCGTATATAAACAAGGAAGAGCCTGATATGGCTCTCAGGCTCTTCCCTCAATAGCAAAGAGTAAGTCTTTTAAGTACTCCTTGTTCATATAGTAAAAGATTGTTAACAAAAATCCAAGGCTCTTTATATTGAGAAATAAAGAAGAATTATTATAAAGAATCTCATCTTTTTTCGTAAATAAAAGAGCAGCAAGCAAAAGCTAACTGCTCAATACAAGGAGATACAAAGAAAACTACTTCAAATGAGTTATGGCATACAGCCTATATACAGTATTGACGGGAAATTTATTTTAAATCCAATTTACTTAAAGTAAATATCCCTATAGATATAATGGCTGCGCCTACTGCAGAACCTATCCAGTCTCTCAAGCTTAATGTATTTAAAGGGGTATCTGTTAGATCCATAATTAAAAAGATAGCAAAAATTAATATACCGAATGCTAAGCCTCCCCAAAATGTTTGTAACGATTTAATAATCTTCTTTCGGAATTTGTTCATAAAAATCATCCTTACTAATACTTTGTATTTTTATAAATAAATTATGGCATGTTTAAAAATTGAAAGTACAAAATATGCATTATTGCATATTAGAACTCGAAAAATAATTCATTCATAGGTAAATAGATTGAACGGAGGGAAATCGTATCGTATGAATGAATTACTTTTTGTAGACATTGATGGAATGGAAATGCATGGGGGCTTTTTTTCTTTGTTATATAGCAATTACACATTAAACGTGAATCTGAACAAAATGGGCATTTGAATAGATAATTTTCCTTAAAACAACCTTAATTAAAACATTAATTTTCTAGATACCCTAAATCAAGTTTATTTACCGTTACGTTCATAGGAATCCTGAGTGGTTCAATGGAAATGGTGATGTGAATGAATACAATAATAAGCAGTCAAGGCCAGACGCAGATGAGGCATGGCATGAAAATGTGTTCAAAAATGAATATCCAAAGCAGTATAAAGATTTTGAAGGGGGGAACAAGTGAAAGTAGCGGATCAGCTGTTTTTTTATTTAATAAAAATCATTTTAAACATTTCTTATAGCATCGAATACTTATGTAAATATGGGAAACAGATTTAATTCTTGGAATGAGGGTATCGATGTGGATATAACACATATTATGGCGAGAATAGTGGTGAATGGGAAAGATCTTCCGTTTACTTCAGTTAGAACCTCTGCGTGGATTAATGGACCTGCAAATGATTTAATTGTTACGACAAAGCAAAGAGTAAATGAGCTTTATCGGTTTATGTGGTCACGGGTGCCAGTTATGCTAACAATGTATTTCCTTCAGGGTGCTGATGTGGTGAGATTTGCTAGGGTTGCTGGAGTTGATGAAAGTATAGCGGGAGAATATATATCATTTTATCTGGTGATAAGACAAACTTTAAGTAGCCTAACAGCTGCTTTTTTATTTTGAACAGAAAAAAAGAACCTGCAGTGGCTCCTTTTCACAATGCTACCTTATACTTATTAATTTTTCGCTTAACATCCATAAAAGCTAGTAGTGCTGCAATAGCACAAAGACCTTTAAACCAAAAAAATTCAGAAGAAAATAGTCCGCCAAAGAAAGCGACCGAGTGTACAAAGCAAGTAGTACCAAATAACCAAAGCATGAACTCTAATTCTTTTGAAGAATACTTATAGTTTTTGAATCTTTCCCACATATATATCAACTCCTACTGTTATGAGGTTCTGTAGTTTTTCTTTTTAAAATCGCGCATGTTGAGGATAAAGAATAAAAGGAAGATAACAGCTGCGATGCCATTAATCCAGTAGTATGTGCGCCCGGTTGTGAATCCGTTATAGAAGGAATAGACATTCCAAATAATTAGAAGTACTGAACAGACAGTAGAGATCATTAATGAGCCAAAACTTCTCATGATTTTCACCTCGATTCAAAATGTTAGAACTTATTTACAATTTTACATTTAAATAAATAGATTTACAAGAAGAGGAATGAAAAAGAACCCGATGGAGTTCGGGTCCTTTCGTAAGTGATGATGTATTCTCGGCTTGGGAACTGAGAAAATACAAAAATATAATACATCGAGATTTAGAGAATTTCAATACTAAATTAGGGATTACCGCAAGGGGTGAATATGGTTAGGCAACAAAGCCTAAATTGTAAAGTGAATAATTTGTTACTATATTTAAATTTTTACAAAAAATAACCATTTTCTTCAGATTTCAAGAAGGTTTTACAAAAAAATACATAGAAATATAAATATATGATAATGAAATGAGTCGAATTTTCATCATGACTGATATCCATAATATGTTCATTTCAATTAACATGAAATACATATAGAGGAGAGCGATTATGAAAAGGAAAATTGGTACAGCAGTCGTAGGTTTATCTGTTTTAGGATTTGGAATTTTTGGTTTTACTCATGGAAATGGTGGAGGTATTGTTCAAGCGGCTTCAGAAGGGGATGGAGGAGGAGCGCCTGCATATGCACATGGAAATCATGGAGGAGCACCGTCCTATACTCATGGGCATACGGGAGCACCAGTTTATGGATATGGAGACTATCCAACACCTTCTTTTAACATAGGAGATACTCCTGCACCGAAGTTAGAAGCTGATGGGGATCATGGAGGAGCGCCAACTTATACTCATGGACATTTTCCTGCACCGAAATTAGAATCACATGGGAATACAGGAGGGGCACCGGCTCATAATAAAGGAGATACATGGTCTCCTAGTTACGCACATGGAAATACAGGAGCACCAGCTAATACAGAGCCTGGTGGGGGAATTTAACTAATACTAATATAAAAGTTGTAAGTTTATATAGAAGAAAAAAGACTTTGTAATTTACAAGGTCTTTTTTCTTTGTAAAAAAGTTATTTGAAGGGAGAAATGAGCGAGTTTCTTTCTATTATGTAGAAGGGGTGGGTGATATGAAGTGAAGTAAAAACACGAGTTAGCTCAAGAAGATTACGCAAGGTATGAAGTACAAGGAACTGGCTGAGAAATACGAGATTAGTATTAATATACTGTTAAGTCTTGGAGAAAAAGGCATGATTGGAATCGAAAAGGGGTGCACTCAGATGTCTAAAGATGAAAGAACGAATCGTTTGGCAGTAACATTACAAACTGGTCAATCTATTCTAGGGTTTATTACAGGGTACGATGAGAAGAAGAAAGTTCTTATAATGGAAAAAATCCAAAAGATAAGGCTGAAAAATTAAAAAAAGGTGATAAATTTGTTACATGTAGTCTAAGTACGAAGATAATACTTGGTCTTGAAGTAGAGGAAGTGGTGGAACAAGAGTCAGATGGATATGGTTTTACTCCAATCATTTATGCCAAACCAAAGGGAAATTTGCATGAGCTGGAACATGTTATTTTATTAAAGTTAAAAATAATGTATAAGTGCTAACAAGTTTGCAAACGAACTTGCTAGCACTTATACGAATTAGACATAAACTATCGCTGATATGTCATCTTTGAAAATAGCTTTAATCAATTAAATCATACTTATACGATCATAAAAACAGTCTTAATATCATATATAAAACGTTTTATTTCGGTGAAAAGCTGATGAGAAAAAAACGATTCCAATTGAAGATGCGAGTTTTCTTTATTTATAAAGCGTTAGCTTGGATAATTAGTTTAGATACATCATTTGCAGAGCCGATCTCAAAAGCATTAATATGAGAATTAATCGCTCTTTTGAATTGTTCTATTTGACTATTAGTTCCTACATCAGATTCTAAATCATGAACATGTTCTAGGACGAATTTTAAATCATTATTAATAACTGCTATATCATTTTTATTTAACTTGCCACCGTTCATAGCCTTCCATGAATCAATGTCTTTATTTAAACGATTAAGGGTGCTCTGGATAGCTTTTTTGGAATAACTACCGTCCGTTGATTCTGATGATGTTTGATTATTGTTTGAGTTTTTCTCCTCTTTTTGTTTTTCAGCTTCTTCTTTAGCCTTTGCTACGTTAGCGGCAACAATTTCATGTTCTTTAGAAATATACTCAGGCACAGACATATTATACTTTTCGGCCATTTTTTCAAAACGTTTCATAACAGCTTCGTCTTTTAAAGTTTCGATATCTGTCGGTTCGCTTGATTTATATTTCACATTGTATTTAGTATATAAAGGAACATTGATTGGTTGACCATCATCAGTTTTTAGCGCTTTTATTTCGTCCTCTTTAGCTTTTTTCTTTTTATCCACACTTGCTATTTTTTGTTGCTCTATTTTATCCTGTTCAGCTGCTTTTTGTTGCTCTATTTTTTTATCCACACAGCCGTTAATAGTGGTTATAACAATAAATAAATATACTAGACTAGCAAAAATCATCTTAAATTTATTTTGAGAACGGAAGCCTAATATTTTGTTATGCCATTTACGTTCAAGTTTTTCTACGTGAAGGTGTGTGTTGGTTCTCAATAAATTTTCAATCTCTTTTATTTCTTCAGTTGGTATAAATTCAAAATGTTTATGAAGTCCTTTAAAGTTCATAATGGCTTTGATTGCAAAACGATCAATTATAACTGTGTTGAAGTCACTAAAATGATATGTACTGATACTAGAAACATCATTAATATCTTTATTATACTTAAAAATCTGAATGTGCTCTTTATCTACAGCAGCATACCCGTCGCTACAACTAACAATGATTGGAGCGGTATTATATTTTCGGGCTATTGCCTGTTTTGCTAAGGTGCTATTGCTGGGCTTTTTTTCTTTTTTACTCATTAATAAACCTCCTGGATTTAACATCATTACCCAGTATATCAAATAATCGGATACATATTAAGTAATTATTTAGATATAATTATTTATTTATGAATATAAGTATAGGCACGCATAAAGCTTTTCTAATTACATTGTTGGATGGATTATACATTGGTAAACACCCATGATTTTCCTGTAGATTATTCAATTAATAACCCATAAAATCTATCTTAAAATTATTTTACAAGATGACAGATGTATTTATATCAAGGTTTAAGAAGGTATTTCTTAATCTAACTTACAAAAAAGGATAAACAAATAAAATGTTTTTTCTTTAACTGCAATTTGAAAATTTAAGCTGTTAGAGGTAATGAAGGAAAAATAAAAAACGAATCATAAGGAACTGATTTTTTAATTATATCTTTTTAACGCTTTATAGTCTGCAGCGTGTGTATCCCTCAATTAATTCAAGTTTTTTCAAAATACGAATTTTGTATGGAATTTCCTGCAATGAATTCACCATTAATAAGGTTGTCTCATATCATGTAAAGATTGCTTTATTACGATTATAAAAGGGTGTGAACGTATTGGAAGATGTTTATGTAAAAATTGACAGTTTAAAAGCAGAACAAAAAGAAATTATGAGAGATATTCGTAATCTAGAAACTCGCACAACAATTAATGAGAAAGACATAGCTACAATTAATAAGCAATTAGAAAAGATTAGCTTGAATACAACTTGGATTCTACGAATTATTATTAGCGCAATCACTATGTCGGTTTTGGGTTTAATATTAAAAGGCATGATTTAAAATTTAAAATTTAAAAATAAAAGTACTTATGGAGAGGGGGACAAGAGTCTCTCTTTATTTTTATCGTTTTAGCCAAGAGGGTTCCTTTAGAACATGGCATGGGTGATCAGTACGATTGAATAGGAGACATTAGTCATTGCTTATCGATGTTAAAGTAGACGTATATAATTTAAAATGCTCCAAAATGAAAAATACGCTATTCTTTTTGGAGAATCATAGGAATGGTTGGCGTATTTTTCATTTTGTTTTGCTAACTTGATGTTGATGTGATGTAACCTTAAGTGTTTAAAAATTTAAAAGGTCCCTCAATAATATTAAAGGGACCTTGCTCACGCAAATGATCTGTAAATCAATTTATCTTTGATATACAGATCATTTGTATGATAATATTTATAAAGAATTGCTAAATAATGAAATTACATAAATGCTTTTAGAAGTTCTTGAATTAATGGGATTGCTCCACTTATAAATTTTAAAACTGCCATTGCGATTTCCATATTATTCTCTCCTCTGTTTTTGTATTAAGATGTGTTGAATCTTTATAACCTTATTATAGTAAGCGCTTACATTTATAACAATACATTTTTGTATGCAATATTGCATATTTATACGTTTAGACAAAATTTATATCTCTACTAGTCATTCTTTAATGGTAATATACGGAGATGAGAGTCTTTAAGGGTTCGCCATAATAGGAGGAAATATGGAAAGAGTACAAGTGATTTATAGTAATCTGAAAATTAAAAGTTGGGCTAAACAGGTATTAGCTGTAGGAGGAGTATTAGGGTTCTGCTACTTGGTGCTATATGTTTTTAGTTTCTTAGTTGTTATGTAAATATTATATAACTAAACTAGTAGAGTCTTGCCTAGATAGGTAAGGCTCTTTTGTTATCTGTAATGAGCAAACTACATACAAAACCTCTCAAGTTTGTCAGGTACCATATATGGTGCCTTATTTCTCTATATTTTAGAACACTAACTCTTATCATTGAAAGTAAATAAACTTCTATTTAAAAGTGCTTATTTATATTAAAAACACAATTGTATTGATAAAAAATGCGTTTTTATTAGATACATCTTATAAAGACAAGTATAAGTTATATTACGTTTTGATGAAATTTTTTTATCTTTGAAAAGGATTTAAATCTTATAAATAGATTTGATTCCTTTCAGTATACTATAATTCTTATATTACCATATGAATATAATATACTTAAAATGATTTAAAAGCAAGAATATTATTAGGGGTTCGCCACATGTCCATCAACTAAAGATTTTAATGTATGTGAAGTCTTTATTTCATAACAAGAGAAAAAGAGCACTTGTATAAGTGCCCTTTAGAAAATGTCATAAGATAATTACTACATACTTAATTAACTGTAATATTTATCGCAAGAGTTACTTTCACTATTACAACAAATACAGAATGTTTTTTCAACGAATATACTAACTCCACCATTCTCGTTAGTTGCATTTGTGAAAATAAGACTTTTTAAATCTTCTACTTGAAATATTCTAGTATCAAGGGCCTCCAAAGTAACAGTAATTGGTCTAGAAGAAGTCCTTGTCACAATGGTTACTGTAACAGGAGGGAGACCACCAATAACAAAAAATTGAAGTAATGCTTTATTATGGTTGTTAGTGAAATCTTCAAATGCAGTGATTGTTGAGTTAGGGGGAACAAAAATATCTAGTAGTATATTTCCATTTAAATTAATCCCAGTACCAGAGATCGTATGTGTTGCAATGGAGCAGGAAGTATTTTGCTGTGCAGAATTTGATTGTTTTTTATAATATTTTTTATCATTATTGTAAAAGTAATCAGCCATCTTTATCTTACTCTCCTTTTTTGAGGTATCAATATATTCTATTTATCAAAAAGGAAAAGTGATTGTACAAAAATATGAAATCCGATCATAAAGTTGAATGAAAACGCTGTTTTAAAAGGTATTCTTTGAATTTCTATTTATACTAATATAAATAAAAGATGAATAATCTTGATATAACATACAAAAGATTGTTCAAGAAAGAGCAATATCTATAATAAAATTTAGAAGTAGAATTATGATTGAAAATTTAAAAAGACATCCTCATTATGGTCACACTTTAGCTGACCATCCTATGGAGCATCATCGTCATCCATTATCACATCACGGTCCTATTGTTCATGTTAAAGGAATCATAAAACAAGTGGAAGAAGATGATACAAACCCTCAAGGGGGTACTCATCAACATATTATAGTTGATCAAGTAGAACTTATTGATGCTCATGGGTTACCAGAATCATTAACCATCGATACGATAGTATTTTGTGCGATTCGTTATGGGGATAATTTAGGAATACCAAATCGTATTCCAGATTTAGAAGAGGGAGAAGAAATTGAATTACAAGGTGAGTATTTAGATAAAACTACCGCGACTCCAAGCGAAGGTAATCCAGGGTATGCGGTAATACACTTTACTCATCGCCCTGTAGGATTTATTAAGTACCATGGGAAAGAGTACAGATAGAGATTTGAATATCAGAAAAAAACAAAACTAATTTCCAATTTGTTGAATGGAATGTATCACATGTAAGTGATACATTCCATGAATTACTTTATTACTAATAAGTATTTTATATTTAAACGTTTTGCATAACTTTACTCGAACTTTATGGGTGGAAGAGTTAAGGAGGAATCATAGATGAAGAAGGAGTTGAAATTAGCGTTTTCTGGAGGTGGGTTTAGAGCGACTTTTTATGCATTAGGGGGATATAAACGTTTAGTTGAATGCAAGCTAGATCATTGTGTAAATAGCATTAGTTCTGTTTCAGGTGGCAGCATTACTGCCGCCGCTATTATGCTTGCATTGCATAAAGGTGGATCATTCCGTAATGTAAATGATTTTGAAGAACGCGTAGTGAATCCATTGGTAAAATTAGGACAAATAGACCTTCGTACAAAGTTACTCACAAATTCGTTTACAAAACAAGCATTGTCTTTCAAGTCTATTCGTGAAAAATGCAGCAAAGCCTTTCCGACAATGTTAGATAAATATTTATGTGAAGGGGTAAGGATGAAGGAATTAGAAAATTCCCCTATAAAATGGTACTGTAATACAACTTGTTTAGATACGATGAGGATGTTTTATTTTTCCAATCAAGAAATATATGGAACACTTATTGGAAAATCAAATGATTTTGATGATATTACAGTTTCTTATGCTGTTGCGACCTCAGCTGCTTTTCCAGTTTTATTTGCACCTATGTCACTATCATTAGAGGGAAGAAATTTTAGTGATCCAGAAAATAGAATGCAGGGGAATCCTTTGTTGAAATTTGACACACTTTGGTTTTCTGATGGAGGGGTTTTTGATAATATTGGGACTGAGCCGATATTAATATCAGATGGTGAGAACAAAAACAGTAGTTCCCTTTCAAATACAAAGCATAGAAAAGAGCCTATGAAATTTATTCCAGATCCAGACGCAAGTATTGATGAAATTTACCTTGTATTAGACGCTTCTGCATCTGAAAAATTTTGGAAAGAAGATGAAGTACCTTCACATTTTGAATTAACGAAACGGATTTTAGATACATCTAATAGTCAAATTGTAGTTTTAAGGAGAAGACTATTAAAAACCTTAGATCCCCAAATATACCCAGGATTGCAACTTATTCTTAGTAAACCTATTCAATCTTTATTCGAAAAAAATAATAATCCTTTTTATAATGATAAAACTTCTTTACCTGATTATAAATTACCAAATCGTTCTAAGGATGTTGAAAGTCTGTTAGCTGGTCTTCGCACTGATTTAGACAGCTTTCATGATAGTGAGATTAATACTTTAATGCGTGCGGGCGAAATAAGAATGGATATCGCGTTAAGATCGTTATTACCTGAGTACATGGAGAATATAAATACCGTTCCTATTCCTGTATTTCCTTCGGAAGATATGGATGGTCTAGAAAAAATATTACGCCTAGGTGGAAAACATAGATTTACGGGAGGATTTTTTGAGAATTTACATGATGTAGATAAATTTTAAAATAATGAAAATGTGTTGTGTAATTTTTATTTTGTTTAAAAATACTAATAATATTCATACGCTTGTAGTTTGAAATTATCAAATGGGGAATTTTAATAAATAAATTAAAATAGCCAAAATGAGAATTAGCTAAATCAAACAATAGATAAAACTGAATATTATGTTGACAAAAGAAAATCATAGTTGTTATGCATAAATTATAAAGTTAATCAAAAGAAATTAATAACTTTTAGAAGAGGGATTTTAAATATTATATAGTCCGACTAGAAAACTAGAGGACATCAATTCATTAAAGCAGCAATGAAAGCTGTTTTAGGAATAGGTGTTCTTTTTATTATGAAAAGAGAGATGGGAAAATGAAGGTACTAAGAGATCAGTTACGTGAGTGAAAAAGCAATCCAAGAAAAGAAAGTAGAAAAAACAAAAAGAGAAATTAAGTACTCGTGAAGTTGGGGGAATGGGGATGCATAGTCCTTATTATGAACGTAGACGCGAAGCGTTAAGACAAAAGTGATTTTAAAATAAAAAGCAGTGGTTTTACATGATTAAACAATTATCTTTCTTACCAAAAATCGATAGAATAGCACGCAAGGGGAGTTAAAGGGTGTTCTTATATAAACAATTAGGAATGATTCGTAAGGTAATGAAAGTCACTCCTCCTTATGAAAGGAGAGAACGTGGCCCTATACATGCTGTTGGAAAGCCATTGGAGGATGTAGCAATTGCAAATTTGCAATAAAGCGGGCATGAAGAGTGGCTGGAGTTAATGTCATTCCGTATTGATCAGTTTTTAAGTCGATTGGGTCATTGCTGTACTGGTAAGATGCAGAGGGAGATTATTAATAAGCGTTATTTAGAAGGAGAATCTGTATGTGATTATATGGTCTATAGC
Source organism: Bacillus sp. WC2507 (assembly GCF_052656125.1). NCBI lineage: Bacteria > Bacillati > Bacillota > Bacilli > Caryophanales > Bacillaceae > Bacillus > Bacillus sp. WC2507. Next base: position 23,344 of record NZ_JBQXPN010000003.1, on the reverse strand, counting down.
GAAATTGGAATGGCTGAACGTATTTATCATCGTTGGAGGTTCAGAGAAATTTCTAATTTCGCTTTTGCTCTTAAATTAGAAATTAAGAAGTAAGTGATTTAAAGCCAAAAAAAGACCACCCTTTTAGGCGGTTTTCTTTTTCATATATTTGTACCAAAATTATTTTTTGTATGTGGTTAAAACTAGTTTTTAAGAAGCATATGTTGTAGCAACTGCAGAAATTCTTTATCACTTTTATCATCTTTCATATAATCCTGTTCATAGTTAAAAATCATTCGCACTAACATAAAAGCTGTTAGCGGTAATGGTACCTTATGAAAAGTCCCTTGCTGATAACCTTTTTCAAGCAAATTACTTATCATTTTAATTGCTTCTTCTTCAGATTTTTTAAAACAAGCTATAATTTCAGGTGAATGGTACTCTTTATATTCTTGAAAGAGTGTAGAAACAAAGGGGTCTTGATGATATTCTAGGCTGATATAATGAAGGATTTTTTGTATTCGAAGTAAAACATCCTTTTCCTCTTTATATAAATCAAATAATTGTGAGCGTTTAAGTTGAATATGACGCATATAGCAGTCACATAATATTTGAGTTTTATCTGTATAGTAATAATAAATAGTTCCTTTACCAACTTTAGCTTTCTTTGCAATTTCATCAACCGTTGTGTTACGGACACCACGCGTAGAGAACAGTATTGTGGCAGATTGAATGATTTTCTTTTTTTTATTTTCTTTTTCTAATTTTATCATTGTCTACACCCTATCCTTGAAATATTTAGCGAAGTTTTCTTTCATTACATTCTCTATCAGTCTATTTGTCATTTATTAACGCCTAATAGAAAGTCCTCTAGTTGCTCCTTATAGAATAACACACATCATTCATATTTCCAGTATATAACTATAATAGAATGCAACTTTATAGCTTAGGATAAAGGTGAAAGTTTAAGTTAATAATTTTTTAATCGGACGATGAGAACTCAAGTGAAATGGGAAAGTGATTTCTTTATCGATTGAATTATTTGATTTTTCATTCGATTCATTTTATTATATAAACATGACTAAAAGATGTTTTTAGTCGGATTTTTTTATGAAAAACCGACTGATATCTGATTTTAGTCGATTTCTATACTATTTGAGAGAAGGTAGACACTATGTGTGGAATTGCAGGGTGGATAGACTGGTCTAAAGACTTGTCTAATGAACAAGAAACGTTAAAAAAAATGACAGATGCTATCATTCATCGAGGACCTGATGCAGAGGGGCATTGGTTTTCAAAGCGAGCGGCATTAGGTCATCGACGTCTCATCGTCATTGATCCTGAAGGTGGCCTTCAACCTATGCTGTATAAAGATGGAAATGATACGATTGGTCTTACGTTCAATGGAGAAATTTATAACTATCAAGAATTACGTAAAGAACTTGAGGAGAAAGGTCATGAATTTCAGACAAAGTCTGATACAGAGGTATTACTACATGCCTATTTAGAATGGCAAGAAGATTGTGTTCAACACTTAAATGGGATTTTTGCTTTTGGTATTTGGGATGAAAGATTTGGGAAATTGATGCTTGGTCGTGATCATCTAGGTGTGAAGCCATTATTTTTCGCTCAAAGAGGGAGTGCAATTCTCTTTGGTTCAGAGTTAAAAGTATTACTTTCGCACCCACTTGTAGATGCAGAAGTAGATAAAGAAGGACTTTCTGAGATATTTTGTCTTGGACCAACTCGTACTCCTGGTCATGCGATTTTCAAGGATATACACGAAGTGCGTGCTGGCCATTATATGACATTTACCGCTAATGGCTCGAATACGACACAGTATTGGAAACTTGAAAGTAAAAACCATATAGATGATATTGATACGACAGTGGAGACAATCCGCTCTATTTTACAAGATACGGTTAAACGTCAGTTAATTGCTGATAGACCAGTAGTATCTATGCTTTCCGGAGGTTTAGATTCAAGTGGCCTAACAGGTTTAGCAGGAAACGAATTTGGGAATAAAGGGGAACGTCTTCATACTTATTCCCTGAATTTCATCAATGATGAAAAAGACTTTGAGCAAGACTTCCTTCGTTTTGATCGTGATGAACCTTGGGTGAAACGTGTGGCTGAATATGTAGGAACAAAGCATCACTCTATAGAGTTAGGATCAGATAGTTTAATAGAGTATTTATTAACTCCAATGCGAGCGCGTGATCTACCAGGAGTTGGAGAACTAGAAACGTCTCTTTATTTGCTATTTAAGGAAATGAAAAAAGACGCAACAGTTGCACTTTCAGGCGAATCTGCAGATGAAGTATTCTCAGGATATCCATGGTTCCATCAAGAAAAGTTTTTAGATGCAGAGATATTCCCTTGGAGTGTTAATTTATGGTATAGTACCGAAATTTTATCTGAGGATCTTAAAGCGAAGATTAGCCCTGAAAAATACCAAAAACAAAAATTTGAAGATGCGGTTGCTGAGGTTCCCTTTTTAGAAGGTGAAAGTGATCTGCAAAGGAAGCAACGTCAAATGTCTTACATGTTTATTACACGTTTCTTGCCATTTATGCTAGAACGAAAAGATCGCACAAGTATGATGAATGGCTTTGAAGTACGAGTTCCATTTTGCGATTACCGGCTTGTAGAATACTTATGGAATGTCCCATTCGAAATAAAGAGTATAGACAATATTGAAAAAGGTATTTTACGTCGAGCTTTTGAAAATGTACTTCCAGAGGATGTACGTTATCGCAAAAAAAGTGCATATCCAAGCACAAAGGATGCCTCTTATCTACAAGGTATTAGTGATTGGATGTTACATGTGTTGAACGATCCTCAATCACCTATTTTGCCATTAATTAATGTAGAAAGAGTCCGTGCTATTGCAGAAGGAAAAGACGAAGTAATTTCAGGTAATGATGCACGAGGTATAATAGATTATTTACTTCAAGTTAATAGTTGGCTTCAGGAATATAAGATTAAATTAGTATGGTAGATTTGACATTCCCACCCCTAAAGGGGCAAGCTGACTAACGTCAGTGGGATTCTTGCTACCAAAGGCAAAGTCCATTTCTGGTATCGCTGACGTGCAAGATTGCGGTGTGTCATCACCACTCCCACAACAGACCATATAGGTTCGTGGGCTACGTTACTGTGACCATACCGTACAGGTTGTTGGTTCTCAAAAGTTTTAACGTCTTGTTCTTGACGACTTAACACATTTTACGGAGTAGAAGAATTGGCTACTCCAACCTCACATGTATTCTGCTTTCAGAGAACAGTTGTTTTAGAGTCTTTTGCATGACTATAAATGAAGTATATCATGTTTTGCTATGCAAAAACGATACTTTCATCCCATGCCTAAAGGCGGACTAAAGTCCTACATGGGCTTTCCCATATCGCAAAAGCTGTAATTTTCAAATAAAGAGAATAGTTGAAACATTAATGACCTAAGTGAACCGCATCTCCAATGTATTAGATAGTTATCTAATAATTGGAGATGCGGTTTTATTATTTTGATTTGCAATAACGCTAATCAGTTAGTAAATTAGAATTGAATAAGGGACATGGAAAGAACTAGGGGGAATAATATGAATTGGAGGTCCCACGTAAAGGAGAATACGATGAACCTTTTAATTAGAGAATTAGAAGTAGATGATTTAGACAATTTACCGGAGATTGATGATAGTTTTATAGTAAACTCCCGGTTAATTTTTTCTCTTTCAAAAGTAAATAAGCAAATAGAATATACAGTAGAAGACGTTCCAAGTTATGAGAAAAGTTATTTACAAGATCAATATGATGATGAACTAGCATACACTGAATATATAAATAAGCCTGAACAAGTAATTTACATAGCAATTTTACATGACCAAATTATAGGAGTAATGGTATTGAAAAAGAATTGGAATCACTATGCTTACATAGAAGATATAAAGGTGGATAAAAAATATCGTTCACTTGGAGTTGGTAGGAGGTTAATTGAGCAAGCAACACAGTGGGCAAAAGAAAGCAATATGCCAGGTATAATGCTTGAAACACAAAATAATAATGTAGCAGCATGTAGGTTCTATGAAAAATGTGGGTTTGTACTAGGTGGGTTGGATTTTTTAGTATATAAAGGGATACATGAAGAAAGCGATGAAGTTGCAATGTATTGGTATTTGCATTTTAAATGAAAGTAAACCATAACTCGAATATATAAATTCCTCGCTGTTATATTCGAGACAAGCAAATAATTTAAAGAAAAAGGAGGTTTCTTTCCGAGAGTAGGGGGCATCTTTGATCTTGCTACCGATAATCAAATGATATGTTAATTAGATTTTGATTTTGTATGCATCGTCTTTTCTTCAATTAAATAAAAAATACATCCTTATAGGGATGTATTTTTTATTTAATAATAATGTTATAAATTATTCTACATGAACCGATATACTTTTAGATAATACTTGCATTGAGAAAGGAACTCTAGCTTCAAAAGCTATAGTGTTTGTTGAATTTGGTGTGTTTGAGAAGATGTACGAATCTTTGATACGTAATCTAAATGTTTTTTCAGATCCGAATGGACCAGTATAAGAACTGACTTCGTCTAAAGAACCTCCTGCATATCTAACACCATTAATAGTTAAAGCTTCTGAATATGAATCCGGTGTACCTACTTCACTAACTTTCACATAAAGATAATCGCCTTTAAGAACAGGAATAGATAAGTAAGAACTTGCACTATACATTTTGTTATTATCGCCTACAGCACTAATGCTAACACTTCGTAGTGGAGAAGAATCCGCCTTTGAAATAGTTGGTAAAAATGCTAGTGTAAGTGCAAAACACATAGCTAACATGCCCATAAATTTTTTCATATTAACAACTCCTTAGGTATTTATTTAACATCCTGTATTTTACAGGTTAAAAATGTAAATTTCAATATCGTTATATAAAGAAAAATTATGTAATTATGCATAATTAATATAAAGTACACAAAAACTCGGATACATAAATCCCTTGGGGTTACATTGGGGATACGAAAATAGCTAAAAGAAAAAGGCGTCTACAGAAAAAATTTCTATTCTTATATTTGTAGGATAGTTTTAGATAAAAAAATAAAGAGTTTAGTAATATATATATGTCTTAATGTAAAATATATATTTCATATATTTTGTTGATAATTTAATATATAGAATATAAGATATTGTGGTATGAAGTTAACTTTACAAATGAGGTTTATTTAATGTTTGTAAGTAAAGAGAAAATGGGAAGAGTTAAAAAGGTCTAACTCAACAGGAGTTGGCCGATGTTGTAAACGTTACGCGACGAACCAGTAGCCTTATTGAAAGCAATAAGTGTAACCCTTCTTTAAAGCTTTGTATGCATATAGCTAAAACAATAGATAAGAATTTAGATAAATTATTTTGGGAGGAACTCTAAAATGGAAAAACTAAAAAAATGGTTTTCACTCAGTACACACTCAGATGAAAGAATTCAACAAATCGAAATGAAAATTTGGGCGCAATCTGGAATTATTGTCCTACTTTTAGCTTTTATAGATGTTGTAATAAGGGGAGCATATCTACACCACCCATTCCTAGAATGGATGGCTTCATTAGCTATTATAATTTGTTATATGATTTTCTTCTTTATTAAATCTATTCTAACTGGTGTTTATGAAACAGATATTAATAATAAAGAGCAATTAAAAGAAAAATTAAAAGAAAAAATGAGTAATACCTTTATTTTTTCTTTTGTCGCAATAGGTGCTACTACATACAAATATTACTTCCCTGAAGATTTGGGTGGATGGTTAGCAGCAATAGCAAAATTCATTATACTTTTCGTTTTCCTATTTGGTATTCAATATCTTATTACAGTAATAGCTTGGAAGAGATCAAATAAAATTTAATACATATAGACAAAAAAGCTTATCCTATAGTACTTAATGATAAGCTTTTTTATTATTTTTTTCATTATTTTTCTGCTATTGTGTACTTGCTTCTCTTAGGTTGATAGTGATGGGGCCCTCCCAAATCGTGCTCTTAAAAACAGTAAATCTAATATCTAGTATTATATCTGTATCCACAATTTAATTGATAAATAAAACACAGAATATTCAAATAATAAAATTGTAAATATCTTGAAACCGCTGTTTTAAAGGTAATAATCGTTGAATTTCATTATTTTTCCGCTTTCTGTAGGGTATATATTTTTATAGCTTTATGTATTAAGATAGAGTTGTGCTAGAAAATACCGGTAAAAAAGCATAAATAAGGAAAAAGGGATGGGATTAAAAATGAAGACTATGTTAAGGAATATTGTATCAATGGCTCTCGTGCTAGCTTTGTTTACAACTTCTTTCGCTGGAATCTCCAAAGCTCAAGAGATCAATAGTGAAGAAGAAAAATTAGTACAAGAAGTAGCTGCACAATTGAAATTTGTTGTTGAAGAAGCTTCAGTTAGAGATAAACATGGAAGAGTAGTAGATATTGATATCGATATGATAGAAAACAAATATGGTAAAACTGAAGAATTAGAACAATTGAGACAAGAAATCCAACGTGTAAATACACCACCTGGCTATGAAGATCCATTCAAACAAGAAACAGAAGCTGTAGATAACTGTATAGAAAGAAAACTTATTGCAAATTATGTAGAATTTCTATCAGTAGGTTTTTTAGGTTCTATTATTGCTAATATTACTAACAAAGAATATGAATTAGCAGCTAGAAAAATGATTAGATTAGGCGTCAAAGGTAATTTAGTTAGTTTAGCTGGTCAACTTGCTTGGTATCTAGGTACATGTATATATGAAGAAGAAGGATGGACTGGAAAAACCTGGTGATTGATAAAAAACAACCTCTTATCTTCTAGAGGTTGTTTTTTTTGAAGAAAATAACCACATCATAATTTCAAAAAACGCTACTATAAATAGTGTTTTTATAAGGTTTTCAAACCAATTGAAATGATTATGATTAGCATAGTTAAAAGCTATCAATACAATATACAGTAGGACTATAAAAATTAACGGTCTCTTATTAGTGAAACTCAAATTATTCACCCCTTAAATACTTACTTAAGAAAGTTACCTTAATACTATGTTAACCCAAAGTGCAATCATTTTCGATGATTTTCTATATTTCTCCATATTTGTAACAGCGACCCTTTTAAAAAAACGCGTTCTCATAATAAATTCTCTTTGAAAAAACGTCGAAATTTGTCATCAGAATGCCCCCTATATATGAGAGGGCGAAACCAGTTCCTGCTGATGAGAGATTGAGTGAACGTATAACGTTGTTCTTCCTTATTCGCAGGATGTTTTAATTAGCATGCAAATAAGAGGTAACGAGCCTTATTCTGTATGTATTTCTTGATTTCATTCGTAATTGAAATAGTCTTCAAAACTTCATTAATTTAAGGGGTCTAAGCGGAGGAAAGCTTCTGTTCTCCTTTAATGTAAAAAGACATGAAAGGAGCAACTAATTTTATAGTATAAAATGCTGAATTATTAACGGATACAGTTCATTTAGTACCCATTTTCTTGTCCTCATATCAAGACAAGAAAATGGGTACTTTTTTAAACTAAGACACCAAAGTGGATACTTTTTAAAAATAGCAATACAGGTAACTAAATTTGTTATAATAAATATTACATTTGAATATTTGGAGGAATTGAATTTTGAATAAGAAATTATTAGTAGCTTTAACATGTAGTACTTTATTTATGGGGATGACAGCGTGTGAATCTAATGATACTGCTAGCAGAGCGGAGAAATTAAAGCAAGAGAACACAAAAAAAACAAATGATAAACAGAAAAAAGATACAAAAGAAGATGTACCAGTAAAAGAAATAAATACAACTATTAATGCAGGTCCATATAAATATAGTCCTAATGGTACAAATAATGAGCATTTCATAATTTATGATAATGCGAAATTCGAAGATAACTTTGATGGGCTTAAAGTTAATATGAACCAACTATCTTTAACTAATAAAGAAAGGACTTCAAATGGAAAAGACGTGGGTTCCCTCCGTATTGCATTTACAATTGAAAATACAACAAATTCTACTTTCTCTTTTAGCTTTAATAGGATGCGTGCTACTACTGATCAGGGCGAACTATTTGAACCATCTACATTTATTAAACAAAATTTTATAAATCCTACTAAAAAAATAGATGATACACAGGATAATAAAATTGTATTTAATGATTACGGAACAAAAGATTTAGAATCTATACAATGGGTTGATTTCACTTTTGAAATAAATAAACAAAGTCCTGAAATAACAATTGCGAAGACACAAAAATATAAAATTCGATTCAATATAGATCAACATTATGGAGGAACTACAACTAAACAAGAACAGCCTCAAACTTCTTCAAATACGGATGATGTTACATACAAAAATGAAATTAAGCCTAAAATTGATTCCATGATAAAAGAGTATAATGATATATGGAATCAAGAAGTAAAATCAGTTTTCAACAAAGAGTGGGAAACTCCAGCAACTATAAACCAAAATACTTTACAAGAACAGATGGAGCTTGTATCTACTAAATACAGGGAATTGTCAAATAAGAATATTAACTTTAATTCCTCTGATAAAATAAATGACCCAACTTTAAAAGAGAAAATAAATAAATTTAGAGAAGAGTTTGGTGCTGCGGCAAATTATAGAGGAAATGCAGCAAATGCTATATTGGAAGGAATACGAGGTTTAGCTCCAATGGAAGACAGAATGAAAGAAGCAAGAAAATCCATTAAAATTTCTGAACAAAAGTTTAATAACGCTTCAACTCATTTAACTGAATTTGAAACAAAACTAAATAGTAAATAGTATAAAAAGAGAGCCATGCTCTCTTTTTTAGTTCTCAGAAAAACCTAATTAAATGTGAAGTTCAACTAAAATTTAATTCTACATAAGTAACAAAAGACAATCATGAAGGTTCTACTTTCTTGTCTAAAAAGTATCCATTTTCATGTCCTTGTACATTTAAGTTGATACCTGTGCCTACTAATAGGGTGTCAATTTAAAGGGGTACGGAAATATCCCGATATAAAATTTGAAAATTCCTGGGAGAATTTTTGCTTCTCTCATAGCCACTGACGTTAGGCGCGTAGTCATATTTTAAAAATGTAAGGGTGCAGTAGCTATGAGAGAAATAGAAATTCTAAATATATATTAGAATTTATTTTCTTGCATTGAGAAAATGAGTTCCTAATATTCACAATAATTAAATAAAATTTTCTATATATTATAAATATTTACAATAATGTAATTTTTATTACGGTTAATGTGTAAGTTATAAAACTATTAAAGGGGGAATTTTTATGTTCAAGAAATTAGTAGTGGGAGCATTAGCAACTGGTTTTGTATTAACAGGGGGTATGGGAGCCTCAGCTGCAACATCTACAGTTGATCATACTAATAAAAAACTTGATTCACCACAGTTTTCATCTTATGACATGTATGAATATCATACTAGTTGTCCTAGGCTTACTAGTAATGCTCCCTATAGAATGTCAATGATAAATGAAAATGGGATTTTCGCTAACTCTTTTACTGATCCAGAAACAGGAATCACTTGGTACTTTAAAGGAACTGGGGCTCATAAGTCCATTGGATGCTACGAGGGAAAAACGAAATAATCAAAGATACCCCTATAAAGGAAGTACACCAAGAAAGGTATTAATTAAAGAATAGCATCCGTAATGGGTGCTTTTTCTTTGTTATATAGAAATTACACAATAATGAACAAATTTAACACCTAAAAAGAAATTGGGTATAAGCACATTATTCTTAGAGATACATATTATATATCATGAAAAACTTCTTTGTTTTTCAAATAACGGACAGAATGATGTGAACGAAACTCGCAGCAATAGTACATAAAAAGTTCGCCTTAATTGGTGAACTTTTTATATAGATACAATTACATGAAAATTATAGTAAGAAGGGCGAGAAAATGTTTAATGATTTTAAGTTTGTAGCAAATCATTCAATTTATATCCAATTTCATAATTATTTGAAAAAACGATTATGAAATGCCAACTATTGGAGCATCTATTGAAAAGAGGAATAGTTTATGGAAATAGTAAATGATAGAGCCATGTTACGATTAATGCATCTAAATGATATCGAAAGCTTATTTAACATTGTGGAAGGGAATAAAGAAATATGGACGTATTTAATAGCTAAAATGGATAGCTATCAAGATATGGAGCAGTATGTTCAAGTAGCAATAAAAGGTTTTGAAGGGGACACGGATCTACCATTTGTTGTTGTAGATCAGAAAACGCATGAAATTGTAGGCAGTACACGTTTGTACAGTATTTCAAATGATAACAAAACGGTTGAACTTGGGCAAACGTGGTATCACCCCAGTGTACATCGTACAAGTATAAATACTGAGTGTAAGTATATGTTATTGCAATATGCTTTTGAAGAATTACATATCTTACGTGTGCAAATAAAAACGGATTTACGAAATGAAAAGAAATGAAAAAGCTCAGCGCGCAATTGAAAGGCTTGGTGCTGTAAAAGAAGGTGTATTGCGAAACGAGAGACAACTGCCAAATGGTCATGTAAGGGATGCAGTTGTATATAGTATTATTGCAAGCGAATGGCCGGTTATAAAAGAACAATTATTAAAAAAACTAGCTGTATATAAATAAATACTCCGTTTATATATAAGGAGGTATCATCTAATATATATTGGATGATACTTTTTTGTTTTATGAACTAAAAGGATATTGAAAGGTTCTGATATGAATATCAGAACCTTTCAATATGTATAATTATTTCACTGCTTCTTTTAATTCTTTTCCAGCCTTAAAAGCAGGTGCTTTTGAAGCCGCGATTTGCATTTCTTCACCTGTTTGTGGGTTACGTCCTGTACGTGCAGATCTTTCACGTACTTCAAATGTACCAAAACCAAGAATCTGTACTTTCTCTTCATTTGCTAACGCATTTGTTATTGTATCTAATAACGCTTGTGTTGCTGCAGCAGCATCTTTTTGTGTAAGTTCAGCTTTTTCTGCTACTAATTTTGTTAATTCTGTTTTATTCATTTTCTGCACCTCTTCATATGTAATTAGGTGACTATTATAACGTGTGATTACTCATGATGCAATTATACATAGGAAAAGCCATAGAAAGAGATAGAGGACAATTTCTGCGTAAAAGGCATAAGAAGGATATGAATTATCGCTTTAATCTCTGTTCATATTTCTTTACATCTTCCATGGTTTTAAATATTAACACATCAAAAATTCCTTTTTCATTCCCACATACGACAACAAAACCGTCTGTTGCTTCCAAAACTCTACCGACACCACCATCTGTAAGTGTAATACTGGTGATATGTTTTACGTTCAGTTTTTCTTCTTTTCGAATGTAAGTAGTTATGGGTGTTCCTACAGGAAATGTGTCTGTGAGCTCTTTTGTTGTATATGTGCCAGCATCTACTGATTGAGTTTTAGTTGTAATGGAATCAGTTTGAGTGGCACATCCTGTTGAACATATTAAAAGAATGCCAGTAATCATACTTACACATGCTGTTTTTACCATTCACAAAATCCTCCTATAACTGTTCGTATTGTTAACCCATTTAGGGTAACAAATTATATATACGAAGTTTGTTGGATTATATGAGTCGTAATTCAACAAAAATACAGGTATTTTGGCAGAATGTGTTTCAAGCAAAAGAAAAGACACCCAAAGGTGTCTTCCTGCGACTGGAACCATCGTAATATGGTATTGGGTGCCAATCCAATTATTATTTTACCACGTTAATTAATTTTGGTTGTTGAGAAATATAATTTAAATCTATATGTTGTTTATTTTTGCTTCGTAAGCTTTTTTGTAGTGGATTCTTCAATCTATTCAGATTTACTTTTAATTTCAGGGGTTATTGCTATCTTGCTACCCGGGTGCACACAATAACAGTATTACTTGCACCAGAATCAACTAAATTAATTAAATGTGAAAAAAGTTAAAAACTAAATATGCTATTATTATATTGAGAATTATAAATTAAAAGTGGCTTCTGGAAGGTAATAGTTATAACTGAAAACAATAAAGGGCAAGTTATTTTTTAGCATTGATATTATAGGTTGTATTCTTTGCATTATAATTCTTGTTAGTTTTAGAACATGGATACACCCTTTATTATTCCTTATCTTCGGACTAATTTTTCTTATTAATATAGTAAATACTCTTAAGGGAAATGGGCCTAATTCAAATTAAAATGAATTTGAATCCCTTTAAGGGGTCACCATATCAAAAAAAGAAATTGTACGTTTAGACACAAATGAACCAGTTCCCTGTACGTTAAGGAACTGGATACTTCTTTATTACTTTTTGATATAATTTTTGTCTCTTAATGGTCTTAGATTATTATAATTTGTTTTTTGGTTTAAACTACACAAATAATCCAAGAAACCAAAATGATTTTAATTTTTACATTCATCTGATTGAAAGATGAATGTTTTTTTGTACATATAAAAAAATAAAAATTTTTGTCACAAAAATCGCTATTCCGGGTTCTTTATAATACAGGCATCAAATGAGAGTGAGGTTTTAACCGACATGTTTAAGATAAAAAGGGAAGAAAGGCCTGTTTCAGATGTGACATTTGAAGATTTATTTAAACAAAACTATGTGTACGTTGTGAAACAGATTGTTTGGATTGTCAAAAACCAGACGATTGCTGAAGAATTGGCACAAGAAGTATTTTTACAGTTATACCGCAACAATTGGAAGGGGATTGAGAACTTATCTGGATGGCTAATAAAATCTTCTACTTTTGTAGCTTATAAGTATTTAAGATCCGAAAAACGGCATCAGGCGAGAGTAGATAAAACCATACAATATCATGAAGTACAGCACATTTCATCCCTAGATGATGATTGGATTAGAAAAGAAGAAATTACACAAGTGCAAATGGCGCTAAGTGAAATGAATGAGAAAGATCGAACCATTTTATTAATGAAATTTTCTGGTTTTCAATATAAAGAAATTGGAGAGGTTCTACAAATCGACATATCATCTATTGGAACATTATTAGTACGAGCCAAGCAAAAGTTTCGTAAAATCTATCAACAATTAGAGGAGGCGTAATAAATGAATTGTTATGATATGGGATTTATTCAAGCATATATAGACGGTGAATTATCTGATGGGACAAGAAAAGAATTCACAAAACACATAGATACTTGTAACGCATGCCAAGATTTATTACTCGAAATCACCAAATTAAATCAATGGGAAAATGTCAAGTTAGAGGAAGCAACAGTACATTCATCAAAAGAAATTGAGATTGATGTTGACCAAGCGTGGAAAGTATTTGAAAGTCACACAAAATTAGAAAATGTTTCTTATATCAATGAAAAAACTGAACCGAAGAAGGGATTGTTTACAAATATGAATAAAAAATCAAAACGTCTCATGTATACTGCAGTAGCGGTAGCAGGGCTCTTTGCAACAGCCATGATTCCACAAGTTCGAGTTGCAGCTACAGATGTTGCCTCTTATTTTTCCAATGCAATTTCAAATGATACGATTATTGATGAAGGAAGAGACGTTACAAAAGGTCAATTTATTCCTATTGATGAAAAGATTACAGATCAAGGTGTTACAGTACATCTGAAAGAATTATATATAGCGGATGCACGTATATCCGTTCATTACAAAATTGAAAAAGAAGATGGAAATGTAGTACCGTTTGAATTTGATACAACAGGGTTAGAACTTGAAGATGACGGCAAAGTAAATGGTCATCAAGAAAAAAACCCAGAGTATAAGAAAAATGGGTACTTCGGACAATTAGCATTTATTGACGGAGCAAATGATGGGCCATTCGAACTAAAGGCATCAGGTGTAGCATTAAAGGAAATTGGTATTCGTTTTAAGGATAGACCTGAAGGCGTCATCACATTTATCGAAGGTCTTAAAGGAAAAGATTCTTTCAAACAACCGCTCACGTTAGATGTACACATAAACAGAATTGGAAAAGTATCTGGGTCTTGGAAAACACAACTTCAAATTGACCCTACCAAATTAAAAAAATAAAGCAAGTTCAAATGAAAAAAAGAATAGAACGATGTGTTTCCAATACCATGCTTATATTCTTGCTTGTGTTACTTACATTTATTTCATACATGATTTCTACTCTATCTTTGTTAATTTCATAATCATAAGAAGGTAGTAAATTAAGTAGCCGGTTCCGTAACGTACAGGGAACCGGCTGAAATGCGTCCAAATGGTGTCCAAACGTACAGTTTGCTTAAAATGATATGGTGCCCCCATGCCCATCAACTTAAGAATCTTTACTATCCCCAATTGTAAAAAACGTTATTCTTTCTAAAAAGCTAAATAGAAAGGATGACGTTTTTTTATGAATCTTTCAATTAAAGATGAATTACAACTATTTTCTGAAGAATTAAAGCAATATATTACACCTGTATTTTTAGCAGAACTTGCAAGAGAAATCGGATTTATAAAGCGAAAACGTAAGTTTTCTGCCTTAGACTTAGCTACGATTTGTATTTGGATCAGTCAACGAGTAGCAAATGCTCCCTTAGTACAATTATGTAGTAAACTTCATGCAGCCACTTATACCTTACTCAGCCTTGATGGCTTAAATAAACGCTTAAATACAAAGGCGGTTTTATTTTTACAACATATTTTTCTTTATTGTTACAACAAAAACGCTGTGAACAAACACAGACTTTAGCATTTAAATTACATAAATATGTTTATGTATTTTAATAAATTGGAATACCATCTAAAAAAATATCTAAATTTTTAAAAAACTTTAGATGAATTTTTAAAAAAACTTTAGATAAACTTTAAAAAAAACTTTAGATAAATTTTATATTTTCTTTGTATAATTTATGCATGAATATGAAAACTCTCTTTAAAAGATACACAACTTTTTTTGTAGTATCAAGGGTTGAAATGACCTTTATTAACAGCAAAAACTACAATATACAAGGAGAACACTTTATGAGTAAGAGAATAAACGAATTAGACTCAATACGAGGACTAGCGGCTATTACAGTTGTATTTGGACATTTTTGTTTAATGCTACCATCGTTGCCTAATTCTATTAAATTTTCCCCGCTTAGGTTTTTATGGGCTGGTGGGGAAGCTGTAATCGTTTTTTATGTACTCAGTGGTTTTGTGCTATCTATGGCACTCTATCATTCAAAAACAAATTATTGGGGATATTTAATTAAGCGATTTGTACGAATCTATATCCCTTATTATTTCTGGATATTCATCACCTTTGCTTTATTTATTTTGTTTTCACCATATGAAGTTACGGGACTACGAGATTGGTTCTATGATAAGTGGCAAGGGCCAATAACAAACTTAGATATTATGAATCACTTTGTACTTCTGAATAACTTTTTTACGGATAATTATAATCCGGTTATCTGGTCATTAGCTCAAGAAATGCGTATATCTATTGTGTTTCCGTTGTTATTCCTTCTGTTTTATAAACAGAGTTGGAAGAAAACGCTACTGTTTGCTATGAGCTTTTCTTTAATTGGTATTTTCCTTAATATGTTGCATATTGGGAAAGCTGAGGGGTTTTATAATGGTTATGCCGATACACTGCATTTCACATCTATGTTTATGGTAGGAATGCTACTTTTTAAACATCAGGAAGAACTTACTCAATTATATAGAAGTATGAAAAACTTAAACAGAAAACTTCTTATCGCATTAGGGGTCTTTCTATATCTATATTCCATTATGATTTATGGGCTTTCTAGTAATGATACTACTTTCTTATTAAAAGATTGGGGTGTCGTAATTGGTGTTAGTATAATAATCATTATGGCAATGAATAACCTAAAGGTAAAAGCTATTTTAAATAAGGGTGTATTTGTTTATTTAGGGGAAATTTCATATAGTATCTATTTATGTCATTTTCCAATCACTATGGTACTCTTTAAACTTTTGTATGCAAAGATACCCACCCTTTTCCTTCTTATCTTATGTATTACAACGACAATACTTTGTTCTATATTATCGTATCATTTAATTGAAAAGAAATGTATCAATTGGGCAAAACAAAGAACAGCAAAGTTCAAAAAAAGTGTGACATTTGTAGGGGTACGGAAACGATTCAAAGAATAACCCCCTTTGAAAAATCCTCCAATTCAGGCGGTTGTTTTTCTTTAAATTTCTATATTAAACTTTGCACCTAAAAGAAATAATTTTGAGTCCGAAAAGGTACGAATTTTTAATACGAGGAGGAGTATATGAAGGATACGATTAAAACACGATTTATTATATTATTCTATATTAGTATTTTAGGTTTAGGAACCATGCTTGGAATATTTTATGTTAAGCATAAAACCAATATTCAAAGAAATAAAGTGATTGCTGCCGAAAAACGTTTATTGCAATATGAGCCCACCTTGAAAAGAGAATTAGAAAAATATAATTTAGGAGAGAAAACAGCAGTTTTATTAGGAATTATGTACCAGGAGAGTAGAGGTGAGGGTAACGATCCTATGCAGTCTTCTGAATCACTTGGATTAACGCCAAATGAAATTCAAGAGACAAGCTCGAGCATTAAACAAGGGGTAAAACACTTTGCTCAAATGTACAAATATGGAACGGAAAAAGATGTTAGCATGGATACAATTATTCAAAGCTATAATATGGGACCAGGGTATATTGATTTTATTGCTAGTCAAGAAGTTAAACAACACTCGGAAGATTCGGCCAAAAATTTTTCTAAGATGAAAGTTGATCAAAATCCAGAGATGTACACTTGTGGTGGAAATAAAAAAAATTTTAGGTATCCATATTGTTATGGTGATTTCACATATGCAACAAAGGTGAATGAAAAAGCAAAACTTATTGAAGAACTTCTCCGAAAAAATTCAAAATATATTTCAGAAAATTTTTAATGTAAGAACTTTAAGATTCATGTGAGAGATCTATTAAATCAGGTCATAGTGATACCCGTATTCTAAAAATAGTCTGACTACATGTCTGTTTCTGATAAGTTTGGAGTGACTCATGCAAAGTAGGCAGGATTTAAAAAGCACTCCACCAAGTTACGAGAATTTAGGTTTTACCGTAGGTACCATTTCACATTCTACAAAATAATATTAGGTTGATAATGTCTCTATTTAAATAAACTTTCCTTACCAAACTAATCATACACCTTTTTAAAGTAGTCTAATCAGTATGGATAATTTTGAGAATGTTCAATGTATCCTTATTATTGTAAAATTATATTAATAAATGTTAATGTACACATAAAAAACAGGATAGCTCCTATAAAAAGTATATACCACAATGGCTAGGGGGTTGAAATGGTGGAAAAAATAGTTTTTTTAAAAAAATTAGATAAGAAACTAATATTCATTTTATTCATATTATGTGTCACCAGTATTGTTGCAATATACAGTAGTCAGCAAACCGGGCAATATGGTAACCAAAATTTTGCTATGAAACAAATGGTAAATTACGCCATCGGATTTGTTTTATTATTAATTGTTGCCAATCTCGATTTAGATCAATTACAAAAATTAGCTTGGCCGATTTATATTGTGGGGTTCATCTCAATTATCATCTTAAAGATATTACCAGTATCAAGTTTTACACCTGAAATATCAGGTGCAAAAAGATGGTTTAGATTTCCAATTATCGGTGCTACTCAACCAGCTGAATTTTTTAAGCTTGCCTTACTTCTTCTGGTCGCAAGTTTAGTCGTAAAACATAATGCACAGTATATGGCACGGACATTTCAAACTGATTTACTTTTGATTGGTAAAATATTTTTGATATCTATTCCACCAGCGTTATTTGTTTATAGTCAACCCGATACGGGAATGGTGTTCCTATATATAGCAGCCATTGCATGTATTATATTTATGTCAGGAATTCAAAAAAAGTTAATCGTACTATGTGCAGGAATTCCGATGACTGTATTGTCTGCTTTAATATTTATATACGTAAAATATCCAGATATTTTCTTCAATAAGTTAGTTACTTTATTAAAGCCTCACCAACAATCGCGAATTTTAGGCTGGTTAGATCCATTTCAGCATACAGATCAGGGATATCAAACTCAACAATCAATTTTAGCTGTTGGTAGTGGAGGGATAGAAGGAAAAGGCTTCGGTTCTGGAAATGTTTATATTCCAGAAAAACATACTGATTTCATTTTTGCCACAATTGCCGAAGAAGGCGGTTTTATAGTTGCCACTTTTATAATATGCATATTCTTCTTACTGCTTTCCCGAATACTTATAATTGGTAATTCCGCAAATAATTTATTCGGCACCTTACTATGCGCAGGAATTGTAGGCGTTCTAATGTTACAATTTTTTCAAAATATCGGTATGATTGTGGGATTAATGCCTGTCAAAGGTATTGCACTTCCATTTTTATCATATGGCGGAAGCTCTTTATTTTCGAACATGCTAATGATGGGGCTTATTCTATCCACACGAAAAACATACAAAGAATATATGTTTTCAGTGAACCAGAACTAAATATCAAATAAAAAGTGCTTATACCTTAAACTATTCGTAGAATAACACGAGATGAATAAAAAAGGTTACAGAGCTATAATCAAGTATTGTTAATAGACAGAGGTAGGAGAAAAATAAATCTACAAATTATGGTCAGGAGAGGTTTTGCTCTTTGTAAGGATGAAAGGAGAAAAGAACAACAAAGTTTCAAAAAAAAGTGTAATACATGGCGGAATCTTATTTCTTTAGTAAATATAAGAATCCCAAGTTGTTAGAAAAGCAATACCAGGATATGCAAGGTTTATCAATGGATTAGGCGGAATTTTTAAAGTAGGTGTAAAATGAATTTTATTAATGAACTAGAAAAGAAATTTACAAAACGACAAGTTATATTATTTATATCAATAATAGGATATTATTCTCTTTTAATAATGGCTACCACATTTGGTCGTTCAGCTGGGAATATCTTTGTAAGAACAATTGATTTCGATGTACTAAGCCAGTATCAACAAGCATGGAATCAATTTTCATTTAATTCTTTTTTTCATATCATTGTTAATATAGGTATGCTGTTGCCGTTAGGGATTTTATTACCTTTATTTAGTGAAGTTTTTTTAAAAGCAAAATGGATGTTAATCAGTTCAATTACAACATCTTTATTTATTGAAACTCTTCAATTTATAACACTTCGTGGAAGTGCGGAACTAGACGATTTACTTCATAATACTATAGGAATGATGCTTGGGTATTGTATATTAAATATAATTCTTATTTTTATTAAAAAAAAGGAATCACACACACAAATAGTCAAATATTTAATCTTACCTACTGCAGTAAGCTTCGTCGCACTTGGAATAATTATTTCGTATCAAATGAAGGAATTTGGTAATATGCCATTTGATCCTTACAGAAAAACAGATATGTCTCATGTCACTATAAAAACATCACTAGAGTTAAGTAATGAAGGTAAAAAAATGCCTGTTTACGATTCTAAAGGTGAAATAGTGCGAGACGTCGAAATTATTTCTCCAAAAGAAGCATTTCAAAAGCTGAAACAAGGAGACATTTATCCTATGGGAACTTTCGAAGCGGGTGAAGAATTTGAAGGTGAGACATTAGTCATTACAGAGTATAATTTGGAGCACGTCACTGATACAAAAGGTTTTTCTCAACCGGTATATATTTTTCGCGTACAGTTAAAAAATCATGACATAGTTATTACGGTTCCACCTATTTCCGCGAGAAAATAATGCGAATTTTCTTATTTTATATATGATCAATAGGGTGGTTCTGTTGCAAAGTTTGAAAAAAACATAAACAGGTTGATAAATGTGAACTGCGCCTCCGATTGTTAGACTGTGTCTAACAATCGGAGGTGCAGTTTTTTTATGACTAAATTTATTGCAGAAGACAAAATGAATGCAGTTATACATTATTAAAATGGAAATGAAAGTATAGAAGACATCGCGAAATCACTAGGAGCGAATCACGAAATGGTCCGCATGTGGATAAAAAAATTTGAATATCATGGAATCCAATGGTAGATACAGGATACGGACAAGGTCAAGGTCAAGTATTAATGACGCTTCTTCATTTAGCATTACCTATGCGGGGGCACCCATGCCCATCAACTGAAGGATTTTTACTACCCCCAAGTACAAAAAAACGTTATTCTTTCTTACATAATATAAATGAGAAAGGGTGACGTTTTTTTATGAATCTCTCGATTCAAGAGAAGTTACAACCATTTGCGGAAGAATTACAGCGCTATATCACACCCGAATTTTTGGAAGAACTAGCAAGAGAGATGAAGTTTGTAAAGAGAAAACGCAAATTTTCGGGATCAGATTTAGCTACCATTTGTATTTGGATTAGTCAAAGGGTGGCCAGTGATCCTTTAGTACGATTATGTAGTAGACTTCACGCAGTTACAGATACTGTACTTAGCCCGGAGGGCTTAAATAAACGATTTAACGAAAAATCAGTGTTATTTTTAAAACATATCTTTTCTTTGTTGTTACAACAAAAAATCTGTGAACAAACTCACATTTCTAGCCAACTTTTTGCGCATTTTAAACGTATTCGCATCATGGATGCCACTATGTTTCAAGTACCCCATACTTTGGAACATATATATCCTGGTTCAGGTGGCTGTGCGCAAACAGCTGGGATCAAAATTCAATTAGAATATGATTTGCATAGTGGACAATTTCTTAATTTTCAAGTGGGACCTGGAAAAAATAATGATAAAACATTCGGAACAGAATGTTTAGATACGTTACGGCCAGGCGATTTATGTATTCGTGATTTAGGATATTTTTCATTAGAGGATTTAGATCAAATGGATCAACGAGGTACGTATTATATTTCGCGGTTAAAGTTAAATACAAACGTATATGTAAAAAATCCAGATCCGGAATATTTTAAAAATGGTTCCATTAAAAAACAATCAGAATACATACAAATCAATGTCATACAGATTTTGAATTAACTCCAACCAGGGGAAACGATAGAATATCAGCAAGCTTATATTGGAGATAAACAGCAGTTATTTTCACGTCTCGTTTTTCATCGTTTAACAGCGGCACAATTACAAAAACGCCTAGAGAAAATTGCAGAAAAAGAAAAGTCAAAACACAGAATCTATTTAGAGAAAAGTAAATTAGTAGCGGGATTAAATGTATATGTGACAAATGCACCTTGGGAGTGGGTTCCGATGGAACAAGTACATGAATTGTATACATTACGCTGGCAGATAGAAATTGTTTTTAAAACGTGGAAATCATTATTTGATATAGATCATTGTCGCACTGTCAAACAAGAAAGAATAGAGTGCCATTTATACGGAAAACTGATCGCTATTTTCTTATGTTCTTCTACCATGTTTAAAATGCGTCAACTTTTATTACAGAAGAAGCAAAAAGAATTAAGTGAATATAAAGCAATTGGAATGATTCAAGACCATCTATTTCTCCTCTATCAATCCATACAAAATACCCAAGAGATAACAAAGCTTCTAACCCGCCTGTTTCACCTTCTACAACAAAACGGACGTAGATACGAAAAAAAGACTGTTTTTGATATTATGGGTGTTATCTATGAGTATAGTGGATGCAGCAAGCAAAAGAAAGCTGCATAGTGAAAAAATGAAACCCGTTAGGGTTTATTTTGCGTGCTTATTTTTAATAAATCCCCCCATTTGGAGAGATTTCAGTTCAAATGAACAAAATTTTGTTTTGTATCCATCCTTAAGTTGATGGGCATGTATGGTGCCCCCTATAATCAAAAACGCTATACTTTTTGTAGAAATATACAGAGAGGATGGCATCTTTTATAAAGATAGCTCATGAGATAGCTAAGAAGCCCATGCTGGACAAGTAGATACAGCTGGTATGGACTATATCAAACACCTTGAGACAGTTGCTATCTTTGTAAATACGACTGAAGAGAAAGCTACTGCTTATTTGCATGATGTTCTGGAAGATACGGAGATAACTGCTAATGATCTGTTAAGTGCTGGTATACCTCATAATATAGTTGAAGCAGTGCAAGTACTGACAAAAGAGAAATACACGCCTTATTTTGAGTATCTGAGCAAAGTGAAAGAAAATTCTCTTGCCCGTACTGTCAAACTTGCAGACTTAAAACATAATTCTGACCGCTCCCGACTTGCTAGGATAACGGATAAAGACCTAAAACGATTAGAAAAATACCGCAAAGCGATTCAGTTTTTAGAGGAATAAAAGAAACAGCAACTTCTTTAGTTGCAATTTCCTAGAATATTAGTTGTTTGAAGAGACAACTTCTTGCAAAAGTTCTAAGGCATGTAAGAACAATTCTCTGGTTGCTGTAAAATAAAAAATAAGAGACGATATTCTAAAGGAGCGTAGAATAGAGTCTCTTATCATTAGCCTTAAAACATCAATTCAGGAATATGCAAATCATTTTTTAATAAGTTCCAAGTTTCATCTAGAATGGTTTTTGGTGGTATGTAAATAATTGTTCCATCTCGACCTCTGGTTAAAATAACTCTATATGCATTGAGTTTAATTTGGAACGGATCTTCGACACCCCATTGATAGTGCCGCCCCTTCCAAGTTCCATTCTGTAGATATAGATCATCATCCCAATGAACGAGCGTCATATCTAGTTCAAGTCCCTGTGTTTGGAATTCAGTTGAACTATAGTTGAGCGCTTTACAATAGTATTGGGATTCGGGATAGTTAAAGTATTGGGCGATCTTACTAGGGTGTTCATATCGTTCATCTCTTGGTAGAACAGGGACTTCTTTTTGACGATCAGCGCCACCAGCACAGACAACACCAACTGTTTTTGTATCATCCTGATAAAGCTGATGTAAAGTGAGTTTGGCTTTGTCTAAATCACGCGTAATAAAAAGTTGATAATGTTCTTTCGGTAGATGATGAATAAGCTGTTTTGTTTGTTTAAAATTAGCATCCAATAAAGTATTAATAATTTCATAGTATTTTAAAGCTGTATGAGCACGGAAAGATGAGTTTAAATGTAGCTGAGAATGTGTTCTATAATGTGCTGCATTTGTAAATAAAGAATTAGAATGTTTAGAGTGAACAGTCACGTTTTTCCCGCGATCGCAGTATTCCACAGAGAGAGACCGCCTTCTTCCCCAGAATAGATCTCCTGTCCGTCACCAATTAAGCCAATTGTTACACTCCACGGTTTATTGTTTGTTGTAATATTCATTATAATATCCGGTTCACTTAAGTTTTGGGCTTTTTGATTTCGTTTAGTAAGCGATTGATCGACTTTTTTTGTATCCCATGCTCGTTGGGCCTCATCAAAAATGATGATTTGTTCTTTTGGAATCATTCTCTTTTCAAGA